>NZ_LWEH01000145.1 GCF_001635455.1 Vibrio sp. HI00D65
CCATTTCTTCTTTTGTTAGCGCGATATTCTTATCAAACTCAGATAAGTCTGGTGCAACATATTCTTGTATCTGNTCTTTCATCGTGAGGTAATCCTTGTAAAATTCAAAGCCACCCCATAAAGCACCACCTGCTGTGGTTAGTGCTGTAAGAATGACAAAGATTTTGCCACCTCTAAATTTAATACCGCCTACTTCTACTTCTGCCATTGTTGCATCACCATTTCGTTCATTAGCCCGTCACTTCCTGCAAACAAGAAATAACTAGCTATATTGTTATCANTTATAACCGCATCAGGCAAAAAGTCATCAGTAAAGAATCCTGCCCTATCGTTTAGTTGTTTTTGTGAGTCAAAGAAGGTTTTAGTATTACCTAGCACCTGCATCACAATAAGTGTTTTTAATTGATTTTGGGAGTCATATCTACCTTTATCGCCCATCTTTTTGACTATTTTTTTAGCCGCTTTTTCTTTTTTGGACTCTGGTTTTTTTACCGGTTTCTCTTCGGTTTCACCCTTATCCTCTGGTTCTTCCATATCTTCTGGTTGCTCCTCATCTCCTTCAGCCTCTGAAACGCTCTCTTNCGGCTCAGACTCTTNTTCCGNANTNGCATCAGCTTCTGTAGAATCCTCTTCAGTAGACTCATCCACGGATTCTGGCTCAGCTTCAGTTCGGGTTTAACTTCTGTTTCTGGTTCATTTACTGGTTCCTCCATCTCTGGTTCGGGTTCCGCGGTCGTTTCCACGTCTACCTCCATTTCCATCTCCATCTCCATTTCAATCTCTGTCTCGACGCTGGCAACTTCGATCTCTGGCATCTCCAT
>NZ_LWEH01000146.1 GCF_001635455.1 Vibrio sp. HI00D65
ACCGTTCCTTCTCGCGCAGGCGCACGGGTTCGGACGGTCCCTTGAGGACGACCACGATGTCGTAGTCGCTGCCCGCCGCGCGACCCTGCGGATCGAGTACGGCGCCGAACAAAAGCAATTCGGTGCCGGTAAAGCCTTGGCGCACCTGCACCTCGTGCTGGCTGACCTCGGGCACGAGGATGGGATCGCGCTGTCCCATGAGCGCAAACGCGAAAGCCAGGAGCAGCAGCACTCTCACAGCGGATACAGCGTGTAGATTTCGTCGGGCTGGTAGAACAGGCCCAAGAACATGCGGAACGCGACCATCAAAACGATCGCGGCGAGAATCAGGCGGAGAATT
>NZ_LWEH01000147.1 GCF_001635455.1 Vibrio sp. HI00D65
CGTAGAGGTAATCCGCAAATAATATTACTAGATGCAGAAAAAGGAAGATGGGAGTTTACAGAACTCAAAAAAATCGCTATGGATAAATACAAATACTGGGAACCCGAAACGGTGATCGTGGAAGCAAAAGCTTCTGGACTTCCGTTGACAGATGAGCTAAGATCGTCTGGAATACCTGTTGTTAACTTTACACCNAGCAGGGGTAATGATAAACATGTAAGGGTTAATTCAGTAGCGCCTATGTTTGAGTCTGGCCAAGTTTGGGTACCAGATGAAAGATGGGCCGAGGACGTTATAGAGGAGTGTGCGGCGTTCCCTTTTGGCGACCATGATGACTACGTAGATTCAACTACGCAAGCTCTCATGAGATACCGTCAAGGCAACTTTGTAAAACTTCCCGATGACTATTACGATGAACCGNNNAACACGGAACAAAGGGAGTATTACTAATGACTACAATAACTTTAACAAAAGGACAAGTACAAGGTGTAAAAGATGCA
>NZ_LWEH01000148.1 GCF_001635455.1 Vibrio sp. HI00D65
AATCTACCATCCTCAGAACCTTTACCCTTTGTGTTTGCAGTTGCAATCACATTGAATCCTGGCGCTGGTTTTACATATCTTCCAATCTTCTTGAGGAAGACTCCTTTTCCTTCGAGGATTGATTGAAGGCAAAGAATCTTGTTGGAAGCCAAGTCAATTTCGTCAAGCAATAGAATCGAGCCGCGCTCCAAGGCCTCGATGATCGGGCCATTATGCCAAACNGTTTGACCGTTGAGTAAACGGAATCCACCAATGAGGTCATCTTCATCTGTTTCAATNGTAATGTTTACACGAATAAGTTCTCTCTTAAGAGATGCACAGGCCTGTTCTACAGAAAATGTTTTACCATTTCCAGAGAGACCAGTGATAAAAGTAGGATAAAAAAGACGAGACTGAATAATCTTTTTAACGTCTTGAAAACTACCAAACTGGAC
>NZ_LWEH01000149.1 GCF_001635455.1 Vibrio sp. HI00D65
TTCATCAATCTTTCTGCTACGAACTGTAGTTGCACCGGTATAATCATTTTTCTACCGTTGAGAGCGATCTTTAGACCTCTGTCATCAGTTAGTAATGAAATATCGATTAGCGACTGCTCAAGTGAAGTTTCATTTAAGTCAGACGCAGTTGACAACTCATTTCTAATGTTCCCACCAGTTGACGGGTGCGCTGTAGAACATAGTTCTACTCCATCACCGCCAGTAAAAGATGAATCAAACGCATTGTTTAATACGTTAGCCGCTTTTACTTGTTTGGTGTTACTCATTGAACGAGCAAGTGCTTTTGTGTAACGAGAGCTGATTCTGTCGTAAAGGTTATCCTCTACAGCTTCTTCAGTAATCGCAAAAGCAAGTGCTATAGTTTCGTGAGTGTACCTTGCAGTGAAAGACTCAGTAGCATCATCAAAGTTAATTGACGTACCTTCTGGTTTTACCTGCGCAGAACCGAAACCGGATAGCATTACTTCTTCTTCAAAAGCTCTGTCCGAAGTTTCTATATCATAGATNNCTTCGTGTTGATTTTCGTATCTGGCATATTCCAAACCGAACAAAGCNTTNANGCCCGGTTCTAGTTCCTTTACCAGTTGTGATCTTGATATTGGCATATTAGACTCCTATTAGCTTAANGCTGTTGTTAGTAAGTAAGAATGCTCGCCAGTGTTTGGAATTACATAAACGTTAACGTTTGCTGAACTCGTATCACTATTGTCGGGATCCTTGGAAATACCTATTTGTTTAAATTGTCCAGATGTACCTGCTGTAGAAGTATCTAGCTCTTGAGTTGATCTACCTGTAGAAGAGCTTCCTGCTTGTCCTACTAAATCAAAACCAGCGAAATTCATCGCCGCTG
>NZ_LWEH01000150.1 GCF_001635455.1 Vibrio sp. HI00D65
TCCATTGAACGTGCCGCCATCTGCGCCATTGTTCCAAACAATGGCGCAGATGGCGGCACGTTCAATGGAAACCCTACCTATGAGTGGCAATTAGATCCAAGCCAGTTGGATAACTTAGTGATTATGCCGCCAAGAGATTTCAGTGGTGATATGAATCTGGTACTTGAGGCAATCACTCAAGAAATCGGCACCACTGAAATCCGCTATACCGAATCTGACTTTACCGTTGGTGTGAACCCTATTGGTGATAAGGTGGAATTCTTCGACTTACCTGGACAGATGACAGGCACTGAAGATGAAGGCATTGTTATTCCACTTGATGCGAATAGTTTCGAGACCAACAGTGATGAGTTCTTATTAATTACAGTCACGGTGAATGGGACTTCGGACCCTTCGGGTTTAACTGGGCTTGATAGAATTCGCATTGGTTCTGAAACAAGCTCTTTCACTAATGTTGGCGGCATTATACAAGCTTCGATCCTCGTTAAAGCAAGTTCTGTTGATGAGCTTGAGTTCTTTGCTGGCGATGCTTGGGGCAACCTCGATATTACGATCACAGGTCAAACGGTTGACCAAAATACGGTGCTTGGTAATTTGGTCACAGATACTGGCGCACCAAGTTCACAAGATATGACATTGGTGATTACACCAGAGCCCGATGCTCCGTTGCTAAGCCTTGAATACCCATCAATTGTCGCTGAAGCGAGTGGCACGATTCCTCTTGGTTTAGACCTTTCTCTCGTCAACCCTGCCTATTCTGAGGAGGGTTTTATTACCATCTACGATATTCCTGCAGGTTTAACTTTCTCGCATGGATCTATGGTTGATGGTCAGTATGTCGTGGAACTAGCGGATGTGCCGAATCTAGCGATTACAGGGGGCTATAACAGTGGTGATCAATTTGATCTAACGATTGAGCCATCAGCAGAAATCGGTAATAACCAAGCGGTTGGTCTCCCACAAACCGTATCGGTTGAATTTGTAGCTGAAGGTGACTCTACGATTAACGCAACAAACGACAATGATTTGCTAATTGGTGGTACAGGCTCGGATAGTTTTGTATTTGAATCTTCAGGTTTAGGTAGCGCTGATGCGCCGAGCTTCGATGTGGTTCAAGATTTTGATGCCTCACCAGACACGGATGCGATTGATTTGTCAGGTATCCTGGGTGGCTTAGGTATCGCGACTGGCATTGTTGCGACACTGTACCTCGATCTAGAAGAATCAACGGAAGGCGTAACGATTTCTATCAAGGCCAATGGAGACGATGACGTCCAACAAAATATCTTACTAGCCGATGTTACGTATGATGATTTGTATCAGGGTGATAGTAGCAGTGCATTAGAAGCACAAATTTTACAAAAACTGATAGAAGACAATAATTTAACGCTGTAAGTTAGATGTACAGTCTATAAAAGGAAGTTTTAGATTGGTAGAACAAAAAGACAGCTGGCTAGGTTGTGTGGAGTGGTTATGCGAGCATTTTAGTGTGCGTAGCCACCCGTCCAAAATAGTGTCTGGCCTACCTTTAGACCAAGGAAGGCTTAATGAGTCACTTTTCCCAAGAGCGATTGAGAAATCAGGCTTGACTCTGAGTCATGTAAAAAAAGAGTTGCTGACTCAATGTCAGTTTCCGGTTGTTGCTGTGGAATCAGCGACAGGATGCCCAGTTGTTGTTACCCAAGGCGCTGGTGATGACTTTGAGGTTTTAGATTGTGAATCTAATTCTAGCCAGACTATCTCGTTAAAAGAGTTGGTCGCACAAGTCGAAGCTTATGTTTGGCAAGTTGGCGCTCAAGCTCTTGATGATGCTCGTGTTCAATCGCACGAACGCAGTGACAGTAAATCAAACACGCGCTGGTTGTGGCGAGTAGTTAAAGAAGTGAAACCTTGGTACCGAGACTTGTTTATCGCTTCGTTCTTGATCAACGTATTGGCGCTAGTCGTTCCACTCTTTACCATGAACGTGTATGACCGTGTTGTACCAAACCAAGCATTCAACACGCTTTGGGTACTGGCCGCAGGCGTTGGTATTGTCGTTATTTTTGATTGGGTATTGAGAAGCTCACGAAGCTCTGTGACTGATATGGCTGGGCGCTATATAGACAACAAGCTGTCTTCTCAGTTGTTCTCAAAAGTTCTCGGTATGAAACTCGAAAACCGGCCGCAATCGGTAGGTGCATTCGCAAGGCAGCTTCAAGACTTCGATAGCGTAAAAGATTTCTTCACTTCCATTTCTTTGGTAACGCTGGTCGATTTACCGTTTACTTTGCTGTTCCTTTTGCTCATCGGTTGGCTCGGCGGTGCGATGATGTTCATTCCGGTTACTATCATGCTGGTGCTGATCGTGCTCAGTATTGCCATGAAGGGCAAAGTAGAAAAAACGTTTGATGAAACCGCACGTCTCTCGACACAAAGACAAGCACAGTTGTTCGATAGTTTAACAACACTTCCTGATATCAAGCAGAACAACGCGGAAGGCATTACTCAAAAGCGTTGGGAGCAGACGATCTCTTCGCTATCTCAATGGCAGACTCAGTCTCGTCATTACTCCAACATCGTGACGCATTCCATTCAATCCAGTCAGCAGATTGTCACCATCACGCTGATCATCTTCGGTGTTTATCAGATCTCTGAAGGCCTATTGAGCATGGGTGGCTTGATAGCTGTGGTGATGTTGAGTGGCAGAGCCGCGAGTTCGGTCAATCAACTTTCTCTTCTCATGTTGAGATTTCAGCAAACCCGTTCGGCGGTTGAAGGCTTGAACCAGATTATGGAGTTGCCTCAAGAAGAGTCGAAACACCAAGTGATAGACAAGGGCGACTTTGATGGTGGGGTGAGGCTTGATGAAGTGACATTCTCTTATCCAGAAACGCAAAGCCCAGTATTGAAGGACATATCATTAGAGATCAAACCCGGTGAGCGAGTTGGTGTGATTGGTGCTGCAGGTGCCGGAAAAACCACATTATTATCGATTGTGGCTCGCCAGTATCTACCCACGACAGGGCAAGCGTTCTATCAAGAAATTGATGGACAGCTTTGGCCGACCAGTGTCTTACGAAGTGGTATGGGTTGGGTAGGGCAAAACACTAACCTTATTTTTGGTAGCGTGTACGACAACGTGACCCTGGGGGCGACCAACGTTGACGAAGAAAAATTAAGACTTGTACTACAGCAATCGGGCTTGAACGGCTATATGGGACGTTTAAGCAATGGCTTAGAAACGCCAGTGGGCGAAGGCGGTCGACTGCTCTCTGGTGGTCAACGTCAAGCTGTCGCGATTGCAAGAGCACTGTACCGCTCTCCAAAGCTTTTGATTATGGATGAACCAACCAGCGCGCTAGATAACCAAGCTGAAATACAGTTCTTCAATGCACTGCAAAGTATGCCGAGAGAAACGTCTATGCTGATTAGCTCGCACAAATCTTCCTTCTTGATGATGTGTGACCGTGTGATTGTGTTGGACAAAGGTCAGATAGTCGCTGAAGGTGAGCCTAAAGATATTCTATCGCTACAGAAGAAAAGTGTCCCTAAGGGGGCGAGCCGCTTTAAGACGGTTTCAGTGGTGAAAGGAGGTCGTCATCAGTAACGATATTCAATGGACCAATAATCACTTAGCGTTTCGTTCTCGTAAGCTGATTTGGTTAAGCGCACTGTTGATCGTGTCGATTATCGGTTGGGCGACGTGGGCAACTCTTGAAGAAGTGGTGATTGGCGAGGGCAAAGTGGTGCCTAGCCTTTCCGTACAAACGATTCAGAGCTTAGAAGGTGGCTTGGTTCAAGAGATCATGGTGCGACAAGGTCAATCTGTGGTGAAAGGTCAGCCTCTGGCGAAATTAGAAGACACGCGTTTTAAAGCAGCATTTTTAGAGTCGGCTCAACAAGCGGATACCTTACTGGCTCAGCAGTTACGGTTGAGAGCTGAACTCTCAACCGTGATGTTAAACAATGATGCTAAAGAGTGGTATGAGCGAGTGGTATTGGTGCCACAAGACATTGTTGTTGATGTATCAAGCCACCCTGCATTAATGAATGCCAAAGCGAACTATCTTGAGCGTTTGGGGCAATTAAAGTCGGAGTTGGAAGAGGCGGCACTGCGTATTGAGCAACAAGCTCAGGCTCGTGTTGATACGCTTAATAACATTCAGACTCTTGAGAGCAGCTTAGATATCGTGATTCGAGAGCGCAACATGCTCAAAGATGTGGTGGCCAGCGGTGCGGTTGCTGAAGTTGAATTATTAAAATTGAATCGCGACGTAGTAAAGCTCAAAGGTGATATTGCAAGTTCAAGAGTGGCAGCTCAGAAACAGATGGCGGCGTACTCAGAATCTATTGCCGATCACCGCAGCATCGCATTGGATTTTAGAACCAAGGTGCAAGGTCAGCTTAACGAAGTAACCAGCAAAATCGCGCAGCTAAACGAAAGCCAACAGGCAATCGCCGACCAACTGAAGCGAACGGAAATTGTAGCGCCTGTCGACGGTACGGTGAAAGAGATCTTTGTTCGCACCATCGGTGGTGTTGTCCGCCCTGGTGAGCCGATTATTGAGCTGATCCCATCCAACAGTCAGCTGATTGTGGAAGCTAAGATCTCCCCGCAAGACATTGCATTTGTTCATAAGGGGTTAGACGCCACGATCAAGTTCTCGGCTTACGACTTTGTGATTTATGGCGGGCTAAAAGGTGAGGTGACTTACGTGAGTGCCGATGCCTTGCAAACTGAAGACGGCAACGCGTATTACCGAGCCCATATTCAATTAAACGAAGACCAGCAACAAAACTCTGCCTTTAGCATTATCCCAGGGATGCAAGTGGCGGTTGATATTTTAACAGGTGAAAAAACAGTATTGAGTTATTGGTTGAAACCTATTTTACGAGCTAAGGAAAACTCACTTCGCGAGCGATGAAGTGCGTCAAGCGTAAATATAAAAGGAAGTGTAATGCATTCAAAATTCTTACTCTCTTCTTGCTTACTAATGAGCGGGCTTTCTCAAGCAGCCTCATTAGAAGAGTCAGTGGCATTTGCCATTGACTATAGTCCAGAGATATTGGCGCAGTACTCCAGATACCAATCGGTAATACGAGACGGAGATGCGGCGAGTGGCTTGTATATGCCACAAGTCAATTTATATGCAGCAGCGGGTTATGAAGAGACTCGCTATAACAGTGGCAGTAAGCTTGATACCGACGACCGAGGCCTAACACGAACAGAAATTGGCGTCAAAGTCTCTCAGCTACTGTTCGATGGTTTCAAAACGACCTCGAATGTCGACCGTTTAACTTACGAAGCGGAAGCGGAGCGTTTGACGCTGATTTCTCGTGCTGAAAATGTGTCACTGGATGTGGTTCGAAACTACCTTGATATCTTGAAAGCTGAGACGCTTCTGGAGCTGTCTAAACGTAATGTAAAAGAGCACCAAGAGATCTATCAAGATATCCAAGATAAAAAGAGCAAAGGCTTAAGCAGTAATTCAGACTTAGCTCAGATCTCGGCTCGTGTCGCGACGGCACAATCTTCATTGATCGCGGCTCAGAACAACCTGTTTGATTTGCAAACCCATTACCTACGATTAGTGGGTAAGCCGGCGGTGAACTTGGTGTATCCACGTTTTGATTACGCTCTGTTACCAAGTTCTGCTGAAGTAGCGCTTGAACAGGCGGTAGAGAATCACCCTGAAATCAAAGCTTCTTTGCTTGATATCGATGCCGCTCGTAAAGAGATGCGTAGAGAGAAAGGCGATTACTATCCAGAGGTTAAATTAGAGCTTCACGCGAATAAGAACGACAACGTCTCGAACCCTCCTGGTGGCGTCGACGAAGATGCGCGAATCATGCTGACCATGGATTACGATCTGTTTAATGGCTTTTCTACCGATTCACGTGTCGAATCATCAGCGTGGCGTGTAGAAGAGGCTAGAGCGATTCGAGTCAGAACTGAGCGCGAAGTAAAAGAGGGGACTCAACTCGCTTGGAACGCTTACAAAATGCTTGAACAGCAAAAGTTATTGCTTCAACAGAACGTGGATGCTGCCAAGATAGCCGAACTAGGTTATATCCAGCAATTTAATGTTGGAAGACGAAGCCTACTGGATGTTCTCGATGCCAAGGTTGAGGTTTTCTTAGCTCGACGAAACTTCATCAGCACAGAATACGATCAGACATTGGCAGCATACCGAGTATTAAACGCGATGGGCATGTTGACCTACGCATTGAGGGTTGAACATCCTGAAGAGTGGCAAGGGGAGAACAAGTAATGAAACATATTAAACTCGCACTACTTAGTTCTATTTTGCTAATGGGCTGTGCTGAAACGCCAGACATCACCATGACTCGTCACCAAATCGATGATTTAGCGGATAATGACCGTGATGGTGTCATTAACCAGCGAGACCTGTGCGCGGACACACCTGAAGGCGTAACTGTTGATATTAAAGGGTGTGCGAACTGGACGATTGTAGAGAACGTTGAAGTACTCAGCGTAGCATTTGATTTCGATAAGTACGACCTTAAACCAGAGCATACAGCGGTGTTGAATGAGTTAGTTCGTTTGCTTGGTGAGCAACCGGATGCTTCAGTAACCTTGGTGGGCGATACTAGCTCAGAGGGTACCAACACTTACAACAAGGCATTGGCTAAGAAAAGAACGGGCGTAATCCGAGACGCACTGATCGACCGCGGAATCGATAGTAAGCGTATCTTTGAGCAAGAATTTACTCAGATAACCAGCCTAACTCAGCATCTTCACAAGCGTAAACGTAGAACCATTGCTGTGTTAAAAACCGAGAGTATGGAAGTGAACCCATCTTGGAATATTTTTACTTCAGAGATGCAGCTAGACAGTAACAGTGACGTTGGATCTAAGATAATGATTGACCCGGAAGGAGGCCAGTAATGAAGAGTCTATCGAATAAATCTGGCTTATTACTTACCACTATACTGGTCTTTATCTCACCAGTAACATTGGCGAATGACGTTACTGAGATCGGCTTAGTCGCCATTGAGCCTAATATGGAAGCCTTGGTTGAAGACTTGCTTAAGAGTCAAGAGATCGACTTGGAGCTTTTGTTAAGCGACAGCGTGCCAGAGCAAATGATCATGCAGCGTTCACGTGTGGGTATTACTGCGAAAAAGTGGACCGACAAAGAGATGGCAAGGTTTGATATGCGCTACGGCTACAGGCCGACAGAGCTATTGTTTACCGCCGATGTGATTGCAATTCTGGCCAATGAGGATAACCCTGCCACATCTATTACAGTCGCTGAACTTATCGATGTGTTTGGATGCTCAAATGATCCTAAGCACCCTAAATGGTCGCCAACTAGTGATGCTCGTAACGGCGAAAGCCTAGACACCCATATGCTGCCTTTCGCCATTAACCATAACCTGAAAGGGCATACTACCTTTTCCAGTTGGGTTGAGTGTGGAGCGGATGGAGAATATGCACATACTCAGTTCCTATCGGACTTACCACATCTTATAAACAAGATTGAAGACGAAGAGGCGGCGATTGGTTACACCGTATACTCGGATCAAATCTCTGATGTGAAATGGCTGAGCGTTGTCGATAACTTAGGGGTTAATTATGACCTTAACAAAGAGACAATCCTCTCTGGGCGTTACCCATTAGCGACTGTGTATTACATGTATTTGAACATCCCAGCCCACCGTAAAGGGTTTACTGAACAAGAGAAATTCTTTATCGGCCTAACGCTTTCTGAAGACCATCAAGAAGTCCTAAACCAGTACGGCTTCATCAGCTTACCGCCAGAAGCGATTCAACGTAACAAAGTGAGATTGTCGCTTGAAGAACCTGCAATTGAAGGTGGATATAAGTAATTGGTATGGCAATCTCCAACATTGCTGGCAGAGTGATATCCTTACTTTCGTAATGGTTCTCAACGTGACGGATTACGTTATTCGGCGATGAATTTACCTAGCGGGCATGTATGCCCGTTTTTTTCGCCTAAAATTTGTGGCTGTACAGGTTGTAGGTTGATTGGTTACGTATAATGAGTCACGTCTAGTGATTTGAATAAGCAACATTAATGAAACGTCTTTGTGCCCTAATCGTACTATTAGCTTTCAATATCCTCTCTTTCTCCGTTCAAGCGAGTGAAAGCTGGTGGCTGCGAACCGTGTTTAACACGAGCCACGCTCAGCCTAGTTCCCAACACTATATTAACGACATCGATTTAATGGATTGTGGCGAAGTCGAAGGCATTCAGCTGTGTAGTGACCTAACGCAGTACTACGATCTTGATGTGTATGTAGAGTTGGACTTAAGAGCATCAAGTGTCGAAGCTGTTCGTTTCACACTGCCATATTCCAAATTAAGTCATACCAAACTTCAAGCATACCTGCGCCAAGACGGCTTTGCGCTCAGCTCAATTCGTATTGGGGAAGATGAGTTCGATGTTGTGACCCAACTTGAACACGCGGAAAGGGAGGGAGTAAGTGCTGACATAGTGGACAAGCAGTTAATAGAGTTTATGAATGGATCGCACGACTCTTCAGAGCAAATAAGCCGATGGAATGTCCCGAATGTTGACTCTCCTTGGATCGTTCTCACTAGTGACGGAGACAATTTGACCGTGGAACTTAATCGCTTTTAATCACTCAAATTTATAGAAAGTGTTATTTTTCATTTGAGTAAACCACCTTTTTCGTAGAACGCCTGAGAGCCAGACGGCAAGCTATTATTGATTTGAGTGTTCGTTTTTCTGTTGCTCTCACAGTTTTAGCAAGCGTTTACCTTTGCCATTTGTTAAACGTTGAGACGTCGGTAAAACGAGCATAGGATACGCTCAGTATTGATAAAGGAGACAACCCATGGTTGCAAAAGTAACGATAGCGCCACAAGGCCCAGAATTTTCTGAGTTGGTGCAAGGATACTGGCGTACGGAAGAGTGGGGTATGACCCCTCAACAACGTCTAACTTTCCTTAAGCAACACATAGACCTTGGTATTACAACGGTTGATCACGCGGATATCTATGGTAACTACCAATGTGAAAAGTTGTTTGGTGAAGCACTTGCGCTGGAGCCTAGCCTTCGAGACGAGATTCAAATTGTCACCAAGTGTGATATAAACTTGTGTGGCGACCAAACTCCTGAGCGTAAGATCAATCACTATGACACTAGCGCACAGCATATCTACAAATCAGTAAATAACTCATTGGAGCGCCTAAGCGTTCACGATATTGATGTGTTGCTGATTCACCGTCCCGATGCCTTAATGGATGCAGACGAAGTAGCAGAAGCCTTCGCAGAGCTGCACAAAGTCGGTAAGGTTAAGCACTTTGGTGTATCTAACTTTTCACCACGTCAATTCGAATTATTGCAATCTCGATTAGGCAAACCGTTAGTGACTAACCAAGTTGAAATCAACCCATTGAATTTCGACGTTGTACACGATGGTACTTTGGATCAACTACAGATGAACCGTGTTCGTCCTATGGCATGGTCTTGTTTAGGTGGTGGTAGTATTTTCAGTGGTGATTCTGCACAAGCAATTCGTGTTCGTGAAGAACTAGAAGCGATTTGTCAAGAAGTGGATGCTGATAGTATTGACCAGGTGATCTACGCTTGGGTACGTCGTTTACCGTCGAATCCAATTGCTATCATTGGCTCTGGTAAGATTGAACGCGTTAAGACAGCTGTCGATGCACTGAAAATCGAACTGACTCGCGAACAATGGTATCGCGTGTGGGTGGCTTCTAAAGGCCATGGTGTGCCATAGAAAGCAATCCGTAAAGAAGCAAAAGCCAGCTAACAAAGCTGGCTTTTTTGTGTTCGCCTAACCTATTTCTTCAAAACTGTGATTAAGGTGGAATAATTTTCAAAAACACTCATAATGCACTCTGTTTTTCACCAGTTGGATATTTCCATTGAGCACTTCAAAATTCTCTTCAATCGCCCTTAAACCTGAGCTTCTGCATACGTTGGATTCTCTTGGTTATACTGAAATGACGCCGATCCAAGCGTTAAGTCTTCCTACGATCCTAAATGGCAAGGACGTTATCGGTCAGGGTAAAACGGGTTCAGGCAAAACAGCTGCTTTTGGTTTAGGTGTGCTACAAAACCTGCGCGTTAAGCGTTTCCGTGTTCAGTCTTTAGTGTTATGTCCGACTCGTGAATTGGCAGACCAAGTAGCAAAAGAGATTCGTACGCTTGCTCGTGGCATTCACAATATTAAAGTGCTGACACTTTGTGGCGGTATGCCAATGGGGCCGCAAATTGGCTCACTAGAGCATGGCGCGCACATTCTTGTAGGTACACCTGGTCGTATTCTTGATCACCTAGAGAAAGGCCGCATTGACTTGTCTGAGCTGAACACGCTTGTGTTAGATGAAGCGGACCGCATGCTAGAGATGGGCTTCCAAGACGCGTTGGATGCAGTTATCGATACAGCACCAAAAGAACGTCAAACTCTGCTATTCAGTGCGACTTTCCCTAAACAGATCAAATCTGTTGCAGACCGCATCATGCGTAACCCTGAAATGGTGAAGGTTGAATCAACGCACGATCACTCAAGCATCCAACAACACTTCTACAAGTTAGAAGGTTCTGAAGCTCGTGATGACGCTCTAGAGTTGCTGTTACTTCATCACCAACCAGAATCTGCGGTTGTGTTCTGTAACACTAAGAAAGAAGTACAGAACGTAACTGACGAACTTAGCCACCGCGGCTTTAGCGTTATCGAACTGCATGGTGATATGGAGCAGCGCGAACGTGATCAAGCTTTGGTTCAGTTCTCAAACAAAACTATCTCGATTCTAGTTGCGACAGACGTTGCGGCTCGTGGTCTAGACGTTGATAACCTAGATGCAGTATTCAACTTCGAGTTATCTCGTGACCCAGAAGTTCACGTACACCGCATTGGTCGTACAGGTCGTGCAGGTAGCAAAGGCGTGGCGATCAGCTTCTTTAGCGAAAAAGAGATGTACCGTGTGGCTCAAATTGATGAGTACATGGACATGCCAATCGAGCCATCTGAACTACCAGCGAAACCAATCGCAAAACCATACTACTCAAACATGGTGACGATCCAAATTGATGGTGGTAAGAAAGCCAAGCTTCGTGCTGGTGATATTCTTGGCGCATTGACTGGTCAAGGTGGTATCGAAGGCAAGTCGGTAGGTAAGATTAACTTATTCGCAATGCGTGCTTACGTAGCGGTAGAGCGTTCTGTTGCTAAGAAAGCATTGAATAAGATCGAATCAGGCAAAATGAAGGGCCGTCAGTTCCGCGCCCGAATTCTGAAGTAATTCGAGATTCTAGCCCTTTACTGTCACGTTAAGCGCGGTGCAGTAAAGGGTGTCTCTTAATGGGTTGGTCTATTTACCCATTCTATATAACGATTAATCTGCTCTCTATTCATCGGGCCTTATCGAATAAAGGTCGTTCAGATGTTTCCCTTCGTTAAGATACCAAGTCATCGCTTCCTGTCGGTTGCTCGCTATTATGGTCATGGTAGTTACTTTCCCATCGTCAAAATAGCAAAGCTCGTATTCTAACGCGCTGGTATTTTCAGGAATTGCGGCCATAAGCTTCCCTCACAAATACTGTTCATTCGATACTCATTTAAAGTGTGCAGCTATTTCCAACTTGCATTTCAAATAAGCAAAAAAGCCGAATAATATCACTGCTAACAATAGGTTTTATTTTAATCATTTGCCGAAATGGCTTATTTGGCAAGGCTAAGTCTCAATTTATCTGAAAGTTTTACGAGAACTTGCTTTTATAGCTAATGTTATAAGATCAAGAGTAAATCTATCTTGTCGTTTGGGTTTACTGATTAGTAATAGGCTGTGAGAGGGTGTAATGAGAAAATGCCGTTGGTTACTTCTATTGGTCTGTTTCCTATTTGTTGGGTGTGGAACTAAATTCGCTTATAACAACATCAGTTGGTTTGCGGTGAGTTACATAGAAGACTTTGTTTCTCTATCCAATAGCCAAGAGTCTGAGTTAGAGGCTCGTTTAGACTCTCTTCAAGCATGGCACAAAGAAACTCAGCTGCCGCTTTACATTGAACAGCTACAAATGCTGCAAAATATGCGTCGTTCAGAGTTGAACTCCGCTTTTATTGTTGAGCAAAGTGAACAAATAAAGAGTCACATTCGAACCATCATTAATAAATTCTCTCCTGACATTTACGCGTTAAGTATGCAGCTTAACCCTAAGCAGGATAGAGAGTTCTTAAGCAACTTTAGAAAAAAGCAGCAAGAGTTTTACGAAGAGAGATTATCTTTGAATGATGATGATTCTAGAGAACGATATCGCGAGCGAATAGAAGAGCGTTTAGAGCGATGGTTAGGATCGGTATCAAAAGAACAAAAACAGATTATTGCGACTTGGTCTCAAGAGTGGATAAATACCAATGATAACTGGCGAGAGTATCAAAATAATATTTATCAAGATCTCACTCTACTTATGGGAAAGAAGAGTGACTTGCATATCTCTCAGTCGATTATCATGAAGTTACTTTTGGACAATGAGTCTTATTACCCAGACGGTTTGGAATCTCAACTCAACAAGAATATGCAGACATCCACCAAGTTCTTAGTGAATATCGCAGCGGTAAGTAGTGATAAGCAATGGTCTTATTTCATGAATGAATTAGAGAGCCTTGAGTCAACATTGATTACCTTGCAAGAGTAGGGCGTAAATCAGCCTTTCTAATAGAAGAAAAGGCCGCTCTAGAAACATAAAGCGGCCTTCTAACTAAACTATTTATTGTGAACGCTATTAGCCTCGGCTGCTCAATAGGAGCTTTGGGATAGCGCCTTTGGCTGTCTTGGATATTTTCTGCATCAACTGGAAGCTAGGCTGTCGTATACCATGGTCACTCTGCAGCTCATCAATCATTAATAACCATAGCCTTGCTGTCATCTCTGAATCGGCTAACGCTCTGTGGAAAGTGCCATCGTTGTCGATACTCTTGAAACGCACAAGATCACCTAACTTATGAGTCGGTGCGTCTTGGATAAGGCGACGAGCTATCAGCATTGAGCATGCAAATTGCCCATTGTAATCACGACCAATATTACCTAACTCTGCATCAAGAAACCGCTTATCAAACGAGGCATTATGAGCGACCAATGGACTGTCTTGAATGAAGTCAGAAAATTCATCCATCACTTCTCCACAGCTTGCAGCAGTGCTTAACATACGATTAGTGATTCCGGTATAGCCTTCAATGAACCCGCTCACGCGAAAACCTGGGTTCATTAGTTTTTGAAAGGTGTCTACTACTTCGCCGTTAACGAGTTTCACGGCACCAATTTCTATCGCCCGATCGCCCATATTCGGGGACAAGCCAGTGGTTTCGAAATCGAGAACGATAACGGAGTCTGCGGAGTCTGTAGCCATTATGTTCCCTAATAACTGTTTATCTGTATCGCTTTATGTAAGCGTTGGTATTGCCTTCGGTATAGCCAGCTTATTGTGGGTTTTCACTGATAGTGAGCTCAGTATAACCTGTCGAATCGTCATGCTCTCTGCTGAAGGTCAAGGTATCGTAACGATGAAGAATCAATTCAGCGGTGGTTGCGATAATGGTTCCTTCAAGTAAATGACCACCAATCACGTCGCCATTCTGATCAGCTACCGAAATGTGAACATGCTGGTGGTTGGGCGTTAGTGTTGCCATAACCGACACGATTTCGAACGGCGCTTGAATTAACTTTGTGTAGTTTGCGTTTGCTAAGCGAATATTGATCTGAGAAACACAGCCCACACAAGATGCAATAGAGCCCGCAGCGACCTTATGTTTGGTCACTAGTTTTTGTAGTTCAAGCTTTAGGTCTTGGCCTCGGGTTAATCGTGTTGCAATTGGGGTGATCATTGGTTTCCCTCTAACTCTCACTGGTTTAAAGAACAAAACGAAGCTTTAATTGGCTTCGTTTTGTCATAATTTGGCAATCTGCTTTGGCTTGAAATCAAGCTTGGCTAATTACTTGCCTTCTTTTTCTTGCTGTTCTCTTTTCTTCTTAGGCACAAAGTTCAACACCGAAATAGGCACTTCTTTACGTGGTTCAAAACCCTCAACCACGCGGCGTTCAATCAAGTGACCAAGGCGCTTTTCAATAATGCATAGGTTCTTGAAGTTGTCTTTTGATAAGAAAGAGATCGCTTCACCTGTTGCATCAGCACGGCCTGTACGACCAATACGGTGAACGTAGTCGTCTGCTGGGAAAGGCATATCGTAGTTAACAACGCGTGGTAGGTTATCGATATCAATACCGCGTGCAGCAACGCCTGTTGCCACTAGGAACTTGAGGTTACCTTTCTTGAAGTCGGCCAGGATCTTTTCTCGAATAGCTTGGCTACGTCCACTGTGGAACGCTTCAGCATGAATGCCACGCTTTTCAAGTTGAGATACGAGCTTAGCTGCTCCATGCTTGGTTTCGATGAAGATAAGTGCTTGGTCCCAGTTACCCTCAGTAATCATGTGGCTCAGTAGTGCAGACTTACGATCTTTATCTACTGTTACTAGCCATTGTTCAATGTTCGCTTTTGATGCGTCTGTTTTAGCAATAGAAATCTCTTCAGCATCATTGATCGCGCTCTTTGCTAGTGCACGAACCGGTGTTGAAAGCGTTGCTGAGAACAGCAGGTTTTGTACATCTTGCGGTAAGCGAGCAATGATCTTGTTGATGTCTTCGATGAAGCCCATGTCTAGCATGCGGTCTGCTTCATCCAGTACTAATACTTCAACTTCATCAAAGTGAACCGCACGTTGACCATACATGTCGATCAAACGTCCTGGCGTCGCTACTAGAATATCAACACCTTCAATCAAACGATCTTTTTGATGCTGGTAAGAGACACCACCGTACATAGCTAACGACGTTAGGTTTAAAAACTTCGCGTACTTCTTGATGTTTTGCTCAACCTGAACCGCCAACTCACGCGTTGGTGTAAGGATCACAGCACGGATGCGTTTCTTACGTTGCGTTTCACCTTTACTTAGCATTTCTAAGATAGGGAGAACAAAGCCCGCAGTTTTACCTGTACCTGTTTGTGCTGCCGCAATAAGGTTCTTACCAGAAAGTACAATTGGAATTGCTTTTTCTTGAATAGAGGTTGGCTTTTCGTAGCCTTGTTTTGCAACGGCTTTAACAATAGGTGAGCTTAATCCAAGCTTGGAAAATGGCATAAGTTTCTCGGTATGATTTGGCTAAATAGCGATGGAAAGGTTCAACAATCTTATACAAGGATAAGATTAATGGCGGCATTCTACCATGTTGCTTGTGTATCGCTAGTATCAAACGCTTTTAGCTCTATCAGTGTTAAGTAAATGGTAACTAATCAACAGTGGAATTCTCTCGGTCACTTTACATTATCTTCACTGAGCATATGTGTTAAACCAAAGCCTATTGTTAGTTCACAAGTAAAAGTTATGTTATTCATTTGTCTAGAAATAGCCTTGCTCAAAGTGATTCATACCTTATAATCCGGGCATATTACAGTCATAAGAAACTATTATTTTAGCTAGGATACTTTTATGGATATCAGTCATTTAGATACTCCTTCATTGATCGTGGATCTTAACGCAATGAGTATTAATATTCAGTTGATGCAGGAACGCATTAACGATTTAGGATTAGTTCTTCGTCCTCATACCAAAGCACACAAAATTCCTGCTGTTGCACAAATGCAAATAGACGCGGGAGCGCAGGGTATTTGTGTGGCCAAATTAGGCGAAGCGGAAGTGATGGCACAAGGTGGTATAAAGGATATTCTCATAACCACGCCTATTGCGGGGCAAAAGAAGATTCAGCGTTTAATCACTCTACATCAAGGTCATCCTGACGCCCGTTTTATTCAGGTGATTGACGATCATTATCATGTTGTAGAAATCGCCAAAGCCGCATCAGCGGCAAATATTTGTATTGAGCTGATGATAGAGGTTGAATGCGGTCAGCAGCGATGTGGTGTTCAGGTTGGTGACGATTTAGTGGAGCTTATCCAAGCGATTCAAATTACGGATGGCGTTAGCTATGCCGGAGTCCAAGCTTATAGCGGACACTTACAACATGTTAAGGGGTACTGTTCGCGAAATGAGCAGGCGAGATCTGTTGTGGTGCCTTTGTTTGATTTCATTAGATCTACTTTAGAGCCTAAAGGTATGGCTCCTCAGATAATTAGCGGAGGAGGAACTGGGACATACACTGCCTATCAAGGATTGGGGTATAGTGAAATCCAAGCCGGTTCGTATCTTTTTATGGATGCGGCTTATCTTGCAATTGGAGACGAAACCAATGCAACCAAGAATCAGCAATTTTCTCCTGCCCTCAAAGTGCTAAGCACCGTGATTAGTCAGCCAGCGCCTTCGCGTACCGTGATTGATGCAGGGATGAAATGTCTTTCTATTGATCTTGGCATGCCTATTGTTGAAGGTCGTGAAGGAGTAAGGTATCAAACTGGCGGGGATGAACACGGTATCCTTCATCATGAAGAAGGTTGCGAGATTTTTGAACTTGGACAGCAAGTTATTCTGTTGCCAAGCCACTGTGATACGACATTGAATAATTTCGATACTTTGTATGCCGTACAAGATGGAAAAGTGGTCTTCCAGTGGACAATAAAAGGGCGTGGGCGCTCAGATTAACATGTCTTAATAATCGTTTGGAACGTCTGAACAGCAACCTAAAAAGCAGTTTGTATAATGAAAACTCTATTATTTTACTTAGTACTTACTGCTATTTTTATGAAATGGTTTAATTTGATTTTCAGAAAAAGTTATAAATAAGTATTAATATGAAACGAAATTTTTGCTACTTACCTACAACATAATTACTCCTTAAACTGATACTACTATCACCTTCTTTTTTTTATGGATTAATAGTTGGTGACATAATTTTATTTAACTGTTAGTGTTTTATTTTTCGTGCTTTTGAGCATGTTGGCAACCCTCCTTTATCTACATAATCCTCCTATATTTACTATCTTATCTTGCCAATCTTATACGTTGTAGTGATTTAGCATGAAGTGTTTAAAATTTATGGGAAATTAGCCTTGTATTATAGCCCTCTTTTTTATAGGGTTTATATGATCAGGCTTTTTGGCTAGTTATAAATTTTGATGCACATTAATAACAAGTATTAATAAGTGTTGGAGAGTGAATAAAGAGGTTTAAATGTTTTTATAGCTTTATGGAGAATTATGAAATTACTAATAGCAATTACCACACTTTTCTTATCAACCTTCGCTCATTCATCAGTTTATTTTGGTCCCCCCGATGGGGAAAACATTATTGATATAGAGAGTAAAGACGGTTATTTATTTAAGGTAGAAAGTGGAATATATGTACAAGCACATTCGGAGGAGTTCGTTCTCGGAATTGCTACTTTATTTGAAAACTTGAAGCAGACTCGCACGGGGAGAGCCATTATCAACCAAACCTCTCACTATGCCCCGATTGCGCTGCCAAACAAAGAACGTGCTGTAGCGTTCCATACCGAAGGTCTAGTTGATGGTACTATAGAAAAGATTCACGTTGTAATAAGGCCCCCTAGGGGCGGAAAGCAGTTTGTCACAGAACCTCTAATCGCCTCCCCTGAATTTGTGAATTATCAATCAAATGGGCTTGGTGTTCCTGCAGTAATCTATTTTGACATCGATAATGCCGTTTTAATCCCAGGTGACTCAACTATTATTGAACCTTCTATAGCACTCGGGCATGAACTTATACATGCTCGTGACTATTTAACTGGCGGCTTACCAACGGGTACGCAACGAATTCGTCATCGTGCACCTGTCGCTGGTACAACTCATAATGGAGAAGAGTTTACAGAGGGAGAGGTGGTTGAATTTAGCTTAATGAAACGTGAGATAGAGGCGACAGGACTCTCCTACCAAAAAGGGAGTACAAAGTTAAAAACACTCACTACTTCACGTCAATCGTCTATCGAAAGAAGAGAAAGCGTGATGAATGTTTGGGAAGAAGCATTAAAGAATAAATCGGTATCTAAGGCTGATTACGCTCGCGTTAAAACTAATATTCAACGTTTGAAATCTGAAGTGCCAGTATCCGAATACCATTTATCTAAAGAGTTTGGAAATGAAGCTCGTGACATGTATTGGCCGGGTTCTATGATTGATTACTCATCAACTCCGACCGATATAACGTTAAAAAGCGTAAAACAAACTACCTCTGGAGTATTGAGCTCAACATCACTCAGTACGACAAAAGTAAGTGAGGCACTCCATAGTAACCCTCAATCTCTTTTACTAATAAGCACAAGCTTAATTGAACGAAAAAATGGCTTCCCAAAACTCGATAAAGTGTTGCGTACCGCCCTTGAATTAGCCATCAAGGCGGATCGAAAAGTTATTCTTCTCGAAGGTGATAATTTTTCATCGTTAACAGAGGTTGAAAAGCGCCTAACAGTAGCAACGATTGAAAAGGCCGCGGATAGTATTAAAAAAGGCAATACCCCATCTTCTGTCATTCAAATAAACGCAGATGAAATTAGTAATGAGGGCAGAGATTTGTTAACTCAATCGGAACAAGTGGTCCTGATTTCGACCAATGACGATATTTCCGCGTTGACGATGTCCGAAAATATTGCAGGTAGCTCTCAAAAACTATTAGTCAATCGGATCGTGAGATCAGATCAACCCAATCCAAGTGTGATATACGCGAATCGTTTGCGCTGGTCTAAGCTCGCAGAAAAAGACAATGTAACGCTAGTGGCAAACTCTAGATTACCTAAGTCAAAGAAGTGTTGGAGCCTATAATGAAGATCAAAAATTTAATATTGTTCATTGGTCTTTGCGTAAGCTTGAATGCCAATGCATTGGAAACTTGTAATCTTGGAGCTGAAACTCTTGAAGAAGAGCACGAGTGGCTGGCTCGGTTGGACTATGAATTTGAGAGTGAACTGACTGATGTTAAAGAAATTGCAGCATTGGATAAAATTCCAAGTCTAGTGCTTCCTATAAGCGACGAAGGTATGTTTGCTGAACATTGGGCTGGAGTTACAGATGTAATAGATAGTAAAAATAGTCAGCCCAACAGTGCAAAAAGAATTGCCCAACTGGAGCGTGTGTCTGAGCGCCAAGCTCTTTGGCAACTAGCTAAAAATGGAGGTAGGGCTTTTTCAAGCGTGTTAGATATTGTTTTTTTCGCACCTTGGGTTGAAGATTTAACGAGAACAATGTGGGATGACTCTGCAAGCGAATTACACCGACTGAGTGTTACTGCTGAGCCTATCCCTTTTGTCGGTTTTGCTATTGGGTACTATGATTACCTGTCTACATTGGACAACCCAGAAAAACGGCTTAATCAATGGCTGAAAAATGGGCACTACAGCTATGGACAAGAAACCGTGCTCCAAAGGCTAAACACCGCGTCTGCAGAATCCATTGAGCATCAACATGAACAATTAAAGCAGCATATTATCGAGTTGACTAAAAGACTTGCTTCTATTCAATTACTTCACTACGACGCAACGTATAGTGCAAAAGTATTAGAGTTGCAGGAGGTCATCAATAAAATGTTTTCTGCAATTGATATCGAATACGCCAGCACAATGTTGGATTTGTATAACCGTCCACCGCACGTGATTCAGAAATTTGGTGAGCAAGCTTGTATCAACCCAAAGTTAGAGGTTCGGGAGGAACTTAATAATTTGGGTGTTGTATCTAGTGGAGCTATTAACAATTTGAGGGAATGTAGCTATCGAATGTTAATGGGAAATGTCGGGCAACTTTATGGTATCGGAAAATATCCACATATCGACAAAGTCCGTGGCGATATCCTCGCTTATAAACAAAATATTATAGAGAATGCAGTGAGCCATATTATTGAATGGCGAGAAAAGATATTCGAAATTCAGCGCAATAGTATTGACACTCTAGTGCGTGACACTTTAAACAGCGGAAGTATTCGAAGTTATCGACTGTATTTGTATCAACGTGCGCGGCGAATTGCGATTGATAACTTTTCTTTGTCGATTATACAGCGACGTGCTACCGAAGAGGAGCAGCGAACAGGGCGATTTCTTGTTGGGGAAGGAGAGCTGATCTGCGGAGTGTACTCTTGCCAAGTTTATCAAGGCAGAGAAGTCTTTTTTGATGAAGACTCTGATCCACTTTTACAAAAGCTGTCTGAGCCCTTGGACAACATCGATTTGAGCAGTTACATCAACGAGCGTGTTATGCGTGGATGGACAAACGTTGAGCTTGATGAGCCTTATATAAATCTTTGGCAACAGTGGCAAAATAGAGAAGATGTAAGTCTGTCAGCTTTGCCCTATAAAGGTAACCCTTCGTTGGAAGTGATTAAAAAAGACATGCCAGAGTTGTTTGAGATTTTCGAGAAGATCCCAAGTCACTTATCAGCGGAACAGGCTAAACCGTTTTTGTTTCAATTGATAAGAAATAGGATGTTTAAAGAAGATATCCAAACCGCTTGGACGAAACTTGGCGATTTTATATTTCGATTTCAATATGAACAGCGTCAACATCAATCACTCAACTTCCTACCTTTGCAGTGGCAGCAAGCCATTTGGCCTTCTCAGCCTCAAGGTGTGTTGTTTAGTGCTTTTTTAGACAAAACATACATGTACTACTCTCGTCAGCCCTGGGCTCAAGCATTACCATTCTCTGATGGGAGAACCAGTACTACAAATTGGACATTATATCAGGGACAATCGCATCATTACTATCTAACCCAATCGGTGCCCGAGAATGTCTATCTTGGAGACCAGTATTGGATAGAGATTAATGAACAGCTTAGTCATGTGTTAGCATTGCCGGAAATTCGTTGGCGTCCATTTGAGCAGATGATTCTCATGGATATATGGTCTCAGATTACAGAGATAGAGTCTTTGGTAGAGGTATCGAACCGCCTGTAGCGTTTACCCAGTACTGACAACGTATAAATACCGACCGTGAGAGGTCGGTATTGTTATTGAAAACTTAATCCCTTTTGCTTTTGTGCCTTTAGTGATGTTTTATAACGGTATTAGGGACAAAGTCTAGATTATGACGAGGGTATTTAGAATGTAGCTATTCGTTACTTAATCTAAATACCCTCATAGCTACTTATCGAAAGCATAATGGCTGCGACGACTATTAGTGAGAGTTGCTTTATTTGGTGCATCAACATCCAATCATCCCCCCTTCTTAGGTACACTAATGCCACTTGTCGGTTTTTTCACAATCTCAGAGTGGAAATTCTAGAGTGTAATGATGACGAAGCTTTATCAGCAATAAAAGAAGGCAGGGTAGGTTTTGCTATTATTTTAGACAGTGAGGATTTAGGCTTTATATTAATTAAAGGAGGAAGTGAACCACTGATAAAAGAGTGGTTTAGCTGTTTATACTCTAAATGAACAATTCAACACACTGCAGTACAGTTGACAGCAATACTTTTCCAAATTGGGCAAACTTAAGCATTACCATCATAGCAGAGCTGGCTTTTCTGACAAACAATCGCATGAAAACGAAATCTGGAGTGCAGTTCCCTCGAGTAAAGAGGGTTCGTAGAGAGACATAAACCGCACATACCATTGACCATGGTGTGCGCGGTTTGACACTGCAAATAAGCTCTGGAAGCTAACAATGTATAACGTGTTTAGGCATAAGCCTTGTAGTTAGACTTTCATCAGGAGAGTTATTTAATAAGCTCTATCTTCTCAGCTTGATTCTGCTCTGCCATAGACAACGCAAGTGCTTCTGCAACCTTAATACCGTCGATACCAGCAGACAGGATACCACCCGCGTAACCCGCGCCTTCACCAGCAGGGTAGAAGCCCTTCAGGTTGATACTTTGGAAGTCTTTGCCACGCTTGATACATACCGGAGAAGACGTGCGAGTCTCAACACCTGTCAGTAGGCCATCTGGGGTAGAGAAGCCTTTGATCTTCTTCTCGAACGCAGGGATTGCTTCACGAATCGCTTCGATTGCAAAGTCAGGCAGCGCTTTTGAAATGTCAGTTAGGTGGATACCCGGTGTGAATGATGGTTGTACATCACCTAGAGCACTTGGATCGCGATCTTTCAGGAAATCGCCTATTTTTTGTGCTGGGGCATCGTAATTCTTACCACCGAGTACAAATGCGCCACTTTCTAGTTCACGTTGTAAACGGATACCTGCTAGAGCGTCACCTGGGTAATCGCGTTCTGGGTCGATACCAACAACGATTGCGCTGTTTGCGTTACGTTCTGCACGAGAGTACTGGCTCATACCGTTGGTTACAACTCGGCCTTCTTCAGAGGTTGCAGCAACCACAGTACCACCAGGGCACATACAGAAGCTGTATACAGTGCGGCCATTCTTACAGTGGTGAACCAGCTTGTAGTCAGCAGCACCTAGAATTGGGTTGCCTGCGTTCTTACCAAAACGAGCTTCGTCAATCATTGACTGTTTGTGTTCGATACGGAAACCGACAGAGAAAGGCTTCGCTTCCATGTAAACACCACGGTCATGCAGCATTTCAAATGTGTCACGAGCACTGTGACCAACAGCTAGTACAACGTGGCGAGATTTGATCTCTTCACCGTTAGAAAGTGTTAGACCAGTGATTTGGCCATCTTCCATATGAAGGTCATCTACACGAGTGCTGAAGCGGATTTCGCCGCCCAGCTCGATGATAGAAGCACGCATTTTTTCGATCATGGTAACCAGTTTGAAGGTACCGATGTGCGGCTTACTTACGTATAGGATCTCTTCTGGTGCGCCAGCTGCAACGAACTCTTCGATCACTTTACGGCCGTAGTGTTTTGGATCTTTAACTTGGCTGTAGAGCTTACCGTCAGAGAATGTACCTGCGCCACCTTCACCATACTGTACGTTTGATTCTGTGTTCAAAGTCCGCTTACGCCAGAAACCAAAGGTATCTTTAGTACGCTCGCGAACTTCTTTACCACGTTCAACGATGATTGGGTTGAAACCCATTTGAGCAAGCACTAGACCAGCGAATAGACCACAAGGGCCAAAGCCGATAACAACAGGGCGCTCAGTTTGGTTTTCCAACGCTTTGGCTACGAACTTATACTCCATGTCTGGAGTCACTTTGACGTGTGGATCGCTTATGAAGGTTTCTAATAACTCAGCTTCGTTTTCAACGAAAACATCCAGCGTGTAGATAAGCAGGATCTTTGATTTCTTACGAGCATCGTAGCCACGTTTAAAGATATTAAAAGAGATAACCTGATCTGAGTTGATGCCAAGCTTCGCTTCAATCGCTTCTTCAATGGCAGACTCTTCGTGGTCTAGTGGAAGTTTAATTTCGGTTAAACGTATCATTTCGATGTCTCGTACTTATAGGTGTCTTAGCTAGACCGCTTCTAGTGAATACAGAGTTTGGTGTAACACTGATGTTGGGAAGAAGCGATAAGCTCACAATGGCGCGCATTTTACGAGAATTTGATTTATCTGTCATACTAATTTGGAAACATGGAGCAAATAGACATGATATTAGAGTCGTATGATGTTGAATTTTGCTTTGGGATGAGTATTATCCCCATTCTTCAATTTTGACTAACTTATAGAGCAGAGCATCATGGCATTTGTCGTAGGCGATAATTGTATTCAATGTAAATACACAGACTGTGTGGCAGTGTGTCCCGCAGATGCGTTCCATGAAGGCCCAAACTTCATGGTAATTAACCCTATCGAATGTATCGATTGTGGTTTATGTGTACCTGAATGTGATGCTCAAGCGATCTTCCAAGAAGACGAACTGCCTGAAGATCAAAAGATCTTCATTGAAGTGAACGCAGAACTTGCTGAGATTTGGCCTGTGCAGACAGAAGTAAAACCAGCAATGGATGATGCAGAAAAATGGAATGGCGTGCCTGATAAGTTGGCAATGCTAGAGAAGTAATTCTTAAAAGCTCAAATAAAAAGGCGTATTGATTGAATCAATACGCCTTTTTTAATATCTGCACACTGCCTGTTAGTCAGTGAGCGGTGAGCTCTAATTATGTTGACGACGCATGTTGTCAAGAATGATACCTGTAGCCATTGCTACGTTCAGAGATTCAGCGCCACCGAATGCTGGAATGGTAATCTTGTCTGTCACGAACTTAGCTGCGTGTTCACGGATGCCGTGAGACTCGCTGCCCATCAGCAAAATACCGTTCGCAGTAAAGTCAGTCTTATGAACACTTTCGCCTTCTAAGAACGCCCCGTAAACAGGTAGGTTTGCTTGCTCTAGGTAAGCTGGTAAATCCGTTTGGCTCACGTGTACTCGGTCAAAGCTGCCCATGGTCGCGCTGATGGTTTTGGGGTTGTATGGATCAGCACAATCGCTGCTCGCAACGATATGTTTAATGCCATACCAGTCTGCTACACGAATGATCGTACCTAGGTTGCCCGGGTCAGATACGCCATCAAGCGCGATCATCAAACCTGTCGCTTCTGGTAATTCAACCTTTGGAATCTCAACCACAGCAATTGCGGCATTGTTGCTTACCAAAGTGCTCGCTTTGGTTAGATCGTCTAGCGAAGCTTCAACACAATCAAACCCAATCAGTGCTGCGTGATTTTCAGATAAGAAATCATCAGTAGCAAAGACGTTCTTTACGACTAAGTCGCTATTGAACAGCTCAAGAACGTTCTTTTCACCTTGAACTAAAAACAGGCCGTGGGCTTTACGTTGTTTCTTTTGGCCCAAAGCACGCAGGAGTTTTAATTGGTTTTTTGAAATCATGTTTTTATCCTAGATATAAGCCAGCGCATTATAGAGCAAAGGTTAGAGAACCAAAAGTGCGATAAGCCAATGCAATCCATATAAAAGCAAAAGCGACCCACTTAAAAAACAAAAGCGCACTAAATAGTGCACTCTTATAGAAGCAACATAAGCTCAACAGAACCGGATAAGCTTAACCTACCACCTAATACGGCACAGGGTAGCGCTGAAAAACGGTGTTGATATCGGTTAGAATTTCTTCAGAAAGCGGCTTGCTGAACGCTGCTACGTTCTCTTTAAGCTGTTCCATAGTGGTTGCACCAATAATGGTTGAGGTAACCCCATCCACTTGGTTACACCATGCTAAGGCGAGCTGACTCGGCGTGAATCCATGTGCGTTTGCCACTTCTACGTAGCCTTTAACTGCTTCATTAGCCAATTCAGTATCACGGAAAATACCTTTGCGCTGCATGTAAGTCCAACGGCTACCTTCCGGCCTTGCGCCATCAATGTATTTGCCACTAAGCATACCGGCCGCCAAAGGTGACCATGGTAAGTAAGCGACGTCTTCATGCACGCAATTTTCGATCAAATATGGCCAGTCTTTCGTGTGCAGCAAGCTGAATTCGTTTTGGATAGAGACCATGCGCGGCAATTCATGCTTCTCGGCTAACTTAAGGTAAGTATTAATGCCCCAAGTGCTGTCATCGGATAGACCAACGTGGCGGATTTTGCCTGCTTTAATACAGCTTGCAAGAGCTTGTAAGATCTCCAACATTTCAGCTTCATGTTGTTGCCTGTCGATGTCGCTAAAACGAATCTGGTTAGGGAAGTGCTTACCGAAGTGCGGTGTTGTTCGATTTGGCCAGTGAAGTTGGTACAGATCGATATAATCCGTTTGCAAGCGCCTCAACGAGGCATCAACTGCGGCGATCACCGCTTCACCAGTGATAGGGCCACCGTTTCGAACCCAAGGCAATCCAGGACCCGCAATTTTACTGGCAATGATTAACTCTTGGCGACGCTGTGGGTTGCGTGACAACCAGTTACCGATAATCGCTTCGGTTTTACCATAGGTTTCTGGAGAAGGTGGTACTGCGTACATCTCTGCAGTATCAATAAAGTTAATGCTTTGGCTTAGTGCGTATTCAATTTGTTGGTCGGCTTGCTGTTGAGTATTTTGCAGCCCCCAAGTCATGCTCCCAAGACAAATTCGGGAAACGGGAATTTGACTACTTCCTAGTTTTGAATATTCCATTGAATTCAGGATTCCTGTTGTTGGGTTCTCTGGTACTCGCATTATAGTTTTGAAAAAAGGGCGAGTGATGGATGAAAACGAATATGAATTATTAGCACAAAATGACAAGACAAGGTATCGGTTAAGGCACTTTAATGAGTCATTTCTCATCGCCTTGGGTCAGCCTGCGTAATGTGTGAAAAGTAACAAAAGCTTTGGAGCGAGAAACACATGTCAATGATTGGTAGTGTCAATGGAATTAAAAACAAATCGAGGGGAGAAGTAATGAAAATAAACAAGCTCTACCGGATAGTGAATAGAGCTCATTTATAAGAGGGGATGGTGTTAGATATACGTGATCTACTAGGCTGCGCCGGTATCAAATCCACCTTGGGTTTGCGCCTGCTTTATAGCTTCCTGCCTTTGAACTTCTTTTTCAGTTAATACTGGTTGAATTTGTTCCTCAGAGGCTTGAGGAGAGAAAATGAAATATTTATTAATCGTCATAGCTATATCTCCGTCTAATGTATGGCAGATTCTGCATCGGAGATAAATTGTGATCATCATCCACACTGTACTTTTTTTAGGCTGAGAGCGGAGGGCGTAGAATGTGTACAAAGCGATCGCTCATCATCCGAACGCAATACTGAAATGACGCAACCCTCTAGATTCAGTATAGGAAGCCCATCAAATTTCGCACAATAATGATTTAGAGCAAATACATAGATAGTCAGGGGCGTAATATGAAACACCTCGCTACTGACTCTGTACACGTATCTAATAATTAATTCAGTAAATCAATTACTTAATCCATGGTGAGATGAATTATGGAAAAGCTTGTAGAACGTTTCCTGAATTACGTTACTTTTGATACTAAATCTGATCCTTCGAATCAGCAGTGCCCAAGTTCACCGGGTCAAATCACCTTTGCTGAAGCCTTGAAGTCAGAATTGACCGCCTTAGACCTAACAGATGTATCTTTGGATGAAAATGGATATTTGATGGCAAAGTTGCCCTCGAATGTAGATTACGCTGTACCTGTTATTGGTTTGTCGCACACATGGATACCGCTCCTGACGCATCCGGCGCGAATGTAAAACCTCAAGTGATTAAAGATTATCAAGGCGGAACCATCGAGCTTGGCACGAGTGGTGAAAGCTTGAATCCAAGCCAATACCCTGATTTTGATGCTTTGCATGGTCATGACCTTATTACTACCGATGGCATGACTTTATTGGGTGCAGACAACAAAGCGAGTATCGCTGAAATCATCAGTGCTATCGCTTATCTAAAAGCAAACCCTGAAATCAAACACGGTGACATTTGCATTGGTTTCACGCCAGACGAAGAGATCGGTCGTGGTGCGGATTTGTTTAATGTTGAAAAGTTTGGTGCCGAATGGGCGTACACCATTGATGGTGGACCCGTTGGTGAGTTGGAATTTGAGAACTTCAATGCCAAAAGTGCGGATGTTATCTGTCATGGTGTCAACGTTCACCCAGGTACCGCAAAAGGTAAGATGGTGAACTCGATGAACATTGCTGCGCAGTTCCAATTGATGATGCCATCACAAGAAAGGCCAGAATGCACTGAAGGCTATGAAGGTTTCTACCACTTGAAGTCAGCGGAAATGGGTGTCGCTCGCTCTGAGCTAGGTTACATCATTCGCGACTTTGAGCGCGAAGGCGTAGAAGCGCGTAAGGCATTCATGCAACAGAAAGTCGATGAATTGAATGAGCGTCTTGAGAAAGGGCATGTGGAATTGGTTCTTACCGGTAGCTACTTCAATATGAAAGAGATGGTTGAACCCCATCAGCATATTATTGAGTTGGCGAAGCAAGCGATGATCGAGTGCGATGTGGAGCCGATGATCAAACCGATCCGAGGTGGTACAGACGGTTCTCGCTTGTCATTCATGGGTTTGCCATGCCCGAATATCTTTACTGGAGGTTACAATTTCCACGGTATTCATGAGTTCATCACTATTCAGGGCATGGAACAAGCGGTAAAAGTGATTGTTGAGTTATCGCAACGCACAGCCGCTTACTACCAAAAATAGCGGCCTTTAACACGATATCTCTTTGTATTTTTTGGAGTATTCAATAATACTCTCTTTAAACATAAGGGAGTATGCGATGAAAAAGTTAGTTTTACTCTGCACCCACCTAGCCGTGGGTGCTGTTGGTTTTGGGCTTGGTGTTTACGCATTACCCATCTTAATTGAGCCTGATTCTCCATCTTCGAGCTCGGTTGAAGCGATCAGCCAACAGGCCATTTATACTGGTGAGTTCACTAGAGACCGCCAAGACAGTGATTTCTTACATTGGGGCGAGGGTATTGTTTCGGTTTCAGAAAGTGCAATTGCGTTTGAAGGCGAACTTGCTCCAGGGCCGGACTACAAGGTTTACCTTTCTCCTAAGTTCATTGAAACCGAGCAAGCCTTTAATGACAGTAAGAGCGAGTTACTTAGAGTCGGAGATGTCAAAACATTTGACCGTTTTATGGTTGAACTACCGGAAGGTACTGATCTTAATCGATTTAATACCGTTGTGATTTGGTGTGAAACTTTTGGCCAATTTATTACTTCTGCCAAGATAAAATGATAGCCTCACCCTAGCTGAAATATGTATGAAATCGAGCGCTCTAGAATTGAGCGCTTTTTCATAGCGCAGTTTTAAGCTGCTTTGTTGTTAAAGCTGCTAGTTGTTGTACCGCTAGCCGTCGTAAAGCTAAACGTTGTAATGCTAAGGATTAAGTAATGGAAAAAGTGTGGCAAGTAATAGATTTTCTACTCGCTCATAAGTTTATTTTTAGTGCGCTGATTATCAGCCTGGTTTTAATTATCCGCCGAATCACATTGTCTCAAATTAGGGGTGATGTTGCTTTCCTTAGCGAAGACCAACGTAATTGGATGTCCCGCACTAAAAATGGCACCTTTGCGATTATTGTCATTACGCTTTTCCTCCTCTGGAAGTCTGAAATTAGTGAGTTTGCTCTCTCAGTAACAGCGATTGCCGTTGCGATCGTAGTGGCTTCGAAAGAGATCATTTTGTGTTTCACCGGCTCGATTCAACGCGCCAGCTCCCGGTCTTTCCGAATTGGTGATTGGATTGAAGTGGGTAAAATTAGTGGTGAAGTGATCGAACACAACTTGATGGCGACAGTGATTCAGGAAATCGACCTTTATCATGGGCAATACCACTTCACTGGCAAGACGGCCACGCTACCTAACAGCATGTTCTTTATTTACCCAGTCAAGAACCTCAACTTTATGAAACGCTACGTTTATCATAACTTCACGGTGACAGTGAAAGACTTCGTGAACCTCTACCCAATGGTACCTGGCTTAATCTCGAAAATTGAAGAGCATTGTGAAGAGTTCATTGATGTTGCGCGTCGTTATAACAGCGTCATTGAAAAGCATGCTGGCGTCGACCTTCCGGGTTCAGAGCCTCATATTCACATCACAAGCAGTTCGACGGGTGAGCAAGAGGTCCATTTTATGATTTTCTGCCCAACCGAGAAGGCGGTTCACTTAGAGCAAGAGATTCGTAAAGATTTCATGGAAGCGTATGCTGAAGCATTTCCTGTCAGCGCTTGATCCTGCATTCAGCTGAGCCCCAAACAAAAGAAAGCCGAGAGTGATAATATCGACTCTCGGCTTTTTTGTTCTTGCTATCTGCTCGCTTAGTCAAGGTCTGCCAGTGGCAACCAATCGACTTGTACACCTGCTTGCTCAAACATATCTTGGCTCACCTTGATTTTGTCTCCCCAGCGAGAAAGGAAGTCTTCACTTTGCTCTGGGCAGTGAACCGTAGAAATACCAGTTTGAATGATCTTTGCTGCACAGTTTGGACAAGGGAAGTGAGTCACCCAGATTTCACAGCTGTCTAAATCACGTTTAGCAAACAAGATTGCGTTCTCTTCTGCGTGAAGTGTTTTCAGGTATTTCATCTCACGCTCGTCAGTGTCAGCACTATCTGATACGCCATGAGGGTAGCCATTAAAGCCAACTGAAACAATGCGGTTGTGTTTGGTGATAACTGCACCAACTTGAGTGGACGGATCTTTACTCCAGGAACCGACTAATTCCGCCATTTGATAGAAACGTTTTGCCCATTTTGAAATCATTCGAATTACCTTAACAAGGAAGTATGAGTTTTTATTATTGAAACCACATTATGTTAGACAATATATACAGAGAGGGGAAGTAACAAACGTATATTTGATCATGAATTGTTGATGGTTTGTAAAGGGTTGATATATATCCAATTTCAATTTACAAGTTGAAACACTTTCGCGAGTTATAATTGTTATTCCTCGGGCATATTAAAAAGTTGTCAACGATGGTTCATAAAACTTTAACGTAACTTTTGATATTCGTACTGACCCAGATATGGCTTGGGTCAATGTTCAGAACCGAGTTACTACACCATTTTTTGCTGCTTATTTAATCAAAGGTATAAATAATTAATCGAAGCGATTTGGCTCGTTATTGTAGTAACCTGCCTGACCTTTGGTAGCGCGCTTCCAACTTTGGTTCCTGTTGTTGCGACCCCTGTATTTTTGATTAGTACGTTTGCATCCTGGAGATGATGCGTTCTTGGACATCGAGAATGTCAACACCACGATGGCTGAAGACCAAACTGTTTCTCTACGTAAAGCTAAGCCTTATCTTTGCCTTCGCATTGGCACTGATCTTTATTTATTTGTTCATGGTATCTCAGTATGAGAGCTGGAAGATCCCGATTGCTATTAACTTGGTTGTACCGGTTGCAACTCTGGGTTCCTTCTTGGCACTGAACCCTACGGGCGCGCAGTTAAACTTGTATGCGCAAATAGGTTTGGTTCTCTTGATAGCCTTGGCAGCAAAGAATGCAATTTTGATTGTGGAATTTGCGAAGGTCGAGCGTGAAGAGAAAGACGCACCAATCGACGATGCAGCTGTGAAGGGCGGTATGCTACGTTTCCCTGCTGTGAACATGACGTCTTGGTCGTTTATCTTGGGTATCTTCCCACTAATCTTTGCAGCCGGTGCTGGTTACGTGAGCCAACAAAACTCTCTGGGTATTTAACTGATCGGTGGTCTGTTATGTGTGTTGTTGGCGGGTACATTCCTAATCCCAGGCTTCTATGCATTTGTACAACGCAAGCGTGGAAAAGCACATGGCGGCAATACGAAATTAGTGCCACTCGATGATGAGTAGATGAAGTCACTTTTCATAAAGCGGATTCTTCTTAAAATAAATCCTTGTAAAAACTTAATCCTTGTAAAAATTGAGGCTTAGCAGTCTGCTAAGTCTTTTCTATTACTCAGATGTATAAAAACGCTTTTTATATAATCAAATTCTTATTATGCGATAGAGCTAACACTCTATTTTTGGTTTTCTAATAAAATGATGTTTTATTAATAAGTGCATGTTTATTAATGAAATATTGCTATTCAGCTAACGCTTGTATGCTCGAAACTATTTGCACAATAGTGTGAACTGTTTCAAAATTACGAAGTTATATTGAAATTTTTTGTGCATTGAGGTTCTTATGAAGGTCATTGATTTATTTAAACACCGAGGCGACAGCTTGTCATCGCAACACTCAGAGTTTATGCAATGGATGTCTCCAGCTCTTAGAGACTACTGGGGAGACTTTCTGAACCGCACACAAAATAGCCACTTCTTTGCATGGGTTCGTGATCACCACAAACCTGCGGTAAACGAAGATGTGCCATTAGAGCAGCCAATCGTATTGAAGCCAGAAGCACAACTTGTGTTTGATGAGCTGAGCGAGAAGATTGGTGAAGTTATCCATACTGGAGACTGGATCAATGTAAGCCAAGATCGTATTAACCAATTCGGTCTTGTGACTGAAGATATGCAGTGGATCCATACTGAGCCTGAGAAAGCAGAAACTGATTCTCCCTTCAAAACGACGATCGCACATGGTTTCTTAACTTTGTCCCTGCTTCCTCGTTTGACTGACAGCGTTGATCCTGACAAGTCTCAATTTCCAACCGCTAAAATGGTTGTGAACATTGGCCTTAACCAAGTTCGTTTCCCATACCCTGTAAAATCGGGCAGTAACGTTCGTGCGAAAAGTACGTTAACAAAAGTAACACCAATTAAGAAAGGTCTAGAGGTCGAACGCGAGATTCGCGTAGAAATCGAAGGTGTTCGTCGACCTGGTGCGGTTATCGTTTCGGTGATTCAACTTCACTTCTAAGTGGTTTGTAAGTAAGCGATTTATAAATATTCAAAAAAAGAGAGAGCGTGATGCTCTCTCTTTTTGTTTTCATAAGACAAAACTTACTCACTTATTTGATGCGAGTGTAGCCGTATTCTTCAATAAGGTCTTGGCCTTGTTTAGATTTCACAAACTTAATGAAATCTTTGCTCTCTTCAGAAACAGAATCAATCTTGTGCAGCAACAAGAATGGGCGAGCCAACTCATAGCTATGGTTAGCGATGTTTTTAGATGTCGGTTCTACACCTTCAAAAGTGATGGCCTTGATTGAACGATCGATTGAACCAACAGAGATAAAACCAATGGCGTGTGGGTTGTGGTTCACGATGGTTTTAACCATGCTGTTACTGTTAACTACCAAGTTATTTGGGTTGATGTCAGACACCAAACGGTCATTAATGATCTTCGTTAAGCCAAGCAAGCTTTCAAAGCTGTAGCGTGAACCTGAAGACGCTTCACGAGTTACAACCGCGATAGGTTGATCGTCACCACCCACTTCTTTCCAGTTGGTGATTTTACCTTTGTAGATATCAAACAGTTGCTCACGAGAAACGTTATTCACGCTATTTGAGCGATTAGTTACAACAGCTAAACCGTCAAAAGCAATTGGGAATACTTTGAGTTTGTCGCTCTGCTCTTGATCAGTTAGGTAACGTGAACTCATGCCGATGTCAGCCACACCTTTATTAACCAAGGTAATACCCGCTGTCGAGCCGATGCCTTGAACCGCGATATAGTTCTCAGGGTGAGTCTTGTTGTACTCCTCTGCTAATACGTCCATCACTCGAGAAACAGAAGTGGAGCCCGAAATATTGGTTTCTTGCGCTAAAACAGCTTGGGAAGACAGGGCTAACGATAAAAGAGAGGCAAGCGCGACTCGTAACATAAACAATTCCTAGTTAATAACATGTGTCGCATATCATAGGTGGGTTATATGACACTTTTGTGAAATTCCATATGCTTGCCTTATGGTGAAAAGGGCTAATGAATGTTCGGTTTGAGACCCCTCACGTGAGTAAGACGGGTTTATGGGAGCGTGGTCGGGATTTTGTTGGGGTGGGTTCGCTAAAATCTTGGTTGAGTCCTAAGCTTTCAAAAGGAATTTCAACTTTGAGAATTTCTATGAAGTTACAAGGAGTGTTATGTCCGTCATCCATATAGAACTTAATCGTCTTCTCGTTGGGGCTGAAAAGCTCTGTACTTCCCGTAATAGCAGTTTACCTGTTGATTTAGGCAAATCCTTATTTGAAGAATGTGAGGGCGGTGTGATGTTCTCACAGGCGCATTATCTGCTCGACTCATCTCATAGTAATTACACAAACGACATTGCCTGCGTGACTTTTGATGAGCCGTCAGCATGTTGGCTGATTACAGTGCCATTAGAAGATGATGCACAGTCTGATACTGTGGCTTGGGGACCTTACCCTTATCTTCCTAAATCGAAAGACCTTGAAGCAGTGTTGGCTGAGATTGGAAAAGATCCCAAATCGTACTTTTGGTCATAACCACCAACCTTATGTCTTAGCTGGTGGTGATAGAACGCCTAAATCTATCGGCTTCGATGTGCCGAAACCAAATCTTTCACCTCAACTCCTTAAACCTGAGGTTTCACGCTTTGCAGTTGAGATTGTGCAATAAGCGACCGGAAATCTTTCGGTGTTTTTCCATGGTACGTTTTAAAGGCGGTACTGAAATGTGCGGCGCTCTTAAAGCCAGATTCATAAGCTATTTGGGTAATGGATTTGGTCGACGTTCTCAGCTGCGTTGCGGCATGAGCAATACGCTTGATCTTCAACAAGTTTGAAAACGAAAGATCTTCAGCTGATAAACGACGCTTTAGTGTGGCCGGCGACATTCCCATATAGCTGGCTAATGTGTCTAAAGAGATATTATTTTCAATATTTTGTTCAATGTAGTGAATGACTTTCTGTGTCACCGTTAACCTTGAAGCTCGAGCGATGATAACTAGCAGTGCAGGGTATTGTTCGACCATCAGTGAGAGCAAACCTAACCCTAATTGACTGAGTGCGTAGTCATTTTTAGTTGAAGAATGAGCTAAAGACATGATGAGGTTTTTCAGTTCGCAGATCTCGGTGTCGGTTTGGTTGAATTTGATGTACTGGCTGGGGACACGAGTGGATTCTAGGTCACTGAATTGGTTACTGAACTTCTGGAAAATATCTAAATCAAAATCTAAGCAGGTTGCGCTGAATTCGCCGTTTTCTGTATCTACTGTGATGTCTTTGATTTGGCCTGAGTTATAAAGTGTGAAATCGCCTGCCTGCAATGAGGCTTCAGTCCCATCGGGGAGCACGAAAGAAATACAGCCTTTTGAAACGATGAAAATACCATTTTTAGAGGCGGGGTACCGTTCTCGTTTCCTGGGGATGAAGTTTCTGAATTGAGTAACTGTTATTGATGACATAATGTGCTTCTTTGGCGTTGTAAACGAGTTGCTTATTAATTTTAGTATTGTTTAAGCACGAGACATTTACAAAAAAGGCGCTAATAATTAGCGCCTTTAGAAGTGAACCTTTTAAGCTTTTGACCTTGAAAGCCGTAACCTTAAAAGCTCTAACCGTTAAAGCTATTGAGCTTCGGTTTCGTTTGTTGTCTCAGGCTCGCTAGGCAAGTCCGCAAATACTTGAGTAGGCTTTGCTACTAAATTACGATTTTCTTGGTTAACTTCAGAGAGAACGACTTCTAAAACGTCTCCCAGTTTGTATACCATTTCTTTATCGATAGATACAGTACCCATATCACTGTTGCACTCGATTCTTTCTTTATTATCGAGAATGAGAGAACCAGGGACAAATGCAGCGGCACCATTCTCTAGCAAGCGAACGCGCATACCTGCACGGTTAATGTCGAAGATCTCCGCTTGGAAGCGTGTTTCTTCTGCTGGTGCGTTAGCTAGGGTGCGAGCATATAACCAATCACCAACGTTACGCTCCGCCATACCGTGATGGCGGCGGTGTACCGCAAGTTCATCACCGATCGTTTCATCTGGCGTTTGAATTGGTGCTTTGCCAAGGATATGTGCTTTCAGCATGCGGTGGTTAATCATGTCACCGTATTTACGAATTGGAGACGTCCAAGTCGCGTAAATGTCTAGACCCATTGCGTAGTGTGGTGCAGGCTCATTGCTGATTTCACTGTACGCTTGGAACTTACGAATACGGTTGTCGTAGTAATTGCTGTCAAGTGAACCTAACCAACGGCGCAATGCTGCAAAGCCTTCAAGAGAAACGATCTGCTCTTCTGTGAACGGTGTTTCTGCTTGTGGGTTAACCAGTTCAAGAACGTCTGCAATTTTCTCGGCTTTGAAACCAGAGTGGCAGTTGAACACACCTTGGTTAAAGCTTTCTTTTAACACTCGACCTGCACAGATGTTTGCGCTGATCATCGACTCTTCAACCAACTTGTTCGCACTACGACGCATATCTGCGTGAATAGCAACAACATCGTTATCTTCACTTAGTTCAAAGCGGTAGTCAGGGCGATCTGGGAATACCACTGCGTTTGCTGAGCGCCATACTGAACGTGCTTGTGCAAATTCGTGTAGATCAGAAACAATCGCTGCGATCTCTTCAGATGGTTGCCACTTCTCTGAGGTACCTGTTTCTAGCCAATCTGATACGTTGTCGTACGCTAGACGAGCGTGAGATTTAATGTTCGCTGCGAAGAAGTTGATGTCATCGCCAATAACGCCATCTTTAGAGACCGTTACTGTGCAGCATAGAGCTGGGCGAACTTCATTCTCGATAAGCGAACATAAGTTGTCTGCAAGGTCACGAGGTAACATTGGGATGTTACGACCAGGTAGGTAAATAGTGAAGCCACGCTCGCGAGCTACTTTATCCATTACATCATCTGGAGAGATATACGCTGTTGGATCAGCAATCGCTATAGTCAGTTCAAAATCGCCGTTTTCTTTCTTTTTCGCGTATAGCGCATCGTCCATATCTTTTGTGCTTTCGCCATCGATAGTCACAAAAGGAACATGGGTCATGTCTACACGTGCAAGATCGGCATCATCGTTGATCTGCCAGTTGTCGATACCTTCCGGCTCGCTGTTTGGAAGGTCGTTTTGTGCGAGAGTTACCCACCAAGGTGCGATCTTGTCGTCAGCGTCAGTGATCTTTTCTGAGATTTGCGCCAAGAAGCCATTATCGCCTTTTAGCGGGTGCTGAATGATGTGTGCAACAACCCAGTCGCCTTCTTTTAGCGTCTCAGGGTTTAAACCTTTCTGAGCTTTAGCTTTAAGTTGCAGCTTTTTCAGCTGTGGGTGATCAGGAACAACGTTAAGTCGACCTTTGAACAGCTTTACTCGTGCGATGAATCGAGTAAGACCTTGTTCCACTAGTTCTTCTGGCTCAGCTACTTCACGTTCTTTTTCAGTACGGATGATAGCGACTACTTTGTCACCATGAATGCATTTCTTCATATACGGTGGCGGGATGAAGTAGCTAGTCTTGCTATCTACTTCTAGAAAACCAAATCCTTTTTCAGTGGCTTTGATTGTGCCTTCCTTTTTCGGGAGGGTTTCTTGGATTTGTTGCTTAAGCTGAGCGAGTAGAGGGTTATCTTGAAACATCTTACTTTTATCTTACGAGAACAATTGAGCACACTATAATCATTGCGAAGCCTGATTACTACTTAAAGCCGAAAGGAGCGTAAATTAATTGTCATCTTATTTACTAGGTTCAATTCAATTGATGTAAACGGCTATGACGAGATATTCATCAAGTTTTGACGATATGGTAGCCAGTATTGAAAGAAAACCGAAAAATATGTGATGTAATTCAATTTTTTCTGGCTTTTTTTATGCATTTAAGGAATAATCCGCCTCCCTTAGACGTCCCTAATGGCTTGAAGTGTTTTATTACTGCTTCGTAACTCTGAATGGAATCAGTATCTGATTGGATCAGTATTGGAAATGGTAGAGCTCCCGGGACCTTTTGTTTACTTATATATAGTGGGATCCCAATGTCCGAATCTGTAATTCAATTTAATGAATTAGCCCTAAACGAAAACATCCTTTCAGCTCTTGATAGCATGGGTTTCGTTTCTCCAACTCCAATCCAAGCAGCAGCTATTCCTCTTCTTCTTGAAGGCCGTGACGCACTAGGTAAAGCACAGACTGGTACAGGTAAAACAGCAGCATTCTCTCTGCCTTTACTAAATAAAATCAACCTAAACCAACACAAACCACAAGCAATCATCATGGCTCCTACTCGTGAGCTAGCGATCCAAGTTGCTGCGGAAATCAAAAACCTAGGCCGTGACATCAAAGGTCTTAAAGTTATTGAAATCTACGGTGGTGCTTCAATCGTTGACCAAATGCGCGCTCTAAACCGTGGTGCTCACATTGTGGTTGGTACTCCAGGTCGTGTTAAAGACTTACTAACTCGTGACCGTCTACACCTAGATGAAGCACATACATTTGTTCTTGATGAAGCAGATGAAATGCTAAAAATGGGCTTCGTAGATGACGTTACTTGGATCCTTGAGCAAGCGCCAGAATCTGCACAACGTGTACTATTCTCTGCAACTATGCCTCCAATGGTTAAGACAATTGTTGACCGTTACCTACGTAACCCTGCAAAAGTTGACGTTGCTGGTACTAACCACACAGTTGATAAAGTAGCGCAGAACTTCTGGGTTGTTAAAGGCGTAGAAAAAGACGAAGCAATGTCTCGTCTTCTAGAAACTGAAGAAACTGACGCGTCAATCGTATTCGTACGTACTCGTCAAGATACTGAGCGTCTAGCTGATTGGCTATCTGCACGTGGCTTCAAAGCTGCTGCACTGCACGGTGATATTCCTCAGTCTCTACGTGAGCGCACTGTTGATCACATCAAACAAGGTGTAATCGATATCCTAGTTGCAACTGACGTTGTAGCTCGTGGTCTTGATGTTCCACGTATCACTCACGTATTCAACTACGACATCCCATTCGATGTCGAATCTTACATCCACCGTATTGGTCGTACTGGCCGTGCTGGGCGTAAAGGTAAAGCGATCCTTCTAGTTCGCACAAACCAAATTCGTATGCTTCGCACAATCGAGCGCGTAACTAAGTCTACAATGGAAGAAATCCAACTTCCTCTACGTGACCAAGTTGCTGCTGCACGCGTTGCTAAGCTTGGCGCTGAACTTGAAACAGAGAAAGAAAGCAAAGCTCTAGAAAACTTCTCAGGTCTTATTACTACCCTGCAAGAGTCTCTAGACGTTGATGCAGCTACTCTAGCTGCAATGCTTCTTAAGCGTCAGCAAGGTAAGAGCCCACTGTTCTACATTGGTGAAGACCCAATGATCGCTGCTATCGAGCGTGACAAGAACCGTCGTAAAGAGCGTCGTGAAAACCGTGATAACGGTGGCCGTGACTTTAATACTCAAGACTGGGATACTTACCAACTACAAGTTGGCCGTGAGCAAGGTGTTCAGGTTAAAGATATCGTTGGCGCACTAGCAAACGAGCTTGGCCTAACTAAAGGTTCTATCGGTGCTATCAAACTTGACCAAGGTTCAACTTACGTTCAACTGCCAAAAGCAATGAACTCTGAAACTGCTGGTAAACTAAGCAAGCTACGCATCCGTCAAAAAGAAGCTGGCGCTGTTGTAGTAGACTTTAACGATTTCCGTGAACCACGTCGTGGTAACGGTGGCCGTGGCGGTCGTGATGGTGGTCGTGGTGGTTACCGCGGAAACCGCGATGGTAATCGTGAAGGCGGTCGCGGTGGATACCGTGGCAACCGTGACGGTAACCGCGATGGTAACCGCGATGGTAACCGTGAAGGCGGCCGTGATGGCGAGCGTCGTTTCGACCGTAACCGAGGTGGTGATCACCGTGGCAACTACCGTGGCGAACGTGGCCATGGCAACGGCGGTAACCGTGGTCGTCGTCCAGAGCGCAACGAAGGTTAATCAACCTTTAGCTTAGACGCTCTAGTATAGACACTGAATTGAAAAGCCGAGCATTATGCTCGGCTTTTTTTGTGCCTGCTTGTTCGTTCTTCCGACCGCACTGCTCGTAACTAACGCACCTTACTTCACGCCAATATTGATATTACCTCTGCAACCCAGTTAGAAATGATCGTTATAACTTCCGGGTAAAGGGAGCAATCACTCTATCTTGTTCCGTTAACATAGCTGTATGGCGTTATAAGACTATACTTAAATCACCTGCTACATGCTGAGGTAGTAGTAATAAAAGCCTCTTAAATTGCTATGTAGTCTGCTTACGCAGGGCTCAACTTCGAGAGAATGGAGAGTGTTGGATAGAGCGAATGTTGTTGCTTCATATTATGATGTTGACCGCCTACCGGATCACTCAAATCAAGTTAAAAATAGTTTAAGCAGTCGTTTACCTTGTCAGTTTGTTCGTTTTCATATTCAACTATTTTTTAATTTTGCTCTCGAAATAAATAAAATGATGACTAAGATCAACTTAATTGTGTTCATTTGGTGATTTTTTAAAAACAAAAGTTGAAAGATTCAAAAATTATTGAATAATGGGCTTAACTAAAATTGAAGTAAACACTTCATCTAATTCGTAATGCAACAGGATCCATATCCAATGTCTAATTCGTTTGTTCTGGTTATTAACTCGGGTAGTTCATCCCTAAAATTTGCTGTCATTGATTCTGTTTCTGGTGAAGCAGTGTTGAGTGGCTTAGGGGAGTGTTTTGGTCTTGAAGATGCTCGTATGAGCTGGAAATATCAAGGCGATAAAACTGAAATTGCTATTCAGGGTGAAGGTAGCCACCACAAGATTGCTATTGGCAAATTGGTAGGCCTGATGGAAGACCTTGGTTTTACGGCTGATATCGTTGCTATCGGTCACCGTATCGTTCACGGTGGTGAGAAGTTCACTCAAACGGTTCGCATTACTGAAGAAGTAACGAACGAGATTGAGAGCCTATCTGATCTTGCTCCACTTCATAACCCAGCAGGTGCTATCGGCATCCGCGCAGCGATTGAAGCTTTCCCTTCTCTGCCTCAGTTCGCTGTATTTGATACGGCTTTCCACCAAACAATGCCACAACGCGCATTTACTGGTGCAATCGCTAAAGAGCTATACACAGACTTCGGTGTACGTCGTTACGGTTTCCACGGTACTAGCCACTACTTTGTAAGCCGTGAAGCTGCGAAGATGCTAAATAAGCCTGTTGAAGAATCTAGCTTCATCTCTGTTCATCTTGGTAACGGCGCATCGGTATGTGCTATCAAAGATGGTAACAGTGTTGATACATCAATGGGCTTCACACCGCTTTCTGGTCTTATGATGGGTACACGCTGTGGTGATTTAGACCCAGGTATCATCGAATACCTACTTAAGAAAGGTTGGTCACAAGAGCAAGTCTTCAACTCTCTTAACAAGGAGTCTGGCTTCCTAGGCGTGTCTGGTCTAACGAGCGATGCTCGTGGCATTTTAGAAGCGATGGAAGAGGGCCATGAAGGCGCTAAGCTGGCTTTCGAAGTATTCACATACCGCGTAGCTAAATACGTTGCTTCTTACCTTGCAACACTAGACTCTCTAGACGGCATCATCTTTACTGGTGGTATCGGCGAGAACTCTCTACCAATCCGTCGTGAGATCCTGAAAAACCTTAAGATCCTAGGTTTTGTTGAAGATGTTGCTGGCAACGAAGCTGCTCGATTTGGCGCAGGCGGCATCATCGCTAAGTCTGAGATGCTAAGCGCACTAGCAATGGTTATACCAACCAATGAAGAGTTCGTCATTGCTCAGCAGTCAGTTGAACTACTGTAATTTAGCTTAAAACTAAATATTGAAAAGCGAGCCCAAGTGGCTCGCTTTTTTCTAATTACATGTTTAATAGATTATCGTAAAGCAGCGTGTGACAGCATGTTTATTACTAGCTCTATTTATTGCTGTATTTCATTTTTTTCCTTAATTCAGCATGTTTGTGCTAACTTGCTTATGTCTCGAAAGTTCACAAATTAAAATTTTGATAGAGGCAGTCAAGTCATCCAGGTTTCGTCTCAAATGAATAGTGGCTTTGTTACGTAATCCATTTTCGAAGCCGAACAGCCCCATTTAGGATAATTGTTAGCCAATATGGCAGGTTTTAGGCATACCAAGCCCTGTAAGCTTGTTCAACGCTTTGATCATCGCGTAAGTTTCACTTACTTGTGCGTTGTAATTTCTGAGACTTAGCCGTCCACCAAGCAAGTGTTTGACTCGATACATCGCCGTTTCAGATATCAAATGCATGTGGTAGCCATAGCACTTTTCTAATGCTTATTCTAACCATATGTTAGTGCAAATAATTATACCAATCTGATATCGAACTTACAGGCTGACGATGAGTCTCTGATTACGTTACATGTTTATTCGCTTCCCTTAAGCCAGTTTCACGCTTATTAACTGGAGAGCGTTCAGTCAGATCTGATCGACACACAACAAGATTACTGACTTTGATTATCATCATATATACTTTGCCTACTTTCCTTTACTCCTGATAGTAGGCTTTTCACTATGCAATACCTGTAGTTTTACTAACAACTCCGGACTTTCAGGTAGACCTTTTATTCGCATCCTTTTCCAGCAATACAGACAGTATAATCGTCATTAAAACATCGCCCATCTGTCGTTCCCCACATTCCGTGACTCACGGCTAATACCTTACAAACCCCATGCTTTTCTATTTGCTCAGTCCTTACAGAGAAGTCAGTATAGGGCGACTTGAGATTAAATTTTAGCTGAGAATAACTTCCGAGTGGGATCACCAGCCCCGAACCATCAGTAGGGAATAAGCGTAAGTATTCAAGGTTATTAATATTGCGTGAATAACCCCGAGCATTAAAAACAGTGAACACAGAGCAATTTCCATCAGGACAGTTGGGATTTGCCGAATGATTAACTACTCGGAAAGTTTTCGGTGTAAAACCATCAGAATAGACATACTTATCGTTACCGTTGCGAAAATGACACGTTTCTCCATTAGCGCAACCCGCGAAATCAGGTACTTTATGAGTATTATCTGCAAAATCGAGTAGGCTCGCGAACGTAATACGTTTCTGTTGGGTAATTTGTGGCCTAAAGCCTTCTGTATCGAATATTTTTTTTATCATAACCGATGAGGCATAATTTTCCGGTATCGTAAGAAGTTGAAAAATAAAATGGGATGCGAGAATAAAGTGTGTTTTCGCCGACGGGTGAACAGCTCCACCAACTATAGCTTTATTTATAAGACTTGGACGATATGGAATTAGAGAGTCACTGGCAAAGCTCTCCATTGGTCCAGCAGTTATGGAACCCACGCCTACCGCCCCGGCTGTTTCATTATCACCACGTAAATTAAAGATCCCCAAAAAGTTACTGCTATCATTAATATTTCGCAAAGTACCATTATTTTCACTTTGTTGATTAAGCATGGTTTTGGCTTGTCCCCACATCTGAGCTGATAATCCCTGATGATAATTGCCCCCGTAAAGACCATTAGAAAAGCCATAGTGCATTTTTTCTCTCTGGATGTCTTTTAACCAATCGTGAATAGGTATGTAGAGAAATTCTATGTGTGGGTAGTCACTTCTGAGGCGTTCGTATGCACGCCCCAATTCTTGATTAAACAATTCAATTTGCAGACGAAATTTTTCTAAGGTAGTTACAGTTACGCCATCGCGCATTGAATGGTACAACTGAGGTGCGATGCTAATGTCAGGAAGCTCAAAAAGAGCAATGCTGATCCGCTCTTGCTCATGATGGTTAAGCTTCGCAATTAAGTTTTGACGGATATTAGTAATCAAAGTTTGTACAATTGATGGATAATTACGTTCAATTTCTCCACCTGCCATCGCCATAAAGTCGTTGCCTCCCATAAGGAAAGTCGTCATCACTTTACGTTCAACCTTTGCTTTAGCCAAACGACGTTTTAAGTGAGGCATCGCAACGCTAAGTTCATCCTCTAAGCTTGGCGACATAGGAAATCCAGAAGGCATGAATATGATATCAGTGTTCAATGTTTTGATATGCGTTGCCGCACTTAAATTTGCGTCAAACCGACGTGATACTCTCATACCCCCAAACGCATAATTGTGACTAGGAATTCCCGTCAACATACTTACATAGTCGGGCCACATTAGGCCATCAGCCCAACGCCCATTGTAAAACACACCTTTGGGCAGATCCCCGCCACTGATACTGAACGCATTGTGAGTATCGGTTAAACTATCACCAAAAAAGAAGATCTCACTGTATGGTGTCTGGTTCTTCGGTAGCTCAAAAACTTGTATCAGATACGTCGGCTGATGATGAGTATTGATATGTTGATTTAATAATAGTTTTGTTTGCTGAGAAAGTTCCGACTGACATTTATTGAGAGCAGAATCTGAGTTGTAAGCACACCAAGTATAGACATAGCCATTATCAATCAGGGTTCCCTGCATGGACCCCGCTCCTGCATGTGCTGCTAAGCGATACTCAATATGGTTATTACCTACACTAAATTTAAGAGGACCAAATTGAGCCATAAACTTTTGGTAGGCTTTCGCTGGCAGTGGTGCGCAGGAGTATAAGTCTAGCGCTGTGAAATTCGGCCAAGTTATGGCTTTACCAAGTCCCGAGGTATTTAAGTTAAAATCTAACGTTGATGACGACTTCATGGTCCAATTGTGTCGGGAGCCATCTGTGGAGACTGCGTTAGGGTATAATCGACTTTGAGTACATAACTTAGGAAATATAAAACTGATACTTTTAGCAACAGATAATGTTTCGTTCGGGTTTAATGAATGCTGAGAAATATCTGATTCAACACTTACATTGGAAATGTCTAATATACTGCGAGTTTTGTTGGTAATTACCATGTTTATAGATGGTGTTGTATCAGAGGCGTATAATTTGAATGTAGTTATAAATGTACAAAAGATCACCAGGCAAGTACTGAGTTTCATATTTTCCCCGTTCATTGTATTAGAAGCTTATTAACCTTGATTGTTTCAATCAGCTTTAGATGAAGAACTTCTTATTATCATTTTGTGGTCTGTTTTTAAAAAATAAGCAAAACCACCCCCATGAGGATGTTAAAGAGCATTTTTTTATCGATTCTTTCCCAGCGCTTAATAGAAAAATAACTATTGTTTAGCCTACAAAGACCCCGATGAATTAACTAATGCTAAAAGTCTTATTCTTTTCTATCATTGATTGAGTTGATTTACCAATTGTATTGTGAGGTGTGTTGAAATTCAATTGGCTTCATATTATCTCTGAGCAAATTTTGCGAGGTCGGGAATAATTCTATAATTTTCTGAATACTCAGTCATTCTATAGGCCTTCGATGTTTTTGGTTTAATCCCCGATTGCTCGGCTAATTCTTCCCAAGTCACATCTAGTTTGGCTTTGGTATTGTTTAGGAATTTTTTTTGAGTAATTTTTCTCTCACTTTATTGGGCGTTGTTGCCTAAATTAGTTGAACCTTTTCCAAGTCCTGCGATCTGATCATTTGGAACGATTGGAATGGCGGTGATATGGGTAAATCAAACAATAAGATAACTAACTGGGCGGAGTACAATAAGGCCCTTTGTAAACGTGGTTCGGTTACATTCTGGATAGATGATTCAGCCGTAGATGCATGGCGATGCAAAACCCATCATGGTAAGCGTGGTAGAGGCTTTCAGTACTCTGATACAGCGATTGAAACCGCCTTGATGATTAAGGGCATCTTCTCTCTTCCTTTACGTGCTCTTCAAGGCTTGATCGACTCTATTTTTGAGCTATTAGATGTTCCACTAACGTCCCCTGACTACACCTGTATCAGTAAACGCTCGAAGACAGTTCAGGTTAAATATCGCAATAAATCGAGAGGGGCTATTCGCCATACAGCCATTGATTCTAAGGGCTTCATAGTCTTTGGTGAGGGTGAGTGGAAAGTGAAAAAGCATGGTGCAGAAAAACGTAGGACATGGCGTAAACTGCACTTAGCTGTAGATGTGGATACTCACGAAGTGATTAGCGCGGAAGTCAGTCTTGTAAATGTAGGCGATAGTGAAGTGCTACCGACGTTACTCAACCCACTACGTAGAAAGGTCGCTGCCGTATCCGCCGATGGAGCATATGACACAAAAAATTGCTACGAGACTCTTAAAAATAAAGGCTGTACTCCGTTAATACTGCCTCGAAAGAATGCAGCTCTTTGGGAAGACGGTCATCCCAGAAACAAAGCGGTAACGGCTCTGAGAGATGGAACAATATCGGAATGGAAAACAGAGTCTGGTTATCACTATCGTTCAATATCTGAGACAGCTATGGCGCCGCTGCTTAAAGCCACAGCACCTGCTGCAGCGCCAGCAGGTAAGCCAGCTCCTGTTGCTGTCGAGGCAAGGCTAACTGCTCCAGCAGTGAAAGCTATATCACCCGCAACCGAACTAGTAACATTACAGGCATTTTTAACAGCACTAAATGCACCAGAACTAGCTTTAGTATTAATACCTTGTATGCTGGACATAGATTCATGATAACCCACAGTACCTGAATCATATCGCCCATTCGCAATGTCACTGATGAACTCCCCCGTAGGGTCGCTATATTTCAGCGGATTGCCTCGCCCATAGGCGTAAGGTGACCAGCGTTGAGGATCCGTGAATCGGGCCTCTCTTGCAAACACAGGATCGGGGGTGATGAATTGTCCGTAGCTATGGTTCATATAGCGTTGCGAGAAATAACCAAGTCCAGATTCTTTGTCTTGCTCTTTATCGGTGAAACGATAAACCGTTTTATCCGATTGACCAAATTGCGCTTCCACATCACCAAATGGTTCGTAATTGAACGCATTGATGACTTGAGCAGAATTGTCCACAGTCAGTTTTGTTGAGCCAAAGTGCTGTTTAATATAATAAACTTCTGGAGTGAAGGTGTCATCACTTTTGCTTGTCTTGGCTACACGGTGGCTGCCTAAACGAGCAAACTTGATCAGCTTACCTTCACGAATCTCAGCATCATCACTGATATACCAAGTTGTTGTGACCTTTCCTTTACTGTCCTTAACGACTTTGAGGCGTCGTTTATTGTTGTGGTCATAGGCGTACTTTGCTTGGTTTTAGTTCAAATGCTCTACCCATTTTAGACGCGCGTGTTTTCCCTAAAAAATCTAATCCGATAAATCCCAATTTAGAAACGTCACTGATTCACAAATACGCACACACTTTTATTGCAATACCGGTGATAACAATCATTCATCACATTTATCTTGAGATATTGCAAACTTCTCTAAAAGCCCCACAGAACCTCTCAGTTTCATTTTCATTATTGAGCCACAATATACGTAGCCAGCGCTATTTTCCTTGTAATCTTCAACTTTTAAATAATAAAGAGCAGATAGTGATATGGCGATGATAAAATAAGTACCGATACGATGATTTTCAAATTGATATTTGTCATCTCTATTTTTTATTATTAGTACTAGCTGTACGATAGTGTATGTTAATAAAAAAATGCAATGAATGAGCTTATTACAGAAAAAAAGTAAATTCTATCTGAGTCATATTCCCCTGAAGGGAAGTAAATGAATGGGTAACTGCATACAGTAATGCTTATTAAGCATATTATCGAGTACTTATATTCTGATATTTTCTTACCCATTCTTTATTCTTATTTTCCACATTGTTTATTGAATGAAAACTTTTCGAGTAACGGCATTGATCGCCCTATTTTAATTTCTGCACCACAATAGTATTCACTATGTTGAGTTTTCAAAGTGTCCAAATCTGAGTAATACATAAAGCTTGGATAAACAGGGGCGAGAGTCGCTAGCACTAAGATAAAAATGGAAACTTTACTTGAGAGGTCTTTTTTTGCATTCCCCGTCAGGAGATTGTAATTGAAATAGATAAAATAGGGTGAAAGGAATGTAAAAAAAAAGATTGTAATTGAGAATGAAGCTGTTGAAAAAAAATACACGTCTCCTTTATCTGCCATGACTTTAGGCCAAATAACAATTGAATAACAAAGGAGTAGAGTAAAAAATAAAAACCAAGCATTCGTTTTAATTGTATCTTCTTTATTCATCCTATCTCTCTATTATATTTTAATTAAAAATAGCATAGCCCTGTTCAGCAGGGCTATGTTTTGATCTATTTTGTCATCTTAGTCTAGCTTAGTGTTTGATGACTGTTCAGCCCCACTAGTACTTTCTGCATCGTTATCTGGACTATCACTACCTCGATGATTTGCCATACCATCATTTCCGTTTTTCTTACCGTCAGTAGATTGATTGGTTTTTGAGTTATTGTTATCAAGCTTTGCAGCTTGTTGCGCTCCCCATGATGAAACACCAAAAGTATTGCTTACGAGATCTGTAGTCCAATGACCAAAATCTGTTAATTCTTTAGAATTTTTAACTGCATGAGTAGTAGCGGTCGCTCCTACGCCCAGAAGATTATTCGTAGCATCAACGGCGTCAAATTCGTCGCCATCAATAGCGTCTATATAAGTTTCAACAGCCCCTGAAGATGCTGCTATGACCTCAGCTGTAACTGTCACAACAGCGACAACTTCAAGTACCGGGGCTGAGCTTATAATGACTGGTGCAGCAATTCCGACAATTACAACAGTAGCAGCTACCTCATTTATGGTGTTACTAGCACATCTTATTTCACGCAATGTATCAGCATGAGCTTTAGCCGCAATGCTTTCCATTTTTGACATCGTTTCATGATAACCCACAGTACCTAAATCGTACCGCCCATTCATAACGTCACTGATGAACTCCCCCGTAGGATCGCTATACCTCAGCGGATTGCCTCGCCCATAGGCGTAAGGTGACCAGCGTTGAGGATCCGTGAATCGGGCCTCTCTTGCAAACACAGGATCGGGGGTGATGAATTGCCCGTAGCTATGGTTCATATAGCGTTGCGAGAAATAACCAAGTCCAGATTCTTTGTCTTGCTCTTTATCGGTAAAACGATAAACCGTTTTATCCGATTGACCAAATTGCGCTTCCACATCACCAAATGGTTCGTAATTGAACGCATTGATGACTTGACCAGAATTGTCCACAGTCAGTTCTGTTGAGCCAAGGTGCTGTTTAATATAATAAACTTCTGGAGTGAAGGTGTCATCACTTTTGCTTGTCTTGGCTACACGGTGGCTGCCTAAACGAGCAAACTTGATCAGCTGACCTTCACGAATCTCAGCATCATCACTGATATACCAAGTTGTTGTGACCTTTCCTTTAATGTCCTTAACGACTTTGAGGCGTCGTTTATTGTTGTGGTCATAGGCGTACTTTGCTTGGTTTTTCGGGTTATCGACTTGTTTCAAGCGGTTCGCATGATCCCACTGAAATTGTTGATTCCCTGAGCGTAACTGGTTACCTGCCGCATCATAACTGATACCTACATCAGCATGGGTGAGCGCTTGTGGTCCTGCTATATCGGTTTTGCGTAACCCTTGTCGGTTGTAGCGTTTATCTTCTCCAGTGCCTGTGTTTCCGCCGTAGCGTAAAGTTAAGTTGTTGTCACCTAGGATTGGATCGTTGGTGTTTTTAGCAATAAGGTTACCAATTGGATCAAAGCGGTATTGAGTGAGCTTTAACTTATTTTGTTCGAGTGCAATTCGATACCAATCGTCATAGTCATAAAAGCGCGTTTGGTCGAGCTCAGAATAGTGATTCTCGATCCCTAGTTCTTTGGCAATGGTCTTTTTATCTTGCTCTGTTCGTTGATCGGTAATGCCGAGTAAGTTCGATACCTCATCATACTGATAATTGAGTGACTGAAGACGTGTTCTGTCTGATTGACGAGTGGTTTCTCGGCTCTTGAGTCGGTTCAGCGCATCGTATTCATAGTCACTTTGCATGCCATTACCATATTGAACATGGCTCAATTGCGCAGAGGCACTATAGGAAATGTTGTTGATAATGTTACCCATCGCCAATAACTCACCGCCTTTACCGTATTGGTAGTCAAGGTGGGTACTGTCTGGGTAAGTCAGTTGCGTGATTTTACCGGCGCTATTATACGTGCGCTTAGTCGTATAAATATCCGATTGTTGACCAAAGGCTTTGATTTGACGTTTTTCAACAGTACGACGACCGTTTTGATCGTAACCAAACCAGCTGCTTCCTGCTTCATCGATAACTTGTGCAAGTCGGCCTTTCAAATGATGGAGCTGTTTATCTTGGTTACTATCATATTGGTACCGCTTAGAGATATTACCCTTGTTTGGATCGAGAATCAGCGAATGGAAACCTGTTGCTGGGATAGCCGTTTGGTCTTGATAGAAACGCTCTTCAAGTTGTCGGCTAAGGCCATCATAAAGGTAAGTGTGTGCCATGCCTCGTGAATCTATGGTGCCAACTAGATTACTCGCAGCATCGTAGTTAAACCAAGCTTGTCCACGGTTTGGATCGTCTCGATACGTTTGGCGACTTAAACCGTCATAAAGCATAGTTCGGGTATTGCCAAATGCATCGGTTAAGCGAGTGAAATTATCGAGCGCATCATATTCATATCGGGTGGTCCAATCTTGCAGAGTGCTTTGCTCACCATTGACATCCACACCAACGTATTCTTTTACCTCTCGTAATTGACCTAGGCCATCAAATATTAACCATTTACCGGCTCCGCTGTGTTGGCCTCCGATAACCGTTTGTGCGGTATCTTGTACCCATGACTTAAGAGGCAAGTACTCGTTGTAGGTAAATGTTTCACCTTGCGAGTCAGTGGCCGGCAGGTATTTACTGATTGTACGGTTGGTCGCGTCGTATTTGTTTCGAATGACTTGTGACCCCATCCCAGAATGAAAAGCCATACTCGCCGAAAAATAGGGCATGCTTTCACTGGCTAGTAGTCCACGGCTATCGAAATTATTCTTCAAACTGACTCGTGGGCCTTGCTCCGTTTGGCTTACGTTCATTAGATTGCGCCCGCCACCATCATAATATTGGCGGCGTTCAATATGGCGGCCATCTTTTTCAAGACGCTGTAAACTGCGGATCCAGTTGACCATGACGCCATCAAAATTCTGTTGGTAATGGTATTCAAACGATTGTGTGGGTGCACTAGTGCTGTCGCCCGGCGCAATGATATCAGTGACTCGGCCAAGGCCGTCATACTGTATGTGAGTTTGTTGTTGGTTAAAATCCTCAAATAGAGTCATTACGCCCAATGAAGAATCGTAACTCGCACTGGCAACCAGGCTCTGGCCACCTAAGTGAAGTTTCTCTTTGGTTGGATATATTCCCTCTTGGTAAGTTACGCTAATCCTATGCCCAGGCTGCTCCCCATAAAGAGGGCCAAAGAACTCTGTCGCGTTGCCGTAAGAGTCGTAATGTGAACGTTGACTAAAAATAATTTGGTTGTTCTTACTTGGTGAAATCCATTTTTTAGTCGCGGTTAGGTTACCTGTTGACACGGCGCCTAAGTTACCACCACTAAAGCTTTCATCGTCATAAAACCATTGAGTTTTTGCAACCAGTTTACCCTGTGCATTGGTGATGGTTTTTTCAATGGGAAGATGTAATTGCCAGTTAGCCAATGACGTTGCATTCTCGGCACTGTAGCGCCAACGAGTTTCACGTTGATCTTGAAAGCGATCGTCAAGGCGGCCATGTTCGCGTTTAAGGACTAAGTTACCAAAATCATCGTAATCGTAATCCCATGCCAGCGAAATAGGGTTTCCACGGCCTTGTTCTATGAGTTTTTTTTCTTGATGCGTTTTGCTTGCAAATGACACGAATCTATCGTCATCAATACTGTCAAATAAACGCTTTGATGACCACTGATATGTCTCTTGCCAAAAAAGACGTCCCTCCGCATCTTTCTTTTCTATTTTCGATATCTTTCCGCGCAATGATTCGTCATTAAGACCCAGTAAAAAAGTGTAGTGAGTTTGACTTTCCGGTGCTGATTGGGAAGCGAAATCGCGTTGTGTTGCTTCGCTAAAGCCAACAAACTTACGCTCTTTTGCAAAGTAAAAACCGTCACGGTATTGATAATTTTTTATCGATGCTTGGCCTGGGCGACTGGCGTCCTCCGTGGTGACTGATTTCACGACTTGCATAGCCATAGGCAGGGTATGTTGCCATGGGGTGTTTTGTTTTTCATCACGTAACATCTCAGAAGCCACGGTCGCGTATTGAATGCTTGACGTTTGCCCTATGCCGTTATCGACGGAGAGCAATTGGTTGGGTAAATCACCCGGAATAATGGATAAATAGGTAAACGACTTTTCATGTTTGCCAGAACGAAACCACACGATGTCGACAACGCCATTGCCATCAATATCGGCCAATTTGGTTTTAGAAGGGGCGAATTTATCGGGGTGTGTGAACGTGAGCGGTTGACCGAACACTAATGTTCCTTGAGGTCCTGATTGGCCTTTACTTGGCCACACAGTAACGTTGAACCCATTGAAGTAAACAAGATCAGCGAGGCCATCATGGTTTAAATCGGCAAACTGAACTTTATCTGTATTGTGAATACTTTTCGCAGTCTCACGAATATTATCGACATGAATGGCTTCTGAATAACCGCCTGTGCCTTTACCGGCGAAAAAGTACATTGACTTTTGATCCATGTGAACTAAGTCGTTGAGTCCATCACCGTTCATATCGGCCATATGAGAGGTCGACTTTGCCAGTGGAACCCCAACACTGAGTTCGGGCATTGGCATGCTGATCGGCGTGTCCCAACCGTTCCCGTTGTTTATCGCAACAGTATGGTCAAAAACGCCATTTCTTGAATGACTGTTGGTGACAAAGACATCGGCTAATCTGTCATGGTTGATATCGATTAATCGAGCATTAGGGCTATTAATCGACAGTGTTTGGTTGCCTAAATTGCCCTGCGGTTGCCAATTGTAGTTTTCATCTAACCCATAAACATAGCTGTTGCGACGGATCGCATTCAGCATATTGATTTTGCCGTCGCCATTTAAGTCTCCCCATTTGACATATTGGCTGGAGAGTTTATTTCTAGAGTGGCTGCTCATTTTCACCATTTTAGAGAATTGAACTTCCCCCTGTGGGTTTTTGCCTTGGTTAAGTGCATAACGGTGCGGTGAAAAGCCGGTGTTAATCACATCGGGTAAACCATCTGCATTGATATCAATAAAATCAACATCTGGACTCTTTAAAGGAAATAACTTTGCAGAAGGGACGTAGTGCGACGCCGCAAGCGTTGGGTCAAAGTGGGTATACTTGAAGCGGGTCGGGGGGGCGCTATCTTGCCCGTTGGCGGCGACTTTTGAAACTTGTGATAGGCGAGACAGACTCTGCCAATCTGACGTTGCCTCATAGTCAAACTGGTAAGACATGACCGGGGTTTGCTGATTAAAAGTGTCTATCTTTTTTAAGCGAAGGGCTTTGGTCAATTCAAAGGTTGGTAAGTAAGAAACAATGGGATCCGGCCTTGACTCATAAGATAACTCAACCACACTCGCGCCGTCATTGTAGTCAATTTGCGTTAAGTATACTGCTTGGCTGTTATCAAGTGAGTCATAATGGTAGTTGATTTGGTTACCATGAGAATCGGTCATGCTCTCGATAAACCACTGAAAGACTTTGTGCCCACTTTTGTCTTGGTGTTGTGCGTTACTGCTCTGCCCTAATACCCAGACACCGCCATTCGCTAAAGTCATTCGCCAGCCGTTAGTCAGCTTTTGGTATTTAACAAATTGCCCTTCAATTTTGGCTCGATATTCATTGTTACCAATGTGAACCAGCTCTTGCCCTTGGTGATTCACATAAACATCGGGGTGGCTGTCGTCGTAATTGGGCAGGCCATTAACGGTTTGTCGTTGGATATAAGGTATGCTCAAACGTCGCCCAATGCCGACTAAACCATTGCCATAACCACTGTCGTAAGTAATCGACAACTCAGGCGTCATCTGGTTACGGCCTGTTGGTAAGCTAAAATTCAGTTGGTCTTGGCTGGTCCCTGTGTTTAATTGGGTATTAAATCCCTCCCCAAGCCCTTGTATCGTTCCCGGTCCTGTCGGTAAAGAAATCACGGTTGGCGACACCGCACTCGGCTCATTGGCGAGGGCCGCGGTTGTTAAACCACCCAGCAGCACTCCTATTGAATAGGCTAACGTCTTCATTTGTATCTCTTGGTTTTATAAGTATTGGCGAAATATAAATATTGCAAATGAATCATTCAACTGGTTGCGTATTAAGTGTGATTTACATACGGCAAAATGGTGTTGTGGGAAATGGCCACGGTTAAAGAAGGGAGTTTTCGTTACGCAGGGAGACGTGATTTGTCATGTTTGTGGCGGCTAATAAACCCTATTCACGTAGCTTAATTCTCCACAAAAATTTATAAAATCATAATGACGGTGTTTTTATTCTGATGTAGCATATATTTTATTTATGCAACTTGATTTATATTAATTTTATCAATAGTTGGTTATTCTTTGGAAAGGTGTGGGCGTTATTTTTGAGTATAAAGTTTTATACGATGATCACGTACAACAATTTCTATGCCATATCTGAAGCCATTATTAAACAAATCGGTCTGAATTTATACGGGAGGAAAGTTAGTTTAAAAATAGTTCGGGATAAATCGTAACAGTCTATTTATATAATCAAAAACCAAAGAAGAAAAATAATGAAATATACTAAACGCAGTTTGGTGGGGCTTTTTACGCTCTCAATAATGCAGTCAGGTGTTGCCCAGGCCGCCAATAATACGCCTTATCCATTGGGTGAGGAGTTTGTTTATCACACTTGCCCTTCAGGGTTTGATAAACAAGGCATGAGTTGTTTAAAACCCGCATCCCTAAAGTGTGATGCGGGGTATGGTATGAGCGCGAATAAACAGAGCTGTACTAAGACATTCACCCAAAACTTACGTTCAGGTTGCCCTAGTGGTTACAATGATATTCAAGACAACCGACACCCACGACTTAATGGTGGTACAAAGGCTGGTTTTTGCAAAAAAAAACTTGTGGAGCATGGCCAAACTGTTGTCGAAAGAACAGGAAGAGCTTGGATGGGACGCTACCAATTGAAATGGAACGGTTCCCCTGTGACTCTACCCGCATTTCGTAATGGCGGAATAAATTTGAGTGGTTCCGGCGGCTTTTATAATGTATTAGACGATTGGTTTTACTTCCATGGAATGAGGGCTAAATATGTGCATAAGGCAAAGATTAGTTATTGTCCTAGTGGTTACACAAAATCCGGCAGCACTTGTAAAAAAACAGTGACCAAGCCTGTCGTGAAGCACTGCCCTTCTGGTAGCTTAAACAACGGTCGTTGTGTGGTGTCACCGCTACGCCACTCACCTATCGAAAAAACAATGGCGAAGCTTTACCCACGTTATTCTAATAACGCTGAACAACAAAACGCTGCCGCATTCCGCTACCTTGATAACATGTTTACCTTAGACCCAAAGCTAGGCGAGATTGTGTCTACGATGAGCTCTGAGAGACTGAGCCAAGATTTTTCTACGCTATGGGCTAATGCAGAGAAGTCGACAGCCGATAATGCCATTGAGGTGGTGGAGGGCTTTGCAGCACTGAAACCGGGTTTACTTTATCTTAAAGAGATACTGTTTGATGTTTACTACGACCGTGCGGCTGCCGAATTTATTTTAGCGAACCGTTCGATTGATCAAGCCAGAATCGACTGGGTTAATGATGCAAACGTCTCGGTCGCTAGCCTTGAGCGAAGCCGTCAAAATGCCGTAGATATTTTACAGCGCAGCTTGAATGAGTACTGGTCGCTTATCGATAACCACCCACAAGCGTATGCGACACAGTTACCGCATCGTGATTTACAGAGTGCGCGATACCTTAATGGCCAAGGCCAACATTCTCCTATCTTTGAAGGCGAAGCCTTGGTAGTGGGGTACAAAGACGCCCTGCTGGTGTATCAAATGATGAACACTCTGCTTGAGCAACAAGTGCACCTGAGCAAGCTCAAAGCGGTGTATGCGAATACTGATACTATGCAAGCGTTAGCGGCAGAAGCGCAAACTCTGCTTAACAGTGTGACGTCGAAAGCCACGCAGCTTGAGCAGCTATTGGGCAGCGATGCGCAAGTGAACGCCATGCTGGTTACAGAGCAGGCAAAACTCAACAGCCTTACGATGAAACTGGGCTCAGTGATTCAGTGGTTAAAAGGTGAGGGTAACTACCTAGGGCTTCCGGATGATTTTGTCCTGTTCCTGCAAGGGTTCAAAGACAAAGGCAACACCGTGTATGACTCGTTTGACGCGATTAAAACGTTACTCAAAAGCAGCGCGTATGACGTAGTACCGTCGGCAGAGAAAGCGCTGCAAGAGGCGAAAAACGCAGATAAGAACTACCGCTACCAACGCGACCAGTTCAGACAGACCTTTGCTAACGAGCAGCAAGCGCTGAATAACCAGCTGTTTAAGCTGCTGGGTTGTACGGTAGGACAAGGCGACAATCTGTGCGCGAGCCAGACGCAAGCGCAGAGAAAAGGCAGCTTAATCGCTCAACAGCAACAAAGCATTAAAGCGGCGAAATTGGGAGTCGAGCGAGCACAGAAAGCACGTGAGACTATCGAAGGCAATATCACCATTGAGATAGAGCGTCTTGAGCAAGAGAAGCAAGTTCATGATGCGATTGATAAAATCATGGTGCAGTTTGGTCAGAATGAGTTGTCGTTGAGTCAGTTGCTTGAAGCGAAGCGCGATGGTTCCTCGTCAGGCAAAGCTCATGTCGATATTAGTGAGTTATTGAAACAGGACGATTTAGACACGCTGGATGACTTTGTTAGCGAAGCGGGCAACGTCGATTTATTCGAGGTGCAAGCGGCGCTGGCTAGCTTAAAGGAAGACCTGAAAGACGTGTCACGTGATGACGCCATCAAGTACACACAAACTTTGGCAGTGTTAGAGCGTGCGACTATCCGAGGTCTTGAGCGCGGTTTACTTGATGTGAACTCTAAGGCGCGCATTAAAGCGCTCATGTTAGAGCTCGAAGCAGCCGAAGTGGACATCGCGAAGTCGATGAGCTATCTGGCTTATGAAGTGGAAAGGCTGGCAGGGTTCACTGCAGAAGCTGAGCGACTGATTGCGCAGTTGGGTGAAAATCAGCAACAACAGGCAGACCGTTACTATGCTAACCCAGTGCATTACAGCGTACTGACAAAAGAAGCCTTGAACGCGGAGTTAGCGTTTGCAGAGCTGCAAGAGTGGATGTTCTATGCCGTTCAAGCGTTGGAGTACAAGTGGCAAGAAGCCTTTGTTGTGCCAGATAAAGGGTTCAATCGCGCGTCAGTCTTTAAAATTCAAACAATCCCGCAGTTGGTTGAATACTTTAAAGCGTTACAGCGTTTTGATGACATTCGTAATCTGAGAACGAGCCAAGAGGCGACGGATACTCTGTCGGTGAAAAAGCACATCTTCGGTTATGTGGATAAGCTTCGCGGTAAAACGATGTGGTACCCAGCCTTGGATGGCAGCGGTGAGATGTTGACGGCGGATGAAGCGTTTAAAGCCAAGTTAGCGCAATTGACTCAACGCATGGGCCAAGACCAATGGCTAACGATAGAGTTCAGTACGGTGAAAGAGCTACCACGCTCGAACTTCTTCCAAGGGCCAGTGGTTGCAGACAACGATGACTTAACCTGTCTAGTGGATGCGGGCACTTACTTAGATAAGTTGGATGGTATTGCTATTAACTTGCAGGTGAGTATGGATATCTCTGGTGAAGAGGTGACCCCAGCTTACTTGACGTACGGTGGTAACAACTACATGCGCAGTCGTACACCGGGCTCGTTAACCGATGGCGAGACGGGCATCAAAGATGAGTTGGTGTCGTACTCTACGCGCTTCTGGGATGTGTCGAATGGTAACTTCTTTGCTAAAGACAGCTATCGTCAGCAAATGAAGGCCAACATCATGACAGACGAAGAGAGTCAGTCGGCGTTTTTGAACCCAACGTATGCCTTTAAAGAGAGAAGTGTTGCGGCTTCAGGTTGGAGGTTGTCCGTGAAGTTGGGTGACCGATATGGTGAGATAGTAGACCTTGAAGGTTTGGATGATATAGAGCTTATTATTAAGCACCGATACTACTCACGCAATGCAGAGACGTGTGGCGGAGGAGACTCAGGCCCACTGATCTTGCTAAGGTAACCAACAATAGAGCCTCATGATGTCATGAGGCTCTTTTACTTTTCCATACCAGTGGTTATTCATTTCTTACTAATTTAGCAAGGTCGTTGATACACTTTTTTCCAAAACCTTCAGTTACTAAATTATTCTTCAACAGTCGGTAGAACTTCTGTAATTTAGCTTAAAACCAAATACTTAAAAGCGAGCCCAAGTGGATCGCTTTTTTGTTTTACAGCTAGAGAGCAGGGGGGATTAAATCCAGCTACTTAGCATTCAGTAACTGCTTTATGTTTGTGTAACGAATCGCTCTGCTGCCTTAAGCCCCATTTGGTAACCGGCTTCAAGTTTGTCTTTATCTGTGGTTAATCTTCCGACAGCAAAACTATCGTCCGGCACGATAACCTTAATGGTGCAATCATCAGGTGGGCTCTCAATAAACTCTAAGGTTTGATTGTATTGCTCTGCACGCGTGATCATGGCCTCAGCCAGTTGCGGTGTCTCTTTCATCATGCGGCGTAATAGCCAAGGTGCTTTCGGTGGGCGCTTTTTGTAACCCTGCTTTTGCGAGAGGATCACCGTGATCTGTTTCGCTCCTTGCTTATAAGCTTCAATCACAGGAATGGAATCGACCACACCACCATCTATCATCTTTCGACCGTTTACTCTCAGAGGCGTGCGGTAGGCCATAGGAACAGAGCAGGAAGCTTTGAGGAGTTCTTCTAGGTTATCTTTTTCACCCTGCGTGTAGAGTGGTTTTCCTGTTTCAACATCTGTGGTCACGACTTGAAAAGGGAGCGGTTGTTTACCGAAGGCTTCCATATCGTATGGATAGTGCAGTGCGATATGATCCCAAAGCCAGTCGAGGTCAAGTAAGTGTCCACCTTTGGCAAACTTTTTGAAGTTAATAAACTCAGGTTGGCATGAGTAGTCGGAAATAATGGTATAGGTTCGGCCGCGTTGGTTAGATAACCAAGAGGCTAAATTGGTTGATCCCGCAGAGACGCCGATGCAGAAATCAAACGGGTTGTATTGGTGGTCGATAAAGCCATCTAGTACCCCAGCGGCAAAGATGCCACGCATTGCACCACCTTCAACAACTAGGGCATGTTTTGATTTTAGTGTCATTTGATTATGGGCTCCCTAATTCTAATAGATGCATATCTTTTCAACTGTTATTAATACTTGATAAATGGTCGGATGTGTAGGTTAACCTCTATTTTTCAGGGTAGTGGATGACGTTATGGAACACCGCATTGTCTTTACCGAGGTTTTTATATCCGTGCTTCTGGTTAGCATTAAAGCGAACCGCTTGCCCTGCCTGTAATGTTTGCCATTCACCATCATAAAGCACGGCCATCACTCCTGAGATACATAATATATGCTCGGTAACGCCAGTATTATGCGGGTCGGATTCATGCTGATAGCCAGGTGCGAGGGTTAGCTCGAAGATCTCAAACCCTAATGCTTCTTCAAAAGGAAATAACAAACTGACGAAGAAACCAACGTTATACTCCTCACGCCTTAGCTCGTTTGCATCTCTGAATAAACTCGTCAGTTCATTGTTCGAACTTTCTGCTATGAAACTGGAAAATGACACTTCAAACCCAGATGCGATCTGCCAGAGCTTAGCGACGGTGGGACTGGATTCCCCACGTTCAATTTGACCTAACATTGCTTTACTTACGCCTGTCGCTTTTGCTGCTTTATCTAGGCTCCAGCCCTTTTCTTGGCGCAGGCGTTTCAAATTTTTACCGATTTTAATTTCTTTTTGCATACTTTTTCTACAAGATTTTTTCTATAAATAGCTTGTGCGTTATAGCGCACAAGTGCTAGGTTTAGCTTATGGACGTTATAACGCACATAGGAATGAAATAACATGACTAAGCTAAAATTTTCCCACGTCAGTACTGGGTTTATTGCTGTATTTATTGGGTATGCAAGCGCTGCAGCGATTATTTACCAGGCTGCGATGAGTGCCGGAGCAACTCAAGAGCAGGTTGCGTCATGGTTCTGGGCGTTGGGAATTGGTATGGGGGCAACCACGATATTGCTCTCTTTGTGCTACAAGAAACCGGTCGTGACGGCTTGGTCGACACCAGGAGCAGCACTGTTAATTACTTCACTTGAAGGTCTGACGATGAGTCAGGCGGTTGCTGTATTCCTGTTTAGTTCGTTGTTGATCACGCTAGTAGGCATGGCTGGGATATTTGAAAGGGTACTGAAACAGATCCCAACATCGATTGCATCGGCCATGCTGGCGGGGATTTTATTGCAGTTCGGTTTGGGCTTGTTTGCGTCGTTAATGGAAGAAGTTCAGATAGTGGCGGCCATGCTTGCCGTTTTTGTTTTGGCGAAATCGAGATTAGGAAACTTACTCATCCCAAGCATTTTCGTCATTGCTTTGGTGATGTGCGTTGGTTATGGCAAGCTCGATGTCAGTCAAGTCACGCTGGAGTTAACTACACCGGTATTCATCATGCCTGATTTCGAGTTCTTTTCTTTGCTTAGTGTTGGTATTCCGCTGTTCATCGTGACCATGGCTTCGCAGAACTTACCGGGGTTTGCTGTACTTAAAGCAAACGGATATCAGGTAGATTCATCGAAGATCATCACTACCACAGGTGTGACAGGGTTACTATTAGCGCCGCTCGGAGGCTTCGCGTATAACCTTGCGGCAATCACCGGAGCGATCTGTATGGGCCCTAATGCCGATGAGGACCCTAAAACACGTTATATGGCAGGCATTTCGATGGGCGTGTTCTATTTATTAGCTGGCGTGATGGGGATGTCATTTGTGTCTTTATTTAGCGCAGTTCCTTCAGCGGTAGTCATCGCTGTTGCGGGGTTAGCGGTGATGCCCACATTGATGAACTGCTTAGCGGTTTCTATGACAGACAACCACTACAGAGAGCCTGCGTTGTTTACGTTCTTATTTACAGCTTCTGGTACGAATTTATTGGGCATCGGAAGTGCATTTTGGGGGCTTTGTATCGGATTACTTTGTTGCTGGTTACACAATTATAAAATCAGAACGAATGAGGAAAATAGAGCTTCACAAGCTTAGTCTTAATGATGCTGCTTGATGAGCCAACCACCTATTTAGATATGTCGCATCAAGTGGAACTAATGAACTTGATGCAACAGATGAACGCCAAAGGCAAAACGGTGGTAGTGGTACTGCACGATCTAAATCAAGCGTGTCGTTACTGCGATCATTTGGTGGTGTTAGAACAGGGTAGTGTTGTGGCAGAAGGCTCGCCCGACGAGGTGATGACAGAGGCGTTACTTGATAATGTGTTTGACCTAAATGCGAAAGTATTCCGCGATCCGATCTCAAATACGCCGATGTGTGTAGCGATTTAGGTAGTGATTGTGTGAAGCAATTATTGACCGACAGCTAGCTATCCACTCATTCGGAGTTGTGATTGAGATAGTATTTTGCTACAAAACGCGCATAATCTCGCTATACAACATTTAAAGAAGATATTACCTATGACTACGTTTCAATACTACTTTCACCAACTGCCTTGTTTTGACTGCAAAAAAACGACAGTAAGCACAGATCTTGGTTGGTTAACGCCAGCGATGAAAGAGGTGGTTTTAGCGCAACTGACTGAAACACTAGCACAAGGTGAGATTACCCCAGACCTTACTGCGAACGTTGTTTGCACTAAAGAAGAAGCTCGCGAGTACTTGCTGTTGAACTTCTTTGGTTATTCAGAAGAAGAGCTTGAAGGCGAAATCGAGGCGGATGATGAGCAAGAAGTCGCTGACGAGATCGCAGAGCTGCTTGAGGACGGTAAAGACACAATTGAGTTCGAACATGAAGTAGCGCTTCAGTGTTGTGCTGATTGCGATATCATCGAAGAGTAACTAAGTACCTTCTAAAGTAAGCGAATCGGTTTGTCATGGTCAGTGATAAGTCATTCGCAAAAGGCGCTCGTGAACAATGGTTCGCTAGCGCCTTTTTTGTATCCAGTTTTGAAATCCAGCACTAAGATGCTTTGCTGTTGATGGCACCTTGTTTATTTAGCTGGGAAAGGATCTCTGTCGTTTTCTCACGGAATAAATCTCTTAGTAGACGAACAGTTGGCGTGATGGATTGACGGCTTGGGCATACCAACCACAGCTCTGTTGGTGTCGGCTCATAGTTGGGCATGATCTTGACCACATCGCCAGACAGCAAATGACTCGACATATCCAAACAAGACTTTATCGCGATGCCTTTTCCTGCAACACACCATCGCCTAACTAGGTCAGCGTCATTGGATGCACGATTTCCTTTGAGCTTTACTTTGTGGTTTTGGGTTCCGTCGCTAAATACCCACTCGTCCTGCAACATGTCATGAAGTTGATACAGCAGTCCGTTGTGCTCGGCCAAATCACTTGGATGGTCTGGGCGGCCTTTTTCTGCGAGATACTCAGGTGAAGCACATAAGATTCTCGGCACATCACAAATTTTGAAGCCATACATATTGGCATCAGTCGGTGAACCATAACGCAGCGCCATATCCACAGAATCACGATAAAAATCGATGTTACTATCGCTGATGCTCGTTCGAAGTGTCGCTTGAGGGTAATCAAATAGAAACTCATCTAGCCAAGGTATGACGAGGTTTCGGCCTAAATCAGACGCAAGCGCGATTCGAATTTCGCCATCAATGACACCAAGCTCCTCGCGCATATTGAGTTTCGCTTGGTCCAGCATTTTCAACGCTTGTTCGCAATCTGGTAAATATCGTTCTCCAGCGGGAGAGAGGCGAAGATGACGAGTGGTTCTTACGAAAAGCTCTGCGCCGAGTGCCGCTTCAACGCGTTTCACCGCCGCACTTGCCGTTGCTGTGCGCATGTCTAGGTTAGTGGCGGCTGCTGTGATACTGCGAAACTCCGCAACCTTTAAAATTACTTGTAAGTCTTCAAGAAGCATTTCATTTCCCTGTTCTGAGCCAAGAATCGGTTGCTCTGTTTGCCATAAGATTGGGCATTTTACTGTGGTTAATCTTAGTATTTTTCTTGCATACGCACACGTTATTATCAAAAATAATTTGATAATAATTCAAACATTAGGCTGTTTATCTAAAGTGAGAAATCTCTAAGATTCAATTATCGAATTTAAGGAGAAGCATCATGTCACTACCATCTACAATGAAAGCCATCGGATTTACTCAGTCGCTAGCGATTACAGAACCCGAAAGCCTGTTTGAATTTGAAACGAGCCTGCCGGAATTAAAAGAGAATGACTTACTGGTAAAAGTGAGTGCGACTTCTATCAACCCTGCAGATGCGAAAATCCGTATTCGCAACGCAAAAGATAAGACAATTGAGCAACCAAAAGTGTTGGGCTACGACGCTGTTGGGGAAGTGGTTGGCAAAGGCACAAACGTTGAAGGCTTCGAGTTAGGCGATCGTGTTTACTATGCGGGTGACGTAACACGCATGGGCGCTAACGCAGAATACCAAGCCGTTGACTATCGTATCACAGCTAAAGCGCCACAAAGCTTAACGGATGAAGCCGCGGTTGTTATGCCGCTTGCAACGCTTACTGCATGGGAAGCGTTATTTGATCGTCTGCGTGTTCGTCCTGAAGAGAAAAAATCTATCCTGATCATTGGCGGTGCTGGTGGTGTTGGTTCAATTACAATTCAGCTTGCGAAGCAATTAACCAACCTTAACGTTATTGCGACAGCGTCAAGACCTGAAACCGAGCAGTGGGTAAGAGACATGGGGGCAGACCACGTAGTGAACCACCGTAACTTGGTTGAATCAGTACGAGAGCAAGGTATCCAGTATGTGGATTACATCTTTAATGTTGCAGATACAAAAGGTCACTGGGATGCGATGGTAGAGTTGATTGCGCCGCAAGGCATGATCAGTTCGATTGTTGAGTTTGATAGTGAGATTGACCTGTCGGCACTACAAGGTAAGTCAGTAGGCTTCATTTGGGAGTTGATGTTTACTCGTTCGCTGTTCAACACCGACGATATTCAGAAGCAGCAAGACATCTTGTTCCAAACGGCGAACTTGATTGATGCGGGGCGTATCAAATCTACGCTAACCACAACACTGAATGGTTTGAGTTCTGGTACGCTGAAAGAGGCACACCGACGTATTGAAAGCAGCGCATCGATTGGTAAAACAGCCATCAAATACTAAGTGTTAATGACCTAGAATATAGGCGTTTGAACCCTTGAGCATTCGATGAGTTTTAACGCTTGAATAGAAGAGCCCCAGACATTGTTTGCAAAGCGACCGGTGTCTGGGGCTTCGTTCATCTGTGCTCTCTTCAATTTATTGGGATGATTTGAATTGAATCTGAATCAGTTTTAACTCAAAGGGTGAGGTCTGCTTGTCTGCAATCAAAAAACCGACCTGTTTGATGTTTTGAGCTTTGAGTTCTGGTGCATTGTTGAGTAATCGACCTCTAAATACGGCTTGAAAGTCCTCTAGTCTGAACACCTTCTTGAGCTGCTCACCTTTGCTGGTCTCAAAGCTATGCTTATAGTTGGTTCGCTGTCCGTCTTTCCATGTGGTGAACCTTAACTGGTAGGTGCGTCCGTCACCAACGAAAGCCAACTCTACGTTATTCACCGCGTGATTTAACGATTCAAGGGAGCGATTTATTGAGCTGAATCCACCATTGTTCTCTAATGATAGTTCACCTTTAAATAGGCTATGCTCGCCATCATAAACGAGCCCACCTATTGAAATGCCACCCATTACATTGTCGTTGATCGCAGACCATTGCTGGTGTTCGCTCGCTTGCGTGAAATCAATCATCTCTATTCCTGCTGCTGACGTTTCAAACCATAACAAAGAAAGGCTCAGGGTTAACCATAAAGGGGTTGCTCGTTTACACAATGAAGACGTTGTGAAGTTCGACTCATTCATAATTTTCTCCATTACTCATTAGTCCGAAGTAGGTTCCATGGCGAGCACTCCCAGGCAATGGTCAATGAATTCAGAGTAGTTTGACGCGTTGTCGTACTCAATTTTAAGCGAACCATGAAACATCAATGTCACGGTGACGTCTTTGTAGCTTAGCCAACAGGTATAACCATCGTAATCATGCCAAGCTATCATTTCTCCAACTTGATATTTGTTGTTCAGTTGTTCACCTGAAGAGCGAATGAACTCGAATACTCTAAGAAACTCAATGATGGTGATCCTGTTGTCCATGTGTTGCTCCCTCTGTGTTATCGGAAATAAACAGCTAAGTAATTGTATTTTAAATGTTACGGTTTGCTTGCTGGTTCCGATCACTAAGAGAGACGCGAGTACTATTAGATTGTGCTCCCACTTCAGTGGCGTGAATTTCAGCTTAAAAGTGACAAAAAAGTCATTATGGAACTAAATAATGGTACGAGTAAGAATACGCTGTTAATTAGGGTGTCATTACTCAATACGACAGTACAACTTTTGGATATTTGAAAGTGGTTTTGGATATTTGAAAGTGGTTGAGATGCAAAATACTGAAAACGAATTTGCCGATATGTTACTTTTGGCTTGAATGGTAGGAACATTTATATCACCAGCATATATCAAGGTTCTCGCTGTACAAAGCGATTTGGAAATAACCGAAAATTAACGCTTTACCTCAACTTAACTTGAGGTATTAGGATATGCAACGTTGCTTACGAGAATACTTTAAGGAGAGAAGAATGATCCAACTTGAACATGTAAATTTAGTCGTTAAAGACATCCCAGAAATGCTGACTTTCTACAAAGCGGCGTTCCCTCATTGGTATGTCCGTGATGAAGGAAAGGGCGAATGGTCAGGTAAGCCACGTAACTGGTTACACTTTGGAGATGAGTATCAATACATCGCAATGAGTGATCATGGTGAGGGTGAGAATCGAGATTTAGATGGGCATTCTGTTGGCCTCGCGCACTTCGCTTATGTGACCAATAATATCGAAAGCGTTACTCAACGTCTTATCGATGCGGGCTTCCCTATTGCTAAACTTGGTGCCGAAGAACCTTATCGCAAGAACGTTTATTTTGTGGACCCGGCTGGCTTTGAGGTCGAGTTCGTTGAGTATCTGAGTGATGATCCTAAGCTACGAAATGCTACAAGTTAGCTGAATTGTTAGGCAGGAAAAACTGAAAAGGCATTGTGGAACACTCCACAATGCCTTTTTAGAACGATTAGCTAACTGCTCTTTCGTTCGGTGTTCTACTTAGCTTTGAACGGCACCAATAGCTGTTTCCCAAACACATTAATAAGCGCGCCAGTGACAATCAGACCCCCACCAAGATATGTACATATTGAAGGTATCTCATTGAAGATCCAAACACCTAGCAGCGCTGAGAAGACGATTTGAACGTATGAGTAAGCCGAAGCTTTACCTGCTGCTTGAGTCTGCATTGCCTTGGTTAAACCGTATTGGCCAATTTGAGTGAAAACCCCAACCAAAACCAACATCACGGTTAAGAATAGGCTCGGCATTACAAAGTCGTTCCAAATAAGCGCTGTCGATATTGGCAGAGCCACTAATGGAAAGTAAAAGATGATGACAGAGCTGTCTTCTGTTTGGCTCAGTTTTCGCACAATCACGTAAGCAATTGAGCTACCAAATGCACCAAGTAACGCCACCAAAATGCTGAATAACGGTAACTCGCTGCTTGTATTGCTGCTCATACTTGGTTGTACCATCACCAATAATCCTGCTAGACAGAACACAATGCAAATCATAGTCGATTTTTGGACGTGTTCTTTGAGGAATAACACGCCAAGCAAGGCCGTAAATACGGGGTGTACATACTGTAGAATGGTTGCTTCTGCTAACGGTAAAGTTGTTACCGCGTAGTACACACACATCAGCGCTGCTGTGCCGACTGCACCGCGAACAAACAATAGTGGTTTGTTGTTACCCCAGATAGAAATGCCTTTTCGTTTTACGTCGATATAGCTAATGATCAAAGACACTAACGCCCTTGCCGCAACGATCTCAAATACAGGTATGCCATAGTTGCTGATGTATTTCACACAGGCTGACATCAGTGCGAATCCAAAAGCGGAGAGGAGCATGAATCGAACCCCAACGGGGATCATTGTAAAAGAGAAAGAAGGCATAAAAATATCAATCGGTTGAGGGAAAAGGAATCATAGCTTAGTTTAGAAGACCCGACCAAAGCCTTTGTCTTTTTCTCGTCAACTTGATTCAATTAATTCTCATTTCTAATCTTCTACTAGTCACGGATACGTCAATGTACCGCAAAACGCACATCACATTTTGCCTCACATAATATCGACCATAACTCAATTTTATAAAATCAACATCAACAGAAGGTGACGCTAATCCAACTCTGATTTATAGGGCGTTTTAATTATCCTTCTCACTCATATCATTCTTGTGAATTTGTAATGAGAGATATGTTCTATGAAGCCAATAAATACCTTACTCATATCCACACTTGCGTTTTGCTCTTTTAGTTCAGCGACTTATGCCGACACAATTTTGCATGCATTCAATTGGAAGTATTCAGATGTAACTGCCAACGCTAATCAAATAGCCGAAGCTGGCTATAAAAAAGTGTTAGTTGCTCCCGCGATGAAATCCAGTGGCACCCAATGGTGGGCGCGTTATCAACCACAAGATCTACGCACGATTGATTCTCCATTGGGGAATAAACAAGACCTAGCAGCAATGATTGCTGCACTGAAAAGTGTCGGTGTTGATGTTTACGCGGATGTTGTACTTAACCACATGGCGAATGAAAGCTGGAAGCGAAGTGACTTAAACTACCCTGGTACAGAAGTGCTAAACGAGTATGCCAGCCGCTCAAGCTACTATGCTGACCAGACTCTTTTCGGCAACTTAGCGCAAGGTTTTGTCTCGGCGAACGATTTTCATGCGGCTGGTTGTATTTGGGATTGGGATGAGCCTGGGCATGTTCAATACTGGCGTTTGTGTGGTGCTGATGGCGATACCGGGCTACCTGATCTTGACCCAAATAACTGGGTAGTGTCACAGCAGCGTTTGTATTTGAAGGCGCTAAAAGAGATGGGTATCAAGGGGCTCCGTATTGATGCGGTGAAACACATGAGCCAGTACCAAATCGACCAAGTATTTACGGCTGAAATCACATCGAACATGCATGTGTTTGGTGAGGTGATTACCAATGATGGGGCTGGCAACAGTGGCTACGAGTCTTTCTTAGCACCTTACTTGAACAACACCAACCACTCAGCGTATGACTTCCCGCTGTTTGCTTCGATTCGCTCGGCGTTTTCTATGGGCGGTGGTTTAAACCAACTGCACGATCCACAAGCTTACGGACAAGCATTGCCTGATAGCCGTGCCATTACCTTTACTATCACACACGATATTCCAACCAACGACGGCTTCCGTTACCAAATAATGGATCCTCAAGATGAGCAGCTTGCTTACGCGTATATCCTTGGTAAAGATGGCGGCACTCCACTGATCTACAGTGATGATCTTCCTGATTCAGAAGATAAAGATAATGGTCGTTGGGGTAATGTTTGGAATAGCCAGACAATGAAAAACATGTTGAGCTTCCATAACGCGATGCAAGGCAAAACAATGACTATGATTTCAAGTGACCAGTGCACTTTGCTGTTCAAGCGTGGCAAAGAAGGGGTAGTTGGGATAAACAAATGTGGAGAAACGCGTGGCGTGACCGTTGATACTTACCAACACGAGTTCAATTGGCATGTTCAATACAAAGACGTATTAAGCAGCGCGACAGAAACCATTTCTTCTCGCTACCATACGTTTAACCTGCCACCACGCAGTGCGCGTATGTTTAAGTTGTAAGTGCTGTCGAGTTAAGCCACTTAGCCCATTAAACGAAGAGCGATGACTTCATTAGTATAAGCCGCAGCACATGTTGCGGCTTATTCACTTGGCGTAAGCTTGTGTCTAGTGATGGTCTTCAATCACTCCTGACCAATGATTTTGCTGGGAGAGTGACTTAAGTAGCTCGATCTCGTTTTTGGTCTCTTGTTTAAGCCACTCAATCAAGTTGTTGATCACTGCAGAGTGAGTACGCTGGTGGATGAAGTAGGTCCAAGCACTGTGTTGAATCTTGGCATTTTGCGGGCAGTGCAAGAAACCTCGTTGCAAATCCTGCAAAACCAAAAGCAGATCGGTTACCGTGACGCCTTCACCAGATAGGCAGGCACTGAGCGCCATATCCAAAGATAGGAAGCTGGTATTTCTAACGGGCTTTGTTGGTGGCGATTCAACATCGGCCAGCCATACCTTCCAATCATGGTGATCTAAAGTCGGGTGAAGCCTTGGCATGGTTAAGATCGAATCGAGGTCGGTATCTTTCTTAGTCAAACCTAAAGCATTGGTTAAGCTTGTGGAGCACACGGGCGCCATAAACTCTTCACGCAAGAAAGTGATGTCAGGAGCGTTGTCATAGCGGCTTTTGAATCGAGTATGGAAGATCAACAGGTCATACTCACTGCTGTTAATGGCTTCATCTTCTTCAATCACAGGAACAATCACGATCTCGTAATCTGGGTAACGCTCGTTTAATTCACGAACCTTAGAGATTAACACGCGCGTAGCAAAACTCAGGGTTGCCTTGATCACGATACGTTTCTGTTTTGGTTCTCTCCAAGATGCGATAACCGATTCGATACTGCCGTAGCTTTCTCGCAAAGCGGTATACAAATCATGACCTTGCTCTGTTAATTCAATCGCTCGATGTTTACGAATGATCAAAGATGCGTTCAGCTCATCTTCAAGCTGTTTTATCTGACGGCTAATTGCACTCTGTGTCACGTTGAGTTCATCGGCAGCGAGTGTAAAGCTCATCAGCCTTGCAGCCGCTTCGAAGGCTTTTAAGCCATTATGTGAGGATGGCAGGTTAGGATATGGGGTCATAATTCAATCGCATGAGTTTTTGGAATGTTAGAGTCGCAAATTTATCAATTGAACGCTAGTCCCATCGATCGTATTTTGGTCGAAATTAACCGAGGCGCTCATGAAAAAAATACTCACTCTTGCATTCCCTTTGATCATTTCACAGCTGATATCCATGGCTTTAGTCCTTACTGACGTTTGGATGATGTCGCGAATCAGCGTGTCAGCCCTTGCGGCTGGTGGCTTAGGCGCTTCTATCTACTTCTTTATCTTTATTATTGCGAGTAGCACGGTGGGCTGTGTCGCGAATTTGATTGCGATCGCTTATGGTCAACGAGTGGCTCGCCCTGAATTTGGTAATAGCCAAATTCGGTTGGCAGTGAAAGGAGCAACCATGTTGGCGTTTGTACTTAGTGCGCTCTTAATGGCAAGTTTCTGGTTAGCCCCCTTGGTATTAGAAGCTGCCAAGCAACCACAGGAAGTGATTACCCTAGCGATGGAATACGTGCACGCTCTAAAATGGGTGATGTTGCCTTCGCTAATCTTATTGGTGTTGCGTGGCTTAACCAGTGCGTTTGGCAATGTGCGTTCTATTTTAGTTATGTCGATAATCACGGTAATTCTGAATGTTCCAGTGAGTTATTTCTTAACCTTTACATTGGAAATGGGATTAACAGGGCTTGGGTTAGGCACCGCGAGCGCGGCATTTATGGTGATGATTGGTTACACGGTTTGGGTATTCAAGCGTGACGAATTCAAACAGTTTGCCCCTTGGCTACATACAGAGGAGTATTCTATTAAGCTTATGAGCCCTTTGCTATTGATGGGCTTACCTATCGCGATTGCAGCGTTGCTTGAGCATGGTTTGATTTATGGTGGCACCTTGATGGCAGGGACCATTAGTATCGCTTCTCTAGCGCTGCACCAAATCTTACTGCAATGCTTGAGTTTTACTTGGAACTTCAATTTCGGATTCTCGCAAGCTGCGGCAATTCTAGTTGGTCGTGATTACGGATCGGGCAACTATGAAGGAATCAAACGAACCTCGATTCAAAGCTTCATGTTAGTGTCGGTGTTGAGTGTGGCGCTGTCGGCTGTCTTTATCTTATGGCCGGAAATGATAGCTTCTATCTTCAAGCTTGATGATGGTACCGGAGCAATGACATCGCTACTGGCCTCTGTTATCTGGGTTGTTGCACTCTGCTTTATAGTTGATGCTTGGCAGTTGTTAGCAATCAACCTGCTTAGAGGGATGAAGATTGTCTCTATGCCTACGGTGATGACGGCGATTGGTTACTGGGTATTTGGCTTACCTGCAGCTTGGTACTTAATGCCCAAGTTTGAATTGGCCGGAATCTGGGGGGGAATTGGTGTTGGTTTAGGAGTGACAGGTATTCTGCTGCTTATCCATTTGATGGTTGTGCTTAACAAAAATAGCAAGGCTCTAAATATCGGTTGCTCAGCTTCCTCCTAACTTTTTAGTGAAATTATTATCGACAACAAAAAGCCACAGATAGTACTGTGGCTTTTGTTGATCTAACTTGATTCATGGGGGAGTGAATCAATATCAGGAATCAGGGAGCGGCTATGGATAGCCAGGTTCAACCGTTGGGTGCTTACTGTCCACCAGAGAGCGCTGACCTCATCATGGTTTTAAACTGCTCTTTTTGTTCATCAGTTAACAAGTTATAGATGTTGTTCTTAAGACGCATCTCTTGCATCACCATCGACTTTTCAGTGGCTTGAACGGTCTCGATAACCTTTTCCATTTCAGCTTCATCGAACTCAGGCTGAGTCACTAGGGCGATCTGTTTTTTCTTCAACTCAATCGCGCTGTCCATATCAATTTCTGTTCTGCTTGTTTGTTAGTCTTGAACAAGAGAGAACACTTCTGCTTGTTGCTCTTCAGTTAGATTCAAGGAAGCAATAACCATTTGTAGCGGGCTGAGTGCTGGCTGTGTTGGTTGTTGTGGTGACGATGCACTCACAAACGGAGCAGTAACAAGCAAAGCTGAAGCAGTTAATACACAAAGTGACTTTTTCAGTGATTTCATTGAATTTCTCCTGTTGGTGGAAACAAGAGTATAGATGAGCAAGCTGAACTCGATATGAACATGTCGTTCAGTTAAGTTCGTTGCTAAGCCTAGATGATTGGCTAAAGCGCGTTAGACCTTGGTCTTACAGAAACATCGAACAAAGCTGACTAAAATGATCCGAGTCGCTCACCGTTATATCAAGGAATATACAAATGGAAGTTGGATTGTTCTGGGCTGAGAAGGGAATGTTAGTACTTGGTGCACTGTTTGTCTTAACGAGTGTGATGCAGTATGGAAAACGCAGTAGTGATTGGAAAGGTGTGATCACTATGTTTTATAAACGTATTCCAATGAGTGTTGGAGAGTACAAGTGGTATCGCTTAGGGATCGCACTATTAGTGTTTGCGGTGATCATTCGATTCGCACTGCTTATCTTGTGGCCGAGCTACTAGTTATGACTCTTCCTTACTAAGGCAAGTTATCGACACACCACTGCTTTGATGGACGGTGGTGTTAACCGGCAATGCTGAGCTTCATTAAAAGTAATTATTGGGGCTCAGTAACCTTCGTTGCTATAGCCTTGGTAGTATATTGTTTTGCTTGAAGAATCACTCAGAATAATCGCTCACCCGTCCGTCTTATCATTCTTATTAATAATCGATATATAAATCTATTCATCCCGTACCTGATACCATAATGATCTGTTACACTCGTTCGAATTAGCTTTGATTTATCAGTGGTGCATTTATGTCGTTCCCAGTTCTTATATGTGATGATTCTGCGTTAGCACGGAAGCAGATGGCTCGATCACTGCCTAGTTCTCTAAATGCAGATATAACCTTTGCTATTCATGGGCTTCATGCACTTGAAGAGCTAGCTAAAAACCAGTTTAAACTGATGTTCCTCGACCTGACCATGCCAGAACTCGATGGCTATGGCACATTGGAAGAGATGAAGCGATTAGGCGATACCACGCCAGTTGTCGTAGTTTCCGGTGACATCCAACCTAAAGCGCAACAAAAGGTGTTGGACCTTGGCGCGAAAGCGTTTTTGCGAAAGCCAATCGATCAAGAAGCACTTAAAGCAATTCTACGTGAGCATGTTGAGCCGCCTAAACAGCCACAACTTATTACGCCAGCACCGCTAGAGTTACCAATTCTGCGCCGACGTGACATCTATATGGAAGTTGCGAACGTGGCGATCGGTCGAGCAGCAGATGCATTGGCGCGTCATTTCAATGTATTCGTTCACCTACCTCTACCAAACGTGAATATCTTCGAAGTGAGCGAGTTGCACATGGCGCTTCGTGACTTAGCTGACAACGACCAAGTATCGGGTGTTTGCCAAGGCTTCAGTGGGGAAGGTATTGCCGGTGAAGCGTTAGTCTTATTAAGTGACTCGAGCGTGAGCGATCTTAAAAAGCTCATGAAAGTTCCGACTGAAAGCGAAGAGCTGGAAGAGTTAGAACTGCTGATGGATGTATCTAACATCCTTGTGGGCTCTTTCTTGAATGGGTTAGGAGAGCAATCTGAGGTTCGATTCTTCCAAAGCTCGCCTGTTCTGCTAGGTCAACATATCTCAATTGACTCTGTTATCGAAAACACGAGTGGATCGTTTAAGAAGACCATGACTTTTGAAGTCAGTTACAACATTGATGGCACTTCTATTCGCTGCGACCTTCTATTTATGTTTGTTGATGAGTCTCTGCCTCTTCTAGACAACAAATTGGCCTACCTAATGGAGGAGTTTTAATATGCTGAATCTTCCTGCTGAATTCGAACAGTTTCACTGGATGGTAGACATGGTTCAAAACGTCGATATGGGGCTGGTGGTCATCAATCGAGATTTTGAGGTGCAAGTGTGGAACGGTTTCATGACGCACCATAGTGGCAAGCAATCGCACGACGCGATTGGTAAGTCGATCTTTGAACTGTTTCCTGAAATCCCAGAAGAGTGGTTTAGGCTTAAAACAAAACCGGTTTATGACTTAGGCTGTCGTAGCTTTATTACTTGGCAACAAAGGCCTTACCTGTTTAAGTGCCGCAACGTGAGGCCAGTAACTCAGCAAGCGGACTTTATGTATCAGAACGTCACGCTTAACCCAATGCGTTCTCCAACTGGACAAGTGACATCATTGTTCTTGTCTATTCAGGATGCGACAGTAGAAGCTCTTATGTTTCAGGAAAAGGCTTAACATACCTTTCAGGTAAAGATGAATCGCCTCAGAGCCTCAAGCATAGAAGAGTAAGCTGAACACCAATAAAAAATGGCCAAGGTGAATCCCTTTGGCCATTTTTGTATCTGATTTTGTAGTAATGATTTCAAACTAAAGAAGGCGTTCTGCGTTCGTTAACTTTAGTCGAGTTATTATTTAGCTCTATCAACAGCGGTTTGTCCCCGCTGGAACCTCATCAATAAGCACATCGAACCTGCCATATTTTGTCGATTTCAGTCCGCTCATCCAAGTTTCGGGCGTACTAATCGAACTTGCCCTTACACTTTATAAATTTTAGGGCTGATAAAAGAGGGCTGAGATCGGCTCGGGAAGCGAACAAAGTCAGAAAAAATGAAATTATTTAAGAAAAAATGCATTTTTTGATTAAAGAAAAGTGTGATTTTTATGTAATTAAAGGGCACTTTTTTCACAAATTTGCCTGATAGCAGATTTTTTCGCCGAATCTAAAGGGAAAACGTTTGCGTAATAAGCCGACTGCGTTTGCGTGAATGTGTTGTTAAGTTATTAATTACTATGAATTTAGTCGAAAAGTAGGAGCGGGGAGCTTTTACCAGATATGGAATCTTTGAGAGGATAGCACAAAAAAAAATGAAATATCAGACTTGCTGTTAGTAAATCACAGCCTATAATGCTGAAAACCGGAGCGTCTGCCAACGCTCCGGTTTTTTTGTGTCCGAAACTCAGTAAAGCGTCTGCCAACGCTTACCGAAAACGCACGACACGTAATATGATTACAGGACAAATTATCATGCGTATCGAACAAGAACTTAAGTTAGGCTTCAAAGATGTATTATTCCGCCCGAAGCGTTCTACTCTTAAAAGTCGTTCTCAAGTTGAATTAACCCGCGAGTTTACATTCAAGCATAGCGGTCGTCAATGGTCTGGTGTACCAGTAATCGCAGCGAACATGGATTCGGTAGCAAGTTTCGAAATGGCAGCGGCTCTAGCAGAGCACGGTGTAATGACTGCAGTACACAAGCACTACACAGTAGAGCAGTGGGCTGAGTTCGCAAAAACAGCAGACAAGAAAACGCTGAACAACGTATTTGTATCAACAGGTACTTCTGAAGCTGAGTTTGAGAAAACTAAGCAAATCATGGCGCTTAGCGAAGATTTCGTATTTATCTGTATTGATATCGCTAATGGCTACTCAGAGCACCTAGTTGAGTATGTACAAAAAGTACGTGCAGAATTCCCAGACAAAGTAATCTCTGCTGGTAACGTTGTAACAGGTGATATGGTTGAAGAGCTAATCCTAGCTGGCGCAGACATTGTTAAAGTTGGTATCGGCCCAGGTTCAGTTTGTACTACACGTGTTAAAACTGGTGTAGGTTACCCTCAACTTTCTGCAATCATCGAGTGTGGCGATGCTGCTCACGGCCTTGGTGGTATGATCATCGGTGACGGTGGCTGTTCATGTGCTGGTGACGTATCTAAAGCGTTCGGCGGCGGTGCTGACTTCGTAATGCTAGGCGGTATGCTAGCAGGCCACGAAGAGTCAGGTGGTGAAGTTGTTGAGAAAGACGGCAAGCAATTCATGAAGTTCTACGGCATGTCTTCACAGTCGGCGATGGACAAGCACTCAGGTGGTGTTGCTAAGTACCGTGCAGCTGAAGGTAAAACTGTTTTACTTCCGTTCCGTGGCACCGTTCATGACACGATTTCAGACATCCTTGGTGGTGTTCGTTCAACTTGTACATACGTAGGCGCAGCGAAGCTTAAAGAGCTAACTAAGCGTACGACTTTCATCCGTGTACAAGAGCAAGAGAACAACGTATTCGGTAAAGAGTAACGTTTAAAACAACTGTTAAATCTTTAAGAATTGAGCCACTTTAAAGTGGCTCTTTTTTTACCTGAAATTTAGCAATTGCGACAAAGTGGCGACAGCCGAGCAAAAATTTTCTGGCGGCAGGCTACAGGTTTGAAAGAGGGTTATGGATAATTGACTCAGATAGATGCTCTGGTGCGAAGTGGGCATAGCGCATTGTCATACTGATATCGGCATAACCAAGAATATCGCGCAAAACTAAAATGTTCCCTCTATTCATTATAAAGTGGCTAGTAGATGAATGTCTTAAAACGGTGGATGCTTGACCATAAAGGAGGCTTATGGCGAGTTTGTTCTTCAGGATGTAGCAGAAAGGGGCATAGCATTGATTGCATGGTCTGCCCGACTTAGGTTTACAGATCTTGTTGCAAGGCGCTTCAGAGATAGGCAAAGAGCGATCTTTTTTGTCGAGTGTTGGTGAGCGTTAGTGCATGTTTGCTTGACTGAGAGCCTTTAAGGTAGCACTCGCCACTACAGCTAAAATATAAGTTGCCGAAATACGTCTTATTTATGCCGGCTTCATCGTCACACTCTTAGCAAATCTCTCTCATGCCATACCTTAAAGCTATCGAAATGAAAAGCCCACGATACATAATTATAATGAGGGTTTATACAGTTCTATCGTTTTAGAGGCCGTCTTTATGCCTTCCACAATGGGCGTATTAACCCCAGATGAGCCATAGCTTTAGGGCTATTATGCATAAGAATTCTGTATTTTGTGAAGTGATAAAGCATAAGCTACAGAGGACGTATTGATCGTGTTGAGTGTAAATGTGTATCTTCTCTGGTATCGGTTTAATAGATAGAAAGCGATTAGCAATCAGGGGGGGAATAGTGAGCATCAATATCAGGAATGCAGAAATTAGTGATGCAAAGGCAATCAGTGAGTTGATCTTACCTTTAACAAACAAATATGTTTGCCCAACTTGTGATGTGTCGGTACACAGTATTTTGCTCGATTCAATGTCAGAGAAAAACATGGAAAAATATCTGTCTACAAACCATGACTATGTTGTTGCAGTAACCGAGAATAATGAAGTCGTTGGTGTGGCTGGAGTACGAGACAAGTCACATCTGTACCATCTATTCGTAGATGATGATTTTCAAGGTCATGGGCTCTCCCGTCAATTATGGGAAACTGTTAAACAAAAAGTATTAGAAAGTGGCAATAGCGGTCTATTCACGGTTAACTCTGCGGTAAATGCGGAAAGCGTATATTTGCGTTTTGGTTTTAAACGCAAAGAAGGCGTTAGAAATCGCCAAGGAATGGTTGATATTCCAATGGTGCTAGAGTTTGATTGCTAAAAATTTGTTTAAGAATGATTCGTGACACGTGGTAGTTTACTACCCGTTAGTTTCGGTCTTTATGGCGTTATGCGGTGGGCGGCCCTGATATTACGTTGCTTATCCCATGATTGAATGTCATGTGCTTGAAGGACATGTTAAGTATGGAGATTACTTTATCAGCAGATAAACACTGATGATTTTGAATTATGCGTTGCTGCAAGAAAAGATGCATATTTTTGTAGTTTTGGACATTACGATGGTTTCGATGACTTCATCTTTGGTTATCGCGAACGAGTATTAGACAGGTTAGCAACATCAAGATGGTTCTATATCCATATATTTGTGGATGGCCAGCTTGCAGGGCAGTTAGTGTTTCGTAGCTTCTCACCTGAGCCGGGGACAGGCTATGCTCACCTCATTTACTTGAAGTCGAATTTTCGTGGGTCAGGACTCGCCCCAAAAGTGCACGATTATATTGTAAGCACTTTGAGTAAAGTGGGTTGTTTACGTGCTGTACTCTCAGTAAGCCGAACTAACCATCGAGCTCTCACATTCTATAAGCACCATGGTTGGGAGTTCGTGCGCAAGAACCTTAAGCACGATGAAACAGACTTTTACCAACTTCGGCTTCGCTTTAAGTATCAAGTTTGAAGTACGACTCGCAACGCGTGGTATTTTTCTATGTGTTGGTTTGAATGGTTAGGGTGGGATACGCTGGCTTTGGTATTGCGTTTCTTTTCTCTTAATAGGAAATATCATGAATTTTGAAAATTGGTTAGCTTTTTGCTCAATTGCATTTATTGCAGCAGCAATCCCTGGTCCTGCGATATTGCTAGTATCAACGCATAGTCTACAGTTTGGGGCTCTACGTGCTCTTATTACCGCGGCGGGTAATGTGACTGGACTATTTATTATGTCTACTTTCTCTATATTGGGATTAAGCGCGCTAGTGATTGTTTCTTCGACAGCTTTTACGATCATAAAAGTAATTGGGGCGTTATATCTCTTATATATGGGAGTAAAATTATGGCGTAATGGCGTAAAACTAAAAACAGCCGACAGCACATACCCAAAAAAATTTAGTGCTCGGAGCCTTTATTCTCAAGGGCTTCTCATTTCACTAACAAACCCTAAAGCAATTATATTTACATCTGCACTTTTTCCACAGTTCATTAATGCCTCAGAGTCTTTGTTTAATCAATTTTCAATACTAGTTACTACCCTTATGATGTGTTCATTTTTGTGTCTACTCTCATACTCTTTTTTGAGTCAGAAGTTAAAAGCTGGGGCTAAAAGCTTTGTATCAGGGAGCACTATCGGAAAGGTGTTTGGAACTACATTTATCAGTGCTGGTGCAGCTTTGGTAATGTCAACTCATAGATAATTGTGAATTAGTACAAGTTTGAAATGCAACTATCCCAAGATAGCCACCGATCATGGTGGCTTTTTTGTGCCTATTGCAGAGCCCAGCTAAAACACAAACAATCCACGGAAAACGCACAACTCATGCCCGCAGAGTCGCGTTATCGGTCTCATATTTTCGCAAATTTTGTCACTTGTCTTAACAGGATGCTAGCGAGTTGTAAGATTTATAGAAAACACAAAGGAGGGGGAGTGTTTACGAGGATAAATTAACTTGTAGGGCGCCTAATAAAATTGCGAAGAGTGCAAAAAATTGAAACTTTGAAGATCAGCTATGAACATTATCGTATCGATTCTATTCTTATTGAATAAGCGCTGAGCGTGAATAGAGAATTGTAGCCCACGGATACCTTCGAACGTAAGTGCGCCCCAAATTATAATTTTTAATGACTCACTCAAAAATTGGAATTACCTGACCTCTTAGTATGATAAGTGAATAAAAGTGATTGGTTAATTTTAGTTATGAATAATAGACGTTTATTTTCGTTTAGGCATAGTAAATGGATATTCGAAGTCCAAAATAAAATTATTCCAGTATATATGGTGAGAATGAAAATCAATTGTTAATTTTGTTTTAATTTTGTGAAAAATAAAAATCCTATAAACAGCAATATCCTAAGTGGTTCGGAGTCTTTACGAGTATTTATTAGTTAGTTGATGTCTTAAATGATAACTTAATAGTATAGGTGTTTTTAGTTGATTTAATTTGATATGCAACTGGATTTAAGTATGATGCATGGAACTAATACTATAAAACGTAAAAACGGTATTACAAGATACCGTCCTAAAGAGAGTCAGTTATGCCCAAAAATTTCTTCATTTCCATGTTGGCGTTATTATTGTCAATAAACGCCGCACATGCTACCTCCCTGTCTGATAATTTAAAAGACCATATATATTCTAGTGAATTAGGTGTCTATTATTCTAGCCTTAATAATGAAGAGTCAGAAGAGTTACTTCTCAAGCAATTAGAGGTTGCGAATGAATGTACAGTCAGTCCTGGATACTGTGAGCATGCGATATACTCGCATTTAATTACAGCACAGATAAAAGTAAGGGAGACGGGTTCTACACTCGCTCAGCAAGAACTGTTGTATCTTCAAGATGCATATACTCAGTTAGAACAAGGCGGTGAAAACCTCACAGCATTCGATGTTCCATTGAGCTTTGTGAACATACGAATAAGCCTAATGAAGCAAGAGCTTCTTAAAGAAATATTAATAGCGAATGCACAAGCAACGCCCATAGAGTTTAAAGGAGCTTATGCCACATTACTCAAAGAATTAGAGGAGAATCAATTTGAACGTCTTGATATTCCATTCTTATCGGAAAACTTTAATTTTGAAAACAATCTCTCTAGGGCTTACCTGCTATTATTACAATCCATTTTGAGTAGCTACTCTCAAGGTAATATTTTAAGCCTGCAAATGAATGAACTGATGAGTTCTACAATCGGAGAAACGTTAAACAAGCCAGGCAGAGTGGTGCGTTGTGAAAATTGTACAACCTCCTTTATTGTTGAATATTATAACGATTATTCACCCATTAAAAGCTACGGTGAAACAAACGTGGCTGAATTTGTATCCAAAAGATCCCTCGCAATAGAGGGATTCGATAATTATCGCATTGCCTTCCCACACTATTACGTCCGTGAAATCATCCCTTTTTTACTGGGTTTAAAAACATATGTTCATGAGAATGCGCCTTATTTTATCGATCGCACTCGAAATTTGAATGATTTAAGTGATAACGAACGTCTCATGATTTTTCAAGAAATCAAAGATGCAATTAGAAGTGAAGGCGTAGAACTGAGCTTATCGAGTATTGCAAATATGACATTCAGGTGGCTTACTGCTACCGGTCAAATGGAATCTTTACTTTCTTCAGGAGTTAAACTGGCGTCTCTTCGCTCAGGTCAGTTTGATCCTGGTTCCCATAATAAAATTTTTGCGGTAAATATTTTTACAAATGTTGTGTTGAAGAAAATACCAAGAATACTTGAAGGTGAGGTGTTAAGGTATGGATGTAGCAGGAGTGAATGGCGACTACCTACTGTTTTATACATGTTACTAGAGGATAGGTGTGTATTTACTCCCACTTTCAAAAAAGGAGTATTTTCTATCACAGCTTCTACGACTTTCCATGAACAAGATGAGTCAGAATACGTACTCTCTGTCTATCATAAGCCGACGAACACAACATTATTCAGCAAGACCATCTCTAACAAGCAAGAAATAAGGCTTTACAGAGCAGCGCTTGGTGCCTTTAGTACCAAAGATTTAATCCTTTACATTCATAATAATAACCCTGAGGTAAGAGAAGACATAGCATCAATTCAACTTTCCGACCTTATGTTTGAAACTGGTTTTGGTGGGGTTATAAAAAATAATGTGTTTTATTTTGTTAGAAAGCTTAAAACGCCTGAGTTTAATCAATTTAGAGCGGAAGATTATGGTTGTCCATTTGTTCAAAGGACCAAAGAGCAACAGATAGATTGTCTCAGAGACACACTTAACACACATCGGCTGCCAAGTTACTTCTATAAAAATATGGAGTCCATTGGCCCTGTTTTTTCTGGATTACATACTTCGCTCGAAGACATCATTAAAAATGAAGATCGTGCAAAAAAAGAAGCGGAGAGACTGGCAATAGAGGAGCTAGTAGAAAACGCACTGAGTGGACAAGGATGGGGCTCAGGAAACGGCCCTTACTGATACACACTAATTGAATATGCTGTATGTCCGAATACCAAGTTGGAGTAAAGTCAAATTGGTCAGTGAAGTAAGCTTTTAGATAAGCCATTGAAGTGCGGTGCACTATATTTGGGAACCCTGTCGTTATCACGAACATCATTGAACCATTTTTCTATGTAAATTAGCTTGGTATTCAAACTAGCTAAAATAGTAGACCGTTCGTTTAATCGCTGTGGAGCTTCTACATGAACAGCGAGGGGAGGAAGTTTCAGACCCTCGCTGATCATAGGCAGATTCTAAACTGGGACTTTCTTAATCACTTGCATAATTAGCAAAAGTACTAGCAAAGCCAATGAATTTTAGAGTACAAGTACTGCTTTTTGAGTATGAAAAAGTTAAATAATTCACTCTAATAGTAAGTTACTCATACTTTTAGTTAGTCATAATTACTGGAACTTCAACATCGCAAAAAGTGATTTGATTTCCTGAGTTATCTGTAAACCCGTATCTTTCATTTACTCTATCTATAATTTCATCAACTGATGTGTCATAAGCCCTGCTGTCAGAATATTTTTTAGGGCGTTTTATGCGATCAGCACCGTCCCAAGACTCATAAAAATAAAGCGACTTCGATCTTAACCAGCACTCAGCTCCTTGAGCTTTGTATGCCGTAAACCAAACACTTTCGTTTCGATTATTATCGTAGTCTGCGAAATGTGAAACTTGAAAAGAACTAAAAGAAGCAAATTTATCCCTTAATACAAACCAACTACGCCAAGAGTTTAAGTCATAACCAACAGCGAGAATATCAACGTAAATGCTTTGATCAAACCAAACATTGATATAGTGATTATCTGCAGTGATAAGGCTAACACAAAGTCCAGATGGCTCTTCACGGCAATTCTGAAAATTAGCTAAAGATGAGAAACTAAGTAAAGTTAAAAATAGAGGTATTAATAGGTATCTTATCTTCCAACTGACCATATTGCTAATCCTGTTACTAAGTAAAAGTTACTGATAAATTAATATAATTATATTGGTGAGAATAAAAAGCCTTTAACCATCTAAAACGTGAATAAGATAATTAATCATAATGACTTTGCGAAAGATACTGGTTTGATTGAAGAGTCAAGGCCATAATTGGTAGCCCGATTTTCATACCGTTTCAACAAGCAAAAGCCAGTGCTGATAGATTGAATGCTGGCTTTTTTATAGAGTTTGCAATATCGGGCTCATACTTGAACGCTCAAATATAGGAATCAGCTTGAGACTACCAGAGTGTATCTTTTTGTGTGTATCAGTCGGGGGAAGCTCTCTTAATGTTCAATAAAACCTCGCCGCTGTTATCTTGATCTGTGTCAGCTAAGAACAAATTTATCTCGCCTTGAGTCGAAATCAATACTTCTTTATCTTCTACAGCGACAAGACGTTTAACGCCTTCAGGGTCTACAAACGTTAGGCCAACACTGCCAAATTTGTCATACGCAGTATTATATATGGCGTTATTTTTTATTATTGATACAGCATAGGTGGTATGCGGTTCAACAGTATGTGTTAGGTAGTTTCCGTTTATGGCATTCATCGTATGCTCTTCAGCTTTAATGGTTAGAATATCACCTTCAACGTCTGGCTCTCCTATGATCATTAACTCAAAATCATATATGGTTGTCTCCCGAGTACTCCAAAGAATAAAATCGATATCACCACTCAAGAAAGTGTCCCCAGAGCCTACCCAACATTGATACTGACCAGGTCGGTATGTGATTGCAAAAGATGAACTGAAAAGCTCGCCCTCTAAAAAAGGGCGAAAGTAGAACGGATTGTAATCAGCAATGCTGTTGAACTTGAAGCAAAGTTCTTGGACTGATTTAAACTTAGTACCAAAGTTAACATTACCACGCTGGTTTGCCGCAAACTCGAGTTCAGGATAAGGTATTTCTATTGGGAAGCCATTGTCCATTTGTGCTTTGGCAGTTAGCTCAATAGCTGCATTGGCATAAGTCGCAAGCAACAGAGACGCGCAAAGGATCTGTTTTTTCATAATATATATCAGCCTAACTTGTTGTTTTAATTAGCCTGATTAATATATTTACATTTTCTAGATATGCAACCTGTTTGTTACAAAGTTGTGTGTTGATTACATTCTCCTTTTGAACTCAAACGTTGTGACTTCATTAATTCGTTTCTACAACCACTTTTTATTATCATTATGTAAATCTACTGAACTAGTAAAAACGGATTCACCAAGTGAATGGATCGTTTTGTCGACTTACTTCTACTGCTGATGGGATTAAAAGATTCCCTTAATGAATATTTACTAAAGATAACCCCGAGAATCTGCCTCTGAAAGCATGGAGGAATATGCGGAATAGCGGTTCGAGAAGCGTTGGAAAGGAAATGCTGTCACATGCTCAACTGTTCTTACTCCGACTATAGGGTATTTTAGAACTAAGAGAGCATAACCACGTTAGCCTAAACCGTGGATATAAAATCGACAATGCAATCTAGGTAATCGACACATTCCAACCAACGCATAACTTCTCTTGATCAGCAGGCGATTAAAGTTACTTAGCTTCTGATTAATTATTTCGACGAATCGTTAATGTAAGAAAGTCAATGCTTTTTGCGTAAAACTGGCTGTGCATACCATTACTAGGCACATCCACTTGAACTTAATTGGACTAAGGTTGTAGCCTCCGCGAGTGGTAGATTGTTATAAAATATGCTTCATAATAGTCATAGACAGAATTTGTTTGTCAATCCTAGTCGGAAGCTGTTTATCAGAAATAATCAAAAACATGTATCTAACAAATTGGAAGTTTCCTTAACGAGTAAAACGTTGTTCTTGCTTGAAATTAGTAGCCTATTTTTTGATGGCGGTAGTTGAAGTGATTCCAATGACGTTTGTAAAGTGAGAGGGCCGAATACAGTCGATAGGAATTGAGATGATATTTCATGGTGTGGTGCTATAAGTGCTGACGGATATTCGTAAACTAAATTCAGGAAAAGTAGATGTACAAAGGTAGCTGTTTGTGTGGTTCAATCCAGTTTGAACTTGACGGTAATATAACTGATATTATTCACTGTCATTGCTCATTGTGTCGTAAAGCGAGTGGAAGTGCTTACGCTACAAATGGTTTTATTAATGCGCAAGATCTGAAGCTAACAGATCATAGTGATTCGCTCACCTTTTACGAGAGCAGCGAGGGTAAGCGGAAGTATTTTTGTCGGACTTGCGGTTCGCCATTATACAGTTCAAATGCTAAATCTCCAGAAAGGTATCGCCTTCGCATAGGGGCATTAGATAGCGATATATTGGAGCGTCCCCTTTCTCACAACTTCGTGACTTCGAAAGCTAACTGGGAAGATTTAAATGCAGAATTGCCGCGATACCATAGGCATGAGCCGGGGCGGAAATAGCCCTATACAAAGACTTTATAAAGGTGTTTAACTCCTTACTTTAGACGCATATAAGTTGATACTTTTTTAGAATACGAGAAACGTTGACTGCGCTTGGCAGGGTGCAATTAGACTTTAATAACATAGAGGTAATATGGAGTTAAAAAAGAGAATTCAGGTGGTAACAGTTGTCGCCTTCTTGTGCGTTAGTATTGATCAGATAACAAAGCTTATTGCTGCTGAGTACTTGCCCAGGAACATGGTGCGTAGTTATTTTATCGGCACTCTTCGTATTGGCTATACTGAAAATATTGGTGCGTTTTTAGGCTTGGGCAATGGTCTATCGGATGAGTTCCGATTTGGTATTTTTGTATTAGGTGTGAGTGTCTTCTTGTGTTTAGGCATTACTTACTTAGTGACAAGTCCTCGATTAAGCGCTAACTCGTTGTTTGCAATCTCAATGACTCTATCCGGAGGAGCGAGTAACCTTTATGATAGAGTTATAAATAATGGCGCGGTCGTAGATTTTCTCAATATAGGCTTTGGTTCATTTCGTACTGGTATTTTCAATATTGCTGATATAGCTATAGTCGTAGGTGCTCTGTTACTACTATTATTGGGCAGTAAACCTGTAACGGGTAGGTAATTGTCTTACGATAAACGGAGTAAGAGTTACAACATTTTGAATTGGTTGATAACAGCCACTTATTTATTGCTAACCACTAGTTTAACCCCAGCGGGGTTTGTTTTTCCTATTCTCATTTTTGAGGATAACAGGCAATGTTGTAAAAGAAGCTTAAGTGGCCAGTTTAGTTTGGTCACTTAAGCTTGAGTCACTTTTTTATTTATTCAGCTTTTATGCCAAAGTAACTATCTTGAAGTAAATATGGGGTACACATTGCCGGAGCTTGCATTGGTTGATTCATAGATTGGAAATTGATCGTACGGTTTAGTGGATCGTCTATAGGTTGTGAGACTAATGGGATAGTCCCAATATTTTTCGTGTCATCGAACAGGTTATGGTAGATGTTTGTGTAGGTACTTTTGTTATCAGACTCAGAATAAAAGAATGCATCTTCTTCTGAACGTGAGAATGTAACGTTGTATAGAGTTAGCCCGTTAATGTCAGAGTCAGCTATCTGATCTATTATGTTGGTTTTCCCTCTATCACCAGTAGGTTCACCGACAACTGTTATATCAGCTAGTTTAGTGTTCGTTAAAGTTGACCTGGATACATTCCTACTAAGCAGAGATAGCGGATCTGACGAATGGCGGCTTACAAATGCATTCAAAAGCTCTAGGTTGTTAATTTTAGATCGAGAAATACGTGAAGAGAGTAAATCTCTATCAACTGCCAATTTTACCCCCACAAGATCAATTGAGACATCTGTAAGCTCTTTGTTATCAAGTGAATAAAAAAGCTGGTTGAATGGTGCACCTGTGGTTTCAATGTTTATGAATTTGACGTTTCGCCAATGATCATTGATGTCAAACAAGTGATCAAAGCTGTTTTCATTATGGACAGAAGTGTTTTTAAATGTGATGTTTTTTAAATTTGCCTTGGTTAATTTATATCCTCTTTCACTTTGGAAATTCAGGTTCGTGATGGTATGGCCATTACCATTGATTAGTCCCGATAGGCTCTCAACTAAGGTCGGAGAACTTGTACAATCTAGATTACCGACAATATCGATGTACTGTGGTCTGTTTTTTTCATTGTATATGTCTACTAGCTGATCACAGTTAGTTACAGAATAGTAGCTTTGAGCAAATAACGTTGGTGAAAAGAGCACAGGTATAGCGGCAGTTAAGAGTGGTAACAAACGTCGCATGCAAATGGTTCCTTTAGTTTTTTGTGGAGCATGCGAAGTTAGTTAGTCTTCCTTATATATTCAACATAAATGTATAAATTAAGTTGCATATGTCACAGATATAAATCAATTATGACTCAGGTTCTCGGTGTCTAATCGTCGACGCTGAACTTGAATGAGATTAGACACGATTGGTAATAACGAATACTCTCGTGGATTATCAAACTGCCAGGATCAGTTTACTAACAAGCTTTCCTTCACGCCGATTTCACAACTTATGAATGTCGATTCGGATAGCTCAACATGTAAGTAATAGCGCTCCGGTTGATTCATCGCTTGTTGGAAAGTGTCAATGCATCTATCTAAACGTTGTGGCTTTTCGTAGGGGCTTTGTTGCCACTCGATGCGAATTCTTTGTCCTGTGTATTTCTCTATGCCACTCAAGCTATGTTTCACACCACCTAGTTTGAAAGCGGTGACTTGATCAAATAAGAATATTTCGCTGGCTGATGCTGTGTTGAATGATAGTAGTGCTAGTAATGCGAGTTTGATTTTCATTGGGAGTCGCTCTGTAAAATAATTTTAAGTTATGCAGTTGTAGATTTTATCTTTCACTTCTTGTGTGAAATATTTTATTAGGTATTAATAAATTAGATATCTTAGATATTTAATTAAAAGGGGATGGTGTTTTAATTATACCAGATGGTTGAATATAAAAATTTTTAATTTTATCAATGTTTTATTTGATTTTCTTTATTTAAATTTAAGTTACTTGGAATGTGGAAGGGATA
>NZ_LWEH01000151.1 GCF_001635455.1 Vibrio sp. HI00D65
ATAAATTTGGTTGCTCATACTACAGCACTCTTTATATGGTATATACCAAATTTAAACTTTAAATATTTCAGTTGAGTGACAAATTTATAGAAGCTAAATGACAGTTATATTGCAGATATAATAAGCATTTAAGATGCGTGCCCACACTGTATTACAAGCCCTCTGTAGCGATAAAAACTGACATGAGGGCTGAGTTTAGTCTTAGTTTAGATAATAATATTGACCTATAACTCCACCTTATCGGCCTTGCCTGCTGCACCAGCCAGCTTTGCCAATTGCTTATCTAGCCAACATGACGCCTTTCCTGAGTCTTCTGCGTTTTCTTTTCTGCGTACTGCATTGCGCACCGTCATAGCCCCTACCCAACGGAATGGCTCTGACGGGAAATGGCCAAGCGGTCCTTTGGTTAGCCCGCAGCAGGTCCAAGCGTTATCAGTTCCAAGTACCATAGACGATAAAATCTTTCCGCCCATACGAGTTTGTGCAACACCATTTCCAGAATAGCCGAGCCCATAATAGATGTTGTTTTGGTCTGTTAGATTACCGAAAAATGGTAATCCTGTTACCGATCGATCTGATCCCCCCGACCAGTTGTAATCAAATTCACTCTGCTCAAGCTTGGGAAACAGTTTTTGGAAGGATTGATTCAGAATCGGCAGATAGTTTGTCTTTTGGTTAAACATGCTTTCAACTTGATTGGCAAACGAGAATTTATTGCCACCTTTACCCAGCATCAATCGCCCATCTTGGGTGTCTCGGTAGTAGTGGACAAAGATACGTGAATCCACCACTGCCGCTCCTTTCTCAGGACCAAATTGTTGGAGCTTTTCAGGGATAGGCTTAGTGACGACCATGTCTGACGAGACAACCACAATACTGCGTTTAAACTCTTTAAAGTGATCGAGCATCCATGCGTTGAGCGCCAAAATCAATTTATCGGCAAATATTGATCCACCCTTGGTTTGGATTCGAGCTGGGTCTCCATAATCAAGCGAAGTCATCTCAGTATTCTCGTGAATCTCAACACCTAATTCAATGGCAACTCGACGTAAACCTCTCGCCAATAATGCTGGCTGCACACTACCTGCTGCTTCTGAGTAATAACCCTCAATATGGCGCTCAGATCCTGCTTTATCAGGCAAAGACTCATCACACTTCTTCCAACTATTGATGCCTTGCTTGACCAACTCGTTCACAACCGGCTGCATTCCACCTTTTTGTGCTTCATTGGTTGCCGTGTAATACGTACCGCTGCGATACAAATGCGCGTCTATGTTGTGCTCATTACAGAAAGCTTCGATCTCGTAAATGACCTTTTCCGATTCTTTAACTAGCCATTTTGCTTGTTCTTTTCCGTAGAGCTTTTTCAGTGTCGGATACTTGGTCGACCACGTCAGCATACAGCCACCGTTCGCGCCAGAAGCACCACTGCCACACAAGCCTTTTTCTATCACTACAACATGTTTTTGAGGTTGCTGTTGTTTAATTAAAATCGCCGACCATAACCCTGTGTAACCACCGCCAACAATCGCGATGTCGCAGTTAATGTCTTTTTGAAGTGGCTTGGCTGATTCTAACCCTGCGTTGATGTTGCCAAACTCCTTTTCTAGTGCTTGTTTGAACCAATATGAGTAGTGCTTTGTCATTTGTTGTACCTAACTTAAAACCTAAAGGCGTAAACTAAAAAAGGAAGACCGAAGCCTTCCTTTACTGATTGCTAACTTCCAACGAACTAAATAGTTAATTGACTGAGTAGATCGATAGATTAAGATTTTGGCTCTGATTTAGCGTCGAACTTTTCAGACCATGTTTTCAATACATCTGCACGTTCGCTGCCCATGCGTGCAAAGTCCATTTTTGCCATGTTCTTTTCAACCTTAGGGAAGTTATCAATTGTTGCCGTCACGTCTTGGTGACCAACAACCGGGTACATTTCGATGTAGAGCTCATTTGCTGCTTTAGAGATAGACCAGTCAACAACGCGCTGCGCCGCATCAGACGGCTTAACAAGACCAACCGCTTCAGATTCCCAACCGATACCCTCAGGTGTAATCACTGATAGTGGTGCACCTTGAGTTTTCAGCTTAGCGCCGCGGCTTGCCATAGAGATACCGATAGCGACTTCTCCCATACCCGCTTGAACACATGGCTTAGAACCAGAGTGCGTGTAGTGAGCGATGTTTTGGTCCAGCTTCTGCATGTAGTTCCAACCTTGGTCTTCACCCATGTTTTGTAGCCAAGCCGATACCTGCATGTACCCCGTACCAGAAGACGCTGGGTTTGGCATCGCGATGTGACCTTTGTAAATCGGCTTAGTGAGATCTTCCCAAGATTTAGGTGCTGGTAGGTTAAGTTGTTTTGCTACCGCTTCGTTGAAACAAACCGCATTGAAAAATGCATCATTGCCATACCAAGCTTGAGTAGATTGCGGATCATTAAGGTTAGCACGTAGCGCTTCTACACCTTGAGGAGTGTAAGGCTTAAGAATCCCCTCTTCTTTCAGTAAAGCCATTGAAGAACCTGCAAGGCCCCAAACCACTTCTGCACGAGGGTTGTTTTTCTCAGCCAATAGTTTTGCCGTCATGATCCCGGTTGAGTCACGAACCCACTTAATGCTGATGTCTGGGTTTTCACTTTCAAAAGCATTTTTGTATTTAGCTAATATGTCGGTTTCAAAAGCAGTGTAAACCGTCACTTCCTGTGCCGCATAAGCGTTACCAGCTAATAGAGTGACTAATGCTGCAAGTGATCCTTTCATAAAACGGTTTTTCATCATTTTCTCCAGTCAGGCCCGATGCCAAAGTTAGAAATTAGAAGTCCCATCAAGAGATGGCTATATCCATAAATTCATTTATGTTGTTGACACACATTTAAACTGGTATTTACCAGATTTTGATTATTAAGCTAAATGGCTTTTATGACGGTTAAATGAACAAAAAATGGCAGTTTAAAGATCGGTGAATTTCTCAGGGCAAGGGATTAATTTTAATATGAAGCTTTTGTGAAAATGGTATTTGGGCTATTTACGACCGTTTAAATTGGTTGTTAAAGTAGCCACACAAATTGGTATAGTCCAAATTAAATCGCGAGAAATTGAACATGAGAAACGATTACTTATTACTGACACCGGGCCCACTATCGACTTCTGAAACCGTTCGCCAAGCGATGCTTAAAGATTGGTGTACTTGGGATGATGATTACAACAAAGACATCGTTGAAGTGATTCGTAGCAAGCTAGTGAATTTAGCGACGAAACAAACGGGATACACGAGCGTATTAATGCAAGGTAGCGGCACCGCTTCAGTTGAAGCAACAATTGGTAGCGTTATCTCAAAAAATGGAAAACTTCTTGTGGTGGATAACGGTGCGTACGGCGCTCGTATTGCTCAAATCGCAGAATATTTAAACATTCCATGCCATGTCGTTTCTCCTGGTGAAACATCACAGCCTGACTTGAACGAAATGGAAACGGTATTGGCCATGGATTCAGACATCACTCATGTTGCGATTGTGCATTGTGAGACCACAACTGGCATGCTGAATTCAATTGATGACATTGCTAAATTGGCAAAACTGCACAACAAGACTGTAATTCTTGATGCAATGTCGAGCTTTGGTGGCATCCCTATGGATATTGCTGACTTAGGTATCGATTACATGATCAGCTCAGCTAACAAGTGCATCCAAGGTGTACCAGGCTTCGGCTTTGTCATTGCTAAGCAATCAGAACTAGAAAAGTGTCAAGGCCAAGCTCGCTCGTTAAGCCTTGACCTGTTTGATCAATGGCACTGCATGGAAATCAATCACGGTAAATGGCGCTTCACCTCCCCAACTCACACGGTGCGTGCTTTCTACCAAGCACTGCTTGAGTTTGAGCAAGAAGGTGGCATCGAAGCTCGTCATAATCGTTACCACACCAACCAAACTACGTTAGTGGCTGGCATGCGCTCCCTAGGTTTTGAACCACTACTTACTGATGAACTTCACTCCCCTATCATCACCTCTTTCTATTCTCCAACTCATAGCGATTACCAATTCAAGGAATTCTATGACCGTTTGAAAGAGCAAGGGTTTATGATTTATCCGGGCAAGGTTTCAAACGCAGACTGCTTCCGCATTGGTAACATTGGTGAAGTTTACCCGTCTGATATTGAGGCTCTCATTAGCGCTGTTAAGAATGCTATGTACTGGGACATTAAGTAATGCAAATAACTAACCAAGAGCCAGCACTAAAGGCAACGCACTCTCTAAGTGAAGGCGATGTGAACACCACACCCGCACGTGAAAAGTGGAATGAATCGCTAAACGATGAGGCAACTCAAGCGATGTTAAAACGCGACTCTGACGTGTTTCTCCATCAAGCAATGTCAACGCCTTGCCTAGACACACTTGAAGCCGCAGAAGGCATTTATATTCAAGATACGACGGGCAAAAATTATATGGACTTTCATGGCAATAATGTCCATCAACTAGGTTATGGCCACCCGCACATCATCAATAAAGTGACTCAACAAATGGCCTCATTGCCGTTTTCACCACGTCGCTTTACCAATGAAACAGCCGTGCAATGCGCTGAAAAGTTAACACAGATCTGTGGTGGTGATTTAAATCGCGTGCTGTTTGCACCGGGTGGCACCTCTGTGATTGGTATGGCACTCAAGTTAGCTCGACATGTCACCAACAACTTCAAAGTTGTTTCATTGTGGGATTCATTCCATGGCGCGTCACTGGATGCTATCTCTGTCGGCGGCGAAGCTTGTTTCCGCGAAGGAATGGGCCCGTTAATGGCTGGCGTAGAACGTATCCCACCGGCAGTCTCGTATCGCGGTGCTTTCCCCCTTAATGACTCTTTATCGCGTCGCGGGCAAAACTCAGGCGGTGAAAGTGAGATCTCATGTGATGTTCACTATGCAGATTACCTTGAGTACGTGATTGAAAAAGAGGGTGGTATTGGAGCCTTCATTGCAGAAGCTGTGCGTAACACCGATGTTCAAGTACCAAGCAAAGCTTACTGGAAGCGCATCCGGGAGATCTGTGATAAGCACAATGTCATGCTAATCATTGATGATATTCCAAATGGTATCGGTCGTAGCGGCGAGTGGTTTACTCACCAAGCGTTTGGTGCCGAACCTGACATCCTATGTATTGGTAAAGGTTTTGGCGGTGGCTTGGTGCCAATTGCCGCCATGGTCACCAAAGATAAATACAACACGGCAGCACAAGTATCACTTGGGCATTACACCCATGAGAAAAGCCCAATTGGTTGCGCAGCTGCACTGGCAACCATAGAAGTGATTGAGCAAGAGAATTTGCTTGAAAAAGTACAAGCGGACAGTGCATTCATGCGTGAGCAACTACTTAAAATGAAAGAGAAATACCCAGTCATTGGCGACGTTCGCGGCATCGGGCTGCTTTGGGGCGTTGAGTTGGTCACCGACCATATCACCAAAACCCGAGCGTTCGACGAAGCGGAAGCAGTACTTTATCAGTGTCTGAACGATGGCCTGAGCTTTAAGGTGTCGCAAGGCAATGTGATTCAGTTAAGCCCACCATTGATCATCAGCCGTAGCGAGCTAGAAGCAGCTTTGGCTGTCTTCGAAAATGCGATAGCAAAAGTCTGTAAAGACTTTGGATACCTTTAAACCAACATTAAATCAATAACCTAAAACATCATTCGTCCCTCCAGTGCTTTTAAGTGGGAGTGGCAAGAAAGGACACCACTATGAACACAACATCACCTATCCAAGCGGTTATCTTTGACTGGGCCGGCACTATCGTTGATTTTGGATCGTTTGCTCCAACCAGCATCTTCGTTGAAGCATTCAAACAAGGTTTCGACTTTGACATTGACTTAGCAGAAGCTCGTGAACCTATGGGCATCGGCAAATGGGATCACATCCAAGCAGTGGGTCGAATCCCTGCAGTTGATGCGCGTTGGAATGCTCAATTTGGTCGTTCGATGACCAGTGAAGACGTTGATACAATCTATGAGGCATTCATGCCTCTTCAAAAAGCCAAAGTTGCCGACCACGCCGCGCCAATTTTAAACGCGATTGAAGTAGTAAATAACCTAAAAGAGAAAAGCGTAAAGATCGGTTCTTGTTCCGGTTACCCACGTGAAGTGATGGATGTTCTGATTCCTGCAGCAGCAGATTACGGCTATCGTCCAGACAATGTCGTTGCAACCGATGATTTACCTCAAGGTGGTCGCCCTGCACCATTCATGGCACTTAAAAACGTGATTGATCTAGGCGTAACAAACGTTGCAGCCTGTGTAAAAGTGGATGATGCAGCCCCTGGCATTGATGAGGGTCACAACGCAGGCATGTGGACGGTAGGCCTTGTTTTATCCGGCAACGAAGCAGGATTAACTTACCAAGAATACTTAAACGCAGATGAAGCAACGCTCACAGCAGCACGAGAAAAAGCGAGCGTTAAGTTAAACAAATCAAACCCACACTATCTAATCGACACCATCGCCGATTTGCCTGAAGTAATTGCTGATATCGAAAAGCGCTTATTGGCTGGTGAGCGTCCTTAAAGACACTCACCTTTCTACTCATACAAGCTTCAGTACAAAACGAAAGCCTCGCATTACCTTTACATAAGGTGATGCGAGGTTTCTTCATTTCCAATATTTGAGACAACAATTAACTGACAAAATCGCCTGTAAATAGCACTTTGAACATATAAATCTTAACAACTTCATTGACTTCCACAAACAATAGGACTAACAATGTATTAACAGTTCCACGACAGGTTCGAACTGGATCACGCCTTGATTTGCTTACATTTGCAGTGTGCCTATCAGTAAGAAATAGTTTTAAAGGGCTGATTCAGATAACAATAAGAGTTAATCCAAGGATAAGATTATGAAAAAACTCTCAAAGATAATGTGCGCCGTCATTGCAGCTTCAGGCTTTGCTGCTGCCCCGTCAATCGCTGCAACCACTTATGTTGGTGCGAAAGTCGGGATGGGGTGGCTCGATAGTGCTTGTGTAGATAGTGTGAACTGTGAAGATGATTCCGTTGCCGGTGGTCTTTACGGTGGCTACAACTTTACCGATAACATTGCACTGGAATTAAACGCTGACTACCTAGGTGACTACGACACAAGTTTTAATTACAACGGGACAACTCAGCGCTACAGTGATTCCATTATTGCAATATCGTTGAGCCCAATTTACCGATTAGCGATCAAACAAGAGTTTGATGTCTTCTTCAAAGCTGGCCCAGCTTACATCATGCACGACGATGAAGATGATGTGGTACTGGCTCTGGGTATCGGTGCGGAGAAACAGTTTGCCGACGACTGGGCAGTGAGAGTGGAATACCAATACTTCGATGATTTTGACGATGAGATCATCCACAACCTAAACTCCAACCTTGTTACAGTAGGTCTTAGCTACAATTTCGGCACAGGTAATACAACCGCATCAGCGGCGGCAGTGGCTCAAGCACCTGCCGAACCAATAGCAGAGCCAGAAACTGTAGTTGTTGAAGAGGAAGCTGAGGTAGTGGTTATCAAAGCGCAAACTGAGAGCTTCTCTCAAGGTACATTTGCGACTAACAGCGCAAAGCTTTCAGACGAAGGTAAAGCCGCTATACAGCCAATTGTGGAAGTCTTACAAACATACCCTCAGTCTACCGTTAACATTGTTGGTCACACAGATTCAACAGGTGCAGCTGAGTACAACATGATGATCTCTAAGAAACGTGCGGCAGCAGTAGCAGCATACATCGAAGAGCAAGGCATTGAGTCAAGCCGCATTACCGCTTCTGGTGAAGGGGAAGAAAACCCCATCGCATCCAACGATACGGCTGAAGGTCGTGCGCAAAACCGTCGTGTTGAAGCAACAATTCCAAGCTTTGAGTACCAGGAAAAAGTTCAAGTTGAAGAAGTAATCGTAGAGACAGCGGAATAATCGCATCCCGCCGCAATCACGATATCTTACTTAATAATAAGGGCGGAGCACTGATAAGTGCTCCGCCCTTTTCTATATCTGTTTAACACTGAAACTAGTGGTCTAACTCTAATGCGCTGTCATTTGCTCAGAATTAAACAATTTCCCAGCTGTGCGTCATTTCTACGCCTGCACCTAGCATTAGGCACACTGAACAGTATTTTTCCAATGAATCAGCGCATACTTTTGCAACCAACTCAGGATCAAGGTTGTCACCTGAAACTTCAAAGTGAATGTTAATCGCAGTAAAGATTTTTGGCGCGGTTTCACGACGTGTAGTTTCAAGCTTTGCGTTACAACCTGTAATGTTTTGACTAGCAGATTTTAATCCATCAACCACATCAACAGAGCTACAACCACCAGCGGCCATAAGGACCATTTCCATCGGGCTTGGTGCCGTTGCACCACCGCTGCCATCCATAACAATAGAGTGGCCTGATTGAGATTGACCAAGGAATTTAAAACCTTCGACCCATTTAACTTCTGCTTGCATGCTGTTCCTTAGATGACTGATAACCGCCATCACTGTCTGTTATTTATTGTCAGTACCGACACCCTACTACTGGCAGCATTCATGAGCAAGATTTTCTCTAACACATATTTTTTCCTGAATGGTGCAATTTTTTCCATCTAAAACCTGTCTCTATTCGTACATTCAAAATCGAATAAAAAAGAACGTCAAGATGAGGTATCTATGAATAAATTATCTAAAATATTGGTATCACTCGTGGTTGCATTACCACTGATTTCGTTGTTTGTCAGCCAAACTGGTACTGCCAATACAATGGATAAAACGGCTAATTCAGGGAAAAGTGAAATCGCAACACTCGCGGGCGGTTGTTTTTGGTGTACAGAGTCTGATCTAGAGAAACTAAAAGGCGTAACAGACGTTGTCTCTGGCTATTCTGGTGGCGAGCTAGAAAACCCAACCTACAAACAAGTTTCTTCAGGTAAGTCTGGTCACATCGAAGTGATCAACGTGACCTATAACCCTGATGTTGTTAGCTATGAACAGGTTCTTGACCAATTCTTCCGACATATCGATCCAACCGATGACAAAGGGTCATTCGTAGACCGTGGTCCGCAATATAGACCTGCCATTTTCTATCATAACCAAGAGCAAAAAGACGTTGCTCAAAACTTTATGATGGAGATCGACAAGGCTCAAATCTTTGGTGCACCACTAAAAACAGAACTGATCAAATTTGAGAAGTTCTGGCCAGCAGAAGATTACCATCAAGATTATTACAAAAAGAGTAAGGTTCGTTATAACTACTACCGCTACGCTTCAGGTCGTGATCAGTATTTAGATAAGATCTTCGGTGACGATAGAAAGGATAATCCTAAAACACTTCGCCAGATTATCGACAGTAAGAGTGCAACAGCGAATGCTAAAACCTACGTTAAGCCTTCTGATGCGGAGATCAAAGCGAAGCTTACAGCACTTCAATACGATGTAACGCAAGAAGACGCTACTGAGCGCCCATTTGACAACAAATACTGGGACAACAAAGAAGAAGGTATTTATGTGGATATCGTTACCGGTGAGCCTTTGTTCTCGTCAAAAGACAAATACAAATCTGGTACGGGTTGGCCGAGCTTTACCCAACCAATCAACGAAGCTTACGTAGTGACAACCACAGACTACAAATTACTGTATCCACGCACAGAAGTGCGAAGCCGATTTGGTGATTCTCACTTAGGGCATGTCTTCAAAGATGGCCCTAAACCAACAGGCTTACGTTACTGCATGAACTCAGCGGCGATGCGTTTTATTCCAGCAGATAAACTTTCTGAAGAAGGGTATGAAGAATACGTTGAGATGTTTGAGGGCTAAACGTTCAGCAGTTAACGCTATGCCTATAACAACAAAGCCAGCATAACGCTGGCTTTATGTTTTCTGATTCATTAACAAACGCGCTAGCCTGTTAGAACAGTATCTTCTGGGTATTTGAGTAGTGAAGGCTCAGGGCGAGCTAACATATACGCCAACGTTAAAGGCCCGATACGACCAATAACCATCACAACAATCATAATGTATTTACCAGGCTCCGTTAAGTTTGCGGTTAACCCTGCCGTCAGTCCTACCGTTGCAAAAGCGGAAATGACCTCGAACATAACTCGATCAAAAGCGGCTTTTTCGGTAAGCATTAGCAAAAACATCGCCGTCGTTAATAACGCCCCACTGACCACGATAATGGCCAATGACTTGGTGACCGCCTGCCATGTAACAGTACGTTTAAACATCACAACATGCTTTTTCTGACGTAGGAATGTCCAAGTGGCGACAAAAGCAACTGCAAAGGTCGATACCTTAATCCCCCCCCCAGTTGAGGTAGAGCCAGCACCAATCAGCATCAACACAATCATCACCAATAAAGCAGGCTGCGTGTACTGAGATAAATCCACACTATTAAAACCAGCGGTACGAGCACTTGCTGATTGGAAAAACGCCGCTAACCATTGGCCCTGATTTGATAGCCCTTCCATAGTCGCAGAGTTGTTTCTTTCTAATAACCAAAATAACACTGTCCCCACTAACAATAGAGTCGGGGTTGCGGTTAGCATGATCTTGGTATGTAAATGCAGATGATGGAAGCCTTTGCGCCAGTTACTCGATAAGTCACCGACCACCGTAAAGCCTAAACCACCAAAAATGAAAAGAGCCGCTAAGGTAAAGGTCACCAATGGGTCGTCAACAAAGCTCATCATACTATCTGAGAACAGAGCGAAACCCGCGTTATTGAATGCTGATATCGCATGAAACAGTGCGTAGAAGCTGCCTGTTGACCAGCCCATTTCAGGTACCCATCGAAAACAAAGCATTACAAAGCCGATAAATTCAGCCACTAGTGCAAAGATGATGATCTTCTTTACTAGCTTACGCAGGTTAATCTTGCGATCTTGTCCTAATGCCTCTTTAGCCAATGCCTGTTGCTTCAAGCTTAACCGAACCCCAAACATGTACAGAAGAACCGCAGATAAAGTCATCTGCCCTAACCCGCCAACTTGCATCAAGAACATCAGCAAGATTTTTCCAGCCAAAGTAAAGTGTTCGCCCGTATCAACGACCCCTAACCCTGTTACGCTGATTGCAGAAGTCGCAGTAAACAATGCATCTGTGAAACTGAGCCCTGTGACAGAAAAAACCGGCATCGTGAGTAAGATGGCCGAGGGAATAAGAACCGCCAAAAAGCTGGTCAGGATTATCTTAGGTTCAGAGCCTTTACGCGGCTTTTCATCTCTTGTGAGTGTGTAGAAAGTACCCTTTCGCTGAAACGAATTCATACTGTTACCCTATTACAAGTTCCCTTACCAATTACGTAGCTTTCTAGATAGGGTCTCTTTAGGCCCAGCGATGATCACCACATCTCCGATTTCTAAACTAATATCGAGCTCCGGTGCTTTAGTGAGATTAGGACCGCGCTTGAACCCAAGAACTTCGACACCAACCTCCTTGCAAAGCTTCAAGTCACGAAGTTGCTTACCCAAGAGCTTTGAACCAATAACAATTTCAGTCATCGCTAAATCACTTCCAAGATCAATAAATTCAAGAACATGCCTATCTAGCATTTTACGCGCGACACGAATTCCCATGTCTCGCTCCGGCATAATAATATGGTCAGCGCCAATTTTAGAAAGGATCTTGCCGTGGAACTTGTCGTTCGCCTTAACCCAAACCGTTTTAGCCCCCGACTCTTTTATGACGAGAGTAGTCAATATGCTCGATTTCACATCAGAACCAATCGAAACCATTACCATATCGTACTCGTCGAGCCTGAGCTCTTTAACCGTCTCTTCACTCGTACAGTTAGCAACAATCGCTTGTGAAACAATGGACGCGGCTTCTTTCACTCGCTCTTCATCAATATCGACAGCTAATACCTGCGCACCAGAACTTTGAAGTTCTTTACACACAGATAAACCAAAACGCCCTAAACCGATAACTGCATATTGTTTGTCGCTCATTTGAAATCCTGTTTAGAAATTTTAACAACCCGGGATAGTCAAACCTACATTAGTTTCTATCTCAAAAAAAGTTAGTTCTGCAATAATAAGGTTATACTATTATCATAATCGCTTGATTTATAAAGGTAGAGAACAACTCGAGTTTCTGCTAATTTCCAATTCATAATTTCTGCGGCAGCACACACAATGAATGAATTCTTAACCCAAGTACAAATGTACATTAACCAGAGCCATAGTGATTGGGCCAACAGTGTCCTATTTATCACTATTGCGAGTTTTCTCGCTTGGGTAGCTTGGCGAATTATCCACAATCGCTTAGAAGTTCTGGTACAGAAAACCCCTTTTCACTGGGATGACCTGCTACTCGCAGCACTGAAAACTCCAGTCAGTACGTTACTTTGGTGTTGGCCGGCGACTGTCTCTATTGGGTTGATCCTTCAAGACCAGTTTGGCAACGAAATCAACTGGTTAAAAACACTAAAACACATTTTAATCATATGTACTTTCGTTTGGTTCACCTTGCGAATGATCACCAACACTGAAACGTACGTCTTAAAACAGAAAAACAGAGATGAAACGACAGTACAAGCGATCGCAAAAGTAGCTCGCCTATTCTTTATGGTCATGGGTGGCCTGACGATCATGCAAGCATTCGGTCTCAGCCTATCAGGCTTGCTGACCTTTGGTGGTGTGGGTGGTTTGATTGTCGGTTTGGCAGCAAAGGATCTACTCTCGAACTTCTTTGGTGGCATGATGATCTACTTCGACCGACCTTTTAAAGTCGGCGATTGGATTCGCTCTCCTGACCGTCAAATCGAAGGTACCGTAGAGCGTATCGGTTGGCGCATGACCATCATTCGTACGTTCGATAAACGCCCACTTTACGTACCAAACTCGGTATTTAGTAACATTGTCGTGGAGAACCCATCACGAATGCTAAACCGCCGAATTAATGAAACCTTTGGGCTTCGTTACGAAGACGCAAGCAAGTTAGCTATTATCGTGGATGACGTAAAAGCCATGCTTGAAGCGCACCCAGACATTGATGCTAAACAAACACTCATCGTGAACTTCGATAAGTTTGGTCCATCAACGCTGAACTTCTTTATCTACACCTTCACTAAAACCGTCAACTGGGTGAGATACCATGAAGTGAAACAAGATGTGCTACTGCAGGTGCTAGCAATTATTCACAAGCACAATGCGGATATCGCTTTCCCAACTCAAACACTAAAAATCGATCCACAAGGTTTGAGTGAAGCTCAGGATATTGCACTTCCTAGCGCAGAAGGACCTCGATAGCACAACGGCTCTACTGTTTATCGACAAGTAAGTCGCTTAACGATAATGAAAAAGTGTGAAGCGTGGTAACATGGCGCCAGAATTTTAATGCACCCTGTACCACGCTATGATTTTACCTGTCATTCTAGCTGGCGGCTCTGGTAGCCGCCTTTGGCCCCTGTCTCGCGAGCTTTATCCTAAGCAGTTCCTCAATATTGCTGGCGAACAATCGATGCTTCAGCAAACCCTTGTACGTCTTCAAGGTCTTGAAACGAACTTAACTAACACAGAATGCACTGCTCCGTTCATTATCTGTAATGAAGAGCACCGCTTCATTGCTGCAGAACAAGCTCGAGCGGCTAACATAGTACACAGTGGTATTTTATTAGAACCTGTCGGCAGAAACACAGCTCCCGCCATCGCACTCGCTGCGTTAGAGACTTTAAGTCACACAAGCGATAACCAACAAAATGAGTCAGAACCAATATTATTGGTACTGGCCGCTGATCACCACATCGCGAAAACAGCTAAATTTCAACAAACGTTGGCGAGAGGCGTTGAATACGCAAAACAAGGTAAACTGGTTACTTTTGGTATTACTCCAAACACACCAGAAACTGGCTATGGTTATATAAAACAAGGAGAACCACTCTCCCATCATGCTTTTGCCATTGAATGTTTCGTTGAAAAACCCGACCTAGCGACCGCAGAACAATACGTTAATTCAGGGCAATACCTCTGGAACAGTGGCATGTTTATGTTTAAAGCATCACGCTACTTAGAAGAACTGGCAAAACATCACCCACAGATCCTTGAGGCCTGTAAACGCTCGCTCGAAAAGAAAAATACCGATCTCGATTTTATCCGTATTGACGCCGAAGCATTCCAAAGCAGCCCGAGCGACTCTATCGACTATGCCGTGATGGAAAAAACGTCGGATGCTGCGGTGATTCCGATGGATGTTGGTTGGAATGATATTGGTTCATGGTCTGCAATCTGGGATGTCAGTGATAAAGATGAACACAACAATGTGATTGAAGGCGATGTTTTAACTGTTGATTCTCAGTACAACTATATCCGCGCTGAAAACAAACTGGTTGCAACTGTAGGTGTCGAGAATCTTATTATTGTCGAGACAAAAGACGCTATTCTCGTCGCGAACAAAGACAAAGTTCAAGGCGTGAAATCGATTGTCAGCCAACTGAATCACGCCGATCGCACAGAGCATGTTCATCACCGTGAAGTATTTAGACCTTGGGGTAAATACGATGTAATTGACCTAGGCAAACGCGACAAGGTTAAACGTATTACTGTAAAACCCGGTCACAAGTTATCGCTACAGATGCATCACCATAGAGCAGAACACTGGGTTGTAGTAGCAGGTATTGCGAAGGTGACCAATGATGACAAAACCTATCTCGTTAAAGAAGACCAATCCACTTATATTCCGCTTGGACATGTACACAGTCTAGAAAACCCGGGGGACACTCCACTCGAAATGATCGAAGTACAAACCGGTAGCCACTTGAGTGAAGACGACATTATTCGATATCAAGATAGTTACGGGCGAAGCGAACAACCCAGCTCTCCTCAAATCAACAAATCGAACTAAAGTAGCGGTGATAAAATGAAACAGACTTTAGACCTCAGCTGCTTCAAAAATAACGATATCCGCGGCATCATAGGTGAGCAAATCGATGAGCGCCTTGCCTACCTGCTTGGTCGTGCATTTGGCGAATATGTCCTTGCAAAGGCATCTAAAACGTCATTCGATGAGCTGGCACAAGTAGTCATTGGCCGTGATAACCGTGAAACCTCACTGCCATTGCAGAAAGCGATGACCAAGGGTTTGATTGAATCAGGGATCAACGTGGTAGCTCTCGGTATGACAGGCACAGAAGAAGTCTACTTTGCAACTCGCCACCTACAAGCCATTGGCGGAGTCCAGGTTACGGCAAGCCACAATCCAATAAATTACAACGGTATGAAGTTAGTCGGTCTAGGTGCTAACCCAATCAGCAAAAACAATGGGTTAGATGTGATTAAACAGCGCATTGAAGGTCTAGAGCGTGAGAGGATCAGCGAACAACCGCTCATCCATGAACAAGCTAGTAATCTCAGTAAAACAACCAGCATTCTCGCTCCTTATGTGGATCACCTACTCTCTTACATAAGGCCATCAAAACTATCATCGATGAAGATTGTGGTTAACGCGGGAAACGGCGTTGCTGGGCATGTTATTGATGCCTTAGAGACCAAATTCAATGAACTGAATGCTCCAATCACCTTCATCAAAGTACATCACACTCCGGATGGGATGTACCCAAATGGCATCCCTAACCCTTTACTCAAAGAAAACCAAGCTGCTACCCGCGACGCCGTTTTAGAGCACTCCGCAGACCTCGGTATCGCCTGGGATGGTGATTTTGATCGTTGTTTCTTCTTTGATGAAAAAGGTAATTACATTGAGGGTTACTACATCGTCGGTCTGCTAACCGAAGCCTTCTTGCTGAAGGATTCCAATGCAACTGTATTACACGACATGCGCATGACATGGAATACAATCGAGATTGCAGAAAAGCTCGGTGGAAACGCTGTTGGCATAAAAGCTGGGCATGCTTTGATCAAAGAGAAAATGCGAGAGCTGAACGCTGTGTACGGTGGAGAAATGAGCTCACATCACTACTTTCGTGACTTTGGGTACTGCGACTCAGGGATGATTCCTTGGCTACTCGTCATAGAGTTGATCAGTAAGACTCGACAATCTCTTCATCAACTTATCAGCTTTAGCGTAGAAAGGTTCCCCTCATCTGGAGAGATCAATCGCAAGGTAGCAGACCCGGAACAAGTTATCGCTCGTGTACTTTCATGCTACCAAAAGAGTGCTATAAACATAGATCATTCCGATGGTATTAGCATAAATATGGGTACTTGGCGCTTTAACTTAAGGAAGTCAAATACCGAGCCCCTAATCCGGCTTAACGTAGAAGCCAAACGAGACAAAGCTCTATTGTCACGTAAAGTCGACGAGCTATTACCTTTGCTCGTTTAGAGATACTAACAATTTCATATTGATCTCAAAAAAACCCTTACTCACGAAAGCGAGTAAGGGCTTCAATTGTCTAAGTCATTCTATTAACTAATTAAAGTCACTAATTTACTTATTACGGCGAGCTTCAACTGCATCTGCTAGTTGACGAAGTACTGTTTCAGTATCTTCCCAACCAATACAAGCATCAGTAATTGACTGGCCGTATGTCGGAGCTTTGCCGTCAACCAAATCTTGGCGACCTTCAACTAAATGAGATTCGATCATCACACCAAAGATAGCTTTATCACCACCAGAGATCTGTGCGCTCACGTCATCCGATACGTTCAGCTGGCGCTTAAATTGCTTAGAGCTGTTTGCATGACTGAAGTCGATCATTACTTTCTGTGGTAGGCCTGAAGCTTCAAGCTCTTGCTTAATCTTATCAACATGCTCTGCGCTGTAGTTTGGCTCTTTACCACCACGTAGGATGATATGACAATCAGGGTTGCCAGCCGTTTCAACGATAGCTGAATGGCCGTACTTAGTTACAGACAAGAAGTGGTGAGAAGCGCTTGCAGAACGGATTGCGTCTGTTGCGATCTTGATGTTTCCATCAGTACCATTCTTAAAGCCAACAGGGCATGAAAGACCAGAAGCGAGCTCACGGTGAACTTGAGATTCTGTAGTGCGTGCGCCAATTGCACCCCAGCTGATTAAGTCTGCTACATATTGAGGCGTGATCATATCTAGGAATTCACTTGCCGTCGGCATACCCATGTCTGTCAGATCAAGCAGCAGCTTACGTCCAAGACGCAGGCCATCGTTTAACTTGAACGTGTCATCCATGTACGGGTCATTGATCAGACCTTTCCACCCAACGGTAGTGCGTGGTTTTTCAAAGTAAACACGCATTACGATTTCAAGCTTATCGCCTAGTTCGTCACGCAGTACTTTCAGACGCTTACCGTATTCAAGAGCCGCTTGTGGATCATGAATAGAACATGGCCCAACAATAACCAGCAGGCGATCATCGTTGTCTTCTAGAATGTTGTGAATTGCTTTACGGCTTTCAAAGGTTGTAGAAGAAGCAACTTCGGTCGCTGGAAACTTTTCTAAAACAGCAACAGGGGGTAATAACTCTTTTACTTTGTTAATTCTTACATCATCAGTCTGGAACATTGCTTACTTCTTCCTATATCTATCCTAGAGCTGAATGTACGTTATCTCACGTAACTTTACATCAGCACATATCTTCTTGTTCCCTGTAACTTAACTAGTAAAAACGCTAGTTTCAATCACTAATTTAAAAAGAACGCAATTTTTTTTATGTTTTATATTCAAAACACCCTGTATAATTTTATTTACACGCTATCGATTGCTCAATTTCAATAGGATAACGTTGAATATTTTTTCACCCATCACTTCTCAACAAAACTGTTCTATCAACAGAAACAAACAAGCCCACGCCGTCAACGTGATTTTTATAATTAATTGCATTATTTTCAATTACTTGCAGACAACTCCGAGTCCTTCTGCTTTTGGCGCTAGACACAGTTTGAGCAAGTCACCTGGCTCATCGTTTGGGAACCCTTTCTAGTCAAATCAAACGTAGCTAATGCCGGCGAGATAATTGCTTGGAAGAGTAGTCCAATGGAGCGATTCTTCGGAAGCTACGAGACAAAGTGGATAGCAATTTCGTGATATCGGAGTTTTGAATAAGCAACAGATCACATAACACGAGATATCACAGGCGACTAAAGCCAATTCAGGCCGCGTCAAAATGATGGTGACATAACACTCAACGAGTCTGAAAGATGGAATTGGAAAGATCCTAAAGCCATGATCAATTTTAGTTACCCACTACATAGTGACCAATAAGATGAAAGCCAGCAAGAACACGTAATAACGAGTAAAATTAATCAATGTGACGTTCAAAACATTAGTATCTGTAACGAGTATCGTTATTTTGTAACGAAATACAACTGACGCTTTACACGGCTTTATTTTACCTGCAAATTGCAAATATAAACACACAACATGAGGAAGGTAGTCGGGCGCGTTTCACATCAAAATGAAATTACAGTCCAAGTCGCGGACATTGAATCCACGAGAATGAGTGCTGGTGACGAAATAACATTGAAAAACTCCTAATCTAGGTATGCGTAATTGAATGAATAAGGTTGTTCCGGATCGACGACTAAATTCAGTTGGATTAAGACCAAGACAGAAGGCATTGCTCAAAACCACCATAAAACAATGATGTTCACTCAAATCAATCACCGCACCACGTCCTAACCGTTTTGCTGGCTAAATAAGGTTGACAGGGAAGAGAAGCATTATTTGGTCGCCGCTAGTAGCGCAGGCGTGAATTTACAAGTTACAGCGCATTACGTTGGACATCAGGGTGAAAATGACTCTGGTCAACGTCGCGAGGGGTTGCAACTCTAAACATCCCGTAAATGCACTTGGGAATCTAATAAATTTCTATAACGTTAAATAGTTACAAACTCTAAATATTTGACATTTTTTTAAAGCAGTCTTCTGATTTTGTCACTGGGTTAATTAGTAGCAGTACAAAATTAGGGAGGAAAAATGAAGACAACACGTAGCAGGAAAGTTGAGATAACAATCCTTGCAATACTATCAATAGCACTCTTAACGTTTCTATTTACTAGCAGCAACATGGTTCTATTCGATTCAAAAGGTTCGATTGGTCAAGCCCAGTCTTCGCTAATCATTACATCAGTACTTTTGATGGCGATAATAATAGTCCCTGTTTTGCTGATGTCCGTGTATTTCCCTTACAAATACCGCCACAGCAATAAAGACGCTGAATACAAACCAAACTGGGAGCACTCCACAAAAATCGAAGCGGTTGTGTGGGCTGTACCTTGCTTAATCATTCTTGCGCTTGGTTGGATCACTTATCAAACCTCATACTCTCTCGACCCGCGTAAAGAGATTGCATCAGAAGAAAAGCCGTTAACTATCCAAGTTGTTGCAATGAATTGGAAGTGGCTGTTTATTTACCCTGAACAGCAAATCGCAACAGTTAATGAGATTGCACTACCTGTTAACCGCCCAGTTAGATTCTTAGTTACATCTGACACTACGATGAATTCATTCTTCATTCCACAACTTGGTAGTCAAGTATATGCAATGGCTGGTATGGAAAATAGACTTCACCTTATGGCAGAAGAAAAAGGCGTTTACCGTGGTATTTCTGCGAACTATAGCGGCTTTGGTTTTACCAACATGAAGTTCAAAACACACGCAGTAGACAATGCCGACTTTGACCAATGGGTTCAAAAAGTAAAAGCATCCGACAAAGTATTAAACGACAGCAGCTACGAGGTGTTAACAGCAAATGCTAAAGAGCAAATTAAAACAGCTCACCCTGTGACTTATTTTGCTTCTGTCGATCCTCTTCGATTCAAAGATATTATTGAAAAACACGCGGGAGTCCAAAATGGCTTATAAAGGCGATGTGTACGCCGATCCGGATCCTATCTTCGGCAAACTAAATTGGGATGTAATTCCATTTACAGACCCAGTCATATTACCCGTTATGCTAGGCGCCCTTCTTGGTGGACTAGCACTCGTAGCTGCAATCACTTACTACGGAAAGTGGAAATATTTGTGGGAGCAATGGTTTACCTCCGTCGACCACAAAAAAATCGGTATTATGTACATCATTGTCGCGGCAGTGATGCTTTTCCGTGGTTTTGCTGACGCTTTTATGATGCGTACTCAACAAGCAGCAGCAACCATCAATGGAACGGGTTATCTACCCCCTGAGCACTACGACCAAATCTTTAGTGCCCATGGTGTAATCATGATTTTCTTTGTTGCTATGCCATTCGTGGTTGGCCTTATGAACATCATCGTTCCACTTCAAATTGGTGCTCGTGACGTAGCCTTCCCATTCTTAAACTCTTTGAGCTTCTGGCTATTCGTTGTTGGTGCAATTCTGATCAACATGTCACTGTTTATCGGTGAATTTGCTGCAACAGGCTGGCTTGCCTACCCGCCATTATCTGGTATGGAGTACAGCCCTTGGGTAGGTGTCGACTACTGGCTTTGGGCGCTACAGATCTCTGGTATCGGTACCCTACTGACTGGTGTTAACTTTGTTGTGACCATTATACGTATGCGTGCACCAGGTATGAAACTGATGCAAATGCCTGTATTTACATGGACATCGCTATGTGCAAACGCACTGATTGTTTTAGCTTTCCCAATTCTGACAGTAACGTTAACGCTACTAACACTTGACCGTTACATTGGCACTCATTTCTTTACAACAGATATGGGCGGTAACGTAATGATGTACGTTAACCTTATCTGGGCATGGGGTCACCCTGAAGTATACATCCTTATTCTACCTGCTTTTGGTATCTTCTCAGAAATCACAGCGACATTCTCACGTAAACGTCTATTCGGCTACACCTCACTTGTGTGGGCAACAGCTGTTATCATGATTCTCTCATTCGTGGTATGGCTACACCACTTCTTCACTATGGGAGCTGGGGCAAGTGTTAACGCTTTCTTCGGTATTGCTACGATGATTATTTCAATTCCGACCGGGGTTAAGATATTCAACTGGCTATTTACTATGTACAAGGGTCGCGTCGAGTTTACAGCAAGCATGTGGTGGACAATTGCATTCCTAATTACCTTCACAATTGGTGGTATGACGGGTGTTATGCTTGCCGTTCCAGCAGCAAACTTCGTACTTCACAACAGCTTATTCGTTATCGCTCACTTCCATAACGTGATTATCGGTGGAGCGCTATTTGGTTACTTTGCAGGTTTCACTTACTGGTTCCCGAAAGCAACGGGGTTCAAGCTAAACGAGAAACTAGGCAAACTTTCTTGTGTTCTTTGGACTGTAGGTTTCTTCGTAACCTTCATGCCAATTTACGTTTTAGGTTTCAGTGGTATGACCCGACGCTTGAACGTTGCTGATAACCCTGAGTGGGCGCCGTTACTTTGGATCTCAGCAGTTGGTGTATTCATCATCGCATCTGGTATTGCGACTCAGTTCTACCAAGTTTACGTAAGTATTCGTGATCGTAAGAATAACCTTGATCTTACTGGTGACCCTTGGGATGGGCGTACGCTTGAGTGGGCAACTTCTTCCCCACCAGCGTTCTACAATTTTGCGACGCTTCCTAAGATTCACGATCGTGATGAGCACCACTATGCAAAAGAGAACGGTTTAGCGTACATAGCGCCTGAACGTTACAAACGTATTCATATGCCGAAGAATACTTGGGCAGGTGTCGTGATTAGCGCATTTGCATTAACACTCGGTTTTGCATTTGTATGGCACATCTGGTGGATGGTAATCGCTAGCGGTGTTGGTATTTTGGCGTCATGGATTGCATACAGCTTTGAGCGCAACAAAGACTACTACGTTGAAGTTGCTGAAGTTGAAGCAATTGAGCGAGCACATCTAGCAAATGTTAATGACAAACAAAAACTGACTAGCAAAGAGAACAAAGACGAAGATCAGGACGAAAGTGATTCTTCTGACTTAAAACCCGCTACGGCATAGGGACTGAAAGCAATTATGACTACAGAAGTTAAACATACATTTGAACCAAACGTCGCTGCTCAGTCACATGGAGGTCATGATCACGATGATCATGACCATCACGATTACGCAGGCGATACGATCTTTGGTTTCTGGATTTATATCCTTAGTGACTGTTTATTATTTGGCACGCTTTTCGCGGTGTTTGCTGTTTTCTCAAGCAGCTTTGCTGGGCAAATTGAGCCAACGGAACTGTTCAACTTAACCTTTGTTGCTGGTGAAACTGCCCTACTGCTTCTTAGTAGTTTCACTTTTGGCATGGCGATGCTAAAGGCGAATAAAGAAGACATGAAAGGCATGCTTAAATGGCTAAGCATTACCTTTGCACTCGGCCTGTCTTTCTTAGTAATGGAGCTTTATGAGTTCTGGCATTTCAGTAATGAAGGTGCCACTTTCCACAGTAGTGCATACTGGTCATCTTTCTATGCACTTGTTGCAACGCACGGTCTTCATGTATTTGCTGGTCTAATTTGGATGATTGTTCTATTCGTGCACTTTAAGCGCGATGGTTTTTCTGAAGACAATAAAACTCGTCTAGCTTGTCTGAGCTTATTTTGGCATTTCCTAGATGTTATCTGGATCTGTGTATTCAGCGTTGTTTATTTGATGGGAGTATTATAATGGCTAATTCATCTGAACACGGTCAAGGTGGACAGGCTCACGGTAGCGTAAAAGAGTATGTGAATGGTTTAATCCTATCCATAATTCTTACTGTCGTGCCTTTTGCTATGGTGATGGCCGGGATCGGCTCTAAGCCGCTGATCATTGGTGTAATCATGGTTTTTGCAGTAGCACAAATCTTTGTTCAACTTGTTTTCTTTTTACATATGAACACTTCATCAAAGCAGATGTGGAATACCTCTTCTGCCGTTTTTGTCGTGGTGATTGTTGCAATAATCCTCATCGGTTCATTGTGGATTATGGAACACTTAAATCACAATATGCTGATGGGCTATTAATAGGGTTTCAGGATGTATAGGCCTTATTTAAAAATTACCAAACCCGGTATTATCGGCGGCAACTTAATTGCCGCCATCGGTGGTGTACTTCTCGCTTCTCAAGGCAATATCGATTGGCTATTACTGCTTGCTGTTTGTATGGGTACTAGCCTTATCGTTGCGTCTGGCTGTGTTTTCAACAATGTGATCGATAAAGATATCGATCGCTTGATGAAACGCACTTGTGAAAGAGAGCTCGTTAAAAATGTGATACCTGTGTCTCACGCGCTTATTTGGGCTACGGTATTAGGTTTGTCTGGCTTTTATATGTTAAGCCAATTTACAACTACGGTTGCGTTGCAATTTGGTGTTCTCGGATTCGTTGTCTATGTCGGTTTATATAGCCTTTATTACAAGCGTAAATCCGTTTACGGCACATTGATAGGTGGACTTTCAGGGGCCTGTCCTCCGGTTATCGGTTATTGCGCAGTAACAGGCCACTTTGATGCAGGCGCTGCAATATTATTCATTACTTTCTGTATCTGGCAGCTTCCGCATTCCTATGCCATTGCCATTTACCGATTTGATGACTACAAAGCTGCATCCATTCCAGTTCTACCTGTAGAGGTAGGAATAGCACGTGCTCGTTTACACATCATTGCTTACATTATTGCGTTTGCTGTTGCAGCCCTAGCACTTAACTATCTCGGTTATGCGGGAAGCTGGTATGCGTTGGGAGTTGGTTTAGTCAGTCTTCACTGGCTATATATTGCCAAAGTAGGCTACCAAAAAGTGCCAGATGCGCAATGGGGCAAGCAGATGTTGCTGTGTTCAATCGCTAACATCATGGTGTTTTGTTTGCTTATTTCTCTCGACTTTTCAGAGGGAGAACTATCAGAAAATATTCAAGCTCACAACACCATAGTTTTTAATCTTCTCGGGCAAATTTAATGACGAAAAACCCTGTAAAAATTGTGCTCCTTCTTGGAGCACTTGCCATCGCTGGTATATTCGCACTTTACATAAACAACAGCACAGTTCCGATCGGAGAAAAACAAAAAACGCTCAAAGATCTTGGCGGGGAGTTTCAATTGAATAGCCTTGATGGCACCGTCAGTCTTAACCAATTTAAAGGGCAAACTGTCGTTCTCTATTTTGGATTCCTAAACTGTGCTGAAGTCTGTCCCTCTTCAATGGGCGTGATGTCGGCTGCTTTTTCTATGTTGCCACCTGAAGAATATGCAAACGTACAAGGTATCTTTATCAGCGTCGATCCTGGTCGTGATGACCTTGATTCTCTTGATAAATTTGCAAAGTACTTTGATAAACGCATTGAAGGGCTAACAGGAACTAAAAAGGAAATAGATGCCTTGACACAACAGTATGGTGTTTATTTTGATTTAGTTGACATGGAGTCTTCTGAACTTAGCTACACCGTAGACCACGCATCTCTTTTCTATATTATTAACCCAGAAGGGAAGTTGGTTGATGCAATGAGCCACACAACAACACCTGTGGAGCTAGCTGCAGGTATTGATCGAGCTCGAAGCAGAGCCCTTGCTAATAACTAAAACTATAGGGACAATTATGAAAAAGACCGTATTATCAGCCGCATTGGCACTGGCTACATTCCAAGCTTCTGCTCATGACCATAGTACACACGACCATATTACTCATGATACTGCAATGGCTGATTCTCAAACATATCATGAAGTACAAACTATTAATGACGTACTTACGATTGAAAATGCCCGTGCTAAAGCAACAATACCAGGGGTAAAAGTCAGCGCAGGTTATATGACGATAACCAACGATGCCAATAAGCCTATTCGTCTTGTAGAGGTGAAATCATCTATAGCAAAACACACTGAGATCCATCGTATGTTTATGCGTGATAGTAAGATGGCAATGCGTAAAGTTGATGCACTAGAGATACCTGCAAAAGGTTCTGTTGAGCTAAGGCCAAACGAGTACCACCTAATGTTTATGGGTGTAACAGAGACTTTAAAGCCTGGCCAAGAAATCCAAACGACTTTAGTTGACGACACTGGTAGAAGTTTTGACGTGCAAGTTACGGTTATGCCTATGACTGAGTATTGATTCGGAGGATAAATATGAAGTTATTTGCCGGTGTGGTAGGTTCGCTGCTATCTTTATCATGCTTGTTTAATATCGCTCAAGCAAAAACATCAATGGACAGTTTTTTTGAGAGCCAGGCTATCCCCTGCTCTTCTGAGCTTCAGGAGTTGGCAACAACCGCCTTGAAAAAAAATCCTCATAGAATGCTACCCTACGCTAGTAAGTCTGATAATATTCATCTTTTCAATGCGCTGGCTGTCACCATTTATCGGGACCGTCAAAGTCATGTGACCTTTCATGGTGTCAAAAATATCGAAGGTGGATGTGATACCTCCGTCACTGAAAGCTACATTTTGCAAACCTCATGTGCTGACGCTCGACATGAAGCCTTTAGCAAATGGGACTTCGAAGGGAAATTAAACGAGCATACCTACGTGCTTAAGAGCAAAAAGATTACCGGGAAACAAGCGTTTCTTACTGAGCAATTATCAAATTTTTGCTTAGTAACAACACGACAACTCATTAGCAACTAACCATACTCACATTCAATATCAATGCTCTGTTTCTTGATTATTAAAGCACAGGGCATTTTTTCTAAATACTATTAAAAAGCATCATTGACATAAAAGCCTATCATCAGGTCTGATATTTATACCTTTAATATGAGATCGTATTTTAGACGAGAGCAAGATAATACGTTTCTTCTAACTCGTCATAGTTCACCTCATTAGCGATTGTATTCACTTAACCATATTTTTCAAACCGCTGCTTAGGAGCTGTTCCATTGGGGTATTAAAGGTTTATCGGCTCAATCGATCGAGAGAAAAAAGGCAAGAATTGAGGCCGAGGGTATTTCCCCTGAATCTAGAAGTGAGAGCAAACGCCTTAAATGCCCGTCATTATGCCTGCCGTGATAACCGCTCAACCCTTAATCCATAAAGTTTCGTCATGAATGAGAAGTCCATACTTATGAGGCATTTCTTCTAGAACGCTTCTTTGGTAATGGGTTTCAAACCCTCACCTTTCAGTTATTTTGGTGGAGCTAACACGAACGTAGTTATAGATCTTAGGGCTTCTTATCATACTTAAGTGGTTTTACTATAGAATCTAAGCCTTCAATCTTGAGGGCGAGACTTAGCTGCATCAAATCCCCCAACTCCCCCGAAGGGAATTGTTTTTTATTGGCAAACCACAACAAATATTCTTCGGGTAAATCTATCAACTTACGACCCGCATACTTTCCAAATGGCATCTGCATTCGAGCCAACTTAATCAGGTTCTCTTTCTCTAACATTGTTCTGTCTTTCTATGCGTCATCCATGTTCTGTAGAGTATCACCTAAACGCTCAACCCAATAGTTGATTACATATTTGGCGTCGTCAAGCGAATCAAACATAGTCGAAAAGTCCTTATTGACGGCTTAACGATCACTGCGAATAAGGATGCACCATCTTGAGCATCACTCGCCAACGATCATTTTGTGAGGCGATATTTTCTCCTCTAAACGACTCAACATATGGTCGGTAAGCTCCTGAATCTCATCTTGATCTAACGAACCTTCTTCGGCGAGCACAAAAATTTGGTCAATGACGACAGAATCATAATAATTCAACTTGTTCTTCATGCGATTGGCGTCACGAAGCCCTAATCTTGCCCAAACGAGGTCAACTTCCCCTTCAGGGCCAGGCTGAAAACCTTCACAAGTGGTGAATTTGGTAGAAGTCTTGGTTGGGCCGCCTGCACAACCAATCAAGAAGATGCTGGTTGCGACAAGCACAGTCGTGTTAGAGGGTTCATAGCGCGCTTAGATTAGGAGAAAAACCCAAGTATTACATACCATACATGAGAAATTTGAAAAAAAAGGGGCTATAACTCAGAGCAAACTCTAACATTAGCTGTGTTGAACAGTGTGAGCATACTCTACGATCACTTGATTTCCTTCGATATAGGCATTTTGGATCTCTCCATCAACGCTCATTCTGCTTTTCAAATAGACCACCTTGGGACCAGAGTCATTTCCTTCTTTAAGTGACGGGAATACGTTTCTCGGTTCCAAATGAAGTAGACGACAAAAATGACTCACAAATGACATAGTTAGCGGTGACTCCCCTCGCAACACATTTGAGAAATCAAGCTGACTCATTCCAAGCTTCTTTGAAAACTCCATCTGCGTGATTCGCATGCGTGATTTTTGTGACATCCACGTTTGGTACAACGCTTCTCTATCTTGTTCAGTGAATTCCATACTGACTCCTTTATATAATTCATACCAATTAATTGTCCAGTTTTTCATACATAGCGTGTCAGGGTTCGGTTAGTGGAAGCCAAAGGTTTGGTTTTGATATGCGCTCAATTGTTATCCCAAACAAAAATCAAAAGACAAAACCATTCACAAAAACAATTAGAGCAAATACTTTCTTAATATATTTCAATAGCTTATGGGTAAATAAAGAATTCATTTAGCAAGTTAATTTGTGACAAGAATTAAAAGTTCGAGATTAGCATTCCACATTTAAATCTATTCATTCGCATTTATAAAACGCGTTGACTACATTTCGCTTGCTTAAACGCACTTCTGGCAAACTATTTGAAAGAATAGGACGCAAAGCCACCGGTCTGTCGACAATTACTCTGTCTATGATAGCGGAGCTGCCACTTAATGGGATTTAAGTGCAAATGCGTGCCGGAGTGTTCTCTTTTTTGTCGGCCAAATACAGTAAGGACAAATAATGAAACAACTCCCAAAAAAATCACTCATCGCTCTGTCGCTACTAAGCGTTAGCGGTGCAAGCTTCGGCCACGGTTATGTTTCGGCATACAATAATGGCGTCGCTGAAAGCCGTGTAGCGCTGTGTAAGTTTCCTGCGAGCGATACACAAGAGAAGAACACCAACTGTGGTGGTATCCAATACGAACCGCAAAGTGTCGAGGGCCCTGAAGGCTTCCCAGAAATTGGCCCTGCGGATGGAAAAATCGCTAGTGCGCAATCTTCTTTAGCCGCTGCGCTAGACGAGCAAACGGCTGACCGTTGGGTTAAACGCCCAATACAATCTGGATCTCAATACTTTGAGTGGACATTCACAGCAAACCACGTGACTCACGATTGGAAATATTACATTACAAAACCAAACTGGAATCCAAACCAGCCTTTGGCTCGTAGTTCTTTTGATCTAACGCCATTCTGTGTAGTCGAAGGCAATATGGAACAGCCACCAATGCAAGTAAGCCACTTGTGTAATGTCCCTGAGCGTGAAGGCTACCAAGTGATTCTAGCTGTTTGGGATGTGGGTGATACTGCAATGGCTTTCTACAACGTTATTGATGTGAAATTCGATGGCGATGGCCCGATCATTCCTGATTGGGACCAAGGCGGTCAAATCAACCCAACTCGCGACCTAAACATCGGTGATGCCGTTTACACTCGTGTCTTTGACCAATCTGGTGAGAATGCTTCATACAGCACAGAACTAGTTATTGAAAATAACGAGCAAGGTAAAGCGAATAACTGGTCTTATGCATTGGCATCAAAGATCAACCAAGAGCAGACGCAAATCAAAGCGGGTCAATTTAACGACCAGGGTGATTTCGCTCCTGTATACGGCTCAAACCCGGTTTACTTAAAAGCAGGTTCAGGCTTTAAGAGCGTAGAGATCGGCTACAAGATTGATACTCCAGAGCCAGAGCATGAAGTTGAAATAACAGGTTTAGAGTCAGAGTACATTATCAACGAGAATCAACCGACTCAACTTGATCTTACTCTAGCGGCAACGGGCGACGTTCAAGCAGAGCTCACGGTATACAACCACCATCGTGAAGCACTGGCGTCTCAGAAATCTGAACTTAAAGACGGACAAGTTGAAGATGTTCAGTTGACTCTGTCTAAATCTGAAGCTGGCCACCACATGCTTGTGGTTGTAACTAAGGATGACCAAGGCAACTTAGTTGACCAAAACACGCTTGATTTCCACCTTATGGACGAGCAAACACCGCCACCAGCAGGCGATTACGATTTCGTATTCCCTGAAAGCATTAAATCTTACACTGAAGGTACAAAAGTACTGAGCAGCGACGGTAGCGTTTATCAATGTAAAGAGTTCCCATACTCTGGTTACTGTATTCAGTGGGCACCAACGGCAACTCAATACGAACCTGGTGTAGGCTCACACTGGCAAGATGCTTGGTACAAAGTCGACTAATTGATCGCTCTGTACTTACTTTCACATGAGTGAAACTAAGCAATCAGCCAAACAAAAACGGATGCCAAGCGCATCCGTTTTCTCGTTCTGTATTCATCTACAAATCTGATCTTAAAGTAGGTAATGGTCTGCCAGCAAAGCAACAAACAAAATCATGAGATGGTAAATTGAGAACTTGAATGTCTTCATCGCCATGTTAGGCTCATCGCGATACTTCAATACCCAGGCATGATAAACAAACCCACCGTTGAGCACCAAAGACGCGCTCAGGTATATCCAACTACTCATTCCAACTAATACCGGCAGCACACATACAATGCTTAGCAGTAGTGTATACAGCAGAATTGAAGTCTTGGTGTACGCTATCCCATGCGTCACAGGCAACATCGGAATATCCACCTTGGCATACTCGTCACGACGATGAATCGCAAGTGCCCAAAAGTGAGGCGGTGTCCAGATGAAGATGATCATCACCAGCAGCCAGGCATTAGAATGTAGCTCGTTCGTCACAGCTGTCCAGCCCAATAAAGGTGGCATTGCCCCTGCGATCCCTGCAATCACAATGTTCTGTGGCGTTGCTCGTTTTAAATACATGGTGTAGATAACCGCATAACCTAATAGGCTCGCAAAAGTTAACCAAGCCGTAAGCGGGTTAACTAACAAGGCTAAAGTCACAAAGCCCAGTAAGCCGATACCGGCTGCAAAGGCGAATACTCGTACGCTGCTGAGCTCACCCGATGGTAAAGGACGACGGTTAGTGCGAGACATTTGCCCATCGATCTTCTTGTCGATCAAATGATTAAATGCAGCGGCTGAACCCGCCATCAACCCTATCCCTATCATGCCAAATAATGCTTGCTGTACTGGCAATCCGTTAGGCACAGCTAAACACATGCCTACTAATGCCGTTAACAACATCAAAGCAACCACTTTCGGCTTGGTCAGTGTTAAATAGACCTTCCAAGCTGCTTTGTTTTGAGTAGCAACTTCATTACTTGAAGCGGTATCTTGCACCACTATTTGATGCTGTGTTGAAGTTCTACTGACCATGATTACCTCCTTGTAATACACTGTTCTTTACCAAGCTCTCACTTGGTTTTCGTTGCCACACTACAAAGTTTGTCACAACCAAACTGACAAGCAGCATCGCCGCAACTAAGTTATGCAGCACGGCCACTGAAATCGGTAGATGGAACCACACGTTACTGATCCCTAGACTGACTTGCACGGCTAATACCAATGCCACGATGACACCCAGTTTTTGGTGCGCTGTTTGACCAAACTTCCACAACTGGTACACGACCATTAGCACCGTTATCGTTGCCACAATAGCACCAAACCTATGCATGACATGTATGGTGAGCCTTGCAGGATACTCGAGTACACCAAACTCATAGTTATCATGCCCATGCTGCGCAAAGTCGAACGCATTGTTGAAATCTAGGTAGCTCGTCCAATTCCCTTCACAGATAGGCAGTTGAGTACATACCAGTGCGGCATAATTTGAAGACGTCCAACCTCCTAGTAAAATCTGTCCAATTACAATTACCAAGCCAAAAAGTGCAGCAAACTTGATAGTGGCCGAGTGTGTCCTTTCACCGAAACTAGTCTGGAAATTAGAGAGGCGACAATAGAGTAAGCAGAGCATAGACAAAAGAGTGAAACCTCCCATCAAATGCGCCATCACCACAACTGGCATCAGCTTGAGGGTTACCGTCCACATCCCTAACAAAGCTTGAAAAATCACCGTTGCCGCAATAAGTAACGGTAGCCCAGCAGAGGTGATGTTCTTCTTAATACACCAAGCGACCACAGCAAAGATAAGAAGCCCTAAGGAACCTGCACAGTAGCGATGTATCATCTCTATCCAAGCTTTGTTAGCCTCAAGAACACGTTCAGGGAATTGGAGATTGGCTTGGTTCACTGCTTGTGAATCAGACGGTACTGTGAGCTTTCCATAACACCCAGGCCAATCAGGGCAACCAAGCCCAGCATCCGATAATCGGGTGTAAGCACCGAGCACAATCACTGTCAGCGTCAGTAAGATAGTCACTCGCATCACACGCATGAGTAAATCAGGGGCTTTGCTCTGCATCATTTATCTCCCTATACTTATTCCCTTTCGCTGCCAGAGTTCAGTCACAACAGTCAAACCGATTTGCTTATCAGCTACCCAACACGCGACAGTTTAAGAAGCTTTCTTAAATCATGAATCATGCCTTTGGACTGCCCGACTAACTGCGACGGTTCTGAGACACTTTTGTATTCCATAACGAGTTGACCAAGGGGATCAATTATAACAATCGACGCTGGCGCGAATTTGGTGCTCAACTGCTCCCCACCAGACAAAAATGACAAATCAGGTTTGTTAAACGCTCCTGGTAATGTATTTCCCTCAGAGACAAACACCACAGCGGTTACTCGTTCTTTATTCCTACCCAGCGCTAAATAGCTTTGATTCAAGTAGTGAAGTTGTTGTTCACATAAGCTATCGCAGTCCGTTGGCGCAATATAACCCACCAACCATTCTTCTTCATTCGGAGCCGTCAGCCCAAAGTCTTGTAGAGTCACTCTTGGCTCAACTAACTCCCCCGTATTTGTTACACCAGATGTGTACCAATTTTGCTCCAGTACAGTTTTAGCGATAATGGCAGGTAAGGCGAAGACCAAAATCAATCCGATGAGTACAAGTCGACCACGTGAGCGGCGCTGTTTAAACGCAACAAAACTGGCATCGGTACTTTCCTTTTTAGTTTGTGTTTGAAGCTTATCCATTTTAATTCCCTGTATTAGTCGCTGCCTATCGCTAACCGTGTTTATGTCGTTGCAAGCATTTACTTCTTATTTATGTGCCTATGTTTCTTCAAATATCTAAAACCAATCAACAACATCAGCGAAAGCAATACCGCAGCCATCACAAACCATTGAAATGAGTAACCAAAGTGCTTCTCAGACTTCATCGCCGTCGGGCGCCATAACATTTCATAAGGCAACGAATCTAAGCTCTGAGGTTGAAAAATGAACGGCAACACCTCTTGTCCTGTGTATTGTGATAGCGCTTCTATGTTGATGTTTTGGATCCTTTTCGGCGTTATGTTTTCTAGACCAAGTTCCTGACTTAACGGATTTACCGAACGGGTATACAAGCGACCAGACATCTCGGTTGGTAGCTTTATTTTTCCTATTTCTGGTAGCTCTCTTCTGTCACTACTTGCTGCAACGAATCCAAGATCGATCAAAAGCTGTTTTCTTCCATCTTGAGTTTGAACCTCGCCCAGCATGTAAATCACATACCCCACCGTTCCTTGATTGATTTGATTGTCCAGCAAGAGAATTAAACCACTCGATTTCACTAACTCAACGTCAGCTTTCAAGCCATTTAAGGTCGAAGGAGACAACGGCTGCTGAGTTCCAACGCTTGCCTCTCTCCATTCATTGAGTACTGCATCTAGTGGTTTAGAAGGTTGCATTGCTCTCTGCGATAGCTGCTGCTCATAACGCAGCTTCTCGTTACCTCTGTCTAATTGCCATAAACCCAACTTGATTAAAATGCCGACTGAAACCAAAGTTAAAGCAACCGCAAACCAAAAACCTTTACTGCGGAACTTTCGCTCATCATGATTCAAACGGTTTGGAGTTATCACTATGGCGTCACCTACCTTTATCCTGTTATTCAAAGTTGTGTTGGTTGCACTGCTGTTTTTCATCGCATTCAATTTAATGAAAGGGCTCATCCAAATTGCTTCGAGCAAACACAATGGCAAAAAGCTAAGTCACTTTTTGGGTCGTCGAGTCATGTGGTCAGCCATTGTTGTGCTACTGTTATTGCTTGCTTTAGAGTCAGGAGTAATAGCTCCTAACCCTCGTCCTTATTAAGTTCTTGAGACTTATCACTTAACTAAAGCACGTAAACAAACACAAATAATCCTAACCAAACCACATCAACAAAGTGCCAATACCAGCTGCCAGCTTGGAATGCAAAATGGTCTTTGGGTGTAAAATGATCTTTGGCAACCCTAGCCAACAGTACGATTAAAAAGATCGTCCCTAAGCAGACATGTAAACCATGGAAACCCGTCAATAAGAAGAAGGTGTTGCCATAGATTCCCGATTGCAGGGTCAAACCCATATCTTGGTAAGCATGGATATACTCTTCAACTTGGAAAAATAGGAAGAACCCAGCCAGAACGATAGTGATCTCTAACCAAACGATTAACACCATACGCTTGTTTTGTTCGAGACTTAGATGCGCCATATGTAGCGTGATGGAAGAGAGTAATAGGATAATGGTGTTCTTAAGAGGGATACCTTGCCACGGCATCGCTTGTGTTGTTACACCATCCGGTGTCGTTGTCAGCGGCCACATCGATTGGAACATTGGCCATAACACTTCGTGAGTCATTGCATTGTTGCCCGCCCCGCCAATCCATGGGACAGCAATCATACGAGCGTAGAACAGTGCGCCAAAAAAAGCACCAAAGAACATGATTTCAGAAAAGATGAACCAACTCATGCCTTGTCTGAAAGAGCGGGATATTTGCTCAGAATAGAGGCCGCTCAAGGATTCCGTTATCACATTGCTAAACCAACCCGCCAGCATGTACAACAACATCGCAAACCCAACAAACAGCACAGCCTTACCGAATACACCACCAGCACCATCAGTGTCCATGTTTTGCACGGTTAACCCAGCCCCAACGGCAACAAGAAACAGAGCAACGGCACCGACTAATGGCCAATGGCTTTGATGTGGAACGAAATAGACTTCCTTTTTAGAACTCATCGCTCAACTCCTTATGTTGATTCTGATTCCTAGTTACTCGCGATTGCATTAGGCTCGGCACTGCTTGATTCCCTGACCACCTCACTCGTAATGTTAAATAGCGTATAAGAGAGCGTCAGTGTATGAATCGATTCTGGAATATCTGGCTCTATATAAAATATCAAACCCATTTCAGCGCTTTTGTGCCCTTCTAACGGCTGCTGGTTAAAGCAGAAACATTCCACCTTATTGAAGTAAGTCGCCCCCATCCCCGGGGATACTGAAGGCACAGCTTGTCCTACTAGAGAGTTTCCTGATAAATTTTTGGCTATATAGCTCGTTTGGATCACCTCTCCGGGGTGAACCTCTAACACACGCTCTTCAGGGACGAACTGCCAGGGCATACCAGGTTTGATGTGCGACATAAACTCCACACGTACGGTACGAGAATAATCCGGCTGCATCCCACGAGGCTGAACCACTGACACCGTATTGGTTTTGCCATTAATACCCAAAGCCTCGCACATCACATCGTAAAGCGGCACCAAAGCAAAACCGAAACCAAACATCGCCACAACACTCAATACCAAGTACCCCGTCAGCTTCTTGGTTGACCGCTTTGGTTGGTTTTTATCTAGATCGCTTTGCTTATCACTCATAACTCATCCCTCTAATCGATTTTAGGTGGATGAGTAAAGGTATGATGAGGTGCAGGGCTTGGTAACGTCCATTCTAACCCTTCAGCACGTTCCCATGGCTTGCTTGATGCTGGCTCACCACCTCTTACACACTTAATAACCAACCACAAGAAGATCAATTGAGACAAACCAAAGGCAAAGCCCCCTATCGATACCACTTGGTTAACGTCAGCGAACTGGATAGCGTAGTCTGGAATACGACGTGGCATCCCCGCTAAACCTAGGAAGTGCATAGGGAAGAAAAGAACATTCACTGAGATTACTGACGTCCAGAAATGCCATAGACTGAGCTTGTGGTCGTACATATGTCCTGTCCACTTAGGTAACCAATAATAGGCGGCGGCCATTATCGAGAACACGGCACCAGTCACCAGAACATAGTGGAAGTGAGCCACTACAAAATAGGTGTCGTGGTATTGGAAATCTGCAGGAACAATAGCCAGCATCAATCCAGATAAACCGCCTATCGTAAACAAAACAATAAACGCAATGGTGAACAGCATTGGGGTTTCGAAGGTCAATGCGCCTCGCCACATGGTTGCGACCCAGTTAAAGACTTTCACCCCAGTTGGCACCGCAATCAACATGGTGCAGTACATGAAGAACAGCTCAGCAAAGACGGGCATTCCCGTGGTGAACATGTGGTGTGCCCAAACTAGGAAAGACAAGATTGCGATACTACAGGTCGCATACACCATTGAGTGATAACCAAACAAACGCTTACCACTAAATGCTGGGATGATTGCTGAAACAATACCAAAGGATGGCAAGATCATGATGTACACTTCAGGGTGACCAAAGAACCAAAATATATGCTGGAACATGACTGGGTCACCGCCACCAGCCGCATCGAAGAAGCTCGTCCCAAAGTATTTGTCTGTCAACACCATGGTCACTGCCCCCGCGAGAACGGGCATGACGGCTATCAGCAAGAAAGCTGTGATTAACCAAGTCCAAACAAACATTGGCAATTTAAACCAAGTCATACCTGGAGCTCTCATGTTTACGATAGTCACGATGACATTGATCGCCCCCATGATCGAACTGATACCCATGATGTGAACAGAGAATACAAACAACGCCGTGCTATCTGGGCCATACGTCGTTGAGAGCGGCGCATAGAATGTCCAACCAAAACTCGGACCGCCCCCTTCAGTAAACAAAGATCCAATCAAGATTAGGAAGGCGAAAGGTAGGATCCAGAAACTGAGGTTGTTCATTCGAGGTAACGCCATATCTGGCGCACCGATCATCATAGGGATCATCCAGTTGGCCAGCCCTGTGAATGCAGGCATTACCGCGCCAAATACCATTATCAAACCATGAACTGTAGTCATCTGGTTGAAGAAATCAGGCTCAACAAGCTGCAGACCCGGTTGGAATAGCTCCGCACGGATCACCATCGCCATCGCACCGCCAGTTAGGAACATAGCGAAACTGAACCACAGATATAGCGTACCTATGTCTTTATGATTGGTTGAATACAACCAACGCGCCCACCCTTTTGGGTCAGCATGGGAATCATGATCATCCATAGGTAAGTCATGGCTGTCTAGGATACCGTCTAAAGTATGACTTAGAGCCTGACCTTCTGCAGGCGCCGATTTCACCGGCTTTTCGATTGGTGAACTCATAGCTGCTCCTTAGCATCACTTTGTGCTTCATCCGCAGAGCCTTCCGCTCCACCCGATTGTTTTACCTTATAGGCATTAACATCTGAAGCTTGAACCACATCGCCAGTATCGTTCCCCCAAGCATTTCGTTGGTAGGTTACGACTGCAGCAATCTCTCTTTCTGTTAACTGATTATCGAAGGCTTGCATTGCCGAGCCTCCTCGACCATAAACAATAGTGTCGATATGAACATCCACATCTCCAAGAGCAACTGGGCTGCCTTTGATCGCAGGAAACGCTCCAGGGATCCCTTCGCCGTTAGCTTGGTGGCAAACTGCACATCGAGTTTTGTATACCTCTTCACCTATGGTGTTCAACTCTTCCAACGAAAGTGACGCGTCTAATGCATCTTGAGCCGCTTGTTGTGCGGCAATCGTTAGCTCTTTCTGTTCTGCTAACCATACATCAAACTCATCTTCTGCCATGGCATGCACTACTATCGGCATGAAGCCATGAGCACGACCACAGAGCTCTGCACACTGTCCTCGGTAAACGCCTGGTTCATCAATTTTGGTCCACGCTTCGTTAATAAATCCCGGAATGGTGTCTTTCTTAACAGCAAAAGCCGGTACCCACCAAGAGTGAATCACATCGTCAGAGGTCATTAAGAACCGTACTTTCCGGTCTATGGGCAGCACAAGTGGTTTATCAACCTCCAGCAAATAGTGCACCCCTTTTACTTCAATACCTTCAATTTCTTTGTCGCTGGTCGCGAGCAAACTGAAGAACTCAACATCTTCACCGAAATAGCTGTAGTGCCATTTCCATTGTGAACCCGTGATCTTAACGGTAAGTTCGGATTGGGAAGTGTCTTCCATCGCTATCAAGGTTTTAGTAGCGGGAATCGCCATAGCGATGAGAATAATGATTGGGATAATGGTCCAGAGGATCTCGACTTTGGTACTTTCATGAAAATGAGCAGCCACAACGCCCTTCGACTTTCGGTGCCTTAGAATCGAATAAAACATCACCCCGAAAACCACAAAGGCGATTGCACAGCAGATGTAGAAGATCAGCATGTGGAGCTCGTAGACTTGTCCGCTTATCTCTGTTACACCTTGGGTCATGTTGTATTCACTGTTCGCATTCGCCGAGAACGATGCCAGTAGCACAACAAAACTATTCAACAGCCACCCTAGCCTAACCAGTAATCTTTTCAAAAGATCTCTCCTTATCCTTCCTAATTGGATATATTCGACCAAAACGTCGTAGCGAACCGAACAACATTCATTGCTATACCGGCTTCGCATGAAAAGGCTGAATCTCAATCTACTACTCGCATCGGCACAGCCCTTGAGGACTGAACACTCCAGTCTTAATTATCGACTTATACGTCTCAAAAAGTCCTTAGGTTTTAACGAAAGATTCAAAAACGGCGAAACTATTCAATTTTGTTATATTTATGTAAAAGGCTAGTTAGTGATATCTAATTGTTCAAGGTAAGTTTACTTACAAAATAGTCAATTATTTAGAATGGCTTAGCCGACATGTCTTTGCCGTTGGAGTTTATTTAAATCGAGTTTTACGATTGCCTTCATGGAAATGATAATCAATATTACTTAGATTAATCCCAACAGTAAGTTATACCGACATTAAAAGGTTCAGTAATTATGCAAGATGCTATGAATTGGTTAGCGAGAGACCCAGATCCAAGAACTCGTGAAGAGCTACAACACCTCATCGACGAGGGAATGCATGACGAATTAGAAGACCGCTTTACGCAGCGATTAGAATTTGGAACAGCGGGTCTTCGAGGCAAAGTAGGATGTGGCCCAAACAGAATGAACCGCTTAGTCATTCAAGAAACCGCAACTGGGCTCGGTCACTATCTAATTGAACATGTGCACAACGCGACCATGAGAGGTGTCGTTGTAGGCTATGATGGCCGATTAGATTCAAAGCAATTCGCTATTGATACCGCTTCGGTACTAACGGCTTTAGGCATCAAGGTTTATCTAACATCGAATGTTGCCGCGACCCCTATCGTTGCTTTTGGTATCGAGCATTTCAACGCAGCTGCTGCCGTTGTGGTAACTGCTAGCCACAACCCACCGGAATATAATGGCTTCAAGGTATACTGGGAAAATGGCGCACAAATTATACCGCCTCATGATGCTGGTATTGCCGCTGAAATTAACTCCGCAGCGACTAAGCCCATCCCTTTGATGAGTCTCAGTGATGCGGAAACACAAGGCAAGTTAGTGTGGCTCACCGAGGGTTACTATCAAACCTATCGCGCGGCGATCAACCAAAGCCCATTTGTAAAGAACGACATTGAATCGGCTAATACCATTATCGCTTACACAGCAATGCATGGCGTCGGCGCACAAATGGCAGAAGATCTTCTCCATGATTCGGGTTTCCACAAGGTATTTAGCGTTGCAGAGCAAAGAGAGCCTGATGGCCACTTCCCAACTGTGAACTTCCCTAACCCAGAAGAAAAAGGGGCAATGGACCTTGTGGTTAAACTAGCAAAAAGCGTCGATGCGGATATTGCTTGTGCTAATGACCCTGATGCGGACCGATTTGCGGTTGCAGTAAGAACAAACGATGACTCATACAAAATGTTAACGGGTGACCAAGTAGGCGTGCTATTTGCACATTACTTACTGTCAAAGCCGCACTCTAACAACCAATTGGTCGGCAACAGTATCGTATCGTCTACCCTGCTTGAGAAAGTCGCTAACTCTCACGGTGCTACCTACTTCCAAACTCTGACCGGGTTTAAATGGTTAGCTAACATTGGCATGCAGTTGGAAGATGAACAAAACGAATTCCTATTCGCCTATGAAGAGGCGCTAGGCTATACGATTGGTACTCAAGTCCGCGATAAAGACGGTTTGTCAGCCATTGTCGTTTTTGCACAATTGGTCGAAGAGTTAAAATCTCAAGGTCGGACAGTCTGGGATCTTCTGGCTCAGATTTCCTTTGAACATGGTGTTCATACCAATGCACAACGCAGCATCGCACTGGACCCTGATTCACCTTCAATTGGCTCTAAACTTCGCGCAGCACAACCAAAAACAATCAATGGCACAGCGATATCTGTGATTGAAGATCTTCAGTCTTCACTACGCTTTGTTACATGTGGTGTAACAGAAGCAATAAACCTCCCTGCGAGTGACGTACTCATCTATCATCTCGAAGATGGTTCTCGCATTATCGTCCGCCCTTCGGGCACAGAGCCAAAGGTTAAGGTTTATTACGAGACCGTAACAAAGTTTGAGAAGACAGAAACCTATGACGATACTCGTCAGCGAGGCGAAGAATATATGGATAAACTCATCGAACAGCACCAGAAAGAACTGAACTCTTAGCGGATAAGCGCATTCAAAATGAATCAGCTAAAACAAAAAATGGACGCACTAAGCGTCCATTTTTCTTTAAACATTTGATTACAATTAATAGGGCTTGGTTGGTGCTTATGAAGTGAAGAAAGAAGACAGCATCCAAACCGCTAACACAACAAATACGCCACCCATCACTTTCTGTTGATAGGTACGAAACTTAGCATTCTCTACCAGTGACTTACCGATATTTCCTACTAACGCCACAAGTAAGAAGTTGAACATTAAGCCTAGAACGTTCAGCAATAAGCCGAGCACCAACATCTGCTCGCCCGATGTCGCCTCAATATTTGTCGACACGAACTGAGGCAAAAACATCACAAAGAATACCAAGGCTTTAGGATTAAGCAGGTTACTGATCAACGCTCTTTGGTAGTAAGCCTTTGCAGCGAAATTATCAGTCAGTTCAGGCGCATTTCCCTGCTCTGTTCGTAAACAGTCCCACCCCATTTTTAGCAAGTATGTGCCACCTAATAAGTGCAGAGCGTTCAAAGCAACGGGGCTCATTGCGATTAATGCAGATACGCCCATAGCCGCTAAAACAGTAAGAATGATCCCTGAAGTCGCGTTACCTAAGCTCGCAAAGACACCAACCTTGCGACCATAACTCATACTTGAGCTAGCAATCAGCAACATATCAGGGCCAGGTAAAAGAAGAAGAGCGACGACAGCAGTCAAGTACACAGGCAGAATGGTTAAATCGATCATGGGGTTTAGCATTGATAAAAATGGATGCGGATTTTATATCAATTACCAATACCCTTCCAGATGCAATCAGTTGTACCGTGGCAAAAATATAGAATTAAAAACCAACATCATAAAATTTGCCAAAATTATTAACTAAACCGATAACAATAATTAACTCGCGACCCACTCTATCTCTATCAATGTTGTCTCACCACACTTAAGGCGACCTAGGAAAATATCACCTTGGTGCACTTCTCCTACACCTTTAGGGGTGCCCGTCATAACTACATCGCCATCTAGCAAAGTCGTGTAAGAAGAGAGCTCTTCGAGGATTGTTTGTGGGGAATATAGCATCTGCTCAACGTGTCCTTTCTGAACACGAACACAGTTAATAAACAGCTCTAGATTTAAGTCTGCGAGATCCAAGTTTGTTATTGGAACAAAGCGGCTAAGAACGGCAGAACCATCAAATGCTTTAGCGCGCTCCCAAGGCAAGCCTTTCGCTTTCAAGCTGATTTGCAGCTCGCGCTTAGTCAGATCTAACCCTAGACCTACTGCTGAATATTGACCGTTTTCAACGATGAAACAAATTTCTGCTTCATAGTGCAGGGCTTCCTGATGAAAAGAAGAGAGGGAAGAAGTTACGCTAGTACAGGGTTTATTGAACACCACCATAACGTCTGGAATCGCGTTGTTAAGTTCTTCAATATGATCGACATAGTTACGCCCAACACACAGTACTTTCGTCGGTGTCGCTGTTCGTTTCGAATTCATTAACTTTTCCTGATCTACAACACTGCTCATAGTTTATCCCTGAACTATTTTGGAATGCAGAGTTTACCTCATCCCAAAGATAGAATCTTCGACAAGCTGGCGACTGATCTCTAAATTCTGATCTTTAGCTCAATTCGCTCATTGGGAAATTTTCATAAGGAAATCGGGGCATTCTGAGGTGGTCATCCAAAACGAAAAAAGCCCTCTCCAACCAAAAGGTTTGAGAGGGCTTAGCATGGTGTCTAGGACAGTATCCTAAAAGGTAAACCTAAGGAGTAAACACTATGCTAAATCAGTCTGCGACTTATAGGTAGTAGCGGGCATCAGTAGCCACCAGTAGTCTGCGTTACCGAAATCAAAAGTATCTCAGTAGTTCACCGTTTCTTCCATATTAGTCAGTACCTAGTTAGCGAACTCCTCTTAGATGACAACGGTCATGAATGAGTTTGGCGTATAAGAAAAGTTGTAACAATATTCTATTGAGATGGACAAAAATCAATTACAAAGAAGAGATTCAAAGCTGGAAGTAAAATACCCCCTACTTTCAGTACCAGTTAAAAGTACATGAGAAATGAGTATAGGGGGTGATTTCTCGATGGTTCACCTTACAAGGTTTGCTCAAGAGCTTGTTTAAGTTCTGCCTCTGCTCGCTCAATCACTTGTTGAGCCTGCTCGCGTTGCGCTCTGCCTTCCTTCACTCGCGATAGCGTATTGTTCAACGTTTCTATCGTCAGTTGATTCACGGTCTCTAGAGAATTGAGATCGAGAATGCCACGCTGGTAGTTTTCTGCAATTTGTTCTTCTAACGCCTTCAGTTTCTCTGCGTTTTGCACATATTGCTTATTGGTGTAATCCTTCACCGCACGCGTTACCTTCAACGCTTTCTCTTTTTCATAATTGGAAATCGCAATCAAGAATTGGCGCTTCCACAATGGGAAAGTGTTGTGCACGATATCTTGAATGTCTTCCATCAGCATTTTATTGCCTTCTTGAGACAATCGAATCTGAGGTGCGGTTTGGATAGCAGCAAGGCGAGTGAGCTCAAGGTTATGCACGCGCTTTTCTAAACGCGCAACGGCTTGAGTCGCATCACGGTATTTCTGGGCATCTAACGCGTCACCACTTTGCTCAGATTGTGCCAGTAAGCTTGGTAATACATTTTGCGTAAGCTGGTTTAACTTGTACTTACCAGCGGCGATGTACTGCTCTAATCCGCCGAGCAACTCTAAATTATGGTCATAGAGCGTATCGAGCTGGCTAATATCATGAGCCAACTTCATCTCTTGTGCTTCTAAACGTCCTGAAAGCTGTTCCAATTGGCTTTTCACTGAATCAAAACTTGCCGAGAATTTTTTGAATGAATCAAAAAGCTCACCGACTAAAGGAAGCCTCGATAACAAGCTGGTTTTGCCTAAATTTGAAAATTCAGCGCTGTCCATGGACGATACCATTGCATGCAAAATATCGCCCGCTTCACCACTGTCGCGAACACGAACTTGCTCTAATACTTCGTCAGAGAAAGCGGTGATTTTTTCCAGCGCGTCTTTACCAAAAGTGATCGTCGCTACGCTATCAAACGCATCAAATTGCTCTGCGAGTGCGACGATTTGAGGAGTAGCATTCACCTCAAGTACCTGATGTTCAGAATTCATCAATTCGGTCATGTGATCTCCCTATATTTATGACGGCTTATGGCAAGGAAACTTCTGCCATAGCGTTTCAAATTGTCTTAAGAACGCAGATACAAACCTGCGGTCGTCGGTAAGCGTGATATCTTCCTGATTATATTTAGAAGCGCTGCGTGTCCAGTTAAAGCTGCCATTGATCAACCTCTGTTGGTCGAAGATCGCGAACTTATGGTGCATATGGTATCGAGTCGTATCAATTTTGACCGCCACGCCCTGTGCTGCAAGGTATTCAACATCACTGCCTTTATCGTACATCTTGTCGTTGTCGGTCACGATTCGGACCGCCACGCCTCTTTTATGCGCGGCGAGGATCTGATCGGTTAAGTCGTTATCCGCGATAGTGAAAACACAAATGTCCACCGAGTGACGAGCCAGCTTCAGCTGTTCAATGATGCCGGACGCACACGCTCTCCCCGGAGAAAACCAGCTCGACGCGGTGTCTGCCGAGTTCTCACTCATAACATTGTCTAAAACCTTGACCACGCGCTCCAACCAACGAACTAAAGCGGCTGCATCACCTTGATTTTGGATTTCTTGCTGCACGAGCTTAAAGCTCATATTACGCAGGTAGGCGCGGTCTTCATGACTTAATACCGAGTCCTGCAGCTCCGATTGGAGCTCTCTTCGCTCACTATCATCTAGGCGGTAATCTTGTATCGAAGCCTCTAGCCACGCAGACCATTTCTGTCGATTCATTTAGCTCCCCTCCTGATCATGACGACCAAATCGAGCAACATGCTGATTCAACATAGCAAGTTGCTGCACAACCTGTCCTGCTCGGTCTTCGGAATCACCCATCATTTGCTGACGCTGATACCCTTCTTTGATTTCAGACCAACGTGCTTGCTGTTCATCCGTCATGTCACCACGCAGCTCTGCAAGCTTGAGTAGGTTTTCCTCAGTGCCCGCGGCCAGCGTTTGTGCTTCACCCTGATAGTGATCTTGAAGCAGCGTATTCATCTCTTGGTCGGTCATCACTGACGAGATTTTCTCCGCCAGTTTATTCATGTTTCGATACGAGCCTTGCAGCTTGAACGGAGGTTCGACACGATACTGATCCGCGGTTGCGGCTGACTTGATGTACTGCTGATTCACCTTCAAGACAATTTGCTGCGCCATGATCAGTTTTTGCAAGGTTGTCACGATCTCGCCCGATTCGATCGCAGAATAAGAATGGCTCATCTCACTCAGCGCGATGCTTTCTCCCTCTGCCATTCTGACAAAGCGGTACAAATCATTCAGGTCTCGCGTTGCTAAAGGCGCAAGCACGTTGTTGGAGGTGAGCGAGTTTTCGATAAAGCTTAAATCGAAGATCGATTTCTGGTCAGAGAGCATATCACCGAGGTTGTAGATGTCCGCACGGTTAGCCAACATATCTGGGACTCTGAATGCTTCGCCACTCTCGGTGTACGGGTTACCCGCCATCACGACAGCAAACTTTTTGCCGCGCATGTCGTAGGTTTTCGTTTTCCCTTTCCAAGTGCCTTCTATGCGACGCGTGCCATCACAGAGTGAGATGAATTTCTGTAAGAATTCGGGATGGGTATGTTGAATATCATCCAAGTACAGCAACACGTTGTTGCCCATCTCGAAAGCGAGGTTAATTTTCTCAATTTCGCGAGCCGCATTTTGATCAGGGGCGTCAGCGGGGTCGAGGGATGTCGCTTGATGACCGATGGATGGGCCATTGATCTTCATGAACACCAAACCTAATTTGTGTGCAACATACTCAATTAACGTCGTTTTACCATAACCAGGCGGAGAGATAAGAAGTAGCATCCCCATCAAGTCAGTACGCTTTTTATCGCCTAACGTGCCCATTTGCTTAGCAAAGTTGTCGCCAATAAGAGGTAAGTAACTCTCACTGATCAGCTTGTTGCGCACAAATGACGTTAATGGGCGAGGTTTAAACTCACTAAGACGGAAATCTTCTTTAGCAGCACTCAACAACTGGGTGCGCTGGGATAGATAAGCTTCAAAGCTCGGAACCACAGAGCTTCGGTGATGTTCGTTTCTTTGAATAAAGTCATCCAATACGAGATCTAAACTGCCTTTACTAATTAGGGTGTGCTCTCCCAGTAACCCTTCGACATGACACACCAATGAAAAGTCGACACTGGCTAGCCTTTTCTCAGACAAGGTATTCACCACTGCCACCGTCGCCGCTTCGCATACGAATGCCTGACCGTATTGCTTTTTCGCAGTGTACGCACTTAACCACTGATGATGATCGTTAAATGACTCGGTAAAACTGAGCGGTTGAGGTTGCCAGCCCAAACTGCGTCTAAATTGCAAATAATCTTCGCAGAGAGAAAGGGAATCCTGACTCACTTCGATTTGCCAATCTTGCTCACTCAATAGCTGCGCAAGGTAGTCAGCGGCTTCATGTTGATCATCATTTAGGGAATCAACCAGTTGTTTTTGCAGCTCTTGATACGCTTGCGATGCATTTAAATGCTCTCGCAATAACTTCGCGTTTTGCGCCTGTTGTTGATAATGATCTATTTGGTCAGCATCTTGCTCTAATAGCCACAAGATGGCCTTCGAGCGCGCGGTTTGGCTGTAACGCAGTAACCCCGCTTGCTGATAAACAGGCAGCACTTTACGTAAAATGTTGACCGCATCATGATCGTGGATACCTTTGACATACCCTTCTCGATAACGTGGTGCTGCAAAGCGTTGAACAAGTTCGTTCAACTGATTTTCTCTCAAGGCATCATAAAGCTTATCTAGGCTCTGCCCATCTTGATTGATAGACGCTTGATGCAAGATTAAGTACGCCAGATACTCCGCTCGATAGACTTCCTCACTCTCTGAGGCAACGTCTAAACGAGAGACGGTTTGCAGATCGAGAAATGCTTTGTCTTCTACCGCTTGGTAAAAATCCGTACCGGAGATGTGTAGCGCCAACTCACCACTTTGATCGACCAAGCTGAGGTCAAGTGGTTGCTGGTTGACGCTAAATCTATGCTTGCCCAAGCGCAGAACCGTTCCACCTTTCTCGAAGATGTCTTGGTTATCTCGTAATGCACGTAGCGATTGGTCTTGAAGCGACTTCAATTTTGAGTCAACGCTGTCTGCTTTGACACTGTCGCCAAGCTCACGAATAGTCTGAGACAACTGTTGTAGCTTGAGAACCATTGCGTCGGTGGCAAAGTAGCTGTTCAGCCCTGCAACATCATCGAATCGCTCAACGCGTTTTTCTATGCTGCTCATGGTGACGTTGGCAGCTTGAAGTAAGTTTTGTACTCGACGTTGTTGACCTGCAATGAGCTGCTGCTTGTGGTTATCCAACGTTGATTGGATCTCATCACGCTTTGAATAAATCTCGCTTAAAAACTGGTCGAAATCCGCGAAGCGCGACTCTAACTTATCCAGTTGCCCAACGAGCTTAGCAAGCTGGGTATCACAATCATCTGGCGTTAACGCTTGCTCCATTGCACTGCTCACAGACTGGCTGAGCAGCTTAAATTGAGCACTGAATTCCGCTTGAGCTTCTTCACTTTGTAAGCTTTGAGATTTTGCTCTTAGCTTGGCTGAAACAGTGTTAAGTAGCGACGTTACTTCTGTGGTGAGGTCTAAGATTCGAGTTGCTTGTGTCGGGTCTTCGGTTTCGATGTCCGTGACTTCTTCCGTCACTATCTGGAGCTCATGACGAAGCGTTTCCACTTCTTCATTAAGCTTCTGAATCTCCGCCGTTTTGGTTACTTCTTCGAGCTGTAATTCAATTTTTTGAATTTGCCTCTTGAAAGGGACGTACGCTTTTTCGTCTTGAAGAAGAGTGAGCAAATGCAGGTTAAGTGACTCACGCTGTGTCTGTAATTCCTCAAGCAAACGGTCAACTTGAACTTCATCAATGTAATGTTGCTGACGGAGCGACATAGTCACACCGACTTGCCCTTTTACTTCACTAAGCAAACTCAGCAATGTGTTCGCTTGCTCTTTTGGGGCCAGTTTGATTTTGCCAATGAGCTCGGAAACTGCCGATTTTTGCTCATCAAGGCTGCTTGAAGCATGTTTTTGTAACTGCTGAACTTTGGCAAACTCATCGATGATCTTATCGGTAGTCCCCATGAGTTCATTGATCGCACTGCCTATTCCGCAAGCGTAATCATGATTGAGCCAAGTGTAGTGATCTAGGGTCGAGCGACACTGCTTGATAAGTACTTCATAGGCCGCTTGGGTTACTTCTTCACTCTGCGCTAATTGGCAAATCGAAAGAACAGAAGACAACGCTCGAACCAACTCAGTATTACCAAGATTGAACAGCGGACTGCTGCCTTGGGTTTGCGCGTTGACTTTCGCATAGTGCTCTGGGGTAGAAAACGGCGTATCCCAAATTCTCATTGGGTGGATGGTCGACGCCTCTTCATTCTCAGACAATTGAAACACTAACCAGCGGCCATCTGGGTATAAGCTGTAACCGTGGCTCTCCATTGGTGCTTCAAATTTCTTCTCAATCAAGTTGTAGGTGTACGCGATGTAATAACCTTCAACGGCGTTGAAAAAGATATAAAGAATGTCCTCTCCATTCGGTGACGTGATCTGCTGGAAGAACTTGAGCTGGTCAGCGTCAAAGGCGAACTGTTTGTCTTCGCCATTTGATAATACGTAGCCATTGGCGTACAGCACGCCATGATCTTCAGGTAGCGTTTTTGCGCTTCCCCCTAATGCATCAGCCCTTACGACGGACTGAGTCACTGAATTGTAGAGGAAGTATCGAGCGTGCTTTTCTCGGTTTGGCTTTACTCGTAGCGCAATTAAGTCTCCGACAAACGCGTAATCGATGTGTGCGTCAGCCACGCTTTGGTGTGGGTCTTCAACGTCTTCTCTATAGATACCTTTACCATCTTTGGTATTGTCTTCGACCTTGATGGTTAAGTCCCCGCCAACACATTCAACAAACAACTTATCTTGAATAGACACGTGCGGATGATCGCCAAGCACGTGGTCATCTCGCGTTGTTGGGATCCAATCAAAATCATGCTGAGGAACACTGGTTAAGGCGTTCTGACCTAGGGAATCAATGTACTCGATAGAATGAACGTTGATCTGAAAACGGAAAACTTTTCTGTCTTCTGGACGCATGCCAATTTGGAAGGCGATATAAAGCGTGCTTTCTTGACGAGAGATTTGAGAAAGCTTTGCGTCTCGGTAGTAAGTAAACAGTTCCGTCAATTCATGGGTAAAACGGGAATCGGATAAAAAACTGGATTCAAGTGGAAGCGGCTCAACACGAAATGTCCCTTCATTTTCATGGAGGTGATAAAGCCCAAACACATCGTCTAATGAAGGCGTCGCTTTCATCCCAACTTGCACATGATAACCGAACAATAAATGCTGATTTACCTGAGCCATATCGATTGGAATGCACTTAGCATCGGTTTGAACATTGACCTTGCCGATCAATTTAAAATCTTGGCCGCCAAACGTTTCTTGGCGTTGCTGATTGAAGGATTGGGAGAGAGACTTTAGCTGGCTGCCTTGCTGCAACAAACGCGTCTTTAAAACATCGTATGCACCAGCATCACTCACCGCTTTTTGAGTCATATCTGACATGCTAATACCTATAAATCCCGCTTTCGAAGAAGCGGGATTTTTTAGAGAGAGTGAAAATTATGATTTATCGCTGGTTGTCGTATCTAGGGAGCTTTGGATTTTCTTCATTAGCTCCGCAGCGCCACCTTGTGAATTCAGTAAACTCGCGAGCGCGACATTACTCAAGTCACTGCTTTTCAGTTCTGTACTCTCTAACACGTCTTTGATGTCTTGCGGCAGGCTACGGTTGCCATTCACATAATCTGAGACCAGTGGGTTAAGAACCTCTGATTCATTAAACTTCGCATCGACGACAGCGGCATCCATGATAGTGCGACGGATTTGCTCCATTCCTTCACCACCAAACAAACGGATATCGGCTTTCGATAGCGCCTCACCCAAGGCTTGAGCGTTCGCCCCAACCACGGTTTTCTGAGCATCAATGCGCGCCAATTCAAGGTCTTTCTCTTGTTGCAACTGCATCACCCACTTGTCGTGTTCACGGGTGTGATCATCGTATTGCTGAGCCGCCTCAAAGCGAGCTGTCTGAGCTTCTGCTTCTGCCAGGCCTTTAGCACGTAGAGCTTGCGCTTCCGCTTCACCGGCACTTTGTAAGGTGTAAGCTTCTGCTTCACCCGTCTCTTTGATCGCAAGTGCACGCTCGCGCTCAACTTCCACTTCAGCAAGACCCGTAGCACTGATCAGCTCTTTTTCTGCCTGTGCCATACGCTCTTTTGCTGCAGCTTCACGGTCTTTCGCCACAAACTCAGCTTCTGCACGCTTGGTCGTCACTACTTGTTCCGCTTCGGCTTGACGTGTCTTCACCGCTAGCTCGTTTTCCGCATCACGCGTTTTCACTTTCAGCTCAGCTTCGTTCTCAATCAAAATACGTTCAGAACGTTCGCGAGCGGCATCTTTCTCTGCACGAGCGGCAACCAGCAGTTCAATCTGTGCAGATTCAGCAACCGCTTCTGCTTCCGTCAGTTTGATGCGTTTTTCACGGTTAACTCGCTCATTAACGCGTAGGTTTTCCGTCTCTTCTTCTTCGCGAGCAATCTTACGTTCGATTTCTACACGCTGAGAACGAGTTTCCGCGACAGACTTCATCGCTTCTTCTACCGTCGTCTCTTTCTGCATTTCTCGCTCAGCAACCTCCGTAGAAGTACGAACTCGCTCAGTCTCTACTGAACGGTTCAATTCTTCTTGTTGAATTGCCACTTGACGTTGGTTTGCGATACGCGTCATCTCGACTTCCATCTCGACGCTTTCGCGCTTCTTGGCAACTTCTTCTTCAGTTTCCAGCTCCGCTAGCTTAGTGATTCGCTCATATTCTTCACGTTTTTCAGCGGCCAACGCTTCTTCTTGCGCTTTGATAATATCGATTTCACGCTGAGTGCGGGCAATACTCTCTTTTTCTTGCTTATCAAGCTGTAAGCGGTTTGCTTCAGCTTCAACATTTTTCTTCTTGATCGTTGTGCGTTCATCCTGACGAATCGCGTTGGTTTCCGTATTCTTTTGCGCTGTGATGGCAGAGATCTTACGGATACCTTCTACGTCAAGAATGTTGCCCGGGCTATGGGCGTCCAGCGCGGTTTGGTCAACTTTATCGATAACAACGTCGTAGATTTTAAAGCCATCCATTTCGCTACCGATGACTTCAACAACGGCATCGCGGAAAGCGCGGCGATTCGTTAACAGCTCTTCAAATTCAAACTGTTTTACTGCCGTTTTCAGTGCTTCAGAGAACTTAGGTTGGAAGTGCTCTTTTAGGCGATCTAGGTTAGAAGCATCATGAGCAGTAAAAAGTTTAGCAACACGAACAATATCTTCTTCTTCGTGATTCACACCGATGTAGAAATCAACTTTAAGGTCCGCACGAATGTTGTCTCGGCAATGAAGGCCTTCGTATTCTTCGCCTTCTTGATCTTTGCGTCCACTTCGAACAACAGAGATCTTCTTACGAGTAATATCCATAAACTCAAATTTGTTGATCACTGGCCATACAAAAGTACCAGTTAGAGAAGCGCGCGTGGCATGCAGTCCATTGACAATTAGTGCGTCGCCTTCACCTCGAACCTTTTTATATCGGGTGGTGAGAAAGATAAGAATAATCAAAAAAATCCCGATACCAATCCCAAGGAATATCAGACTTGGAGAAATCTGCATAGCTGCTCCTTAATTTTCTAGCTACTGATTAATAATGTAATATTTTTTTTGTTTATTGAGAGAAACGATCACAACATCGTTCCCATATTCAATGGGTGCATCAGACTCCAAAATCCGTGCATCCAGTAAAAATTCGCTTCCATTATGATGAACAATAATTTCACCGCGTTGACTGTTCACCTCACTGCTGTGAACTTTTGCTTTCATTCCAACAAAGTCCACCTTTGCAAAAGCTTTACTCTTATCAAAAAGTGGCGCTAAGGGGCTTAAGAGCTTCGCGCTGATATACAAGGATAGGTAGAAGTTAACTGGAATAGAGACAAGTTCCGCAACCGTCAAAAAAACAGAACTAAGGTGTTGATTTAGGAAAGATGATGAGTAAAACGATAGAATAGTGGCGAAAAAGAAACTAACACACAAACCTACCGCCAAGGGGACTTTGGATAAAATAGGTGGTAATAAAAGCCCACCGCTAAATAAGCTGCCTGATTCGAATAATTCTATATCTGTAACGGCTACATCTACCACGTTGAAAATGAGATCGATGAACATAATAAGGAGAAGAAAAACGAAAGGTACAAAGAATACATTCGTCGGGAAAGACAACAATATTTCAAACATTAACAGAAAACACTTTAGTAAAGTAAGTCACTGTTGCATGTTAGTTTATTTCAGTTTCAGTGTATTTTTGTAAGCTTTTTTTTGTGATTGGTGTGGTAATTTTTTAGTAGCAATAAAATAGTATTTCAGCCTGTAAGAACGAGCAGGCAATTGACAATTAACACATTAACAATATTCAAAGTAAATATATCTCCGCCCTTCTAAATATAAAAGAATAAATAAGCAAGATAACTACATTGAAAGCCCGGAATCATAATTTGAAGCCGGGCCAACTGTATTACTCAATAACTAATTAATCATTCAGTGATCTCAACACCAAAATGCTCGGTACAAGTCACTTGGCTAGGCTGACCGCCTGAGTCATAGCCACAAAAGTCTTCCTCAAGAATAGCGTAATCGGCACGCGTATCTGCCAATTGCTGCATAAATTCTTCTTTGGTAACTTTCTTTTCTCGGTAGAAACTTGCATAAGTTGGCTGGTCCATAAAAAAGCCTTGAGCTGTACGCACTCTCGTATCATTTGGTGGGAGGGTCGTTAACTGGTTTTGCATGATACTTCCGTCAGGCAAATACACTTGGTATAGAACACTGTTTTCCCCCATCAAAGTGGTTGAGGTGTCCACCATCATTCCATATGCTTCGTAAGAGCCAGCTAAACCCCCATTACAATCCGATGCACTTTGATCGGCACTAAAGATCTTTTCATTACCATTCGTTCCACAAATTCCCGAACCAACAACATCTTCACCGCTTGTACATTCTGTTAGGTCCTTCGGAGGGTAGAGGAACACATTTCTCTGCTTAATGCTGTTCCCAACAACTTCTAGATGAATGAAACCTTTGTAGTGATCGTAGCGGTAGGGCCAACTGGAGGATACATTGGGGTTACCATCGCTTCCTAAAAAAGTATACTCACCAACCCACCACCCCTCTTCTCTTTGCCAAGCTTCAAAATCAAGCAAGTTTACTGACTCTAAATCACAAGAAGAGTCAGAAATAACAGTCTCGACTTCCGAACTACCCTCGACTTCCGCACTAGTGTCATTATCGTCATTGCAAGCGGCTATTAAAGTACATGTAACAATGACAAATGTTGTACGTAAAAACATAGAACCTCCATATCGGAATAAACTTTGTTCAACAAACAACACATAAGCATATTTTATACCCTATGTTACTTATTTTTCACATCAATCATTGTTGACGTTAACTCATCGCCTCCAACCCTACGCAACCTTTAAGAGTTCATATACTTAAATCTACTTGTAACTCAGAACTCATTACTGGATGTAGCGAGAATCATTTTTACGATGGTACAAAACACTGCAATCATTTTTAAAATTGATAGTATTGCCAACATTTCCTACTCTTGTTTTTATTTTGATTCTCTAAAAGCAAAGTGAGTATTGAAATAATACAAATATCCGTAGAATTCTCTAAGGTCCATTTTTACTGAAGCAAACCTCAGCCCAACGAGCTAAGCCCGCCGTTACTGAACCGAAATAGTTGCCACTCACAATAGGCACATTCGGTACGGCTTGTTGAACCGCTTCTCTAAGGATAGGTGAACGTGCTGAACCACCCGTCATATAGATAACATCTGGTTTCTTTTCGCCTTGTTGAATGGCCTCTTTAACCAGCTCAATCATCTTAGACTTTGGCGTATCGATAGCATCGACCATCTGTTCAACTGAGATATCGACTTCGATCAACTCGGAGGCAACATTCATCGCTGCGCGATACTCTGAAGATTCCGCCAACGCGATCTTAGCTTCTTCGGCTCTACGTACGATGCCATACCCCAAGGTATCTTGATAAACCTTGAGTAAGCGTTCTAACTTGTGTGGTTCAGCAGCTTCTTTACGCAATAACTTCAATGCTGCGAGGTTTTCTCGAGAATAAAAATTCTTCTGAGCTTCTACATTATTGATGGCGATTGGATTCCAGAATTGGGTCAATGGCATATCAATACCGGAAATGGCTTTACTACTCATACCGAAAGGTGACATCAGTTGTTTGAAGGCCAGGTAAATATCCAAGTCATTACCTCCTACCCTTTGACCACTGTGTGCTAATAAGCTTTGGCTACGATCCGCTTTTCCAGACCAACTCGGGCCCATTTCTAATAAAGAACAGTCGGTCGTACCACCACCGATATCAACAACCAATACCGTTTGGTTTTCAGTCAGAGTGCTTTCATAGTCTAGGCCGGCAGCTACGGGTTCAAATTGAAATGCAATATCTAGGAAACCTGCACGCTTCGCGGCGCGAGACAAGATAGTTTCAGCTTGTCTATTTGCCTCTTCACCGCCGCGACCATGGAAGTTAATTGGTCGACCAATAACCGCTTGTTTGATTTGTTCTTGAGTAGTGAGCTCAGCTTGCTGCTTGATGTTCGCCATCATGGCGCATACTAGATCTTCAAAAAAACTGACCTGAACGTCATGTAGCCCACTTGCGCCTAGGAAAGACTTTGGAGACTTAACATAATAGACGTCACGCGGATCTTCTAAGTAGAGATCTAACGCTGCCTCACCAAATGCCATGTCTTCTGGCACAAGATCGATACTCTCTTCGCGGTTGAGGGCAATTGCACGTCGTAGCACTTGCTCACCGACAGCATCGCTCGGTTTAATGTTCAGGTGGCGAAATAGATGTTCAGATACACTCTCACGAGTAGGAGCAAATACGGTTGAGGGAATATAGTGGTTGCTACCTTCTAACGGTAACAAGCTTGGTTCCCCATTAACCATTGCAGCCACAGAACAGTTTGCTGTTCCATAATCAAATCCAATAAACATAATATCCCCCACTCAACAAAAGGGGCGAGATGCTACATGAAAAGCCTTTCAATTACGAGGTCATTAGCTATTTTCGGGGGCAATTTTTAGTGAGTTTACTCTAAAAACAGAAACAAGTGTGCTACATTTCAGCTCAAACAAATCAAGGGTCCAATAGATGAAAACACCTTGCCGAGCGGCTTGTAAAAATAATGGTGGCATGTGTAGCGGCTGCTTCAGAACCATGGACGAAATTATAGGTTGGAAAGGCTTATCTGAAATTGAAAGAGAGTCTGTAATGAATAACCTTAGCGGTATTAGCTCCACACACCAGTGCCCACAATGTAATGAACCTACTCAGTGCGATATTAGCGCAGGTAAAGAGACCTGCTGGTGCTTTGAGCTAGAGACAAGAGACACGAGCTCTATACCCAAAGTTGAAGTATGTATATGTCGTAAATGCTTGTCTGAATTGCCAATTCAGTAGCCTGTCGGTATTGAAAGATCTAAGAAAGAAGCGAGATAAGCTCATCTCGCTTCATGCTCTTAATGTTTAAGTAAGTATTTACTTCGCCATTGAAACCTATTTACTTGGACTTTAAAACCAACGCCGGCTGGGATAATTCAACCCCACTCCAGCCATGAACCATAAAGTTTCGGATGTTCTGGTGATCAGTGTTCTCTGGAAAACCTAGCACATCATTACGGTAGTATTGACCGAAGCACGCTAGTGTTTGCTCTACTGAAAGCCCTTGATCTTGGCCGAACGCAAAAATTTTGCACGAGCCATTGTTCTGCCCTGCCTCATTCACCACATCTCCATTACGAAATTCGCACTCAGAAAAATCATAATGAGCTTCAATTACCTGCATTGTATCTTCAAATTGAACACTTTCAGGTGATTCAGACAGGGTGTTTAACAAGGTTTCTAGTTCCATTTGCTCTTTTCCTTTAACTAAATTATGGATAGCAGTGTAACGCGTTTTTTGTTCAGAGTAAGCCGTTGTTTGAGTGACAAACCATTTCCACTTTTTTCACTCAGATATCTTCATTACCCCACTAAATAATGACATAGCCCTATTGGAGGGTTACATTATTTCAGCATATGATTAACACCTTTCATTGAAGAACATCCATAAAGATAAGAACTTAGAACTGTTTAGATACCTTAAACCCGGTACAAAAACAGCAGGCGTCTAGGAGTTTGGACCCGATGACTCAATTTCGATCATTACTCTATATATTAGGCACAAAGAAGAGCTGTACCTCATCTTAAAGCTGTCACAAAAAAGCGACCGAGGCACTGACGTCAAGAAAACTTATCAACGTGGATATTATCGTTCGAGCGATTACATACACGGAACTTGGTCACATCGTTGTGTTCAAAACGAATGTACTGGCTCGTATCACTTCCCCTGCACATCTCCTATTTCCTTGTCCGCCAACTAACTTTGCAACGAAATCAATCCGTGAGCACGAAAGATACAAGGTACGCCTTAACTGCGAAGTTACCTTTGACACCTTAACGCTAGACGCCACATTGGTTGACTTCTCAGTTTCAGGTTGGGGCATCTATATCATGCAACAATCCGATATTGATGTTGGCTGGAAGACCAAAGTTGACTCGGTGTTGAGTGAACATTTGGATAGCGAGTTAGTTTATAAAGTGGTGAGTAAAAAAGACAAGGGCAAGGTTGACTGCTGGGTATTCAGTTCCCTGCACACCTACATATGAGTGACGAGCTTAAAACATTACTGTTAGAACAAGCTTTCGTTGCTGGCTTTGTATAGTTGTTCGCATATGCTCAGAGTGCAGTACTGACACCACTTAGCTTAGCGCTGACCTGCATTCAAAAAGATTAAGAAAAACTAGAGTCTGTTTCCATCCCAATATGAGTTTTTGAAATGAACAAAAGCTTGGTGTAATGACTCTTCTTTTATCGGCTTAACAATAACATAGTCCGCGCCAGCAGCCATAAAACTATCTCTTGTAGACTCCTGAGCATCGGCAGTACATGCATAAATTGGTGCAGATACGCCAATCTCCTCTCGCAGCTGTTGTGTCGTCTCAACACCGCCTAAGTTTGGAAGTTGATTATCCATAAGGATGAGGTCATAAGTGGTCGCTTTTGCCATCTCAAGTGCCTCTAAACCATCCTTAGCCCACGTAACCACCATGCCATACTTCTTACAAAAAGCCTGCGCGATAAAAGCGTTAGTGTGATTATCTTCCACCAGCAGTACATTCAAAGCACGGTCAAATAAAGCCTCAGGTCCCCACCTTGCCTCTTGTGTAACATCAAGTAACGGCTTAGAATTTAACTCTACTGGTATTTCTATGATGAACTCCGATCCTTGATCTTTCACACTGCGAACTTGGATATCTCCTTCGAGCATATCGACTAAGTTCTTAACGATCGTCAAGCCCAATCCGGTCCCGCCATATTCACGTGTTGTCGTCTCTTCGGCTTGGACAAAAGGCTCAAAAACAGCGTCAATTTTACTCTCGTCAATACCGATACCGGTATCTTGCACTCGTACGATCAAACTGGCTTTATTGGTATTAAAAATACTTTCAAGCTCGAAGCTGACTGAGATGCCACCTTGATGGGTAAACTTAAGTGCATTACTCAGCAAATTAAACATAATTTGATTTAAGCGCACTTGGTCAGTGTTGATCTCCATGTCGTTAGCCAGGTGATTCACTATCGTGAATGTGATCGATTTATCCTTGCAAAGTGGACGATAGATGCTGTCTAGAGTGTTAATCAACTCCGCCAAGCGGAAGTCTTTCTTTTGAATATTGAATTGCCCTTGCTCGATCTTTGAGAAATCCAAAATGTCGTTCAATACCGCTAGCAAGTGTTCTGCACTGTTACAGAGTACATCGACCTGCTCTTTATTATCTTCATTGTGCATAGAGCGTTTAAGAAGCTGAGATACGCCTAAGATACCATTGAGTGGTGTTCGGATCTCGTGACTCATCTTCGCCAAGAAATCAGCTCGAACGTTGGCAAGATGCTCTGCCTCTTCTCTCGCTCTATCCGCTTGCCTTTCAGCTTCCACCAACTTAGTAATATCTTGTCCTTGAACCACAACCCCCGTGATGCCGTGCTCAACCCGGATAGCCGACATGTTCCAACGGAACACCTTCTCACCAATCGGTACGTTAATTCCTGTTAGCTTTGCGCCCTGAACCACCATTTGGATATTCGGTAGCATACGTAGTTCAAACTCATGGGCAACTGCACCGTAATTATCATCTTCATCAAACAACGCCATACGAGCCGCTGGGTTCATCTGGATTAAATCGCCTTTTTCAGACCAAACCAAAATCGGTGAATGTGCAAAGTTAAAGAGATCTTGGAATTTTTGATTTTGCTCGGACAAGCGTTCAAAGGTGTCTTCCAGTGTACAGCCAATATGATGAAACTCGAAAATATTCGACCCATCGAACTTGTTAAAATCTTCGCTATCACTCGCTGAACGAGTAAAGTGCATCAACTTATCGAGCTCTGCCGCTACTCTTCTTTGAATCCAAGTACGAGCGAAGAAGTACATAAACACAATCACGACCACAACAACGATGATGGCGCGCTCATAGTTTTCTTCTAACGCGATAAAATTGGTATTTTTTTGTACCGCACGAATAACCAGTGGAGTCTCTACAGCGTTGATCTTGATTGTCGCCACTGTGACGAAATCACGAGGCAACTGCTCGTAAATTTTATATTCAAGAATATCCTTTATCGAATACGTCTCATCGCCGCTGAACGTCGAGGTCACCGGCGTTCCATACGCCTCAATTACGATATTCTCACAGTTACTGCCCTGCTGTATGGACTCTGCGAGAGAGAAATTGTTGTCGAGTACGATTGCAATATAAAGTTGGCCGAGAACTTCGCCTATTTTGTTGTCAACAATGGGGGTTCGGCGAGCCAACAAGTGACGCTTGCCAATCTCGGTCATTACCTGGATAAAGTGCCAGTTACTGCTAAAAGAGACCTCATCAGAAATATGCTCTAGGTTATTTCTGTCTAACCCATAAAACTGAGCGTTACCATCTTCCCACACTAGTCCATCATGTGTTGAGACAAAGCGTAGATCAGGAGCATGATCGGGCTCTCGCTGATCTACGCCAAAGAAGAAGTAGTTCAATACCTCCTCGTCGCCCGTAGCAAAGTACTCACGTAGAGTGTCACTGTGTGAGCTACTGTCTTGATGAATCTGTAAGACAGACAAACGATAATCGAACATGTTTTGAATCAGACTCGACGTCTGTTGTACCGTTCGATTAGTCTCTTGTTTTACAATGTTACTGCTGGTTTCATAATTGTGAATAAGCACGCCAAGTGCCATAACGCCTATCACTAAGATAATGATACGCGTAATAAGCTTAGCTAATGTGTTCCTAGGTGTACTGGCATAGCTTTTCTTCATTATTGACCTGAGTATCTAAATGCTCGCTGTTTCAGTTCAGAAATTCGTTCTGGGGAGTCTTCTTTAGTCACGATTTCAAAATCACCAGAGTAAACTGTAGGAACGGCTTCCCCGGCAAGGTCCCACTTAATGGCTTCTGCCATTGCGATCCCCGTGTCATCGTTCATACGCATAACAGTGACATCAAGGTCACCTCTTTCAATCGCTTCAAGTTCAGCAGAGCCGCCGCCCCAACCGTTAACTAAGATATCTCGACCCGATTCTCGTATCGCATCCGCTGCGCCCAAAGCGACATCGGTTGCACATGCATAAATAAAGTCTAGGTCTTTATCGTTCTCTATGCTGATTTTAGCCGCTCGGTAACCACTCTCTTTGTCCGATCTTGTGTAGAAAGAGGATTTTAAATCGAAGTTCGTGTCACTGTTAACATCGTGAATGAAGGTATCACCACGGGCATCACTAATATAACCTTCTGAGCGATACAGTACCGAATATTTGCTGTTCGGTTTGCTGACTTCTTTGAAGTAATTCGCTAATTTTAAACTGCCCGTCGCATGGTCAAAACCAACATACATGAAGGGTTGTCTATCAGCCCATGCTCGGACTGGCGTAGTGATGTTCTGCAGAATAAGTTTGGTATCAGTAGAGCTCAATACGTGCTCAATAAATTTACGGTGGCGCGTCGTATCCAGCGTAAAGATCAGGTAATCGGTTTTATTTTCTATAGCTTCCTGTAACGAGATACTTTGCTGCACGAGATCTGCGTTCACTCTCGTAAACACTTGGTTAATTTGATAATTAATTCTCAGTTTATCAAGTCGCTTTTCAAAAGCTTGGATGTTACGAACCCAATAATCAGAGATTTGTTGACCCGGATACACGACAGAAATCGTTATCGGTTCATCCTGGACTCGTTTCAGCGGAACGGGGTGGTTTTGCACAGCCTGAACCATTTTATCGGTTAAGGCTTTTTGTTCAGGAAAGTTAGAAAGGTAATCTTGGTACTCCCAATATCCTTTAAGAACATGGGTTCCGTGGGAAAGAGCGGACGCAGAAAATACGGCTAGTCCAAACAACATCAATAAACGTTTCATATTTTTCTCGTTTTATATGAGCTACTTTGGCTCATTTTTTTAACCTAGCATGACACCATCTCTTTGAATGGCTGAAAGATATTATGTAGGACAACGATGATAAATGATAGCGGCTAGAGCTAATTAGAACAACATTCCAAATGAGTGATATATCAAATGAGAGTGGAAACGGAAAAACTTTACTGTCAAGTGGCTAAACACGCCTTCCTAATTTCATATTTTTCAAATAAAAATCAAACACTTTATAAAAACTCTCTCGGAAGTTTTATTTATTACAATTTTATCAGCAGTTACTATTTTAGGTATGAATTATGAGACTTCGATATATTGAATGTTGTCGTCTTGCCACTCAATGATAAGTTTGAGCGATACTAACTTTTCTTTACGAAACTTAGGTAATTGTTTGATCGCGTATTCGGTTTTCAGCGCCTCACTTTTCGACTGAGCCTCCATACTCCAAACTAACTTCAGCGGCCCCTTGCCTTTTAGGGCTTTGGCACCTTTACCAGTTTGGTGCTGCTCAAAGCGGTGTTGTAGATTATTGGTGACACCACAATACAAAGCGTTATGACGATTGCGGATCAGGTACACGACCCAATCCGCCTTATTCTCAGATCCAGACATTTAAAGCAGAGATTCAACCAGAGCTTTCAACTCGGCTACTTCAGCTCTTAGGCTTGCAACTTCGGACTCTAGCTCTTCCAGCCTCTCACTCGATGCTGGCGGTGCTGCAACACCTGCAGATGCCGTCGCAAACGCTTCAACTTCGACTTCACCGCTGAGTAAATGCTGATAACGTGACTCACGCTTACCTGCTTCACGCGGTAGTTTAACAACCAAGGCGCCTGCTTCACGGGTCGCTAACTTTTCAAGCGTTGCTTCCACCTCTTTTACATCAGTGAAATTCGCTAAGCGCCCTGTCCTCGTGCGTAATTCGCCCGGCGTTTGTGGACCACGCAGTAACATACAACAGATGATCGCGCGCTCTTGTTCTGTAAATTGCAGATCACCAAACTCAGTATTGCAGAAGCGATGCTGGTACTTATTAACACGACTATTAAAACTACTTTCGTCACTCACCATGCGGCGAGCAATCAAGCCATCAACGGCATCTAATACTTCTGACTCAGACAACGACAGAACAGGCTCACGGTTGCTTTTCTGATTACAGGCTGTAGTCAGGCTGTTCAACGTTAGTGGGTAATGATCGGGAGTCGTCACTTCTTTTTCGATCAAGCAACCAATGATTCTCGCTTCAATTGGGGAAAGTACTGTGTTCATCGTTATTCCTTTTTATTATTTTGGTGATTCCGTCTCAGCACTAAACAATGCAGTCACCTAGGACTAATGCTCAGACAAAATTGGTACTCGTTTCTTTCTACCCTGTTCATCAATCATTATGATCTTAGAACGGTTTAGCTCTATTTCCACGACTTCCAAATAAGTACGCTCTTTTACATACGCATCACGAAGCTTGTTTTGCTCTGCTGAAGGTTCAGTCGCTTTATCACCTGAATCTTCGGTTTCCAATTGTTGTTGATTCATTTCACATTTCGTATCAATGCAGTATCTACATGGGATACTAACTTGAACGGCGAGATAAAAACAATCACACATCGGTGAGAGTGACGAATAATTAAACAACCTTACTTTTGCTTTGATCTAAAGACTGTTACATCATCAATTGATGTGCTTTAATCAGAACCAGATAACGTATTTGACGAATAGGAAAAGGAATCTATGAGCAGCGTATTTGAAATTGTTAACCAAGCACGACGTAAGAACAAACTTAAGCGTGAACTGCTTGACAACGAAAAGAAAGTTCGTGACAACCGTAAGCGTGTCGACCTTCTTGATAACCTACTTGACTACATCAAGCCAGAGATGACTCACGATGAGATTCTAGGCATCATCAAAAACATGAAAGCTGACTACGAAGATCGTGTTGATGACCACATCATCAAGAGCGCAGAGATTTCTAAAGCTCGTCGCGACATCAGCCGTCGTATCCGTGAGCTGACAGAAGAAGACAAGCAAATCCAAGGTAAGAAGTAATCTTACAAAGATGGATAACTTGTTTAGTAACCCACTCTTTGTAGTGGGTTTTTTTGTACCTAAATTCCAGTGTCTATACTTAAGCCTACGCATTTGATGATAAAAATATCATTATTAGGGTCAGCGTAAGAAATGGAGTCAACTTATGTACTCAACCATTCTGATTACCTTAGCGCTGTCATCAACTCAACCCTATCCACAAGAGTTTGAAAGGCTTTATACCGAAATCACTTATGACGATCTCGTGGTCGACGTTCATGGCTACAAAGTTCCAACTCGCTCGGCATTTCGAGGCTGGATGCTACTTAATCACGCTGAAGACAGAGTAAAAGAAATAGGACAACAGCTCAAAGATGCGGGAATCACCCAAAGCATGCCTTTGCACTTGGTGCTGTTACAAGTAACAGACTGGGCGATGAGTAACACCACCTTGTTTACCCTGCCGGATAAAAAGAATGTATCGAACATGATCAACACCTTGAAATACACTCAACAATACATTGAGCCTGAAATCGGTGTGGTAATTCCTGTATCTGGTGAAAGGACTCAGATTTATAACCAACAAGCAGGCACTTAGAATTTTGCGCATTGAATTTAGTCCCAGCCAATGACATTACTCGCGAACAACTGCATGTAAAGCTCAAAAAAGATTCATGCTGAGTTTGGCCAGAAAAATAACGTTGGCCTAGGTTTGTACTCAGGTGTTCGTTTCCATATCGATACCTGTGGCTTAAGGCAATGGTAAAAAAACACCACAAAGTCAAAAAGACACATTTAACAGCGAAGTCTTTTTGACTACAAAACAAAAGAGCACAAAAACAAACCATTGATAAATAACAACTTTAAAAACTGGAACGCTAATTGCTAGTAGTTAAGTATCAAAAGAACTAATAGTAACTAGGAATTTAATATGAAGACGATGACTCAACGCTTTCAAACTCTACTTTCTGTATCTAACTTCAGCCTAGCGATTACCACTTTGCTTATGCTAATCAGCATAATTATCGCTTACCCAATGGCGGATCATTTCTCATTACCGGTTCAGATCGTGGCGCACATCAGCACCATCATTGTGGCGGCTTTCATCAAAATTAGTTATGTCGGACGCTGCCTTGCTCAATACAATTTGGGAATGGAAGTGCGTTAAAAAGCACTAAACTTTTTTCCAGTTATCAGTTAGACAATATCGAGGCTGCTAAACAAGTCGTAGAGTTGGTGAGATTTATAAGGCTTGGGTAAATACGCATTCATGCCTGCATCAAAGCAACCTTTGATATCTTCTTCTAACACACTTGCGGTTAAGGCGATAATTGGCAGTGGTGTCGTTTGTTGCTCAACCTCCCACTGTCGGATTGCTCTGGTCGCGGTTATTCCATCCATGACTGGCATCATGCAATCCATCAATACGGCGTCAAATTGCGCGCCCTGAGTAATAACATCAACCGCCTCTTGTCCATTACTAGCAATTAAATACTCGTAGCCAGCTTGTTCAAGAAAGAAGCTCGCTATCTTCTGGTTCATCAAGTTATCTTCGACAATCAAGATACGTCGATTCAGAGGACGCACTGCTTCTTTTTCTGATTGCGCTTCGGGTACTGGCTCTTCATTCGCATCAAGTGACAATAGACTATTCAAGAAACGCCGTCCCAGGAATGGCAGTGTATGAGTTGATTGAACGGACTCTGTAATCACATTAATTTTGAATAAGTGGTGCTGACAAACAATCACGCGGTCTAACGGGTACTGTTCTTTCAACGCCGCTAAATCACTCTGCAATGAGTGATGTAAGGTATGACAATACAGTACAAAGTCGCTCTCTTTGATCTCTTTATTTAGCGACGATATCGATCCCACCACCTTGGGTTTTATATTGAGGCGCTCACACTCTTTGACTAGTTGATCGAGATAGTTAAAAGAGTTGGAAATGATCGTCGCACGATTTAAATTTTCAAAGCTTTGAACTTGCGTCTCGATTACATCGACATACAGACAAAACGTAAAGGTAGAACCTTCACCCTTTACTGAACGGGCAGTGATGTATCCACCCATTAAGTCGACAAGCTGCCTACAGATTGCTAACCCAAGCCCTGTGCCACCAAACTGACGCGTGATACTGCCATCCTCTTGAGTGAAGGGCTCAAAGATGGACTCTAGTTTCTCTGATTCAATACCAATGCCTGTATCCGAAACACTGCACTCGAGTTTGCCTCTACCCATCGACATTGGCGTATAGGCGATGTCCGTTGTAATGGTGCCGTTGGAGGTGAACTTGATGGCATTCGACAATAAATTCGTCAGCACCTGTCTAACACGATACTCATCGAAGAAAAGTTGCGGTGGTGTTTGGGAATCAATGTTTACATCGAGCTCAATGTCTTGACTGATCGCCTTAGATAAAATCACGCTCACAGAGTCATAGACGGCTTCACGTAAGTCAGCATTGTGTGGAGAGAGCATGAGGTTACCCGACTCAATCTTAGACAAGTCGAGAATGTCATTCAGCAGCACCAGTAATGAATGCGATGACGACTCAATATCCCCAAGTACCTCTTGTTGGTTAGGACTTAGCTTACTCTGCGATAAAATCTCCGCCATACCAATGATCCCATTTAAGGGAGTTCGGATCTCATGAGACATATTGGCGAGGAATGCACTTTTCGCCTTATTAGCCGACACAGCATCTTCTTTGGCTTCAATGAGCTCTTGATTACGTTGGTAGGTGCGTTCCATCACCCTATTTAAAGTTTCAGTAAACTCTACGAGCTCGTCATTGCCCTCGATTTTTATGGTGTTCGGCTTGCCATCGTTACCAGCGCATTCTAAAACGCCCTTCAAGATCGTTGATAGATTTTTGTTCAAGCGAATAGAGATCATGGCTCCCAACCACAACAACACACCCGAAAGAGCAAGGATCAAGAGCGAGATCACTAAAGTTTGTCTTTTCTGCAACACAATGTTGTTTGTTAAGTCAAACTGCAATTGCTTGGTGTAAGCACTGATCGCTTGAGAAATGGCTCGCTTTTTGACCTCTAGACTTTTTAAGTGCTCATACACTTCGGGCGATGAAAGTTCTCCTTCAAGGATTCGTGTTGCGAACTTGTCTTGAAACCCATCTTGAGAAACTGTATTAAGAAGTTGCCTAATACTCGGAGAGCTCGTATCTGATTGGAAAAAGGTCTCTAATAACTGCTTCTGTCGATCTAACGCACTGATGTAACTCAGTAGATATTGATTTTTTTGCTCAGGCGAACGGTACAAGCTGTAGCTCAACCATGCTTCTCGCTGGCTCCAAAACACATAGTTAGTGAGGTGGACGAACATCGCATCAGCTTGACTAATGTCTTCATCCAATAAAGCCACCCGATATTCGGATAACTGAAGCATCACGCCTTTTAATAATCCAAAAGCCTTCTCTATTAACACCTGATTGCCAGAACCTAGCGTCGCATTAGTCAGGCTCATTACTACATTCTTCAATTCGGTTAGCGGAGGCTCAATATTTAGGTTTTCATCAGACTGCTTTAATCGAGCCCCGTACTGAGAAAACCTATCCAACTCTGATTGCAGGGTTAAAAGCAACTGGCCTTTCTCAGAAGAGTCATTAGACAGAACTAACCATCGATGTGCATTACTTGAAACCGTGTTAAAAGATTGAAGAGCTTCAACCTTAATTCGTGTAGTTTCAAGATTCTTCATCTTCGTATCGTTCTTGATCACTTGGTTGACTGTAAACCCAAACATGGTGAATACAGGCACAGTAGTAAGAAGAATTAGAAGCCATCTAATTGACATGTTTATCATTTTTATAACTACTCCCTTCCAGAAAGTAATTTAACCCAGCCCAAATAAAGAATAGGACATTAACAGCGGTTATTGATCAAATTGGATATGAACAAACGATACTCTGAGTCCGGAAAGGCAAATAATGTGCAGTGTACGAAGCAAACGCTGGTACCAGAATAGTAAATCAATGAAACGTTTCATTTCCGAGAGAGAGTTATTATCGCTCGTATAACACGTAAAGAAGTCACGCTGTCAGGTCAGAAAGGCAACAAGTCAAAGTGCTAGGTACGAACAAATTACTAAATTAAGGCTAAATTTGTGATATCCAAACGTTTGCGCTCTGCATTTTTTTCACGCAACGATAGTTTATTTGAAGGCCAAACAAAAAACAGACTGGCTGGCTTACTTGTTGTTTACTATTTACGTGTAAATTGGGTTGACCCTCACAGCTTTAATGATCACTATGACTTTAATTACATATCATATTTTGATTTGAGTATTTTTTGGCGGAAATTAAGTGCTACAGATTGTTAAAGTCAATAGCCTTTATCTACGCATAAAACTTGATTTATGGCTAATATCACGCCAAGTTACAGATAATTTATCTGCATTTATTTTTCCTAGCAGAATAACTAGTCGTATCTTACAATCCTGCCACATAAAAATTACAAGTTACACACAACGCATATCAAGCACATATAAGTGGCACAAAAGACCAGCGCTTGATAGCTCAACCTCCTATGCTAATTGGCTTCCCTACAATCGCCATGACTGCAGAACTTAACGTGAAAGGTCCCGAGTAAAGATGAGTCCCGAAAAGCACCTCCTAGACTGGCAAACTAGTCAAACTATTGCTGAATCCATCGCTCCAACTTTAGGTCAGTTATACCGCCAAAAAGGCGTAGAAGTTATCCTCTTCGGTAAGACCTTAGTCAACGCAACAACGATCGACATAATCAAAGCTCACCGCATCGCAAAACGCTACACAGGTTCACCGCTAACCGCAGAACAAACTCAACCAATTATCCAACACCTACTATCAATGCGCTTGTCTCCTTGCCGCGTGGATGTTGGTCGTCTAGCAGCTCAATACTGGGAAAACCACGAAGACCTCAGCGCGATGGATGATTTCCTTCAAACGGCTCTAATGGGTTCATTAGAAGGCGAAGCGATGACCACACCTCGCGACGTTGTCTTATACGGCTTTGGTCGTATCGGTCGTCTACTAACTCGTATTCTTGTAGAAAAAAGCGGCCCAGGTTACCCACTTCGTTTACGTGCAATTGTGGTTCGTGGTGGTAAAGACGGTGATTTAGAAAAACGTGCAAGTCTACTACGTCGTGACTCAGTCCATGGCCAGTTCAATGGCAGCATCGTTGTAGACCAAGAACGTAAAGCGATCATCGTTAACGGTAATTTCATCCAAGTTATCTACGCAAATAAACCAGAAGACGTGGATTATACGGCTTACGGAATCAATAATGCTTTAGTTGTTGATAACACAGGTGTCTGGCGCGACGCAGAAGGTCTAAACCAACACTTAGCTTGTAACGGTGCAAGCAAAGTACTGCTTACTGCACCAGGCAAAGGTGACATCAAAAACGTTGTGTTCGGTGTAAATGAAGATGTGATTCAACCTGAGGACACCATCATCTCGGCGGCAAGCTGTACAACGAACGCGATTACACCAGTGTTGAAAGCAGTTCACGACAAGTTTGGCGTTCTGTCTGGTCATATCGAAACGGTTCACTCATTCACCAATGACCAAAACCTGATTGATAACTTCCATTCAGGTGACCGTCGTGGCCGTGCTGCTTCATTGAACATGGTACTGACATCGACTGGCGCTGCAAAAGCAGTATCAAAAGCGATGCCAGAAATGGAAGGCAAGCTAACAGGTAACGCGATTCGCGTACCTACGCCAAATGTTTCAATGGCAGTAGCAAACCTAAACCTTGAGAAAGGTACCAACAAAGAAGAGCTAAACACGTACCTACGTGAAATGGCACTATCTTCCGCCCTATCTGCTCAAATCGATTACACAGACTCAACTGAAATCGTTTCTACAGACTTAGTTGGCTCTCGTCACCCTTGCGTTGTTGACGGTGTTGCAACTATCGCACAAGACAATCGCGCAGTTCTATACATTTGGTACGACAACGAGTTTGGCTACAGCTGCCAAGTTGTTCACTGTATGGAACAAATGATGGGCGTACGCTACAAAACTTACCCAGCGGTTTAATACCTCTGAGTAAAACAAGCTCCACAACATAATAACTATATCCGCGAAGCCTGTTTCAGGCTTCGCATCCCCTTCTGTTTTACTCCCCCGTATAAACAGGAGGGTTGCCACTTAGATCTGATCTCTCTAACGGGTCTAAGTGGCCTTTTTATATCAGAAGTTCTGATAAACAATCACTTCTAAAGCTCTACCTCGATATCAGACTGAATCGCCTAGTGAATTAGCAAATGGCATACTCGGTTTTGCTTCCACTTCTTTGCCAAGCGTTGAGACAAATACTTTGATTGCACTGTTCACATTGAATACAGAACATATAGAGGCTCCAGTAATTTTTATTAACTGTAAGTACTTTGCATACAGTGACTTATTCCAAACCCTATAGAGCATCAAGCGTACCAACTTTTAATTTCTTGATTTTTATGGAATCAAAGCAAACACACTCGTGTCATAGTGACTCTCGGTAATTATTTGCGGCGTTCATGTTTCGTTCAGAAAAGGAGCGATAAAGTAACAACATAGAAAAAGAGGAATGAATATGAAAAATATATTAGTTACGATTGTTGCGCTATTTACTGGCCTTTTGGCGCTATTCACAAGCTTGATCCTTGCTATTCCTTTGGCTATCGCAGCATTAATCACAGGCAAGCGCATTCAAAATCAAATGAAGAAACAAGGCTTCGCAGCTCATATGAACACTCACCACTCATCAACATCTGATGCTGGTGTTATTGAAGGCGAATATGAAGACCTTTCAAATAGAAAATAGTCTGAGCTTTTGCTTCAAGACAACAACCATAGAGACTACACCAAACAATGCACAGAAAGACTATTCTAACTCTGCTCGCTATTACGACTTTAGGTCTCGTTGGCTGCTCTAACGAGACCATCACTCCAGCTTACGAAGCTTCGCCAAGCCTGCCTGAATATCAACAAGGCAGCTTCGATGACTATGTGACCGAAACTCAAGACTGGCTATTAAAAAACCGAGTGTTCATCACCGAAGACAAGCAACTAGAGGTTCAACTTAATTCACCCACTGAGTACAAACCGACCTCACCTAATGGTAAAGCAGTTCTGTTGGTTCATGGTTTAGGTGACTCGCCGTATTCATTTAAAGACATAGCAGAACATTTAGCCGACCAAGGTTACTTAGTGAGAACCGTGCTGCTTCCAGGCCACGGCAGCCGTGCAGGTGACTTAATGCAACCGCATCTCGAAGATTGGCAAGGCGTGGTGGCTCACCATACTAAGTTACTTGAGCAAGAGTACGATTCAGTATGGCTTGGTGGCTACTCTACCGGTGCAAACCTTGTGACTTCACAAGCGATAAAAGATCCAAAGATCGCAGGGTTACTGCTATTTTCACCTGCATTTCAACCGAACTCATCGGCCGTGCAATACGCGGGGCTAGCGAGCTATTTTGTGACTTGGGCGGATCAAGATCCAGAAGACAACATACTGCGTTATAACTCACTGCCAATGAACGGAGCATCGGTATACTATGAGACCTCAGAAATTGTTCGTGACGACTTAAAAGAGAAGCAATTCGACAAACCAGTGTTCATTATGATGAGTGAAGGCGACAGTGTGATTGACACTAATTTCGTCCAGCAGGCGTTTACTGAGTCTATGCCAAACCCAAATAATGTTTTGGTGTGGCAAGGAGAAACGAAACTCGATGACCCTCGCGCTGTTCAATACAGCATGAAGATCCCCGAACAACATATCTCGAACGGTTCTCACATGGGCTTGTTGTTCTCACCAAACAATCCATATTACGGTATCAATGGTAGTGAAAAAATCTGCTCTAACGGACAAGAAGAAGGCTTTGAGGAGAAGTGTAATGCGAACAGCGAAGTGTGGTATTCAGCATGGGGATACCGTGAAGAAGGTAAAAATCACGCTCGCCTAACGTATAACCCTTACTTTTCCGACTCAATGGCCAAACTAGATTCAGTGCTAAACTCGGCAGGTTAGCCAGACAAACTCATAAAAACTAAAAAGCTCACTAGCGATCCACTATGAGCTTTTTTAATACATACCTTTTATTGCGCGATTCCATTGTTTAACGCTATATGGTCCAAACCACGCGCACAGCAAGCAAAATCAAAACCACTCCTGACAGCCGATCAATCAACTGCGCTTTTGAACGGATTCGTTCAACAATGAGAGGGCTAGATAACACCAAGGTGATAAAGGTATACCAAAGGCCATCAACAATCAGCGGAGTCGAGACAATAATCACTTGGTTGGTCAGCTCATTGCCAAGCGCGACAAACTGGCTAAACAGAGCGATGAAGAACAGTGCGATCTTAGGACTCAAGATAGAGATCAAGAAAGCTTCACGAGCAGACTGCATGTAGCTCATCTGTTCACCTGCCTCTAATTTGGCAGCTACACCACCTTTCGAACGCAGAGCATTGACTCCCAAGTACAACAGATAAGCTGCACCCGCCAAGCTAATACCTTTAAATAACGTTGGAGATTGCTCCAATACCACTGCTAAGCCTACGATGGTTGTAAACGCATAAATACCGATACCCGCAGCGTGTGACCAAGCAGCGATAAGCCCGTTAATACGACCACCAGCCAAGCTGTGTTTTGCGATCATTGCTAAACTTGGCCCCGGAGACATCGCTCCCAATAGGCAAATAGCCAATAAAGAAAACCAAATTGTTACCGTCATCATTTCATTCCTAGTCAAACCATGCGTTCTTGCTGAACGCTCTACCATTGATATTTAGCATAATTATTACTAGGTATTATTTGAAATCAAAGATAATCATCATAGCTATAACTTTAATTCATACTGATATTGTAACTCGACTTTTGCATTGCTTGGAATGCCTTTTCTCGAGCCCACTTGTGTGCTGAGTCGTTATCATACTTCGGGTGCCACATTAACCAATAGGTGTGCATTTCGGTTTCGAATGGCAATGGAAAATACTTAACCTCAAGGTGCCTACCTAGGTTATAGGCAATATGTTCCGGTACGATCATCAAATAATCGTCTTGCATTAATACGTTACTCGCCGATGAAAAGAAAGGAACCTTAAATGCCACTCTGCGTTTCAGCCCTTGCTTTTTCAATGCAATATCGGCGTAGCTGTCTTTATCCCCTCCTCCATTCACCTTGATATGAGAGTACTGGACAATATCTTCGGAACTTAACGCCTCTTGCTGAGCCAATGGGTGTGATCTGCGCATTAAACACACAGATTTATCTTCTCCAAGCTTGATACTCGATACATGCTCCGGCTTTTTAGGAAACATGCTGGAAGCCAAATGGATTCCCGATTCATTGAGTGACTTAAGATAGTTTGGCTGCCACAAACGGTAGGCCAAATTGATATTCGGCGCGTCTGCTGATACCTCGGCAACAATCACTGGCAAAATATACTGAGCAACATAGTCACTAGAAGACAATACAAACTCTCCCTGCCACTCTTGTGGTTCAAACTGTTTGTCATCTAGCAGGTGGTCAAACTCACCGAGTAGGTCATCGAGTTTCTCTTTAAGCAAAATAGCTCGATTGGTTGGCACCAGCTTATTACCATCACGCACTAACAGAGGGTCAACACATAAATCTCGTAGTTGGCTAAGTTGGCGACTCACCGCTGATTGTGTGATATGCAGGCGTTGCGCGGCTCGGCTCACATGACACTCTTCAAGAAGGACATGCAATGAACGCAGTAAGTTTAAATTAATATTGCCTAGCATGAATGTACCGTCGGATTCAGCTTGTTAAAAAACTCGGTCAACACAGTATGAGTCATTAGATGGCGAAGCTCTGGATAGCTTTGCAGCTGATCGCGAACTTGATTTAAACGTTCCATACTCTCGACCTCAACATACAGCATCATATCGGTCTCTCCACTAATGGCGTGACACCATTGCACACCATTAATACCATGAATTTGGTTCGCGTAGGACTCGAAGCTATGGTCACTACTCGACAGGTCGAACTTCAACAAAAGATAAGCACTTACGTTTTTAGTTTGGTTGGGCTCAGCGACCAGTGCGCAGTAACCTTTGATTACTTTGTCGCTCTCCAATTTCCTAATTCTCGCATTCACCGCCGAACGAGAGAGGCTAACTGCTCTCGCAATATCGCTCACTGAGCTGCGAGCGCTGGCTTTTAGGATATCCAAAATTTGGCGATCAAATTTATCCATACTTTTACTTCTTCCGATTTATTGTTCTATTTCTAACTTCTAATTTGACACAACTTTGGCACTTATAACAGACGTCGCAGAGGACAGCCGGCACTTTCACACTTAATCCAACAAATACCGTTAAAATGACGGCTGCTTCTGACGTTTCGCTAGCTGTATTACTGATTACGAAAATGTAAGCTTTCATTCACACTCTTACCCAGATAAGAACCATCAAAAGCAGGAGAGCGAATGACACAACTAAAACAAGAAATCACACTAATGTCGGGGATCGGACAGCTTTCAACCACTTTACTTGGTACAGGTTTATTTATGATTCCCGCTATCGCGGCAGGTATTGCAGGTCAATTATCTCTGGTTGCTTGGATAATCCTGTTTATCGCTATTTGCCCTATTGCTCTTACTTTCGCCGCGCTAGGTAAGCGCTACCCGAATGCGGGAGGTACAGCCTATTTTGTTCGCCAAGCGTTTAGCGCCAAACTAGAAACCAGCGTAGCCTGGTTATTTGTCAGTGTTGTTCCAGTTGCAATACCTGCGGGGATCACATTAGCAGGCGGATTTGCTCAACAGCTATTACCAGCCCCGCTCAACACACCGCTTGTTGCTCAGTTTTTTACCGTAATGTTACTTCTCGTGGTTAACCTTATGGGCAGTAAGTCTTCAGGCCGCCTTCAAACCGTGATTGCCCTTTCGATCTTTGCCTTAGTAACCGTTTTTGTTTGGAAAGCAGAGATCACTATAGCCGATATAGCAATACCGAGGCTATCCTCTGACTCTATGTGGTCAATCGGCGCCGCACTGGCCGTGATGTTTTGGTGCTTTGTCGGGATCGAAGCTTTTGCTCATATGGGGGAAGAATTCAAGAACCCTCAACGAGATTTCCCTATTGCTATCGTAGTTGGTTGTTTCGTTGCTGGCTTGGTGTATTGGGCTTGTTCCGTGGTTATCCTCAAACTAGGCGCGTATGGCTCAGCGGAATTTGATGCCGCATCAATCCCATGGGTAACTGAACAAATGTTTGGGAATGGATTTAAAGCTGTTATCAGTGTTCTTGGTTTCTTTGCCTGTTTCGCTAGCCTCAATCTATACACACAAAGCTTGTCCCGTATGATCTGGGCTCAGGCTCGTCAACATCGCCCAGAAGGTAAAATGGCTCAGCTCAATACCCATGGGGTGCCACTTTACCCAACACTAATAGTCTGCTCTATCGCACTTATCTCTTCTATCATTAAGGAGCTTTCCGATTTAGACCTTGAAGTATTTTTGAAGCTCGCAAATGGTATTTTTGTGCTGGTTTATCTACTCGCAATGCTAGCCGCTTGCCGACTTCTGTATGGCGCTTCTCGATACATCGCAATGATTTCATTAGGTATATGTACTGTGGTGTTTATCTGCCTAAGTTGGTCAATGTTATATGCTGTAGCGATTTTTGTGACATTGTCACTCCCTTGGCAGAAGTGGTTTGGTAAACCCGCTGTTTCTATCGATTAGTTGTAAATACTACCGATACCTTTATTGATAAAAAAGCCGAGCGATCTCTTTGATTTTCGGCTTTATTTCTGCCAAACGAACATTCCCGAAACCCAATAACGCTCCATTCCAATCACGCTCAACACTAGAACCATATTCGTAAAAAGAAAATGGGCGAATAATAATACTATCGAGCTCAGCTCTTGTGCTCCATTCATTTTCAGAAATACCACCATCCCATTTGACGGTTACATGCAGTCCCGCCGCTTGGCTTATCACCTTAAGGTCACCATTAAACTCACTTTCAATAGCATCGATCATCGCTTCGTACTTAAGTTTGTACGAACGACGCATCTTCCTAATGTGTCGTAATAAATCGCCTTCACGAACAAAATCAGCCAATGCTTCTTGCGTATGGCTTGCGGTGTCCCCACTGAGCGCATCTTTTATGTCGAGACACTTAGTGACCAAGTGCTCAGGGGCCACTAAATACCCCAAACGAAGGCCATTGAACATCACCTTACTTAGTGAGCCGACATAGATGATTCGGTCATCCAGACCAAGCTTGCCCGCCAACCCTTGCATACTGGTATATGGTCGGTGCGCGAACTGAAACTCACTGTCGTAGTCATCTTCTATGATCCAAGATTGTTTTTTGTTCGCCCAATCAATCAGTTTTAAACGCTGCTCGGTATTAAGCGTAGTCCCAATAGGGTATTGATTACTTGGGGTGACATACAAAGCCTTAGCTTTACTGGAAAGAACTTTATCGATATCAAGCCCAACCTTTTCTCGCACCGCCACACCGTCAAATTTGAGCTTTAACAGAGCAATAATTTTATGGACTTGTCGATACCCAGGTTCTTCCATCAATAGCTCGTCCCCCGTCATCAGCGTTGCCATCAAACCAATGGAAATCGCTTGCTGCGCCCCCGAGGTGATAATAATTCGATCAGCATGACAACGAACAGATCGGCTACTTGCAAGATACCCACTGAGCGCATCTCGCAAGGCCATACTTCCTTGGACATCTTGGTTGCCTGCTATGTTATGACGCGTTGAATGGCGTTGTAATAGCCTTTGCCATTTCGCAAAAGGAAAAGCGTTGAGATCAGGTACTCCGGGGGCGAAACCACTATTGATATCAAGTGTTGTCGCTATGTTTCTACGTGCTACCTGAGCTTGCGCAGCTACCTGACCCGTCTTTTGAACAAGGTTAGGTTGAGAGGAGTTCAAGAAATGTTCAGGCTGTTCGACCGACACATAAAAACCGGAACCTTTTCGACTTTCGATATAGCCTTCCGTGACTAACTGCTCATACGCTTAGATCACGGTATTTCGGCTCACCGACATCGATAGGCTGCATAACTGGATCCAAATAGTGTTTAAAAGTGACTCTATTTAATAGACCAGTTAATCGCTACATTAATCAAAAGGCAATGATTAAGGAGCGATTATGTTATCCAACACGAAAAGAACCACGATTAAAAAAGGGGCTCACAAAGCCGTGTTTGAGCAACAGAAACTGCATCAGATTATTGATGAAAGCTTAATCGCACACATTGCATTGCAAGGTGAACAAGGCCCAATGGTGATACCAATGCTCGCGTGGCGAGTCGATGACATGGTCTATATCCATGGCGCCAAAAACAGTCGCTTACTAAAAGGGCTTAAGAAGGGAGAGCCAACCTGTTTAACATTCACATTATTTGATGGCTGGGTCTTGGCTCGCTCAGCCTTTCATCATAGCGCCCATTATCTTTCTGCTGTGGTGCTCGGATCATTTTCAGTCGTCGACGACAATCAAGAAAAGGATCGCTTGCTGAATATCTTCATTGAGCAGATAGCCCCAGGGAGAACCGACGAGGTTAGACTGAGCAATGAAAAAGAGCTCACTGCGACTGAGTTATTGGCGATACCGCTAGCCGAAGCATCAGTAAAAATTGGGAAGTATGGTGTGAACGACGACAAAGCAGATATGGATATCCCTGTTTGGGCGGGGGTACTTCCTTATCGAACCGTTGTTGGCCCGCTAGAAACTGTACCCGAGCAAGAGGGGCTCATTGAAAAGCCGGATTATCAACAGGCTTATGGTGAACGCTGGTATCAAAATTAACAGACCAAAATGGCCAACGCGTTAAAACTGTATACAATCTGGCTATCAAAAATTTAACATCAGTAAATAGCGTAGCCGAGCGATGCAGACGAATAAGGACTTTCAACAACATCAGGGCTTGCTCAATGGTATTGGGCAAGTCTACTTTACTCCAACAATCATCATGTCTGTTTTATTTCTGATTGCCATCTCAGTCGAATCCCTTCCCCTCTCAGCCCTTACACTATTCGGTGCAGTGAGCAGTTATGTATTTGCTTGCTATACCAGAAAGCCAATCGACAATATCAATAATGGAATGTATGCGTTGAATGGTGCTCTCGTCGCCCTGTTTATCGGAAATATATTTGGGATCACACCCGTCTTAGTGATGGCTACCTTCTTAGGCGCATTGTTTACTGTTCCCATCGCAACCGTAGTATTTGGTTTTAAAAAGTACCTTGGCTATACCAGCGCTTTCGTCATAACAACTTGGTTGATTTATCTAGCTCAGTGGAGCTTGAATCTAACGGTATTTTCTCCTTCTGCCGATGAGCAAGCTACGCACAACAATATAGCGACAATCTTAGAGGCTCACCTACCTCCGTTTATCGTGACCATGCTAAAAGGAGTCAGCCAAGTCAGCTTTATTAACAATACGTGGACGGGATTAATTATTTTAGTTGCTATCATGCTTAACAACATCCGAAACGCTATTTGGGTAGTGTTGGCAGTAGCCATCAGCACTCTGTTTAGTGAGGTAATTGGCGCAGAAGACCAAATGATCACTCAAGGGCTATATGGATACAACGCTGTACTAGCGACACTCGCACTGGTTCTATATCCAAGAGTTTCGTGCTTTTTAGTGATATTAGGCGGTATGTTGAGTTGCCTCGTTACACTCCTATTCCACACTCTTAACTTGCTACCGCTAACCGCACCTTTCATTATCAGCACTTGGGCCATGGTGTACTTATCGAGCAAGCAGCACACCTGATAAAGCTCCCTATAAACCTGTCCTAAACCTTTCGACATACTGCTTCGGAGTCAAGCCACGGTGCTTTTTGAACATTCGCGTAAAGCTTGCCACATTGGTATAACCGAGGCGTCTCGCTACCTCTTCAACAGGTAACGAATAACTCAACAACTCAACGGCAACATTACTCAACGTGTAACCCATAATGGTGGAAAAGTTGACCCCGAGTTTGTGCAGTCGTCGCTGAAACTGCTGCTCAGACAAACCAAGTAAACTCGACACCTTATTCAACGTTGGTAAGCCAAAGTGGCGACTATAGTTGATCATTTCATAGGTCACCTTATGTTCATCACCTGCGTCTGGCATATTGAGATAGTTATCTAAGTCATGGAAATTCATCGCTAAACTCATTTTCCCTTCTGACGGTGAGTGATTCATAGAAAGCCTAGATTTACTCGGTATCCATACCTCAGTTCTTGGTTGTCCCCACTGAATATTGCAACCAAAGTACTCGTGATAAAGCTCAGTATTTTCTCGATATCCGGCAATGGAAACCGCAGATGGCACGAAATCAGGCCCGAGATAACGCCTTAATATCTTCATCATAAAGATCGCAACACGTACGGAATCGTGAACCTTGCCAGTCTCAGAGTATTCAGGGTTGTCATAACACCACTTAATCAAGTTGCCCATTTGCGCCCCATATAAAAAAGCGCCGGATTGCAAGCAATGTAGCCCGATGTTCACGCGTCGAATGGTCGAAGCTAGGTCGTGCCCAGAGAAAAACCAGTTAGCAAGTGGCCCTAATTTCTCGATATCGACTCTATCAGTAAGCTTTAAGATGATGTCTGGATCATTCGTCTTCTGCTCGAGTAAGCCATACCATTTATCCACTTCATTGACCGGAATCAGGTTCATAGCGTTAGCAAATACTGATTTGGGAATGCCCAAAGAGTACATATCTAGCTCGCGATTCGCCGCTGCGTACTGGTATATACCTAAAATTCCTAATGCTCTTAAGAAGTTACAATTATTCATCCGTCGAAAACCCTAGCTGAAAAATCACAGATCACATCGTATAAGAATTATTATTAAAGTAATTAGTAAATTTGCAACCCATAAATCTGATATCAATCACACTCAGCGCTCAATTTAACCTAGGGTATATCAATGAGTTTAGTAAGTGTCCCATTTGTTGGAACTGGCGCTGACACAGCGCTACATGTGGTTGCAGGAGTTGTACTCGTCGCAACGATTGCAGCTGCATGTTACGGGTTCTGGCGTGTCCATGAACTACCAATCAATAAGGCTCACAGTAAAGAGCATCAACAACTCGGTTTGATCACTGCGCTCACTTGGATTGGTTTTTTATGGCACTGGGTGTGGGTACTCGCCGTCATTTTGGCCTTCGTTGATATGGAAAAAGCAATTATCAACCTTAGGGATACATGGAAAGCTCCCGCAACACCGAAAGAAACCAGTAACACTGATAACAAAGATGAGGAGAACCAAGCATGTTAGAAGGCTTAGCTATTTGGGCACTTTTCATCTATTTACTAAGGCTGATTGGTATGCCTTGGAATAAAGGAACGAAAGCCTTTGCGTACCTAGGTGGTACTTCTTGGTTGATGTTTGTGTGGGTAGGACTGATTAACTTTACGCCGATGGATCTCTCAGGTGGTTCCGTCGTTCAATCTCCCCATATTCAATTACGTCCAGATTCAACCAATGTGACGGGGAAAACCACGAAAGTCCATATTCACCCAAACCAAGACGTAGCTGAAGGTCAGTTGGTCTATGAAATTGACGACACCAAATATGTGATCGCTCGAGATAAGGCGAAGGTTCAACTTGAGTCAGCAGAAGTCGCGTTAGACACAGCTCGCCAAGAAGTCAGCATTGCAAAAGTCAGCTACCAATCAGCGCTTGAAGACATCAAAGCCTCGATAGCACAGATTGAGTCAGCAAAAACCGACTTAGTTTTGCAGTCTAAGACACTGGATCGTTATCAAAAGCAAAACAGTGTGGTTGAACACACCATTACAGAATCTGACATCGACCAACAAACCGCAAAGGTCGACTTAGCAACACACAACGTCACTACGCTTGAATCTCAGTTGAGTAAAAAAGAGGTAGATGCAGAGAACGCCAAGTTAAACATCCACAAAGCCGAAACCAATGTAAGTAAGAAGCAAACTGAGGTCGATTCTGCAAAAGCCACATTGGCACAGGCACAGTGGGACTTGAATAGTACCAAAGTAACGGCGCCATCAGATGGCTTTGTTACCAACTTTATTCTTCGTGAAGGGCAACGTGTTTCGATGATACCTCGTATCCAAATGTATACCGAAGAGAAATACGTGTTAATGCGAGTAAACCACCAAGCGATTCGCAACATCAAAGTAGGTCAGCCTGCGGAGTTCGCAACAGCGGTATACCCAGGGAAAATCTTCTCTGCGACAGTAGAAGGAATTGTGGAAGCAACAGGTGAGGCACAAGCCAGCTTATTAGGTATCGATGAACAGGTTCGAGCAACCACAGGTCGAAACCTTCAGAACAAGCACCACTTCGTTCGTTTGAAGATTGATGAAACAGAAGGTTACGACATCCCTGTCGGCTCAGTAGGGCTTGCTTGGGTTAGTGGTGAGAAGCCAATTAGCTTTATGGCCTTCCTCGATGTTATTCGTGGCATCATCATCAGAATGAAGTCTCAACTGTACTTCTTCTACTCTATCTAACCACCTTATGGACTAGAAATACCAAGCCCGAGTGATCATTGATTACTCGGGCTTTTCGTTTGTTGAATACAAACCGATAAGTTTAAACCGGTGAGAAGAGCCAACAGCGTGAACTCCCCACTATTTGTCGTCAAACCGACACCAATTCGCAAAATGCATTTGCATTATGCAAATTGGTAATTTCGAAGCGCTTAAATACGCACCAAATTGCTATCGAACAGCCGATAATCAGGGTTGTTAGAGTTGGCACACTAACTGCAATGTGTGCAGCGACCCTTCTTAAGCCGAGGGTCACCTAGCCAACTGACGTTGTTAGTGAATCAATACTTGTTCACAAAATATATAAGCCAATCGCGGTTATTGTGATTGGCTATTTTTTTACCTATCGTTTACCAAGCTTGCATTTCCTGTATACAGACAACCATTCATACCAATAACATTCAACATTCGTACTCAACCTATACCTTGTTAGTCACCAACAATTGATAGAAAACGTTTTCTGTCAATTTCTATGAAATAATTCACAAAAAAAACCTTATGTTTTATATAAAAATTTTAGCCAAAACTGGTGTTAACGACTGACTACTGACAAATTTAACATTGACTATGTGATTTATATCACCATAATGCGCACGTTTGCCTGCAATATGGCGACCGTTAATTTTAATTTTGATCATTTGCGGAGGTTAAAAAATGGCTGCTGATAATAACTACAGTCTAGGGCCGGTTCCAACATCGGCTAGGAAAGGAGTTGCTTCACTCACCATGGTAATGCTTGGGCTCACTTTCTTCTCTGCAAGTATGTGGACAGGTGGTTCACTGGGGACAGGCCTTTCATTCAACGATTTCTTCCTCGCCGTTCTCATCGGTAACCTAATTCTCGGTATTTACACTTCTTTTCTTGGCTACATTGGCTCATCTACTGGCCTCTCAACTCACCTCCTAGCTCGTTTCTCTTTCGGTACCAAAGGCTCATGGCTTCCTTCAGCCCTACTTGGCGGCACACAAGTCGGTTGGTTTGGCGTAGGTGTGGCTATGTTTGCAATTCCGGTACAAAAAGCGACAGGCATCGATACCAACACACTAATCATCGTATCGGGCTTGTTGATGACAGGAACAGTGTACTTCGGCATCAAAGCGCTAATGGTACTCTCAGCTGTTGCAGTCCCTGCTATCGCGATTCTAGGCGGTTACTCTGTGCTGACAGCGGTAGACAGCGTAGGTGGTTTAGAACAGCTACAGCTTATCAAGCCAGAAACACCAATGGACTTTTCTGTTGCTCTAGCGATGGTTGTGGGTTCATTTGTTAGTGCAGGTACATTAACGGCTGACTTCGTGCGCTTCGGTAAGAAACCAGCAAGTGCGGTACTCATTACTATGGTCGCATTTTTCATCGGTAACTCACTGATGTTCATCTTCGGTGCAGCCGGTGCAGCCGCTACAGGCCAAGCCGACATTTCGGATGTCATGATCGCACAAGGTCTTCTACTTCCGGCGATTATCGTACTAGGTTTAAACATCTGGACGACTAACGAAAACGCACTTTACGCATCAGGTCTAGGCTTCTCAAACATCACCGGAAGTTCAAGTACTACAATGTCTATCATCAACGGCATTATCGGTACCATTTTCGCGCTTTGGTTATACAACAACTTTGTTGGCTGGCTAACGTTCCTTTCGCTAGCGATCCCACCAATTGGTGGCGTAATCATCGCTGACTTCTTCGCGAACCATAAGCGTTACAAAGATTTTGCAAATGCGGAGTTCCAAACCGTTAACTGGGCTGGCATTATCGCGGTTGCAACAGGCGTAGCAGCAGGTCACTTCCTTCCTGGCGTTGTTCCATTGAACGCAGTATTAGGCGGTGCTATCAGTTACCTAGTGCTAAACCCTCTATTGAATAAAAAAGCTCTGAAATCTCAGGCCGCTTAAGGACACACTATGACAACCTTATTAATCAAGAACGCAAAACTTCAAGGCCAAGAAGGCTTGAAACAGATTCTGATTGAAAATGGTCAATTTTCTCGCATTCTCGATAATGACGCTCAAATCAACCATCAGGGCGAAACTCTTGATGCACAAGGCGGCATTGCGGTTTCTCCTTTCTGTGAACCGCACATTCACCTAGACACAACTCAAACAGCTGGTGAGCCTAACTGGAATATCTCTGGTACCTTGTTTGAAGGTATTGAGCGTTGGGCTGAGCGTAAAGAACTGCTTTCAATTGAAGATGTTAAGTCACGTGCGAAGCAAACTTTGAAATGGCAAATTGCCAACGGTGTACAATACGTTCGTACTCACGTAGACGTGTCTGACCCAACGTTAGTCGCGCTAAAAGCGATGGTTGAAGTGCGTGAAGAGATGGAAGAATGGGTCGACATCCAGATCGTTGCATTCCCTCAAGAGGGCATTCTTTCTTACCCGAACGGCAAAGAACTTCTAGAAGAAGCGGTGAAGATCGGTGCTGATGTCATCGGTGCTATTCCGCACTTTGAGTTCACTCGGGAATACGGTGTCGAATCTTTACATTATGTATTTGAACTTGCACGTAAATACGACTGCTTGATCGACGTTCACTGTGATGAAATCGATGACGAGCAATCTCGTTTTGTTGAGACACTTGCAGCCCTAGCTCACAAGTTCGAAATGGGTGAAAAGGTAACGGCAAGCCATACAACAGCAATGGGCTCTTACAATGGTGCTTACGCATCTCGCCTATTCCGCCTATTGAAAATGTCTGGTATCAACTTCGTTGCAAACCCGTTAGTGAACATTCACTTACAAGGTCGTTTCGATGATTACCCTAAACGTCGCGGCGTAACTCGCGTTAAAGAGATGCTCGCTGCCAACATCAACGTTTGTTTTGGCCACGATGATGTCTTTGACCCATGGTACCCACTAGGCACAGCAAACATGCTTCAAGTACTGCATATGGGTCTGCATGTGACTCAAGTGATGGGCTACGACCAAATCAACAACTCGCTTGATTTGATTAGCAAAAACTCTGCTCGCACACTGAATATTCAAGACAACTACGGTATCGAAGAAGGTAAGCCTGGTAGCCTATTGATTCTTCCTGCTGAAAACGGTTTTGATGCAGTGCGTCGTCAAGTGCCTGTGCAGTACTCAGTACGTCACGGTAAAGTGATCGCAGAGACACAACCAGCAAAGACCAAAATTAATCTAGATAAAACGGAAGATGTAAGCTTTAAACGCTAATATCGTCTATAATTATTACCGAATAAAAGGAAGCTGAGATACTTCCTTTTGTTGTGTTATGTGAAGCGATAAAACTCTCACTAATTCAGTGTGTTTTTTGTGGATTCGCACGGTATGACAAAAAAAAACACTGATTTCGCAATCAATGTGTGTACATCTCGAAAGACTGTGTTAACATGCACTCGCTCTGTTAGCCGGAGTTATTTAAGTTAGATGAATAGTAAAAAATTGACATGTAAAATCGTTACCCGTTTTTGTAAGTAGTTTTTCCTTATTTCTTAGCAATATTAAATAATTCAATTATCAGCGCATTGCATTGAATGCAATCAACAATTTAGAAAATTTATGAATAAGGGACAAATTATGTCTAACACAAATACTGGCACTGTAAAATGGTTCAACGAAGAGAAAGGTTTCGGCTTCATTTCTCAAGACAACGGCGGTGCTGACGTATTCGTACACTTCCGTGCTATCGTTTCTGAAGGTTTCAAAACTCTGAAAGAAGGCCAAAAGGTTTCTTTCGAAGTTGAAAACGGTCAAAAAGGCCTACAAGCAGCAAACGTTGTTGCTCAATAATTAGCATTTAGCTAAAAAGAATTTTAAAGCGCTGATTTTTATTCGGCGCTTTTTTATATCTATCGAAAAATTTCTACACCCTCCTGCTACTGAGCACTTCCTCTATCCCACGCTAAACTCACATGCTGCCTAGCAAACAAGCTCATTTCAACTCACTCACTTAAAGCGTCGTGTCTTCGAATCCTTGCCTAACTTCAGTACTGCCATCTACATCGCTGTTGCAATGTGAATAACCCAAAATATGCTTAAAGAACAATCCATTAGATCGCCGTTGTAAGTACACAATCGATATTCATAATAAAAATGAGTGAATTATCCAACCCTCATCCATTAATTATATAATTTTTAAAGCAAAGCTCCTTGAAATCCGCTAACCTTGTCCACAAGTGGCTTTAGTTGGTTTGATATCTGCAGTAAAAACAATGAACAAAGACGAATTTCAGAAATCCACCGCTAACCTAAAAAAAGCGGTGCCTCTTATGATGAAGAACAGGGTGTCGACCACACCTGCAAATTACGCCCTTTGGTACACCTACGTCGATAATGCGATTCCGCAACTGACTAAAGAGATGGATGGCGTGCTGGAGCATTATGGCGTCTGCCCTCCGGCTGTTGGTGAACAGCTTTACAACAATTACGTTGCCAGCAAATCAGAAACCAATATCAATGATCTGCGCGCTAACTTAGAGCTATTGGTATCTGAAGTATCAAACTCTATGAATGATACGCTAACGGATACTTCTGCTTTCTCAGATATGATTGATAAAAGCTTTGAAGATCTGTCTCGCGTCGAAAATGAAAGCCTCTCTATCGACGAGGTGATGTCTCTAGTACGTCAGCTTGTTTCTGAGTCTCGAAACATCCGTCACTCAACTCAATTCTTGAATTCTCAGCTCAACTCAGCGACCTCTGAAATCTCTAAGCTCAAAAGCCAGCTTGTTGAAGTACAGAAAGATGCACTGTTTGACAGCACCACCACCCTATACAATCGTCGCTCTTTTGACCGAGACTTAGCAACCCTCTGCGAAGCGAACCAGTCTCTTTGTTTGATTATCCTCGACATCGACCATTTTAAGAACTTCAACGACACCTATGGTCACCTTTTTGGAGACATGGTTCTAAAAGGCATCGCTCGTAAACTCAAGCTAAGTTGCCGTGAAGGCATTTCTGCTTATCGCTTTGGCGGTGAGGAATTTGCACTGATTGTGCCGAATAAATCAGTACGCATCGCACGCCAACTGGCTGACACCAACCGTCGTTTGTTAGAGAAGCTGTCGATTAAAGACCGTCGCAGTGGTGAACAGGTCGGAAATATTACCGCTTCTTTCGGTGTGGCTGAACTCGAACCTGGAGAGTCACCACATTCATTGATTGAACGCGCAGATAAGTTACTTTACGAAGCAAAGACGCTTGGCCGTAATCGCGTTATGCCTCTTTAAAGGCAATCATTTGCTAGGCTATTGGAGCCAAATACACCTGTTGAATACTAATAAAAACTAGAAAGCCCCAAAGGCGTTACCTTTTGGGCTTTTTGTTTACTGTGCTCTTGGCTCTGAGAACTAGGCTTTAAATTTGGAAGCAATAGTTAAGGCAGTAATCCTCACCACTTTTCGCTCTAAATTCTTTATCTTCACTGCACGCCTTTGGCTTACCCTTTTCATCGCCTTTAACTAGGCTGATCCAGTGGCGCATCGCAGCAATAGTTTCTTGTTGTAAAGTCGTATTCGTTGCTTCAGTTGGTGCTTGACCGAATGTCGTGCACGATTCCAGTTGGATATCATCTATCTCTACCAGTTCAATGCAACCAGTGCCTTTGTGACAACCAAACATCACTTCTAAGTGGCTTCCGCTACCATCACGGAACAAGATTGAATCAGGATCGTTCTTCTCACCCATGTAGGCTACAAAGTGCTTAGGGTGTTTTAAGCCGCTGTGCTGCCCGTCCTTGAAGTAAGCCATGATATGACGATAATCAACTACATAGCTCGTTACATCTTGGTGAGAGCCATGCTCAAGAGGAAATAGACGGTCAAGCAATTGCTTTGCTTTAACTTGCTTCTCACTTTGCCGGTTTGCACTGATTGTCTCCACGGCAAAGACAGCTTCAGCGATAAATGGCTTTGATTGTTTTTGAATTTCTGTTTTATCGAATGTAAGCATATTCATAGTCTTTCCCTCTTGACTAGTCCGGTGAAAACCACCGGTTCATAACGCAAAAATGTGTGCTAGAGCAATTATTCCAAACGAACGTTTAACTTATTTATCGTTTTGTGAATTGCTTAGTTTGTAGATTAGCGCTTTTTTACATACAATTTCACAACAAAAATTTTACAATGTAAATTTTACAAATATGGCCTTGTCAAAAAGTTTAGTTCGTCAGTCACATTTCCTAGGTACGAAGATACGTAACCTTAGGAAGCGTAACCATTTAACGATGGAAGATCTGTCTGCGCGTTGTATTAGAATCAACCCAGAGTATGCACCTTCCGTTTCTTACCTCTCTATGATCGAACGTGGAAAGCGAGTACCAAGCATCGATATGCTTGAAGTCATTGCGCAGGTCTTCCAAAAGAGCCCAACATGGTTTCTTGACGACGAATCAGAACAGCAAGCGATTGCTCCCGACAAAGGTAATCGAGGCGGGATCAGTGGTATGGCTCTTGAGCCTAGCTTCCTTTTCTCTAACGATATCCTGCAAATCGCGATACCAGAGATGTTGTCGCAAACAGGTATCTCCGGGCGCCAATTTGCACATCTTTTGATCAGGGCCCACCAAGAGAGCCACCAGAACCACTTCCCTGACCTTGAGCGGGCTGCAGAAGAGGTAGGTCTAAAGCGACTCAACCTCAGCATAGAAGGTCTAATAGACATCGCTAAAAGCCTCGGAATCAACATCCGCTGGGTAACACGCACACCGCAAGACGTGGTCGATGAACTAGGCATCAATGCCAAACAGTTGGTAACGTCCTTCTTTGAGCCGCCAGGCACGATCTTTTTAAATGAAATCCTCAAGGAGTATCCTACGCGTTTGAAATACGACTTGTCGGTGTATATTGGCCATTGCATTTTGCATAGCAAAGAAGGGTTAAAGAGTGTCTTGTCTGTAGGTAATAACAACACCTGGGACGACAACCAAGTGTCAGGATCCTCTCAACTCAACTCTCAAGATATTTTGCAAGCATGGCGAGATTTTGAATCTAGCTTCTTTGCTGGAGCGCTGCTGTGCCCTAAAGTTCCATTCAGACAATTGCTTGACCGCACCGGTTATGAAATCGACGTTCACGAAAGAGCAGGGGTTTCCCCCTCTGTTGCGATGCGTCGAATGACGGTAGTATCGCCATACCCTCACTGGCACTATTTTGATGCTTATGGACCGGGGAAGCTCAAAGCGGTATACCGCGGGAACGGGATTCCACTGCCTTGGGGAAATATGAGAACGGTCGCCGACCCATGCCAACATTGGGCTGTGTTCCGTCGATTATCTGAGCCCCGTGCGGGTACCTCGGCTCAAATCTCCATCTTGAATGTGGGAGATGAGCCAAGAATCTACTGTTGTGAATCCATCAATATGACGGATCCAGCGGGTAACAATCGCGTATTATGTGCAGGCATAGACCTCAACCCTGCGATTGATGCCCAAGGCGGTAATTCAAGAGAAATAGCAGAGCAGCTCAAGGCTTCATGCGTTAATAATGGCGGTTCTGTAGCTATCCCACGTAACATCAAGAAAGATCTCACGACAATAGCCAAGATTCTAAATATAAATTGGATTGAACGTGGGATTGAAACAGAGGCGAGGCTTATCTGCTCAAGAGGCGGAGAGTGCCCTCGCCAACCAAGCTGTTATTCCAAATGCGGTGAATGTTAATAGCGAAACCAGTCGAGCATGGCTCTTGGCATTCATACTCTGCTTGTTTTGCTTAGCAAAGCTGAGCTAATTAGGGTTAATGGATAATTTGATTTGCTTGGTTTTGGAAGAGAGTAAAAAGTAAAACAAAAATAGAATCTCAAATTCAAACAAAAAAAACCAATCACAAAAGGGTGATTGGTCATGTATTTTGTGTGAACAATAAAGGTTCACTAACAACGTCAGTTGGCTAGGTGACCCTCGGCTTATTAAGGGTCACCTCTGACAATGCAGCATACGTGCCAACTTTCAAACCACCTATTTACTACGCACCTGGACACGTATTAGCCGTAAATTCCTGTTTATTTTGCAAACTGGAATTGCAAATTGCAAATAACAACAAAACGCTAGTGATTATACTGCCATTAAACAATCATTAAAAATTGATTACACTTGAGTCAAATCACTATTTTTTAGTTTATTCAATAGTTTTAGCCTCCACCAGCTCTCTTCTCTTCAGAACATCACGCATAAAAAACGCGAACATTGATAATCAATATTCGCGCTTATTCGATTCAATACAAACTGGGGATATTTCTTAGAAACAAGGCTCTACCCAGCACCCTATCCTCTGTTTGTATGGTGCTGGTTTACTTTTGAGGTGCTGGCTTCGAGCGAGAACGAGACGGTTTATTCGCTGAAGGCTTATTTGTTGATGGCCTGTTCGATGACTTACCTGGTCCGTAACTACCACCGTATTCAGGCTTCTTCACTTTACCAGAGCCTGTCGGTTTACCTTGATTGTTTTTTGAACCCGAATGGCTTTGTAAACCTGAGTGACTTGGTGAATTAGATTGGTTCGAAGCTGGCTTCTTACCTGTATTCCCACGCTTGAAGTTGCTGCCATTGTTTCTTACTGACTTCTCTTCACCAACAGCAGTTGAACCGTTTTCAGCTGGCTTCCTAGCGCGTGTAGGTTTACGTTTTGGTGCAGAACCTGTAGCTGGTACATGGCGCTTGTTCTTACCTGCGGGCTTATGACCGCGAGCATTATCACCCGAGCGTTGGCCATCCACATGTTCACGTGGTTGTTTTGCTTTCTTCGGATTTTTAGGCTTGATTGGACGCGTATCCAAACGAGACTCAGGTAGCTTATTTACTGGGGAGAAACCTTCCAGCTCACGACGCTCTAACACTTGCTGGATAAGGCGCTCAATTCCGAAAAGCTCACCAACTTCATCTGCACAAACCAATGAAATTGCTTTACCAACTTCACCAGCACGGCCTGTACGACCGATGCGGTGTACATAGTCTTCTGATACGTGTGGAAGGTCGAAGTTAACTACTTGAGGTAATTGTGGGATATCAATACCACGAGCCGCGATATCAGTTGCAACCAATACTCGCACCTTACCCGTTTTGAAATTCTCTAGCGCTTTGGTACGAGCGCCCTGGCTCTTGTTACCATGAATAGGTGCAGCAGTAATGCCTTGTTCATCTAGGAAACGAGCCAACTTATTAGCACCGTGCTTAGTTTTGCTAAATACCAACACCTGACGCCAATCATTATCTTTGATCAGCTTCGCAAGCATTGGGCTCTTTTTCTTCTTATCTACTGGGTAGATACTCTGTTCAACAGTTTTCGCCGTTGAGTTTGCAGGGCTTACTGAAATTTCAACCGGGTTATTAACCAAGCCTTTCGCCAGGCTACGGATATCATCAGAGAAGGTTGCAGAGAACAGTAGGTTCTGACGTTTCTTAGGTAAGAAAGCCAAGATCTTACGAATATCGCGGATGAAACCCATGTCTAGCATACGGTCCGCTTCATCTAAGACTAGGATCTCAAGTTGATCGAAGCGCACAGCATTTTGGTTGTATAGATCAAGCAAGCGACCCGGTGTTGCCACCAGCACATCACTGCCTTTACGCAGTTTTTGCATCTGAGGGTTAATTTTTACGCCACCGAATACCACACCTGAAGTCAAAGGTAGATTGATACCGTACTTAACAACACTGCCATTGACCTGAGCCGCAAGCTCACGAGTCGGTGTTAATACTAATGCGCGCACTTGGTTCTGACGAACGCGAGGGCCTTTTGATAGCAATTCAAGAATAGGTAGCGTGAAGCCAGCAGTTTTACCTGTCCCTGTTTGAGCAGCGGCCATTACATCTTTGCCCGTCAGGACAGCTGGCACGGCCTTCTCTTGGATTGGTGATGGCTTATCGTAACCTTGTGCTTCAATAGCTTTAAGGATTGGTTCAGAAAGGCCAAGGGAGGTAAAACTCATAGATTATTTTCTCAGTTGAATAACATTTAGTACGAGCGACAAATGATAAAGGGTGCCGCTGCAGCTTTTGCTGATCAAATTCTTGATACGGAGCAAAGCGCGGTATTCTGAGGCTTTTCCCCACATTCAGCAACTAAATTCTAATCGCAACTGAGATTATCTCTAGGTAATCTGACGCTTCTGGTCGTACATTTTTTCATCAGCGACTTTCAAGAGACCATCGACGTCACTATAGCTGTCGTTATAAATCACCCAACCGACACTGATTCTGAGATAAATAGAGTGCGCCTCATAAACAACGGGCGTTTCGCAGATAACATCTTGTAGTTTTTTGGTAATCGATGCCACATGTTGCTCATCAATAATACGCGGTAGTAGAACCAAGAACTCATCCCCACCAATCCGCGCGACAATATCAGAAGTACGTAGCTTGCCCTTCACTCGCTTAGCACACTCAACTAACACCTTATCACCCGCTGCATGTCCAAAGGTGTCGTTGATCGCTTTAAAGCCATCAAGATCGATGTTCACCACTGCAAAAGTTTTCGTTCGCTGTTTCTGAACGGTTCTGAATGCTTGCTTAAGGCTATACATAAAGTAACGGCGATTTGGCAGCATAGTCAGCTCGTCATGCATGGAGCGACTATCAGCAATCCGATATAGGCGATAAATCGCAATAAAGGCAAGCGCAAGCATCAACATTATGGTGTAGCCCACGATCCTAACGGCTTGAATTCGATACCAAGGCACATCCATCAGTACGTGGTCGTTACCCGATAACGCCAAATACCATCCCCCGTAAGGAAAGCTAACTTGTTCGGTAGTAAAGGCATTGCTAAACACCTCTTGCGTCCCATAAAACACCTGTCCATCTTTACCGGCACTGTTTGCACCGCGAATGGCTAAGTTATATTTGTTTTCAATTTTGCCCACACCTACATCTTCTAACAGCGTATCTAGATCGATAACCGCACTCGATACGCCCCAATAGTCTTGGTTAAAAGGAGGATCTCTAAAGATAGGGGTTCTTGTTATTAAGGCTTGCCCACCTTGGAACAGTTCAAAAGGACCCGCAATAAATGTGTTACCTATGTTGCGAGCGATCTCGACCGACTCCCATTGAATTGGATGGTCTCGATAGTCAATACCAAGGAGCTGTTCGTTGCCTTCCAGTGGATAAACAAAATTAAGCACATCCTTCTCAGCAAGGCCGATTAAGCGAATGTGGAAGCCATCTCGAATGATATTCTGAGCAATCTGGTCCCAACCTTTTTGGTCTCCATTAGGATTAATCGTCACAAGTGTTGAGAAGTTATTGAGAATATACATGTCTGACACGATCGTCGCTTCTATACGAGATCGAATAATGGAGAGCTGCTTTTTAGCGACAGAATACGATTCATTTTTAAGAAGGGTCAATTGCTTGGCGTGAAAATGCTCAATTGCACTTACGACAACAAAGAAGAATAACAACGATAATACTTTGGCAGGCCACTGCTTGCTAAAACGACTTGGCATACGAGAACCTCTAACACTATTGTTCTGTTTACTGCCTTTAATCGGCTCATTTCTGGCTTGTTTTTTCAGTATGCCGACAAGCGATTAAAAATCCATACTTTAAGTCTGGTCTACATTCATTATTGAGTCATCCATCACTCATAGCCAGTTAACTACACTGATTACTCAATCAAAAAACCTAAATGAACCTCATAAAGCTTACATTGTATTGACCCAAACCTTACATTAAAGGATGCATCAGTGTTATTTTGTACTCATGATTAATCAGCTTGGTACTACTCATATGAAGTTAAAAACTCTCACTCTGTGCACCTTGTTATCAACTTCCGTTGCCATTGCGTTCCACGTACAAGCTTCCTCTGAAACAAACAAGGCTGTTGACGTACAAGAGAACCATAAAGCAACAAGCGTACCAGCTGTTCAATTGCAAGCTGAATCTATCTACTCTCAAGAACAGCCTTTCAAACAATCAGCCGACTTGATTCGTCAGACCTATGAAAGCCAGCTTTACACGCTGTCGGCCTTTAAAGAGGGGCATTACGGACTGCGCATGTATCGTCAAACATTAGATGATAAATACGCTGCAGCGGTATGGAGCGATATGGCTCGCGTGGCAAGTAAGCTCAGCAGCCTGTCTAATGACGTCCATACCATGGAGCAGATCGTTCTATATTCAGAAAAACGAGTGTCTTCTTATGTCGGCGATGACGATGAGCGTAGTGTACGACGTTACAACATTACCAAACATATGCCCGAGTACCTCTACCTTGGCGTAGACCTTCTAGGCTCCATGGCCCGTGCCAATGAATACGGTTTAAAGCATAAGAACGACGCCAAACTACGCGAAATCATCCGTCGCTATGACTTTTCTCGTTATGTCACCAATGAAGACATGGTGAAAGCGTGGGCTGCTCAGCTCGCTAATCAGGTTTATTGGCTACGCCAACTGGGTGAGCAAGATGTCGTTGATGATTTCGTCGAAACCTTTAAAAAAGCCTACCCTGACGACAAGGATAAAAAGCTCTCTAGCCAGCAGTTTGGCAATAAGATTTACGGCATGACACACGTCATCTTCGGTGACTCTGAGTACTATCAACATCAAGTCAGCGAACAAGAACACCAATGGATCTATGATTACTTTAGAGAGAACATCGATACTATCCTGCTGCGTGCCAAAGAAGATGTTATTGCCGAGGTTGGCTTAACCTTCCTATTGGCAGGCCTTGAAGATGATCCAGTGGTAGAGAAGACTCAGCTTGTTATCCAGTCCTCGATTGATAAGCAGCGTGGTATGATCCCTTCAATCACCGGTGATTTTGACCTTGAATACGGAGAGCACCGCAACGTATTGGCAATCATGTTACTTGACTGGCAACAGGTGAATGAAGCACCAACCTTCAAAGGGAACCCCAAGGTATTTAAAACCCTCCCTTACGGACTCGTTGAAAATAAATGAGCACTTAAGCCAGACTACAAAAGCCAAAAAGCCGCATACCTTTAAGGCGTGAGGCTTTTTAATACCTGAAACATATCAATAGCGCGTACAAAGCATAAAACTAAAACGCTCATACAGCCTTGTTCATCACTATAGTGAAGTCACCTTCGGTGTAACCCTCAATCAAAGAGACATCGTCACACAGCGTTTTACAGAAGCGATAAACACCTTGAGGATGATAGCTCATCAAGGTATTGCGCGAGGGGTACTGACTAGAGTTAAGAAGGTTAAATATGACGGTTTGATTCGCTAGGTCAAACATCCGAGAAATCATATTAGTCAGGTAATCAGAATCTCGACATATGTAATTCAATGAACCACTAGCAATAACCACATCATGGGTTTCAAGAGGCACCTTGCTCATATCACCCGCAATAAATTGGCAGCGAGCTTCTGTGTACTTTTGCTTAGCCGTTTTAAGGAAGCCAGAGTGCTGGTCGACCCCTGTGTATGATTGGAGACGATAAATGCTGTCGAGTAGTCCAAACAGATCTCCGTAACCACACCCTAGGTCCAAAACACTTTTTTTCTCAAAGTCTGTAGCGCGTGCGATCACTTCGAAGCGACACAACTGGCTCTCTTCACTGGTCCAACCTAGAGACTTTGCTTTCTCCCCTTTCCAACGATGGGTTTGCTTTCGGTGATACCAATACACCTTAAAACGATCGCACCAATGCATTACATGCAACTCAACCACATAGTCAGACTAGCTAGGTTTCAGAGTCGTTAGTAAATAAGCCACCGATCTTGTAGCCAATTGCATAACAAACCGCAGCAACGGTCACGAACACCAGTGCTGAGAAGAAGTACGCTGCCGATGCTGCTACACCCGCGCCCCAGACAACACTAAATACCAAACCTAGATAAGCTTCTTTTGGCCACTGAGATATAGGAAACTGTTCATCACCAGCAATAAGATAAACCATCGCAAATAAGCCAATGAAGGTGGTGATAAGACCAATGAGAACGCGCATGTTCATGGGAAGACCTTTGATTTTTTGAATTTGGTTGCCACTATTGTTCATCGGTACCAAATATCACTACTCGAAACCGCATATGACTAGTCGCAACCCAATAATATTCAAGTATATAGGATAAAAGAGGCTTGCTCTATTACTCTTCAGAGTGAAGCTTTTCGCACTCTACAGCACGAAAAACCTAGTGCTCATCTCATTCGACTTTGTAACAGACACAAAAAAGCGGAGACCTTCTTTACGTAAACTCCGCAAGCAAGGCCTCCGCTTTAACTGAATCTAGCGGCTTTTGCTCAATCTAGATTAAAGCAGGATGAAGATACCCGCTAAACATGCACTCATTAGGTTTGCTAGCGTACCAGCAGCGACTGCTTTTAAACCTAGGTTCGCTACTTCTGCGCGACGCTCTGGCGCCATTACACCGATAGAACCCAGTTGAATCGCAATAGAGCCGATGTTAGCAAAGCCACACAGTGCAAATGTCACAATCACCTGGCTGTGTTCAGACAGTAGCGCTTTGTTTTGAACGAAGTCGATGAAAGCAACAAACTCGTTCATTACGATCTTCTGACCAATGTAAGAACCCGCCATTAATACTTCATCACTCGGAATACCGATTAGCCACGCTAGTGGTGAGAATAGGTAACCGAAGATAGCTTGCAGCGTAATACCCGCAAAGCCGAACGTATCACCTAGACTTTCTAAGCCTGTGTTTACCATGGCAATCACACTCACAAATGCAATCAACATCGTACCAACGGCTACCGCAACCTTCATACCGTTCATCGCGCCGCTAGCCAATGCATCAATTACGTTGCTTTGATCAGCTTTATCTAGCTCAATGTGGTCGTAGTCACTCGGTGTGCTGCGTTCAGGAACGATGATCTTCGCCATTAACAAGCTACCCGGAGCCGCCATGAAGCTAGCAGCAATGAGGTATTTAAGTTCAACACCCAAGCCTGCATAACCACCAAGCACACTACCAGCTACCGATGCCATACCACCTGCCATTACAGCAAACAGTTCAGAACGAGTCATAGACTTTAAAAAAGGACGAATAAGAAGAGGAGACTCACCCTGAGAAAGGAAGATATTACCAGTCGCAACCAAAGATTCAGCTTTACTTGTGCCAAGCAGTTTTTGCACCGCTCCACCTAAGATTTGAATCACTTTCAGCATGATGCCTAAGTAATAAAGCGCAGAGATCAAAGCACTGAAGAAGATAATGATAGGAAGTACGCGAACCGCGAAAATGAAACCTTCAGTAGCAAGATCACCGAAAAGGAAAGCAATACCCGCATCTGCAAAACCAAGCAGGCTAGAAACACCATTACTTAGACTTGTTAACGCTAATTGTCCCCATGGGAAATACAAAACTAAAGCTGCGAAGCCGATTTGAAGTAGTAGTGCACGGATCACCGTTTTCCAGTTAATCGAAGAACGACTTTCAGATAGCAGGTACGCGCAAGCAATCAGTGTAATAACACCGACAAAACCAAATAGAATATTCATAATGAGTCCTTGTAATCCTTATAGAGTGAACATGAGCCAAGCGAATGACATCAAAGGAACAGGACAAAGAACCGCAAGCAAAACGCTACGCGATGAAGGGGCTAACAAAGTTAGCGACTGTAACGACGAGTTGTTCATGTAAAAATCACCTTATACAAGCAGTGGAACGTAGCTGGTCCGGTCCGTGGGGTCATTCACATATCCATGTGACGGCTTGTATTGGCTAAGCACCGGCTTAAAACCGGAAGAGAAGTATAAACAGTTGATTGAGACTTTCATCACATTTTTTAATGCAAACGATCGCGCGGTCATAAAACATACAAAACGAGCTTTTACCGAGGCGATTAACTTTATCAGCAAGAAATAGGATAAATAAAAGTCGCACCAAAACAAAAGCCACAGAGTGTGGCTTTTTTAAGATATGATAGAAAACAGAAGTGACTAGTTTAGCAATGCACTATTCACTTCAGTGTCTTGGAAGCGCTTTTTATAGATAAGTTGCATTTCATTGATGTCATTATCGCTGCAAAGACAGAGCAAAAGATCACCGAGATCTTAAAACGATACTAACCTCGCTATATTGCTCCTGAGCGATTAAGCCCCCAAATAAAAAACGATAGCCTCGGCTATCGCTTTTCTGTCTCTCTTTAATCAATGCTCGTTGTTCATCAAACTCGATTTATTGTACTTACCGTTTACTGAGCGCTTGGTTTGATCATCTTAAAGTCATAAAAAACCGTCGTTGACAGCTCTCTCCTTGAACAACAACTCCCCGTTATAAAAGGTAAAAGCGAGAAGATCGCGCTCATATTCATAAATATAAGCCACAGAACCATTATTGTTGATGATGCGATCGGGCAGCCCCAGTTTCTTCGTCACATCTTCAATATTCGCTTGTCGATCGACAAGTTGCTCTAAAACCGCTTCATCGTAACCATCTTCATCCATACAACCTGACAAAGCGACGACCAGAGCTAGCACTATGATTTTCGTTCTCAACATCTCATTCCTTTAATATTTTTTTACAACCATATCAGTAGCCTTGCTCAGTCACTGCCAGTGCCATAAATAAAATGAGAAGGGATTGAAACGACTCCAAGATCCTCACTTTTCGTAAATCGGGTAAGCCCACTTATCAGTCGACAGCTCAAAGCAATACTGAGCGTACTTCTTCAAACACTCAAACACTTCACGGTCGAGCTTATGGTTCTCGACATGCTCAGTCAAAATCGTCATCGTCTCTTCCAGTGTCATCCCCTTTCGATACGGACGAGATTGTGTCAATGCTTGGAACACGTCGACAACCGCTACAATTCGACTGGGCTGATCCAGTTCTTCTGCTGTTTTCCCCATGGGATAACCCGAACCATCTAGCCTTTCATGATGATTCGACGCCCACTCACAAATCTGAGGCGAGCTGAACAACTCTTGCAGGGCGAACCTAGTATCCGTTGCATGGCGCTTAATACAACAATACTCCTCATCAGTGAGTAGGTCTGGTTTGTGGAGGATATCACTTGGCGTTTGCAGCTTACCGATATCATGTACTAAGCCAGCCAAATAAAGCTTACGCTGCGTTGTATATGAGTAACCCAGTTGCTTTGCGAGGTATTCTGAAAGCTGCCCTACCTTCAACGAATGCTTAAAGGTAAACGAGCTTTTGGTATCCACGACATTGGCAATAAACTCTGCAAAAGCGACCGTTTCATCCAACGACATCTGTTGAGAAAAGAACGATACGGGTTCAAAATTATCCCTCATATTCTCAATGTAAGGGATCTCCATCGAGAACCAGAAATCATCCAAGTCGACAAGCTCACACATATGTTGCAAAAGGTTAGTTTCGAACATCTCTTCCGCTTGCTCAGTCAAACGTTCGATAATGCTCGCTTTTCCATCTGGGGTGAGGTTGCCATAGCGATCGGAAGAGGTGATGCCATAGAGATAGTCAACCCTATCGGCAAGCATGACAATCGCGGCCAGTTCTTTCTCTAATTCACTAATAGGTAACGCTTTAAGCTCCACCCAAGGAGTATGATGATAAAGCACTGGTTTAGAGAATATCGAAAGTACGGGACACTCTTTTAATATTTGATAGCCTTTCTGACAATGGTGGTGGGTGGAATCAGGAACAAAACCTGAGACCAAACTGAGCTGTTCATCAACTTGGGATACACCACAATCGTGAATGAGCCCCAACGAGAACGCAAGCTGTGCTTGTTCTTCTTCCCAGCCCACGCTGAGGGCACAGCGGTAAGCGATATAACCGACTCGTTGCCCATGATTTTTGCTTTCAAAACCTACGCTATCAAGCGCCTTAGCTATGCCAAATAGAGCCTTTCTAAGGTCTACGGTTACGTCTTGGCAATGTTGATTCATTACTTAAGCCTAGAATTTTTATTGTTCTTATATATTTAGGCTGCCAATACTAATGCATAGTTAATGTTTATATGCACAACTAATGTAAGGTTTAATGAGTTTCGTGATAGATCTAACGTATCACGGAAAAACCGTGCTACAAGTGGTTGCATATTAAAAAACATGCGACATTATGTTCTGCCGACTAAAATCCACTCAACTGAACAGTCAAAAGAAAAGGAAATGCATGTTTAAAACAGTTATCGATGATGAATTGTCTATTGCTTTGGTTGAAGAACGTTTCGCCTCTCACTACGCGGAACTCTCACAAAGTCAAAATGAGTATTTAAGTCAGTGGCTTGCATGGCCGCCACATTGTAAAACCGAACAAGATTTTAGGCTTTTCGTTCAACGCTCATTACACGATTACGCAGAAGGTAAAAGTATGACCTGTGCCATCGTGTACCAAGACAATATCGTTGGCAACTGTAGTTTCAATACCATTGATCACGATGTGCAAAAAGTAACGATAGGTTATTGGCTGTCTGAACCATACCAAGGAAGGGGAATTGTGACGCGTGTGGTTAAAAAGCTGATTGATATTGCTTTCAATGAGTTAGATATGGAGAAAGTCGAAATATCTGCCGCCATCGAGAACCAAAGCAGCCGCAAGGTTTGCGAGCGCTTACAATTCAATTTAGAAGGTATCATTACACGTAGCGAGAAATTAAACGGTCGTATCGTTGACCACGCAATCTATGGTCTTCACCGTTCAAAACAGTAACCGTTTCCAGTTTAGAAGGTACAAGCCACGGTTTAAACTATTGGATGTAAGTTCAAACCATGGCTTTGTTTGACCTAAGCGAGTGCAGATTCAATAAAGATAAATAACGGTTAAGCCGCCTTAGCAATTACAATCGTAAATTTAGCACCACCATGACTGCTACCATCGATCTTAATACTCCAACCTAACTTCTTAGCCGCAGAGTTTGCAATGGCAAGCCCCAATCCAAAACCGCCGGTTGAAGCGCTTCTGCTCGAGTCTAAGCGAGAAAATGGAACAAAGACTTCATCACGACGCTCCTCAGGAATACCAGGCCCATTGTCCTCAACGACCACTAGCCAGCTTTCCGAGTTTTCATCTAAAGTCAGCCAAACTTGGTCTTTAGTATAGTTGCCAGCATTCTTGATGATATTATCAAATACCAAACGAACCATTGAGCAGTCACACTTTATCGTACTGTCTTGATTCACCTTTGACTCAAAGGTCACATTGTCCAACTCGGAATAACGAATTCGGTCTAAACAATATTCAAGTAAACTCGCTCTTTCTTTCATCAACTCGAAGAAAGAGTTGTCAATAACATTCAGCTTCGAGAGCATAATGATCTCTGATGTGAGCTCGTTGATATCGTCCACATAAGTATCGATATCATCAAAAAGTGCTTGATGCTGATCAGGCGCTCCTCGCCTCAGTATATCAGTCGCTAACTGTATTCGACTCAACGGAGTGCGAACTTCATGGGGAATTGCTTGAGCAAATATATGGCTCTCTTTCACCTTGCTTTCTATCTCTTCAGCCATGCAATTAAAACTGCTAGCCAATTCCGAAACAGGATGAATATCTTCAGTCTCAAAACGCGTACTCAGTTTACCTTTACCAAACTGTTTCTGCTTCTCAACTAACGACTCAATTCTCTCTTGAAAGCCTCTGACAGGTAAGTAAATACTTGCTCCAATCACAATGATGACCGCAAGCAGAAGTCCAATTAAAAAGTGTCGCTCTGAATCCTCATACCATTCAATTTTAGGCGAAAAAAAATCCCCGACTTCATAAAATGCAAAGCTATACTTGGAATTCGGCAGTTGGTACACAGCCGCGTACAAATTGTTTTCGCTGAGGTAAATAGGCACACCATTTAAGATGGTATGTAACTCGCATCGTTGACAAGGAGGTCTTCCCGACCCATTCTCTAAAAGCCGTAAATTGAAAATAAAAAACTGTTGATGACCTGTTCTATCGAGTTGCTTGTAGAGCGAATCTTCTTTGTCTCGTTGTTGGATATACTGCTCGACAAAGTACAACCCATCATTGAGAAAAGTCTCAATCTCTGTTTTTCTCATATGTCCTTCACCAAGGTGTAGGAACAAAAAAATTGTCGTCGACACCCCTGTAATAATACCAAGGTAGAGCCGAGCAAACATCGAAACAGAGCGAAGCTTCTCTTTAATAAATTTAAGCAACCAGCATATACCCCTTATTACGTACCGTGCGTATTAACTGTTTGTCTTTGGCGTGAACACGCAGCTTTCGGCGTAAACCAGATACACGCATGTCAATCGAACGATCGTTAAACGCATAATCTATCCCTCGGAATAGCTGGCAACATTGGTCTCGGGTAACGACTTGGCAAACATTCTTAACAAGAAGGTTCAAAATCTCAAACTCTGCGGATGTGAGTTTCAAGTTTTGTCCGTATAAAGTGGCACTTTGGGCTGCGCTATTGATGACGATCTCACACTGGTTTTCTGACACCGTTTCCGCCGTTGTTGTAACCGGCGTTGCACGTCTCAACAGAGCTTCGATTCGGGCAAGCAATGCATGCCCTCGTATCGGCTTAGCCACATAATCATCAGCACCGAACTTAAATAAGCTTACTTCACTCATTTCATCTGCAGAGGCAGTAAGCACTAAGATCATTCCATTGTAAAACTCACGAGCCTCCCGGCAGATTTGTGCGCCACTCATACCAGGTAGCATAAGGTCCAGCAGCACTAAATCGGGTTCAATACTTCGGATAGCTTCAAGTGCCAAGTTTCCCTCATGAACAACGCTCACTTCATACCCTTCCGCTTCTAGGTAGAGTGTGGTTAAACGAGCGATCTCTTGGTCATCTTCGACAATGAGTACTTTGGTTTTCGACATATCTATCACCAGTATTTATTAAAAGCGTAGGCAGTATATATACTGGTCATATATCATCAATATTGTTATTAGAGTCAAGACTTTACCGTACGCAAAACATAATAATCATATTTGTACACCTACGTTTACAAAATCAGACATCAAGTCGCCTGCAAGCCTCGATTTATATAGGATCCGCAAAATGACACCGATTGCATTTAATGTCGTATCCCATCCTAATCACTTACACTTGCTTTATTTTCTTACCTACACTTACACTAAAATTGTTTACAAACAACAATCAAATCAACCATCTTTTAACCAGTCATACTGCAGTTTATAAAACCAAGAAATAGATTCCATTTAGGTTAAAAAGCCAGAATATTCGACTGGCCACTAAAAGAAACCGATAACCTGCCTCACTCATCAGCACTTTCTTTTTTTACTCCCCCCATTCTTCCCTATTAACTCATTAGTACTTCAAGTAATATTCACATAGCCAATAGGTCGCTTTGTTATTTGTCATTTAATCACTCCCTGTAGGGACCCTATTAAAATGAATAAACCGCTTTCACTGTTACTGGCTACGTCTGCTTTATTTTCAGCACCATTGCTTGCTGATACGGATAAGCAAGAAACGATAAATAAGATTCAATCTCGGGTGAGTTCTTGGGTTGATATTCGGGTCGCTCCGCAAAGCAGAATTATTCAAAAAATGGTCTTTGACTGTGAGTTCCACAGCGCAACGCCTTATATCAAGTCTCCAGATGGCAGTGAAAGCAGTTCAGGCTCATACCGTTTCTATTCACAAAAAGGTGTACTAGTTACCGTCACTGAATCGTTTACGACTCAGCCATTGCCTGAATTACCATGTGCTTAGAGGAAGACTCACCCTAGCGAGTCAAGATCAAGCACTGCTCCTATTCGAAGCTATCGAAACGGTCTATCCAAATCATTCTATGTTTGATGAGAACTTCCCTAAAGAAATCGTAAAGAAACCAAATGGATGGCTTTTTATTGATGGTGAAATGTTCGATGATAAAAAAGGCTATATCATCGAGACAACACAGGAAGGGAAAGTGACTAAGATCATCCGCTCATTAAACCTATAAACACACCTCTCTCACTAATATGGAAAGGGGGTGATTTGTATTGATAAGTCACCGAAGTAGGCTGCCTGCTCGGTGGCATCTAACTAAAACTTCCTCACGTGGAGTCCAACATGATGACAAGTTATCAATCTTTCGAGTACCTAAAGTGTCCTATTTGGATATATGACATCGATAACAAAAGAATCACATGGGCAAACCAAAGTGCTCTTCCTTTGTGGGAGGCAGAATCTTTGTTTGAACAAACGTCACGCGACTTTAGTGTCGAGATGTCAAAGGCAATAGAGGCGACTCTCGAAGAGTATCAAAGACAATTTCTACGTGGTGAAAGCATTAAAACATGGTGGAACTTCACCCCCAAACACATAGCCAAACGCGCACTATGCCAGTTTTCAGGCATTCCTTTACCTGATGCTCGAACGGGCATTTTACTGAACATCCAACCATAAAAATATTCTATTAATTTTTATAAAAGTCTTGCCAATACGAATAAAAAGGTTAGTGTTATATACATGTATATCACCATACAGTTTTAATTATGACCGAATGGAAAGACGACCAACCGATCTTTAGGCAGCTTGCCACTAAGATCAGCGACCAAATTCTGCAAGGTATTTGGCTTGAGCAACAGGCCCTGCCCTCTGTGCGCGCTGTTGCTGCTGATCTTAAAATCAACCACCTTACCGTCATGAAAAGCTACCAGTTACTGGTTGATGAAGGCTTGGTTGAAAAGAAGCGAGGCCAAGGTATGTATGTAGCCGAAGGTGCACTTGAAACACTGAAAGAGTCCGCACACCAAACTTTCATCAACACACAGATCCCAGCCATCGCTGAGACACTAGGCATCATTGATATGAGTGTCGAAGAACTCGTGAAACAGCTAGAACAACATATAAAGGACAAGTCATGAGTACTTTACTTTCCGCGAAAAACGTCACGAAAACTTATTCAAATCAAGTGGGTGTAAAGAACATCAGCTTCGAACTAAAACCTGGACAGGTGCTTGGCTTGCTTGGTCATAATGGCGCTGGTAAATCGACTCTCATCAAGTCACTGCTTGGTGGGCATAACTACCAAGGTGAAATCGAAGTCAACGGCTACCACCCAATCCACCAGCATGCAAAGCTCATGCAGCACCTATCTTACATCTCTGATGTGAATGTGCTCCCTGAATGGATGACCATCAAACAACTACTTCGTTACACCGAAGGCGTACACCCGAGTTTCAACCGACAAAAAGCCGAGCAAACTCTGAGTAGCACAAACATTAAACTCTCTTCCACGATCAAACAGCTCTCTAAGGGGATGAAAGTACAGGTTCACCTTGCGATCATCATCGCAACTGACACTCAGGTACTCATCTTGGATGAGCCAACACTTGGCCTAGATTTGATTTACCGAGACACCTTCTACCGCCACCTTTTGGAATGGTTCCACGATGGCGAGCGTGCGATGATCATTGCTAGCCATGAGGTTTCTGAGATCGAACATCTACTGACAGATGTACTTATTCTCAAACAAGGCCGCTGCGTGCTGCAGAAAAGTATGGAAGCGATCGAGAGTGATTACTTCATTATCGAAGTTGCTAACAACCACTCAAGCGACATTCAAAAACTGAAACCACTCATTTCACAACCGGGGCTAGGAACGACTAAATGGTTATTGGAAGGTCAGTACAAACCACAAGTTGAATCACTAGGTAACATCTACAACGTTGGTCTTGCCGACCTATTCCTTGCAACACAGACGGAGAAGGCATAATGCACCCAAGTTTTTACATGCTAGAAAAAGAACTTATCGAGCACAGAATCAATACTCGATTACCTTTATTCGTTGCGTTGTGTGGTTTGTTACTGTTCGTGAGTCTGTTCTTTAATGGCGCGGCAAAGCATGAGTTTTTCTTCCAGATGGAAATTAACGGTGATGTGAGCGACATCCACAGAGAATTCGCACAAGACCTTAACTCAGTGATCTACTTTGGCGCGGGCCTAATTTCACTGCTGCTTTCAACGCTGTATATCCCAAAAACACTGCGTAAAGAGCGCCAAGAAGGCAGCTCAATGTTTTGGAGAAGCATGCCAGTATCGAATGCTCTGACTCACGGTGTGAAGCTAGGCTTTGGTTTAGTGGTGATACCCGCTATCTGCGCCCTATTGGTTCTATTTGCCGATGTTCTATTCTGGATTCTAAACGTATCTAGCGAGCAACAACTGGCGCTATTAGTAGAACAGCAATCACTGCTTTATGTGCTCACCAATTGGTTGGTATTCTTTGGTCGAATGCTGTTAGTTGCCTTGGTACTATTACCGTTAGCGACAATGACACTGGCGATCTCGCAGCTGGTTAACTCGCCATTGCTTGTGATCTTTGTTTCAAGCTTTGCAATCAAATGGCTGGCTATCGCACTGTTCGGTTTCTATGGCATCAATGACTTCTTTTCTGTTATCGCTTCACTACCGATGAAAGTACTTACGGCAAGTAACCCGTTCATTGCGCTCTCTGACGTCTCTATCTTATCTTTGAGTATTTATGTCTTGCTTGGTATCGGTGGCTATCTACTGAGCCTTAAACTAAACAGAACGGACGATGTAAGTCTAAAGACGCTGTTCCAATAATAGGTTACAAAACCTATCGCGTGATAGGTAAATAATGCAATCAAAGCTTCTGAAAAATCGGGAGCTTTTTTATTGCCCGTAATTTCTGTTTGGATCTTGGGTGTGGAATCGTTGTGCTAAGTAGGAAATATACTAGGTAACAGATTAACTGTGTAAGAGGTTTGCTTTGAGAGGTATTAATGAGCTGACATTAAATTGCATTGTTATTAATGCCTGCCAGCTCTTTGAGGGATGATTTCTTTAGCTACCGACCAGATGAAGGTCATTGAGAGTGCTATCGAAATCGGTTTGTTTCATTTTGTTGCCATTGATGGCTGTGCTTGAAAGCCTTTCAGCTTTGTAATTTTTTAGCTTTATTACTTGATATGTAGAGCTTATTTCTTTGAAGCTTCTTTCGAAGTGTCTTTCCAGTATTGGATACGAACGCGATGAAGCTGTGCTCTTCTCATTTTTTTCATAAGGTATTTTTCCTTTTCATTTAGCTGCTCTTCATGAGCTTTTTATTGCCAACCATTCGAATCTAACGGCGTTTGATGGCCAGATCAATGATACAAATCACAAAATATAAAGAGTTCTAAGTATCATTTACATCAAAATATGACCTAGATATCAACTGTGGCTCAATTTAATCCAACAAGCCGTTCTACCTATTAAAGGTTAGATCTCTCAGATGACAAACTCATTTCAGTATCAATACACTTCTATGATACTCATTTAATAGACCGGAACATCGAGGATTTAGTTCCCAAATTATTATACCCTCACCAAGTAAAGTTACACCGTAACAGGAAAGGGGAGTTAAGTCTATTTTTGTTCACATTGTTCTATACGACACATACTCAAAATGGGATTATGTTGATGAAAGGCAACATGATAAGTAAAGGATGGGCAGACCAAAATGGACACAACAATCAGTAAAGTGATTTTACAAGGGCACATTGTCGTACCAGACGATGATTTAGAAGCAGTTATACAAGCACTGACCATTCATAAGGAACTCACGTTGGCTGAGCCGGGCTGTATTGTATTTCGTGTTAGCCAAAGCTCACTGCAGCCAAACCGCTTTGAAGTATATGAAGAGTTCACTAACCGTGAAGCGTTTGAGGCCCACCAAAATAGAGTGAAAACCTCTAACTGGGGTAAGATAACTAAGAACGTGACACGCCATTATCAAGTGACTGATATAACCACACCATCATGACCCAAGCATTGACCCACCAAATCGTGGCCTTGATCGAACAAGATCCACTGCGAACAAAAGTCTTAGAGTGCGTGGCTCAATTAGATCTACCACAATGCTATGTCGCTGCAGGTTTCGTAAGGAATCTAGTTTGGGATCACTTGCATGGTTTTGATAGCCCCACGCCGCTCAACGATATTGATGTGATCTACTTTGATCGCGGTGATTATGGTTACCAATCGGACATAGATTACGAAGCTCTGCTAAAACAACAGCTACCTAAACTCAACTGGCAAGTTCGTAATCAAGCTAATATGCATACTCGAAACCAAGATAAACCTTATCAAAGTACACTAGATGCAATGAGTTACTGGCCTGAGAAAGAAACCGCTATCGCAGTAAAGAAAAACTGCCATGGACGTATCGAGTGTGTATCGGCTTTTGGTTTAGAGAGCTTGTTCCATTTGAAAATAACGCCAAATCCAAACCGCTGTCGCGACGTATTTGAGCAACGAGTCCAATCTAAAAACTGGCTAACTCATTGGCCAAAGTTAACCATTAGCCGGAGTTAACTATTGCTGACAGCTAACTATCAAACAACTTCACAGCTAAAACCATTGACTAATAGCCCAATCAGATCGAACATGCCTCACTTATTAGCGAAACCGCACGCGGTAACAAACAATTATTCTTCTCGTCATACTGAGTAACAACCATGAACCAACAATACATGCTGCAAGCACTTGAAGCTTCGCGCCAAGCCCTACCCGATTGCCAACCAAACCCACCAGTAGGGTGTGTATTGGTGAAGAACGATAAAGTAGTGTCTGTTGGTTACACACAAAAGGTTGGTAGGAACCACGCTGAAGTCGAGGCACTGAATCACTATGACGGCGAAATGGAAGGCGTAACAGCCTACGTGACATTAGAGCCGTGCTCTTTTGTCGGTAGAACACCAGCTTGTGCCAATACTCTGGTTGAAGCCGGTGTAAAGCACGTTGTCGTCGCTATGCTCGATCCAGATCCTCGCAACAATGGTCGCGGTGTAGCAATACTAGAATCGCATGGTGTGAAAGTTGACGTGGGACTATGCCAAGCACAAGCTAGTGCCTTTTTAACCCCATATCTTGGTAAATCTTAGTGCTCAGCATCTGTGGAGTTTAGCTATTGCGCTAAGCTTATTGAGGACTCGTTACTCACATGCAGTAAACCAAGTCTAACCCACGTCTACTCGATAAAGTGGGTTAGCTAGCGTATCAACAAAGTATGCCCAGATATGATCATAAACCGCATGTTGGTTAGGGAATGGCGCTAACGCTTTCGCTTCCTCTAAACTGCACCATCGATACTCAGTGTGTTCATGGTTTAATTCTACCGCTTGGTCTGGCGGGCAAAGCACAGCAAATATCGGGATAAGTTGAATGACATTGACGTTCGCCTCGTAGAACTGCTCCAAAAATTGAGCGTTGTACAATTCTTTCGCTTCGATTTTAGTTTCTTCTTCAAATTCGCGTACGATTGCCTGCCAACCAGTTTCACCCAATTCAATCGAGCCTGCAACATGGCACCAATAGCCGCCCTTTACGCGTTTCATTAATAGCATTTTCGTTTGTCCGTCGATCTCAGAAAGAGCGACACCAGCCACAATCGATGTATTGAGTGGAATCATAACATTACCTTATTTTGAACACGAAGCGAGCAAGCCTAGCATCCTTCTATTTGTAAGTAGTCCTCGATGATAGAAAACGAGAGACCAATCATTAATTTGAATTCCTCCCCTGAACACTCCAACCTTATGCGAACAATTAAGTTTACTGTATAAAACCACGGTGCGATTTCTTATTTGAGGCGCTTATAGATTAAGAGTAGAATCGCCTGCCTTATACTGTATTTAAGCTCTCAAAACACAGTAGACTCATAGCCATTTATCATCATCAAGTAAGACGACTATATGCACTCATCAAAACCAACGCACGACTCAGAGAACAGCCATACACCTGAGCACTGCTTCACTCGCTTTCAACAGCCGATCGAGTCATATTCGTTGCCTGAGCGTTTCACCTTTCCGTTCTACTATGAACCGCATCCATTATGTGAAATTGCGTCTCACCAGCTTCAACAATATCTAGAAACCCAAACCGATTGGCAGCACGACTTCGGACTAGATTCTGATGAAGGTCGCGGCAAGATGTTTGGTGTATTACTAGTAAGAAGCCCTGAAGGTGAACTTGGTTACTTCTCTGCATTCTCAGGGAAAATCGCCGATCAAAACCTACTGCCGCACTTTGTTCCACCGGTATTCGACATGCTGAGCAGTGACAGCTTTTTCCGTCAAGAAACCGCAGATATGATGGCGGTAAACGCCGAATTTAAAGCGCTGCAGGTCAACGCTCAATACCTTGAGTTGTGTGAACAATTAGCACAGCAAAAAGCGCAGGCAGAGCAAGAAATCGAAGCTCAACGCTTGTTGATCATTGAAGGTCGTAAAACGCGCAAAGAACAACGAGAACAAGGTAAAGAGAGCCTTGATGAGCAAGCTTTCGAGCAATTAAACCAAGAGCTAAGCAAAGCTAGCGTTGCAGATAAAAACCAACAGAAATACCTGAAGCTCAATTGGGAACAAACCCTAAACGAGCTACAAGGCAAGGTGGATATATTTACGGCTCAATTGGCTGAATTAAAAGGGCGAAGAGCGCACCTGTCTCATCAGCTGCAACACAAGTTGTTTTCACAATACGCTTTCCAAAATGCGGAAGGAGATGTCGAAGACCTTAACCAGATCTTTGAAAACACACCAAATAAAATACCACCGGCAGGCTCTGGTGAATGTGCTGCGCCTAAGCTTCTGCAATATGCCTATTTGAATGGCTATACGCCATTGGCATTAGCTGAATTTTGGTGGGGGCGCTCTCCGAAATCGGAGATACGCAAACACAAGAAATACTACGCGTCTTGCCAAAGCAAATGTGTACCAATACTTGGCCATATGATGAAAGGCCTTGAAGTGGATCCAAACCCATTGCTAGAGAACCCTGCTGAGGACAAAGAGCTCGATATCCTGTTTCAAGATGAGCATATCGTTGTGGTACATAAGCCAGCAGGGTTCCTTTCAGTGCCGGGCAAGACCATCAAAGACTCTGCCTACACTCGCGTTCAGGAAATGCATCCTAATGTGGAAGGGCCGTTCGTTATACACCGCTTGGACATGGCGACCTCTGGCATTCTGATATTTGCCCTGACTCGACGTGCAAACAAAAGCCTGCAGAAGCAGTTCATTACTCGTGAAGTCGAGAAGCGATACGTCGCGATGATTGAAGGTGTTCTGGCTGAAGATGAAGGTTATGTTCGATTACCGCTGCGTGGCGACCTGTACGATCGTCCTCGTCAAATTGTCTGCTACGAGCACGGCAAACCTGCAGAAACTAAATGGGAAGTGATTGAACGCAATCAAGAGACCACCAAGGTTTATCTGCACCCTAAAACAGGACGCACACACCAGTTACGCGTTCACTGTTCACATGAAGAAGGGCTGCATATGCCTATCGTCGGTGATGGATTGTATGGCAACAAAGCTGACCGTCTTCATCTACACGCAGAAAGACTTGCCCTTCACCACCCAGTTACCAAAGAGTGGATGGAATTCCAGTTTGATACAGAGTTCTAAAAACTCTTATCAATAACAAGTCTTCATGAAAGGAGTCACACCATTTGTGGCTCCTCCTCTCCCACCTCCCGACACTTCACGCCCTCGTTTCACCTACCTTTTTCGGATATATCTCCACGCTTATTGCACTACATCAAGGTGCACTTCATTTTGAGGTGTAGGATGCCCCTCTTCACCTTTCCTTGAGGCCTTTGATATGTCATCAGCTGCTTTGAATTTACATGCCAATACACAAACATCTTCTTTGGTTACTGCGCAAACACCAGCAAACGTAAAGCCAATCACAACGAAAAAACCGGATCTGAATTCGGCAATGCTGAATCTCATCGAAGAAGTGAAAAATGAACTCCCGCTCTATGAGTCAGAGACATTCATTTGTGGGCCAAAAGGAAACTGCTCAGGTTGCTCTAAGAAATTGCTTGAGATGGTCGACACAGAATTGATGTACTGGGAACACAGCATCTCAATGGGACAAGGGCCAAACTTCGAAGAACTGCGTCGCTTCGGTAAACTATGCAGCAGCGTAAGACGTGGCTTAGAAAGAAACGGCTTGGTAGAGAAGCGTCATAGAAGAAGATAACTAAAACCAAGTCACTAGCTTAGGTACTAAAACACGATTTAGGGCGTCCTCGATCGTGTTTGAGGTCTCGTGATACCTAGCCTTAGCGCATATTAGCTCCAACCACATCAATTGGAGTTAAAAAATGAAATGGATACATTTACTGTTCACATCCTTGCTTTTCCTTAGCAGTTCAGCCATCGCTTCCGGTGTCGGATTCACTCAAGTCACCTTAACTGACGAACCTAATCGCCCGCTCAACACTGTCATTTGGTATCCCGCGAGAGATGCATCAGACAAAACCATAATTGGCGATAACCCCGCCTTCATTGGTACACAAGTCATCAAAGATGCAGACATTCAATCAGGTACTTTTCCAGTAATACTGCTATCACACGGCTACCGAGGAAATTGGCGCAATCAAAACTGGTTAGCCACCAAACTTGCGAGTAAAGGCTACATCGTAGCGGCCGCTGATCATCCGGGAACCACCTCTTTCGACCATTCTCCAAAACAAGCAGCAAAATGGTGGGAAAGACCAAAAGATGTATCACGTATTCTGGACTACTTGTTATCCGAAACTCAATGGAGTCAATCAGCTAGCGCCAACAATGTTACCGCAATCGGGCATTCGTTAGGCGGCTGGACAGTAATGTTATTGGCGGGAGCGAAAATTGACAGGCAAACCTTTGAGGCGAATTGTCTCATATACCCTAACCCACGAACTTGTGGGCTTGCTGAAGAACTAGGGCTAGACAAAGTCCAAGATGAAGAGCTTGTTCAAAAAGATCTTTCAGACCCTAGGATTCAACGTGTGGTCAGCCTTGATCTGGGGCTTGCTCGCAGCTTTTCAATCGTCAGCTTAAATGACATTAAAGTGCCAACCTTGATACTGGCTGCTGGGATCGATATTGGAGATCTTCCTCAAGCATTAGAGTCTGGCTATATTGCCGAACAGATACCGCTAAACTCTAGACGCTACAAAGTCTATGAAAAAGCCACCCACTTCAGCTTTATTCAAAGCTGTAAACACGGTGCTATAGCCATGCTGAATGAAGAGGTGCCAGGGGATGGCATTATTTGTAAAGATGGCATTGGTTCATCACGCGACCAGTTACACCAATTGTTCTTCAATGACATCGTCCGCTTTCTAAATTAATAAACCAAAGGCAAACACACTCAATCTAAAACAGGTGGCGAACTTCGAAACTCACTCGGAGTTTGCCCTGTTATCCTTGAAAACTCCCTATTAAAATTCGACTTGGTCTGAAAACCTGAACTCAGATAGATCTCAGTTATCGCTTCATCAGTATGCTTCAAGCGATTCTTAGCGTGTTCTATTCGATAGGCGTTAATCACCTTCGAAATGTTCTGTTGGTGAGTTTGATTAACCGCAGACGATATCTTGCGAGCAGGAATGCCCAGCTTTCGTGCCAAGCGATTGAGAGACAGGTCAGGATCCTTGAATACTTGGCGCTCTCTCATTAATGCATCGAACTTAGCCATGATCTGCGTGGCCTCTTCAGCTTGGTCTTCATCTGAGCTGATCGCGAGTGTAGTCGATATATCGACCTCTTCTGGAGAACCTTGTGACACAGTAGGTAAAGCCTGCATCTGCATGGTTTTTTCTTCGGCAGGCATGCTCATACTTACCACCATCACAGCGGACACAATGGCTGGAATAAGGACAAGATAGCTAATCGATAAGATCAGATTGGTGTGCTGCGCATCCAATAGCAAGATGTCGAAAGAAAGTGCACTATCAACCAAAGCTGAGAATAGTAGCATTACACCTGCAACTCGTTCAGCAGCCAACACTTTCGACACATCGGTCAGCCGCACTTGTTCCGGCACTCGCAGCGACGACTTCAGCAGCAAGCTACCATATCCAAAATAGAGCAAGATCAGCAATACATCAAGAGTTCCCGCCCAGAGATGCACATAGAAAAGTGAGCCAACTAAAACAGCAATCGGGCCTAGCCAATGCAAATGTGTGCTGGATTGGCTTCGATGAGCTCCCGAAAAACAGAGCCAAGCCGCCACAGGAACACAGGCACCGAGAATGGGTTGTAAGAAGCGAAACCACGCAATATCAAACGTCCACCGCAGGCCTACTACCGTCACCATCGACGCGCAGAGAATGATAAACCAAAATGGCTTTTGACTGGTTTGTGGGTAACGGCATCGAAACAGCACGCCTGTCATTAATAACAACAGCGCCGCGACAAATGGTAAAGGAATGGCAAGCATCAACAGTCCGTTTAAGTTCGAGAAAAGATCACTTCCCCTTCAAGCACTTCATTAGCGAAGTTACTTAGCGAACCAGTGATACATATTGAATATCAACCTATGGTAAATCATTTTTCTGATAAAAATCTAGAGCGAAACCTTGAAGGCGTTAAACCAATGATTTTCATAAAGACTTTGCGGAAACTGTTGACGTCTTCATACCCAACTAAGTAGCTGATTTGTTCTACTGGTTTGTGAGAACTTTCCAGTAACCCACACGCGCTTTGAACACGCACATGTTGAATATAGTTAATCGGAGTCAAGGTCGTCGCTTTGGTAAATTGTCGAATAAAGGTTCGTCGCGTCATGAAGGCTTCCTCCGACAATTGATCGAGTGTCAAAGGAAGGTGGTGATTCTTTTGAATAAAGCGCTGCACAGAGACAATCTTGTCATTCCCGTGAGCGTAGTTAGGCACAAAACTTTGGTAGTAGCGCTGCTCTCTCCCCCCCGTATCCAACACCAAATACTTACCCAAATTACGCGTATTGGTTGGCGTCGTGTATTTAGTCAGGATAAACAGAGCCAAATCCATCCACGACATCAAACCACCAGCAGTAATGATGTCATCGTCATCGATCAGGATTTTGTCTATATCCACTTCGATTCCAGTATGTAACTCCGAAAACAATTGTTGAGCTTGCCAGTGCGTGGTGACGGTTCGCCCTTCCAGTAATCCGGTTTGAGCAAGAATGAACACGCCTGCGCACGCTGAGCACAATATTGAACCCTTTTGATGGGACTTAATCAGATAATCCGTTAGCCTATCATCACGCTCTAGGTAGTAACTGCCATCTAAGTTTGGCGGCAATAAAATGATATCGGCTTTAGATTCTTCATTTGAGTTAGCCGATGAAACCGACAAGTCATCATAAGGCCTAATCTCAACCTGAAACCGAACAGTTTCACTTTCAGAATCAAGGCTATTCGCCATCTGAAAAAATTCTTTTACTCCAAACACAGCGCTCTGCAGAGAGCCTGGGTAATCGATAATTTCGACCCTTACTGATTTTGTCACTATTGCCATATAGTCTGTCATTTTTGACGTGCGTTAAAAAACATAGAGTAGTCATAATAGCTCCACACCACAAGACATTAACAAATAAAGGTATGGATTATGAGCAATACTGCATTACTACTTATTGATTTCCAAAACGACTACTTCCCTTCATACGAAGGTGCAAAATGGGCACTCTCTGAAACAGAGAAAGCAGCAAAAAAAGGTGCACAGTTGTTATCAGCTTTCAGAGACAAGCAACTTCCTGTGGTTCATGTACGTCATGAGTTTCCGACGGATGATGCTCCTTTCTTCTTGCCAGAATCAGATGGTGCTCAAATCCACAGCAGCGTGACTCCGCTCGAAGGTGAGCCAGTCATCGTAAAGCATCAAATCAATAGCTTCAGAGACACAGAACTGGACAAAGTATTGAAAGAGCAAAGCGTTGAAAGATTGATCATTGTTGGCGCGATGAGCCACATGTGTATTGATGCAGTGACCCGCGCAGCAACTGACTTAGGCTATGAATGTCACGTTGCCCATGATGCTTGCACAACCTTAGATATGGAGTTTAACGGTGTTAAAGTACCAGCAGCACATGTCCACGCCGCATTCATGGCAGCACTTAGCTTTGGTTATAGCAACGTTGCAACAGCAAACGAGCTAGAGAAACTACTTTAATCAAGATCCGCCTAAGTGGGAAGCACTCAGATTCATGATTGCCACCTAAACTGACGGTCTTCATATTAAGAGCAAAAAAGGCGCCGATTAAGGCGCCTTTTTACTAGAAGAGAGCTTTCATTATGCCGCTGCAGTTTGGCGAGTAGGGTGTTTGATGAATACCGCAATCACTGCCACGATAGCCAATGCGAAACAGTAGTATGAGTTAGAAACGATCTCTAACGGCGATAGGTTAAATACCGAACCTAATAGCAGCACCTGCGCACCGTAAGGCAACACACCTTGAATCACACAAGAGAAGATATCCAATAAGCTCGCCGAGCGACGTGGAGATACATCGTTCTCTTGTGCTAATTGACGAGCAACACTACCAGAGACAATGATCGCTACTGTGTTATTTGCCGTGCACATGTTCACCATAGATACCAAACCAACAATACCCAACTCACTTGCGCGGCCATTCGCTTGCTTAAAGTGTGAAGATCCGAACGCACGAATCATGCTACTTACTAGGTTAGTCAAGAAAGCTAGACCACCTTGGCGACGCATCAATTCACTCAAACCACCGATCAGCATCGACAGTAAGAAAATTTCCTGCATGTTGCCAAAGCCAGCATAAATATCTTGCGCGTAATCCGTTAAACCGTAGTTCTCCAGAGAACCTAAGCTAACGCCACCCGCCAGTAAGATACCGATGGTTAGCACAACAAACACGTTCATACCTGATACTGCAAGGATCAAGATAGTGATGTAAGGCAGTACTTTCAGCCACTCAATAGGACCCATTTCAGGCACTTGAGTCGCAGTGCTGTTAAAAGCGAAGATAACAATCGCGATCAGTGCAGCAGGAAGTGCGATACGGATGTTCTCTTTAAACTTGTCTCTCATCTCACAGCCTTGCGAGCGCGTTGCAGCAATCGTGGTATCAGAGATGATAGAAAGGTTGTCACCAAACATCGCGCCACTTAAAACAACGCCTGCTGTCAGTGGAATGCTCATACCTGCAGAATCAGCAATGCCTAGTGCAACAGGAGCTACCGCGGCGATGGTGCCCATCGAAGTACCCATTGCTGTTGCGATGAAAGCAGAAATTAGGAAGATACCCGGTAGGATCATACTCGTCGGGATTGCCGACAAACCAAGGTTTACCGTCGCATCCACACCACCAGAAGCCTTAGCAACCGCCGCAAAAGCACCTGCCAATAGGTAGATCATACACATTGCGATAATGTCTTTGTGACCGACTCCACTCAAGAACTGTTCGATAGCACGGTTCAATTTATCTTTACTCAGCAGCAGCGCCAACATCACAGCAGGTAGAGCCGCAATCGGAGCTGGAAGCTGATAGAAAGCAAAATCGACGCCTTGCAACGACAAGTAGGTACCTACGCCAATAAACAGCGCTAGGAACACAATCAGAGGGATAAGCGCTACGGCCGAAGGGGCAATAACCGCATTGGAATTTTTTGAATTGGACATGGAACGACAACACTATAGAACAGGAAGGGGAGCAGACTAATGGCACATTTAGGACTTGTCAACGTCTAGACGTCTAAACGCCCAATATAATGCAAAGTAATACGAACTCTATTGAACATCACATAATAAAAAAGGCCATTTACTCACCAGTACATAGCCTTTCGAGGAAAAATTGCTTAGACGTGAAGAAGAGTTCTAGAGATCTGCTTTCTTAACCAATAGAGCTTTTAAATAGCTTATAGCTTTTGTGTGAAAGTCACTTGGTACTCTCCGATACCATCATAAGCAACGGTCGTCAGCTCGTCGAAGTCAAGCTCAACCACACCACAGTAAGACCCTGTAATGATAGCCTCGCCCGCTTCAAAACTGACTCCACGCTTGGTCATGGTATCGATCAACCAGTAAACGGGATTTTGAGCTAATGCGTTAGGGTGTGTCCCAGAAAGTGCCTGTACTTTTCCAGCTTGAGTTATAGCCACTTCGACCTTGGCAGCAGTAAACGCTTTATCTTTCTCTATCTCAGGACCAAGAAACAAGCCTTGGTTTGCCAAGCAATCGGCTAAAACCTCGTAAAACTCCGCGCCACTGTCATCAGCAAAGCGAGATTGAATTAACTCAAGTGCCATATGGCAAGATCCAATGGCATCATTGATTTGCGCTTTGCTGTAGCCATTTGAGTTTGCAGGCAAAGGCTTAGCCAGTACAAAAGCGATTTCTGGCTCTACTCGGACTACCTCTTTGCCTGACACTGAACCTGTATCTGCGAACAATTCACAAACTTCACCTTGCTGCACGTTGTCAGCGAAAATAGGCGCTACGATAAATTTGTTTTCTGCAAGAGGTAACAGACACTTCCAGCCCCCCACTCTATCTGCACGAATTTCAATCATGGATTCTTGAATGGCTAACGCATCATCTAAACTGATTGGGCGATATGGTTCGATTAATCTTGGCGCTTTAGTTCCCGCTGTGCGACGGCTTAATAACTCTTTAGCTGCCTGCTCACATACACTTGTCATAATATACCGTTTAATTTAGAACGATTAGAAATAGGCTTGGGCAGTGACATCGCTCGTGCGATGGCTACACCATAAAGTGTTCAAAGGCCTATTGTCACATGTCCCGCAAGTGAACACATACCGCTAAGTCAATATATTAAAAGAAAAGCCAGCACCTGATGATCAGTTTGCTGACTTTTGAATATGTCATTACCGGACAAGCACTACGCGCCTTTAGTGTCTTCTTAAGATTTTGCATGAAGTTTCTGAAGTGAGGCATGAAATCAACAAACAGAGGGTGTTTTCTATCTTGAATCATCAACGGTCCCAGTAAGCGAATACTTACACCAAGTCTCGTTGCGGATTGCTCGTCTGAGACACTGTCCTGCATGATCTTATCTACAATCGCGAACATGTTTTCTCTACCTTCAATTTCAAACCGCATGGTTTGCATCGTCATTACAGTCTCCTAACTTGAATTTAAGAATAATTAAGTTGATAATGTCAACTATAAATACAATAGTTGATATTATCAGCTATATTTCTAAGGATCGTTTATGTCTGATAACACATCGTTGGAGTCTATCTTTCGCTTAGTACACTCTTTGAAACGTCAAATGAGTGAACAGATTGAGAGCTTGGATTCTGAGATCGCACCTATGAATATTCGTGTCATGAAGATCATTACTAAGAAATCTCCATGTACGGCTATGGATATCGCGCACTTCCTAAACCGCGATAAAGCACAGGTCACGAGATTAGTTAATGCGTTGATCAATCAAGAACTTGTAAAGAAGTCTCCAAACCCCGAAGACAAGCGTAGCCAGTTGTTGGTTCTAACTAGTAAAGGTGGAGAGATCATGACTAAGGTTTCGAATATTGATCGAGAGATGCTACAGAGAATGACTAAAGGCATGAACGAAGATGAGCTAGAACAGTTCAGCCGAATAGCGAGCAAAATGGCTCAAAACTTAGAAAACAACCCTAAGTAATAAGCTGTTCTTTCGAATAAGCCACTGCTTACAAAAAGCAAAAACGCCACCGAATCGTAAAGTCGGTGACGTTTGTATATCTACTAACTTTTACATCGATGCGCGCTATAAAGACTTTGATTAAAATCATCGTTCGAGTTTGATGCCAATTTCCACCATGCTTGTAGAGGCACTGGATCTGAAATGACCAAACGTGCACCCATGACAGGGCTGACCATCTGTACGTCTCGCTCCTTGCTTATCGCTAAGGCTTGTTCAATTGGGTCTTGCCAGTTGTGCATAGAAAGGTTAAACGTACTGTTGTGGATTGGCATCATCACCTTGCCTTGAAGGTCAATGATTGAGAAAACAGCTCAGGAGTGCCAACACTTGCGGGCTGAGGCGATGCATTTAACGAGTTTGGTTTCTCAATTCAAATGATAGCTGACCACTTCCACTCAAGTTAGTCAGCAGACCATACATTCTTGAAATCTGGCCACCCCCAATTGGTGATGGCTACGTTTTTCAGAATCCCTTGGAAACGCACAGTTTGTAAGTGATGGAACATCGGGACTAACCAATAATCAGAAATCAGTGTCGATGCAACAGGTTCCAACTCAGCCAAGTAATTTGGTAACTCAACTGTGGCTTTATGCTGATCTAGACGCTGCTTGAGCCAATCACTGTTCATCTCTCCAAGCGCGGAATGCAATACAGGGTCATTCATCAACCACGAAAACAATGAAGATGGCGCATTGTCGTCGAGATTCAGGTTACACAGTACCAAGTCTTCTTTTAAATCGCCCCGCTGAGAAAGCTGAGCTAATTCTCGAAAACTGTAAGTATTCACCTCAACTTCCACACCGTGTCGTTTAAGAATATCTGACACTGAAATAGCACAGCGATAAAGGGCATAATAGTTATAAACCGCAATGCTCAACTTCTTAGGTAGATCACTCTCTCTAGAGGGCGTTCGATACAGCTTCTGCCAACTTGGCAATATGTTCTGAGCCAAAGAGACACTGAATAAGCCTTGGTTTTGCTCCAGCTGCGTCAAAATAGCCTGTGGGTTTGCAAGTGATGATAGGTACTTACGTTGTTCATCACTTAACGAGTTAACCGCTGAGTTTTGGTTAAATAGAATAAACAAACAACCGTCTTCGATTCGGCTGCGGAGCCCGTCTGTTTCAGCAGACACCAACTCGGTGTCGCTCTTTCCTAGTTGATGAAAACAGGCCGAATCTTCATACGGTGACACCTGCATCTGGCTATCATCGAATCGAGCGCTACCAGTCATCGATTCCTCAAACTGCCAAATGGTCACCTCATCGGTTAAAGAGCGACAACCGTAAAAGTGTTCGAATGCCGAGAGCTTAATGCGCTCACTGTTGGTTTCAACCACTCTGAAAGGGCCTGTACCAATCACAACATGAGAGGTTGAGTTTAATGGTGAAGGCTCACGGGTCACCTGTGCTGCCGGTTGAATCGAATACTTAACGCCAGCAAGCAAACCCGCAAAGCCAGTATCCGCTTGGGTTAACTTAAAACTGATCCTTAATGGCTGCTCACTGTAAATGGAAGAGACATGAGCTAACTCAGCTTGATAAAAAGGCTGAGCTTGTAAAGCAGTAAACAAAGCAACCAGCTGTTTGGCATCTACAGGCTGCCCATCATGGAAAGTCAAACCGGGGCGCAGATAAAAAGTCCAAACCAATTGCTCAGTATCATATTCCCAGTGGTGAGCTAACTCTGGCTTCAGCTCACCCTTGCCATTACATGTCACTAAACAGCTAAACACTTGTCTGATCAAAAATCGTTCACTACTGCGATGTATATGATGCGGAAACAGATCCTCAAACTTGCGTTTATAGGTTAATTGAACATGCAAGAGCCCTTCACGTATGGTCGCGCCGGAGGTTTCTTGCAGTAAAGAGCCAAACACAGCGCGGTCATTATCTAATGTCGAGAGTGCTTTTTCGTACTTGCCCTGCTCTATCAACTTACTCGCGACATGCTGAGCCAGTTCTGGATTGCTAAAACGCAGGGTTAAGTTAGAGCGTTGATTCCTGCCAACTTTTGGTTCCCACACGACCCATTCAGCTTGATGCATTTTGCCTAATAGAGTTCGAGCATGGCGCAAGCTTGTAAACAACTTATCTGCCACTTCCGTTAAGGTTACGGAGTGAGAAATGTTTGGCTCGAACGATTCTAGCCGCGTGTAGTAACGCATCATGTTTAGATCAGACAAATAATGAACCTTTTAAACGTAGCTCTTCCTAATTAAGCCCATTATAAAACACAATCGTAAAAAAGTAGTGCGATATGACCAAAACAGGAACAACCAATAAAAATACTATCTGTTTTTTAGTTCCCCTTAATTAACCATAATGAACGGGTCAGCAACAAACCATAGGTTGTCAATAAAGCCTAACTAGAGAGAGTAATGACCATGAGAAAATACTATCTTAACAAGCTAAAAAGCACCTGCAGTAAGCTCGAAAGAGAAGCACTACGAACACTTTTAGATCTATGTAACTGGCGTTATTAGTACACTTTTTAGCACCGAGTAAATGCGAGTTGAGCACAGCCTAATATGCTCCTACCCCCAATATGAGTTAGGTCTCAACTCGCTTTTCCTTTCAAAATCCCCTCTCAAGTCTGCTGTACCAATAGCTCACACAATCGATAAATTTCCGTTGTCGACTCGACAAATTTAATTCGTTTTCTTAGTTAAACAAAAAGCCTTAAGGTTCGCCCCGAAGCAAGCAAGGAGCCTCAGAAAAACTGAAAGCTCAGCTAACAACTAAATAATTTTGCAGTTACCAATCAGGTATTAACTAAGGAAACGCCATGCGTATCGCAATTCTTTCTCGTAACGAAAATCTATACTCTACCGCTCGTCTAAAGCAGGCTGGAGAAGCACGTGGTCATCAGGTCGATGTTATCGACACGTTGCACTGTGATATAGATATCGCGAGTAACAATCCGAAGATTCGCTACATGGGTGAAGAGCTACCTCAATACGACGCGGTTATCCCACGTATTGGCGCTTCCATTACCTTTTACGGAACTGCGGTTGTTCGCCAATTCGAAATGATGGGCACTTTTTGTATCAATGAGTCAGTAGCTATCAGTCGTTCTCGCGACAAACTGCGCTCACTACAACTGTTGTCTCGTAAAGGTATTGGCTTACCAAAAACAGGTTTCGCTAGCCGCCCAGACAAGATTCAAGACTTGATCAAAAACGTAGGTGGCGCGCCACTAGTTATCAAGCTTCTTGAAGGCACTCAAGGTATCGGCGTTGTACTAGCAGAAACAAACAAAGCAGCAGAAAGCGTTATCGAAGCGTTCATGGGCCTAAAAGCGAACATCTTAGTTCAAGAGTTCATTGAAGAAGCAAATGGCGCAGACATCCGTTGTTTTGTTGTTGGCAACAAAGTAATTGCTGCAATGAAGCGTCAAGCTGGTGAGGGCGAATTCCGCTCTAACCTGCACCGTGGCGGCACTGCTCAACTGGTTAAACTAACCAAAGAAGAGCGCGCGACAGCAATCAATGCAGCGAAAATCATGGGATTAAACCTATGTGGTGTAGATATTCTACAATCTAAGAATGGTCCAGTAGTAATGGAAGTAAACTCTTCTCCAGGCCTAGAAGGCATTGAGAAAGCAACGGGTAAAGATGTAGCAGACATGATTTTCGAATTCATCGAGAAGAATGCAAAACCAAACGCTAACCGTACTCGTGGCAAGGGCTGATTGAATACCGATAACTCATGATTGGAAAGAAAATGAACAATAAAATGATCATAGGGAATACCGAAGCACTTTGCTTACCAGAGTTAGGGATAACTGGACTACATACACGTGTGGATACAGGGGCAAAAACCTCTTCTCTACACGTAGACAATCTACTATGTGTTAAATCAAACGGTGAGAAATTTGTAGAGTTCGACCTTCACCCAGACGTTTATCACCTAGAAGAGACAGTGCGCTGCAAGGCGAAGCTGAAAACAAGTAAGAAAATTAAATCATCTAACGGCGAAGTTGAACACCGTTGCGTGATTGAAACTATGCTAAGAATCGGTGGTCAACAATGGCCTATCGATATCACGCTAAGCAACCGTCAAGACATGACATACATGATGTTGCTTGGTCGCCAAGGCATGAGTGACAAAGTGATTGTTGACCCAGCGGGCGAATTCCTACTGACTCACTAATCTCAGTCATCGTAACCGCTCCACAGGTTATAACTAAAGCTCGTCACAACGATATAAGGCTAGTCTCATGACTGGCCTTATTGTTTTGTATTACCTAGGTTTGCTCAACTATTTCTTAGATTTACCATGAGATTGAAAACCAAGACGCCAAATTGAGAGCAGCAGTTTCTTGGTTTTAATTTTTGTTACCCGCCAATGCGTCACAGGCCTTCTTGGTGCACTCATCAGCAAATGGTCAAACGCCTTTTGATTAAGATCCACTTGCCCTCCATGCGCCACCAACAGCGTGTCTATCTGCATGTCATAAATGCGTGACACAGAATCACGATACTTATTAGGGTGGAAGATGGGGAAAGGCGGAATGAGCTTCTTTTTGACCTCTACCATCAAGTCAGCCACATATGCGACGCTGTGTGATGGAGAATAAACAGAGAGATCTCTGTCGGTGTGCCCCGGTGTTTCCAACACTAACCAATCATCAAAGCCAGGAATGCTATCGCCATCCGATAGTTTGTAATCCGGCTTTAACTTCCTCGAATACCACAGGTTTGCCTTGGGTTTGCCTAAACGATTCGCCATCCATCGTGCCAATGCCAGATCGGTCAGATGCATCAAGATACCGTCGATACCGTGATACCAATCTTTGTCTCGGTTTGCAGCGACCAAATGACAGTTCGTTAGCTTTCTGAGCTTGTGCGCAGCCCCTGCGTGATCGGGGTGCATGTGCGTAACGACCACAGTATGCAGATCAGAAAAATCTCGCATTAGCTCAGTTTCAATAAAAGCCTTCAAATGCGGAATATCGGCTCGGCATGCGCCATCGAGCAACAATAATTTGTCAGGATACTCCACCAAATACATGTCTTGGATGTAACCTTTAATGGTATGCAGCTGCAAAACCACCCCTTGTTAAAAATCAACTGGTCAGACCTATACCATAGCAAACTCAGATTTATTTGTAACAAATTTGTTAACTAGAAAATAACATCAAAGCACCATGCTCTCCGCACTTTTATCGTGACGACAAAATACGTGATTTGTTGACCTGAGTTATTAGTACTATATATGCGCCTCTAATTTATTGTCTGAGTGCTATACATGAACCAACTAATCGATGCTCTTTCTACCCAAGGCTACTTTGTTTGGGATGACTTCTTAACTCATGAAGAAGTGGTGGCATTGAGGGATTGCATTCCAGAGAACTGGAAAAAGGCTAGGATTGGCCGTAACGATGAAGTAACACGAGAATCAAGTATTCGTAGTGACAAGATTCAATGGGTACACCGTGACATGGGTGAGCCTGCATCTCAGTTCCTAGATAAAATGGAGCAGGTTCGTTTAGCGGCAAACCAAGCGTTCTTTTTGGGCTTGTTCGAGTATGAAGCGCACTTTGCTAAATACGAAAAAGGCGACTTTTATCAAAAGCACTTAGACTGTTTTAAAGGCAACGAAAACCGCCGTCTGACTACTGTGTTCTACATGAATGACGAGTGGAGCGAAGAAGACGCAGGTGAACTTGTGGTTTACGACTTACAAGACAATCACATCGCCACCATTCCGCCAAAATCAGGTCGTCTGTTTGTGTTCTTATCTGAGCAGTTCCCACACGAAGTTCTGCCAACCAACACTGAACGATTCAGTATCGCAGGTTGGTTCCGTATCAACGGCGTGAAGGACAACCAACTCGATATCGCTCACTAAAGCGAGGCTCGAGTCAAAGCCTAATCTCATCCAAAGCCTCTCCACTCGAGAGGCTTTCCTGTTAGTACTGCTAAGAAAGTACCAAGAGGAAAATATCACTTTTATGAGCCGAATCCTGTGTAGAGACTCTTGCCCAACAATTACTCTGGCGTATTCGGGAAAACTGATATTTAATAAATATTTACGATGCGCATTCAAGAAGGATTAATTATGTCGTCTATCATCGTAGGTCACCGTGGTGTAGCGGGTACTCACCCAGAAAACACCAAAGCAAGTATTGAACAAGCCGCTAAGCTTGGCTTGGAATGGATTGAAGTCGATATTCAGCAAACTCAGGATGATGAGCTTGTGGTTTGCCACGACCACACTCTCGAACGCTGTAGCGATGGTACAGGTCGTGTTGATGAGCACACCTTAGCAGAGCTACGTCAGCTTGATTTTGGCAGTTGGAAGTCAGAACAGTTCGAAGGAGAGAGAATACTCACACTTAGCGAGTTATTCGAACTTGTTGAAAAACATAACCTCAGCGTTAACTTAGAGATAAAAGTCGATAGCCGACACCAAGCCCCTCATGTCGTTGATCTTCTACACAGTGGGCTGATCCGCTCAAACATAGACACCGACAGAGTGCTGCTTTCAAGTTTCAGCCATGAGGTTGTCGCAGAAATGGCTCATCACTTACCAAGATACCGCGTTGGTGTGATCACAGAAAAGCTCACTCAAGACGATCTTCTGCTTATTGATCAGGTGAAAGCCTTCAGTTGTCATATGAATTACGAAAACGTCAATCAGGATGATCTTGATACGCTTGCCGAAGCAAAGATTCAAACATGGTGCTACACCGTCAATGATCCGTCTACCTTTAAATTCCTATCCACCGTCGATGCGACATTCACTGATTTCCCAGATAGATTTAACGCGAAAAATTGACTGGATAAATACCAAAGTAGTAAACATTTAAGACGGGAAAATTAACCTCGATAAACCTCAAAATTAAGTAGCAAACACAAGTGAGTAGGAGTACATTCCGCTGCTCACTTGGTTTCATTAGCTCGCACTATTTAGGCAGCTTTATTGGTTACTTAATTTATGGATCTCATCTTTAGTCCAACTTTCCCAATTTTGGGTGCAATCTTCATTTTTGCCGCAATCGTTCGTGGCTTCTCAGGCTTCGGTTTCACCTTAGTCGCATTGCCTTTAAGTGCGTTGTTCGTTCCGGTTATTGAGCTTGTCCCTGTGTTCATGCTTATCGACCTACTTGGTAACGTTCAATTACTGCCTAAGGTCAAAAAACATGTCAATTGGCGCTGGGTAGCCAAGGTATTTATCCCTTGCCTTGTGTTCACGCCTGTTGGCCTGCTTTTACTCAAATCAGTTAGCCAAGACACCATTATCTTGATCATCAGCGCCTTTATCTTCGCGTCTGCACTTATGATCTACCGAGGCTTCCAATACAAAAGTGAACCTAGATTTGCTCCCTATCTCCTAGGAAGCCTTGCTGGAATAATGAATGGTGCGGCTTCTATGTCTGGACCACCTATTGGTACCCACGCATTGGCAAGCCCTGTGGCTCCTCATATTGCCAGAGCTGGATTGATTGCGTTCTTTGTATTGGCTGATTCGAGTGCCTTTGTTTCTGCATCCATTGCAGGGCTTGTCGACCGTGATGTGGTATGGCTTACACTGGCACTTTTACCAAGCAGTATGTTTGGTGGCTATGTGGGTTCGAAACTGTTCGAAAGGTTTGGTGGCGAGAAATTTAAGCCTGTCACTATCGGACTGCTAATCGTGATTGCGTTTTTCAGTGCAGGTCGAGTTCTACTGTAACGAACTGTCTAATTTCTGAAGGAATATGGGTACCAGAACCTACCATTCGATGTGGATAGGGGTGCCCATTTTAACCAGTTGAATAAACTCATCCATATCTTGGTTGGTTAATGCGATACAGCCATCTGTCCAATCGAAACTTTGGATAAAACCTGGCGAACGACGCTCACCGTTTTTAATACCATGAATTTTGATGTTACCACCCGGGTCAACATCATTCTCTTCAGCCCACTGTCTATCAGAGGAGCGCGGATAGTTGATGTGTACCGAGCGGTAAAACTCAGAGCGCTCCATGATATAGTCGAGCGTATATTCCCCTTCTGGCGTTCGGTTGTCCCCTTCAAAGCGTTTATGCCCTTTCGGTTCCTTGCCCAAAGCGATACGAAACTCTTGTACCACCTCATCCCCTTTAAGTAAGTACATTCTGCGTTTCGATTTATCGACTTTCACTAAGGTCACGACTTGCAATAGAGGATCGATTTCAGAAAAAGAGTCTGGCGCCATGTCGGGTTCTAATAATGAAGCTTGAGCAGAAACTTTAGGTGAACGTTGCGATGAACCTTGTGCCAGCTGAGCAATTTGAGTGGATTGGTCCTCACTCAGCACCTCATCTACATCAATCACATGCTTTGATTTTGATGTGTCAGTAGAGTTAGGAGAGGAAGTTGAGATGCGTTGTGAATGAGCTGGTGCTGACTCAAAGACAATGGTTTCAATAGCGGTAGCGTCAGACACTATTTTCTCAACAACGACCTTCTCAGCGTGTGCGAGCGGACTCATCAAGAATAAGCATAGCGATAACGGTAAAAACGGATGCACCCTTATATCTCCTCAAAACGCATCGACATGATTCGAGACTGAGTCTCCATACCTAGCGACTCATAAAAACTCTGAGCTTGTTGATTAAACTCCATCACCTCTAATCTCAACTCTATCGCCCCCTGAGCTTGCGCCCATTGATTGAATGACTTCATCAATGATCGACCTACGCCTTTACTATGAATTTGGTCATTCACCACAATGGTGTTCACTCTCGCTACCTTATGTGACTGGATAAAGCTCACGCCTTTGTTCTGCGTCACCTGACCCGCAAGAAAGCCAAGTACTTCATCCCGATCAACAGCGACAAAGAAAGCCCCAGCCGGGTCAATCATTAAGCTCAGCCAGTACTCCTCACTGTCTGCATTGCTATTTGATGGCGGCGCGAAAACCATAGGCGCGCCAAGATGATGTTGACGATTTATCTGATCAGAGAGCGCTAAAATCGCGTTAATGTCAGTTACCTTCGCAGTCCGAATTTGCATATCATCACCTTGTTTGAATTCAATAACACCTTAGCAAAAATGCCTGAAATGTGCACCGTTCCACTGGTCGACTCAGCCCTTCGATAGAAGATTACCTTCAATATTAGGCACTAAGTTTAAGGAAATTGTTCCGCAAATCTCGAACACAACACCTACCTTTGAGTGCTACTATCTTCGCAGACCCTAAGTATCGGATACCACTATGATTAAGTTTGCTGTAATTGGAACCAATTGGATTACACAAAAATTCGTTCAAGCTGCACATGAATCGCAATCAATGCAGTTGACTGCCGTTTATTCGCGAAACCTAGACAGCGCTGCACAGTTCGCACAAGAGTTTGGCGTTGAAACCACCTTTAACTCACTCGACGCGTTAGCCAACGACAATACGGTTGAAGCGGTGTATATCGCCTCACCGAATTCGCTGCACTGTGAGCAGTCGATTCTGATGATGGAACATGGTAAGCACGTCATCTGTGAGAAGCCTGTTGCATCGAACATCGTTGAAGCAACACGCATGTTTGAGGTTGCTGAGAAAAACGGTGTGGTACTGTTTGAGGCGTACAAATCTCAATTCCTGCCTAACTTTAAACAAGTCCAACTTGGGCTCGAGAAAATCGGCAAGGTACATAAAGCGCACATCAATTACTGCCAGTATTCATCGCGTTACCAGAAGTACTTAAATGGTGAAAACCCAAACACTTTTAACCCGGCTTTCTCAAATGGCTCATTGGTCGACATCGGCTTCTATTGCGTTACAGCAACGGTAGCACTGTTTGGCGAACCTGAAAATGCGCAGGCATCTGGAAAGTTGCTGGAATCTGGTGCCGATGCGCATGGCAGTGCCATCTTCCAATACCCCGAGTTCGACGTGACCCTTGCACACTCCAAGGTGAGCGACTCATATGCGCCAAGTGAGATCCAAGGTGAGCAAGGTGCGATCATCATTGATCACATCGCTGAATGCACCGACGTTAAAGTCCGCTACCGTGATGGCAGCATTGAAAATCTCACTCAAGTGCAAAGCGAAAACTCAATGAGTTACGAAGCACAAGCCTTTGCTAATTGCATTGGTGGCGATCACACCACACAAACCGATGCAAAACAGCGCGCATTAACCGTTGCCAAGTTAATTACAAAGATGCGTCAACAGGTTGGTGTCGTTTATCCTGCAGATAAATAATACAGACCACTAAGCTAACACTATGATTTTATTGACGTATCAGTTTATGCATAACTAAATTTAATCCTTACGACAAATAATCGGATTAGTTGATTGAAGGACTATCTGATTAAATCGCGTTCGATATCTATCGTATTTATTTAATTTATTAAAGGTGTGTAAAGTGTTTTCAGTTGACGATCGCGTTGTAGCAACAAAAGGTGTTGAACTTGGTGAAATGGTAGTAACTGGTCTAAGTGCTGGTGGTTACTACGTTCACGTTACAACATTAGAAGGCGCAGTGCCGCTTACTTACCCAATGCAAGATCTTAAAAAAGTATAGTCTAACCACTCTGCTCTTTTAGTAGTCACTCTGCTAAAGGTAACAAAATTAGGGCCTTGGCTGCTTTAATCTTCTGCATTAGAGTGAACTGCCAGGGCCTTTTTTATATCTGCTACTCCCCGCCAAGCTCTCCACAGGTTTAGTCATTGCAGCAAAGCCGAATCCGACAGACAATAGAATGAATCAAAGCGTAACGACACCAAGCACTTATCGCCGGTTAATACGTATTCTCTATTGATGTTTAGTGTTTACAGAAGTTTCTGGTACATTAGCATCACCTTATACTCACAATGACCATGAACTGAGGGAAGCTATGAAGCTTTATATTTATGACCACTGCCCTTTCTGTGCACGAGTCGCCTACATTGCTCAATCTCTAGACTTAAACATCGAACTTGTTTCTGTGGATTATGATGATGCCCAAACTCTTATCGATTTAATCGGTAAAAAGATGGTACCTGTATTACAAAAAGACGATGGCTCTATCATGGCTGAAAGCCTAGATATCATCGCTTACTTCATGGATTTGAAATCTAGCGACGAGCAGCGTGAGCCATCAGCGCAAGTGACCCTGTTCCAAACTCGCGCATTCCCGCTAAGCCAGCGCATTGGTCTACCACGTTGGTGGAAACTGGACCTTGCCGAGTACCAATCACCAGCAAGCAAAGAAGCATGGCGCGCAGCCAAAGAAACCGAAGAACTCAACTTCGACAAGCTGATTGAGCAAACACCGCAATTTGTTGAACAGATTAACCCGCTTCTAAAAGATGCAGAGCTGCTACTGAACTTAGAAAAAGGTGAGTCTTCGCTGCCTCTTATCGATCAAGCAGTGTACTTCTCTATGCTGCGTGGCTTCTGCGTTGAGCCAAGCATCACATGGCCACCAACGCTAGAACGTTGGTTAGAGAAACAAAGCGAAACTCTGAAGCTGTCCCTACTTCGCTAGTACGATAGCAACGAGCATAAACAAAAAATCGAAGCTCTCAGGTATCTATCCTGTTAGCTTCGATTTTCTTTTAGCGGCCCATTATTTCTATCTGACCAAGCCTTTTGTTATCCCAATATCTTGTTACTACAGCAGGCGCCTTCTCAAGCCAGTTCGCTCTAGGATACGTGTAGAAATTTCTTCAACCGATAACGATGAGGTATTGATATACGGCACTGCTTCTCTGCGGAACATCGCCTCCACAGTTTGCAGCTCATACAGACACTGAGAGTCACTCGCGTATTCACTGCCCGCTAAACGGTTCTCGCGGATTTCAGTCAATCTTTCCGCATCAATGGTTAAACCAAACAACTTATGTCGGTATATCTCAAACTCAGGCAACAGCTTTAATCGCACCAAATCATCGTGGATAAATGGATAGTTCGCTACGCGTAGACCAAATTGCATCGCCATATACAAGCTGGTTGGGGTTTTACCGCTTCGAGACACACCCAGTAAGATGATGTCAGCTTCTTCTAGACCTTTAAGCGTAATGCCATCATCGTGCGCAAGTGTGTATTCAATTGCGGCAATACGGTCGAAATACTTCACCGAGTCCTTGTTTACACTACGTGAGCGTTGCAGTTTAGGAGTCGGCGCCATATGGATGTCATCTTGTACCTTCTGAACAATGCTTTCTAGCACGTCATAGCAATGAGCTCGCGCTTCAAGCAACTTAGCTTTGATTTCAGGAATCACAATCGAAAAGAACACTAAAGGTTGCTGGCCACTCTCACTATACGAAGTGTCGATCTCTTTCAATAAATCAGAAAGTTTGTCCTCACTTTCAACAAACGGAAAGGTTTTCTCATTGGCTTTGAAGGGAAATTGACCTAGAACAACATGCCCTAAAGTCTCACATGTTATGGCCGTTCCATCAGAAACATAGAATACATCACGACTTTGAATATCAATTTGCATTTTTTATTTAATGTTTAAAATTATTTTGAGTAGGATGGTAACCATAATACATATAACAAAACCCTGCTGACTATTACGTCCCCCACAGCTTTTAAAAATAATTTACATTTTTTAAACTGACACGTAATCGTTTGCCTTTAAATCCCTACAATGCTTGCTATGTTTCTGGAGAAATAAATGCAAAATAATACCCTATGGTTCAATGGCCTATCCATGGAAGATGTCGACAAAGTCGGCGGTAAGAACGCCTCACTGGGCGAGATGGTTTCTAACCTATCCAATGCTGGTGTTTCTGTACCAAATGGTTTTGCTACCACCTCTCATGCGTTTAATGACTTTCTTGACTACAAAGGTCTTGATGAGCGCATTCACCAATTACTTGACGAACTTGATGTTGAAGACGTTGAAGCTCTGCGTAAGACAGGTGCAACGATTCGACAATGGGTTCTAGATGCCCCTTTCCCAGAATCACTAGAACAAGACATCCGTGATAACTACCGTGAGCTAATCGAAGACAATGAAGAATTGTCTGTAGCTGTACGTTCATCTGCAACAGCAGAGGACCTTCCAGATGCCTCTTTCGCAGGCCAGCAAGAGACCTTCCTGAACGTGAAAGGTATCGATGCGGTACTAGAAGCGACTAAGCATGTATATGCGTCACTGTTTAACGACCGCGCTATCTCTTACCGTGTACACCAAGGCTTTGACCACCGCGGCATTTCATTGTCTGCGGGTATCCAACGCATGGTTCGTTCAGACAAAGCCTCTTCAGGTGTGATGTTCACCCTTGATACAGAGTCAGGCTTCGACCAAGTCGTATTCATCACCTCTTCTTGGGGCTTAGGTGAAATGGTGGTTCAAGGTGCTGTGAACCCGGATGAGTTCTACGTACACAAGCCTATGTTAGAAGCAGGCCACCAGCCTATCGTGAAGAAGACCTTTGGTTCTAAGTTGATCAAGATGATCTACTCAACCAACCAAGAGATCGGTAAGCAAGTCGACATCATTGATACTGATGAGCAAGAGCGTAACCAGTTCTCGCTGAACGACGAAGAGATCAAAGAGCTGGCAAAACAAGCGATGATCATCGAGAAGCACTACCAACGTCCGATGGACATTGAGTGGGCGAAAGATGGCATCGATGGCAAGCTTTACATCGTTCAAGCTCGCCCAGAGACGGTATGTTCTCAAAGCGACCAAAACGTTATAGAGCGTTACGAGCTAAATAACAAGGCAGATGTACTAGTTGAAGGCCGTGCTATCGGTCAACGTATCGGCTCTGGTCCAGTTCGTTTGGTTGACTCTCTAGACCAAATGTCACTGGTTCAAGAAGGCGACGTGCTAGTAACTGATATGACAGACCCAGATTGGGAGCCTGTTATGAAGAAGGCCTCTGCGATTGTTACCAACCGTGGCGGTCGTACTTGTCACGCTGCAATCATCGCTCGTGAGCTGGGCATCCCTGCAATTGTTGGCTGTGGCAGCGCAACAAGCAACCTTGAAGATGGTGCGACCGTAACAGTGTCATGTTCTGAAGGTGAAACCGGTTATGTCTACCAAGGTGAGTTAGAGTTCGAGATCAAACGTTCTGAGGTTGATGAACTACCATTGCTACCAACTAAAGTGATGATGAACGTGGGTAACCCAGATCGTGCTTTCGATTTCGCGCAGATTCCAAATGAAGGTGTGGGTCTTGCTCGTCTCGAGTTCATCATCAACAAGATGATCGGTATTCACCCGAAGGCACTGCTTAACTTTGACGCACAGTCTGACGAGCTTAAAGCTGAAATCACACAGCGTATCCGTGGTTACAAAGATCCTATCGATTTCTACGTAGGCAAACTAACAGAGGGCATCGCGACCATCGCTTCTGCATTCTGGCCTAAGCGTGTAATCGTACGTATGTCTGACTTCAAGTCTAACGAGTACAGCAACCTAGTTGGCGGAAAAGAGTTCGAACCACATGAAGAGAACCCAATGCTGGGCTTCCGTGGTGCATCTCGTTACATCTCGCCAGTATTCGAAGACTGTTTCGAGCTAGAGACCCAAGCAATCAAACGTGTTCGCAACGAAATGGGCCTTAAGAACGTTGAAATCATGATTCCATTCGTTCGCACGCCAAGTGAAGCAGCATCAGTTATCGACATTCTGGCTAAATTCGACCTTCGCCGTGGCGACCAAGGTCTGAAAGTCATCATGATGTGTGAGCTGCCGTCGAATGCGATTTTGGCTGAAGAGTTCTTGAAGTACTTCGATGGATTCTCTATCGGATCAAACGATATGACTCAGCTAACGCTTGGTCTAGACCGTGACTCTGGTGATGTTGCTCACCTATTCGATGAGCGTAACCCAGCTGTGAAAGCAATGCTAAAAATGGCTATCGACGCAGCAACCAAAGCGGGTAAATACGTAGGTATTTGTGGTCAAGGCCCATCTGACCATGATGATCTAGCAGAATGGTTAATGGAACAAGGCATCAGCTCTGTATCCCTAAACCCAGATACGGTTATCGATACATGGTTGAAGTTAGGCAACGTTGCTAGCAAGTAACTTTCCCTAATCGAAATACGAACAAAGCCAGTCATTACGACTGGCTTTTGTTTTTTACTATTCTAATAAAGCTCTGTGGTCGACATATCTTAGCTCTCTCTGCAATACGCAATTCATTCTGTATTGTAGGACTCGTAATCCTTTTTCTTATCACGATATCGGTTTATGGATTTTATAATTACATTAGCCATCAAGGATAACCCTATAAAATAAATAAGGTTTGAGATGCACTTCCATAAAGTCGCAGAACAAAATGCGCCAATTCAAACAACTGCAAGGTCAAGGAATATAACGAGATCCGATAACAATGATTGGTATCGTGCTGGCCTTACGTTATCCTTTACACAATTCTTCACAGCTCGACGTTACCGCTGTGAGTCTATCTTCAAGACCAAAAAGAGTAATATGAATTCTACTACCGCAACTCCCTCGCCTTCGCTTGGCCGACAACTCTATACCATGACGTGGCCAATGCTGTTTGGGGTGCTTTCTCTCATGAGCTTCCAACTTGTAGACAGTGCCTTCATTGGTCAGCTAGGTGTACTACCGCTCGCTGTTCAAGGCTTCACACTGCCTATCCAGATGATCATCATCGGTATTCAAGTCGGGTTGGGCATCGCGACCACAGCAGTCATTGCACGTGCAATTGGTGCTAACGAAATGCGCTACGCTAAGCAGCTAGGTGGGCTTGTGATCGCAATGGGAAGTGTGAGTGTTGCACTTTTTTCAGTCATCATTTATCTGCTTCGTGGCCCAATTTTAGAACTACTCGATGCGCCAACAAGCGTATTGCCGATCATTGACTCTTACTGGATCTATTGGTTAATCAGCTCTTGGACAGGTGCGCTACTCTACTTTTACTACAGTGTGTGTCGTGCCAACGGTAATACTATGCTGCCCGGCTCAATGATGATCGCAACCAGCATCATTAACTTGATATTGGACCCAATCTTCATCTTTACGCTCGACATGGGTATCAATGGTGCTGCGATTGCGACGATTTTGGCATTCGGTGCAGGCATCTTTATCGTGGCGCCCAAAGTAACCAAGAAACATTGGATGACGTTCGACTGGCACGATCTTGATATCGGCAAGAGTGTTCGCTCGATTGGCAAAATCATGGGGCCTGCGATGGTAAGTCAATTGCTACCACCAGTTTCTTCTATGTTGGCAACTAAGCTGCTGGCAGGCTACGGTACGGCTGCCGTTGCGGCTTGGGCGCTGGGTTCTCGTTTTGAGTTTTTCTCGATTGTTGCGGTGCTTGCATTGACCATGTCGATGCCGCCAATGGTTGGTCGCATGTTGGGAGAAAAGAACCTGACTGATATTCGCAGCTTGATCAAGATTGCCGCAACCTTTGTGCTTGGCTTTCAAGTCGTAATTGCGCTTGTTACCAGGGTATTCTCAAGCGGATTAGCAGGTTTGATGACGAGCGACAGTGAAGTGACCACAATCCTCAACTATCACCTCATGATTGTCCCAATCAGCCTTGGTCCTCTGGGAATCTGCATGCTAATGGTGTCGGTTTCGAACGCCCTGGGTAAGTCTTACACCGCATTAACCATTTCAGCATTGCGCCTGTTCGCTTTCTTCTTACCTTGTTTATGGATTGGCTCTCAGCTTGCTGGAATTGAAGGCCTATTCTGGGGTGCTATGATCGGTAACGTGTTCGCCGGAACCTGCGCATGGTTCACGTACCAACGCGCTTTAGGCCAAGTTGAAGCTAAGCTTGCCAGCTAACTCGCGAGTAAGCTTTTAGTTATTAAAAACAAAAAGCAGCCACTTAGGCTGCTTTGTATTGCCTTTTTACGACCTATCGCTCGCCCAGATACGACCTTTTACAATTAGTGCCCCTTACATAACACCTTACCTCTACATAACGGGTTTCGCTCTTTCTTGGATTCAAATTATTCACAACTAAATTTATAAATCCTTTATAATCAAGACGTTAACTCAGTTATAATAAAATCCACTCTCAAATATGAATAAAACCTATTACTATGTGAAGTTATCCTCACAAATAATCGAAGCGCACAGCTGCTCCGACACCTGAACAATTAGATCAGGGAATAATGTCGGAAATAGAAATACGTACCCAAGACAATGTAGAGAAAAAAGAGTATGGTATGCAATCAGTTTTGTGAACACCAATTAGCGAAGCATAAAACTGAATTTAAAAATACAAATCATTTTCAGCAAGATCTATCAGTAATAGTTATTTTTTTAATACTATGTGAAAAACGACCCTTACCCCTATTAACAAAACTTCACATTGATAAGAAATATGTCCTATTTTTGTCATTTTTTGTCTTTATCTTGTTACTTGTCAAAAGTTGATCACCATATAATTTGCACTTCTAATTTATCAATGAGGTGCCATTTTCATATGTTTTCACAGCACATAAAAAATAACATTAAGAAGTCTATTTCATTAATATTTATTTTATTCATTNTNAGAGTGGATTTTATTATAACTGAGTTAACGTCTTGATTATAAAGGATTTATAAATTTAGTTGTGAATAATTTGAATCCAAGAAAGAGCGAAACCCGTTATGTAGAGGTA
>NZ_LWEH01000152.1 GCF_001635455.1 Vibrio sp. HI00D65
ATCTTCTTGAGTTCGATTCAGTTCAAGGTCGCTGGAACCATGAAGTGACAACTGAAGGCGATGAGATGATCATCAATGGTCAACGCATCAAAACCACTAAAGAGTGTGACATCGACGCGATCGATTGGTCTGGTTGTGATGTTGTGATCGAAGCGACAGGTGTTCACCGTAAGACTTCTTTCCTAAACACATACCTAGAGCAAGGCGTGAAGCGCGTTGTAGTTTCTGCACCTGTTAAAGAAGAAGGCATCGCAAACATCGTGGTTGGTGTTAACGACAACA
>NZ_LWEH01000153.1 GCF_001635455.1 Vibrio sp. HI00D65
ACTCTTGAGCTGCTACGTATAAAGCAGAGTCTTCTTTGTTAGATACATCTAACATTCTGACTTTTGATGGCTTGTATACATGCCAACTTTTGCTGCCTGCAGTTTTGCCAACTGTTTTTAAGTTGAACATTGCTGAGAAAGCTGCCGGTTGAAATGTACCTTTTGCATCTGTCATCCTTAAATTGGTGATCAGATTATTTAGTTCCCTCGCCGGTGAAAGATTAGACGATCTCATTGGAATGACAGCCGGTCTAGATTCATTTCCCATAACTACCATNACATAGAAGTATGCAGTTTTNTCTACATAGTTTCCATTTGGTAATCTGTATCTACCGTTTCTTTCTTCTACTGCATCTGCCGGAATCTGCATGTGAGTTCCAACTGGAGCAGAAGCACTATCACCTCTCTCTTGCCATTCAGGATATCTAGTTTGAGCATGAGCAACGATTATATCGATACCTTTACCCTCACCATCTATCAACTGACCAAGTGATGGAGCATAGATCATTCCTGGTTTAGATCCTTCTACATATTTA
>NZ_LWEH01000154.1 GCF_001635455.1 Vibrio sp. HI00D65
GGTTGTATCAGTCGCTTCAACGCGGAAGCCTGCTATCAGTTCACCTTCACCGTGTCTACTTACCCATACACCCTTAGCGCCAAGCGTGATCATTACTGTCTCGATGCCTTTCGCATGCAGAGCCAAAGATGCCTGATGAGCAGATGCGCTGTCGGTTACGGTAACGCCTGTCAGTACTTCTGCTTCGGTTTCGTTTGGTGTGATCACATCAACACACGCTAGTAAGGTATCCGATAATGGACGAGCAGGGGCTGGGTTTAGAATCACGCGAGTTCCGCTCTCT
>NZ_LWEH01000155.1 GCF_001635455.1 Vibrio sp. HI00D65
TCAAGAACACGGCCTGTACATAGCCACATATCGTACTCTTCGTTTGGCACTTCTGGGGGCGCTTCGTACGGAGCATTGATGATCAGTGCTTTACCGTCTGGTTTACCGTAGAAGTCCCACCCAGAGCCTGCTTTCGCATATGGATCTGAACCTTCTTTAAAGCGCCATTGAGTTTCTTTTCCATCAACAACAGGCCAGCGTAGACCACGTACTTGGTGGTAGCGATCGTACGGCGCTAAATCATGACCGTGGCCGCGACCGAAGGTTGCGTATTCTTCGAATAAGCCTTTCTGTACGTAGAAACCTTGTGCTTGTGCGTCGTCGTTGAGCTCTTGAGCTTCAGAGAGA
>NZ_LWEH01000156.1 GCF_001635455.1 Vibrio sp. HI00D65
CAATTGTGTCAGCACTAGTAAAGATACGTGCGTTGGAACCAGAAGCACCCGTAGCTGCTTCTAGGAACGGCTCAAAACCCGCAGCAAGCGCAGAACCATCAATAAAACAGTCTACGTCACCACCAGTTACACCAACGTCCAGCGTGATCTGACTATTACCACGCGCTTCAAGAACTTCAAGCGCACCAGCAACAATCATGGTATCTGCAGGNACATCNACCANTTGGANGACATCTCCACCTGTACCGCCATCNGCAGTATCGTGGACCTGAGAAGTGATCACATAAGGGGTAGGCATCCGTGAAGGATGACCAACGGTTCCACCGCCATTGATGGTACGATCAATAGTAGCCATGATTCATCCCTCCCTTAGCTGTAGTCTACAATGCCGAGAACAAGTGACTCAGGGCGCAGGACTTTACGTCCATACACATGAAGACCACGAACAACGTCTGCAAANGCATCGGGNTCACGAATCACTTCAGTCTTAGCAATTGAGTTAGCGGTTGCACAAGCGGAGATATGACCAGCGAGAACTACGTTCTCTCCAGAACCAACGCCAGAAACCGAAACCATGTCCGTGGTAGTCGTAGCATCAGCCGACTGCCGCAGAGCATTGGATTTGTAAAGCGTGAAGCCCATAATCTTCTGGTTCGTTACCAGACCATTACGTAGCGGTGACGTATCATCGCCAGTAATCTGAACTTCAACGATCTTTGCACCTGCTTTGTACAGGTTCTCATAGACACGGG
>NZ_LWEH01000157.1 GCF_001635455.1 Vibrio sp. HI00D65
AGCAACTTTGGACTCAAGTGTTACTGGTAACGACGACAAACAATTTAGATTACTTAGATCTGCAGAAGATCCTGAAAATGAGGATATTACTGAAGCTAATTTTTCTGCTGTTGTTAGTATCAACTTAATCGAGCTACAATCATAATAGGAGTATATAGACTATGGCAATATCAAGATCACAACTAGTTAAAGAACTAGAGCCAGGGTTGAATGCACTATTTGGCCTGGAATACAATAGGTATGAAAATCAGCATGCTGAGATTTATACTAGCGAAACTTCTGACAGAGCTTTTGAAGAAGAAGTAATGTTATCAGGTTTCGGAAACGCACAAATCAAGCAAGAAGGTGCTGGAGTATCATTTGATGATGCACAGGAAACCTACACAGCTCGATACTCACATGAGACNGTAGCTTTAGCATTTGCTATCACAGAAGAAGCTATCGAAGATAACCTCTACGATAGACTTGCTGCTAGATACACAAAAGCTTTAGCAAGATCNATGAGTAATGCAAAACAAGTAAAATCTGTTGAGCCTTTAATCAACGGTTTACCATCAACTGCAACTTTCAAGTCAGGCGATGGTGTTGCTTTGTTCAGCACATCTCACCCTACAGTAGCAGGTACTTTTAAAAATACCTTAACTACTCAGGCGGATCTTAACGAAACGTCATTAGAGCAGTCAATGATTGACATCGCTAAAATGACTGACGAAAGAGGTCTTAGAATTGCAGCGAGAGGGTTGAAAATGATCATCCCT
>NZ_LWEH01000158.1 GCF_001635455.1 Vibrio sp. HI00D65
TGGAGCAGGTGCAGGTTTTTCTGCAACTGGCTCTTCAGGTGCTGCTTGTTTAACTATCTCTTCTGCTTCTGTAATACGCCCTTCAAGCTTTGCAAGACGCATCTCTTCTTCTCTTCGGTTTGCAGCTTTCTGATCTGCTGCTCTTTTTGCTCTGACACTACTGGTCATTATCTACCCCCAAAAAAGTTCTTGGCCATGTTCTCTGCAGTCTTAGCCATCTGCTGTTGTCTGGCCACATCAATCCTATCCTGTGCAGTATCGTTCTTCATGTCTGCAATGGCAACTTGTGCGGCTAANCTCTCATCACCGATATCTTCCTGATTATCGATTCTTCTTCTTTCGAGATCAATTCGCTGCTGTCCTTCGCTTGCCTTACGATCGACATCTGCTGCCTTGATATCAAGCTCCTCTTTTCTCAGTCCAACCAAAGGATCTTCCTGATTCGGCATCGCAAACTGAGGAGCCAGTTCCTGAAGAATCTGTGTGGTCAACTGGGCAACTTTGTC
>NZ_LWEH01000159.1 GCF_001635455.1 Vibrio sp. HI00D65
GTTTCGTCAGTTACGCCGTTATTAAAAGTAACTTTGAGAGAACTACTTGGTTTTCCGAGACGTCGGAAACCGCAATACCGGAAAATCAATTGGAGAAATCACCATGGCAGTGAATGTAAATACCAACGTTTCAGCGATGACTGCGCAACGTTACCTAAACAACGCAAACAGCGCACAACAAACATCAATGGAGCGTCTATCTTCTGGCTCTAAAATCAACAGCGCAAAAGATGACGCTGCTGGCTTACAAATCTCTAACCGTTTGAACGTTCAGAGCCGCGGCTTAAACGTTGCTGTTCGTAACGCGAACGATGGTATCTCTATTGCACAAACCGCTGAAGGTGCAATGAACGAGACGACTAACATTCTGCAACGTATGCGCGATTTGTCTCTACAATCTTCAAACGGCTCAAACTCAAAAGCTGAGCGTGTAGCGATTCAAGAAGAAGTAACAGCACTGAACGACGAGCTAAACCGTATCGCGGAAACGACGTCTTTTGGTGGTAACAAGCTGCTTAACGGTACTTACGGTACACAATCATTCCAAATCGGTGCGGATAACGGCGAAGCGGTAATGCTGAACCTGAAGGATATGCGCTCTGATAACGCTCAGATGGGTGGTAAGAGCTACCAAACTGAGAACGCTAAAGACAAAGACTGGAACGTACAAGCGGGTTCGAACGACCTAAAACTGTCGTTTACAGATAACTTTGGTCAAGCACAAGAAATCGACATCAGCGCAAAAGCGGGTGATGACATCGAAGAGCTAGCGACATACATCAACGGTCAACAAGACTCTGTGAAAGCGTCTGTAACTGAAGACGGTAAGCTACAAATGTTCGCTGGTAACAACAAAGTAAGCGGCGATGTGTCTTTCTCTGGTGGTCTTGCTGGTGAGCTAGGCATTCAAGCTTCTAAAGAAGTGACGGTTGATACTATCGACGTAACGTCTGTTGGCGGTGCTCAAGAGTCTGTAGCAATCATCGATGCGGCACTTAAGTACGTAGACAGCCACCGTGCAGAACTGGGTGCATTCCAAAACCGTTTCGACCATGCAATCAGCAACTTAGACAACATTAATGAGAACGTTAACGCATCTAAGAGCCGTATTAAAGATACCGACTTCGCGAAAGAAACGACTCAGATGACTAAGTCTCAGATCCTTTCTCAAGCTTCAAGCTCGATTCTTGCTCAAGCGAAACAAGCTCCGAACTCGGCACTTAGCCTACTAGGTTAATTAACCTAATATGCCGCGATACAAAAGCCAGGCTCACCCTGGCTTTTTGTTTATGCAAATCAAGCATTAGGTACACCGAATAGGGTAGATGACAAAGAGTTAGTATCGATTAGATGGTCTCTTTAAATACTAATGTCACTGCGATGATGACGCAGCGACATCTCAGTCATGCGGCCGAGCAAAACATAGAGTCTCAGCGAAACCTCACCTCGGGTTATCGGATTAACTCCGCCAGTGACGATGCTGCAGGTCTGCAAATCTCCAATACTCTTAACGTTCAAACTAGAGGGCTTGATGTCGCCTTGAGAAATGCGCACGATGCGTATTCGGTGGCACAAACCGCAGAAGGCGCTTTGCATGAGAGCAGTGCTATATTGCAATGCTTGCGCTCTCTGGGGCTTCAAGCGGCAAACGGCAGTAATGACTCAAGTGATCGGCAAAGTATTCAATACGAGGTCGTAACGCTGCAAGATGAGCTTGATCGTGTCGCGATCACGACGACATTTGCAGATAAAAACCTATTTGATGGCTCTTACGGCTCGCAAAGCTTCCATATTGGTGCCAACGCCAACTCTATCTCTCTGACACTGCGAAATATGCGCAGTCACATCCCAGAAATGGGAGGGCAGCATTATTTTGGTGGCGCAGTCGATAAAGATTGGCGAGTGACTAAAGACAATCAAACTCTTAAATTTGAATACCAAGACAGTAAAGGGTATACCCAAACAGAATCTATCGGACTCAAGCTAGGTGACCGCATCGAGCAGGTTGCCACTTACATCAACGCGCAGCAATCGATAGTGAGTGCTTCAGTAACGGAAAACAATGAGCTGCAATTTTTTGCCTCAACATTGAATGCACCTGAAGGTGTAACGTTAGAGGGTAGCTTGGCGGATGAGCTTGATGTTAGTGCGGGTGGTTTAGTCACAATGGACAACATTGATATGTTGACTGTTGGCGGGGCACAGCTTTCAATTGGAGTGATTGACGCGGCAATTAAGTATGTTGATTCGCATCGAAGCGAAATAGGTGGCTTCCAAAACCGGGTTAGTGGCACGATGGAGAACCTTAATACGGTGAACCGGAGTGTGACTGAATCTAAAGGGCGGATACGCGATACGGATTTTGCGCGTGAGTCGACGGAGATGGTGCGCTCACAAGTGCTTCAAGATGCGACTACCGCATTGCTAGCCCAAGCGAAGCAGAGCCAAAGCTCGGCACTTGGCTTGCTCAGTTAAATGACTTTCAGCGATGAACATCGCTCAGGAACAAAAGTTTCAGGTAATAAAAAACGCCACCCTCAGGTAGCGTTTTTATTAAAGGAGATAAGTACTCGAAATTACTTCGTTACTTTAAGAACTGGAGTTTCGCCGACAGTTACAGAACCAGAAAGCTTGTTCAGCTCTTTGATTTCGTCCATGTTAGAGATAACAACTGGAGTAAGCGTAGATTTCGCTTTTTCTTCTAGAAGCGCTAGGTCGAAAGTGATGATAGTGTCACCAGCTTTAACAGATTGACCTTCTTCAGCTACGCGAGTGAAGCCTTCGCCTTTTAGTTCAACAGTATCGATACCGAAGTGAACGAAAAGCTCAACACCGTCGTCAGACTCGATAGAGAATGCGTGGTTAGTTTCGAAGATCTTACCGATAGTACCGTTAACTGGAGCTACCATTTTGTCGCCAGCTGGTTTGATCGCGATGCCGTCACCAACGATTTTCTCTGCGAAAACTACATCTGGCACATCTTCGATGTTTACGATTTCACCAGAAAGAGGTGCGATGATTTCGATTGCACCAGCATCAGCGCTGTCATCAGATACAAGCTTTTTCAGTTTGTCAAACAGACCCATTGTGTCATGCTCCTAACGTTTAGTTTTATTCTGTAGAATATACTATACCAATCTAACAAATTAGACGACTATTTTTAGCCGTCTAACTCTATTAAGAATTTGGTGATTATTGAGATTTCTCAGCGATGAATTTTTCTACGCAAGCTTCAATTTCAGCAGCTGTAGGTAGAGATAGTGCTTCGTCAGCCATAGCTTTAACTTCTGCGAAGTTAGAGTTACGGATTACTTTCTTAACTTTAGGGATAGAGATGCCGCTCATAGAGAACTCATCTAGGCCCATACCAAGAAGAAGCAGTGTTGCACGCTCATCACCAGCAAGCTCACCACACATACCAGTCCACTTACCTTCAGCGTGTGATGCATCGATCACTTGCTTGATTACTGTAAGAACAGCAGGAGATAGTGGGTTGTATAGGTGAGAAATCATTTCGTTACCACGGTCTACCGCAAGAGTGTATTGCGTTAGGTCGTTAGTACCGATAGAGAAGAAAGATACTTCTTTCGCTAGGTGGTGTGCGATTGCAGCTGCTGCTGGAGTCTCAACCATTACGCCGATTTCGATGTTTTCATCGAAAGCTAAGCCTTCAGCGCGAAGTTCAGCTTTGTACTCTTCGATTGCTTTCTTCAGTTCACGGATCTCTTCAACAGAAATGATCATTGGGAACATGATGCGTAGTTTACCGTGTGCAGATGCACGTAGGATACCACGTAGTTGGTCACGTAGGATTTCACGACGATCCAAGCTGATACGTACTGCACGCCAGCCTAGGAACGGGTTCATCTCTTCTGGAAGATCCATGTATGGAAGATCTTTATCGCCACCGATATCCATAGTACGGATGATCACTGACTCACCGTTCATTGCTTCAGCTACTTCTTTGTAAGCAACGTATTGCTCTTCTTCAGTAGGAAGTGCGTCACGGTCCATAAATAGGAATTCAGTACGGTAAAGACCAACGCCTTCACCGCCATTACGCAGGATACCGTCACAGTCTTTTACTGTACCGATGTTGCCGCAAACTTCTACACGGTGACCGTCTAGAGTTTCAGCATGCAAATCTTTTAGTTTTGCTAGTTCAGCCGCTTCTGCTTCGAAATCTGCTTTGATTTTCTTAGCTTCTGCTAGTTCAGCTTCAGAAGGGTTGATGATGATCTTGTTGTTCATCGCGTCTAGAACAAGCATGTCGCCGTTCTTAACTTGCTTAGTGATATCGTTAGTACCAACGATAGCTGGAAGCTCAAGAGAACGTGCCATGATTGAAGTGTGAGATGTACGACCGCCGATGTCACAAGCGAAACCAAGAACGTAGTCTAGGTTGATTTGTGCAGTTTCAGATGGTGTTAGGTCGTAAGCTACTAGGATAACTTCTTCATTGATATCTGATAGAGACACAATGTTGATGCCTAGTGCGTTTTTAACGAAACGAGTACCGATATCACGGATATCAGTTGCACGCTCTTTCAGGTACTCATCATCAAGAGATTCAAGCGCACAAGCTTGCTCTTCGATCACCGTGTGGATCGCGTTGTCTGCGTGCATTTTTTCTTTCTTGATGAGTGCTAAAATCTCTTCTTCTAGCTCTTCATCTTCAAGCAGCATGATGTGGCCTTCAAAGATTGCTTCTTTTTCTTCGCCAAAAGTTTCAAGTGCTTTTTGCTTAACAACTTCAAGTTGTTGAGCTGATTTGTTACGAGCGTCAAAGAAACGCTGTACTTCTGCTTCAACTTGGTCGTCAGAGATAGATTGAGTGTTTAGGACAATTTCATCTTCTTGAAGTAGTAGTGCTTTACCGAAAGCAATACCAGGAGATGCTAGGATGCCTGAAATCATAGCCTTACCTTAGTTGTTCAACTGTAAACGGGAGAGTGTGTGACTTTAAGTCGTCGACTAATGTCGCGCTTATTCCTATCTATTTCGAACAAAGCCACTTTGCTATGCAAAATGGCTTTGAAAGAAGGAGACCGTATTAGTGTAGTTGATCCATAAGAGCAACTAGGTGGTCAACTGCTTGCTGAGCTTGAGGACCTTCAGCTGAAATAGTTACGTTAGTACCTTTTACAAGGCCTAAAGTTTGTAGTTTGAACAGGCTTTTCGCGCTAGCGCTTTTGCCGTTAGAAGTCACTGTGATGTCAGCGTCGAAAGATTTTGCTTCTTTAACGAACTGTGCAGCTGGACGAGTATGAAGACCGTTTTCTGCTGTGATTTCTACTTGCTTCTCGTACATTTTATATACCCCAATTAATTTATTTTTTGTAAGTTTGTAACCAGTTTAGCTTAACTGCTTTAGCCCAAATGCGCTAGAGGCTAGTACGCCATGCTCGTGTTAGAACTTAGACTGGTTATAAATTTTTATCCAGCCATGGTCATCTTTTGTTGAGGACTCACGACTTTCAGAATCTGTTTATTGCTTCCTTTATTTTGAAGCGAAAAATAAAACAGACCCGATATTACCAAAGGTGGGGCAGGGATCAACAAAAAAGCCCCTAAACGGGGCTTTTTTGGACGAAAAATTGATTTGACCACATATTATTGTTGGTTCTCTTTTTCCGTAAAGATACCTGCAAATAGCGCTGTACTTAAGTAACGCTCACCAGAGCTTGGAAGTACGGTTACAATGGTTTTTCCTGCAAATTCAGGTAGATCAGCAATTCTGTTTGCCGCTACTACTGCTGCGCCAGAAGAGATACCTGCAAGAATACCTTCTTCTTTCATCAGTCGCTGAGCCATTTCAATTGCTTCTTCAGAAGTTACTGACTCGACGCGGTCGATAAGTTCTAAATCTAAGTTTCCAGGGATAAAACCTGCACCGATACCTTGGATTTTGTGTGGAGCTGGTTTGATTTCTTCACCTGCAAGCGCCTGTGCGATTACTGGAGATTCTGCTGGCTCTACTGCTACAGAAGTGATGGCTTTGCCTTTTTCACCTTTAATGTAACGACTTGTACCAGTGATAGTACCACCTGTACCTACACCAGCTACAAACACATCAATTTCTCCGTCTGTTGCTTCCCAGATTTCAGGACCGGTTGTTTGCTCGTGAATTTGTGGGTTAGCTGGGTTGTTGAATTGTTGTAGCAGTAGGTATTTGTCTGGGTCTGAAGCAACAATTTCTTCTGCTTTAGCAATCGCACCATTCATGCCTTTTGGCGCTTCAGTTAGTACTAGATTTGCGCCTAGTGCTTTAAGCAGCTTACGACGTTCTAAGCTCATTGACTCAGGCATCGTCAGCGTAAGTTTGTAACCGCGTGCTGCTGCTACGAATGCGAGTGCAACACCTGTATTACCACTGGTTGGTTCAACAAGCTCGATACCTGGCTTAAGGGTACCTGCTTTTTCTGCTTCCCAGATCATGTTAGAACCGATACGACACTTAACACTGAAGCTAGGGTTACGAGCTTCGATCTTAGCTAGGACGTTACCTTTGCTTACTTTGTTTAGGCGTACTAGAGGTGTATTACCAATCGTTAGGGTGTTGTCTTCGTAGATCTTGCTCATGCGATATTCCTTCATTTAATGACAGCACTAAACGTATGTATATCAATCACTTTACCGTCTAGTGTCTTTCGATGTTTGTTTAGCTTGAATTGAGATTAAACAAGTTGAAAAAAAGGTAAAAGGATTAAAAAGTTATATCATATAGATATGTAGCAGAATTGACGCCTATCTACAGTGAAATCAGAACTTCAAATAGATAGGCCAATAAAGAAGAGAAAATCAGCGAGAGCGTAGAGCTTGGTCTTTAAATTCAGCAACCCACATTGCAGTTGCACCACACACAGCAACTGGCATTACGATAAGGTTGAGAACGGGAATGGTAGTAAACACAGAAACAAGTGCACCAAAGCTATAGCTCTTACCTTGTTTTTGTTTCAAATTATTTCTCATGTCATCAAATTTGATTTTATGGTTGTCGAATGGGTAGTCGGCGTATTGAATCGCTAACATCCATGCGGTGAAGATGAACCATAAAAATGGCGCAACGGTTTGACCGAGTGCAGGAATCAATAAAAGTAGGAATAAACCGATCGCTTTTGGCAGAACGTAGACAAGCTTGCGCCATTCTCTTACTAAAATGCGCGGAGTATCCTTTAAAACATCCAGCAAGCCATCGTCATTGACTTTTTTACCGCTAAGCAGTTCTTCGACTTTCTCTGAGAGTAGTCCGTTGAAAGGAGCGGCAATGAAATTGGCGAGTGTGCTGAAGAAATATGAAAAGGTCGCCAATACGGTTAATACTAATAATGGCCACAAAACATATGACAACCAAGATAAGAAGCTCGGTAAACCTTCTATCCAACCTTCAATCCAAGTGTTTAGATTCGAGAAGATATAAAAAAGCGCACCGCCAACGAGTAACACGTTAGCAAGAAGAGGAAGCAGTACAAATTTGCGAATGCTCGGAGACAACGCGATCTTTATACCGAAAACAAAATAGCCAAAGCCAGAGCGGGGAACAGATTCAATAGTCATATTTAATTAAGGTCACATGTAAATTTGGTTAAATAGCAAACACCTCTAGTGTACTCGACCGAAATTAAGAAAAAAAGCGTGGCGAAAATCACACCATCTAAGGAACTAATTGTATTAAGTTGTTCTAAAACAGTGGCTACTTTTGATAGAGTAGTGAGATTGGTCAAATTAACCCAACTTAGTGACAGCGTCTTTCCGCTAGTTGACTAAGAAAGCTGAGAGCGAAAAATGCAGGAATTGCGATTTGTACTCATTATTGTTGGCGCATTAGCTATCGCCGCATTATTGTTCCACGGTTTGTGGACGAGTAAAAAAGAAGTGAAAGCAAAGTTTGGAGATAAGCCACTTGACAAGCTAGATCATGATAGCTTAGACGATGCTGAAACCATCCCAAACCGTTCATTCGCCCCAGAAGATGATTTTGAGATAATCCGAAAAGAGCGTAAAGAGCCGGATTTTGCAGTATCGCCGTCTGCGGCTGATCCGTTGATCGATTCTGATCCGCTTACAGCACCACAACCAAAAGAAGAGCAACAAGACGATATCGAGTTGAATGATTTGCCTTCTTTCAGTGTTGAAGACCCTATCAAGTCTGATAGCGAACCGGAACATGTTGAGCAAGCGGTAGAACCAGAGGTTCCTAGCTTCGAACTGAACGATGAGCAAAAAGAAAGCCATGCCGGTTTTAAAGAGCAGTACGGTTCTTTTGAAGAAGTTGCAGCTGAACAAGTTGAAGAGCCTGTAGTCGCAAGTGAACCATTCGCAGTTAAAGAGAGTGTTGCTCCACAAGCAGCAGCTCCTGTTGAAGAAACAAAGCAAGATGAAGAATTAGGCTTAGAGGTGATTGTCCTCAATGTTCACTGTGCGGGAGAGCTCCCATTTGTTGGTACTGAACTTTTCCGCAGCATGGAGAGCAATGGCTTAACCTACGGTGAGATGTCTATTTACCACTGCTTTGCACAATCAGCTGATGAGCCTAAGGTTATCTTCAGTGTCGCAAATATGATGCAGCCTGGTACTTTAGAGCATGATGATCCAGCTGACTTTACGACTAAAGGTATTTCGTTCTTCATGACATTGCCATGCTATGGTCAAGCTGATCAAAACTTCAATGTGATGTTGAGTGCAGCACAGAAGATTGCTGATGATATGGGCGGAAACGTTTTGGATGAATCACGCAATCTAATGACACCAAACCGTTTATCAGACTACCGTAAACAGATTAGAGATTTCATGTCGGCTGCGAACGCTTAGCCATATTGTTTAGCCTAGTAAATAACCTATATTTATAGAAAAGGGCTCCTAAGGGAGCCCTTTTTGATATTTCAATCACGACAGAGAATGATATGAAAGAATCGATTCAAGTGACCTTAGAGCAGTTAAGAGAAACTCTGCACTATCATGCCGTTCGTTATTACGTAGAAGATAGCCCAGAGATCCCTGATGTTGAGTACGATCGATTAATGCAGCAGTTGCTAAAGATCGAAGAAGAGAATCCAGAGCTCGTAACCGTGGACTCACCGAGCCAACGTGTTGGTGGTCAGCCACTAGATGGCTTTACGCAAGTGACTCACGAGATCCCAATGCTTTCTCTGGATAATGCGTTCTCTGATGAAGACCTAGATGCGTTTAATAAGCGGATGTCCGATAGAGCACCTACCGCGAACCTTAAGATTTTCTGTTGTGAGCCTAAACTCGATGGTCTCGCTGTGAGCTTACTTTATGTGAATGGGACATTAGTTCAAGCGGCAACTCGTGGTGATGGCGCAACGGGTGAAAACATCACCGAAAACGTACGTACTATCAGCTCGATTCCACTTAAGCTACAAGGCGAAGGTTGGCCTGAACGTATCGAAGTGCGTGGTGAAGTGTTCATGCCAAAAGCCGGCTTCGATAAACTGAACGAAATGGCATTGAAGAAAGGTGAGAAAGTCTTTGTTAACCCACGAAATGCAGCGGCAGGTAGCTTGCGTCAGCTTGATTCACGTATTACCGCAAAACGCCCATTAGCTTTCTATGCTTACAGCGTGGGTGTTGTTGAAGGTGCAGAGCTCTCAAGTAGCCATTACCAACGTTTCTTACAGCTAAAAGACTGGGGACTGCCAATGTGTCCTGAGACGAAGCAACTTAGCTCACTTGAAGACGTAAAGGCATATTATCAAGACATTATGACCCGCCGTGATTCTCTGGCTTACGAGATCGATGGTGTGGTGATTAAAGTCGATGATATTGCGGCGCAAGAAGTGCTTGGCTTTGTTGCTAGAGCGCCTCGCTGGGCAATTGCATACAAGTTCCCGGCTCAAGAAGAGATTACCCTGCTTAACGATGTTGAGTTTCAGGTAGGCCGTACCGGCGCTATTACGCCGGTGGCTAAACTAGAACCTATCTTTGTCGGTGGTGTAACAGTAAGTAATGCTACGCTGCACAACGCTGACGAGATTGCTCGTTTGGGTGTCAAGGTTGGCGATAGTGTCATTATCCGCCGTGCTGGTGATGTGATTCCACAGATTGTTGCGGTTGTAAAAGACCGTCGCCCTGAGACGGCTAAAGACATCGTTTTCCCTGATGCATGTCCTGTATGTAGTTCTGCGGTCGAGCGTGTAGAGGGCGAAGCTGTAGCGCGTTGTACTGGCGGTTTGGTGTGTCAGGCTCAACGTAAAGAAGCGCTTAAGCACTTTGTATCTAGAAAGGCGCTTGATGTTGATGGTTTGGGCGTGAAAGTCATAGAGCAGCTTGTCGATCGCGAGATGGTCGAGACACCAGCAGACCTATTTAAACTCAGTGCCGGTGTGATTACGGTGCTTGATCGTATGGGACCTAAATCGGCTCAAAACGTGGTGAGCGCGTTGAATAAAGCGAAAGATACGACGTTAGCGCGTTTCCTTTACTCACTCGGTATTCGTGAAGTCGGTGAAGCGACAGCGATGAACTTAGCACAGCATTTCAAGACATTAGAGCTAGTACAAGCGGCAACTCATGAGCAGCTCGTTGAGGTGTCTGATATTGGTGATATCGTCGCTAGCCATATTACGGCTTTCTTCTCACAAGAGAAAAACCGAGCGGTCGTTGAAAAGCTTATCGAACTGGGTGTGAACTGGCCTGTGATTGAAGATGCGCCAGATGACCAAGAATTGCCTCTAGAGGGCAAAGTGGTTGTGCTAACGGGTTCACTGTCTCAATTAGGCCGAAGTGAAGCCAAAGCGGTACTGCAAGCGTTAGGTGCAAAAGTCACAGGCAGCGTATCTAAGAAAACCGATATCCTATTTGCGGGAGAAGCGGCAGGTTCTAAATTAACCAAAGCACAAGATTTAGGTATCGAAATAAGAACCGAAGAAGATCTCATTGCTCTTCTTTCGTAAGTAAATTCAGGTAAAAAAAATCTCAAAGGCACTCCTTTAATGGAGTGCCTTTTTTGTATCTGCTATAAAAATAATGGCTTTTTAATTGTTGAGAATTTTGTTCCTATATGAACTATAAAATCAGGACAGTGACGGTGCTCAATATTAATGAAATAGCGTTCTAGTTGTATCAGAAATGCGAGTCATATCTATTTTTATAAAAAGCGGATTGTTTTAAATTTATGTTTTATATGGTTTTAGTTGTTGTTGTGTGTGGCCTTTCTAATTTATCGATCTGGATCACTAAGTACATGGTAAATTTGCACCAACTCATATTTTTTTAGATGAGAATTAAGTTCTCATTGATCTTTTTGAGGGCGAAGTTAGTCTTAATGCCATGGATGCACGATGTGTATACCCAGAAAGGAAATAGAGAATTCAGTATTAAGGGTTCTCAAACAAGAAAGGTATTTCTCTCTACGGCGGCCAACTTTAGGTGGGGAATATTCAAACAGCTATATCCATTTTTAGGAGTTTTATTCCATGGAAAATAAATTTTTCAAACGTACTCTACTAGGTGCTGCAGTAGCGATGATTTCTTCAGGAGCACTTGCTGGGACAGAATCATCTCAAGTAGGCATCATTTCTGATTTTAATGTACAAGCTTATGGTGTTGCAGCTATCTCTGTTGTTAACTATGACTCAGAGGAAACTAAAGCAGGTGTTAAAACTGATACAGGTACTGGTTACGATTACGAGAATGAATCTCGTATCGGCTTCCGTGCAAGCAAAGACATGTTTGATAACCTAAACATATTTATGCAGGTAGAGTCTGGTTATGTTGGTGAAAACGGTGACGGCGCAACATTGGGTAATCGTGACACGTTTGTAGGCCTTCAGGGTGACTGGGGTAAAGTACGCTTTGGTCGTATGCTGACTCCTATGTACGAAGTAATTGACTGGCCTTACGCTAACCCTGGTTTGGGCGCAGTATGGGACTGGGGCGGTGATGTTAAATACAACCGCGATCGTCATGGTGATATGGCACGTTACGACTCAGCTGATTTAAATGGTTTTACTTTTAACCTTGCAACGGGGCGTGGTGACTCAAGCGTTAAAGATAACTACTTCTATGGTGCAGCTGCTCATTATCGTTTGGCAGACACGATTACTTTCCATGCTGCAGTAGAAGTTGAATCTGATCGCGAACTATCAGCAGCAACAGCTGCGAGTACATGTGTAGAGGCGTCAGGTTGTGGCACTGGTATTAATTTTGGTGATGCTATTGCTGCAACTGACGCTAAAATGTCTGATACATTTGGTTACCTAGTCGGCTTTGAAGCATCACTGCCTGCAGGCTTTGGTATCTCAGCTGCTTATAAAGCTGGTGAATCAGACGTACAAGGTGGAGATAAGTCAGAGCAAGCTTCTTACTCTGTAATTGGTCAATACTGGAACGGTCCTTGGGGCTTCAAGCTTGGTTATGCGGCAAATATGGATTCAAAAACAGCGGGCGTAAAACAGGATGATGAAGATAGTGTAATCTCAGGTCAGTTAATGTACGTACATAATGGCTTTGTTCCTTACATCCGTTTGGCTCAACGTGATATTAAATCTGGCGGAGCACAAACTGACACATTCGTAACTCGCGTAGGTTTAGAGTACGGCTTCTAATAAAGGTGTATTGTGAAGAAAAAATGCGCTGGCTAATAAGTCGGCGCATCTTCGTTTATGGTCTAGCCTAAGAAATCAAAGGCATCGAATAATATTAGGGTGAAAACCTCGAGGTAGTTAATATGAAAAAAATAGTTTTAGCGTCGATTCCTTTGTTCTTAATTGGGTGCACTACATTGGATTCAAGCAGCGACTTTACGGACGCTGTCAAAAGAATAGAAAGTAAGCAAAATTACCAAGTGGTTGTTGGTGAGTCGTTAACTCCTGACGTACTTGAGGTAAAGCAAGGACAATTAGTGAACTCATCCCTAGAATTGAACTATGTTACCCCAACCAACGATCGCGCAGTTCCGGATTCATACATCACAATGGAGCTGCAGTATTTCAAAAATTATAATGAATATCGTTTTGCGCGAGTTAAGGGAGCAGACGATAAGGTCCAGTTAAAACCTTATGCAGCATCAGCTGAGACATGCAGTGATATCTGTACTCAAACTCAGTATGTGAAGTTTCCAGTTTCGAATGAATTATTCGATGAAGCCCCCTTTAAAGACTTGGTTTTTGACATCCAGGTTTCAAATGCCAATAGTATTTCGTTTTCTGTTCCTGCAGGCTACGTTGAAGCTATCGTGAATACAGGGGATAAAAATACTGCTTTTAGTCCTGTGGTTGCTGCAGTCGCGGCTGTTCCAGTAGCAGCAGTTTCTGCTGAAGAGCCAAAAGCATCACAAGCGCAAGAGATGGTGAATTACTGGTATGGTGAGGCAACAAAAGAAGAGCAATCTGCAGTGACAGATTGGGCATTCAAGAATCGTAAGAACGCGGACCCAGCACCATTAGAAGGCTCAAAAGAGATCGAAATGGTTTCTTACTGGTTCAATAAACTAGACAGCGAAGAAAAATCTCAAACGATGATTTGGCTGTTAGAGCAAGAGTAAGTCTTTAACCTAAGCCTCAAACTATGTTTTTCAACCGCAGTATTGTATAACAGCAGTACTGCGGTTTTTCATTTTAAGCTTACAGGTAACATTGTGAATATTGGTGAAGTAGCGAAACGTGTTGGTACAACAGCGAAATCCATTCGTTTTTACGAAAGTAAAGGTATGATGAGCCCTCCACATCGTTCAGAAAACGGCTACAGGCAATATGGCGAGATTCATATCGAGCAGCTAGAGTTTGTGCTCAGAGCAAAAATGGTTGGTTTCACACTGGATGAGTGCAAATCCTTGGTGGAATTAGCCATGAACCCCAATAGACAGAGCTTTGAAGTAAAAAAGAAAGCGACTCAGAAGTTAGGTGAAATAGAATTGAAGCTTGCGGAGCTCAATAAAATGAAGGCCCAATTGCAATCGTGGGTAAATGACTGCCCTGGTGACGCTTCTACGGAATGTCCTATCTTAAACAATTTATCTGGACGTACTTAGACCATTTTAATAATAAATAGTAGTCAGGCTGTAAATGATATTACTAGCCTGACTTAACTACCTATCACAGCACTTTTCCGCCGTAATGTTTACAGATCAGTAGTGGTACATGAGTGACCGCGTTACCATCTGAACACTTAACAATAGGTCCCATATTACCGTTACCTGGTGATTGACTGCTCGCTAGAGCGCTTCCGAATGACAAGCTAAAAATAGCCGTAAGAATGATTAGAAAATGTCTCATACAAACTCCATTAGTTTTATCTCCGATTGAGATAAGTGAAAGTATGGACAAGGTGAAGAATATTTCAAAAATTTGACGGACTTAACATTTTTAATAATTATAATTAAGCGATAGTGATGCTAACGATTCATATATATTATTGGCTAATAAACTATGCTTTCTTATGCCTTTTGGATTCATTCAAATTTTTTAGCTTTATGAAATAAGAACTTATTTTGCTATCAATTAAATCTATCATAATGATATTTAAAATGTTGTTGATGAATGAAAACTAAAAAAGCCTATATTTATTGAAAATGTAGGCTTTCTATATTAAAAAGTTATAAAGGCTCTATTATTAGAATGATTCCGTCTAAATCAACAATCTTTATTTCTGTGCCAGATGGAATATCTTGGCTAGCTTTTGCTGACCAAGAAGAGTCTCCGAATTTAATACGGCAGCTACCTTTCTTTACGTCTTCACTAAGGGTGAGGGTCTGACCTACAAGCTGCTTTTCTCTTTGGTTGAGCTCTCTATTTGAATCTGACTGCTTGTCACTAGATAGTTGTCTTCTCCACCATAACCAAGTAGTGATGAGGGAGAAGCTAGCGAAGGAAAGCCATTGCATCTGCCAACCAATTGGTAGAGCTCCTAAAAGGGCTCCGACCAACATGGCTGAGATACCAATCCACAAAAAGTAACCACCGGTTCCAACCAGCTCAAGTGCAAGCAATGCTAGACCAAATGCTAGCCAGTGCCAGTGGTTTACTTGCTCTAGTAATTCGACCATATGTTAGTCCTTACTATGTGTATCATTCTTGTGTGTGAACATCTCTGCGATACCGGCAACAGAGCCCATTAGGCCAGTCGCTTCAAGTGGTAGCATGATTATCTTACCGTTTTCTGCTTGTCCAATTGACCTCAATGCTTCGGTATAGCCTTGTGCAATAAAGTAGTTCACGGCTTGCATGTCACCCTGAGCAATTGCGGTGGATACCATTTCCGTTGCTTTCGCTTCTGCTTCTGCCGCACGTTCACGTGCTTCTGCTTGAAGTATTGCTGCTTGCTTTTCACCTTCAGCTTTTAGAATTTCTGATTGTTTGTGACCTTCAGCTTTAAGGATCTCGGCCTGTCTTACACCTTCTGCTTCTAAGATATCGGCACGCTTGTTACGTTCCGCTTTCATCTGAGCATTCATCGCTGCAGTTAGGTCTGCTGGTGGCTGTACGTCTTTAATCTCGATACGGGTAACCTTTACGCCCCAAGGGTTGGTAGCTTCATCCACAATGTTCAATAGCTTAGTGTTGATCATGTCACGTTGGCTTAGCATTTCATCGAGTTCCATAGAACCCAATACTGTTCGGATGTTAGTCAACGTTAGGTTTCGAATCGCGTGTTCGAGGTCATTTACTTCATACGCTGCTCGCGGTGCATCAATCACTTGTACAAAACACACCGCATCAATAACTACATTGGCATTGTCTTTAGAGATAACTTCTTGTGCGGGTATATCAAGAACTCGCTCCATCATATTGATTCGCTGACCGATTTTATCAATAAATGGGATGATTAAGTTAAGGCCTGGTTTTAGCGTATGTGTATAGCGTCCAAAGCGTTCTACAGTCCAGTTGTTGCCCTGTGGAACGGTTTTTACGCCTGCGAAGATAAAGAGCAACGCGACGACAGTAAAGACGCCAATAGTAATCAAGGTATCAATAGGCATACAAAGTCCTTTGCAAGTTTAAGTTTTGAATTGTTTATTACTCATACTGGCGCATATTTAAATTGGAGGCAAATTTATAAATAAAAAATGGGCCATAAAACATTGATTTTATGACCCATTATAAGTTTTGCATTCAAAAGGTTTATGAGCTGCTTTGTCGAATTTGTATTTGACTACTTACTGTTTAGGAATCAAGGAACCTAATTAGTAGAGCAGAGAATAAAGCTGGCGGCGGTACTTACTAGCAACAGGATTGCCTTGCCCAAGTGCACTGAGAATATCCATGAACTCTTTTTTCATGTCTCCATCGAGAGCATTGAGGTCTTTGACTAGGAAAGACCACAGTAGGTCCATTGCTTCTTCACTGCGGTTTACTTGATGGTATTGCAATGCCAATTCTGATGCGGTCTTCGCATCGTTTGGTTTTTGCTGAAGCGCCGCTTCTAATGCTTGGATCTCTGGACTATCGGCAGCTTGCTTATGAAGTTCAAGCTTGGCGACTAAACCTTTGTAGTAGTTGTCTTGGTACTCGAGTGGAATTGTTGCCAACTGAGCTTCGGCGAGATCAAATTGCTGGGTTTCTAGTAAACACTCTGCGATGGCCAGTTTAACTTCACCTTTGCTCGTCAGTTCAGCTGGAAGCTGCTGCATAGCCGCTAAAGCTTGAGTGTGCTCACCAGCTTGCATTTGCTCAAGCGCTTGGCGTAGTGCCAAGTCATCTTGGCTTGGCAGGTGTTTGCCAAGCATTTCCACAATTGCTTCTATGCGCTGCGGACCACCTAGGCCATCGACAGGTTGACCGTTAACAAACAGTGCAATAGTAGGCAGTGCTTGAACACCAAATTGGCTAGCAATGACTTGTTCTTGTTCGCAATTTAATAGCGCGAGTGTGAATGCACCATTGTATTGCTGAGTTAATGTTTGTAGTTCAGGAATGATTTGAGCACTCTCTTGGCTCATTGGTGCCCAAAAATTGATGAGGACAGGGGTCTGCATCGAACCTTCTAGTACTTGGCGAAAGTTCTGCTCATTAAGTTCAACAATATGCGGAGATTGCATTTACGTTCCTTGAGATTTGTTTTGGGATACGTTGCAAATATGGGGGGATAAACGGGTAACTTCAAGATCTAACTGGGTAATCTCGGGTAAAAAGAGGCAAAAATAGAAAAACGCCATGCTTCAATGTTAATAGAGTTGTTAACTCAACATGGAAGGCACAGCGTTCTCAGTGAGGTGGCCAGTGAGGTATTACGTAAGATACTCAAAACAGAATAAACAACGTAATTGCCAGACTCAGACCTACCAAATTAAGGCGGTTTAAAGTCATGAAGTATCCAAAGGGTTAGTCCATCAATTGAGGATAACTGATGGGATAGGCTAAATCATGACATCTTATTGTTACGAATCAATTACATCGTTACATTAAAGTTTGCGACTGTTCATTCAAAGTTAGTAATTTATGCGGCTTTTCTGAGAATAGGGTCTAACAAACGGCTCGGCAGTAATCTTTTCAATACAGCAAACACTTTAGTAGGAGTGGTTACTCTGTACCTTAGCTTGGGTTTATCGGCGGTGAACGCGTGATAAACAGGTTCGATACAACTTTCGACAGGCAAAACAAACGCGTTATTCGATGACTCTTTCTCAAGTCGGTCTTTTTGTTGTTGGTAAGCATTTTGATGAACACTACCTTCCATGTTGATCCACTTATTGAAAGCTTTTAAGGCGTTGGTTCGAAACTGGGTTTCGATTGGGCCGGGTTGGAGTAATGAAATGTGTATACCACTGCCATGCAGCTCTAAACGCAGAGTATCTGTCCAACCTTCAATTGCGAACTTTGATGCGTTATACGCACCACGATATTTCATCGCAGCAAAGCCGAGTACCGAACTGTTTTGGACAATACGCCCTTCGCCACGCTCTCGCATATGAGGCAGGATCTGGCAAACGAGGTGGTGCCAACCAAAGAAGTTGGTTTCGAATTGTTCTCTTAGCCCTTGCGTCGGTAGATCTTCTAAAGCACCAGCCTGACCATATGCACCATTATTGAACAGGCCATACAATCCATTTGGTGCTAGCTCGATGGCTTGTTTCGCTCCGTTCTCAATACTTTCCTTGTTGGCAAGATCCAACTGAATACAGGTGAGACCTTCTTCTTGAAGACGTTGAACATCTTGTGGGGAGCGGCAAGATGCGATGACATGAAAACCGCGTTTGTGGAGTGCGTGAGCACAGGTGTAGCCAATGCCAGTTGAGCAACCAGTGATGAGAATCGACTTGTTCACACTTAATCCTTTATTAGAGCTTATTTGCTCCTAGAGTAAAGAATTAGTCTTGATGTTGTAACAAGTTTTTTAATGCAGGCTCGATTCTTGAGTAACTAAATATAAAGCCCATTTCAGTTAACTTCTTAGGCTTGGAACGAATGCTGTCGAACAGCAAGCAGGACGACTCGCCCATCAGAAGCGACATCGCCCACTTTGGAGTGAACAAGAAGTGAGGGCGACGCAATTGTTTCGCGAGAGTGCTACTGAATTGTTTGTTGGTCACGGGGTGAGGAGCACACATGTTGAACTCACCTTGAGCGTGTGGGATTGACAACAAGTGATTGATGGCTCTGACCATGTCGAGCATGTGAATCCAAGGCATGTACTGTTTACCCGAACCAAGAGGTCCACCGACACCAAGCTTGTAAGGCATCAGCATCTTTTTGAGTGCACCACCATTTTCACCCAAAACAATTCCTGTTCTTAATAGAATAACGCGAGTATTATCTGATTCCGCTCGTTTAGCTATCTCTTCCCAATGAGCACAGACTTTATGAGGGAAGCTCTCATCTTCGACTTGCAGTGATTCATCAAATGGGTGTTGTTGCTGGTCGCCATAGTAGCCGATGGCAGAGCCGCTGATAAAGACTTCAGGTGGTGTTGTGCTTGCTTGAATGAGTTCGACGATCTTCTCTGTGATCAGCCAGCGGCTGCTACAGATCTTCTCTTTTTGCTCATCACTCCAGCGTTTGTCTGCAATAGGTTCACCAGCGAGGTTTATCACTGCATCGTAATCGTTGAGGTCATTCAGCTCATCGAGGGATTGGATATAATGAAGGTTGTTTTGGTTCAGGTGGCTTAGGCAATGTTTCGCTTTTTCAGGGTTTCGCGTGAGTAATGTAACGTCGTCAGTGTTCAGACTCTTGATTAACTCAGAGCCAATAAATCCAGTACCACCAGTTAACAATATCTTCATACCAATCTCCTTATTAAACATAATTATAGACATGGCTTGTTTTTAATCGCCAACTAATACGAAAAAATCACTATAACGATCAGTTGGTTTCAATCGTTTGATGCCTAAATGACCTCTCCAACGATTCGCTAAACAGTGAAATTTAATTCATTAGTTTAGAGAAGTGTATCGTTATTTCAGTTAAGAGATTTACTCGCATATGTTACCAACTGCGTAATGTTTATCACATTAGAAATAATAAGGATTTGCCATGATTATTACGGATAGATAATCAAACGTAATTATTGATGATAGGGAGTTGTGATGACGGCAGTGCTAGCTTTGTTTCGAGTTATGTTAGGTAGCCTTCGTGATCTATTGCCTATTGCTGCGGTGATCGCGCTCTTCCAGCTTGATGTTTTACAAGAGCCGCTTCCGCATCTGTTGTCTATTTTGGTGGGTTTAGTGCTGGTGGTTCTCGGGCTTACCTTCCTTATTTTCGGACTTGAAATGGGGCTCTTCCCGATCGGCGAATCTATGGCGCAAGCTTTTGCCCACAAGGGTAGCGTATTCTGGTTATTGATCTTCGCTTTTTGTCTGGGGTTCGGCACTACCATAGCGGAGCCTGCGTTGACGGCGGTTGCAGCCGAAGCGGCAGCCGAAGCGGCAGCCGAGGGCGGTGTGATACCCAATTCTAATGATGAAATGGAAGAGTACGCCGATGGTCTGCGCTTCACTGTTGCATTGTCGGTAGGTATCGCAATATTGCTTGGTGTACTTCGGATCCTAAAAGGTTGGCCAATCCAATACATGATATTCGGTGGTTACATCGGTGTGGTGGTGCTCACTGCTTTTGCACCCGAAAACATCATTGGGATCGTGTATGACTCTGGCGGTGTGACTACATCAACCATCACTGTTCCTTTGTTAACGGCATTAGGTGTCGTTTTGGCTTCGGCCATTAAAGGCCGTAATCCTATGATTGATGGCTTTGGGCTGATCGCGTTTGCTTCACTGTTGCCGATGATGTTTGTCATGGTCTATGGAATGGTGGTGACATGATCAGTGATCAACAGTTTATCGACACCTTTCTTGGCACAGTGATGGATGTGATTCCGATTGCGGTGATCATATTTGGTTTTCAATTAGCAGTGCTACGCAGGCCCGTTGACAACCTGCCCAAAGTCTTGACTGGATTCTTTTACGTCATTCTTGGTTTGTCTCTTTTCTTGATGGGACTAGAGCTTGCTTTGTTTCCTTGAGGCGAAACCATGGCGATGCAGTTGACGGAGCCGACTTTTCTTTCCGAATTTAAAATCAGTTCTGGTATAGCCCTGGCATGGTTTGATTATTACTGGGTTTGTCTTTTTGCATTTTGTATCGGATTGTGGCTGGTGACCCTATTCATTACTACATCATTGTTGGCTACGTTGTTGTGGTGATCCAAACGTACTGTGCGCGCCTATTTGAATGCTTTGGTATTAGCCGTGCACCTGTGGTTCGTGATAACAAGATCATCGGTATGGTCAGTTAAAATAATATTGTCATCAACGGTATGGTGAGAGATGACGTATAGTCGTTAGGTACGTACAATAGGCCCATAAACTTTATGGAGAAGTACGTGTGAAATTATTTTTTGCTTCAGACCTACACGGTTCGCTACCAGCAACAGAAAAGGTATTAGAGCTATACCAAGCCTCGGGTGCCCAATATTTAGTCCTACTGGGTGATATCCTAAATCATGGCCCTAGAAATCTAATTCCAGAAGGCTATAACCCTCCAGCAGTTGCAGACAAGCTGAACGGATTCTCCCAAGAGCTCATTGCCGTTCGTGGTAACTGTGATAGCGAAGTCGACCAGATGTTGCTCTCTTTCCCAATGATGATGGATTATTCATGGGTGCTGCTAGAGTCAGGCCAACGTATCTTCTTAACTCATGGTCACTTGTATAACACAACGAAACGTCCAGCACTGAAAGCGGGTGATATCATTGCTCATGGTCATACTCATATCCCCGTTGCTGAGTACCAAGAGGACATCTTCATCTTTAACCCAAGCTCGGTGACGTTCCCACGAGAAGGTCATGCAGCAAGCTATGGCATCTATGAAAATGGCACCTTCCAAGTGATCAGCTTTGGTGGCGAAGTACTAGTCAGCGGCCAGCTATAAGCTTTAAACAATAGAGTCGGCCGTAATGGGTTTATTTTGAATCTACGTGGCCGAGGTCTCTGTCTGGAGCAATGATGTTTCTCACTCTTTGCTTCAGAACTTTCGCTTCAGGAAAGCCGCCGTCCGCCTTTCTTTCCCAAATTTGTACTCCATTGCAAAAGATCTCAAATCGTCCGCCGGTATCTGGATACAGGCTGACTTGTTTAATCTCTTCACTGAAGGTATGAAGCAGTTCTTGGCACAACCAACTTGAGCGAAGCATCCAATTACACTGACGGCAGTAGTGTATTGCTATTGTGGCTTTCAGCACGGTTGGGCTATTTTTATTCGATTCTGTATTCATAGATAACCTTTAAGATTTTATAGCAATAGCTTGATGCCGACGGCAAACGTCAATATTTCGAAAGCCGTTTTAACGAGCTGATTGCTTGAACGGTTAGCGAGGAATGCCCCTAGGCTTCCGCCGACAAACGAACTTAATAGTAATATGGGTAACCATACCCAGTATATTGGCGCACCCGCATGAACAATGGCAATACCTCCGATGGCATTCCAGAACAAACCTACGCATATCATGGTTAACGCAACGGCTTGTTTATAAGTAAAACCAAACCAACGAATTAGGAATAGAGTAACTAACAGACCGGATCCTGCGGTGAGTGAACCGTTGATGATGCCTATGAGTGCTAGCCCAACCCCACCAATTATCCAACCTTTTATGTCTCGGTTTTTAAGCTGCTCTTTTTGACCCAATTGTTTCTTTAGTCGTGAGTAAACGCCCAGCGCTAAGATTATTGCGCCAAGCAGCTTCTGTGCAATGGCATCTGGGATCATGAGTACGATATTCGCGCCAACCACTACTCCAATGCTGCCGGCGATAATTAGGTAGAGACAAATTTTCCAGCTTAACGTGCCACCCTTGATATGGGTATATGCAGCACCTAAGCCGAGAGCGACGCTAGCGACTTTGTGGGTAGCCAGTGCAACTGAAAAGGGTAGCCCCAGAAAGATGAGTAGTGGAAACTGTAGAAGCCCAGCACCGCCACCTGATAAGGAAGCAAGCGTGTTGGCGATTAATGAGCCAAAGAATAAGGTGAGTGAGTTTATCCAATCCATAGAGTTTTATCTTTGAGTTTAAGATAACAAAAAGGGGCTTCATGCCCCTTTTTTAGGTTTATCGTGAAAAGCTTTTCAATGTTAGTTCGAAAACAATACGGTAGAACCGTGATTTAAACTAGTCAATAGCAGTGCCTTCGGATTGATTATATCGATGCGACGACTTTGCTCTGCATCCATCTTGATTACTTGAGTAATCAGCTCTAGTTGCTCTTGAGAGAAGTCTTGGCGCTGAGCCGATGTCACATCTTTAAACTCAGTTGGTGAAACCAGTAGGTAGTTGTCGTTAATTTCCCACTGACCCGTCTCTGAAATGTTGATGACGTTAGCCGGTGCGGTTTGTGTGCCGTATAGCCTGACCACCGACATTCTCAGGTATGTACCGTTTGGTAGGTACTTAGCATTTGAGGAGAGCTCAACTTTACGGAGTGGACCTATGGAATCGGCTTGTTTTTCTGCACTGATAAGCGAAACCATCTTTGATTGCCATTCATGTGAGGTAAGTAGGCGTGCTACTTTTGCGTCGCTACCCCAATGTAACCAACCACTTAGAAAAGCAGATAGGGCCAGTAAGAAAACAGATACTTTTAATTTCATGCTACTGGCCACCTTTACAAATGTCGTCTACATCCGACTGGTTTGCGTAAATTCTGAGAGTAATATTTTCGCTAGAGTGTTCTTGCGGATGAATATAGTTAAGAACTATGTTGTTGGCCTGTCCACCAGTTGCTATCACTTCGGTTGGCTTTAGTATACCAGTGTGGTTAGTGTTATAGCTCAACACACATTTTTCAATCGCAGGTAGCCAATTTGTCAAACCCGGATGATTGATTGGTGATTGAACCTTTACACCATCAACTTCTGCCAATGTACGAAATGTAGATTCAGCAGGGTTAGTAAAGGTAATTACCAAAATCGGCATCATTATTGCTGCACATAGCAATCCAAGTATTAACCACTTGTTGTTCTTTTTAGTGTCTGCATTTGCTGGTATTTGCTGTGGTTCGACCGAAATCGAGGCTTCTTGGATTTTAGTGATTGGCTCAGGCGCTTGAGCCTCTGTACCTATTTCTTCTGGGATAGTTGCAGGCGAAAACGTTGGATTTGGGTCTATTTCATTTTCGGCAGTTTCAACAGTCACAGCTTGGTCATTTGATGAAAGAGGTGCTGAGCGCTCGACTGTAGCTATAAATTGGTAGCCACGCTTGGGGACTGTCTTAACGAACTCAGGAGATTTCGTTGAATCTTTCAGCATCTTTCGTAGTGTTGAAACGGCTTGAGTCAGGCTCGAGTCATCAACCTCAAAGCCTTGGTCACGCCAAACATATTCATGCAATTCATTACGAGTGATAACTTCGTTGGGTCTTTCTGATAGCATCAGGAGAATGCGGCTTTCATTGCTGCCAAGACGCACAACTTCTCCATTGCTCATTTGGTCTACAAGTGAGTTGCTGTTTGGGTCGAATACGAACCGCTGTGCGAGAATAAACTTTGTGCCGATATTGCTCATTAAATTCTTCTACTATGGGTTGTTTTGGGTGCTAAATAGACAAATATTGGGTGGGTTTGTATAAACCTTAACCAATCGATGGCTTCTTTTATGTTCTTTTAGATTTATGAGAATCAAGGATAATAAAAATAGATAACAAAAACAGTGTTTTTATGATTTTTGACCTTGAATTTACAATTGTCATCCTCATGTTAATGAACATCAGAGCGGCATTACGTGTTCCGCCACCATAGTTTTCACCACAAAGTATAGATGTTTTGGAGTAAAAATGAGCGAAACGACAACGCAAAATAAAGAGACTCGTGGCTTTCAATCTGAAGTAAAACAACTACTTCATCTAATGATTCACTCACTGTATTCAAATAAAGAAATCTTCTTACGTGAGCTGATCTCTAACGCATCTGACGCAGCGGACAAGCTACGTTTTCAAGCGCTATCAAATGCTGAACTTTACCAAGGCGATGCAGATCTAGGTGTAAAACTGTCATTTAACGCTGAGGCGAATACGTTAACCATTTCTGATAACGGTATCGGCATGAGCCGCGACAACGTTATTGAACATTTAGGTACCATCGCGAAATCAGGTACTGCAGACTTTTTCTCTAAGTTATCTGAAGACCAAAGCAAAGACTCTCAGTTGATCGGTCAATTTGGTGTTGGTTTCTACTCAGCATTCATCGTTGCGGACGCAGTAACCGTTCGTACACGTGCCGCAGGTCTTGCAAGCAATGAAGCCGTACAATGGCACTCAGCTGGTGAAGGTGATTACACTATTGAAGACATCACCAAAGAGTCTCGTGGTACAGACATCATTCTTCATATGCGTGAAGACGGTAAAGAATTCTTAAATGAATGGCGTCTACGTGAAGTAATTGGTAAATACTCTGATCACATCGGTATCCCAGTTTCTATCTTAACTGCGGTTAAAGATGACGAAGGTAAAGACACCGAAGAGAAGCACTGGGAACAAATCAACAAAGCTCAAGCGCTTTGGACTCGTAACAAATCAGACATCGAGAAAGAAGAGTACCAAGAGTTCTATAAGCACGTATCTCACGACTTTGCTGATCCACTAACCTGGAGTCACAACAAGGTTGAAGGCAAGAACGACTACACAAGTCTGCTTTATATCCCAGCTAAAGCACCTTGGGACATGATGAACCGTGACCACAAGAGTGGCTTAAAGCTTTATGTACAACGTGTATTCATCATGGATGATGCTGAACAGTTCATGCCATCTTACATGCGTTTCGTACGTGGTCTGATTGACTCAAACGATCTACCACTGAACGTATCACGTGAAATCCTGCAAGATAACAAGGTAACTCAGTCTCTTCGTGGTGCATGTACTAAGCGTGTACTTACTATGCTTGAGCGCATGGCGAAAAATGACAACGAGAAGTATTTAGAATTTTGGAAAGAGTTCGGTCTTGTAATGAAAGAAGGCCCAGCGGAAGACATGGCAAACAAAGAGAAGATCGCAGGTCTTCTTCGTTTTGCATCTACAGAAGTTGACTCTGTTGATCAAACTATCAGCCTAGCGTCTTATGTTGAGCGTATGAAAGAAGGCCAGGATAAGATCTACTACCTGACAGCAGATAGCTACGCAGCAGCTAAAAACAGCCCACACTTGGAGCAGTTTAAAGCGAAAGGTATTGAAGTAGTGCTAATGTACGATCGCATCGATGAGTACGTAATGAACTACCTAACAGACTTTGACGGCAAACAATTCCAGTCGATCACAAAAGCGGGCTTAGATTTAAGCAAGTTTGAAGGTGAAGAAGAGAAAGAGAAGCAGAAAGAGACTGAAGAAGAGTTTAAGTCTGTTGTTGAGCGTACTCAATCTTACCTGGGTGATCGCGTTAAAGAGGTTCGTACTACGTTTAAACTTGCAACGACACCTGCAGTTGTTGTTACTGATGACTTCGAGATGGGGACGCAAATGGCTAAGCTTCTTGAAGCGGCGGGCCAAGCTGCACCTGAAGTTAAGTACATCTTTGAAATTAACCCAGAGCACGCACTTGTTAAACAAATGGCTGACGAAGCCGATGAGCAAGCGTTTGGCCCTTGGGTTGAGCTACTACTCGGTCAAGCGATGCTGGCTGAGAAAGGCTCTATGGAAGATCCGTCACAATTCTTGGGTGCAATCAACGAGTTGCTAACAAAGCGATAGTCTTTCGACTTTGGCCTTAAACAAAAGATTGTAATTAAAAGCTCGCAAATGCGGGCTTTTTTAATGAACGTCGTTGAAAATATGTTAAACGTGGTCAACGTCACCGTTATCGTCACAACAAAATGAGGTGATGCATTCTTTAGTCGTAAATTCAGCCCAATTGAATATTAATGTGATAGAATGCTCGACCTAATCAGCTGGTACTAGGATCCAACTTGTTCCAGCTGTATGATTTTCAAACGTTATACCGAAACTTACCGTTTTGCTTCTATTTGTAGTTTTGCTTAACCTCAACGGTTGCCTAACGCTTTCTTTTTATTTAAGCGATGGACTAGGAAGTTCGGATAGTGAGCTTCGGTATAAATCATAATTTTATAAGAGGATTAAACATGCGCATCATTCTTCTAGGTGCTCCTGGCGCGGGTAAAGGCACTCAAGCTAACTTCATCATGAACAAATTTGGTATCCCTCAAATTTCAACTGGTGACATGCTACGTGCTGCTATCAAAGCGGGTACTGAGCTTGGTAAGCAAGCAAAATCAGTAATCGACGCTGGTCAGCTAGTTTCTGATGAAATTATCCTTGGTCTTATCAAAGAGCGTATCGCTCAAGATGACTGTGAGAAAGGTTTCTTACTAGACGGTTTCCCACGCACAATCCCACAAGCTGATGGCCTAAAAGAAATGGGTATCGCTGTAGATTACGTTGTTGAATTCGACGTAGCTGATGATGTGATTGTTGAGCGTATGGCTGGTCGTCGTGCTCACATTCCTTCAGGTCGTACATACCACACTGTGTACAACCCACCAAAAGAAGAAGGTAAAGATGACGTAACTGGCGAAGAGCTAGTAGTACGTGATGACGACAAAGAAGAAACAGTTCGTGCTCGTCTAGGTGTGTACCACGAGCAAACAGCTCCACTAATCTCTTACTACGGTAAAGAAGCTGAAGCTGGTAACACTCAGTACCTTAAGTTTGACGGTACTAAGCAAGTTGCTGAAGTTAGTGCAGAACTTGAGAAAGCACTAGCATAATTGGCTAACAGCCAGTTTTAGAATTTGATATATTGGAAGCGGCCTTAAAGGTCGCTTTTTTTGTCTCAATTTTTAGTACGATACTAATCTAAGATAATTAGGGGCCCTCAGTTCAACGCACATTAGCTTTGAAAAGTTCGCCCATAATCGAAAGTTGATGTGGGTTATATGTTACGCCAAATGATTATCTCAACATTTAGCGACAAGCAATGATCTTAAACTTCAGCAGATTAGTATATTACTCTCTAAAAAATTACATATTGGTCTCAGGTATCTATGGAAAATAATAAAAAGCAGGGCGTTTTACTGGTGAACTTAGGTACACCAGATTCTGCGACCCCAGCTGGTGTTCGTCGATTTTTGAGTGAATTTTTGCACGATAAGCGAGTTGTTAATCTAACACGCTGGCTATGGTGTCCGATATTGCACGGAGTGATTTTACCGATTCGTTCACCTAAAGTAGCCAAACTTTATCAGTCGGTTTGGATGGACGACGGCTCACCGCTTCTTGTGTATTCACAAAGACAAGCAGAGAAACTACAGAAGAAGTTAGAGATGCCTGTCGCGCTGGGTATGACTTATGGTAATCCAAGTCTAAAAACGGGCATTGAGCAGCTGATGGAGCAGGGCGTTGAAGAGATCATCGTACTGCCTTTGTATCCTCAGTATTCAGGCACCACCACAGCTGCGGTTTCTGATGGTTTAACCAAAGCCTTTAAACAGATGCCTGTTATTCCAAGCTACCGCTTCATCCGTGACTACTACGCACACCCTAGCTACACCAAAGCATTGGCTGAGAGTGTTCGTAGCCACTGGGAGAAAAATGGCCGAGCGGATCATTTGGTTTGCTCTTTCCACGGCATTCCGAAGCGATTGGCAGATGAAGGGGATATCTACCCTCAACATTGTGAAGCGACAACTAAGTTACTAGCTGAGGAGCTTGGTTTATCTGCAGGCGATATCACTATGACGTACCAGTCTCGATTTGGTCGAGAAGAGTGGTTAAAGCCATATACCGATGAGACACTTGAATCATTGCCAAGCAAAGGCATCAAGAAGATCGATATCATGGCTCCAGCTTTCTCTGTAGACTGTTTAGAAACGCTGGAAGAGATTTCAGATCAGTGTAAGGAAACCTTCATTGACGCTGGTGGTTCTGAGTTTAGCTATATCATGTGTCTCAACGACAGAGATTCGCATATCGACATGATGGCTGAACTTGTTGAAAATCAACGTTAATAGCACAACAGGTTGTCAGGGCGACTGAAGCTTATCCAATAAAGGGTCATAGTTACAACGATATAGACAATGCGGGTCTCAAATAGTTGAACCCGCTTTTTTGTAGTTCATCGCGGATTCGCGGGAACTAAAAACAAAAACGGTAGTAAGTAATACGGTTCAGTTGCCAAACAAAAATCATACACAAACTACCATCTTCATGCTGAGCCATACTTTCCGCTCTTTACTCTGGGAAGGCATTAAAATAGTAAAACCTCATCATACAGCATCAATTATTCCCCTGACTCTTAAACCTAACTCTAAGATAAAGTGTCTTTGTAGTATCAAAGTCGAGACTATTCATGAGTATCAATGGCGTCATATAAAAGAGGTTGTGCCGTTCGGCGTACTGCTTAAACGCGGCAAGTCAGGTGTCGTTACTGCGGCATAAAATAGAACCTCTATTTTGGTTAGAGCCTTATGTTCGTATAACTAAGCGCCTAAAAGGTTATATAGATTAATCAATGCCTCTTCTATCATTAAGTATACCTCCCAGTTTACGGATGTTCGTTAGCACACCATTAAATAGATAGATAAACGCTGACTTAGACAAGTGGTCCCGCCAGTGAAATAGGAGGGGCTAAGCAACTCGTCATAGACGAATTCGTAATATTTAAAGAGCATTTTTATGCCATTGAGGATACTAAGGCTCACCAAGTTATTTGGATAGGGTTAGGCCGAAGCCGTAAGGACATATGAGAGTTTTCGAACAGCTTGGAAAATATGGTAACAATATCGAAGCTATCGCAAGGTGGTTGATAGAGTCAGAGTCAACAAACTCAAGCAAGTAAACAAGCGAGGCAATGGGATAAGCGCTCACGCATCGTGTTGTTGAAAAATAGAGGCAACTTGATTGTACAGTAAATTGGCTATCTTACCGAGATATTGAATATCAATAAGGATTCAATCACCACTTATATACGCGAATCATAGCTTAAAGAGCTTTGGTACTGTGAATCAGAAGTGTATGTTGAAGGGCTCTGGGGAGAGTAGGTATAAGTACAACAGAGTGGAATTTAACCATTAAAAGAGTTTGCGCGAAAGCTAGTTTTTACCTTCACCGGATTATCGCATCGACTATCGATATACATATTACTTATTCTTGAAGATAAAAAGCGGCTTTCCTTGGAAAGCCGCTATGAACCTTTTTTGTATTGGTTTACGCTTGAGCTGTGTTTAGTTCAGTCTCCTGATCTGTCTCACAGATTTTTGTTAACTTTGGAGCAATACAGAAAGTTAATACCGCAATAAGAGCTGTCACATAACCTATGTTGCTGAATACGTCTCCATATAGGTTGAGTGTTTGCACTGTTTCCGTCACACCTTCTGGAACTGAAGTAAGGCTCGCTACCCAACCAGCGACAACTGCGGCCGTCGCTGACGTTAAGAACCACATCCCCATTGCGAATCCCATCAATCTCTGAGGTACTAGTTGTGCGACCATTGCTAAACCTAAGCCTGAGACTAATAGTTCTCCTAGTGATTGGAATAGATAACTTACAATTAGCCAGTTTGAACTTACAATACCATTAGTGTTTGCGAAGCTAACGCTCCAACCTAAAATTAAAAAGGAAAGGGCACATAGCACCATACCCATTGCAAATTTGAACGGCATTGATACTCGGTTGCCTAGTTTTCCATAAAGTATTGCCATAACAGGACTTGCAACCATGATCCAGAACGAGTTCAGTGCTTGAAATTGCTCTGGCTCTACAGGGAAACCAAGAATATCGTGACTAACATTGTGGATTGCAAAGAAGTTTAAAGATGTAGGCATCTGAAAATAGAGGACGAAGAAGACAACGCCTTGTAGCATCAAAACAAACGCTACTAGCATTTTACTTCTTTCTTGGCCTTTAATTTTTAGAGCTTCTTTGAAATACAAGGTAACGATACAGATACCAGCAATGACTAATATACCGTGAGCTAGTGTTAAGTTTTGCAATAGGTAACTACAGACGAAACTAGCAATAATTGAACCAAAGATTACTAATAGAAGCTTAGAAAGTACGACAGGCTTAAGGTCAGCTGGAGAGCCCACCCCTTTGACCATTTTTTTACAAGCTAAAAAATTAACTGCTGTAACAGCTAATCCTGAAGCACTCATACCAAAAGCCAAGCCATAGCCTACCTTTTCTGCAACGATCGGCGTCAGTATCATTGAAATTAGGCCACCTAAATTAATAGCCATGTAGTAGAGTGTAAAAGCGCCATCGAGTCTAGGGTCGTTCTCCGGATATACTTTTGCGAGTAAGCTAGATGGATTTGCCTTAAAAAGACCATTACCTACGGTAATGAAGCCCATTGCCAAGTAAATTAGATTTTTACCGCCCAAATGGCTGCTGGTGGTTGACATACCTAACAGTATATAACCCACCATCATAATTATTGCACCTAGAGTAATAGCTCGTTTAGTACCTATTATTTTATCGCCGATCCATCCACCCACAGCCATAAATCCATAAAGCAAAGCAGAAAAAGCTCCAAATAGTACAAAAGAGTCTGATTCAGCTAACCCCATTACTTTTACTAAATATACGGTTAGAATGGCTTGCATTCCATAGAAGCCGAATCGCTCCCAGAATTCAATTGAGAATATTAAATAAAAGGGTTTGGGTTGCTTGAGTATGTTCAAGTCAGACATAATTGATGTTTCCTGTTGTGTTAATGCTCTTTGTAGGCGCGGTCTTATTAACCATTAGTTTTTTTTTTTATGCTGAGCAGAAAAAATAATGCCCGTAATGTATACACTTCAGTGATGATGTTTACAAATGGAAGTTTTTTTGAAAAAAAGCATAAAGCTTTTTAGGTTGTTGATAAGATTGTTGTTTTTAGGTGGTTTTGCTTTACTTTTCTCATCTGAAAACTAAAGTTTCAAATTTGACGTAATTCTTTGCGTTATGTGGCGTTCTTTGCTATTCATCAACCAAATACTGAGAGGTCAAGTACAGCACTTGTTAAAGGATTAGTGAAATGAAACGATGGTATTTACTCTACTGTAAGCGTGGCGATCAAAAACGCGCTCAGCAGCATTTAGAGAATCAAGGGGTAGAGTGCTTTTACCCACAAATAGAAGTCGAAAAGGTGGTTAGAGGGAAAGAAAAGGTGGTCAAAGAACCGCTATTTCCTTCATACGTCTTTGTTCGATTTGATTATGAACAAGGGCCGAGTTTTACTACTGTTCGTTCAACGCGCGGCGTAGTGGACTTTATTAAGTTTGGAGCACTACCACATGAAGTACAAGGTGACTTGGTTTTTGAGCTCAAACAACTTGAGATGTATTGCAGCAATGAAATTGAAGATTGCTGTGTTGATTTCGAACCTGGTCAAGTTGTGAAAATTAATAGCGGTCAGTTTGCTGGTATTGAGGCGATTTTCCATCAGAAAGACGGTGAGGCTCGTTCTATCATGTTAGTGAAGATGATCAGTCAGGTGGTGCCAATCAGTATTGAAAACGAGGCGCTAAAAGCACACGCTTAATTCAGTGATAAGAATAATTACATCTAGGCTTAAAATAAAAAGGCGCATTATGCGCCTTTTTTAATATCTCAAATTTGCCTGAGCGTTTACGCGTTGTAAGCGTCGTTGTGAACCGCTTGAACCGCACGACCTGATGGGTCTACACAGTTTTGGAACGACTCATCCCACTCAATGGCTTTCGCTGATGAACAAGCGACAGATGGACCACCTGGTACACACTCTGCTGCAGATTCTAGCGGGAACAACTCTTCAAAGATTTCGCGGTAAGCGTAGCCTTCTTTAGTCGTTGGCGTGTTGTATGGGAAGCGGAACTGCGCAGTTTCCATTTGCTTGTCCGTTACTTTCGCTTCAGCGGTTGCTTTCAACGTATCAATCCAGTCGTAGCCAACACCATCAGAGAATTGCTCTTTTTGACGCCATGCAATTGAGTCTGGTAGATAATCTTCAAAACACTCACGTAGGATGTGTTTCTCCATCTTACCGTTGCCACACATTTTGTCTTCTGGATTTAAGCGCATTGCTACATCGATGAACTCTTTGTCCAAGAATGGTACGCGGCCTTCTACGCCCCATGCTGCTAGTGATTTATTCGCACGAGCACAGTCAAACATGTTCAGAGCCAGCAGTTTACGTACTGTTTCTTCATGGAATTCTTTTGCATTTGGCGCTTTGTGGAAGTACAAGTAACCGCCAAAGATCTCATCAGCACCTTCACCAGACAGTACCATTTTGATACCCATTGCTTTGATCTTACGAGCAAGTAGGTACATTGGCGTAGACGCGCGAATTGTCGTTACGTCGTAGGTTTCGATGTGGTAGATAACGTCACGGATTGCATCCAAACCTTCTTGAATGGTGTATGTCATCTCGTGGTGAACGGTACCGATCTTGTCTGCCACTTCACGAGCAGCGATAAGATCAGGTGCACCTTCTAGACCAACCGCAAATGAGTGCAGTTGTGGCCACCAAGCTTCAGACTGCTCATCATCTTCAATACGCATTGCCGCAAAGCGTTTCGCGACTGCAGAAGTGATTGACGAATCTAGACCACCAGATAGAAGTACACCGTAAGGTACGTCAGTCATTAGTTGACGTTTCACCGCTGCCTCTAGTGCTTCAGTTAGGTCTTCCTTGCTTGTGCTGTTGCCTTGCACTGCTGCGTATTCGTTCCAATCACGAATATAATAACGTTGTGGCTCTGCATCTTTCGAAGAGTAGAAGCTACCTGGAGGGAACTCGCTGATGGTTTTACATACAGGAACTAGAGCTTTCATTTCAGAAGCTACATAGTAGTTACCGTGCTCATCGTAGCCTTGGTAAAGCGGGATGATACCGATGTGATCGCGGCCTACTAGGTATTCGTCTTTTTCTTCATCGTATAAAACGAATGCGAAGATACCGTTTAGCTCTTCTAGTAGGTCTGCGCCCATTTCTTGATATAGGGCTAGGATAACTTCACAGTCAGAGTCTGTCTGGAACTGGTACTTATCTTCATAGCGAGCACGAAGTTCTTTGTGGTTATAGATTTCGCCGTTTACCGCAAGAATGTGCTTCTTGCCTTGGCTGTATAGCGGTTGAGCACCACTATTTAGACCAACGATAGCTAAACGCTCATGAGCAAGGATCGCTTTGTCACTTGCATAGATGCCAGACCAATCTGGCCCACGGTGACGAAGCTTTTTAGACATTTCTAAAGCGATAGGGCGAAGTGCTGCGGCATCACTTTTTATGTCGAGAATGCCAAATACTGAACACATAGAACTTCCTTTTAAATAATTTCTAAATCAACTGTATTCAATTTGCCATTCTGGCTAAAAAAAGCAACCGGATGTGAGCAAAAAAATAATATAAAGGGTGTTATGTTAGAAATTATTTAATTAATTTGTTATTTTGGTATTTGGTATCTAAATGCAGTCTGTTTTTTGAACTAAAACCCCTCAAAGTGCGAAAGTTCACAGTCTTGAGAGGTTTTGTTAAAGGAGGTTTGGGTCAGATTTTATTGATGTTTGGGCTTAATTGCTCACAAACGTGGCGAGCAAAACCACTACCGGCTTCGCTATAGATGTTAAACGCCGCATCAACCCCATTTTCTTTCAAAGTATCGAGTTGGTCAGGGTACTCAGCGATAGCCGCAATCTGCCCTTTAAAGTTTCGAGACTTTAATTGCTCCAAAGCGGTTTGATTACCTTGGTGATGAGGCATAGCTAAGATAACCAGTTTTACATTTGCGGTATCCAGAATACGCTCCCAGAAATCTGGGTCGGTCGCGTCGCCAGAAATCACGTTTCTACCGTGGCTTCTATGGGTATGTGCGGCTTCTTCACGAACTTCGACACCCAAACTTACCTTACCGTAGCGTGAACGTAATTCATCATAAGCACCTGTACCAATTCGTCCCATACCAAGAATAAGTACTTGAGCACGACCCGGGTCAATTCGTTTATCACGTTGATGAAGCTTTTCTGCTGCGTGCTCTTTTAACCATTTACCGGATTGTTGGTAAAGCCTGTGGCCTGCACGATTTAAAGGTGCTGCAACTAGGAAAGAAAGTGATACTGCAATCGCGACGGCAACCAAGATATCGCCAGACATCCAGCCCATCTTAAAGGCAAGGCCACCAACGATTAAGCCAAATTCGCTGTAGTTAAACAGTGATAGTGAAGCGAGCAACGAAGTACGAACGCGGAACTTGAAGCGATTAAGTACCAAGAAGTAAAGCACGCCTTTCACTGGCAATAGCAACAAGAACAGTACCGCTAGCATAAAGCCTTGAATGGTTGGTTGTTCTGATAAGCCAATATTCAAGAAGAAACAGACAAGGAACAGCTCTTTCAGGTTAAACAGGGATTTTGATAGCTCTGAAGCTTTTCGATGACCCGCGAGCAACATACCTAGGATAAGAGCTCCTAGGTCTGGCTTCATACCCACCAATTGGAAGAGTCCAGCCCCGACAACCAGGGCAAAGAAAATGCCGAATAGGACTAACATTTCACCGTGGCCAACCCAATCTAGCGCTTTGTAGAACAGTGGGCGTAAGAATGGCAACGCAAATAGAGCAATCGCGTACCATTCAGGTAGTTTTCCTGTTGAAGCGGTAAGAAAGACGACGGCGAAAATATCTTGCATGACCAAGATACCAATTGCCAAGGTACCGTAGGTGGCATTCATTTCCCCTTTCTCTTGCAGAGATTTTACCGCAAATACGGTACTGGAGAATGATAGGGCGAAGCCGAGTAGAACAATCTGTTCGACTGACATAGCTGCCAGTGACGAAATTCCAAGGAACTTAAAACCAAATAGGGCGACGGCAAAAAACAGAGTGGATAAAAGGTTATGTATTGTAGCGCCGGCCCAAATCTCTTTAGAGAGTAGGGTTTTGATATCTAGCTTTAAGCCAATGGTGAATAGTAGTAGGGTGACACCGAGGTCAGCCAAAGTAATGATGGTCTCATTGGTTTCGAAACCAAAGGCAAAAAGCCCAAAGCCCGCAAACAAAAAGCCAACCAGTGGGGGAAGGTGACACTTTAAAGCAATAAATCCTGCGATAAACGCAGTGGATATTAATATAAGTTCCATAACTTGTTGTTGTAGTTCCCTAGCTTAAAAAAACGGGCCGTGTTTTTACAAACACGGCCCGCGGAAAATCAGAATTATTGTTCTTTAATCTTCAAGTAGCTTCTGCAGTAACACACCGTTGAGCATGGCGCGCTTGATCATAGCAAAAGCTCCCATCGTAGGATGTTTATCGATCTGTGATGCTACAATAGGCAGGCCGCTATGGAAAGTCGTCAGCGACTGATTCTCTACATTGCGCTTAATTGCAGGGAAAACAATCTCTTGTGCCTTAGTAATATCACCAGCAATGATCACTTTTTGAGGGTTAAATAGATTGATCGTCATCGCGATCGCTTTACCTAACTGGTTTCCTACTCGAACCAAGCTCTGCTTCGCTAATTCATCGCCATTCACTGCATGGTCGCACACGTCCTGAATAGTAATACACTCAAGCTCGGTTAAAGAAGACTCATAGCCTTGTTTAATGAGCTTTTGTACACGGTCTACAATTGCAGGGTTTGCTGCTACCGTTTCAAGACAACCGAAGTTACCGCATTGGCACTGTTCACCAAGTGGATCGATTTGGATATGACCGATTTCACCGACGTTACGGTTATGACCCAGGAAAACCTGACCGTTTACGATAATACCTGCACCTGTACCGCGATGAACACTCACTAAGATAGAGTCTTGGCTGTCTTGGCTCGCGCCAAAGTAGTGTTCAGCTAGTGCCATTCCGCGAACATCGTTACCTACGAAACAAGCGACATGGAATGTGTCGCGAATAATGTCGCTTAATGCAAGGTTATCGATGTCTGTATTTGGCATGTACTCAACGACACCCGTCGTAGGGTTAACTAAGCCTGGGAGAGTCACGCCAATCGCAATCAGCTGATCGATCTTCGGTTGGTGTTCAGCGATGAAGGCCTTGAGCGTATTGATCAAGCCTTGAGTAAGGTTTGATTGATCTGAATAGTTAAGATCTTGCTGTTGGAAAGCCAATTCACGACCACCAAGGTCATGTAGGCTAACTTGAATGTAGTCTCGTCCTAAGCGCACAGCGATAGAGTGAAAAGGCTCTACTTCTGTGGTTAGAGAGATAGCGCGTCTACCGCCAGTAGACGCTTGCTGTGCGACCTCTTTAATTAGGCCGCGCTCTAATAGTTGGCGGGTAATTTTTGTAACACTTGCCGGTGCGAGTTGGCTTACATCAGCCACTTGTATGCGACTAATAGGCCCTTGTTGGTCTATGAGCCGGTATACCGCCGCACTGTTTAGTTGTTTAACTAAGTCTACGTTACCTATTTGTCCGCCATTCATACTTAATTGTGCTCGTATTGTCCATTAACAACAGTCGCTTTAACGTTAAAGTCTCGGTCAAATACAGCTAGGTTTGCAACCATGCCTTTTTTGATTCGACCTAGCTTGCTTTCTACACCGATAGCTGTAGCTGGGTATAGTGTAGCCATGCGAAGAGCTTCGTCTAAAGCGATACCAGCGTGCTCAACTGTATTCTGAACTGCTTCAATCATAGTCAGAGCTGAGCCGCCCAGTGTGCCATTTTCATCAACACACTTACCATCTTGGTAATATACTTTCTTACCGACAAAAATAAAGTATTCCATGTCAGCACCTGCAGGAGCTGTGGCATCCGTCACTAATACTAGCTTTTCTCCCTTGATTTTATGCGCAATTCTGATGTTTGCGTAATCAACGTGGAAGCCATCGGCGATGATGCCTGCGAACACATCAGGTGTATCGTAGATAGCGCCAACCACACCAGGTTCACGACCAACCATAGGTGTCATTGCATTGAATAGGTGCGTTGCGAATGTGATGCCAGATTCGAAACCTTGGCGTGCTTCTGCATAAGTTGCGTTGGTATGACCGATAGAAACGACAACACCAGCTTTGTGTAGACGTTCGATATGTTCTGGGTCGTTCAGCTCAGGCGCCAGTGTTACTTTCGCAACAAGGTCGCTGTTCTTACAGATAAGCTCAATCATCTCGCTGTCAGACTTACGAATATGATCAACGCTGTGAATGCCTTTTTTCGCAACATTTAGGTATGGACCTTCAAGGTGAAGACCTAAAGATTGGTTTTGGTATTGGTTATGGTATTCACGAGCTGCTGTGATAACTGCGCGCATGTCTTCATCTGAAGAAGTAATCAGAGTAGGCAAAAAGCTAGTACAGCCTGATTTTAGGTTTGCTTTGTGCATGATCTGCATTGTTTCTGCAGTGATTTCATCGTTTAGCATCACGCCACCACAACCGTTCAGTTGTAGGTCAATGAAACCCGGGCTTAGGTTTGCACCGTCTAGGTCACGAACCTCGATACCTTCTGGTAATTCAGAGGTAGGGCAGACTTTTTTGATCAGTTCGTTTTCGATTACTACAGCATGATCGGTTAAAACATCACTACCAGTGTAAATTTTACAGTTACTTAGCGCGTACATAGTCAGCTAATCCTTATTTCGTCAGATCTTTTAAATTCGTTCGTTACCTAAATGTTGACTTAGTTTGCGAGCATCATTTACGTAACGATTTAACTTTTATGGGCAAACGGCTTCAAAGTGGGAAGCGATTTTAAGTGTTTGAAAAACATGTGAACAATTCATTATTTTTATGAGTTTGGGTTGAAATTATCAGTGGGTTAGCTAGCTTTTAATGCCGAAAATAACTCGCTTTTGACCCAATGTTGAGATTTGGATTTTATCTATAAATGTTCATTTTTTGAATGATAAAATAAGTTTTATGATCTCGCTAGCAAAAACCTCTGGATTTGGTGAAAACTGGTGATTAGGATCACAAATGGTAAGGTTTTAATTTGCGGGGCGAAATTAATTGAATACACTGATTAAGACTAAATTGAGTGACTAAAATAAGTTTCTCAAACGAATTCTAAAAAATCCTACAGGGGGAACTTAAGGTGAATATTCTTGGGTACACACAGAAGCTGGGCAAGGCATTAATGCTGCCTATCGCAACGCTTCCAATTGCTGGTCTTTTGCTGCGACTTGGTCAAGGTGATGTATTAGACATTGCATTTATGGCGCAAGCCGGTGGCGCGATCTTCAACAATCTGCCATTGCTCTTTGGTCTAGGTATCGCGATTGGTCTCTCTAAAGACGGTAACGGTGCAGCTGGTTTGGCTGGTGCAGTCGCTTACTTTGTTCTAACAGCGACAGCGACAACAATTAACGCTGATATTAATATGTCTTTCTTCGGCGGTATCTTCGCAGGTATTATCGCTGGTCACTCTTACAACGCTTTCCATGCTACACGCCTTCCTGAGTGGCTTGCATTCTTCTCAGGTAAACGTCTAGTACCGATCATGGCGGGTCTATTCTCGCTAGTAGCTGGTGCGGTTGCTGGTGTTATATGGCCAACAATTCAAGGTGGTCTAGATGCACTGGCTCACGCAATATCAACGTCTGGCGCTATCGGTCAATTCGTTTACGGTACTCTAAACCGTGCACTTATCCCTGTAGGCTTACACCACGTATTGAATTCGTACTTCTGGTTCGGTATGGGTACATGTCAAGAAATCATCGTTGCTGGTCAAGGCGCATTCGCTAACATCACTCAACTTTGTGTTGACCCATCACTGGCTAAAACTCTAGTTATCGGCCAAGAGCATACATTCACATTCGCTAATTCTGTAACTCCAGAAATCACTACTGTTGTTAAGGAAGTAACTGATACTGTGAAATCTGGTGACCTAAACCGTTTCTTCGGGGGCGATAAAGGCGCTGGCGTATTCATGAACGGTTTCTTCCCAGTAATGATGTTCGGTCTACCAGGTGCGGCACTTGCTATGTACTTAGCAGCTCCTGCTGAAAAACGTAGCCAAGTTGGTGGTGCACTATTTTCAGTAGCATTCTGTTCATTCCTAACAGGTATCACAGAGCCGCTAGAATTCATGTTTGTATTCCTCGCACCCGCTCTATACGCAATGCACGCTGTATTAACGGGTCTGTCTCTAGTTGTTGCTAACATGTTTGGTACGCTGCATGGCTTTACATTCTCAGCTGGTCTTATCGACTTTATATTGAACTGGGGTCTAGCAACTAAACCTCTAGTACTTCTCGCAATCGGCCTTGGCTTCGGTGCTCTATACTTCTTCACTTTCTCTTTCGCAATCCGCGCTTTCAACCTGAAATCGCCTGGTCGTGAAGATGATGATGAAGCTGCAGCGACTCCAGCTGGTGAGGCTCCAAAAGGCGACCTTGCACGTCAATACCTAAAAGCTCTAGGTGGTCACGAGAACCTAACTTCAATCGACGCTTGTATCACACGTCTGCGTCTAACTCTTAAAGACCGCTCTGTTGCTGACGAAGCAGTTCTTAAGAAACTAGGTGCTAAAGGTGTTGTTAAGCTAGGTGAAAACAACCTACAAGTTATCCTAGGCCCTCTTGCTGAAATCGTAGCTGGCGAAATGAAAGCTATCGGTGCAGGTGAAGACCTATCTGATGTAAAACTTCCATAATAAGGAAGTACTTAACTGAGCAGTAACTAATACTCTCAAGCAAGTGTCAAATTGAAAGCCTCCCATCTGGGGGGCTTTTTTGTATCTGCATCTTGAGGACAAGTGAGAAGGTTCGTTCTATTCTTCATCGAATAGCAGAAATAATCGCAATTAACTGATGGTTCTTATTGTGCAAAGGCTAAGAATTGTGGATGATTAGCAACAATGATCTTTCTACCTAGGGTTAGCGTTAAAAGTGGCGTTTTGCTAGGGGAGGGAAGATAACTTTCTCTGACAATACTAAATATATAGAGGTGCTATAGATGAGTGAAGCTGAGGCTCGTCCATCGAATTTCATTCGCCAAATTATTGATAAAGATTTAGCGGATGGTACACACAGTAGCGTGCATACTCGTTTCCCGCCGGAGCCAAATGGTTACCTGCACATCGGTCACGCTAAATCTATTTGCTTGAATTTTGGTATTGCTCAGGACTACCAGGGACAATGTAATCTTCGTTTCGATGATACAAACCCTGAAAAAGAAGACGTTGAATACGTTGAGTCAATTAAGAATGATGTAAGCTGGTTAGGCTTCGAATGGTCTGGTGATATTTGTTACTCATCAAACTACTTCGATACGCTTTACGCTTATGCTGTGGAATTAATTAATAAAGGCTTAGCGTACGTTGACGAGCTAAGTCCTGAGCAGATCCGCGAATACCGTGGCACGCTAAAAGAGCCAGGTAAAGCAAGCCCATACCGCGACCGCAGCCCCAAAGAAAACCTAGCGCTATTCGAAAAAATGCGTGACGGTGGCTTTGAAGAAGGTAAAGCGTGTCTACGTGCTAAGATCGATATGAGCTCGTCATTCATGGTAATGCGTGATCCTGTTATCTACCGTGTTCGTTTTGCTCACCACCATCAGACAGGTGACAAATGGTGCATTTACCCAATGTACGATTTCACTCACTGTATCTCTGATGCGCTGGAAGGTATTACGCACTCTATCTGTACTCTTGAATTCCAAGACAACCGTCGTTTGTACGACTGGGTTCTAGATAACATTACGATCGATTGCCAACCTCGTCAGTACGAGTTCAGTCGTCTGAATCTTGAGTACACAGTGATGTCTAAGCGCAAGCTAAACCAACTTGTGGTTGAAAACCTAGTTCAAGGTTGGGATGACCCACGTATGCCAACTATCTCTGGTTTGCGTCGTCGTGGTTTCACTTCTGCATCTATTCGTGAATTCTGTAAGCGTATCGGTGTGACTAAACAAGAGAACATGATTGAGTTCGGTTCACTTGAGTCTTGTATCCGTGATGACTTGAACGAAAATGCACCACGTGCAATGGCTGTACTAGATCCGGTTATGATCGTGATTGAAAACTACGATGCAGACAAAGTAGAAACACTAACGGTCGCTAACCACCCGAACAAACCTGAAATGGGCACACGTGAAGTACCATTTACTCGTGAAGTTTGGATCGAGCGTGATGACTTCCGTGAAGAAGCAAACAAGAAATACAAGCGTTTGGTTCTAGGTAAAGAAGTTCGCCTACGTGGTGCTTACGTAATTAAAGCAGAACGTATCGAGAAAGATGCAGAAGGCAAGATTACAACTATTTTCTGCTCTTACGATGACGAAACGCTAGGTAAGAACCCAGCAGATGGCCGTAAAGTGAAGGGTGTTATCCACTGGGTATCTGCTGATAAAGCACTGCCAGCTGAGATTCGTCTATACGATCGTCTATTTACTGTGGCAAACCCTGCTGCTGCGGATGACTTCGCTGCCACGATCAACCCAGAGTCTCTGGTTAAGTTGAAAGGTTTTGTTGAGCCTAGCCTTGCGGACGCCGCTGCAGAGCAAGGTTTCCAATTTGAGCGTACAGGTTACTTCTGTGTAGATTCAAAGGATTCTAAAGCTGACGCGTTGGTATTCAACCGCACGGTTGGTCTACGTGATACTTGGGGTAAAGCTGAAGCATAATTGTTAACGCTAACAAGCTATCTAATAAAAACCGGCCTAGTGCCGGTTTTTTTGTCACTGTATATCCTGCCTATGGGGAGTAAATTTTGGTTGCTAGTAATGTGGCATCAAATATCTTCAGGTCGAGAATTGGTGATTTCTCCATTGCGGGAGTTGTACCAAAACACATATTCCGTTCTGTCTGGATTTCTGTGTTGACCCTCTGCGTTATAAATGTATAAGCAAAGTGCTTGAGCGGTCTCTGAGCCACCCTATTTAGTTAAAAAAGGTTAGGTTTTAGCGGCGTGAGACAAAATCGAATTTATCAAAATTATCTCTATCTGTTGTGACGGTTAGATCGGTATTCATGATCGCTACAAATAAAAAACGCTGGCCGAGGCCAACGTTTTTTTTATTTCTTGGGTTTGTGTGCGTCTGGGTTACCTTTGCAATCACCCGTCATGCTTTTACCGTATAGATATAAACTGTGGTTCGTTAGCTGAACGTTGTGACGCTTCGCTATCTCTTTTTGTCTCTCTTCGATGATGTCATCAGAGAACTCGATAACTTCGCCACAATCTAGACATACTAGGTGATCGTGATGGTGCTGTGTTGAAAGTTCGAATACAGACTTACCGCCTTCAAAATGGTGGCGAGTCACAATGCCAGCGTCATCGAATTGGTTTAATACTCGATAAACGGTCGCAAGCCCGATCTCTTCACCTAAGTCGATCAGCTTTTTATATAAATCTTCAGCACTAATATGTTGGCAGTCTGGTTGTTGTAATACTTCTAAAATTTTGAGCCTTGGGAGGGTCACTTTAAGACCAGCATCTTTTAGCGCTTGATTATTGTCTGACATATACTTTCCTGTTGATGATCTGCAGCAATTAACAGAATTCAATATTAATCCTATTATAGTTTAGTCAGGCATAACAATAAACCACGAACTTCAAAGGGTTACTAATCAACATCACAATCTGTTTTGTAAATTGGAAGTATCTCACTTATAGTGGAGGTACGACCAGTTAAGGTGGCGGTAATTCTAATATGAACACGGAATGTTGTTATGAATAAGCAACTTGCAAAAATATATAAACCAAACATCGTAAAATTCGCTCTTAATATCTGGCCTCCATTTTGGGGAGCGGGGATAAAGATAGCCCATATTAGTTCGGATTTTAGAGTAGTAAAAACAGTGCTTAAGTTGCGCTGGTGGAACAAAAATGCCAATCGTACTCAGTATGGCGGCAGCATATTTTCCCTCACGGATCCTGTTTACTCATTGATGTTAATGGGAATTTTAGGTGAAAGGTATTATGTGTGGGACAAAGAGGCGAGCATTAACTTCATCAAACCTGGTCAGTCAGATCTGTATGCAGACTTTGAAATAAGCCAAGGTCAGCTTGATGAGATTTACCATCAGACTCAACTTGGTGAGAAGTGTTTTCCTGAGTTTATTATCTATGTCAAAGATAAACAGGGTAATGTGGTCTCAGAAATTCAGCGTACGCTGTATGTCAGAAAGAAGCCACAATTCAGAGATGATGACGAAGCACTAGAAGCAGAGTGCTAATTTAGACAAACAGATCTTATATAGACAAATAGAAAAACCTCCAATTAGGAGGTTTTTTCATATCTAAAGAGTTGTCACTAATTGTAACAATGGACAACTGCCAGAGAATTAGTCTTCAAGTTCTGCTAGGCACATCTCTTCGTGGATTTGTTTAACCCAGTTAGATACACGCTCATCAGTTAGCTCTGGTTGACGGTCTTCATCGATACATAGACCAACGAATTGACTGTCATCGCCTTCAACTAGACCTTTCGATGCTTCGAACTCGTAGCCTTCAGTAGAAGTATAACCTAGGATAGTACCGCCTTTCGCTTCAACGATGTCACGGATAGTACCCATAGCATCACAGAAGTATTCTGCGTAATCTTCTTGGTCACCACAACCAAAGATAGCAACAAGCTTAGTTGAGAAATCAATAGCTTCTAGCTCTGGGAAGAAATCATCCCAATCACATTGTGCTTCGCCGTAGTACCACGTTGGGATACCAAGCAGCAGTAGATCGAAGTTATCGATATCTTCTTTGCTGCTTTTTGCAATGTCTTGAACGTGAACGAGCTGTTTGCTCAATTGCTTTTGAATCATCTTAGCAACAGCTTCAGTGTTACCTGTATCGCTACCAAAGAAGAGACCTACACTTGCCATAGAATCATTACCTTTCATTTTGTCTGTTGTCGGTGTAATAAAGTTTGGAGGGGAATCGTTAGATCCCGGTTCCTTCCCAGCTTAGTTGGATTATCCCTTTGGCGATAAAACCTGCACAGCCAAGGAAAAGTACTAACCACACAATGCGACGACCAAATGGAGGAACATTTCCTTGCTTGAGAACGTCCTTAATTGCCATACCGATCAAAAAGAAAATCGCGGCAAATAGGAGATCTAACCCAACAGATTCAATGATGTTCATGTAGTCGTAAAGCATGGGAACCTTATATACCAATTTTGCTTGGGCGCACTATATCACTGTTGCGAGATAAAGTTAATGTGCAGTGATTACTCAGCTCTCATTTATCTGCATGAAAAAGCGCACTTAAGCGATGAATTTTCGAATTGCTCTCAGTACTTCATCTGGCTTTTCTGCGTGTAGCCAGTGGCCTGTATTCGCAATAACGTGCGCCTTTGCGTTAGAAAATTGCTGTTGGACCGCAGTTTGGTGCTTTGCCGTGAGGTAATCAGACTCCCCACCTTTTATTAGTAAGGTTTTGACTGAGGTTTTGTCGATCGGTTCCCAACCAATAATGTGTGGGTAGTTGCTCAATAATGAAGTGACGTTAAAGCGCCACTCCATAATGCCTTGTTCTGACTTAAACAGTGACTTCGTTAAGAACTGGCGAACACCGTCTATTTCTATATGTTTGGCGAGTATTTTAAGTGCTTCGGCACGAGATACTGGCTTTTCTTCAATGACCGCTTGTAGGCCGGCGAATACGTTGTCGTGACGGCTTTGGGTGTAAGCGACAGGTGCCATGTCCAATACAACCAGTTTATACAGCTCTAGATGTTGGGTAAGCGCCATAGCAACTTTGCCGCCCATCGAGTGACCAATGACAGTAACATCATTAAGCTCGAGATCTTTCAACAGTTGAGCGACATCTTGTGCCATCGCTTGGTAATTATGAGTATCACTGTGGAAGGATTGTCCATGGTTACGAAGATCGATACTCAGTACCTGATGATCGACTTTTAGATCCCTGGCCAGCAAGCCTAGGTTGTCCAGATTACCAAATAATCCATGGATCAAAACTATGGTGTGACCCTCACCTTCGATTTTATAGTTGAGCTGTACTGACATTTTTATCTTATTCATGGTGGGTTTGACGTAGAGTATCCGCGCGGATCTCGCTATAATCCCCAAGAGTTTAAACATTGAGATTGTGAAAAGCGAATGAAAACAATTGAGGTTGATGAGGACCTATACCGTTTTATTGCGGGTCAGACAGAACGTATTGGCGAAAGCGCTTCAGATATTCTGCGCCGCTTGTTACAGGTTGATAGCCAAGGCATGGCTCCGCTCGAAGAGATCGTAGAGCCGAAAGGTATCGTTGTTAGCAAAGAGGTAGGCTTTACTCCAGAGAAGTTCGATGGCGTTAAAGAAATGCGCTCACTACTAATATCAGATGAGTTTGCGTCACTAAAGAAAGCCATTGATCGTTTCATGTTAGTGTTATCAACACTGCATAAAATCGACCCTGAAAGCTTTTCAGAAGCAACTCAAGTAAAAGGCCGTAAGCGTGTTTACTTTGCAGATAACGAAGCGACGTTGTTAGCAAACGGCAACACGACTAAGCCTAAAGCCATTCCACAAAGTCCTTTTTGGGTTATTACAAATAATAATACTAGCCGTAAGAGACAGATGGTTGAGCAGCTTATGAGCCGTATGAATTTCCAAGCAGAATTGATCGAAAAAGTAACAGGTTCAATTTAACGAAATCTGATTTAAACCTCATAATATCCATGGATAAGAAGATATTATGAGGTTTTTTTGTTTTTAAATTTTATATATAAGGATGTCGAAAAATGGCTATGCACCCTCGTGCTGGGCAAAAAGCTCAGCAGGAAGATCTTCATAATATTCCGGCTTTAGTGGCTAACTATTTCTTACAGCAACCGGATGCGACTAACCCAGATCACAAAGTACTGTTTGGTACTTCAGGTCACCGTGGTACTGCAGACAAATCAACATTTAACGAAAACCACATTCTAGCGATTTCACAAGCAGTGGCTGAAGTGCGTGCTGAGCAAGGTACAACAGGTCCACTTTTCTTAGGTAAAGATACGCACGCGTTATCTGAACCTGCGTTTTCTACGGTAATTGAAGTGCTTGTAGCGAACGGTGTTGAAGTTATTATTCAAGAAAACAATGGCTTTACTCCAACACCTGGTATCTCGCACGCGATTCTTACGCACAATCTAGTGAATGACAAAAAAGCCGACGGCATTGTTATTACACCTTCACACAACCCACCTCAAGACGGCGGTATCAAATATAACCCGACACATGGTGGCCCTGCTGAAGCGGAACTAACGCAAGCTATTGAAGATCGTGCGAACGTTATTATTTCTGAGCAAATGCAAGGTGTTAAACGCACGCCTATCGCACAGGCTAAACAGTCTGAGTTAGTGAAAGAAGTCGACCTAGTTGCTCCATACGTTGCTGATTTAGTTAACGTGGTGGATATGGAAGCTATCCAGAAAGCGAACATCAAAATTGGTGTTGATCCTTTGGGCGGAAGCGGCATCGATTACTGGCGTCAAATTGGTAAAGCGTACAACTTAGATCTTACTCTGGTAAGTGAAGCGGTTGACCCTTCTTTCCAATTTATGTCTCTGGATAAAGATGGTGTGGTTCGTATGGACTGTTCTTCGCCATACGCAATGGCGGGCTTGCTTGCGCTTAAAGATGAGTACGCGCTAGCGTTTGGGAACGACCCAGATTACGATCGCCACGGTATTGTGACGCCAAAAGGTCTAATGAACCCTAACCATTTCCTAGCTGTTTGTATCGACTATCTATGCCGTAACCGTGAAGGTTGGGGTAAAGAAGTTGCAGTTGGTAAAACTCTGGTATCAAGTGCATTGATCGACCGTGTTGTAGCAGACTTAGGTCGCGAACTTTGTGAAGTACCAGTTGGTTTCAAATGGTTCGTTGATGGCCTATACAATGGTCAGTTTGGTTTCGGTGGTGAAGAGAGTGCGGGTGCTTCTTTCTTACGTAAAGACGGCACACCTTGGTCAACAGATAAAGACGGCCTAATTCTTTGCCTATTGGCGGCAGAGATCACTGCGGTGACTGGTAAGAACCCACAAGAGTACTATGAAGAGCTAGCTGCTAAACACGGCGAATCTAAGTACAACCGTATTCAAGCGGTGGCAAATGGTGCGCAAAAAGACGTGCTTAAGAAGCTATCTCCAGAGATGGTATCTGCTGAAACACTTGCTGGTGATGGGATTACTGCTCGCTTGACACATGCTCCAGGTAATGGCGCTGCGATTGGTGGCCTTAAAGTGACAACTGAGAACGGTTGGTTTGCTGCTCGTCCATCAGGCACGGAAGACATCTACAAGATCTACTGTGAAAGCTTTAAAGGTGAAGAGCACCTAAAAGCAATTGAAGCAGAAGCTCAAGAGATTGTTAATCAAGTATTTGCAGCCGCTGGCCTATAATCGAATCTCGATTACTAGAGTCCCTACGTGATTAGAAGAAGGGTTGATGTGAAAGCATCAGCCCTTTTTATTTGCCTGTGAGTAACCAGCTAAGACTAAGTCAACCCAATGACGAATGGATTAGCCGTGTGGCCAGCTTTGCGGCATTACAAACCAGAATTGACCAGACTTGGTTTGTCCATGAACGAAGCGGTCACCAAATTCGGTGATAGGTTCACCGCTGAAATCATCCGTTCCTGCGGCCCATTGCTCTTTGGTTAGAGGGTAGAGTGTATCGGTGATCCGGTGAGCCTGATTTTGATAGCACCAAAATCCGTTTACTTGGCCGGGGTTAATGTCGTATCCCAAACACTCCGTAGGTACGTTTTGTTCTAGAAATGGGTTGGTATAGAGGCGACCTTGCATCAAAAGGTGTTTTGAGTCGACATCGATCTCCGGGTACTGCTCAACAAAGGCGGCTGAAGATGACATACCAAGCTGGTGGCTGAGCATTCTATCGAGCTTTTTGTCTAATTGGTCATGAGAGTTTGGACCAAACCATGTTTGCTCGTGAAGTAGGTAAAACTTAATTGCCACTTCCCAGTGTTCTAATTTTTCACTACTTGTGTCTTCCAGGATAAAGTCGATTGCGCCGAGTGTTCGTCCCTCAACATTAATCTGGATCTCATCGTGCTTGATTGAATAATTATCCGAAGTGGTGATGACTTGTTCACATAGGTGTTGGTAGAGGAAGCCTAATCTAGGGTTTCCATCATAAGTATGTGCATCGTCGAGCTTTTGGTGGTTTGAGAACACAGTGAGATCAGAAATGGGCGGTTTGATTTCTAGTAGCGGTGGCGAGCTAATCACCCATTGATAAAAGCGTTGCAGTTCGGTCATCGGTTCCTCGTAAACTTCAGTCATCTGTTCTCTAGAAACAGAATGGAAGGGCTTTCGACATTCTACCCGTAAATTGATATAACGACGTTATTATAAAGGTAAGCTGGAAATAAAAATGAATAACTTACAGTTAGAAAAGCTACTTAACGAAAAACTGCAGCCACAGCAGATTAAAGATTACTGCCCAAACGGTCTCCAAGTAGAAGGCAGTACTGAGGTAAAGCGTATCGTTACTGGTGTTACGGCTTCGCAAGCTTTGATTAATAAAGCGGTTGAGCTAAAGGCTGACGCTTTGTTAGTTCACCATGGTTTCTTTTGGAAAGGTGAGCCGGAAGCGATTCGTGGTATGAAAGGTAAGCGTATTCGTACGTTGATCAAAAACGATATCAATTTATTGGGCTACCACCTTCCGCTTGATATCCACCCTGAGCTTGGTAACAACGCCAAACTGGCAGAGTTACTTGAGATCGATGTTGAAGGTGGTTTGGAAGGGCACCCTCAGTCAGTCGCTATGTTTGGTAGATTTAAGACGCCGATGACTGGCTCTGAGTTTGCGGCAAAAATTGATCAAGTATTGAATCGTAAGCCGCTACACATTGCCCCGGAGAACGCTGATAAAATGATTGAAACGGTAGGTTGGTGTACTGGCGGTGGTCAAGACTACATTGAGCTTGCAGCTGCTCAAGGTATTGATGCATTTATCTCTGGCGAAATTTCTGAGCGCACAACTTACTCGGCTCGCGAGCAAGCCATCCATTATTTTGCTGCAGGTCACCATGCGACAGAACGCTACGGTGTTAAAGCACTAGGTGAATGGTTAGCAAAAGAGCACGGCTTGGATGTTGAGTTTATCGATATTGATAACCCGGTATAAGAGCAGATGCGAGATGAGGGATACGATTGGAGAGTATCCCTTAAACCTTTGAGGAACTTCGAAAGTTTTTCTATACGCTTCGTGAGATCCCCAACTCACTCGTCCCACTCTCTTGGGGGGGACGGCATAGTTTGTTCCTATAGTCATTCCTTAGATTGACGAAGGAAATAGTATGGAATCTCTCTGGGCTATCTACTCGTTGAATGAGATCCCCAACTTGCTCGTCCCTCGCTCTTGGGGATGACGGTATAGTTTGTTCCTACTGTCATTCTTTAGACTGACGAGGGAAATAGTAGGGAATCTCTTTGACAGGCCGTTATGGAGATTCAAAATATCTCGAATCTCGAATCTCGAATCTCGAATCTCGAATCTCGAATAAAAAAAAGGGTTGATGCTTTCGCATCAACCCTTTTTAACAATCATACTTTAATCGCAATTATTCACGTTCGTGAAGTGCTTTAAAGTCACGTTGCTCTTCACCAGTGTATAGCTGACGAGGACGACCGATACGGTTTGTTGGGTCGCTGTGCATTTCGTTCCAGTGTGCAATCCAACCGATAGTACGAGACATCGCGAAGATTACTGTAAACATAGATACTGGAATGCCGATCGCTTTCAGAATGATACCTGAGTAGAAGTCTACGTTCGGGTATAGCTTCTTCGAAACAAAGTATTCATCAGAAAGAGCGATACGCTCAAGCTCCATTGCTACGTCAAGTAGTGGATCTTGGATGTTTAGCTCTTTAAGTACTTCGTGACACGCTTCGCGCATTACTGTTGCACGTGGATCGTAGTTCTTGTAGACGCGGTGACCGAAGCCCATCAAACGGAATGGATCATCTTTGTCTTTCGCTTTTGCAACATACTCTTCGATGTTATCTACGCTACCGATCTCTTCAAGCATACGTAGACATGCTTCGTTTGCACCACCGTGAGCTGGGCCCCAAAGTGACGCGATACCTGCTGCGATACACGCAAACGGGTTAGCACCAGATGAACCAGAGAGACGTACTGTAGATGTAGAAGCGTTTTGTTCGTGGTCTGCGTGTAGAGTGAAAATCTTATCCATTGCACGAGCTACGATAGGGTTTACTTCGTACTCTTCACATGGGTTTGCAAACATCATGTGTAGGAAGTTTTCTGCGTAGCTCAGGTCGTTGCGTGGGTAGATAAACGGCTGACCAATAGAATATTTGTAACACATTGCTGCCAGTGTTGGCATTTTTGAAATTAGACGGTAAGCCGCAATTTCACGGTGTGTATCGTTGTTGATATCAAGTGAGTCGTGGTAGAACGCTGCTAGAGCGCCTACCACGCCACACATTACAGCCATAGGGTGAGCATCACGACGGAAGCCGTGGAAGAAACTAGCAATTTGCTCGTGTACCATAGTGTGACGTGTCACGGTAGTCTTGAACTGTTCGTATTCAGCTCGAGATGGGGCTTCACCGTAAAGAAGTATGTAACATACTTCTAAGTAATCAGCGTTATTGGCAAGTTGATCAATTGGATAACCACGGTGTAAAAGGATACCTTTACCACCGTCAATAAAAGTGATTTGAGACTCACAAGATGCAGTGGCAAGAAAACCAGGGTCAAAAGTGAAAAAACCATTAGAACCTAGTGTACGAACATCGATCACTGGAGTACCTAGTACACCCTCTGTAATCGGCAGCTCGATTGGCGCTTGACCTTCAATGTGAAGGGTAGCTTTCTTATCCGCCATAACAATCTCCTTTGTTTATTATTTAATCCGTCCAGGATGTTTATGAGCCATTTTTTTACTGGTCTTACGTGGGAAAGTCAATTTTTCTGCAGCTTTGTGTGCACTTGTTAGTATTTTTCACATTAAATTCGTTAAAAATCTGGTCTGTGTAGCATTATTTGTTGCGTCAATTGTATTAGAATGTTGCGAGCCGTATAGTGGCGATGAAAAATTTGGTTAAAAGCTTATAAATGCAAGGCTAAGAAGAAATGTGAGGTGTCTATCTTAACCGTGCCGTTAACAATTTTTTTACAATTATCTAAGGCTCAACTTCAGTTATTTGTTAAGTTAATGTTAAATTTTGAAGGTTTGCGATCAAATTTTGTCCATAACAATATCATAAGGTTATTTAATGACCATAATGCTCAATGGAGCTGAGTGAGCAAGCCCGTGAAAGAAAGAAAGACAAGACCTGTTAATTTAGATTTACAGACCATCCACTTTCCGATCACTGCAATAGCTTCCATCCTACACCGTGTGTCTGGGGTGATTACTTTTGTTGCGATTGGAATTTTGCTTTGGTTACTATCCATTTCCCTCTCATCCCCAGTAGGCTTTATGGAAGCTAGCGACATTGTCGACGGTTTCTTCGTGAAGTTTATTCTGTGGGGCATTTTAACCGCTTTGGCTTACCACATTGCTGGTGGTATTCGTCACCTTCTTATGGACTTAGGTCACTTTGAAGAGCTGGAATCTGGCGCAAAGAGCGCTAAGGTTGCATTCGCAGCGACAGCGGTATTGTCTCTACTAGCGGGGATTTTAGTATGGTAAACAACGTTTCGACATTTGGCCGTAATGGTGTTCACGATTTCTTATTGATCCGTGCAACTGCAATCATTATGACGCTATATACAATTTATTTGGTGAGCTTTTGTGCCTTCACCGATATCTCTTACGTATCATGGACTCAGTTCTTTGGTGGAACCTTCACTAAAGTATTTACCATGTTAGCGCTTACTTCGGTTCTTGTTCACGCTTGGATCGGTCTGTGGCAAGTGCTAACCGACTACATCAAGTGCGCTAAACTGCGTGTTGGCCTTCAAGTAGGTGTAGTTGCGGTTCTTCTTGGATATTTCTTCTCTGGTCTGTTTATTTTGTGGGGTGCGTAAGTGACTATTCCTGTTCGTGAGTTTGATGCCGTAGTTATCGGCGCTGGTGGTGCTGGTATGCGTGCCGCACTGCAAATTTCAGAGCAAGGCCTATCATGTGCATTGCTTTCTAAAGTTTTCCCAACTCGTTCTCATACCGTATCTGCTCAAGGTGGTATTACGGTTGCTCTAGGTAATGCGCACGAAGATCACTGGGAACAACACATGTACGACACAGTAAAAGGTTCTGATTACATCGGTGACCAAGATGCTATCGAATACATGTGTAAAAATGGGCCAGAATCAGTTATCGAACTAGAAAAAATGGGTCTTCCATTTTCTCGTTTCGACAACGGCACCATTTACCAACGTCCTTTTGGTGGCCAATCGAAAAACTTTGGTGGTGAGCAAGCGGCTCGTACCGCTGCAGCAGCTGACCGTACTGGTCACGCATTGCTACACACGCTTTACCAACAAAACATCAAACACAAAACAACCGTGTTCTCTGAGTGGTACGCGCTTGATCTTGTGAAGAATGAAGACGGTGCCATTCTTGGTACAACAGCACTTTGCATGGAAACAGGCGAAGTATGCTACTTCAAAGCAAAAGCAACAGTCCTAGCAACTGGTGGTGCTGGTCGTATCTACGCATCAACAACTAACGCACACATCAATACTGGTGACGGTGTGGGTATGGCGATTCGTGCCGGCGTGCCTATGCAAGACATCGAAATGTGGCAGTTCCACCCAACGGGTATTGCCGGTGCGGGGACGCTTGTAACAGAGGGTTGCCGTGGTGAAGGCGGCTATCTCCTTAATAAAGATGGCGAACGTTTTATGGAGCGTTACGCTCCAAACGCGAAAGACTTAGCGGGTCGTGACGTTGTTGCTCGTTCAATGATGGTAGAAATCCGTGAAGGCCGTGGTTGTGACGGCCCTTGGGGTCCACACATTAAACTGAAACTGGACCACTTAGGTAAAGAAACACTTGAGTCTCGTCTACCTGGTGTATGTGAACTGTCTCGTACATTCGCACACGTTGATCCAGTAAAAGAGCCGATCCCAGTGATCCCAACATGTCATTACATGATGGGTGGTGTACCAACACAAGTTTCTGGCCAAGCGATTAAGCAAAGTGCAGATGGTAGTGATGTTGAAATACAAGGTCTATTTGCTTGTGGTGAGATTGCTTCAGTATCAGTGCACGGTGCTAACCGTTTAGGTGGTAACTCACTGCTTGACTTGGTTGTATTCGGTCGTGCGACAGGTCTACACCTAGGTGAGACACTGAAGAAGCAAGCGGATGCTAAGCCAGCAACGGAAGAAGATATCGCTCGTTCTCTAGAGCGCTACAACCGTTGGGAAAACAGCACAGACGGTGAAGATCCAGCACAAATCCGTAAAGATCTACAGCAATGTATGCAGAACAACTTCTCTGTATTCCGTGAAGGCAAAGCAATGGCTGAGGGCTTAGAAGAGCTTAAAGCGATTCGTGAGCGTCTGAAAAATGCACATTTGTCCGATAAGTCTACGGAGTTCAATACCCAGCGTGTCGAATGTCTTGAGCTTGATAACTTGATGGAAACGGCTTTTGCAACAGCATTTGCGGCTAATTACCGCACAGAAAGTCGTGGTGCACATGCTCGTTTTGACTTCCCCGATCGTGATGATGAACAGTGGCTGTGCCACTCTCTCTACAACCCTGAGTCAGAGAGTATGAGCAAACGAGGTGTAAACATGGAGCCTATCCATCGTGAAGCATTCCCACCAAAAGCACGTACGTATTAAGGAGACATGACCATGAAATTGACTTTCTCTTTGTATCGTTACAATCCAGACGTCGATTCGAAGCCTTACATGCAGGATTACACACTAGAGGTGGAAGAAGGCTCAGACATGATGCTTCTGGATGCGCTCATTCTATTGAAAGAGCAGGATCCGACGATCGCTTTCCGTCGCTCATGCCGCGAAGGTGTATGTGGTTCAGACGGCCTAAATATGAACGGTAAAAACGGCCTTGCGTGTATCACGCCACTGTCAACTCTTAGTAGCAAGGATAAAATTATTGTTCGCCCACTGCCGGGTCTACCTGTTATTCGTGACCTGATTGTTGATATGACTCAGTTCTATGATAACTACGAAAAAGTAAAACCATTCTTAGTGTCTGACGGTAACACACCACCGGCACGTGAAAACTTACAAAGCCCTGATGAGCGTGCTCATTTAGATGGACTGTACGAATGTATCATGTGTGCATGTTGTACAACGTCATGCCCATCGTTCTGGTGGAACCCTGACAAGTTCATAGGACCAGCAGGTCTGCTTGCCGCGTACCGTTGGCTAATTGATAGCCGAGATACTGCGACAGATGAACGTTTGTCTGATCTTGATGATGCATTTAGCGTTTTTCGTTGCCATGGCATCATGAATTGTGTAAGTGTTTGTCCTAAGGGATTAAATCCGACGAAAGCGATTGGTCACATTAAGACCATGTTAGTCAATCGTTCGGTTTAAGTTATAAAAAAATTGCCGCCCTAGAAGTTTTGGGGCGGCCTTTTAATAGCTCGGCATAGACCGCAGCAAACGTGAAAACTACTGGTTAAGGGAAAATATGCACAACGGCGTGATGAAGGCATGGCTCGAGTCTTCACACTTGGCTGGCGCCAATGCAACGTACGTAGAAGAACTCTATGAACTATATCTAAGTGACCCCGATTCGGTAAGTGGCGAATGGAGAAGTGTTTTTGAAGAGTTGCCTGTGCAAGCTTCAGAAGCGGTGGAACAACCACACTCTCGTGTTCGTGAATACTTCCGTCGACTCGCTCAAGAAACAAAGCATTACAGTGTCCAAGTTAGTGATCCAGATGTCGATGCGAAACAAGTAAAAGTTCTGCAACTGATTAATGCTTATCGATTCCGAGGGCATCAAGCAGCAAATCTAGACCCCCTAGGTTTATGGAAGAGAGCAAAAGTTGATGAACTGGACCCTTCTTTCCACACTCTTACCGAAGAAGACCTCAATGAGACGTTCAACGTCGGCTCTTACGCGATTGGCCAAGAGACGATGGTGCTTAAAGATTTACATAAATCTTTAAAGCAAACGTATTGTGGTTCGATTGGTGCTGAATACATGCACATGACTAATACAGAGCAAAAACGTTGGATTCAACAACGTTTAGAGTCTGTGTCTGGTCAACCCTCTTTCAACAAAGAAGAAAAGCAAGCTTTCCTAGAAGAGCTAACGGCTGCTGAAGGTCTTGAGCGCTACCTTGGTGCAAAATTCCCAGGCGCGAAACGCTTCTCGTTGGAAGGTGGTGATGCACTTATCCCAATGACGAAAGAGATCATTCGTCATGCTGGTGGACAAGGCATGCGTGAAGTCGTTATTGGTATGGCTCACCGTGGTCGTCTAAACATGCTGGTCAACGTGCTTGGTAAAAAGCCGCAAGACCTGTTTGACGAGTTCGCGGGTAAGCACGATGAAACGTGGGGGACTGGTGATGTGAAATACCACCAAGGTTTCTCCGCGGATTTTGCGACACCGGGCGGCAACGTTCACTTAGCATTAGCATTTAACCCATCACACTTAGAAATCGTAAACCCAGTGGTTATCGGCTCAGTACGTGCACGTCAAGATCGCCTAAGCGATACTGATGGTAGCCGTGTACTGCCAATCACGATTCACGGTGACTCAGCAATCGCTGGTCAAGGTGTTGTGCAAGAGACGTTTAACATGTCTCAAGCTCGTGGTTTCTGTGTAGGTGGTACGGTTCGCATCGTTGTAAATAACCAAGTTGGTTTTACAACATCTAACCCTCGCGACACACGTTCTACGATGTACTGTACTGATATCGCTAAGATGGTACAGGCTCCGATTTTCCACGTTAATGCTGATGATCCAGAAGCGGTTGCTTTTGTTGCTCGCTTAGCGCTGGACTACCGTAATACCTTCAAACGTGATGTCGTTATCGACCTAGTTTGTTACCGTCGCCACGGTCACAACGAAGCAGATGAGCCGAATGCAACACAGCCTTTGATGTACCAAAAAATCAAGAAGCATCCAACACCACGTAAGCTATACGCTGACGTGCTAATGGAGCGCGGTGAGTTTGGTATAGATACAGCAACTCAGCTGGTTAACGAATATCGTGATGCACTTGATCACGGTGAAGTTGTGGTGAAAGAGTGGCGCCCAATGGCACTTCACTCAGTAGACTGGTCTCCTTATCTAGGTCATGACTGGAATATCGACTGGGACAACAAAGTTGATATCAAGCGTCTAAAAGAGCTTGGTACTAAGATCTGTCAATACCCAGAAAGCCACAAGCTACAAAGCCGAGTAAATAAACTTTACAACGATCGTACTGCCATGGTGAATGGTGAAAAACAAGTCGATTGGGGTATGGCTGAAACTCTGGCTTACGCAACACTTGTTGACGATGGCAAGCGTATTCGTATATCTGGCCAAGATTCAGGCCGTGGTACTTTCTTCCACCGCCACTCGGTACTGCACAACCAATCAGACGCAAGCACGTATGTTCCACTCGAGAACATACATGATAAGCAGGGTCCATTCCAAGTATTTGACTCAGTATTGTCTGAAGAGGCAGTGCTTGCGTTCGAGTATGGTTACGCAACAGCAGAGCCAAGCGGTCTAACCCTTTGGGAAGCACAATTTGGTGACTTCGCAAACGGTGCGCAAGTCGTTATCGACCAATTTATTTCGTCAGGTGAGCAAAAGTGGGCACGTCTATGTGGTCTAACCATGCTGCTGCCTCACGGTTATGAAGGCCAAGGTCCAGAGCACTCTTCTGCACGTCTTGAACGTTACCTTCAATTATGTGCTGAACAAAATATGCAGGTTGTTGTTCCTTCAACACCAGCACAGGTTTACCACATGATTCGCCGTCAGGTTGTTCGACCTATGCGTCGTCCTCTGGTTGTAATGTCACCGAAGTCATTGCTTCGTCACCCGCTGTGTACATCTTCTCTAGAAGATCTAGCAGACGGTACGTTCCAACCAGCTATCGCAGAGATTGACGATATCGCTCCTGAGAACGTAAAACGCGTCGTATTCTGTTCAGGTAAGGTTTACTTCGACCTACTTGACCAAAGACGTAAGAACGAGCAAGACGACGTTGCTATTGTTCGTATTGAGCAGCTATATCCATTCCCTTACGAGGATGTTCGCGCTGCAATTGCACAATACACAAATGTCGTTGATTACGTTTGGTGTCAAGAAGAGCCTCAGAACCAAGGTGCTTGGTACAGCAGCCAACATAACTTCCGAGCTGCTATCCCAGTAGGCGCTGATATTCAATACGCAGGTCGTCCTGCATCAGCATCACCAGCTGTAGGCTATATGTCGGTACACTTGAAACAACAAAAAGCGTTAGTAGATGACGCTCTGACCCTACCAAAGAACTAGAAGTAAAAGGAAAATACAGACATGACAATTGAAATTCTGGTTCCAGATTTACCTGAATCTGTGGCCGATGCAACAGTTGCTACTTGGCACAAAAAACCAGGCGAAGCGGTTGCACGTGATGAAGTCATTGTAGATATCGAAACAGACAAAGTAGTTCTAGAAGTACCTGCTCCTGAAGCGGGTGTTCTGGAAGCGATTATTGAAGACGAAGGTGCTACGGTACTTTCTAAGCAGCTTATTGCTAAGTTGAAACCTGGCGCAGTTGCTGGTGAGCCAACGACTGACACAACAGAAGAAACAGAAGCATCTCCTGATAAGCGTCACAAAGCGGCGCTAACAGAAGAGAGCAACGACGCGCTAAGCCCTGCTGTACGTCGCCTGCTAGCTGAACACAACCTACAACCAGCTGACGTTAAAGGCACTGGTGTTGGTGGTCGTATTACTCGTGAAGACATCGACGCACACCTAGCGGCAGCGAAAGCGGCGCCAGCAGCAGCTGCACCAGCGATTGAAGCGCCAGCGGCAGCTCGTAGCCAGAAGCGTGTGCCTATGACTCGCTTACGTAAGACAGTAGCAAACCGTCTTCTAGAAGCGAAGAACAGTACAGCAATGCTAACGACTTTCAACGAAGTAAACATGAAGCCAATCATGGACCTTCGTAAGCAGTACAAAGACCAATTCGAGAAGCGTCACGACACGCGTCTTGGTTTCATGTCTTTCTACGTGAAAGCGGTAACTGAAGCGCTTAAGCGTTACCCTGAAGTAAACGCATCTATCGACGGTGATGATATCGTTTACCACAACTACTTCGACATCAGCATGGCGGTATCTACACCACGAGGTCTAGTGACTCCAGTACTAAAAGACTGTGACACACTAGGTTTCGCTGACATCGAAAAAGGCATCAAAGAGCTAGCGATCAAAGGCCGTGACGGCAAGCTAACTGTTGATGAGCTAATGGGTGGTAACTTCACTATCACAAACGGTGGTGTATTTGGCTCTCTAATGTCTACGCCAATCATCAACCCGCCTCAAGCGGCAATCCTGGGTATGCACAAAATCCAAGAGCGTCCAATGGCTGTTGACGGCAAAGTAGAAATTCTACCAATGATGTACCTAGCGCTTTCTTACGACCACCGTCTAATCGATGGCCGTGAATCAGTTGGTTTCCTAGTGACCATCAAAGAGCTTCTAGAAGATCCTGCACGACTGCTATTAGACGTTTAGTATCGCTAAAGCGTCTAGTTAGCGAAGTTAGCTAGACGTAAAAAGTTTCAAAGGCTAGGCTGCTCAACACCTGGCCTTCACTTGAGCTGTTAAGCCATTACAAAATGGATTGCAGTTGATTTGAGAAGACCCTACAGACGTAACACAGGTAACTGTGTCGTTATGGAAATAATAATCCCTTAAGGGAAAATAAACGGAATATCAAAATGAATTTGCATGAATACCAAGCCAAACAGCTGTTTGCAGAATTCGGTTTGCCTGTACCAGAAGGCTTCGCATGTGATACTGCACAAGAAGCTTTTGAGGCCGCTGGTCGTATCTCAACTGAGAAAAAAGTTGTTAAGTGTCAAGTACACGCTGGTGGCCGTGGTAAAGCGGGCGGCGTAGAGCTACACGACACAAAAGAAGGCGTTAAAGAGTTTGCACAAAAGTGGCTAGGTAAAAACCTAGTGACTTATCAAACAGACGCAAATGGTCAGCCTGTAACTAAGATCCTAGTTGAAGAAGCGTCTAACATCGCTAACGAACTTTACCTAGGCGCTGTTGTTGACCGCGCAACTCGTAAAATTGTATTCATGGCGTCAACTGAAGGCGGTGTGGACATCGAGAAAATCGCTGAAGAAACTCCAGAGTTGATTCACCAATCTGCGATCGATCCTCTAGTAGGTCCTCAAGCTTACCAGGGCCGTGAACTGGCGTTCAAACTTGGTCTAGTTGGCGATCAAATCAAACAGTTCGTTAAGATCTTCATGGGTCTTGGTGAAATGTTCGCTCAGTACGACCTAGCTCTACTGGAAATCAACCCACTAGTAATCACTGGCGAAGGCAATCTTCTTTGTCTAGATGGCAAGATCAACATCGACTCAAACGCGATGTACCGTCAGCCTAAGCTACGTGAAATGCACGATCCATCTCAAGAAGATGAGCGCGAAGCACACGCAGCACAGTGGGAACTAAACTACGTAGCACTAGATGGTAACGTTGGCTGTATGGTTAACGGCGCAGGCCTAGCAATGGGTACGATGGATATCGTTAACCTACACGGCGGCAAACCAGCAAACTTCCTTGATGTAGGCGGCGGCGCAACGAAAGAGCGTGTAGCTGAAGCATTCAAGATCATCCTTTCTGATGACAATGTTAGCGCAGTACTAGTAAACATCTTCGGAGGCATCGTACGTTGTGACATGATCGCTGAAGGTATTATCGGTGCGGTTAAAGAAGTAGGCGTAACAGTACCTGTTGTTGTTCGCTTAGAAGGTACAAACGCAGACCTAGGTCGCGAAGTACTTGCTAATTCTGATGTTGATATCATTGCAGCTGAATCTCTAACAGATGCTGCTCAGAAAGTTGTTGCTGCTGCGGAGGCGAAATAATGTCTGTATTAATTAACAAAGACACTAAAGTAATCTGTCAGGGTTTCACTGGCGGTCAAGGTACATTCCACTCAGAGCAAGCTATCGCATACGGTACGAAAATGGTTGGTGGTGTATCTCCTGGTAAAGGTGGTCAAACTCACCTTGGTCTTCCAGTATTCAACACAGTACGTGAAGCAGTAGAAGTAACTGGCGCAACAGCAACAGTTATCTACGTACCAGCACCTTTCTGTAAAGATGCAATCCTTGAAGCGATCGACGCAGGTATCGAACTGATCGTAACGATCACTGAAGGTATCCCAACAACAGATATGATCGATGTAAAAGTGAAGCTAGAAGAAACTGGTGTTCGCATGATCGGCCCTAACTGTCCAGGTCTTATTACTCCAGACGAGTGCAAGATTGGTATCATGCCTGGTCACATCCACAAGAAAGGTAAAGTAGGTATCGTATCTCGTTCAGGTACTCTTACTTACGAAGCAGTTAAGCAAACAACAGACGAAGGCTTTGGTCAGTCTACATGTGTTGGTATCGGTGGTGACCCAATCCCTGGTTCAAACTTCATTGATATCCTAAAACTGTTCCAAGAAGACCCAGAGACTGAAGCAATCGTAATGATTGGTGAGATCGGTGGTACTGCGGAAGAAGAAGCGGCAGCGTTCATCAAAGAGAACGTAACTAAGCCAGTTGTTTCTTACATCGCAGGTGTTACTGCTCCTCCAGGTAAACGTATGGGCCACGCTGGCGCAATCATCTCTGGCGGTAAAGGTACTGCTGAAGACAAATTCGCAGCACTAGAAGCAGCAGGCGTTAAGACAGTTAAGTCTCTTGCTGACATCGGTAAAGGTCTACGTGAGATTACTGGTTGGTAATCTGCGCTTAAGCGATGAATAATAGAAAGGCTTGGTCAATGACCAAGCCTTTTTTGTTTGTATGGTTTTTAAGATGCAAGAGCGTAACGTTAAGCTCGACTCTTAACCATCTGAGACAACATAAACATAGCTGCAGCACTAATCACAACAGATGGACCTGCAGGCGTGTCGTAGAACCAAGACAGGCTCAACCCACCACATACTGCGATAGAGCCAATAATTGAAGCGAACAACGCCATCTGCTCAGGTGTACTTGAGAACTTTCTTGCTGTTGCTGCAGGGATAATCAGTAATGATGTCATGATTAACGCACCAACAAACTTCATACCAACGGCAATCACGATGCCGACCAGTAACATTAGAATCAGACGCATTAAATCAATGTTGATACCATCAACCGCTGCAAGATCTTCGTTCACCGTTGTCGATAACAGCGGTCGCCAGAAGGTAGCCAAAACCAAACCAATAACACCAGCGCCCGTATAGATGAACACTAAATCAGTAGGAGAAACGGCAAGCAAATCACCGAATAGGTAGCTCATCAGGTCGACACGAACATTATCGAGAAAGCTGACTGCCACTAAGCCGAGTGACAGTGCACTGTGGGCTAATATGCCGAGCAACGTATCAGTCGCGACCAGCTTTTGCTTTTGTAAAGTCACAAGTAGTACTGCCAACATCAAGCAGCAGATCAGCAGTGCTAGGTACAAGTTAATATTGAACAGAAAACCAAGTGCTAACCCCATTAACGATGCGTGAGCCAATGTGTCACCAAAGTACGCCATTTTGCGCCACACTACGAACGAACCCAATGGGCCAGCAATAAGTGCAATGCCTAAGCCAGCGAGAATAGAAGGTAAAAGAAACTCAAGCATTAGTGTTGATGTCCGTGTTTGTGGCTAGAACAGTCGTGTACATCTCCAGATACAGGTTGGCCTGCTAAATCATGGTGATGGTGGTCATGTTGGTGATGGTAGAATGCCAAGCTTTCTTGCACCGCGGTACCGAAGAGGGCGATATAAGAAGGGTGATGTTTGATATCAGCAGGCGCACCTGAACAGCAGATATGGTGGTGTAGACAGATCACGTCATCTGTTTTTGCCATCACCAAATGTAAGTCATGTGACACCATAAATACAGCGCAACCAAATCGATGACGAATAGAGTCAATCAGTTCGTAGAGATCAATTTGACCTTGTACATCAACGCCTTGTGCAGGTTCATCAAGAACCAATAGGTCGGGTCTTCTCAAGAGAGACCGAGCAATCAGTACGCGTTGGTTTTCACCACCTGATAGCTGATGCATGTTGCTTTTCATCAGGTGTTCAGCACCGACGAGTTTTAGCGCTTCTAAGATCTCTTGTTTACTGAATTTACCGGTGAGCTTAAGGAAACGCTCTACATTGAGAGGTAGAGAATCATTCAGCTTTAGCTTTTGAGGAACATAACCAATTTTTAGTTTTTTTGATTTGGTAATCTTTCCGGAGTATTTGTGCTGGAGCCCAAGTAGTACTTTTACTAGGGTTGATTTACCTGCACCGTTTGGCCCAATTAGGGTAGTGATTCTGCCACGCTCTAAATTTAGAGAGATATTGTCTAAGACTTTTCGACCGTCAAACTCGACGCTCACAGAATCTAGTTGGATTAAGTTATCCATGAATAGAACTCATTTGCAATTCACTATTGTTATAATGTAACATTTACCTCAAGCCTAAGCTACTTTTCTATTATCGAGGAATTATGTCACGTTCATCTTATATACTTGCTACTTTGCTTTTAGCGCCAAGTGTTGCAAGTGCCAATACTATTCTAACAAGCTTCAAACCAATTCAAATGATTGTGACAGAATTAACGCACGGCGTTAGTGAACCGGATGTGTTGATGAACAGCAATGCTTCGCCGCACGATTATGCGCTTAAACCGTCTGATGTCAAAAAAGTTCACGGTGCAGACATGGTTGTCTGGTTTGGTCCTGATTTAGAAGCGTTTCTGACTAAGGTGATTGAATCGAATGATAACGTTATCGAAATCGGAAAAATCCCTGGTATCAACTTACGAGAGTTCGGCCACGATGAGCATGATCACGATGCACATGAGGGTCACCACCACGGCAGCCACGACCCACATTTTTGGTTGGGGATCGATCAGGTTGCAGTTGCTGCGAAATATATTTCAGACAAGCTAATTGAAACTGACCCAGATAACGCAATGGCGTATCAAGAGAATCTAGACTCATTCTTGATTGCATTGGAAGAGAAAAAACAGTCGATTCGTGAGCAATTGGCGCCAGTAAAAGACAAAGGTTACTACGTTTTCCATGAGGCATATGGTTATTACGAGGAAGAATTTGGCTTGAATAACTTAGGTCATTTCACTGTAAGTCCAGAGCGTAAACCGGGTGCAAAAAGCTTGATTGCGATTAAGAAAACGATAGTACGTGAAAACGTTCAATGTGTGTTTTCTGAGCCTCAATTTACACCTGCAGTAATTGAATCAGTAACTCGTGGAAGTAATGCGAAACAAGGTCAATTGGACCCAATTGGCTCTACAGTTGAAGTGAAGAGCGGAAGTTATTTCGATTTCCTTCAGCAACTTACCGATAGTTACACAAGTTGCCTAAACGCAAAATAATTTATAGGAAGTATCTTTTACTTCACTTTGCTCTAGATATTTTATGAATAATGCCGCTTTTTGCGGCATTTTCGTGACCGCTAAGATAAAACCTCTCAACAAACAGCAAACCTTCTTTCTCCTTGGTTAATTTCCGCTAAAATGGAAAGATAATAATAAGCACAAAAAAACTCAGTTTCTGGTTTAGCAATGACAAGACATTGTGACGACCGGACTTTATACGCTGTTGCTGTTCAGGATTAGAAGTTGTATCGAATTGTATTTCGGATGTTCATGTTAATGAGCATTTCATTTAGCGCTCTTGCGTTAAATACATCACCGTCTGTTTTTTATCCTTTGCCTGTTCAAGCGCAAGGGAATTTTCTCGCGGCTAAAAATCTCTATCTAGGCGCCGGTGGTGGGCTTTGGATCCATGATGTGCATGGGAAAGTCCTGCTCTATGATGGGCGATCGCTAATGCCACGAAAAGGCAGTCTGCTACAGTTCTCATCGGAACGCGTTGCTTTTCTTAACGATGAGTTTTGGACGTTCTTCGATAATGAGGTGTATCGACATACTCCAGGGATAGGTAACGAGTTAGCCTTTAGTTTGAGCCCTGGTGCAGAGATCACGAATATTGGTGCATCGGCTGACTATATCTGGGTGACAGACGGCAACAACTTCTACACCTACAACACCCAGTCATTGGAATTTAATACTTACTCGCTCCTCAAGCTATATCGATACAACAACAGCAGCGACATTACGATCAATGATGCGGAGTGGGTGCTATCCAAATGGGTACTGGCAACCAGCTCGGGTGCCTACCTTTCTGAAAATCAAGAATTTACCCATGTGGCCGCATCAGATAAACACTATATCGAGACGCTCTACTTTTCAAAGGCAAGACGCGAATTACTGATTGGTACATTAAATGGTATGGTGATTGTCGATTTGGCAAATTCAGAGAAAGAGACCAAAATCAGTGGTTCGCATGTTCTTTCTCTTGCTGAAACAACAGATCAATATTGGATTGGCACTGAGCATGGCCTGATTAGCTATAACTTTATTACTGGAGAAACCATCCGTTTTGAACAGGCCTCTAACCAAGACTTTTCATTACCGGGCGAGAAGATTTATTCATTAATTAACGACCATACTGGTGGTATGTGGGTCGCGACCAACAACGGTATTCGATATTTCTCTTTGTTCAGCAAGACATTTTCGAGAACGCCACTCACCGGAATGGGCATGCATTTTAGCAGCATGGTGATCAATAAAGTCGAGCCAATCAGCGACCAATTATCTTGGGTGGCTTCTTCGGTGGGGCTTTATCTCGTTGATTCTGAAACTGAAGAGCGACCTAATCGTGTATACCCTAAACCGGTCCGGGATTTTCAGGTTTTTGGTTCATCTATTTGGTTAGCGACTGAAGAGGGTATCGTTAGCCTCAACACCGAGACATTAGAGCGCGAAGCTCCGAGTCTACCAAGAGCTATTGAAGGTGTTCATATTGAGAACTTAGTGCTTCAAGGTGATAACACACTTTGGATGTCTTCAGGGCAGAGTCTCTACTCCTTATCGATAGATACTATGGCGCTGACAAGCTATGGAATGGATTGGCTCGTGGACAAATTTCTGCCCGCAAAAATCACCGACCTCAATATTGGCCTGCAAAACAGTGTTTATATAGGTACAGACCATGGCTTTTATTCGTTTGTTAATAAGCGAATCAGCTTTAGTCGTTCCAGTGAGCGATTTGGCAAGGTCGTTGATATAGAAAAAGCCAACGATGGTTCTCAGTGGTTTGCTAGCAGCTATGGTGTCTATCGGATCCCTTACGATCGTCCAGTCATTGAAGAGATTCCCCTTGTTGAAGAGAACATTAGTCCTAGCTGTTTAATCAGCGATGAAAATGGCGTTTGGTTAGGCTCTTCAAAAGGGCTTAGCTATTACGGGCTAGACGGACAGCTTCATAAACATATCGGTTCACCTTTTGGTTTGATCGCCAATGAACTCGTGGCTGGTGCATGTGAGCTCTTCTACAGTGAACAGAACCAATCTTCAAGGCTAGTATTGGGTTCTAAATATGGGGTGGTGAGCGCGTTAGCGAATGAGTTATTGGTGTCGACTACGCCTCATAGCCGTGCCTTGCTGAGCAAAATAAGTGTCAATCAAAAGACCGTGTCTCTTGGCGGCAAGGCTGCATATCTAGCCGAGATACCTTATGGATCCTCGATTGGGTTCAAGCTCGGTATTTTACCTGCTACGTTTGTACCTGCGATGGAGTATAGGCTCAATGGTGATGAATCTTGGAGTGAGTTTGAAGGGGGCTTGTTAACCCTCGATCACTTGCTGCCCGGCGATTACACACTTGAGGTTAAGCCTGTTGAGGACTCTCACTACCGTTTTGTGTCCACCAATCAAAGTTTCTCAATAGCCGAACCTTGGTACCTCAGTAACTGGGCTGCAGCAAGTTCTCTGATCTTACTTATTTGTGTCGTCACTATCTTAGTTTTTTGGCGTTCGCGTTATGTCACCTTTGCCAACCGACAACTAAAGGCGCAAGTTGCTTTAAAAACCGATCAGTTGCGACACCAAAGCCGGATATTGCTGACGACTAATCAGCAGCTTAAGAAGCAGTTATCGGTTAAGAATGCGCTCGTGTCTCATACCGCCGATGAACTGTCCTCAGAGGTCAACCAAGTTGCAGCTATGCTCCCTAATTGGAATGATGAACAATGTAAATCACCGATTCTTGCGTTAAAGAATGGTTTGGCACAATTGAGTAATAGCCGGCAGGATGGTGGCGCGGTTGGTTACGATATGATCTTAATCTTGGAGTCGGTTATTAAGGCGTGGCAAGAAGAATTAGCTAAAGCGGGTATTGAGCTAGAGATAAAAGTAGAGACGAAACACAGACATGTATCTTTACTGTATTTTAATCTCGATATTATCTTCAATAGCCTGATCGTGAGCATTATCAAGCGTAACTTTAAGTCGCAGAGCATGATGGTTACGGTTGAAGAGCTAAAAGAGCACCTAGTCGTGACGATTTTAGACCATGGTATGCCTTTCCCTAAACTAACCTCTAGCATTAGTGATAATAGTGGAAAGTCGACCGACTTAAATATAGAAAAGTTACCATTGCTGGTGAATCAGAGTGGTGGAGAGCTCAATGTTTTTGTGTCGGAATCCCAGAATAAGGTACAGCTTACTTGGCCAATTGACTATCAGGTATTAGATAATCTCGAAACCAATATAATAGAGCAGATTGAGACTATCAAGCTCGCTAATGCCTCACCTGAACAGTTAAAGCTCAGTGTAGAGCAAGAGTGGAAAAATAGAGTGACTCAGCTTGTTAGTGAGTACTACGCTGATGCTGAATTTGGTACTGCGACTGCTGCTAAGTATCTATTCATGTCAGAGAGAAGCTTACAAAGGCGATTTAAGATGGCTTATGACAAGACCTTTAAAGAGCACCTGAATGAAGTTCGCTTGGAGCATGCGTGTGAGCGGTTACTTGCCGGAGAGAAGATATCAGACGTTGCTTTTGACTCTGGCTTTAATGATCCGTCTTATTTCAGCCAAAGGTTCAAACATCACTTTGGGATGTCTCCATCTAAGTTTGCTGAAAACAGTGAAGACTAGAGCGAACAATTTGCACCAGCCAGTCTTACGCTAACGACAGATAGTTTTATTGAAGCCTCGACATTCGTGTTGGGGCTTTTTTATTCTTTTACGAGATACGAGATACGAGATACGAGATACGAGATACGAGATACGAGATACGAGATACGAGATACGAGATACGAGATAATTGGGGTATTTGCGATTGAGTTGTTTGAGTATGGTTTTGTTCGGGGAGATAAGAAAAAAAATATCGTGGTATAGCCGGGGGGACTATACCACGGGTGCCAATGACACCTTCGCTTGCTGCCTGAGTGATATGGTAAGCCACATCACCTCTGGAATTATATTAAAGAGAAGGAGTTTCTCTTCGATGGAGTAACTATACGATTAGTGACTTATTTTACTTATAAAATTAACGACAGAAGGCTATGAGAAAAGCGACATTTTAATAAGTTATTGATATTTAATGACTTGATGCGTTTTTAATTGTGGTGTACTAGTTAAGTAGTTCTCACTAGTTGTTGAAAGTGACGGTTTTGACGTAAATATTTTTAACGAAACTTACGAGGGTATATTTTCGAAAACATTGATTTCACGCAATAGAGCTGTGGTCATCTATGTGTATCATGCCGCTAATAACAATCTTTCTCATTATCAATCACGAATTGGGTATTTATGAAACTCTCACAACTAGATCAAGGAAAAGCGGCTTCTATAGTTGCCTTAACCGGCTTAACACCAGAAGTTAGAAAAAAGCTAATGGTCATGGGTATGTTGCCAAACACTGAAGTTACACTAATCCGTCGCGCGCCGATGGGGGATCCGCTTCAAGTAGAGGTGAGAGGGGTCTCTATCGCCATTCGTGAAAGCATCGCAGAACAAATCGAGGTTATCTAAATGGATTATCAAGTTCTTACCGTTGGTAACCCGAATAGTGGTAAAACAACGTTATTCAATGCACTAACCGGTGCGAAGCAGCATGTTGGTAACTGGGTAGGCGTAACCGTTGAGAAGAAAACGGGTGTCTATTCACATGCGGGTGACCAATTTCAGCTAACTGACTTGCCTGGTATTTACGCACTAGATAGTGGTAATGATGCGAATAGTATTGATGAGTCTATCGCGTCGCGAGCTGTTCTGACTCACCCTGTTGACGTGATCATTAATGTTGTTGATGCAAGCTGCTTAGAACGAAGCTTATACATGACATTGCAATTGCGAGAGTTGGGTCGCCCGATGATCGTTGTATTGAACAAAATGGATGTATTAAAGCGTGAGCGTCAGGTGATTAATCTGAAAGCGCTAGAGAAAGAGCTAGGTTGCCCGGTTCTTAGCTTGTCTGCGAACGATAAAGGCCAAGTGGCTCGTTTCAAAGAACGCCTGCATAAGCTTCTTGTGCAAGGTGTTAGCCTTGATCCTATCTCTATTAACTATGACGAAGCATTAGAAGCACTTATTCCTTCTGTTGAATCACACTTTGATGATGCTGATGTTTCTCGCCGCGCGCTTGCGATTCGAGCTCTAGAAAATGATTACCTGGTACTAAACGGATTAGCTCCGCAAACACGTACTCAAATTGACAATGTGCGTCTTGGCGCTGAGTTTGATATCGACCTAGCGGTAGCAGATGCGAAGTTCACCTTCCTACATGACCTGTGTAAGCGTGTTCGCCGCAGTGAAGGCAAACTAAGCCGTAACTTCACAGAGAAAGCCGACCAATTCATTCTGAACAAATGGGTTGGTATTCCTTTTTTCTTTGTCATCATGTATCTGATGTTCATGTTTTCTATCAATATAGGTAGTGCGTTCATCGACTTTTTTGATATTGGTGTCGGTGCAATATTGGTTGATGGTGGACATCATTTATTAGACGAACACTTACCGGTTTGGTTGGTCACTATTCTTGCAGATGGTATCGGTGGTGGTATTCAAACTGTAGCGACCTTTATTCCGGTTATCGCGGCGCTTTACTTGTTCTTAGCAGTACTGGAAAGTTCTGGCTACATGGCGCGTGCTGCGTTTGTACTTGATAAAGTGATGCAGAAGATTGGTCTTCCGGGTAAGGCGTTTGTACCGTTAGTTCTTGGCTTTGGCTGTAACGTGCCAGCAATTATGGCAACTCGTACACTTGACCAAGAGCGTGAGCGTAGGCTAGCTGCCTCTATGGCACCATTTATGTCATGTGGTGCCCGTCTACCAGTATACGCACTGTTTGCTGCGGCGTTCTTTCCTGGTGCTGGGCAAAACGTGGTATTTGCTCTGTATATAATGGGTATTCTTGCTTCTGTATTTACCGGTTTGTTCCTTAAAAACACTATCTACCCAGGTAGCAGCGACAGCTTAGTAATGGAAATACCAGACTACGAGCTGCCAACTTTACAAAACGTGATGCTGAAAACGTGGCAGAAACTTAAGCGCTTCGTGCTTGGTGCAGGTAAAACGATTGTGGTTGTGGTTGCCATCTTAAGTTTCTTTAACTCTCTGGGTATGGACGGCAGTTTCGGTAACGAAGACAGCGAAAACTCCGTACTTTCAAAGGCAGCGCAAGTTGTGACTCCTGTATTCAAACCAATTGGGATTACAGAGGAAAACTGGCCAGCAACGGTAGGTATCATTACTGGTATCTTCGCAAAAGAGGCGGTAGTAGGTACGCTGAACAGTCTTTACACAACGCCTTCTGATGAAGAAGCTGCGGAGTTTGACCTAGCGACGAGCTTAGAAGAAGCGGTGATGACGATCCCTGAGAATTTAGCCGATTTGAGCTACTCAGATCCCCTAGGTATTGAGGTTGGTGACTTAAGTGATTCCGGTGCCGCTGCCGAAGAACAAGAGGTTGACTCGTCTATCTTTGGTAACCTGAAAGACAAATTTGTTTCTGGTCACGCTGCGTTTGCTTACTTAATCCTTATCTTGCTTTACACACCTTGTGTGGCTGCAATGGGTGCCTACGTTCGTGAATTTGGTCAAATGTTTGCACGCTTTATTGCAGTTTGGACAATGGCGCTTGGCTACTTTGGTGCAACTTTCTACTACCAAGCGGCAAACTTTGCAGCACACCCTGTGACTAGTGCTGTGTGGATGGTCGCGATTGCTGGTGGCTTTGTGATTACCTACCGTGTATTTAAGAAAGTTGGCAGCAAGCAAAAAGCATTAGAGGTGCAAGTCGTATGATTTTAACTGAACTTCATCAGTATATTGACAGCCAAGGTGTCGCAGCTCGTAAAGAGATTGCAGCGAAATTTGGTATGAGTGAGGACGGCGTGGATGCGATGTTGAGCGTGTGGGTCAAGAAAGGCAAAGTATCTCGCTTGGTCGACACCAACAAACATGGTCATACAACGCGTGTTCGCTACACCATAAGCAAGCAAGATGGTCTGTCGCTGAATGTGATGATGTAGTTTGGTCAATATCTAATAAAAAACCGCAGCCTACGAGCTGCGGTTTTTTTGTTTTTGTTTCTCGACTTAAGACTCTTTGGTTTCACCTAACCCAAGAACTTTAAGGCCGATACTCAGCAACAGTATGGATACTGGAAGAACCAAAATATCCCATCCAATACTGTCGAAATTGACGAGCACAAGCTCCAAAAATTTCACGAAGATAATGATGATAATCACTTCAGCCAAGATGTTTTTCAGGTGACCAATGTTGGGTGTTTTTATCCAACTAAGTACTTTGCTTTTATTGGTTTGTTGGTCACTTTTCGCGGCATTACTTTTATCTGAGATGAACAAAGTGAATACACCATGAGAAAAGATGAAGAGCACAAAAGCAATCAAGAACGTATCCAGAGACTTAATCAAGTATGAGATCGCGATATCTGTTGTGTCTAAATGCGCGAGCGATTCTGGTGGCACCTGATTGAGCATGAAGATCGCAAAAGCAGAGTAAGTCTTGGTTGCTCCCATAAAGAATAAGAGTAGGGAAGCAAGCATAGAACAGATGATGGCGATCCAGCTGATATGACGAAATAAGTTGAAGGTTTGTTTCATGATTCTCTCTCTATGTTGTGTGCAAGAGAGTATACGTGGGAGTCTTTGTTGTGATAATGGGGTGTTTTTTTGAATCATTATTACAAATTGGTAATAATGGTAATGCCTAGCTAAGAGGCATCACCTGTGTCAGAAGGTTAAGCTTTCTTAAAGATAGAGCTTAGTGACAGTACATTTTGAATGCGAGTTAGGATAACTGCTTGCTCTTCTTCACTGCGCTGTTCACCTGTGGTGTTGCCCCATACAGGGCCAGGCCATGCCACATCATCTTTGAAACGTGCGATATGGTGGATGTGCAGTTGTGGCACCATGTTACCTAGCGCGCCTAGGTTGAGCTTATCCGGTTGGAACGTAGCTTCTAGTGCCTGGCTTACTGCTTGAGATTCATGTAGGAACTGCTGTTGCTCTTGCATTGGTAAATGATGCAGCTCTTTTAGGTTGGCACGTTTTGGGACCAGAATAACCCAAGGCATAGCGTTGTCCTTGTGCAGTAGTGCAAGGCTAAGTGGGAATTCGCCAATAACGGTGGTGTCTTTTGCCAATTGAGGGTGAAGTTCGAAGCTCATGATCTTTCCAATTAATTGTTTTACTTGAGTATAAGGTTGGAAAGAGAATGTGGCTAGCGCTTACGACCTCAATAAGCAGATTCCCTATCACGTTCGTACCTCACTGTAGGGAATAACGGTGGATTAAAAGGGTAACTGATAGGTTTTCAGTGGTTGTATGCTTTAGGAGATTCTCCAACACGCCCGTACTTCACTGTGGGGAATAGAGTGAAGGATAGGAGTAGCGAATTGGTTTACTGCTGTTACGTGCTTTAGAAGGTTCCCTATCACGCTCTCTCATCAATGAAGGGGATGGCGGGGGAAGGATAGTGATAACGCGCCATTGATCCTGTCTCGGATTCACGGCATCTACTGCCGTCATCTCCTAGAGCGACGAAGGAGCGTAGTAGGAGCTCTCTGCGACGGAAGTCTGCGGGTAGCCCGATAGCTTAGTAGATATAACCTCTATATTAAAAAAGGTTGACACTTTCGCGTCAACCTTTCTAATTATCTCGAATCGCTTACATGCGTTCTAGAGTCTCGATGCCAAGAAGCGACAGACCTTGTTTGATTGTCTTCGCTGTTAGGGCAGCAAGCTTCAGGCGGCTCTGCTTAACCGCTTCGTCTTCTGCTACTAGGATAGGGCATGCTTCGTAGAAGCTAGAGAACTGACCTGCTAGTTCGAACAGGTAGCTACACATGATGTGTGGTTGACCTTCACGAGCAACAGATTGAACCGCTTCTTCAAACTGTAGAAGTTTAGCGATAAGCGCTTTCTCTTTATCTTCAGTGATTTTGATTTCACCTTCAAGAGAGTCCATAGAAACGCCGGCTTTAGCAAATACAGAAGCTACACGAGTGTATGCATATTGCATGTAAGGTGCTGTGTTACCTTCGAACGCAAGCATGTTGTCCCAATCGAACACGTAGTCAGTAGTGCGGTGCTTAGAAAGGTCTGCGTACTTAACCGCTGCCATTGCGACTGTGTTAGCGATCGCCTTCTTCTCGTCTTCTGCTAGTTCTGGGTTCTTAGATTCGATCAGTTGTGCTGCACGAACTTCAGCTTCATCAAGAAGGTCAGCTAGACGAACCGTACCGCCTGCACGAGTCTTGAATGGCTTACCGTCTTTACCTAGCATCATGCCGAACGCGTGGTGCTCAAGAGAAACAGACTCTGGGATGTAACCTGCTTTACGCACGATAGTCCAAGCTTGCATTAGGTGTTGGTGCTGACGAGAGTCGATGAAGTAAAGAACGCGGTCTGCGCCTAGCTCTTCAAAACGGTATTTTGCACAAGCGATATCAGTTGTTGTGTATAGGAAGCCGCCATCGCGCTTCTGGATGATAACGCCCATTGGGTCGCCATCTTTGTTTTTGTATTCGTCTAGGAATACAACTTGTGCGCCGTCATCTTCTTTAGCAAGACCTTGCTCTTTAAGATCAGCAACGATGCCCGGAAGCATGTGGTTGTACATGCTTTCGCCCATTACGTCATCACGCGTTAGTGATACGTTTAGACGATCGTAGTTGCGTTGGTTTTGAATCATTGTTACGTCAACAAGCTTCTTCCACATCTCTGCACAGAACTCGTCGCCGCTTTGTAGTTTCACTACGTAGCCACGTGCTTTAACTGCGAACTCTTCGTCTTCGTCGTAAAGCTTTTTAGACTCACGGTAGAAGCCTTCAAGGTCAGCAAGTTCCATTGAAACTTCACCTGACTCAGCCTGAACGCGCTCAAGGTTTGCGATAAGCATACCGAATTGAGTACCCCAGTCACCGATGTGGTTAGCACGGATAACTTTGTGGCCTAGGAATTCAAGTGTACGAACAACGGCATCACCGATGATTGTTGAACGCAGGTGACCAACGTGCATTTCTTTTGCAACGTTTGGCGCTGAGTAGTCAGCAACAATTGTTTGTGCTTCAGCTGCTGCAACACCAAGGCGAGAGTCAGCAAGCGCTGCGTCAGCTTGTTTTGCTAGGAAAGCTTCATCTAGGAAGATGTTAAGGAAACCTGGACCTGCGATCTCAACTTTAGAAGCGATACCGTCTAGGTTTAGAACGTCCAATACTTTCTGAGCAAATTCTCGCGGGTTAGTGCCTAGTCGCTTAGCAACGCCCATTACGCCGTTTGCTTGGTAGTCACCAAATTGTGGTTTTGCAGATTGGCGAACAGCAGCAGGAGAGCCTGCAGGTGCGCCAGCGGCTTCTAGAGCCTGAGATACTTTGTCATTAATAAGTGCTTGGATATTCACACGCGTTTCCTTCAATTCAAGGATGATAAGAGTGGCTGTTATTTCGAGGTCATCAAACTTGGTTAATTATGCGTCTAGTTAACGATTTAATGCCGAAATGAACAACAGACACTGTTTAAGTTCACAAAAATGGCGGTAATCATACCAATTTTGTGCGGTTTCTTATAGGTCGAATTGATAGAAAATTAACATTTCCTGAGGGGTTTTTGGCAATCAATTTTCGCTATGCAGCGTTTGTGTATTTAGGAATGTGAGCCAACGTGCTTATCGGCTGTCTTTTTGTATACGCAGCGCTTGTTGAACAAGGTAAAACTGATACCATGCTGCCAATATTTGGAGAACACAGATAATGACGATGAGCCTCAAGCAAGCCGAATTAGAGCCACAACAAATGATTGCCCGCCTTGATACGTTTATGGCGAAGATTGAAAACCTAGGTAACTTACTGGGTTTGGATCTGAGTTTTGCTCAAGCGGATCATATTGCGCTAAGAATCAATGAAACGGAATTAGCGAAAGCTGCACATCAAGCATGGTCTGAATACGGCTCTACCATTTCACAAGCGATGATCAATGGTCGTCCAATTGTTGTGATCGCTTTTGATGAGCCTTTGCAAAGCCGTGGTTGGAGCATTGAGTGTTTGGAGTTGCCATACCCTGCAGAGGGCAAGATTTATCCGAGCCAAGATTGGGAACACGTTGAGTTCGTAATTCCGTCTCACGCTCAAACGGCTGATGAGTACTTAGCGGATCTGAAAGATACTTACCCGCAATTCGCTGCTAACTTTGAAACGCTGGCTGAGCAAGGTGTTAAGATCAAGCTGTCTAGCCCGAAAGGTGAGGGTGAGCGTTTGAACAATCCAACGGTTGCATTTAAGCATCAAGGGATTTGTATCAAGCTGCACCCACATTCGTTGAAGAAGATTGTTGAGTCAGAACAGGCTTAGTCTGAGTTAACAAGAGAGAGCCCTGATCTCGCCTAGGCTCGTCGGAATGACGAGGTTGCCGGTTAGTGAATGTGTTGGTCTACCAACTTTAGTGAACGCTTGATTTGATATTAAAATTTTCAGATAGAGCGCGGATGTGTGCAGTGGTTGTGCCTTACTATCATTCGGTTTGACTGTATCTCTTCTGAGTCATCGTTTTTACTAGCAAGAGAACACCGTCATTCTCGATAGCGACGAAGGAGCGTAGTCGGGAATCTCTAACAACGGACTCGATAACCAGATACAAAAAACGCGTAATGGGGGCGATCCTATTACGCGTTTTTTATTGGGTTCTAATAGGTGTCGAACCTACAGAATCACAGTCTTGTTGCCGTAAACAAACACGTGATCATTGATCACCTTGTTTATCGCCTTACTTAGAACATTCTTCTCTACGTCGCGACCTGCTTGCGCCATGTCTTTCGCACTGAAGTTGTGATCGACAGGGATAACGTCTTGCTTAATGATTGGGCCTTCATCCAAATCGTTAGTCACGAAGTGTGCCGTCGCACCAATGATCTTTACACCGCGCTCATACGCTTGTTGGTAGGGTTTCGCACCGATGAATGCTGGCAAGAAGCTGTGGTGAATATTGATGATCTTGTGGTTGTACTTTTCAACAAATCCCGGAGTAAGCACTCGCATGTACTTAGCCAAAACAAGGTAATCAGCCTCGTATTGGTCAATCACTTCCAGCATTTTTTGCTCATGTTCTTCACGGTTCAGGCCTTCGTGTGAAACATGGTGGTAAGGAATATCAAAGCGCTCGGTTAGGCTTTGTAGAATATCGTAGTTGCCGACAACCGCTGCGATTTCAACGTCTAAGCTACCATCGAAGTTCTTCATTAGAATGTCGCCAAGGCAGTGTGCTTCTTTCGTCACGAGAATAACCACACGTTTGCGAGAAGAGCCAACGAGCTTACGTTTCGCGTTTTCTGGCAGGGCTTGGTCTAGGTCTGCTAGAAAGGTTTCATCATTGAAATATCCTTCAAGCTCAGTGCGCATAAAGAAGTGACCGCTGGTGTTATCTACGAACTCGTTATTGTGAACAATATTGAGTTGGTGCTTGTAACAAATGTTGGTGATCTTTGAGATGAGGCCTGGGGCATCAGTACAATGTGTTAGTAATGTTTTTCTTTCCATTTGCATCTTACTTCCATGAAATATTTTTTATTCTTTAAATTAAATACAGGCCGTCGAACGGTGAACTGAGCCGCAATATCACCGTTATAATTAATCTATTATCAAGTTGGTTTCAACAAATTCTGCCGCTCATTTATCGCTTTGATAGATTGTTTGATATCGAAATATCAGTTTTCAGATAGCAAATCATGCAGAAGCTTCATTTTTAAAGTTTTGACCGTAGTACGCATTTGAACTTCAACCGAGGCATTTTCGCCTTGGCCAAAAATAGAGGTGATACTTATGGATAAAGAGTTACTAGCAAAAAAACTGTACTGCAAACGCGTGAGTTCATTGGCTAGCAGCACAGAGCTAGATGGAAACGTTCTCGATGAAATGTTAGAAAGCAAAACCTCGCCAAGCGATGCAGCCAAATGATAATGAATTTGAAAGCGCTCCTTGGCTATCTCGTTATCTCAATCGAAAATAAGTAATTAACCTCTAAGCTAAAACAGTAATCTCGATTTTCATTTCTGTTCTCTTGGTAATTTGAAATAACTCAGACACCTCCGGCGCGAAGTCATTCTTGATTCGCGCCAGCTCACTAAACCTGCCATAATTCGCCTTCACTTTTTCTAAACTTCGTACTCTATGATATCTAAAACGTTTTCTGCTGATGGCGCGCTGGGTAAAGCAATCCCGGGCTTTCAGCCAAGACAAGCTCAGTTAGACATGGCTGAAGCAGTTTCACTGGCCATTCAGCAACAGAGCCAACTGGTAGTTGAAGCAGGGACGGGTACCGGTAAGACATTTGCTTATCTTGTGCCGGCACTGCTTAGTGGTAAGAAAACCATCATTAGTACGGGGTCTAAAAACCTTCAAGAACAGCTGTTCCACCGTGATCTACCTTTAATGATTGATGCCCTTGGTTTTCATGGCCAAGTTGCGCTGCTTAAGGGGCGCTCAAACTATTTGTGTTTGGATAGGTTGAGCCGCCAAATGATCGAAAGTCATGGCACTCATACGGATCCAACGCTACTTGCTCAGTTAGTCAAAGTTCGTAGCTGGTCGTCATCCACGCAAACCGGTGATTTGGGTGATTGTGATGATATTGCGGAAGATAGCCCTGTAATCCCAACAATTACCTCTACCAACGACAATTGCTTGGGCAAAGAGTGCCCAAGTTATACCGATTGCTTTGTACTGAAAGCGCGTAAAAAAGCGATGGATTCCGATGTCGTTGTAGTGAACCATCACCTTTTCCTAGCCGATCTCGCGATTAAAGAGACCGGATTCGGTGAGCTTATCCCGGAGGCCGATGTGTTTATCTTCGATGAAGCGCATCAACTTCCCGACATTGCGAGCCAATATTTTGGCCAGTCTGTATCGAGTCGACAAATTCACGAACTCGCCAAAGACATTGAGATTGGCTATCGCACCGAAGCGAAAGACATGCGCCAACTGCAAAAAGTTGGTGACAGGCTCGTTCAGTCCTCATCCGATTTAAGAATTGTGCTGGGTGATACTGGCTTTCGTGGTAACTGGCGCGAGGCGCTAAAATCAGAGTCGATCGCTAGAGAGTTAGTTCGCCTGCAAGATGCATTACAACTGGCTGTAGATGTATTGAAACTAGCACTCGGACGAAGCCAACTATTGGATACCGCTTTCGAGCGTGCAAACATGATTAAGTCTCGCATTGAGCGTGTATGTGATGTGTCGATTACTGGTTACTCCTATTGGTATGACACAACACCGCGACATTTTGCTCTGCACATTACACCGCTGTCAGTTGCTGACAAATTTCACGAGCAGATTGAGCTGAAGCCGGGCGCTTGGGTGTTTACTTCAGCCACTTTGGCGGTATCGGACGATTTCGACCACTTCACTTCGCGACTAGGCTTAAAGCCCTCGGCTCAGTTTTCACTGCCGAGCCCATTCGATTATCCGAATCAAGCGCGTTTGTGTGTGCCTCGTTATCTTCCAGAACCGAATAGCCCGGGCTTAGCTGATAAGTTGGTTCGTATGCTGACGCCTGTGATTGAGCAAAACCAAGGTCGTTGTTTCTTCTTGTGCACTTCACACAGCATGATGAAAGAGTTAGGGGAGCGATTCCGTGAAACCTTAACCGTTCCGGTGCTGTTGCAAGGTGAGACAAGCAAGCAAAAAACCTTGGCTGAGTTTATGGAGTTGGGTAATGCCTTGCTGGTGGCGACAGGTGCTTTCTGGGAAGGGATAGATGTTAGGGGCGATGCATTAAGCTGTGTTATCATCGATAAATTGCCCTTTACAGCCCCAGATGACCCTTTACTTAAGGCTCGCATTGAGGACTGTAAGTTAAAAGGGGGCGACCCTTTTGCACAGGTACAATTGCCAGATGCCGTGATTACCTTGAAGCAAGGTGTGGGCCGATTGATACGTGATAAGCGTGATAATGGCGCTTTGATTATTTGCGATAACCGATTGGTGACACGTGATTACGGTGGCATCTTTTTGGCGAGTTTACCGCCGATCCCTCGTACACGTGACTTAGGGGTCATTAAAGAATTCTTAGCTAAAGACCATTCAACCGTTGCCGAGTAACTGGCATTGTTGAGCTTAGCCATTATTTTTAGATTAGATAACGAATATTTGAGACACAAATGAGCGCGAAAATTCTTGCAGTAGATACCGCAACTGAAAACTGTTCAGTTGCATTAGTAATTGGTGACCAGGTGTTCGCTCGTAGCGAAGAGGCGCCTCGAGACCATACGAAAAAAATTCTACCTATGGTTGATGAAGTACTGAAAGAAGCGAATGTCGCTTTAACCGATATTGATGCTATCGCGTTTGGTCAAGGTCCAGGCAGTTTCACGGGTGTACGTATTGGTATTGGTATTGCTCAAGGCTTGGCTTTTGGTGCGGATTTACCAATGATCGGTGTCTCTACACTGGCTGCAATGGCGCAAGGCAGCTACCGTAAATTTGGTGAAACTCATGTTGCGACAGCGATTGATGCGCGTATGAGTGAAGTGTACTGGGCTCGTTACAGCCGTAAACAAGACGGTCGTTGGACTGCGGTTGATGCTGAATGTGTAACACCGCCAAGTGAATTGGCTGCGCAGCTTGAAGCAGACTCTGAAACATGGGCAAAAGTGGGTACCGGTTGGGAAGCTTACGCCGAGTATATGGATACACTAGAGATCAACACCAAAGCGTGTGAAGTGCTATTTCCAGAAGCTCAAGATATGGCGTTCCTAGCTCAATTTGCTTACGCAGAAGGCAAAGCCGTACCAGCTGAAGAATCTGAGCCAGTGTATCTGCGTGATAAAGTTACATGGAAGAAGCTACCAGGTCGCGAGTAATTTTTTACAAGGTTCTGATGCAAATTAGATCTAAATGCGTATTATTTAGATTTGAGAGGGCGGATATTTAGTCATGGTATCAATTAATAACTTACCTCCTTCATCGATAGGCAATACGTCTAAGCCGAATCGAGTTAAAAAGAAGGAGCAGGCAAAAAAATCTGATGCTAGCACTGCGGTTGGACAACCAACCAAAGTAGCCAATGCTGTCTCTCATTCTATTCGTCAAGTCAAAGAGTCTGAGCTACACAAGGCTCAAATCCAGTATGATCTTCCAGAAGGCCGAGGACGTAAGGCTATGGAAGAATACATGGATGTAATGAACCAGGCGAAAAAAGAAGAACTTGCAAAGCTTACCGGTGTCGATATTTACATCTGAAGCGACTTATTAATGCTTGTTTAAGGACCAGAGCCATGTCTAATTACTTATCTAAAATACGCTTAATTGCCTTTTCTCTTGGTATCTTGGTGCTAGCAGGGTGTTCATCACTACCTAGCGAACTCGAGGCAAAATCAGAGCCTGTCATTAGCGACTACCAACAATGGGTTGACCAATTACCAGACGCTAAAAGTGTTCGGTTAGGTGGCGTGATTTCTAAAGTGACCAACCTAAAAGACAGAACTCGAATTGAAGTTGCAAACATGCCAATTTCAAGCAATGGTAAGCCAGATCTTGATGCAGAGCCGAGTGGGCGCTTTGTTGGTTATATTGAAGGATACGTTGAGCCGTTAAGCTTTGCTGAAGGTCGTTTGATTACGCTAGTTGGTCAATCAGACGATAGTGAAGATGGCAAAATCGGCGAGTACCCTTACACCTTCCCAGTGATGAAGGTAGATAATCAACGACTATGGAATATTACGGAGCGTGTCGTTGTTAACGACTTCGCACCAACCTACTATTCTTGCAGAAGCTTACATTGCCGCAGTTTTCAAACGATGCCAAGACAAGGCAGAGTTATACAGGATGTCGAGTAATTAACGCTAGTTATTAGATGTTGATTGCTACACCAAGCAAGGATTAGAGGTGACTAAAGCTTGATGATTGATAAATCATATTCCCTTGCGAGCGGGACGCTTGCCACACAACAGATAGGCAACCCAGAAACGACCGTCACGACGGTCGTTTTTATTCATGGGTGGTTAGATAACTCTGCGAGTTTTTCTTCTGTGATTGCCAACCTACAAACCAGTCTCCCCGATTGTCATCTGATTGCGATTGATCTCTTTGGTCACGGCTTTTCTTCACATAAGTCGGGAAGTTACTACCCATTTCATGACTATATCGATGATTTACATCAGCTTGTGACTAAATTATCGTCAAACAGACTGGTACTAGTAGGACATTCACTTGGTGCATTGATAGCAAGTTGCTATAGTGCCGCCTTTCCTGAAAAAGTATCAGGATTAATTCAAATTGAAGGTCACGGACCTCTTTCTGAAGCTCCCCAAGAAACGGTCTCTCGTCTAAGAGATGGGGTACTCAGTCGCCTTCGACAGCGGAGAAAACCTTCACGTCCTTTAGCAAGCCTAGAGGGTGCTATTAAGCTGAGAGCACACGCCAATCAAATCAATGCCGAACTCATTGCTCCTATTGTAGAGCGAGGGATTGCCGAGTTAGACGACTCCTGGCAATGGCGATGCGACCCTAATCTAAAATGTGACTCGTTATACCGAATGTCACAGGCGCACGCTGAAGCGATTATGGCGGCTATTGAATGCCCTCAACTCATAATATTGGGCAATGATGGATTTAGACATTTGCAGCATAATCGCTACAAATCAGCCCATAGTCCTCTAAAAATCGAGACTGTTCCCGGCGGACATCATTGTCATTTAGAGAGCCCAGAGCTAGTTTCAGAGCTAATTCTTGGTTTAGTTAACAAAATTTAAACAAGTGTTTGAGCCTTTTAGTGCTCATGCACTAAAGCTGTGCTGTAATACCGTAATGATAAAAGTGGCGAAGCAGTCGTCAGCTGATAAACGAGGAGTAACATAGTGGATAAACCTTGGCTTTCACGTTATCCAAGTGACGTACCAGAAACGATCAACCCGGATCAATACCCATCTCTTATCGAAATGTTCGAGCAGTCTGTACATAAATACGCAGACCAACCTGCTTTTGAGAACATGGGCTCAGTAATGACATTCCGTAAGCTTGAAGAGCGCAGCCGTGCTTTTGCTGCTTACCTGCAGAATGATTTGAAGCTCAAGAAGGGCGATCGTGTTGCACTGATGATGCCAAACTTGTTGCAATACCCAATTGCACTCTTTGGTGTATTGCGCGCTGGTATGATTGCGGTGAACGTCAACCCATTGTACACACCTCGTGAGCTAGAGCATCAACTGAACGATTCTGGTGCAAAGGCGATCGTTATTGTTTCAAACTTTGCTAGCACGTTAGAGAAAGTCGTTGATAACACGCCAGTTAAACACGTTGTACTCACCAGCCTAGGGCAAATGCTGCCACGCGCAAAAGGTACCATTGTCGATTTCGTCGTGAAATACGTGAAAGGTATGGTTCCTAAGTATGATCTACCGGGTGCTATCTCGTTCAGAAAAGCGCTGCATAAAGGTCGTCGCCTTCAGTACGTAAAGCCATTTATGACAGGGGATGATATTGCATTCCTTCAGTACACTGGTGGTACTACGGGTGTTGCGAAGGGTGCAATCCTAACGCATCGCAATATGATCGCGAACGTACTTCAAGCGAAAGGGGCGTATGGTCCGGTTCTGCATGAAGGTCGAGAGTTAGTGGTAACAGCATTGCCGCTGTATCACGTATTTGCACTGGCAGTAAACTGCTTGCTGTTCGTAGAAATGGGTGGTCGTAACCTTCTTATCACTAACCCTCGTGATATTCCTGGTTTCATCAAAGAGCTACAAAAGGTTCCGTTTACCGCAATTACCGGTGTAAATACACTGTTTAATGCGCTAGTAAACAACGAAGATTTCCATGAATTAGACTTCAGTAACCTACGCCTATCTGTTGGTGGCGGTATGGCGGTTCAACGCGCTGTTGCTGAACAATGGAAGAAAGTAACGGGTATCCATCTGTTAGAAGGTTACGGTTTAACCGAGTGTTCACCGCTGGTAACGGGGAACCCATATGACCTAAAAGATTACACTGGTGCTATTGGTTTACCCGTACCGTCAACCGATGTTCGCATCATTGATGATGAAGGTAACGTGGTTGCTAATGACCAAGTGGGTGAGCTGCAAGTTCGTGGTCCTCAAGTGATGCAAGGTTACTGGCAACGTCCAGAAGCGACCAAAGAAGTGATTGACCAAGACGGTTGGTTGTCGACGGGTGACATCGTTAAGTTTGATGACGAAGGCTTGCTGCACATTGTTGACCGTAAGAAAGATATGATTCTTGTGTCTGGCTTTAACGTTTACCCGAATGAGATTGAAGACGTAGTGGCACTACACGGCCAAGTGCTTGAAGTAGCGGCTATCGGTCAACCTCATGAAGTATCTGGTGAATTGGTTAAGATCTACGTTGTGAAGCGCGATCCTAGCCTGACTAAAGAAGACATTATTGCGCACTGTCGTGAACACCTAACGGGTTACAAAGTGCCTAAGCTGGTTGAGTTTAGAGAAGACCTTCCAAAGACCAACGTAGGCAAGATCTTACGTCGCGTACTACGTGAAGAGAACGATGCTGAGCTTGCTAAACGCGCGAGTGAGTAACGAACACAGGTTCTCCTGAAACCATTGAAACGCTTAATCTAAGCGAGCGTGATAAAATGGTGTTAGAATGCCGACAGTTAATGTCGGCATTTTTGTATCCGGCGATCAAATAGAAACCAGTGAGAGTTTTTGTGGATTATCAAATCATTACCCAATTGAAAGACCTTGAGCGAGTTTGCCAACAAGCACGTGAAGCCGATGTCGTTATGCTTGATACGGAGTTTGTTCGTACAAGAACCTATTACCCTCAATTAGGCTTGATTCAGTTATTTGACGGTGAAACGCTGTCTCTGATTGACCCTATTGCTCTTGATGAAATGACACCGTTCGTTGGGTTATTGAAAGACGCTTCAGTACTGAAAGTGCTACATGCATGCGGTGAAGATTTAGAAGTATTCCAGAATGCGTTTGATTGTACACCTACCCCAATGGTCGATACTCAAATCATGGCGGCGTTCTTAGGGCATGGCTTATCAACGGGCTTTGCTGCTTTGGTTTCAGAGTTTGTTGGTGTGGATCTAGATAAGAGTGAATCTCGCACTGATTGGCTGGCGCGTCCGCTTTCTCGAAAGCAACTCGACTACGCGGCAGCAGACGTTCATTACTTAATGCCTATGTACAACAAGCTTCTTGAGAAAGTGATGGAAGCAGGCTGGTGGGAAGCAGCGCAACAAGAGTCTGACCTGCAGGTGGCGAAGCGTATCCGTAAAGTTAACCCAGATACGGCTTACCTTGATATCAAAGGCGCATGGCAACTTAAGCCACAGCAACTTGCTATCTTGAGACCGCTTGCTACATGGCGTTTGAAAGAAGCGATTAAGCGCGATCTCGCATTGAACTTTATTTTTAAAGAACAAGACCTTTGGGCTGTCGCGCGTTTTGCGATAAAGAATCCAAAACGTATGGAAGAGGAAGGTTTTGATTTTCGCTCTGTACGTCGTCATGGCGCGAAGATCAGCTCAATCGTTAAGTTAGCGGAACACACGCCAGAAGAAGAGTACCCAGCACCAGTTGAACGCCTAATGGACTACCCGGGCTATAAACAAGTATTTAAAGTGTTAAAAGATGAAGTGAAAACCGCTTCGCAACACAGTGGCCTAGCGACTGAGTTTTTGGCATCGAAGAAACAGCTAAACCAAATGTTGAGCTGGGTTTGGAAGCACGATCGTAATCCCGAAAAACTGCCGGATGTGATGCAAGGCTGGCGTTTAGATCTGGTTGGCGAGAAGCTGAATAAAGCAATCAAATAGCCAGATTGTTTAAGAACAAAACGCAGGCACAAAAAAGAGAGCCTTAGCTCTCTTTTTTATTCAATCTGCTGACGAGATAGTAATGATTACTTATCGTCTTCAGGCAGCTTAACGTTCAGCTCTAGTACCGAGATATCGTCATCTTTGTGTTCGAACGTAAGGTCAACCATTGATGGGTCTACTTCTACGTACTTAGCAATACACTTCAAGATGTCTTCTTTTAGTTGCGGCAGGTAAGACGGCGCTGGATCGTCATGGCTACGACGTTCAGCAACGATGATTTGCAAACGCTCTTTGGCTAGGTTTGCAGTGGTCTTCTTCTGTGGTCTGAAAAACTCTAGTAATGACATTGTGTATTAGCCCCCGAACAGTCGTTTGAAGATGCCTTTCTTCTGTTCCGTTAAGAAGCGGAAGTCAACTTGGCTACCTAGTAGTCGCTCTACAGTATCATTGTAAGCCATACCCGCATCGGTTGCTTCGTCAAAGATCACTGGAACACCCTTGTTCGACGCATTCAGTACTGCTTGGCTCTCAGGAATGACACCCAGCAGTGAAATGTGCAGAATCTCTTCTACATCTTGTACGCTTAGCATCTCGCCTTGATTTACGCGAGCAGGGTTGTAGCGAGTCAGTAGAAGGTGAGTCTTCACTGGCTCTAAGCCCTCTTCTGAACGACGAGATTTAGAGTCAAGAATACCTAGAATACGGTCTGAGTCGCGTACAGAAGAGACTTCTGGGTTAGTTGTTACAATCGCTTCATCAGCAAAGTACAACGCCATTAGCGCGCCTTGCTCGATACCTGCAGGTGAATCACAGATGATGAAGTCAAAGCCCATCTCATCCAGTTCATCAAATACGCGACGAACACCATCTTTAGTTAGTGCATCTTTATCACGTGTTTGAGAAGCAGGAAGAATAAATAGGTTGTCTGTGCGCTTGTCTTTGATCATCGCTTGGTTAAGCGTTGCTTCACCATTGATAACGTTAACGAAATCGTAAACAACACGACGCTCACAACCCATGATTAAATCAAGGTTACGCAGACCGATATCAAAGTCGATAACTGCGGTTTTCTTTCCTTTCAGAGCCAGACCTGAGGCAATAGCTGCACTAGAGGTCGTTTTGCCTACCCCGCCTTTACCTGACGTTACAACGATAATGCGTGCCATTATTTTTTCCTTTTATTTCTCTTATATTGCGAGGACGTCAACGTGTAATACATCGTTTGCCATACTGAACATGGTTTTCTTCTGCCAGTACTCGCTTTCAATTTGATCGCTGAGCCAGTAATTTCCTGCAATAGAAACCAGCTCAGCTTGTAAATCATTACAAATTATTTTTGCTTCAGTTTGACCACTTGCACCGGCAATCGCACGGCCGCGTAATGTGCCATGAATATGGATGCTGCCATCGGCAATTACTTCTGCACCTGCACTTACGTGGCTTAGGATTAATAGGTCGCCATCTTTTGCGTATACCTGCTGTCCAGAACGAATCGGGGTTCTAATCACTTTAATCGGTGCCATTTTTGCAGGTGCTTGAGATGGGGATTTACTTGCCGTCATGACCGCGAAGCCAGCTTCTCTAGCAAGGTTTTGCATGCGCTTGTCAGAACAACCAGCGACGCCAACCGGAATCATACCCGCTTGAGAGATGCCATCTTTTAGCTTTACGAAGTCGATATCGCCAGCCACTTTACTGATGTTGATAACCACAGGCGCAGCAGCAAAAAAAGTGGGTGCTTGGTCTACCTTCTCTTGAAGAAAAGAGACTGCATTTTCGACTTGATCATCGGATAAGTGCAAAACAGATAGCGTAAAGCTGCTACCTTTTAGATCTGGGTTACTAGACATCGAAAAACTACAGGACCTCAATAGCGAATTGGTACAATTTCTTTATTAATAAAATAAAGGGCATTGCCTGAAACTAGGTTTATCATGTTATATTCCCAGACCAAGCACAGCAAGTAATCTTGTTGTCAAATGAACGTTTTGTTCCCAATATTTCCCTAACATAAACTCTTGATCTCGCAAGTGAGAGTTTTGTAGTCATAATCAATTAAAAAGGTTTGTCATGCTGTGTTCTATATATAAAAGCTTAAAGAAAGAAGGAACATACCTTTATATCCCTAAGAAGGATGATTTCTCACAAGTTCCTGACGCACTGATGCAAATGTTTGGTAAACCTAGTTTTGTAATGGTAATTAAAATGGACGGTCGCAAACTGGCTCAAGTGAACATCGATAAAGTGAGAGAATCACTGAACACCGATGGTTTCTTTTTGCAGGTTCCGCCTCCACCAGTAAACGAACTTGAGCTGTATAAAGAGCGCAAAGCTCAGCAAAACAATCAAGACGAAGAGTGATAACTATCTCAATTCAGGGAGGAGTGATCGTTGAGTAAATTTTCGAAAAGCATATTGGCGGTGTCGGCATTACTTTTAGGTAATAGCCTGACCATTGGCTCAGTACAGGCTCAAGAACTGAGTTTCGAGCAATATGTAGAAAAACTAAAGCAACAAGGCCGTGAAGAAGGCATTTCAGAAGCGATCATTGATGAAGCCTTTGATGGTGTAACGTTTAAGCCAAGAGCGGTCAAAGCGGATAAAAACCAACCTGAAAAGAAACTGACTCTGGATGAGTACATTCCACGAGCAGTGCCAGATTGGAAAGTGAAACAAGCAAGATCATTGTATAAGAAGCATTACAAAGCCTTAAAGCGCATTGGTGATGAATATGGCGTTCAGCCGCGATTCATTGTCGCTTTATGGGGCGTTGAGAGTAACTTCGGTAAATTCACCGGTAATTACAGCGTTATCGATGCTTTAACGACGATGGCTTACGAAGGGCGCAGAGAAGCGTTTTTCCGCAGTGAAGCGATGGCGGCGTTGACTATTCTTGACCAAGGACATATCACCCCGAAAGAGATGAAAGGCTCTTGGGCTGGTGCTATGGGTCAACCTCAGTTTATGCCTAGCTCATTCTTAGCGTATGCCGCTGATGGCAATGGCGATGGTAAGAAAGATATCTGGGGTACGGAAGAAGATGTATTTGCCTCTGCGGCGAATTATCTGAGCCAATCCGGTTGGGATGACAAGTACACTTGGGGTCGTCAGGTTCACGTACCATCAACGGTGTCTATTGATTTGCAAGGTCGTTCTGAAGACAAAGCGAAATACCTAAAAGAGTGGTCTGAACTGGGTATTAAGCGTTATGACGATCGCCCATTACCTAATCTTGATGAAGACATTAAAGCTTGGTTAATCATGCCAGATGACGAAGCGGGCCGTTCTTACCTCGTTTACAACAACTACAATGTGTTAATGAAGTGGAATCGTTCTTACTACTTTGCTTTGGCAGTTAGTCATCTAGCAGACAGAATCAAGTTTGATTAGTAGACCTAATTATATTCATTCGTAGAGCTTGCTTTGATGGCATTTGGTCTACCATAGGCAGAACGAACTAAAGGACTCTTCGGAGTCCTTTTTGATTTTATATTTTAGAGTTTTAAGAAGGTGGTCTTGTGCTAACAGATAGAGCTGCACAGATGGTGATATTCCATGCACTAATTAAGCATGATGGCTTTACCAGTGCTGCGAAAAGCTTGAACGTTTCGGTGTCTCATATCAGTAAACAAGTTGCTTTGCTTGAAGACTCTATTGGTATCAAGTTGGTACAACGAACTACACGTAGCCTCACGCTAACGGAAGCGGGGGAAGTCTTCTATCAGCACTGTGAGCAACTGTTTAACACGGTAAAAGCAGCTCAAATGGATATGGACAGCCAGCGTGACGATATCTCTGGAATACTGCGTGTCGGGCTGTCGCAGTCATTTGGCACTTTACATATCATTCCTGCGATTGATGAGCTCAGACAGTTGTATCCTCAATTGAGAATCGAAGTCCACCTGTTCGATTATAAAGTGGATATGATTGAAGAGCGATTGGATCTTTGGATCACCAATAACGAAGACCTGCCTGAAGGGTATATTGCGCAGCGATTAGCTGACAGCCAGTTTGTGGTAGCCGCATCGCCTGATTACCTGATTAAAGCCGGGACGCCACACGTACCGTCGGATCTGATTGACCACAACTGCCTTATCTATCGTAGCCGAGAGCGAGACTACACGTCGTGGGCGTTTGATAATGGGCAAGAGAACCTCAGTGTAAAAGTAGCTGGTGATTATTCGGTGGATTTAGCTGAGGCAGTTCGAGACGCAGCGGTATCAGGGTGGGGCGTGGCTTACTTAGCCACTTACTTAGTGAAGGAAGAGTTCAGAACGGGCAAATTAATCCAAGTTTTGCCGGAGTGGAGAGCGAGTCAGCTGATGCCGTTCTATGCTGTATATCCGAGTCGAAAGAACATGCCGAAGAAGCTTTCTGCGGTGATTGAGTTCATCAAAGATCATATTGGATCGCCGACGTACTGGGATGAAAACCTAAAAACGTGCGTTGAACTGCATCGTTAACTGTTTCCAAATCTATAAATATAATTTCCATATGGAAATAGTATGCTTTTTAATCAAAGTTAATTATTAAAATTCAATGACTTAATTAAAACTATTACTCAAAGGTGATTACCCCAACATCACATTAACAACCGCTGCTTGCCGCAAACGATTTCCTCTATAGAATGCGTCGCCTTTCCCCTAACTACAACTTTTAGGTTGACGCACATGGCTTCGCTACTTGGAATTATTACTATTTTAGTTGCCGCTTGGTTACTATCTACGGACAGAAAAAATATTCCACTAAGAACAGTCTCTTTGGCTTTCTTACTACAAATCTCATTCGCGCTATTGGTTCTGTATGTACCAATGGGTAAAGAAGCGTTGAGTGCAGCCACAGGTGCGGTATCTAGCTTGATCAACTACGGTCAAGAAGGGATTAATTTCCTATTTGGTGGCCTTACGAACAACGGTTTCGTTTTCGCGATTAATGTTCTGGGCATCATTATCTTTTTCTCTGCGCTTATCTCTGGTTTGTACCACATTGGCTTTATGCCAAAAGTTATCAACCTTATAGGTGGTGCGCTGCAGAAGTTCTTGGGTACAGGCCGCGCTGAATCACTGTCTGCAACTGCAAATATCTTCGTTGGCATGATTGAAGCACCATTGGTGGTTAAGCCTTACCTGAAACACATGACGGACTCGCAACTGTTCGCAGTGATGGTGTGTGGTTTGGCGTCTGTAGCGGGTGGCACGCTTGTTGGTTATGCATCGCTTGGTGTTGACCTAAACTACCTGATTGCAGCGGCATTTATGTCTGCACCTGCAGGTTTGTTAATGGCCAAAATCCTAGTGCCTGGCAGAGCTGACGATGTTCAAGAAAACATTGAGTCTGATGTTGAAATTCCACGAGCAACAAACGTAGTTGAGGCAATGGCAGATGGGGCTATGTCTGGACTTCGTATTGCCGTTGCGGTGGGTGCGACACTCCTTGCCTTTATCAGTGTGATTGCAATGCTGAATGGCTTGCTAGGTATTGTTGGTGGTTGGTTTGGCGTAAACCTAAGCTTCGAACTTCTCCTAGGTTATGTGTTCGCACCCGTTGCATGGCTGATCGGTGTGCCGTGGTCTGAAGCTGTTGTGGCAGGTTCACTGATCGGTAACAAGATTGTTGTGAACGAATTTGTCGCTTTCATTCAGTTAATGGATGCGAAAGAGGTTCTTAGCGAGCATTCACAAGCGATTGTAACCTTTGCACTGTGTGGCTTTGCTAACATTTCAACAATGGCGATTTTGATTGGTGGCCTAGGTAGCTTGGTGCCTGAGCGTCGCTCTTTCATCTCACAATACGGCTTTAAAGCAATTTGTGCAGGTGTGTTTGCTAACCTAATGAGTGCAGCGATTGCTGGCGTGGTACTTTCACTCTAGCTCGATGATAGGTACTGAGTGAAAGAGTCAGTCACTTTATTTCCCCTATAGTAAAGTGACTGATTAATCACAATAATATTCGGTTAGCATGAGAAAGAGAGCCTATAGTTTAATGGCGTAGGCTTTCTTGTTTCAGTCAACAGATTTGGACCACAGGGCGTGGCACCAATTATTTAGGGGCATAAATGGATTTGTCGATTACTTCTTCTTTGGCGCTAATTGGACTCTTGTCTCTAGCTTGTCAGCTACTCGGCTGGCGATTGCGTCTTCCCGCGATTCTCCCTCTTCTTATTGTTGGCCTGTTATTGGGTCCCGGCTTAAATGTCCTTAATCCCGACGCCATCTTTGGTGAAGTTTTATTCCCAATGATTTCACTGGGGGTTGCCATTATTCTGTTCGAAGGTGCATTGACGCTTAACTTCAAGGAGATAAGAGGCCATGGTCGCATGGTGACTCATCTAGTGAGTGTAGGCATGCTGATTACATGGGCGTGCATTGTGGTCGGTGCTTACTACTTTGTTAACTTTAGCTGGTCATTAGCGGCGCTATTCGGTGCCTTGGTGGTGGTGACGGGGCCGACAGTGATTGTGCCTATGCTGCGTAGTATTCAGCCTAAAGCCTCTCTTGGTAGCATTTTGCGATGGGAAGGGATTGTGATTGACCCAATAGGCGCTCTGTTTGCCGTTCTGGTTTATGAATACATTGTCTCTTCAGCAGATCCTACTGGACATGTCCTTTCCGCTCTGGGATTAACCTTAGCTATTGGTTTAGGCTTAGGGATCATCGGTGGCCATTTGATTGCCAAGATGCTGCAAGGGCATTGGGTGCCTCATTATTTACGAAATATAGCGGTACTGACGTTAATGTTGGCGGCGTTCTCCTTCTCTAATGACTTGAGCGAAGAATCGGGCTTGTTAACCGTGACCATCATGGGGATCTGGCTTGCCAATGTAAAGGGCTTGGATATCGAAGACATCATCGAATTCAAAGAAACCCTGACTGTGTTGCTCATTTCTGCGCTGTTTATTTTGTTGGCCAGTCGACTCGATTCGGGCGCGTTTTTGTCGATAGGTTGGGGTGGTATAGGGTTATTAGCGGTGGTTATGCTGGTGGCTCGCCCGCTAAGTGTGTGGATCAGCGGGATCGGCACGGATCTTAGTTCTGCAGATAAATGGTTTTTAAGTTGGATGGCACCACGCGGGATCGTGGCGGCAGCGGTTTCTTCTCTGTTTGCGATCAAACTTCAAGAGAAGCAATTGATCGAGGGCGCAGACCTGTTGGTCCCTATGGTGTTCTTGGTCATCATAGGTACGGTTGTTATTCAGAGCTTAACTGCGAGCTGGTGGGCGAGAAGGCTAGGAGTCACTCAAGAGAAAGCGCAAGGGGTTATCTTCTTTGGTGCCACCCACTTTGTAAGGCAGTTTGCCAAGGTGCTCGCGACGCACAACATAAATTGTGTGCTTGCGGATACTAACTGGGAGAGCATTCGCTTGGCGCGCATGGATAACTTGAATGTTTACTTTGGCAACCCAGCTTCCAGTCACGCCGAAAATAATTTGGAATTGGATGGGATAGGGCGAGCGATGATTGTTTCGCCTTATCGTCAAACTAACCCGTTAGTCAGCATGCATTATCAAGACGAGTTTGGTGCCAATAAGGTTTTTGAGCTTGAGTCACCAGAGAGTAAGCATGAAAGGCATCAAGTGAGTCGAGATGGCAACCGAAGTCTATTTGAGGAAGGCGTCACCTACTCCAAGCTCAACTCATTAATGGCACAAGGTAGCCAAATTAAGAGTACAGGGCTGACAGAGGCATTTGATCTGAATGAGTTTAACGCGCTTTATCCTAAAGCGATTTTGCTTGGAGTCATCAATGACGGGGACTTCCGTTTAATTACTCAAGGGGCTGACTTAGAAAAGCTGATATCGACAGAATGTGAGATCATCAGTTTACTGCCGCCTTCAGAGCTGGTCGAGAAAGTCGAGACTCCAGATAAGTAGTAAGTGGTCTTTCGCAAAAAAGCCGCAGCGTATATCACGTTGCGGCTTTCTAATTCTATTTATACTGCGCTGATAGATTACTTCGAGTGAAATTGCTCACAAGCGATCATTGTGTTTTCAATCAGGCTTGCTACTGTCATTGGACCTACACCACCCGGTACTGGTGTGATAAAGCTTGCGCTCTCTTTCGCGACATCGTATTCAACGTCACCTACTAGCTTGCCAGAGTCCAAACGGTTGATACCAACATCGACCACAACTGCACCTTTCTTAATCCAAGCACCAGGAATGAAGTTAGGCTTACCTACAGCAACCACAACAACGTCTGCTTGACGTACGTGGCCTTCAAGGTCTTTAGTGAAACGGTGACATGTAGTCGTTGTACAACCTGCTAGAAGCAGTTCTAGGGTCATTGGACGACCTACGATGTTTGAAGCGCCAACAACAACAGCGTGCTTGCCACGTAAATCGATGTTGTAACGGTCAAGCAGGGTGATGATACCTTTTGGCGTACAAGAGCGAAGCTTTGGCATACGCTGAGCCAAACGGCCGACATTGTATGGGTGGAAGCCATCAACGTCTTTTTCTGGTGTGATGCGCTCAAGAACGTGAGTGCTATCGATGCCAGCAGGTAGAGGCAGTTGAACCAGAATACCGTCGATCTCTGGATCTAGGTTCAGTTGGTCGACTAGGTTTAACAGTTCATCTTCTGTTGCAGTAGCTGGCAAATCGTAAGATTTAGATACGAAGCCAACTTCTTCACACGCTTTACGCTTACTACCAACGTAAACCTGAGAAGCAGGGTCTTCACCCACTAAAATAACCGCTAGGCCCGGAGCGCGTAATCCAGCTTCAGTACGAGCTTTTACACGTGCAGCTACTTCGGAGCGAACCGTTTGAGAAATTAGCTTTCCATCAATATTTTGAGCAGTCATGAATTTCCTTAGTATTGATATTCAAGTTAGTGGCTGATGTTTTTGGCGCATTATTCCAGAAAATCTTTTTGATTACCACAAAGCAAACGATTGCTTTGCTCTGTTTTTCAACACTTATAAGTTTATTGACCTTTTTTTACTCACTTAGATCAGAATGTTACATAAAGCCGTTGCTTTCATGATTCGAATTCGTATAATCCATTCCTGTAGCGCGCCCTTAGCTCAGCTGGATAGAGCACGTCCCTTCTAAGGATGTGGTCGTAGGTTCGAATCCTACAGGGCGTGCCATTATTAAAAGAAACCCGATAGCTCTCTGAGTTGTCGGGTTTTTTGCATTTTAGGGTGAGTTAAACTTTCTGCTTTTGTTAAACCATCACGACCTCTGGAATATATCTAAGGCCCAACATAGTACATCCATCTTCTAAATAACTGTCCGTCACCACATCGAAACCGAATTTACCATAGTAGTCTTTCAGGTGTGCTTGCGCTGAAATGAAAATAGAGCTTTCCGGGTAAATTTTTCGAGTCGTATCGAAGCTTACTTGCATGAGTTGGTTACCTACCTGCTTACCTCTGTACTCTTTTGCGACGATGACACGACCGATACATACATCATCGGCATCCGCGTTGATCAATGGGAGCACATCACAAGGGTATCCAAGTTTGGGAGCCATAATACGACTGTAAGCCACGAGACGTTCGTTATCATAGCCAATGACGTGATAGGTCTCGGGATGGTTATCTTTGCCATCCAAGTCGCTGTAGGGTGTTTTCATGTCTACGATAAAAATATCGACTCTTTCTCGTAAGAAATCATAGAGCTCATCAACCGATAGCTCCGCAAATTTTTTCACTCTCCACTCGATCATTACCTTTCTCCTTATTATTTGGGGCTAAAACATAGAGGCAATTTCAACCGAGGTCATTAACCTTTGTTAATTGATTACTATTTTCCATTCCAAAAAGGCACAACTGCATCAACAATTGGGCCTTTATTTTGCTATCTTGACCTGACGGTTTTAAAATAGTCAGTTATATAAAGAGATCGGAAAACCAATAACTGATTGGGTCTGCTGGGCATTCATATGGACCACACTCTAAAAAAGTTGAAATAACATTTATCAGCACTGTAATAATTGCAATAATGCATACGCCTTTTCCAAATGTGGTCATTTGATGTTCTTTTGTTTTACAATCATTATTCCAGAGCATAAGTAAGAGTGCTACTCCGGAAATTGTCATACCGAAAATAACAAAAGCCCAAGTATAATAATGCATGCCAAATATTGCGCTACCATAACCAGGAGTACCAGGGATAACATGTAATGATATTTGGCGAAGGGACGTAGCAGCACCAAATAGTGCACCAATTAAAATAATGCCATAATGTCGTTGCTCAGTACCGTAAACTACGTTCAACATAAAGCCAAACATTACCATTACAAAACCTAAACGTTGCAACAAGCAAAGTGGGCAAGGTAATTCATTTAAAGATACTTGTAAGATTGATCCCATGAGTAAAACGACGGTAATACCGAGAAGACCAAGTGTATTGAATATGGTTATTTTTTTATTATTCATTGAATTGCCCCTTATAATAAAATAGATAGGGTATCTGTTGCATGGTGGTTAAACCAATATAAACTTATAATTAATGATATAGTAAATATTACATAACCTAATTGCTTTTTACGTGTAAATATACTGATTACCGATATTAATAGTAATGAGAAAATAAAACTCATCATAAAACTATCCTTACATATTGTTTAATTGCGTTTTGCTAGTCTAATATTAAGAGGTGTGACTTCGATTAATTCGTCATCATTAATCCAAGTCATTGCTTGTTCTAAGCTCATTGCGAAAGTGGCTTTCATCGCATAGTTTTTATCTGCAGTGGTTCTCCAAACTCTGGCTAGTTGTTTGCCCTGTCTGCAATTAACATAAAGGTCTGATGGTGTTATGGCTGCACCGATTATTTGTCCTTTATATACCTTTTCACCGTGCGTAATCATCATTCTACCTCGATCCTGCAGGTGAGCTAACGCATGGTTTAATGCCTTACCTGTTCCATTTGAAACCATTACGCTTCCGATCCTCTGCCCAACGTTCTCGCTACTCTTATTGCCGAATCCGTCCTCTTCAAAATGAAATGATGCAGTACCCCCTGAGAGGTTATTCAGGCAATGTCTCAACCCAAGCATTCCTCTTAATGACCCTCTAAAAACTAAGTTACTTTGATCATCGCCTGCTGTTTCACTTGATATAAGAGTGGCTTCTCTGTTCGTTAACTCATAGATTATGTCACTGATATTTTTGTTATAGCAGGTGATAAAACACTTATTATATGGTTCGTGGTGATTTTTATTCATTTCATTATTTATTACTTTAGGTCTTGAAATACAAAATTCTGAGCCCTCTCTCCTCAGCTTTTCAATTAAAACACCAAGGTGTAATTCACCTCTTCCGGAAACGTCGATACACCCAGCATCATTGGATGATTTTATTTTCAAAGCAACATCATGTGTTGCTTCAAGCCTTAACCTTTCTGTAAGAGCTTTTGACTGAAGTACTTTTCCTTCTTGTCCTGCGAATGGAGAGTCATTAACGCTAAATTGGATACACACCATTGGTTTATCGATTTGTAGTTGTCCTAGTTTTAATTTGTTATTTTTAGTCGTTATAATGTCTGAAATACATATGTTATCAATACCAGATATAGCAATAATATCTCCAACATCTCCTTCTGGGATTGCAACTCTATTAAGCCCATGAGAGCGAAAGACTTCTTTTACTGTCGCACTTCTTTCCGGTTTCCCCTGACTTGTAATAATAACTTTCTGACCTTTTGTAAATCCGCCTGCCAATACACGACCAATGCCAATTAGTCCGATATATGGTGAATAATCAAGTTGGTGGATTTGCATTAAAGGTTCTGAGCTTTCTAAAACTTTTGGAGCCTCAACATTATTTATTATTAGGTCTAATAAGGGGGCCATACCTTCTGTTTTTATCGGTTTAGATAAATATTTATAGGCATAGTTTAAGCGAGCGCTACAACATACAATAGGGAAGTCTAATTGTTCCAACGTTGCACCTAGTTGAATGAGTAGGTCATATAATTTATCCAAACACCTTGATACGTTAGACTCTCTGCGGTCAATTTTATTAATGGCAACTAAAATTTTTAGCCCTTTTTTGATTGCCTTTTCAGCCACGAAACGAGTTTGAGGCATCGGCCCTTCGACTGCATCAACAACAACTAATGCTGCGTCAGCCATATCGATGACTCGCTCTACTTCACCACTAAAGTCTGAATGCCCGGGTGTATCGATTATATTGATTCGATGATCCTTCCAATCAACGGCAGTTACCTTTGATAAAATAGTAATGCCTCGTTCCTGTTCTTGGTCATTTGAATCGAGTAATAAGTGCTTACCTTCATCTTGTCGAGATAATGAATTTGTTTGGCGTAAGAGCGTATCAACTATCGATGTTTTTCCATGGTCTACATGTGCAACAATGGCAATGTTTCTTATATTTTGATGTTTCATTGACAATTGTCCTGTTAGATGTGGTTAATCATTTATCCTGTCTATTATGGGTTTAATTATATGGCTAAAACTCCTGGTTTTTTATTGTAATAAAGACAAAAAACATCAATAAAGAGACATTTTAAAGTCGATGAAATTGAGTTGGAACTTTTTTATTTTCTTTGCACTGGTTGCTAAGATCTCAAGACGTTGTGGAACTTACTAATAGAAAGTTAAAATTGTTCCTTTTTTGGGGTTTACATCATTTGGTAATAAAGCCACTATGAATTCACGAAGAATAGACAAGTAAAGCTGTTCACCAGCGGGTTTAGGAATCAAACCTTCTGCTGATGGCTGATTTAGAGGAAGTAATGGCAGGAAACAGTATCGGACAACATTTCCGCGTGACCACGTTCGGAGAAAGTCACGGTATCGCACTAGGATGTATCGTAGATGGGTGCCCACCAGGATTAGAAATTACTGAAGCAGACCTTCAAAAAGATTTGGATCGTCGTCGCCCTGGTACTTCTCGTTACACAACGGCTCGCCGTGAAGCAGATGAAGTAAAGATTTTATCAGGTGTATTTGAAGGCCAAACTACGGGTACTTCTATTGGTCTATTGATTGAAAATACAGACCAACGCTCTAAAGATTATTCCGAAATTAAAGATAAATTCCGCCCAGGCCACGCTGATTACACCTACCATCAAAAGTACGGTGTGCGTGATTACCGTGGTGGTGGTCGCTCTTCAGCTCGTGAAACAGCAATGCGTGTTGCGGCTGGTGCGATTGCAAAGAAATACCTAAAACAAGAATTTGGTATTGAAGTCCAAGCTTACCTTTCTCAAATGGGTGATATCTCAATTGATAAAGTCGATTGGAACGAGATTGAAAATAACGCTTTCTTCTGCCCTGATGCAGATAAAGTACCTGAGTTTGACCAACTGATTCGTGATCTACTAAAAGAAGGCAACTCGATTGGTGCGAAGATTCAAGTGGTTGCGACTAAAGTGCCTGTAGGCCTTGGTGAGCCGATCTTTGATCGCTTAGATGCTGACATCGCCCACGCGCTGATGAGCATTAACGCTGTTAAAGGTGTTGAGATTGGTGATGGCTTTGAAGTGGTTAATCAACGTGGCAGCGAACACCGAGATCCATTAACGCCTGAAGGCTTCACTAGCAACCATGCTGGCGGTATTTTAGGTGGTATCTCTACTGGCCAAGATATTGTGGCAAGCATTGCGCTTAAGCCAACATCAAGCATTACGGTACCGGGTGACACTATCACTAAAGATGGTGAAGCGACGCAGCTCATCACTAAAGGTCGTCACGATCCATGTGTTGGTATTCGTGCGGTGCCAATTGCAGAAGCGATGCTAGCGATTGTTCTACTCGATCATCTATTACGCCATCGTGGTCAGAACCATGGCGTAACGACGAAGACTCCTCAAATCTAACGATTGAGTGAATGAAAAAAGGGTTGCTTTCTATTGGAGCAACCCTTTTTTGTTTTTTAGTGGTATTTGCTATTAATGCACAGAGCTTTCAGGATCAAGCTGGAATGAAGGCAAGCGCCACTTGAATCTCACTGCGGCCATGCGCAGCAAATAGCCGATCACAAGCGTTACAATCGTTGCAGTGACGTCGTTAATGCCAAACTCAAGTAAGCCCAGATATAAACCTGAAGCAATCAATGCGATAGAGGCGTAAAGCTCTTCATGTAGCACCAGCGGTGTTTGACGACAGATAAGATCACGCAGCAAACCACCAAATACGCCAGTAACCAGTGCTGATACCATGCAGATCATTGGATGAAGGCCCATGTTCATCGCCACTTTAGTACCAATGATACTGAATACAATCAGTCCCAGTGCATCTAAACGAATGAACAAACCTTTAAGTTTAATAACCCACTTAGCTAAGCCCGTTGTGACAACGCCTGCCACACAAGTAATCGCAAGAAATTCAGGGTTCTCAACCCAACCTAACGGGTAGTGGCCAAGCAAGATGTCTCGCACTGTACCACCGCCAATTGCCGTTGCGCTGGCAACCAACATTACACCAAACCAATCCATTTTTTGTTTACCAGCACTGAGAGCACCGGTCATGGCTTCTGCCGTGATGCCAATGATATACAAAACACTTAGTAGCATTGCTGTAGCTCTATTATTTAGGTCTATAAATTGGAGTCTTATAGGCCTTGGAGGTATAAAAATGAAGCGCGAGTGTAGTAGCAAAATTAGCGATTGACGAATGAATATTTGTACCGTGAATAAGCATTTCAGATTAGCTAAACTAATCATTCACCTAAAAGTGGTATTATCTGGATGCTGCAATCGATTGTCCACCGATAGGATAACGATATTGCTAATGTCATTACCCCTAAGAGGGCTTTACCGAGCGCGTAAAAAAACGCAAAATGCGCCTGTTCTTTTTACTTTAATTTGATTCTATGACGCACCAATATCCAGACATCATCAATATCTTCAACCAAACCTTTTTCGAGAGCTTCAATACTAGACTCGAACTGGGTGAAGATGAGCCTATTTATCTGCCAGCCGATGAACAGGTTCCTCACCATCGTATTGTGTTTGCTCGCGGGTTCTATGCCTCTGCATTGCACGAGATCGCGCACTGGTGTGTAGCGGGCCCTGAACGTCGTCTAGTGGAGGACTTTGGTTATTGGTATGAGCCAGATGGCCGAACAGAAGCGGTTCAAGCTGAGTTTGAAAAGGTAGAAATCCGCCCGCAAGCGTATGAATGGATCATTGCGACCAGTGCAGGCTTTCCTTTTAATGTTAGCTGTGACAATCTACACGGCGATTTTGAGCCAGATCGTTTGGCCTTTATGCATAAAGTACACAACGAAGTGATGGGTATCCTAGAAGTTGGTCTTCCACCAAGAGTTAAAATGCTTTCCGAAGCGTTGCGCGACTTCTACGATGTAGAACCTCTGTGTGCTAGCCAGTTTATTGTGAAATAAGAGAATATTATGATTATCGAATTTGAAGAAAAACTACTTGAAGTAATTGATGCTCGTATTGAAAACGCATCAGACGACGAACTGTTTGCGGGTGGTTACTTACGTGGTCATATCTCTCTTTCAGTGGCTTCATGTGAAGAAGAAGGCATAGAAGATTTGGCAGAGGTGAAAGCGCGTATTGAGAAGAGCCTAGATGATGCTCGCTCTGAACTCACACCAGCAGATCGCACTATTGTGAATGACCTTTGGGTTGAGCTGCAAAACCAAGCTTAATTCCTGGTGATACCTGCTCAGTCCCTTCCTTTCCATTCTGCTGAGCATTGAAGTTTGAGACTCATTCGAAATTTTTGAATGAGTCTGTTCAATCCTTGTGATGGTTCCATTTTCTGACTACGTTATTCTGATCCCACTTAACGAGATTACAGAAAGGATTACATCATGAAAGTTATCGCATTCGGCGCAAGCACAAGCTCTACCTCTATCAACAAAACACTAGCAACTTACGCAGCTAACTTGATTGAAGATGCTGTCGTAAAAGTTCTCGACATCAATGACTACAACGTTCCTATGTTCAGTGAAGACACGGAAAAAGAGATTGGCCAAGCTGAAGGTGCACAAGCATTTTTGCGTGACTTAGCAGAAGCGGACGCATTTGTGATCTCTTTCGCAGAGCACAATGGCCACTATCCAGCAGCGTACAAAAACCTATTTGACTGGGCGACACGTATTGAGCGTTCAGTATTTGGTGAGAAGCCTGCAGTATACCTAGCGACGTCTCCTGGCCCAGGTGGTGCGCAAACAGTACTTGGCGCGGCAACAGGTTCTGCACCGTACTTTGGCGGTAACGTAAAAGCCTCAGTTTCTGTACCAAGCTTCCACGATAACTTCGACTTTGAGTCCGGTGCTATCAGCAACGAAGAGGTCGCACAACAGATCAAAGAGGCCGTCGCTAAGCTTTAACTTCGCAATCAATACTTAAACCCAGTAAAGTCGTTTTGAAAGTTTAAGTGATCAGATACAAAAAGCCCGAGAGACGCAGTGTCACTCGTGCTTTTTCATTGCAAATACTCTGAATTAACGAACGAGTAATCCGTCAGCTATTGATTGGCTTTCGCTTGTTTATCTGCAACCCACCCTGCTGTTAACGCCTTACCTTTACGCAGCCTACGTACCCACATTCTACTTGGGTGGATGGCTTCCAGTACATCAGCTGGCAGAGGCAGTGGATCGCCACAGATTTGTGATGCTAAAACTTCTGCAAGTAAGGGAGCTGAGCTTAACCCTCGTGAGCCTAAACCGATAAAGCAGAATAGGTTAGGGAAGCTAGTGATAGTTTCAACATCGTCAACCGAGTCACGCTGTGGGTTAAATTTATGCAGATTTTGGTACTGCTCTTTAATGGCTTCAAAGTTACCAACGTTACCGACAAACGGAAGATGATCTCGGCTTACACTGCGGATACCTTGGCGCGCTAGGTTGCCACTGGTATCGACTTCTTTTGTCCACGCTTGATTTGGCAGTGACCCATGAAGGCGCTCGCCATTGTGCTGTTGAACTTCAGCATCAAACTCTTGGTCGATGTTGGTTTTGTCGTAGTTCGCGCCAATGCAATGGTGTCCATTGTTTGGGTTTTGTGGTGTTAGGTAGCCATCAAAGCACAACACGGTTCTGAGTTTGCTAAGATTTTCCGTGGTTGGAATGTGGCTCACTTGACCTTTAACCGGAGTAAGAGGTACAGGTTGAGTTTGCTCAAATTGAGTGAACTTATGCCCGTTCGCAACCACTACTTGGTTATGCTTAGTTTGAATCTGACCTTGTGGTGTCTCAATCGTTAGTAGCCATTGTTGTTCAGCTTCGAGCCACTCTAGTTGAGTTACTTGATGTTGATAGTGTGTACTTACTTTATTGGTTTGTTCCAATTGACCAATAAGGCCTTGGGTAAGCTGAAGTGGGCTTAACCATCCACCTAGAGGAAAGTAGACGCTCTCTTTATCAACGGGTAAACCGATCTTTTCGTTTGCTTGCTCTGGCGATAAACGCTGAATCAAATCGGTGTGGAAATTACCTTCCAACATGCGATTGAGCTTCTTAGTCGAACCCTCATCCCACATCAAAATGTTCACACCACACCAGTTATGATCGAATTCAATCGATGTTGCGGCTTGATTGATGAACTGGCGCGCAAACAACAATCCAGGACTGAATATACGCGAAACGTTTGAGGTCGCTTCACTCAACAGCGGGTAAATCGCACCTTGGTTATTACCAGAGGCGTTACCTGCAGCTTGCTGGTGTTCACAGTAAAGTGTGATGTTCTTACCGCGGCGGCTCAGTGTTTTAGCCAATGCAGCACTGGCAACACCACCACCGATGATAGCTATGTCTAGTGAGTTACTGTGCTCTGATAGATCGTACCAAGGCTTGATATTGGTATGAGCACGTTTTTCGCCAAGTCGGCCTGCAATCATTTCACGCTTAGTACCAAAGCCTTTGACCTTCTTCATCTCAAAGCCAGCTTCAATCAAACCACGACGCACAAAACCAGCCGCGGTGAAAGTCGCACAGCTACAATCTTGCTTGGCCAGTTTTGCCATGCCATTGAATAGGTTTTGGTTCCACATCTCTGGGTTTTTGCTTGGGGCGAATCCATCTAGGAACCATGCATCTACCAAACCTTGCTTTGGTGTAGGCACGCTTGGCATACAGTCTTTGATATCGCCGAACCATAAATCCAATGTGATCGCACCATCGCCCAATACAATGCGGTGACATTCAGGCAGGGCGATAGGGTAGTGTTCTTGGAGTTGCGTCGCATACTCGGCTAATTCTGGCCACGCTAGGTGCGCTTTGATGAGATCCTCTTTGTTTAAAGGATATTTCTCAAAACTGATGAAATGTAATTCTTTGGTAATAGCTTGAGGGTTATCTTTAAGGAAAGCATCGAACCATTGCCAAACCGCAAGAAAGTTGAGGCCTGTACCAAAACCAGTTTCAGCGATCACAAAACGGCGCTGATCATGTTCAAGCCAACGCTCTGGAAGGTGGTTTTGCTTTAAAAAAACGTAACGAGTCTCTTCCAAACCATTTACGTTGGAGAAGTAAACATCGTCAAATTGGTCTGAAACTGGCGTGCCAGACTCATTCCATTCCAGCTCAGCATTAGTAATTGAAGTCATAAAATCTATCATTTTGTGATTTGAAGCGATATGTTGGTAGGGATTGTACGAATTTCTAGGAAAGCTGACCACTTTTGTTAGGCTTCTTAGTTATCATCTAGCTGAATTTAGAATTATAGGAATGTCACATGAAACGAGTCGTAATCACCGGTATGGGTATTGTTTCAAGTATCGGTAACAACGTCGAAGAAGTTTTAGCATCACTGAAAGAGGGTAAATCTGGTATTACCGCTTCAGAGCAGTTCAAGGAAAATGGCTTACGCTCTCAAGTTTGGGGTAACCTTAAAATGAACCCTGCTGACCATATTGACCGCAAAAAGATGCGCTTTATGGGTGATGCAGCGGCATTCGCTTATCTTTCAATGGAGCAAGCAATTGCAGACGCTGGCCTAACAGAAGAGCAAGTATCTAATGACCGCACGGGTATCGTTGCGGGTTCAGGTGGTGCTTCTTCTCTTAACCAAGTAAACGCAGTAGACATCATCCGTGAGAAAGGCGTTAAGCGTGTTGGTCCATACATGGTTCCACGTACAATGGCTTCAACGGTTTCTGCTTGTCTAGCAACTCCTTTCAAAATTCGTGGTGTGAACTACTCTATGAGTTCTGCATGTGCAACATCTGCACACTGTATTGGTCACGCAATGGAGCTTATCCAACTCGGTAAGCAAGACGTAGTATTCGCTGGTGGCGGTGAAGAGCTAGATTGGTCTCTGACTATGATGTTCGACGCAATGGGCGCACTTTCTACTAAGTACAACGATACTCCTGAGCTAGCTTCTCGTACTTACGATGCAGACCGTGACGGTTTCGTTATCTCTGGTGGCGGCGGCATGCTAGTTATCGAAGAACTTGAGCACGCTAAAGCTCGTGGCGCGAAAATCTACGGTGAGATCGTAGGCTACGGCGCAACTTCAGACGGTTACGACATGGTTGCGCCTTCTGGTGAAGGCGCGGTTCGTTGTATGAAGATGGCAATGCAAAACGTTGATGGCGTTGATTACGTGAACACTCACGGTACTTCAACTCCAGTTGGTGACGTGAAAGAGCTAGGTGCTATCCAAGAAGTATTTGGTGGCAACAGCCCAGCAATTTCGGCAACTAAAGCGATGACAGGTCACGCTCTAGGTGCAGCTGGTGTACACGAAGCGATTTACTCAACGCTAATGCTAGACAACGGCTTCATCGCTCCAAGCATTAACGTTTCTAACCTAGACGAAGCAGCTGCTGGCCTAGACATCGTAACTGAAGCTCGCGAACAAGAGCTAACAACAGTTATGTCTAACAGCTTTGGTTTCGGCGGTACGAACGCAACGCTAGTAATCAAAAAATACCAAGCTTAATTAGGCTTGAGTTAGATAGACAAAGGTTAATTGTTAACGGGTGACGCGAGTGCAGTTTCAACACGCACAGGAAACCCATTAACCATGACCCACAGAACAAAGCTTTCTGAACACAGGTTTAGAAATGGAAAGGTTTCCAGAGCTTGATCAGTAGTGGCTTTGGTTAGTACTGGTCGAACAGACGCAGACTCTGTCTCCTGGAGAGCGAGATAGGATCCTTTTGTTCTGGATGTTTGCCCGATTGTTAATTCAATCGGGCATTTTTCGTTTTAGGCTTGAGTAGTAAAAGCTGATTAGGAATCTATCCTTATCTCAACAAGCCTTTATTCATAATGTATTCCATTTGTTACTCGACACCGTGTGTGGAATTTTGCACAATCATTTCAATTCACATTTAGGTCGATAGACCCCAACAAAAGTACTCGCCAAATGAAAATCTTAATCGACGAAAACATGCCTTACGCTGAAGCGCTTTTTAGCCAGCTAGGTGACGTGACAATGAAGTCTGGTCGCACATTAACTGCGGACGATCTGGTTGACGTAGACGCACTGATGATTCGCTCTGTCACCAAGGTGAACGAAGAATTAATTAGCAAAGCCAATAAACTGAAGTTTGTCGGTACCGCGACGGCGGGTATGGATCACGTCGACCAAGAATTGATGAAAGAGCGTGGCATTTTCTTTACTGCGGCACCGGGCTGTAACAAAGTGGGTGTGGCTGAATATGCGTTCAGTGCGATGATGGTTCTTGCGCAGCAACAAGGCTTCTCTGTGTTTGATAAAACAGTCGGCATTATTGGCTGTGGCCAAGTGGGTAGCTACTTAGCAAAATGCCTTGAAGGTATTGGTATTAAGGTTCTATTGAACGACCCTCTTAAACAGCAAGAGGGCGACACTCGTGAGTTTACTGAACTAGAAACTCTGCTTGAGCAATCAGATGTGATTACTCTGCATACTCCGATCACGAGAACGGGTGAGTTCCCAACCCATCATTTGATCAACGAGCAAGTGCTGAATAAGTTACGTGCTGACCAGATCCTAATTAATGCGGCTCGTGGCCCTGTGGTTGATAACCAAGCATTAAAAGCTCGTCTGCAAAAAGCTGATGGTTTCACAGCCGTCCTTGATGTATTTGAGTTTGAACCTGAAGTGGACATGGAACTGCTCCCCTTACTTGCTTTCGCAACACCTCACGTAGCGGGCTACGGTCTAGAGGGCAAAGCTCGCGGTACTACGATGATCTTTAACAGCTATTGTGAGTTCTTGGGTAGTGAACAACGCGCTTACGCGAGCGATCTATTGCCGACAGCGCCTGTACCTCAAATGCAATTAGATAGAGCTTGGGACGAAGCAACACTGCACAATTTGACTCAGTTGATCTATGATGTGCGCAAAGACGATGCCTTATTCCGTCGCAATATCGCTACGCCAGGTTCTTTTGACAAGATGCGTAAAGAGTATTGGGACCGCAGAGAGTACAGTGCAGTCGAGTTAACAGGTGATGATTCTTGTAATCTAGCACCGTTAGCTAAACTCGGTTTTATGGTAAAGCCAACTTTATAAAAGAGAGAAACAATGAGCCAAGAATTTAATATTGCTATTTTAGGTGCGACTGGTGCGGTTGGTGAAACCATTCTTGAAGTGCTTAAAGAGCGTAAATTCCCTATCGGTGAACTGCACTTACTAGCAAGTGAACGTAGTGAAGGTAAAACTTACCGCTTTAATGGTAAGACGATACAAGTGCAGAACGTAGCAGACTTCGATTGGTCTCAAGTTCATATCGCATTTTTCTCTGCTGGTGGCGACCTTTCTGAACAATGGGCGCCAGTTGCTGCGGATGAAGGTGTTGTTGTTATCGACAACACATCTAAGTTCCGCTACGAATATGATGTTCCACTGGTTGTGCCGGAAGTGAACCCAGAAGCAATTGCTGAGTTCCGTAACCGCAACATCATTGCGAACCCAAACTGTTCAACGATTCAAATGTTGGTTGCGCTTAAGCCAATTCACGATGAAGTCGGCCTAGAGCGTATCAACGTGTCGACTTACCAATCGGTGTCAGGTGCAGGCAAAACGGGTATCGATGAGCTTGCTGGTCAAACCGCTAAGCTTCTGAATGGTATGCCAGCTGAAAACTCAGTATTCCCACAGCAGATCGCGTTCAACTGTATCCCTCAAATTGATGAGTTTACGGAAAACGGCTACACACGCGAAGAGATGAAGATGGTTTGGGAAACACAAAAAATCTTTAACGACTCTTCAATTACTGTGAACCCAACGTGTGTTCGTGTACCGGTGTTCTACGGCCACGCAGAATCTCTGCACGTGGAGACTCGCTCTCCAATCGGTGCTGAGCAAGTGGTTCAATTGCTAGAGAACACAGAAGGTGTTGAAGTTTTCCACGGTATGGAATTCCCAACACAAGTACGTGATGCTGGTGGTAAAGACCACGTAATGGTAGGTCGTATTCGTAACGACATCAGCCATCATAGTGGCATCAACATGTGGGTAGTTGCAGATAACGTTCGTAAGGGCGCAGCGACAAACGCAGTTCAAATCGCTGAAGTTCTGATTCGCGATTACTTCTAAGCCTTACCGCTTTGATAAACAAGCCTCACTCTTTGGTGGGGCTTTTTTAATCGATTAAAAATATTGTTGGTCAAATTGTGTGAAATTGCTGCGAATATTGTCGCTGCAACACATTTTTTGTTTTCATTTCTATAGTTTTACGTCATTTATCCGATATATTTAATAGATCATCACATTATCCGAATTTAAGCACCTAGCTGAGCCTTTTATGTTTCAAATTTTCAAGCAGTGGTTAATACCTTTTGCCGTTATCATTACGACTCAGATTTCCGTTGTTCGTGCAGATTCCATTCGAGTTGTAGGGCCTAATGGTCAGATACAATCAGCGCCTACTTTTTCAGAACCTCTTCAAAGAGCTCAATCGAATAGCGCAGAGCCTTCTCGTTTCTACGGTCCAACGCGTGGTAATGAAACGCTGTGGTCTATTGCCTCAAAACTACGTCCTGATAACTCTGTTTCCGTCCAACAAACCTTGTTGGCAATTTACCGACTGAACCCACAAGCGTTTGAAAACCAGAATATCCATAGCTTATTGCCTGCTAGCCATTTACGTGTCCCTTCTTTAGAGCAAGCTCGTGCGAACTCTACGCAGCAAGCTATCAATATCATGAGCTCGCATTTGGCAAAGCTTGATGAACCAGCAGCTAAGCCCAAAGCCGTTCAAGCTTCAAACCAATCGAATGTGGGATCGAAAAACCCGGTGCCTGCTAAGCCAGCTCCGGCTGTAGAAAGCACGAAAAAATTGGCTTCTGGTTCGCCATCCTCTTCTGTTAAAGAGATGAACAATCTTGAGAAGCAGCTAGAGCTATCTGAAAGCGAGCTATTATCTCTCGAGGAGAAGAACCATCAACTTCGCTTGATGTTGTCGGATGTTCAGTCTGAAGTGGATGTGCTTAAGACAGAGCTGAGCGACGAAGACCGTATTCGCAGTGAAGTTGAAAAGTTACTTGCTGAAGAACGCAGAAAGAACGCTGAAATTGAAAAAATGGCACCAAGTGCGATGGACCAGTTATTGTCGAATGGCTGGCTAGTCGCTGCACTTGCGATCATTCCAGGCCTTCTACTTGGTCTTATCATTGTGATCTTGTTGGGTCGCCGCTCTAAAAATGAAGAGCAACAGCAACCAACGCAAGACCAGCCTATTCAGCCAGAGCCAAGTAGCGCTGCCCCAATGATGCTGGCTGATGAGATCGACGACCTCGACAATGAGTTGTCTCTCGATGATGAGCTGTTTGGTACAGAAGATGATGCGAATAAGCTATTTGATGACCAAGCATTGGCTGACGAAGACGATGTGTTTGCTGGCCTAGATGAGTCGGACCTTGATTTCAACCTAGATGGTGAAGACGATGATCCGTTTGCCAGCATCGGTGAGAACGGCGATTTAGACACTAACTTCGATGATCTTGATTTAGACAGCAGCAACGGCATCAGTGTTAATGGTGAAGAGAAAGCGCTTGGCCTAGAAGAGATGGAGCGTGCGCTTGATAAGACGGCAGAAAGCGCGCTTGATTCTGATGATGGTGACTTTGACTTGTCGGACGACAACTCAATGTCTGCTGATGATATTGAAGCACTACTATCTCAAGAGTCACAGACGGAAGACCTAGGCTCCAACGAACTGGATCAGTCTATGCTCGATGATCTGTTTGCATTGGATGATGAAGACGATGACAGCTTCGATATTGATGCTCTGATCTCAGAAGAGCAAAGTGATTCGAAGCCGAGTGCAGACACGACTACAAGCGATGATTTTGATATCGATGCACTTATTTCTGAACAGCAAACTTCTCAGCCAGAGCCAACAAGTGTTGAAGATGATATTGATGACATCTTCGCGCAAGTAGCTGCTCAGAATGAACAGAACGATCCTTTCAATCTTGATAGCGACGATGAGAGTGCCAAAGACCTAAATAGTGGTTTGGCGTCTGATGACGATATCGAAAACATTTTGGCTCAGTTTGACCAACCTCTGGAAAGCGAAGAAGAGCAGCAGAGTGTTGACCTGCTTGACGAGCAATTAGCCGGTGATGATGTCGATTTAAGTAATTCGACAAACCTACTTGATGAGATGTTGGAAAACGATTCTGATGAGGATTCTGAAAGTGAACCTCTAGGTTTTGACGCTCTGTCTGAATTGGAAGAACTATCAGGCTTATCAACCGATGATGAACTGAACATTTCTGAAGACAGCACAGAGACGCTAGATGAGCTGCTTAGCGACGCGGATGATGATTTTGAGATTGATGCTGAGAGTACCGACCTATTAGATGAGTTCCTTGACGACGATATCAATGATACCCAGCTTGCGCTAGACAGTGATGAAACCTTGGATGAGCGGCTAGGAAGCGAGTTGTCGGCGGATGAAGACGATCAGTCAGCGACTGAATCTCTGGATCCATTCGATGAGCTACTGACGAGTGGTATTGAAGACGAGATTGAATCTGAAGACAAAGCCTTTGATAAAGAGCTCGAAGCTGCATTCGACTTCGACACACCGAATGATGACGTAAGTAGCCTTGCAGAGGCCGATATCGAGTCGTTACTTTCTGAGCCTTCTGCTGCACCTGAATTTTCTGAAGCTGAGCTTGATGAGCCGGTAGTTGCTGAGCCAGAACTACAAGTCGACGACATCGAAGCTAACGACGAGCTAGTAAGCACAGAAGCGCCAGAAAGTACTACAGAGCCAGAGCTCAAGAATGATGAAGCTGCATTTAATCGTGATGACTTTATCGATGATATGTTTGGTGTTGCACCCGCTACAGATGCACTACTCAATGACCCGTTGGACACCACTGATGAAGCGCTTATCGATGAGTTGATGACGCCAGAATTGGGCGCACACGTTGAAGAAGTTTCTGAGCAACCCGCTCAATCTGACGTGATTGAACCAGTGGTCGAAGATACAAAACCAGAGATCGAAAGCGATGAGTTAGATATCGATTCGTTACTCTCTGAAAATAATAATGTTGAGGAGTTTGAGCATGAGCAACCTGAGCTTCAACCTTCACAGGAACTAGGCAGTTCAGAAGAAAGCGCGCCACGGTTTGATCACGAGGCTCCGTCTCCAGCTTCATTAGGTGACATTTCTGACGATGATGAAGATACAGTTGAAGATTGGCTAGCTGAAGCGATCAACGATGTAGAATCTCCATCGAACGTTGACTCTGATTTTGACTTTGAACCTAAGATTCAAGGTAGCGAAGATTTCGATAGTGTTGTTGAATCCTTGCCAGAGCCAGAGCCAGAGCCAGAGCCAGAGCCAGAGCCAGAGCCAGAGCCAGAGCCAGAGCCAGAGCCAGAGCCAGAGCCAGTTCGTGCTGCGAACATGCCAGAGATCATTCCAAATGAATTCGGTGTGCCACAAGACGATGATTGGCTGATTGACGAAGATACCACTGAAGCAGTGACTGAAACTGCTCAAGAGCCAACGTCTGAGCCTCTACCTGAAACGTTCCTGCAGTCAGAAGCGGCAGAGCAACAGAGCGAAGATGAATTCTCGTTTGATGACTTCGAGCTTCCAGAGTTTAATGAAGAAGACGCATTGGCGGAAGCTAAGGCTGAAACTGCCACTGAACCGCAAGCTGAGCCTCAACCTGAAACAGCACCACAGCCAGAAGCTATAGAACAACAGAGCGAAGAAGAATTTTCGTTCGATGACTTCGAGCTTCCAGAGTTTAATGAAGAAGATGCGTTAGCTGAAGCCGAGGCTAGCGCTGAATCGCTAGTTGAGCCTCAATCTGAAGCGGCGCCACAACCAGAGGCTGCAGAGCAACAGAGTGAGGACGAGTTCTCGTTTGACGACTTTGAGCTACCAGAGTTTGGTGAAGAAGACGCATTAGCAGAGGCTGTGAGTGAGCCTGATGAAGCTCAGTTAGAGCAGGATTTATCGGATGGCAGCGAGAAGTTTGAGTTCGATGATCTTGACCTGCCAGAATACGATGAAGAAAGTGCTAAAGTGGACTCTGTCTTAGATGATATTGAGCAGAGCAGTGCAGAGCCTGTTGCGGAAGAGCAAGGCGTACAGTTTGACGAATTGGATCTGCCAGAATACGGTGAAGATGAAGCGATCTCTGATGCATTTGCAGAAAAGCCTACACCATTAACTGCCTTTAGTCCGCAGGGAGAAGAGCAAGACGCACTGCATGACCTGTTCTCGAACCCACAAAGTTTTGTTGGTGAGGATGACTTCTCGGATGTCAATGAAGCGGATTTAGCCGGATTCCCAGAAGCCAGCGAACCAACAAGCGCACCTTCAGCTCCTAGTGCTGAGGTAAACGAAGTTGAAGACGAGCCGTTAGAGGGCTTCGATAACTTTGATGAAACTAATTTGGCTGAATTGCTTTCAGAAGATGTTCAAGACACGGTCGACAACATGTTCGAAAAGCCATTAGATGCAACATCGATTGATAGCGCCGGGTTAGACATTGACGCAATGCTTGAAGTTGGCGGTGAAGATTGGAAAGGTTTTAATCTTGCGCCAGAACAGCAATCGAGCATGCAAGATGATGTGCCTGATGATCAACAAGAGATCTGGGCGTCTGCAGAGCAGCAAGCTGAACCTAAGATCAAAGAAGAGAATTGGGCGCAGCAAGATAACTTAACCGAATCATCGAATAGTCGTGATAAGCAGTACATGACCATCGATGAATTGATGGCTCAAGTTGAGCAAGAGGGTGAAGATGCCATTAACCCAGATGAAGAAGAACTGAAGCTGGATGTTGGTCTGAATGAATTCCCTGACGTAATCGGTGATATTGGAAACTATGATGTCGATAGCAACGCTGAAGCTGCAGGTAAGCTTGATCTCGCAAAGATTTACATTGAAATGAGTGACTCTCAAGGCGCGATCAAACTATTGGAAGAGGCGATAGTCGACGGAAGCGACGATATTCGTCGAGAAGCCAAGAATCTTATCGATACGTTAAACGGACGATAAACTGGACGAGATATAAAGGGTAGCATTGGCTATCCTTTATTTTTTGGCGAGTCGTTCTTTTAATATTATAGATTTAGTCCCTTCCTATTTGGGATAGCACTCATTTCCGTATATACTTCTCGCCCATTTTCAAAGAGAACAAGAACATGAAAATTGCTTTAGGTATTGAATATAACGGTACCCACTACTTTGGTTGGCAGCGCCAACGAGACGTGAAAAGTGTCCAAGAAGAATTGGAAAAGGCTCTTTCGGTTGTCGCAAATCACCCAGTAGAAGTTCAATGTGCAGGACGAACGGATGCCGGTGTTCACGGTACGGGACAAGTCGTTCACTTTGAAACCAATGTCGACCGCAAAATGGTAGCATGGACAATGGGTGCAAATGCCAATATGCCTAAGGACATCGCTGTTCGTTGGGCAACAGAAGTGAATGAAGATTTTCATGCTCGCTTCTCTGCAACAGCGCGCCGTTACCGCTATATCATTTTGAACCATGCACTGCGTCCTGGAATCTTGAATTCAGGCGTGAGTCACTATCATGGTCATCTTGATGATAAAAAGATGCATGAGGCTGGTCAGTACCTGCTAGGTGAAAATGATTTCACATCGTTCAGAGCAACGCATTGTCAATCTCATAGCCCGTGGCGAAACATGATTCACTTGAACGTGACTCGACATGGCCATTACATCGTCATTGATATTAAAGCGAATGCATTTGTACACCACATGGTGAGAAACATTACGGGTAGCCTAATTGCTGTCGGTAAAGGTGAACAGAAGCCAGAGTGGATTAAGTGGTTGCTTGAAGCGAAAGACCGTAAGTTGGCTGGAGCGACCGCTAAAGCTGAAGGTCTCTATTTAGTAGACGTGGATTATCCAGAAGAATTTGGTCTTCCAAGAGAGCCAATTGGTCCTCTGTTTCTTCCAGATAATTTGAACTAAATGTGGGACTTAGGTTCAAAAAATATTGCGAAATCGTGCGTAAAATAGCTCAAGAAAATAGGTACAACCAGTTTTTTATCTACACTTGCTGTTTTATGTGCTTTAATCTCCTCGCATAATTCCCAAATTTATTTCTTTCGCAATCAAGCGGAAGAATCGAAAGAAAAGGTCTTCCATGAGTTGGCTTGAAAAGATTTTAGAAAAAAGCAACATCGTAACATCTCGTAAAGCGTCTATCCCTGAGGGTGTTTGGACTAAATGTACTTCTTGTGAGCAGGTGCTTTACCATGCTGAACTAGAGCGTAACCTAGAAGTATGTCCAAAATGTGACCATCACATGCGCATGAAAGCACGTCGCCGCTTAGAAACATTCCTAGACAAAGGTGAGCGTGTTGAACTTGGTACTGATCTTGAGCCGCAAGACAAACTGAAGTTCAAAGACTCTAAGCGTTATAAGGAGCGTATCTCTGCTGCTCAAAAGAACAGTGGTGAAACAGACGCACTTGTAGCAATGAAAGGTGAACTACTAGGTCTACCAATCGTAGCGTGTGCTTTTGAATTCTCATTCATGGGCGGTTCAATGGGCTCTGTAGTAGGTGCTCGTTTCGTTCGCGCTGTAGATGCTGCTATTGAAAACAACTGTGGTTTAGTTTGTTTCTCTGCAAGTGGTGGTGCGCGTATGCAAGAGGCACTAATGTCTCTAATGCAAATGGCAAAAACCAGTGCTGCACTTGAGCGTCTTTCTGCGAAAGGCCTGCCGTTCATTTCAGTAATGACTGACCCGACAATGGGTGGTGTTTCCGCAAGTTTAGCAATGCTTGGTGATATCAACATCGGTGAGCCAAAAGCACTTATCGGTTTTGCTGGTCGTCGTGTAATCGAGCAAACAGTACGTGAAGACCTACCTGAAGGTTTCCAACGTAGTGAGTTCCTACTAGACCACGGTGCTATCGATATGATCGTTGATCGTCGTGAAATGCGTCAGCGCGTAGCTAGTCTAGTTGCAAAAATGACCAATCAGCCTTCACCATTAGTAGTTTCTGTGAACGATTCACCGAATGAAGCTGCTTATGAAGTACCAGAAGCGCCAGAAAAAGGGTAAAGTACCTTCTAACAAACCAACTTTATTATGGTTACGAGTTAGATGAGTCAACAACCTATTCCTCAAGCCACATCCTCTTTGGAGATGTGGCTTGATTATTTATCAAACATCCACACCAGTGCTATTGATCTTGGGCTAGACCGAGTTCAGGCCGTCGCCTCTAAGGCAAATCTTACCAAACCTGCGAAACACGTAATTACTGTTGCCGGAACCAATGGTAAAGGCTCAACGTGCGCACTGATGGAAGCCATTCTATTAGATGCGGGATACTCTGTTGGTGTCTACAGCTCTCCCCACTTAATTCGCTACAACGAACGTGTTCGTATCAACGGCCAAGATCTATCTGATGAAAAGATGGTTCAGTCTTTTGATTTTATTGAAAAAGAACGTGGTGAGATCAGCCTTAGTTTTTTCGAATACGGTACTTTGGCCGCGTTACGTGCTTTTCAAACGGAAGCGGTCGATGTTGTGTTGCTAGAAGTTGGTTTAGGTGGCCGCTTAGACGCAACCAACATTGTTGATCACGACGTTTCTGTGATTACGAGCTTGGCAGTAGACCACGTAGATTGGCTTGGTGATGACATCAATGTGATTGGCTTTGAGAAAGCGGGTATTTATCGTAGCGGTAAGCCAGCTATCTGTGGCCAACCTAAGCCGCCAGCGACGGTTGCTGCACATGCAGATGATATCAAAGCTGAGTTTTATCAGGTCGGTATTCAATATACCTATGCTGTTGATGGCGATACGTGGAACTGGCATAGCGGTGCATTCCAACTGGAGTCGCTTCCTATCCCAACATTACCACTCCCTAACGCGGCAACGGCATTGATGGCACTAGGCACATCAGAATTAGATATTAGCGATGTGAACGTGGTTAATGGTTTGAAGAACGCTCAGCTTCCTGGTCGAATGCAACAAATTAGCGACCAGCCTGTGATTGTGCTTGATGTGGCTCATAACCCACATTCAGCAGAATACTTTGCACAGCAAGTTACTAAAAAATATGCGGGCAAGAACCTGCACGTTGTAGTCGCTATGCTTCATGACAAAGACATTCCAGCGACATTAGAAGTGTTAGCGCCAATTGCAGCACACTGGTACCCAGCTTCTTTACAAGGGCCACGTGCGGCAACGGCAGCTGAACTTTGTCAAAGCCTTCCTCAAGGTGTTGAGCAGCATACAAATCCGGTTGTGGCGTTTGAGGGGGCTCTAGCATCAGCGAAAGGTGAAGATGATGTCGTGTTGGTGGTCGGTTCTTTCCATACAGTAGGGGAAGTATTAGAGCATTGGCAGAAAAAAGGAAACTAGATGGCAAGTAAATTTCAGAGCCGCTTAGTCGGCACCATCATTTTAGTGGCCATTGGCGTGATTGTATTGCCAGATGTGCTCGATGGTAAAAAGCTTCACTATAAAGAAGAGTTTGCAAGCATTCCTATTAAGCCTGAACTTGATAGCAATGTAGAAGTGTTTGAGGTGCTTGACCCAGTGGAAGATCAGATTGCACTGCCGGACTCTCCGGTAGAGCGAGTGGTTGAAAGTGGTGGTTCATCAGAAACCCAAACAGCATCGGCTTCTGAAAAAGAAGCGGATAAAGTGGCGGTTGTGGTTAAGCCAGTACCTGAAAAAAATGAGTACCAAGACAGCGCTTGGATCATTCAATTGATGGCTTTGAAGAATGCTGACAACGCGAAAAGCGTGGTTAAGGATTTGCAAAAGCGTGGTTATCAGGCTCACACCAAGCAAGAAAAAACTTTTACGCGAGTAATTATTGGCCCAGATGTTTCTAAATCCAAACTTGAGCGACAAATTAAGGAATTAGAAAAAATTACGGGTTCAAAAGGCCAATTGCTCAAATTTAAACCGTTAAATCCATAAGAAAACGTTTGCGTCAGCATTTTTTCTGTTAAAATGCGCGCCAACTTAAGATGAAGAATTCATGAATTGGTTAGATTTTGTCATTTTAGGCGTGATCGGCTTCTCTGCCGTGATCAGTTTAGTTCGTGGTTTCGCTAAAGAAGCGTTGTCACTCGTTATTTGGTTTGGAGCATTTTTTATTGCTAGCCAGTACTACGCAAAATTAGCGGTGTACTTCACCAATATCGAAGATGAGATGTTTCGAAACGGAACGGCGATAGCAGCATTGTTTGTTGCAACGTTAGTTGTCGGTGCTTTAGTTAACTATGTTATCGGTCAGCTAGTTCAGAAAACAGGCCTGTCAGGTACAGACAGAATCCTCGGTGTCGTCTTTGGTGGCTTACGTGGTGTTTTGATTGTTTCTGCAGTGTTGTTTTTCATGGATGCGTTTACTGCATTCCCAAGTTCTGAGTGGTGGAAGAATTCGCAGTTGGTTCCGGAATTTAGTCGAATCATTGCGCCGTTCTTCGAGCATTTACAAGCAACATCTAGTTTCTTATCTGGCGCGCTATAGCGCCAGTTAATGTCGAAAAATCGAGGATTAGGACATGTGTGGTATTGTTGGAATCGTGGGTTCAACACCTGTAAACCAGTCTATTTATGACGCTTTAACGGTATTGCAGCATCGTGGCCAAGATGCCGCTGGTATTTGTACCATAGAAAGCAATCGTTTTCGTCTGCGTAAGGCGAACGGTTTAGTAAAAGATGTTTTTGAAGCAAAACACATGCAACGCCTCCAAGGTAACGTTGGTATTGGCCATGTTCGTTACCCGACAGCAGGTAGTTCAAGCGCGTCGGAAGCTCAGCCTTTCTACGTAAACTCGCCTTTTGGCATCACGTTGGCTCACAACGGTAACCTAACGAACGCCAATGAAGTTCGTGAAAAGTTGTTCGAAAAAGACCGTCGTCATGTGAACACTACTTCTGATTCAGAAGTGCTATTGAACGTACTGGCTCATGAGATCGATACGGTTAAAGGTAACGTGACTTCAGATGATGTTTTCCGTGCTGTATCAAACGTACACCGCACAATTCGTGGTGCTTACGCAGTAACGGCTATGATCATCGGCCACGGTATGATCGCATTCCGCGACCCACACGGTATTCGTCCACTGTGTCTAGGTAAGCGTAAAGTTGAAGGCAAAACGGAATACATGGTGGCATCTGAATCGGTAGCACTGGATGCTGTTGGTTTCGATTTCATGCGTGATGTGGCGCCTGGTGAAGCTATCTACGTAACATTCGACGGTGAGCTTTTCACAAAGCAATGTGCAGACAACCCACAGCTCAACCCATGTATCTTTGAGTTTGTATACTTTGCACGCCCTGATTCATTCATCGATAAAATCTCAGTGTACAGCGCACGTGTTGAGATGGGTGAATTACTAGGTAAGCGAATTAAAGAAGAGTACTCAGACTTAGACATTGATGTGGTTATCCCAATCCCAGAAACTTCTAACGACATTGCATTGCGCATCGCTCAAGCTATCGACAAGCCTTACCGCCAAGGTTTCGTGAAAAACCGTTACGTTGGCCGTACGTTTATTATGCCTGGGCAGCAACAGCGTAAGAAGTCGGTTCGCCGTAAACTTAATGCGATTCGCTCTGAGTTTAAAGGCAAGAACGTTCTACTGGTTGATGACTCTATCGTTCGTGGTACGACTTCAGAACAGATCATTGAGATGGCTCGTGACTCTGGTGCAAACAAGGTGTTCATGGTGTCAGCGGCTCCTGAGGTTCGCTTCCCTAACGTTTACGGTATCGATATGCCGAGTGCTACAGAGCTGATTGCTCATGGTCGTGACAATGAAACGATTTGTAAGCAGATTGGCGCAGACGCTCTGATCTTCCAAACGCTACCAGACTTGATTTCAGCGGTAGGCATGGGCAACCAAGACATAGCACGCTTCGATACTTCAGTGTTTAATGGCGAATATGTAACAGGTGATATCGACCAAGCATACCTAGATTTCTTAGACTCTCTACGTAATGACGACTCTAAGATTCAGCGTGAGATCCAACAAGATTTAGCGAATCTAGAGTTACACAACGAAGGCGCTTAGTTTTCTTTAGTGACCAGAATATAAAAAACCAGAGCATCGGCTCTGGTTTTTTGTTTTTGAAGCAGGGGATTAACCTAGTGAATGTGGTACGCGATCACAAAATCAATAAACAATCTAACTTTCTCTGGTAGATGGTCTTTGTGGTTATAAAGCATGTAGATGTCACGCGGGTTCGCGCTCCAATCTTCCAGTACTTGTACTAAGCTACCATCTTCAATGTACTCGCGAATCATCACGTCTGGCATCAGTGTGATACCTAGACCCTCAGAGCAAGCTTGTCTCACGACATTTAGTGCGTTTGCGTTGAAGCGACCTTTTTCACTGTTAACTACTGTCTCATCATTCGAGTTACTTAGCTGCCACTTAATCAGTGGGTAGCCTTTAAGCAATGAATGGTTCGCCAGTTCTTCAGCATGGCTTGGTGCAGGGTTCTTCGCTAAATACTCAGGGCTTGCGATAAGAATATCTTTTACTTCACTGATTTTTCGAGCGATGAGGCTTGAGTCGCGTTGCGGGCCCACTCTGAAAATCACGTCCCACTCTGTAGGGTCGAGTTGATCAGCTTGGTTGTTCATCATCAACTCAATATTGATATCTGGGTATTGAGTCATGAAATCGCTGAACATCGGCATCATCATGCGTTTAGTCAGGTTAGAAGGCGCCGTAATGCGGATCTTACCGGAAGCACCTTTACAAACGTCCGTCAGTTCTTCGGCGGTCGAAGAGAGACGTTGGAGCAGCGGAGAGCATTCATTGAAGAAACGTTCGCCAGCCTCTGTTAAGGAGAGTTTACGCGCGTGTCTATTGAGAAGCCTCAGGTTTAGCGAGTCTTCTAGAGCTTGGATGCGTCGTGTGATGGTCGCAACCGGAATCATAGTCTTGCGCGATGTTGCGGTGTAGCTCCCATTTTCAACGACGAGTCGAAAGAGGTTTAAATCATCTAATTTCATAAATCCAGACACATTTGTTTACAATCTCTTCTAATTTATACGTAACATTGAAATCAATGTTTGCGTCATGTCAACTTGTTGCACTATTTACAAGTATTCCAAGCCTTGTCACGAATTACCAGTAAAGAGTGAACATTTGTGTATTTAGCATTTTATTACTAAGTTTTATATTAGCTCTTAAAACAGATAACAATAATAATTCGACTTAGTTTTGTGAGGTTAGAAATTATGTACAAAACTCACAGTCAGCCAGTAATGACCTCGGCAAAGGAAGTGATGAACCAGAAATGCGTAATGTTGGTTGATGATGACCCTATTTTTCGCAGTATAACCGGCGCTTACCTTGAGAAGGTTGGTTATAAAGTGGTTGAGGCTGAAAACGGACTGGACGCTTTGCAGAAGCTCAGAGATGCAGCGCCAGATTTAATTGTGTGTGACTTATCAATGCCGATCTTGGACGGCATCGAGCTTGTAGAAGAGCTCAGTTTAGAGTATCCATCACTGCCTATGATTGTTGTGTCTGCGACAGATGACATGTCTGATGTAGCAAAAGCACTGCGATTTGGTATTAAAGACTTTTTAGCGAAGCCATTAGAAGACCATGGTCATCTAAGCAGTGCGATCGCCAACACATTAACAGATTCGTTCGATAATCTTTCAGATCAACGAGATTTCTCAAGCCAGTGGTTTTGTGTGGATGATGGAGGAGAGATCCCGGAAGACCAAGAATTACATTGGCACCTGAATTACTTACAGGACAACCCAAGCGCAGCAAGAGATTTGTTACACGCGTTGTTACCGGACAAAGACACAAGACAAGGCTCATGGCGTTGTAGCTACCGTTTGTTGCAATCAATGGAGATGATGCCACTTGTCTTCGATTATGCGTGGACGATGAATGGGCAGTTTGCTTTCTACCTTGTCGATTCAGCGTCTTCTGAAAATGGCGGCTCTGCGACTACTTTGTTAGTAAGAGCTTTGTTCCACGATTACTTAAGAAACAGAAAAGATTTTAGTACTGACCTCAAAGATATCGCTGAAATTTTGGAGAAAGGGATTCGCTGCTCGGCATGCTCAACACCTGTCAACGCGCTGTTTGGTGTTGCTAACCTTGCAGAGGGCACCATTTCAATTTTGCCTGCGGGTCTAGATGGGCGTTGGTCAAATAGAGAAATGAATCAACATATTGCAGCAGGTGAACGCTTAGGCGATAACTGTCAAAAGAACTTTATCACCAGAGATTTACCAATAGAGCAGGGCTGTCAGCTGTCGTTGAGCCTGCTTGGAGCGGCGAGTTTCAGCTTGGATATACACCAAGGGACAACCGATTAACCCTATATTTCCTCGGTTTTTGTGAATAATTGATTAAGGTATAGTTGCGCAAATGGTGTGACTATGCCTTTTTTGTTAAATGTCGATTTAGCAAAGAGGGTTTGGTCCGCCACTGGACTTACCTTTACTAACAAAAACAAGAAGCAATCATGGCAGATAATCAAGACTTTAAAGACCCGTTTAATGTATTCTACTTTTTAGGCTTTCTAGCCACATTTTTAATGATTCCATTACTACCAGCAACACTAACGTTGATCCGAGTATTTAATGGCTACGCAACATTTTAGTTAAGCTGTCGTCGCCAAATGGTGATAGCTAACTCAAGGAGGCCACAATTAGCGTTCGAGTTTTAAGCCTGAATATTGCTGGTGGCCTTTGTATCTTTCTTGCAGTTCTAGGGATTGTATTACCCGTTCTGCCAACCACTCCATTTCTTCTTCTTGCTAGCGCATGTTTCATGCGAAGCAATCCTAAAGTTAACAAATGGATGCATGAGCACAAAACGCTCGGTCCTCTGTTAGAAAACTGGTATCAACACGGCGCTGTCACTAAGCAAGTTAAAACGCGTGGCGTATTCTTTATCTTGTTGAGCTTTACGTTATCTATCTACTTTGCTCCACTCATTTGGGTCAAGGTTTTCCTAATTTGTGTACTTGTTATTCTTCTCACATGGTTTATGCGACTTCCAACCCATGAGTTGGTTGCTGACAGCAAAGAAAATCACTACCATTAAGCCAGTGTGCCTGCTTGTATAGTGGGCGTTTATTATTTCAGCAATCAGAGTTGTGACTCTCGTTGCAATGAATACCAATCGTACCTTTCCTTAATTTCAAGCGTTGATGTTTGATTCGTCAACCAGAGTTTGGAAAGCGGCCTAATGAAGTGCATAAGATTATGAACACAGAAAAAATCTCTCTGATCAAAGCAAGCATCAAAAGCATTCCTGATTACCCTAAAGCGGGTATTTTGTTCCGTGACGTAACAAGCTTGATGGAAGACCCAGCAGCTTACAAAGCGACTATCGAGTTGTTAGCGGAAACATACAAGGACATGGGCTTTACTAAGATCGTTGGTACTGAAGCTCGAGGTTTCCTATTCGGTGCGCCTTTAGCACTAGAACTAGGTGTTGGCTTCATTCCTGTGCGTAAGCCGGGCAAACTGCCTCGTGAAACTGTGGCACAATCTTATGAGCTTGAGTACGGTACAGACACGCTAGAAATTCATACTGATGCTATCGTTGAAGGCGACAAAGTGCTGATGGTTGATGACCTACTAGCAACTGGCGGTACGATTGAAGCGACAACAAAGTTGATTCGTCAGCTTGGTGGTGTGGTGGAGCACGCTGCATTTGTAATTAATCTTCCAGAAATCGGTGGTGACAAGCGCTTAGAAGGCTTAGGTCTAGAAGTGTTTAGCATCTGCGAATTCGACGGCCACTAATCCTTTTCGGAATTATTCATGAGCTATCTTGCGTTAGCGCGAAAATGGCGACCAACCAAATTCAAAGAAGTGGTTGGTCAAGCCCATGTTTTAACAGCATTAGAGAATGCCCTTAGCCAAAATAGGTTGCATCACGCGTACCTATTTAGCGGAACACGCGGTGTCGGTAAAACGACCATCGGCCGCTTGTTTGCTAAGGGACTTAACTGTGAAACAGGCATTACTTCAACCCCTTGTGGTGAATGTGCAACTTGTAAAGAGATCGATGAAGGTCGCTTTGTTGACCTGCTAGAGATCGATGCGGCATCACGTACCAAGGTAGAAGATACCCGCGAGCTTCTGGACAATGTTCAGTACAAACCTGCGCGTGGTCGCTTTAAGGTTTACCTTATCGATGAAGTACACATGCTTTCTAGGCACAGTTTCAACGCGCTTCTAAAGACGTTAGAAGAGCCGCCTGAGTATGTGAAATTCTTGCTTGCAACGACTGATCCACAAAAACTGCCAGTAACTATCTTGTCGCGTTGTCTGCAGTTCCATTTGAAACCGATCAGCGTTGATAATATTCACGAGCAGCTCGACCATATTCTTGAACAAGAGAAGGTAACCTTTGAGTCTCGTGCTCTTGGAATGATTGCTCATGCTGCCGACGGTAGTATGCGTGATGCCTTGAGCCTGACAGACCAAGCTATCGCATTAGGCAACGGCAATATCTTGACTGATACGGTTGCTCACATGCTTGGCACATTGGATACTGACCAAGCGATCCATCTACTTGAGGCTATAAGCAGTAAGCAGCCTCAAGAGGCGATGGCTTGTATACAAAACCTTGCTGAGAATGGCGTAGAGTGGGATGGTTTACTGAATCAACTTGCTGCTCAACTTCATCGTCTCGCCATGTATCAAGCGTTGCCGTCTACCTTAGACAAAGCTCAGCCTGACGCAGAGAAGCTTGAACTGCTTAGCAAAGCGTTAAGCCCACAAGATATTCAGCTTTATTACCAGATAGTGCTAAAAGGTCGTGAAGACTTACCATTATCGCCAACCGCACGTGTTGGTATTGAGATGGTTGTTTTACGTATGTTGGCATTTAGGCCTGCAGAGCAAAATGTCGCAACGGCTATCTCTACTCAGTCGACAAGCCCTGTCGCTGCACCGGTTCAGAATCAAGTTCAGTCGGTTAGTCAACCAGCGCCAACGGCCGCTCCGAGACAGCAGCAGGCTCCTCAAGCGATGCAGCAGCAACCTGTACATCGAGCACTGCAGCAAAGTCCGGCTCAGTATCCAAATTCGCAAGGCTACTCTGAGCATTCTGGTCATCAAGGTTATCCAGAACAGGATTACCCGCACAACCAGTATGATGCCCCGCCAGCTTATGACGAACGTCCAAGCTACGGTTCAGAGCAGTCGATGAGTCCTATGACTCAACAAGCACAGCCTCAGCAGCAAGCGAGCTATCAGAATCAAGCTCCGGCTCAGCCACAAAATGTTGCACCGTCTGCGCCTGAAGGGCAGCCTGCTCGTCCGGCATCACCTGTCAGTGGTTTACGCCATCAATTACGCTCTCAGCGTAGAGGTAACGCAGTACAGGACAGCAAAGGTTCAGCGCCAAAAAAAGCTAAAGCGGCACCAGCTAAAACTTCAGTTCTTGACCGAGTTGCTCAACAACACGGTAGTTCTGAGCGGGTGTCGCCAGCTTCTTCACCAACCTCTCCGACAGAAAATGTTACCAATGATAATGAACCTTATCGCTGGAAACCGTCTAAACCTGTTGTAAAAGAGGCGAGTAAAGAGCTTACACCTACTCAGATCAAGCGAGCGCTAGAGCACGTCAAAACGCCAGAAATGGTAGAAAAGTTGCTTAACGAGTCGATTGCTCAAGATGAGTGGTCTGCCACGATTCAAAAGCTAGAGACAGCTAAGCTTGTTGAACAGTTAGCGTTGAACTCTGTATTTACTAAGAATGATACATCGATAACGCTAACCTTGAGATCGAGCCAAGCTCACTTGAAAACGGATCGAGCGCAGAGTGAACTGTTACAGTCTCTCAATACGGTACTCGGAGAAGAGTGTCACTTGAGCGTCGAAATCGGCGATGGTGGTGAAACACCACTAGAATTACGAGAAAGGCTCTACCAAGGCAAGTTGAAAGACGCGTTTACCAGTTTGGAAAACGATGCCAACGTACAGTTTATCGAAAGACGCTTCGCTGCAGAGCTCGACAGAGATAGTGTTCGTCCTATCTAACGTTAATTTTGATTTAGTGATGGGCGTATCATCTTAGATACGTCGATCGAAGAACTGAACACCGAGGGGTTGAATCACACTGCTTTAACCCCCACTTAAGCGCTTATAGCGTAATAAATTTTAATAAACCAATTAGACCAGAGAGTATTAACATGTTTGGTAAAGGCGGTATGGGCAACATGATGAAGCAAGCCCAGCAAATGCAAGAGCGCATGCAAAAGCTTCAAGAAGAAATCGCAAATATGGAAGTAACAGGTGAATCTGGTGCTGGCCTTGTAAAAGTAACAATCACTGGTAGCCACAGCGTTCGCCGTGTTGATATCGATGAAAGCCTAATGGAAGACGATAAAGAGATGCTTGAAGATCTTATCGCTGCTGCTTTCAACGATGCGGCTCGTCGTGTTGAAGAAACTCAAAAAGAAAAAATGGCTAGCATCACTGGCGGAATGCAACTTCCACCAGGCATGAAGATGCCTTTCTAAGCGACTTATTTCTAAGGGTTCGTTCTTGCCTTACTTGAGCGGACCGTTATTTGAAAATTAGAACGGTTAAATATGCGTACCAGTCATATGCTGGAGCATTTGATGGAGGCCTTACGTTGTCTACCTGGGGTTGGTCCCAAGTCGGCGCAGCGTATGGCCTTTCATTTGTTACAGCGCGATAGAAAAGGCGGCCTTCAGTTGGCTGATGCTCTTAGCCAAGCAATGACAGAAATTGGCCATTGCAATGAGTGTCGTACTTTTACTGAAGAAGATACCTGCCACATTTGTACCAACCCTAAACGTCAGGAAAATGGTCAAATCTGTGTAGTAGAAAGCCCAGCTGATATTGCAGCTATCGAAGCAACTGGCCAATACTCTGGTCGTTACTTTGTGCTTATGGGGCACCTTTCACCACTTGATGGTATTGGTCCAAGTGACATCGGCCTCGATGTTTTGGACTACCGCCTACGTCGTGGTGATATCTCTGAAGTAATCCTAGCGACTAACCCAACTGTTGAAGGGGAAGCGACAGCGCATTACATTGCTGAGCTGTGTAATGCCCATGAAGTGAACGCTAGCCGAATCGCTCATGGTGTTCCCGTTGGTGGTGAGCTAGAACTGGTGGATGGCACCACGCTTTCACACTCATTACTCGGTCGTCATAAGATCTAAAAAAGCCGCTTGGTGAATCATCACTAAGCGACTTTTTCGTTTATTATTTACAGCTTATTTTATCCAACTCTTCTCAGAGCTTAATACGAGCCTCGAACGGTTTTGTATATTACCGCACCGATCACCGCACCAATAATTGGAGCAATCCAGAATAGCCATAGTTGAGAAACGGCCCAGTCACCAACAAATACCGCTACACCGGTACTCCGAGCTGGTTTCACAGAGGTATTGGTTACTGGAATACTTATAAGGTGAATCAAGGTTAAACAGAGACCAATCGCGATGGGTGCAAATCCCGCGGGTGCTTTAGAATCAGTCGCTCCCATATACCATGGTCATCACCACCTCACAGGCCAGTGCTGCGGTTAGTGAGTAACCAACGGGAGACTACTCTCCAAAGCCATTAGACGCGAAACCTGACGAAACAGCATCAAAGCCAGCTTGGCCGGAGGCAATCACAAATAATACGCCGCCAGCAATAATGCCGCCGAGTACTTGAGCAATGATGTAAGGGACAACATCTTTGGCATAAAACGACCATCTGTCCAAAGGCCTATAGTGACAGCTGGGTTGAGGTGGCAACCGGATATATGCCCAATAGCGAAAGCCATGGTGAGTAAGGTTGAACCAAAGGCAAGAGAGACCCCTAGTAGGCTAATGCCTGTATCGGGAAAAGCGGCGGCTAAGACGGCACTACTACAATCAACCAAAACGTACCAAACATTTCTGCTATATACCTATTCATAACGATCTTTATTAATCTGTACCAGTATCGAGAAGATAGTTTAGATTTTGCAAAATTGTAAAATCTTGGGCATATAGATGTCAGAAAATGGAAGAGGTATGACTAAGTGATTGCCTCAAGTTCGATTAAGTTGTCGAGTGCTTCTTGATCGGTTTTGCCGCAAATAACAGGGCAAGCTTTGAATTGATGACACACTTTAGGACGTGAGTCTTGACCAAACAGTTTACAAAGATTCTTATCGTTTAATTGAATGCAGCGTACACCCGCAGGCTTACCATTCGGCATTCCAGGAATAGCAGACGTAATACTCGGAGCAATACAGCATGCTCCACAACCTAGGCGACATTCCATCAAATTAAACTCACTAAATAACAGGGTGCGCGATAGTAGCAAAAAATAATGGGAGTGACAGCTATTGATTGGATCACATAATGAACAATTTTTATCCTTGAACTTTTTATGGGCTAACGGTATAACACGCACCCCAGTAAAAGAGTAAGAAGCAATCCTATGACGAATCCATTTTGGCAAGAAAAGACACTAGAGCAGATGTCCGAGCAAGAGTGGGAATCTCTGTGCGATGGTTGTGGTAAGTGTTGCCTACATAAGCTTATGGATGAAGATAGCGATGAAGTTTACTACACCAATGTGGCGTGCAGCTGGCTGAATGACAAAACGTGTTCTTGTAAGGACTACCCAAACCGTTTCACTTCAGGTGAAGAGTGTTTGAAGCTGACTCGTGACAAGATCGACGAGTTCCATTGGCTACCGGATACTTGTGCTTACCGTCTTCTATCCGAGTCTAAGCAGATCCCAGAGTGGCACCCATTAATCACTGGTTCTAAGTCTGAAATGCACGCTGCGGGTGAAAGCGTTCGAAACAAAGTCGTGTACGAAATTGATGTTGTGGATTGGGAAGACCACATCCTTAACCATCCAAATCGCTCGTAGATGCATTTTAACAAGCCTTTCATAGTGAAGGGCTTGTTTCTTTTGTGAGGGAATGAATCTTGTTTTAGATTTATCAAAGCAGTGTAGATAAATAATGCAACTATTACAGATGCTATGAGAATTGCGGGGTTTAAAAAGGACGAATGACTTTTATAGATTCAAGTCTAACTAAGGAAAATTAGAAGTGACATCGCCCACTTCTTAATCATCAGAGGGAAGTTTGGGCCTTAATGGGAACTTTTGCATTTAATTAACTCAATGCTGCTCGGTTTTTTGACTTGTGCTGTAAACTTAAAGTATTAAATCATCACTGTTTACATCGCCGTTTTGAATTATTACAGGTTGAGAATCTTACGAGGTGAAAATGAAGTTATTGTCTCCAGTGAAAGTACATCTTACACCCTTGTTGCTTTTAATTACGTTTTTGGCTTTAAGCTCGTATTCTTTCCTTGTTCAAGCAACGGAAAGTGGTGATGCAATAGCAAAGTTACCAAAGGTTTCTGCCGCGGAAAAGGCTATTAATAATATAAACCAAGACATTATTGATTTGTCTGAAAGTTTAAAGTTAGCAAGTGGTGACGAGCGTGATGCGCTGCAACTACAACTTTTCCAAAAAAATGAGGAGTTGAGAAGTCGCCTTTTGACCGCAATAAATAATAAATCGATTCCCCATGAACAGCTCATCAAATTAGTACAAATTCAAGAAAAATACTCAAAGGATTCTGTTGCCTACCTTGATGATAAGATCAAAAAGTTGAACGAAGATCTTAACTCCACGAAAGGCGAGAGGAAGCTCGCATTAGTCAACGAGTACCGTGAACTTCAGCAATATTTGGATGTTAGCTACGAGTCCCGTTGGCAAAATTTAAATTGGTTGAGGGTGCTGGGTGTCCAGGACGAAGATGCGGACGTTGATCTGAAAGAGGGTGTTGATAAGCGTATGCGAATGCTATCTGCATCGATTCAGTACCTGAAGCAGCAAAGTGAGGTCATCAACTCACAAGTTTCCTCAAGCCCAGAAACAGAAAAAGCAACTTTGCAGTTAAGCCAATTAATCGTAAAACAGCGCTTAAATATTGCTACAGAAAGTTTGCGTTCGCTTATTTCAATTGGCGATGAAGTTGATATTGAGACGTCGGAGTACAAACGTCAGATTTTCGAGGTAACCGGTAGCATCACCCATGATTTACTTAATAAAAAAGTTATTCTGTCTATTTTAAGTCATTGGTCAAATTCAGCTATCGACTGGTTGGCAGACAATGCACCGCAACACATCTTTCAGCTGTTTGTGTTTGCTCTGATTCTTTTGATTGCCCGTGTTTTAGCGAGATTAACCCGCAAGGTAGTGAGTAAAACGGTTGCATCGAAGAACCTAAAAATGTCGCATTTGATGCAAGACTTCTTTATCTCAATGTCGGGCAAAGGAGTATGGGTCATTGGTATCATGGTTGGCTTATCACAAATCGGTCTTAACCTCGCTCCAATCCTTACCGGTTTCGGTATTGCTGGTGTGATCATCGGCTTTGCATTGCAAGATACGCTATCGAACTTTGCAGCGGGTATGATGCTGCTTATTTACCGTCCGTTTGATGTCGGTGATTTTGTTTATGCTGGTGGTGTTGATGGTAAAGTTAGCCACATGAGCTTGGTAAACACTACTATCCGAACGTTCGACAACCAAATCATCATCGTGCCAAACAGCAAGATCTGGGGTGATGTGATCAAGAACGTGACGCACGAACGTACTCGTCGTGTTGATATGGTATTTGGTATTGGTTACGCAGATGACCTGCTAAAAGCAGAAGGAGTGTTGAACGATATTCTTACTTCACACCCATCAGTACTGCGCTCACCAGAGCCAAACATTAAGGTGCACACGTTAAATACTTCATCAGTGGACTTTATTGTTCGGCCTTGGGTGAAGACTGACGATTACTGGGATGTGTATTGGGATGTGACTAAAGAAGTGAAACTGCGTTTCGATCGTGAAGGCATTTCGATTCCATTCCCACAGCAAGATGTGCATCTGCATATGGTAGAAAAGAAAGAGTCGTAAGCTTTGTCTGTTATCTATCCAATAAATTTTACCAACAAAAAAAGGCGCTCAACATGAGCGCTTTTTTGTTGGTTCATCGATAGGGCTTCAAGATTAGATCTCGTTGAAGAAAGTGATTGTTGGTTCACAGACAAGTAAGCCATCAATCTCAGCCAGAAGCGATTGAAAATGTGCCGTGTTGCAATGTGCGTCAAACGCAGCTTGGTCTGCAAACTGCTCTTGGAACAAGAATTGGCTTGGATCGTTTTTATCTTGGAACAATTGGTAGCGTAGGCAGCCGGTCTCGTTTCGAGTCGGTTCTAGCATGGCTTCTAGCGCTTGCTTAAGTTGTGTAATGGTGTCTATTTTTGCGTGAAATGCAGCAGTTAAATGAATCATAGTTGTATTTACTTCTTTGTTGTTATGGAAGGTATCTTTATGACTGATACCGTTACTAAAGGTATCGACCTTGACGCTGCAGAAACTCAATTTTGTAGCCGTCCGGATCAGTAATGAAGAAAAATGTCGCCAAGTGTCTTTCCTGATGATAAAAGACTTTGATGCCACTGGTTTCAATATCCAGTGAGGTGAGGTGTCGGTGAGTTGCGGCAATGTCTTTTACACTGACAGCAAGATGACCATAGCCATTGCCGTGTGTGTAAGGCTCGCTTTGATCGTGATTATGGGTGAGCTCTAGCTCGAAGTCCGTTTCGGGATTGGCTAGATAAGTAAGAGAAAAGCCGTCGAATACGTATTGTTCTTTGATTTCTAGCTCAAGTGCGTCACGGTAAAACTTAAGGGAACGCTCCAGATCACTTACGCGGATCATGGTATGAATCATTTTTGTCATGAGTACTCCTTAATATCGCGCTAAGACTAATTGGTTTTAGCGCGCAATAGGTAGTACTCGGGTACGACAATAAAATTAGGGCTTAGCTGAGCTCGTTAGAGGCTTGAGAAAGGGTCGTTTGCGGTTGGCGCGCGTAAGTGAGGCAAGCACAGCGTAGTAGTGATGCGAAGTTATTGACTTCACCATTGTGTTCTAACGCTTCTTGGTAAACCGCACTGATAAACTTAGGTACTGTCATCTCTTGAGCTGAAGCAATTTCTTCAAGAATTAGCCAAAAGCTCGATTCTAATTTGACACTGGTGGCATGGCCATCAATGCGGATAGATCGGGTGATAAATTGATAATTTTCCTGAGGTTGTCTAGCAAATATTTCACACATGTGATGTTGTTTGTTTTATAAATTATTTGTAAATATTGGCGTTTGAGACGCAGATCGTCAACTATTTTGAGCATAAAAAACGCCCTCAAATGAGGGCGTGAAAGAATATATGTGCTGAATATGGATTATTTGATTTGCTCGATAAGGTACTCGCCTACTTGTGAGTGATGCATGATTTTTGATACGGGTAATATCTTTTCTGCTGGTCCCCAAGCAAACACATTCACAGGTGTATGGGTGTGTGTGCCTGTGCCCCAAACGATGTTTTGACCTGTTGCTTGCTCTCGAGCAAGTAGGTTGCCGCGATCGTTGTAAGGGAAGAAGGCATCGAAATCGTTGATGGCTGGTACATTCTCCTCCGAAAGGTACTTGTGTTGCGCCAGTCGATATGGGTTTGGCTTACTTGCTAGTACCTTTTTCGCTTGTTCTGCGGTGATTGGAAATTCACTATTTTTGTTCACGATCTCGGCGAATTTCTCAGGCGTTTGCTCTGCTTTGTCGAGTTTTTGATATTCACTGATCATGCCGTAGTAGCTTTGTTTCTGATTGTATAAACCATCAAGAATATCGAAGGCACCGAAGTTAAAGTTTGGCGCATAATCACGATCGGTAAAGGCTTCTCCCGGGCGTTTTTGTGGCTTTGGTAGCTTACTTGATGAATAGCTAAAGCCGAAAGAGCCAGTTTCATGGTCTGCAGTCACGATTACGATGGTGTCTTCACGACCTTTTGCCCATTCGTATACCGTTTGAATTGCTTCATCAAACTTAAGCAGTTCGTGCAGCATAGTGCCTGCATCATTACTATGCCCAGCCCAATCTATTTGACCGCCTTCAACCATTAGGAAAAAGCCATCTTCATCTTTTGATAAGACGTTAAGCGCTTTTTGCGTCATCTCTTTTAAGCTCGGTTGTGTGCGCTCGCCACTCAGCTTTTTATTGCTATATGCGATGCCATCGTCCATGCCAGAGTACGCGAATAGACCAAGTAATTTGTCGCCTTTTGCGTTTTCGAGCATATTTCGGTTAAATGCCAACTGATAGCCGTTTTTCTGTGCTTCAGCAAGAAGGTTTCGGTCGTCTTTACGTTTTGACTTGAGGTAAACGTCACCTTGAGTCAGTTGCTCAAGTTGCTTATAAGTTTCACCTTTGTCGTTGGTCGACTTAGGAATCCAATGACGTAGCCCTCCAGAAAGCATCACATCGACACCTGTTTCCAGCATATCGCTAGCAATATAGTTTTCTAGAGAGCGGTGTGGCTGATGCGCGGCGAATGCGGCAGGTGTAGCATGAGTTAAGCGCGTATCGGAAACCAGCCCGGTTGCTTTACCCGCTTTTTTTGCTTTCACCAGCACGGTTTCTACGTGATTACCTTGGGAATCAATACCAATAACTTCTGAACCTGTGTAGATACCTGTAGCAAGCATGGTTGCGGAACAAGCAGAGTCGACCACAATTGCATCTTCTGGGTGGGTAAGAGATGAACCAATCACGCCTTCTTGAGCAAGCTGATAAAGGGCGGTCTTTTGACCTTTATAGATTGAGTTAGGTGCTTGGTTTGCATAAGTCTCTAATAAGCCAACTTGTTGAGGTCCCATACCATCGCCAATCATTAGAATGACATTTTTGATCTCTGCTGAAAGTACATTGAATGAGATTGTTGACGTTGCCACCGCGGCAATAACAGGTTTCATAAATTGCTTCATTGTTTATCCCTTTTTATATAAGCAGGGTGATTAAAACACTCTAATATGTCAACTCTGTTTCATATTTATTTTATAAATATAAAATTGAGCAATAACTCAAATCTTTGGAATAGAAATAAAAAAGGCTCACATTTCTGTGAGCCTTTGGATTATTTAGGAGGGCCGAAACTCGTGGGCAGCGTCATGGCTAAAGTAAAGCAAGCGGTAAGTCTGCAACCACTTGGTTGAACGCGATTCGAGCATTCTGAGCCAGCTCAGATAACTCGACCTTTTTCGCTTGTGCGGCACTAAGATTACTCTCGGCCTGCTCAAGTGCTTGCTGCAGGTTCTCTGGTAACTCGTGAGTTTCCATTTGTGAACCTTGTTCTAGCACATAAGCGCGAATTTCTTTTTTCACTGTTGCTAGTTCTGTATAAGCAACACGCTCAAGCTCTGCGGCTTCTTGCGCAGCGTCTCTCTCTCTCTCAAACTGAGCCAGTGCAATACCTTCAGCTGACCATGGGTCCATGTCCGGCAGCTCTTCGATATTGATGGTTGGTTCGATATACGCATCTTGGTGACGTAAATCGAGGCTAGTTGCTCGCACTGCTGAAATCATCAACATCGCAGAGATAGCCAGTAGCGGTAGGCCACCAACAATCGCTGCAGTTTGTAACGTACTCAAGCCACCCAAGAACATCAGAATCGTTGGTAAGAACGACAGTGTGAATGCCCAGAACATACGGTTCCAACGCATTGGTTCTTCTGTCACGTTGTTCTGAACAACAGAAGCCAGGATGTATGAGATAGAGTCAAAGGTAGTCGCAGTGAAAATGATACACAGTAGTGTAAACACTGCGATAACGATTGTGCTCATCGGTAACTGCCCTAGCATCGAGAAGATCGCTTTGGTTGCGCCTTCATCGTTAAGCACAGCTACAACATCTAGCTCGCCAGAAAGCTGCAGAGATAGACCGTAGTTACCCAATATCATGAAGAATAGGAAACAGCCCAGAGAACCAAAGAAGATAGAACCTGACACCATTTGTTTGATGGTTCTGCCGCGAGAGATACGCGCTACAAATAGACCCATGCTTGGTGCAAATACTAGCCACCACGCCCAGTAGAAAATCGTCCAGTCTTGTGGGAAGTGCGTGTTTTCAAATGTGCCGTAGCCACCAAATGGTTCAGCCCATGTCGCCATTACGAAGAAGTTAGACAGCAGACGACCAATCGAATCTAAGCCTGTTTCCAGCATGAAGATCGTCGGGCCGACAATCAGTACGAATGCCAATAGACCCATTGCACCCCAGAAGTTGATGTTACTTAGGATCTTAATGCCTTTTTCTAAACCCGCGTAAGACGAGTAAGCAAAAATAGCAGTACACACTAAAAGAACAGTCACTTGTGTCAGGTTGTTTTTCGGCAAGCCAAACAGGTGATTCAAGCCTTCAGTGATTAGAGGAGCTGCTAAACCTAAGGTTGTTGCTGCGCCGCCTAATAGGCCGAAAATGAATAGGATATCAACGATCTTTCCTGGTACGCCTTTACTACGGTGTTCACCAAGAACAGGCATTAATGCACTTGAGATCTTTAGAACAGGTTGTTTACGTACGTAGAAGAAGTAAGCGATAGGAATTGCCGGGATCAGGTAGATAGACCATGCGATAGGTCCCCAGTGGAACAGACCGTAAGTTGCAGCCCAGCGCACTGCTTCTTCACTGCCAGGTTCTAATTGGAAAGGAGGGGATTGGTAGTAGTAAGCCCACTCAATACAGCCCCAGTACAAGATACTTGCACCGATACCACCGCAAAACAGCATTGCAGCCCAAGAAGCGGTTTTAAACTCAGGTTCTTCATCAGCTTCGCCAAGTTTAATTTGTCCCATATCACTGAACACCACGTACACCATAAATGTACAAGCCGCGAGGCCGAGCGCAAGGTATAGAAAACCAAGTTGGTCGGTCATGAATGTTTTCGCAATCGCAATCCAATCTGCACCTTGAGCTGGGAACAGAATGAGCGGGAAAACTATCGTGAGGAGTAGTGCAATCGCACCAAAGAAGGTTGGTTTATCGATAAGCTCAAAAGTGTTTTTCACGAGTATTATTCCATTTAAATGAGAGCGGAATTATGGAATGAACTCGTTTTTCTGACCTAATCGGGTCTATTGTCGTGACGACAAATCGCTTTTATTTTGAATAAAATACGATCAAAGAACTAAGCAGGTAAGGCTATATTAGAGCAAGAAGAATGCCGCCGACCGTTGCCGCTGCGGACAAGTATTGCCCCGCTGAATAAGAACCGTCATCCTCTTCTTCGATCTTGTCTGGGTGATCCATACCTAGAGCGCCGTGAGCAAATGATTCAACTTTATCGGTAACGGTCGCGTTTTCTGCTTCAACTTTCTTCGCTTCTTTCTCGATTTCTTTAAGAGCAGATAAGAGCGCTTTGCCCTCTTCAGAAAGCTTAACCGTGTTTTGCTCAACCTTAAGCGGCGCAGGCTTTTCAGCTTCGCTAGCTGAACTCTTAGCGTTCATCTGCGAAGGTGAATACAGCTGAGTGTTACTCGTTCCTACTGGCGTCATATAGATCTCCTTACCTATCCTTAAACATAGTATCGGCAGAGGTGTGAAAAACTTGTGCAATTAATCATCGATAGTGATGTTTTTTTATTCGCACATTACATTTTCTTCTGCTTGATCAAAATTGCTTGTTAAATAAGCAATTCCTATGCCGATACCTATGTTTAACCTAAGAAGCTAAGCGAGCTTAGTCACATTGTAGGTCTGAGCTGCGTTTAGAGAGGTGTTTGTATGCCTTCATACGGTTCTCTTTCTGAACAAAACGCACGGGTGGAGACAATACTTGTAGTTGGTAATCACTTGAATCCGAAGACAAGGCTTCGACTGGTGTGATGATGGCAACTTGCAGGTCAGGATTGCGACGCGAGATAGAAGCGGCTGTGCCTAAACCACCTTCAGTATGGAATTTACCTGCGACATGAATAACCTGTTTACCAGGGTTCGTTGCTAGGTAATCGACAATCGACTCCGCCATGGTTTCATCCCAAGTCACTTGAGCGGCAAACTGCTTTTCAGTTTGTTCAGGTGTGCCGTGGTGCATCGATGCCATGAACTTGTCTTTGTATGGGCTATCGCCAGTATTTACTTCATCGGCCACCCAGTCACGTTGCTTTGTAGAAAGTTGGTCTAGGTACGGTAACCCTTTACGGCCAATACATTGAACAAAGGTTTTGGGCGCGTTTGCCGCGATAATATCTAAGTCATTCGCTTTTGCGAACTCTACTAGTGCGCGGTAATCGCTTTCGTAATTTGGCCAAGCGGCAGCCTTGGAAATAAGGACCTGTTCACCAATTTCACCATTTAGGTATTGGTTAAGCGTATTTTGGTGCTCGCGGGTAAATTGCTCCATTGATAGGGCAATGTTTGAGTCTGCATTTTGACGCGCTTTTAAGAAGTCAGTCTGAAAGCGGTGGATGGCGGAGTGAGTGTGCCATTCGCCAATAAGAATGACGTCAGCGTCTAGCAACTCTTGAGGTAAAGCATTAAGTGAGAGTGCTTCGCCTTGTGGTGAGGCAAACTGGTAATCGTAGTAGGTGGAAACGGTTTCCGGTTGAACTACTTTTTGAGAACTGTTTTCTGAGGGTTGATTAGCACAAGCTGTGAGAAGAGTGGCTAATCCGATAAGAATAATACGTTGCATGAAATGCCTCCTTGAAGAACACGCATACTAAAGGAGGCAAGATGAGATTTCAATGCAAACGATAATCAATATCAATTAAATATATTTGCGATACACTCTTAGCATAAAGTCAGCTTCACAGTTGAATTGCTCTGCGTTGGTGAGTTGTTGTTTAAACTCTTCAGTCGCTTTCCAAGCAAACGGCGTCATCTGTAGCAGGTCGAATGCATCAGACCCCGATAGTTCCATCATATAGTTTAGATGCTCTTGGTACTCAAGAGTAAAACCTTCGATCAATTCAGGATCTTCATCGTGTAAACGCACACCATCATAAATCGCGTCACGCAACTGATATAGGTGTCGGCTTGCCGGTGTTACTGTAATCACGACACCATTGTCTTTAATTGTGCGTTGGAGCTCTTCTGCCTTACATGGTGCATAAATGCGTAGAATGCCGTCTAAGCTGTTTTCAGCAAAGGGTATGCGATGGCTAGAGGCAACAGAGAAGTCGACTGCTGGGTAGCGTTTAGCCGCGTATTTGATAGCAATCTTAGAAATGTCTAGACCAAAAATCGCACCGCTTTTATCTTGAAGACTCAACGCGATTTCATTGGTGTAATATCCCTCGCCACAGCCAATATCCAACAGGCTAGGATCTGTGTCTGGCAGGTAGCTAGAGCATAATCCGACAACAGCTTGGCGCATAGGATTGTAATGGTTGCCTTCTAGGAAACGACGACGTGCTTGCATCATCTCTTTGTTGTCACCTGGATCTTTTGAACGTTTATGATGTGCAGGCGTCAGGTTGACGTAGCCTTCTTTTGCTAAATCGAACTGATGGTTCTTTTCACACTTAAACGTACGATCGTTTTGAGATAAAGGTTGGTGACACAGAGGGCATTGGTAGTGCATGACGATCTCAGAGCATAGAGTAGGGCGGCAGATTCTATCAAAAAGGACTCCGTCAGGCTAAATAAAAAAGCCACCATAGTGGCTTTGGAGATACGGAGTGTTGGGGCTGACAACATTAAAAATCATTGCTTCGATTTCGGTCACGTTTGTCTGCCGTTTTTCTGGGTATGGTTCACTCTTCAATAGCGTGAATAAGAAACTGATATGAAGAAGAAAATTATCCTCGACACAGATCCAGGCATCGATGACGCAATGGCCATTTTATTTGCTGAAGCTCATCCAGAGATTGAGCTGGTGGGGATTACGACGGTCTATGGCAATGCGACGATAGGCAACGGCACTCAGAATGCGCTTTATCTAAAGCAAAAGTTTGGTATGAATGCGCTGGTGGCAAAGGGCACAGATAAGCCTTTAGTCAGAGACCCAGTTGGCGCTACTGTAGTCGTACATGGCGAAACTGGTTTTGGTGATGTGAAAGCACCAAGCGCGTTAGATGTTTCAGAGATTGAGAAGCCCGCTTATCAGTTCATTATTGATAGTGTTCGTGCTGAGCCGGGAGAGATTACACTCGTGGCTGTAGGACCTCTCACTAACCTTGCTTTGGCGCTGGAAGCTGCCCCTGACATTGTCGAATTGGTTAAGGAAGTGGTCATTATGGGCGGAGCCTTTGGCGAAAATGACCACAGAGGCAATGTGACGCCGTTTGCTGAAGCGAACATACACGATGATCCTCATGCTGCAGACAAGGTCTTCACGGCATCATGGCCTGTAACGGTTATCGGGCTTGATGTAACAGAAGAGAGCTTCTTTACTGCTCAATACTTGGATGAATTAAGAGATGATGCTGGAGAGGTCGGGCAGTTCATCTGGGATATAAGCCGTTACTATTTGAAGTTCTACTCCGAAAAAGTGGGAATGGAAGGCTGCCACGTTCACGATCCATCAGCCATTGCTTATGCCATCCAACCTTCTTTGTTTGAGTGTCGAAGTGGTGCGATTAGAGTGGTCACTGATGGACCTGCAGAGGGCATGACCATCCAGAAAAGCGACCAGCGCAGTTACATGAATGATGAGTGGAGTTCATTCCCGGCGCAGAAGGTCGGGATTAAAGTAAATGATAAAGCGCTGCTGTCACTCTATAGAGAGACGTTAGTTCGATATTCTCAGAGTTAAGCTTGATCGTTAGCCGCTTGAAAGCAATAAAAAGGCCGGAGTGAACCGGCCTTTAATGTGTCTTGCGTAGTGAACTGATGACTGAACAGTTTCCTGAATAGTTTCCTGAACAGGTTACTGAACAGAAATCATTGTAATCAGCTGGTGGCTCTCGCCAGGCTGAAGTATTTTGCCTGCTTCTAAACTTGGCGCGTGCAGTGTTGATTCAACACATAGCATGGTCAGGTAACCATCGTCTTGCATGTCACCCATCCCAGCAGCACCTTCTGCCCATGGGTTCCATAAAACCGCAGAGTTATGGCCTTGGTTTTCAACCGATAGAGTACGCTCAAGTTTTTTGTCCGTAACCAAGATTTGAGCTTCTGGTTGAGTGTACACTCGATCAATGGTGTCGGTTAGCATAAGCTCAGTACCGCCTTGGCAGATTTTGCCATCTTGCAGGCTGTCGATGTACTCAGCGCCCATACCCGTGGTGGTTGTGTTATGGATGTCTACAACGTTCAGGTAAGTGTGCAGTGCGCCAGAGAAAGTCCATGGTTGCTCATCGGTATTCTTCACATCCAAAGTCACTTTAAGCTCATTGCCAATCTCAACATTTAATTGAGCGTCGAACTGATGAGGCCATACTGCCAACGTCTCTTCGCTAGGTTTCAGGCCTAAGCTGACAATCACACCCGCTTCACTTTCACGGTGTTCAACTAATTGCCATTCACTTGAACGAGCAAAACCGTGCGCTGGTGCAGCAATGCGACCAAACCAAGGCCAACATACTGGAATACCACCACGCAGTGCTGTTTTGCCATCAAACTTAGCTTGTTGACTCATCCAAATTAGGTCTTCTTGGCCTTGTGGTTGGAATGACACAACATGGCCACCGAACAATGAAATGGCAGCATTTGCTTTGTCGTGGATAACACGAACCAGTCTTACACCTTGGTGCTCAACTATTGTCACGTTGTCTGAAAGTACAGCCAGTGCAGGAAGAGTTGATAAATCCATTACATAATCCTTCTTAAGGGAAATTGAATTCAAATTCGAGATGCTCAAACTCAAGCAAAAAGTCGGGTAGTTCTCGCATTTGAATTGAATCTCGTACCGGAAAAATGTGCCATTTGTTAAGCATCATCTTCATTGGTGCAGAAGTGCTTCATAAACAACGGGTACAAAAAAGGCGACTTTAGAGCCGCCTTTTCTTTTCAGTCTTTTCTCAAAGACAGTCTAGCTAAACGCTATCTAAGTAGTAATTACTTAGAGATGTGAGCGATTAGGTCTAGAACTTTGTTTGAGTAACCGATTTCGTTGTCGTACCAAGATACAACTTTAACGAATTTGTCAGTTAGAGCAACACCAGCTTTAGCATCGAATACTGAAGTGTTAACTTCGCCGATGAAGTCTTGAGAAACAACTTGGTCTTCAGTGTAACCTAGAACGCCAGCCATTTCGCCTTCAGAAGCTTCTTTCATTGCAGCACAGATTGCTTCGTAAGATGCAGCTTCTTTTAGGTTAACAGTTAGGTCAACTACAGAAACGTTAGCAGTAGGTACACGGAAAGCCATACCAGTTAGAAGGCCGTTTAGTTCTGGAAGAACAACGCCTACAGCTTTAGCAGCACCAGTTGAAGATGGAATGATGTTTTGAGAAGCACCACGGCCACCGCGCCAATCTTTAGCAGAAGGACCATCTACAGTTTTTTGAGTTGCTGTAGTAGCGTGAACTGTAGTCATTAGACCAGACTCGATGCCCCACTTGTCGTTAAGAACTTTAGCGATAGGAGCAAGACAGTTAGTAGTACAAGAAGCGTTAGAAACGATGTCTTGACCAGCGTAAGTGTTTTGGTTAACGCCCATAACGAACATTGGAGTTGCGTCTTTAGAAGGACCAGTTAGAACAACTTTCTTCGCACCAGCAGTGATGTGCTGACGAGCAGTTTCGTCAGTTAGGAAGATACCAGTTGCTTCAGCTACAACGTCAACACCGATTTCGTCCCACTTAAGGTCCGTTGGGTTACGCTCAGCAGTTACGCGAACTGTTTTACCGTTAACGATTAGGTTACCGTCTTTAACTTCAACAGTACCGTTGAAACGACCGTGAGTTGAATCGTACTTAAGCATGTATGCCATGTACTCTACGTCGATAAGGTCGTTAATACCTACTACTTCGATGTCTGCGCGCTCAACAGATGCACGGAATACGAAACGACCGATACGGCCAAAACCATTAATACCTACTTTGATAGTCATTGTAGTTGCTCCACAACTTAATTTCTGATTAAAGATAACTGGTAGTAAAATTACAGAATCCAGTCTAAATCTGCAATAGATAATCCGACTTAACTTGTTTAATGTCAAAAAAAAGCGACGCTTTTCTTAACAATTGAGTGTAAGTGGTTGAAAATTGACCATTGCTAATGGTTCTGTGCCCTTCCAGTTGGGTAAAATACCTCTAAATGACGATTCACTTATGAGTGTATATGTACAATGTTTTCTTGTGAGAAAGTATGTGCTACAAAACGACTCATATGCAAGCCTTTATAGAAAAAAGTAAATATAATAAGCGATAATGTGGGGAGATATTAACGTGATTCAAAAGGAAAAAAACATGATAAAGCCTGATGAATACTGGCGTGAGCGCCTAACGGACGATGAGTTTGAAGTGTGTCGTTTACGTGGTACTGAAGCCCCTTTTAGCGGAAAATTGTTACACAACCATAAGACAGGTGTTTATAGCTGCACATGTTGTCAAACCCCTTTATTTCTGTCGGATAATAAATATGACTCGGGATGTGGATGGCCGAGTTTTGATGCACCAATCAACGACGAAGCAGTACGCTATATAGAAGATCTAAGTCACGGAATGAAGCGCGTAGAGATTCGTTGTAGTGCCTGCGATAGCCACCTAGGTCACGTTTTTCCTGATGGTCCGAAGACAACTGGCGAACGTTTTTGTGTTAATTCTGTGTCGTTAATTTTCAACAAAAATGACGAAAGTACGAAATAACCTGTAACTAATGTTTAATCCTTACAGATCGCATTTATCGATGAAACAGTCATGAATAACTCAAGACTTGAGAGTTAACTTTAGTACAAATAAAAACAGCGACCACCATGGTCGCTGTTTTTATTTTAAGAGAGAATCAAATGACGTTTGCGTTAGAAAAGTGCTATCGCTCTATCAGTAGCTAGGTACGATGGAAGGCGTGTAAGTGCCATCCTCTATCGCTTCAACGATTTTGTCTGCGTCTTGATTTAGCTGTTTATATTTTGGCTTTTCAAAACGATAGAAAACTGAAAGCTCAAATTCAGAGGCGATAGGTACGTTAAAGTCTTTAGCGACCATTGCCCATACATACGCTTCTTCCATATTACCTAAGCTGTGGTTAATACTAGCCATCGACTTAAAAATTTCGGTGTTGACGTTCGAGTTACTCGATAAGGTCAATGCGTTATTAAGCAGTTTTAATGTTTTAACATGGTCTCGAGTGGTGTAGAACGTTGCTAGGGCATATTGCATCTCTGCTGTATTTAACGCTTCCGTTCCTTCCAGTTTTAAGAAACTGCGTCTAGCGTTGGTATCTCCGGTTTGTGACCACAAGAAGTAAAGTGTTTCTGGCGTGTCTGATTGAGACAGTTCACTGACAATACGTTCAGACTCTTCGATGCTGTGCATTAAAGAAGTAAAACGACGTTCTTGAAGTTTAGATTGATCGATCGTTTCTATCTGTGCGGCAAGCTCAAGACATTTTTTATAGGCTGTGACTAATTCGAACTCTTTGATCTTATTGATTTCGCTTGGGTGTTTTTGAACTTCAAAGCGATGCCAGATAAGGTCAGTACGCGCCACGCGGCACTGTCCGTCGTTCATGTTTAGCTGTTCGCATCGCAATCCAGGATTGCTCTGGCACAGCTGGTCGGTATTTTTGTTTCCTTCAAGACACCCAACCAGAGTGAAAGGTAATAAGCCAATTGCCAACCATTTCATAATTTTCATATTCCTTCACTTGTGATCAAATGCACTTATTATTGGTCAGGTTCTTGACTCAATTCTGTTACGGGTTATTTTCTGATGAAAATTGTTAAAACTAAGGCTTTACCATGGATGCAGAACAACTTCTTAGCGCAATGACACCCGAGGTCTACGAACGTTTAACCTACGCAGTTGAAACGGGTAAATGGCCAGAAGGAACAGCGCTTTCCAAAGAGCAGCGTGATTCGTGTATGCAGGCGGTTATGTTATACCAATCTAAACATAACTCTGAAGCTCAACACATGACAATTGCTGCTGGTGGCGAAATTAGCTTTAAGTCTAAATCTGAACTCAAAAAACAGTTTAAGTCAGATCAAGAAGATATTGTGAGAGTTAACCCAAATCATTAGGCTTTAAATTACAACAAAGGGGTGGCGCAGTGCCACCCCTTTTACGTTAAGTCGTTTATTTATAAATAATAAAACGATTTAGCTCACGTTAAACTGCTGCTCTTTTCATAGAATAGTAGCTCCTCAAGGTGAACCTTAACGAGCTTACAAGCTCATCTCACCACGCAGTACTTGCTGCATCTGAGTTTTCACTTCTTCGTAGCTTAGGTTTTGGCTTAATAGGTAATGAAGTTTCGCTAGTGCGGCTTCAGGAGTCATATCATAACCACTAACAACTCCAGCTTCTGCTAAAGCACAGCCTGTCGCATAGCCACCCATGTTCACTTTACCTGCTAAACATTGAGTTAGGTTCACTACGATAACCCCACGCTCTGACGCCTCTTTTAGGTGCTGAAGCAGTTCTGGGTTTTGTGGTGCATTACCAACACCAAAAGTCAGCAGGATCATCGCGTTAACAGGTTGCAGCAATGTGTTACGGATCACTTCGTGAGAGATTCCTGGGTACATAGTGATTACGCCGATTGGTTGCGGTGTGATGTTATGAACCTTGAACTCACCTTCAGGTTGCTCGTTAACCACAACATTGTTGCTTAGCTGGATATTGATACCAGCTTCCAACAACGGATTAAGATTTGGAGAGGTAAACGCATTGAAGCCATCTGCGTGTGATTTGGTGCTGCGGTTACCACGCATTAATTTGTTATTGAAGAACAGGGTCACTTCGTTGATTGGGTAATTCGCCGCGATGTGCAGTGCATTCAGTAGGTTTGCTTGGCCGTCAGAACGTAGCTCAGCAAGCGGAATCTGAGAGCCCGTCACAATCACTGGTTTGCCAAGGTTTTCTAGCATGAAAGACAACGCAGAAGCGGTGTAGGCCATGGTGTCAGTACCGTGCAAGATAACGAAACCATCGTATTTGTCGTAGTTCGCGCGGATGTCATCAGCGATAGTTTGCCAATCAAGTGGCGTCATGTCTGAAGAGTCCATCAATGGCGAGTATTCGTGGATGGTGTACTCGGGCATCTCTGGGCGATGGAATTCAGGCATACCAGCAAGCTGTTTATCCATGAATCCAGCAACAGGGACATAGCCGTGATCATGCGATTTTTGCATGCCGATTGTGCCGCCTGTGTACGCGATATAGATGTGTTTTCTTTCCATGGCGATTATTACTTTAGTGTGATGTAGGGAACAGGTGGGCGATTATAGCGAATTATTATGTAATAAAAAGAGGCGCCTCACACAGAGGCGCCTCTTGATAATAAAGCGTTGAGCTTGAATTATTGAACTTGGCAGTTTAAGCAAAAAGCGTAACGGCTTTGTGGGTCGTTAAAGTTGCTTAATAGTTGGCTATCTTGAGTTAACTGTTGCGTAACAGGCTGCAAACTGCTTGGTATCATTGACTGAATATCAAGGCCAATCGACACCTGAACTTGGTTCATAAATTCTTGAATAAACTGCTCAGTGGCTGAAAGAGGCTCTTCTACCCAGTAGATGTTGTAGCTTTCGAGTTCTGCAAGTGAAGCGGCGGCTGCAATCGCGTCATCGAAGTCGCCAATTTCATCGACTAAACCGTTTTGCATAGCGTCTTGACCTGTCCATACGCGACCTTGAGCAATTTTATCGACCGCATCAACATCCATCCCACGATTTTCTCCAACCAGACCGATGAATCGGCGGTAGCCATGTTCAATACTCATCTGGAACGCATCTTTCGCGCCCTCAGTTAGGCCCGTGGTGATACCAAGACCTGAGAACGGTGATGTGCCAACGCCATCAGTGTAAACACCAATATCATTTAAGCCTTTTTCGAAGGTAGTGATGACACTGAAGATACCAATCGAGCCAGTTAACGTCGTTGGTTGAGCGAGGATTTTGTCTGCGCCCATTGAGATCCAGTAACCACCAGAAGCGGCAAGGCTAGACATTGACACAACTACAGGCTTACCCGCTTGCTTAATCGCTTCTATTTCATTGCGAATAACTTCTGAAGCAAATGCGCTGCCGCCAGGGCTGTCCACTCTAAGAACAACGGCTTTAACTTTGTCATCGTTACGAGCTTGGCGAAGTAGAGCCGCGGTTGTATCGCCACCCACGGTGCCACGTGGCTGTTTGCCATCCATAATAGCGCCGCTAGCAACAATCACAGCTACATCGTGTGATTCACTGCTCATGTCTGGAAGCATAGTTGCACGGTACTCGTAGTAGCCAAGTGCGTTGTAACTGTCTTGACCATCACTACCGAACACATCTGCAAGCTTTAGCCGAACTTGCTGGCGAGTGGCTAGCTCATCCACCAAACCAAGCTTTTCCGCTAGTTTCGCGATATCGCCATCGACAGATTCAAGCTCTTTCAAGAAAGTGTCCATACTTGGATTGAGTGTCTTCGCATCAATTTGGCGATTATTGCTCACATCATCAACGTAAGCACTCCAAAGTTGACCCAACCAACGTGATGCCGACTCTTTGGCTGCGTCAGACATGTCGTCGCGAATGAACGGCTCAATCGCGGATTTGTAAGTGCCCACGCGGAACACATGAGTGTTCACATCGAGCTTCTCTAATAGGGTTTTGTAGTAAAGCGAGTAAGCGCTGTAACCTTTAAGAAGTACACCACCATCAGGCGACATGTATACTTTAGTTGCGTAGCTTGCTAGGTAGTATTGGCTTTGGTTGTAGAAGTCACCCACCGCATAAATTGGCTTTCCTGAAGCTTTAAATTCATTTAAGGCTTTAGCGATGTAGCGCAGTTTAGTTAGGTTGGTCTCTGGCAGCTCTTTAAGTTCCAAAACAATACCTGTTACATTGTCATCGTCTTTGGCATAGCGAATGGTTTCAACGATATCAAAGAGAATATTTTCTTTTGGCAGATCTTTGCTCAGCAGCGAACCGGTAACGGAATCCATCGGATTGATATAGCGGCTTTGTTCAACAATCGGACCTGACAGGTTTAGCACTAAAGCAGATTGTTGTGGCGTGGTTGGCGGCACTGTGTCTGAGTGGAAGTACACAAAGTAGATAACGGCAATACTGAGCAAGAAGATTAGGTTAACAAGCGCAACACGAACAAACGTAATCAGCTTCCATATCCCTTTGAAGAGCATGCCTATAAATTTGAATATTTTTTTCATTCTGTCTCCGCAGTGAGATTATGTCGCTTTAAAAAGCAGCAGTACCATTAATCTCAATCATATGAACTGCTTAGTATCCTACGATAATTCCCTAACTCAAACTATACCAAGAAGCGTTAATCGATTTATATTCTCATTAAGTGTAGTCAAATTAAGGGCTTCTGAACGATTAATACCTTCAGCACTATGATCGGTGTTACAAAAATGTAAACGGCCGTTTGAACTTTTGGTGATTGAGCTATACTGTGGTCAGACCACAAGGATAAATAACAGAAGTGATGTCTGCCATGTACCCACATTTACTTGAACCACTCGATCTTGGATTTACTCAGTTACGAAACCGTGTATTGATGGGATCAATGCACACAGGTTTAGAAGAGCATAAAGAAGGCCTGCATAAACTCGCCGCGTTTTACGAAGAGCGAGCAAAAGGAGGCGTTGGCCTAATTGTTACAGGCGGCTTTTCTCCGAACTTACGTGGCAGATTATCTCCGTTTAGTGCTGAATTCAGCAAAGTTAAGCACGCGAAAGCGCACCAAGTTGTTACCGAAGCGGTACATAAGCACGGCGGGAAAATTGCGTTGCAGCTACTTCACGCTGGTCGATACGCAATGCACCCATTCGCGCAAAGTGCTTCGGGTATAAAAGCACCAATCGCCAAGTTTGCGCCAAGTGAAATGAGCCCTCGCCAAATCAAAAAGACCATCAATGCCTTTGCCAACAGTGCCGAACTTGCTCAAGTGGCAGGCTACGACGGCATTGAAATAATGGGCTCTGAAGGATATTTGATTAACCAATTCATCTGTAAGCGTACCAACATGCGTTACGACGAGTGGGGCGGTTCTTATGATAAGCGTATGCGTTTCCCGCTAGAGATCGTGAAATCGATTCGCGAAGCTGTGGGCAAGGATTTCATCATTATCTTCCGACTGTCGATGCTGGATTTGGTTGAGCAAGGTAGTACCTTTGAAGATGTTGTGTTGCTGGCTCAAAAGCTTGAGGAGGCAGGCGTTACTATTATCAATACCGGTATCGGTTGGCACGAAGCGCGCATTCCGACTATCGCGACACAAGTACCACGTGGTGCCTTCTCTTGGGTTACTGAAAAAGTGAAGCCGTATGTCTCTATCCCAGTGATTACCTGTAACCGTATCAATACACCAGAAGAAGCAGAGCGCATTATCAGCTCAGGTCAGGCCGACATGGTTTCTATGGCTCGCCCTTTCTTGGCTGACCCTGATTTCGTTAACAAAGCCGCACAGGACCAAGCCCAGTACATTAACACCTGTATCGGTTGTAACCAAGCGTGTCTTGATAACGTGTTTAAAGGGAAACGCGCGAGTTGTTTGGTTAACCCGCGAGCATGTCACGAGACTGAAATTGTCGTTCAGCCTGCACCAGCGACTAAAACAATAGCGGTTGTAGGCGCAGGCCCTGCAGGCTTGGCTTGTGCGACGACTTTGGCTCAACGCGGGCACAAAGTTGACTTGATTGAGAAGAACGATCGTATCGGTGGTCAGTTTAGACTAGCAATGCAGATCCCGGGCAAAGAAGAATTTAGAGAAACGATTCGTTATTTTGCCAACCAAATCGATGCATCGGGTGTGAATCTTAAGCTGGATACTGAAGCCACGTTTGAAATGCTGCTCAAGTACGATGAAGTGGTGATGGCGGCAGGTGTAGAGCCAAGAAAACTGAATATTGAAGGTATTGATCACGAGAACGTGGTTGACTATCAAACCTTGATTCGCGAAAAGACACCAGTAGGCGAAAAGGTCGCGATTGTTGGTGCTGGTGGTATCGGGGTCGATGTGGCAACCATGCTCACCGAGCCAACGTCACACAGTCTAGACGATTGGCTGCATGAGTGGGGCATTGACAAGAATATGGAACACCCAGGTGGTCTGTACCCTTACCCGGATTCATTCAGTGACAAAACGGTTTGGGTGATGCAACGTAAAGCGGGTCGTGTTGGTAAAGGACCTGGCAAGACTACAGGTTGGATTCACAAACGCACACTAGAAAAACGTGGCGTGAATCTGTTGGGTGGCGTGAGCTACAACAAAATTGATGACCAAGGTCTGCACATCAGCGTTGGTAAGCAAGATCAGGTGTTAGATGCTGATTCGGTTATCGTGTGTGCAGGTCAAGTATCGGTGAGACCGTTTGAAGATATGTGGCAAGAGTTCGGTGGCAAACTACACGTGATTGGTGGTGCTGATTATGCTGGTGAGCTAGATGCTGTTCGCGCTATCCGTCAAGGTGTTGAACTAGCGATTAAGTTATAGATAAAACTATCAAGACTTAATCTTATCGGTAAATATGCTTATCTAATCTGCTAGATAGATGTTTGAACAAGGCCCCTAAGTCATAGATTTAGGAGCCTTTATTGTTTCTAATTTAGGTCAAATGAGCAGTCGTTGAGATTTATTATCGTTTGTATTCTGTGCTAAAGTTCAAGTATAGAAATAATTAAGAAATAGTAAGGACTTCAAATGGATGCTTTGGATCTACTGCTCAACCGACGCTCTATCGCAAAACTCTCTGATCCAGCACCTGAAGGTGTCGCGTTAGAAAACATCATCAAAGCGGGCTTGCGTGCCCCTGACCATGGTGCACTTACACCATGGCGCTTTGTTATCGCGCAAGGCTCAGGGCTACAAAAGCTATCTAATATCTTGGTTCGTGCTGCTGAAGCGGAAGACAGCGAAGAAGCAGTGATCGAGAAAGTGAAAAAGGCACCGTTCCGAGCTCCTATGGTGATCACCGTGATTGCGAAAGTCACCGAGCATGAGAAAGTACCAGCGATTGAACAACATCTTTCTGCAGGCTGCGCGGCGCAAGCGATGCAAATGGCGGCTGTTGCTCAAGGATTTCAAGGCTTTTGGCGCTCAGGTAAATGGATGTTCCACCCAGAAGTACATCAAGCATTCGGTCTAGAAGGCGACGACGAGATCGTTGGTTTCCTATATCTAGGTAGTCCGGGCTGTACGCCAATGAAAGTGCCAGAGCGTGATTTCTCTAAGTTTGTTGAGTTCTTATAAAGAACGCTGAAGTTGAATAGTTGAATGCTAACTGTATAAACAACCAGTTTTTCTTGATTTATTAGGGTCACATTGGATAATGTGGCCTTAATTGTTTGTAGCATCTGGAAAAACATGTCTCGCCTAATTATTGCTGAAAAACCAAGCCTCGGTCGTGCGATCGCCGCAGCACTGCCTAATCCACAGAAGAAAGACCAAGGGTTCATCAAATGTGGCAACGGTGATGTAGTGACTTGGTGTATTGGACACTTACTGGAGCAGGTTGAGCCAGACGCTTATGACGACCGCTACAAGAAATGGAACTTGGCCGATCTTCCTATCGTGCCAGAGCAATGGCAGTTGAGACCACGCAAGACTTCAAGCAAACAGCTCACGGTGATCCGAAAGTTATTGAAGGATGCCACTCAAATTGTTCACGCCGGAGACCCAGATAGAGAAGGGCAGCTGCTGGTTGATGAAGTGATCGATTACTGCAAAGTCTCTAAAGCCAAGAAAGAATCGATGGAAAGGTTGCTTATCAGCGACTTAAACTTACCTGCTGTAAAACGTGCACTCTCTCAAATGCGTAGCAATCGTGATTTTATCCCTCTTTCTGTTTCAGCATTGGCACGCTCAAGAGCCGATTGGCTGTATGGTATGAATATGACTCGCGCTTATACCTTGCTTGGTCAAAAAGCAGGTTATCAAGGCGTATTGTCGGTAGGGCGTGTGCAGACACCAGTACTTGGTTTAGTGGTGAGACGTGATGAAGAGATCGAAAACTTCATTCCAAAAGATTACTTCACTTTGCATGCCTTGATCCCTTACCAAAATAACGGGCAGAGCTTTGATATTCGTGCTCGCTGGAAACCAAGTGAAGCCTGTAAGCCGTGGCAAGACGAAGAAGGCCGTGTACTCAATCGAAGGTTGGTTGAAAACGTCGCTCAGCGAATCGCAAACCAACCTGCAACCGCCACAGAGTCAGAGCAGAAGCAAAGCAAACAAGCAGCGCCACTTCCTTACTCTCTGTCTGCGTTGCAGATTGATGCCTCCAAACGTTTTAGTATGAGCGCTCAGCAGGTGTTGGACACCTGTCAGTCTTTATATGAGAAGCACAAGCTTATCACTTACCCACGTTCCGATAGCCGCTATCTTCCTAAAGAGCACTACTCTCAGCGAGAGTCGATTGTAGACGCCATCGCCAATAATGCGAAAGAGCTACAAAGTGGTGCTCAAGGCGCAGATCTCTCACTGAAATCAAAAGCATGGAACGACAGTAAGGTTGATGCTCACCACGCAATAATCCCAACACCGAAGAAATCATCGGTGAATGGTTTGTCTGCGAATGAGATGAAAATCTATCAGCAAATTGCTCGCCAGTATCTGATGCAGTTCTATCCACCAGCTGTGTTTGCGGATGCTAAGTTAGTGTTTGATATCGCTGGCGGTGTGTTCATCGCGAAAGGGCGTCATCTTATCAACCCGGGTTGGAAAGTGTTGATGGGTAAAATTGACACTGAAGATAAAGGTGATGGTACTGATACAGTTCCACCGCTAGATAAAGGAACTGTGTTGACCTGCCGTGAAGGTGTCATTGGTGATAAGAAAACCGAACCACCGAAGCATTTCACAGAAGCGACATTACTTCAAGCGATGACAGGTATCGCCCGTTTTGTCGCGAACAAGGATCTGAAAGCTATTTTGAAAGAGACTGATGGCCTTGGAACAGAGGCTACTCGTGCGGGCATTTTGGATACGCTATTCAAAAGGCAGCTGCTAACGCGCCAAGGTAAGAGTATTCATAGTAGCCCTGCAGGTAGAGGCTTGATTCATGCCTTACCTGAGGATTCGACCTTTCCAGACATGACAGCACATTGGGAACACCAGTTGCAAGGCATGGCCGAACGCAACCAAGCGTATCAACCTTTCATGCAAGCGCTGGAAAGCAAGATTGATGGCTTAATGGGGCGAGTGAAAACGGGGGAAGTACCTGAATCGCTCCGTCATCTCCCTAAAGTTGAGATACCCGCTTTTAAACGCCGTAAAGGTGGTGGAACGAAGAAATCTTATGCCAAAAAAGGTTCCTATGCAAAGAAAGGCAATTCAGCTAAAAAAGGTTCTAAAAGCTAGCGTTTGCAAGTGTTCCCCTTAGCGTCCGACTTTACGTCCACAACGCTCAAATAACTGTTGCCAGTAATCAACATGGCGACGAGTTGATGCGCGAAAGGCTTGGTGCGTATCTTGGATGGGGAAGTAGTAGCTGTGCAGTTCTGGTTTAGCATCAAACATTGCCAGCTGCGGAGCGAGCTGTTGATAGTAGCCATCCAGTTGCGCCATGTACGGCTGTACCTTACCAATATATTGTTGCTCAAAGACATTGTTGAGGTAACGGAACTTAGTGGTGTCGCGTTGTTTTCCGCAGATGATATTGGCATCAAAAGTAGTGAGTTGCTCGGTGATGATATCGAGTTCAACCGACGCGCGCGCAAGCGAGTAGTACAGATCCCCAAGGGTGGAGCTCTTCTCTAACACCTCTTGCACCTCTGTGGTATTACCCGAAACAAGTGGTGTATTTAATGATAGGTTGAGATGCTCCAAGGCGTCGCTCGTCTGCCTTACTTGTTGACCGATATCCTGACGCAACCACTGGCTTCCACGCATCTGTGACTGCATAGCATCACTGGCATAGATCAGGTTCCATTGATGGAGTGGAAACTGTGCGAGCTTCTGTTGCTCGATCCCTTTCAAGAGTTCGATGATTTCTGGGTCTAGCTCATCACTTGATAAGCACTTGCCTACGCCTTCGAGTAGAGCAACTTGATAATCGTAATTGCGGAATTCGTCCGCGACTTTTCCGAGCACTGAGTTACGCTCAGCAATCAGGTTGAAAAGTCCACATTGGCGAAGCTGATAGCTGTCGATGAGCCCAATAGAAACAGAGGGGACGTTTAACGATAGCTCTCGCTTTCTTGGCAACCCCTCAAATTCCCATTCTTGTTTGATCTCCTCAGCATCTTGCACTCTGGCTACCTTGGTTTGATAGTCGTCGAACAAGTCTCCAGGTTCCTCACCAAAACATCCGCTGAGTAACAGGGTGATTAAAAGCAGTGGTGAGCGTTGTACGAAGTTTGTAAGAAAGCGAAGATTCATGGGTTACCTACCAGTCTATTTCACTGCCGTCGAAATTAAAGAAGTGACCACTTACTTCAGTGCTGGCAGATTCGATGACTTTAATAAGACCAGACGCTGAAGTGTTTGTATCAATAAGAGCATTAGGACCACCCATTTCTGTCTGTACCCAACCTGGGTGCAGTGCCAATACTGTGAAGCCGTTGCTAGTTAGATCGTTGCTTAAACTTTTTACAACCGAGTTGATAGCCGCCTTAGAAGAGCGATAGATGTAGCCCCCGCCAGAAGTGTTTTCTGCCATGCTGCCAACTCGAGAAGACAAGCAAACTATCTTTTTAACTTCACTGGCTTCTAGCATAGGGAGAAGTGTTTCAACTAACTTTAATGGCGCAATAGTGTTGACCTCAAAAACGCGTCGCCACTCTTCTACGTTAGTGTTACCCAGTCCGTAACCTTTAGGACCGTAATAGCCAGCATTGTTGATCAGAATATCAATGTGCTGCATCTGAGCAGGTAGTCTGCTGGCGGCTTGGTAATCAGTGATGTCCAGTTGAATGCAGGTCAAGTTGCTGTGATGTTCTGCGAGCGCCAGTAACTCATGCGCCGACGAGGTAACACGATAGGTAGCGTAAACGGTATGATTGTTTTTCACGTATTGCTGAACAAGGCTTAAACCAATGCCTCGGTTTGCTACAGTAATAAAAATAACGCTCATGGTGATTCCTTTACAGTTCAATTAGTTAAGTTTGATGGCTTAACACCAGAAAATCAACGGCCCACCAACTGGCCATTAGCATTCCGACAAAAATCATTACTGCTGTCGCTGAGCCACAGATCACCCCAAGGGTAAGTATTAGGTTTTTCATTGCTTTCTCTGAATACACTTGAAAGGTAATGATAATTGTTATCATTAATATAGGTTGTCGCCAAGGCTGAGGCTGTTATGATTTTGAGAAAGATAAGCTATCAACTCGATTATGATTCCTTTAATTTATCACCCAATTTATTCGCAGCTGCCTCTACCAGAAGGCCATCGTTACCCAATAAACAAATACCAGTTGTTACATAGCGCGGTTGAGGCGCTAATGGATGGCGATCCACTCTGGAAGAATATGTTTGAAGTGTTCGAACCAAAGCCGGTGTCGGTTGAGCAAGTCAAACAGGTCCACGACAGTGACTATGTCGATTTGCTTGTTGCTGGGAGTTTGCCAGCGGCGAAGATGAGACGTATCGGCTTTCCTTGGAGCGAACAGTTGATTGAAAGGACGCTCTATTCAAGCGGCGGCACCTGCCTAGCTGCGGATATGGCCATTGAAAGTGGTTTGGCGATCCACTTGAGCGGAGGCTATCACCACGCGCACCATGATTTCGGCAGCGGATTTTGTTTGTTGAATGATTTGGTGTTGGCAGCAAAGCATGCACTTACCTTTGAGCAGGTTGATAAGGTGCTGATCGTAGACAGTGACGTACACCATGGCGATGGTACGGCGACACTCTGCCAAGAGAGCGAGGAGATTATTACTCTGTCTTTCCACTGCGATAAAAACTTCCCTGCAAGAAAGCCATTATCGGATCTGGATGTGCCATTGAGTCGCGAAACGGAAGATGAAGAGTTTCTGCGTTGTTTTGGGCAAGTGACTAAGCTGGCGATTGCGCATCACCAACCTGATTTGATTATTTATGACGCAGGTGTCGATATCCACAAAGATGACGAGCTGGGTTACTTGAATGTATCGACGCAAGGGATCTTTAAACGCGATTGCTTCATGATTAATTTAGCAAAATCAGAGTCTATTCCAATGGCGTGCGTTGTTGGGGGAGGCTATCGTACCCAGCACCAAGATTTGGTACCGATTCACATGCAGCTTTTGAAAGCAGCACTAGCAGTTAATAGTTGTCTGCTAAGCTAGGTTTTCTTCAGATACAAAAAAGCCGCTGATTTCTCAGCGGCTTTCTTTAATGTGGTGGAGGGATAGGGATTTGAACCCTAGAACCGCTATTAACGGTTGCCGGTTTTCAAGACCGGTGCTTTCGACCACTCAGCCATCCCTCCGATGACGCGTATAATATAAGGGTGGCCTTGGCTTGTAAATACCCTTATTTACTGACTGCTTTATTTATGAACGTTTTTCGATATTTTTGTATTGAATGGCCATTTATTGTGCGCTTTGCTGATGATTTGTCGTAGCTAACTTAATAAAAAGTATGTTTACCTAGAATTACTTGATTTATATATAGATTTAGGCGAGGGGCTAAGATGATTATGGTGATAGTAGATCAAATTGTATTTTTTAGTTTATGCACCAGCTTAGACAAAAACTCGTCGAGAGCTGTTGGTTTTTTATTGACTAAGGCTGTTGCGTGGATATGATTTACCGTGTTAATGTAATCACTAATGATATTTATTTTCATTTGCAATTGTGTTTTCTCGAGTATATTCTGCGCCACTCTAAAAACACGATAGAACTTTAGTATGAAAATTAGCCAATTGTTAGCACTTATTGCTGCGATCTTGATGTCGGGATGTAATCATGATTTCCACAGCTCATCTGCTACCCAACAGCCTTCAACTCCTTCCCAACCTAATAAACCCGCAGAGCCCACTCAACCGGCTTCAAGTGATAAAGCGCAGATAACAGAACTTACTGTTGACCAAGTTAAATCAATCGCGATTGACCGTGTAACCTTCGATGCTCCGGGGATATCAGCATTAACTGCGGCGAATGTCACGGATATAAAAACTAATTTTGGGCGAGCCTATGTTAAACAGGTATCCGGTAAAATGGTGTTTGAGCTGAGTAGCAGTAGCAAGTTAAATAAGTCAGCTCAGCAAGCAAAAACGATGATAGATTCAGCAGGAGAGCGTAATGTTAGTTCGAGTAGCTCGAAAGGCTCGGTAATATATTCACGTTTGGCTTCTGAGCATAATTATAATTTTAAAATAAGTTATCAAGTGGGTAATAAACAGTATCAAGTCCTAGGATATGCACTGCCGTTATACCAAAAAGATAAGGATACAATTGTTCCTCGCTTTAAAAAATTAGATGCAGCGGGCGATGTGTTAGCCGCTGATTTGCAAGTGTTGACTCGTGATGAAAGTGATTGGTCATGTGTCACCGATACAAGCTCAGATCTCACTTGGCAGGTCTTGCAAGCGAATGGTGACTTTGCATTTGACTCAACCTATTACTGGGGTGATAGAACACTAAATCACCGTGATTATATGCCAGCAAGTTGTGCGCTTGATAAAAGTTGTAATACCGATAATTTAGTGGAAATAGCCAATGAACAAAAGCTATGCGGCAAAACAGATTGGCGAATGCCAACGCGAAATGAATGGAAAACAGTATTAACCACTGAGATGTTGAATGATGAGAAGCGTCAATCGCCGATTGATCGTTTCTTCTTCCCCTACTTGGATGCTAACTATGATGAAGCTTATTGGACCAATCACTTCACTGTTTATTTAAACGGCCATGACGGCCTTGATGGTGATTGGCAAGGTTCGAATAAAACCGTGGGTGACGCGTTAGTAATGTGGATGGGCAGTGACTTCGCACACGTAAAAATGCCACCTCGTTCTACTAATGAACCGCGATTTGCAATGTTAGTGAGTGGGGCGGTTATACCTGATGAATCGGATAATTCGACAGGTGAAATAACAGCACAGTTAAAGTCTGAAATTAATAAAGCGGGCGATGAAGATAAAAATTGGAAAAAACGTTTTATTAAAAACGGCAAAGCAGGCCAAGCCTTACGTGATCAAGATTTAGAACAGTGGGCTTGTACTAGCGATAGCTTCTTTAAGACTGTAGTACCAAATACCAATATCTTATGGCAACGTATTGACAAAGAAGGACCATTAATGACCTTAGAGCAAGCACGAGCTTATGCTAAAACCGTTAATACACAAACATTATGTGGTCGTAATGATTGGCGGCTGCCGTCTGAATCTGAGCTCAAATCATTGCTGATTGATAGCTTTGCATATGATATGGAGGGCATTTCTTACCGTGCTGGTTATACGAAGAGTATCTTTAATGACACTATGGTAGGGGTTGACAGCTACTACTGGACGTCTACAGAAAGTGCTTATGACGGAATGATAAATGTTGCTGTTGCCTTTCAAACCGAATGGGCAGAGAGCAATTCTGGAAGTACCCCAGAAAGTACATTCCGTGTTCGTCTCATTTCTACATCGCAAAAAAATAATGATTAATTTTAATAAAGTAATAAGTGCTGCGCTTGCAGCACTTATATTCGTTTCTGGCTGTAACGGCTCAGACAGTTCACCGGGTAATACGGCATTACCAACAGAGTCAAAGCCAGAGACACCTAAGCCTGAAACGTCCGTTATAGATCCAACGCAGCCGGATAAAGACAAAAAGTATTCTAAGCAGCAAGTAACACAAGGAGAGACTTTTTCTTATCAGTATGTTTTGAGTGCAGATGAAACCTTGCGTGTTATTCAGCCTGCAACGTTGGGAAATGTGAGCGTTGATGATGGGCTTGTTGTTTATCGAGCGCCATCAGCTTTAGTCGGGGCGGATCAGTTTAAACTCGAACGTTTAAATAGTTCATCAGCGCAAAGTCTGGATTGGATGATTCGTATAAACAAGCCAACTCCCCGATTTGCTTTTGTAGCCGTTAACGATGAAACAGCGGCCAAGGTATGGCAATGCGTTTCAGACGAAGAAACGCATGAAGGGGTCACTTGGCTAACGGCAATTCAACCGAATACTGAGACATTCTCGTGGCAAGATTGGGAAGCAACGTTACCTGGGTTTGCAGCAGATTGTTCGCTCTCAGATGCTTTGAGTGGTAAAGCATGTACAACCAGCAATCTTATCGATTATGCCAACCAACAGCAATTGTGCGGTCAAACTGACTGGCGCCTACCATATTCTTATGAAATGCAGAACCTAACCAGTGAACAAGATTTTGCATTGGATCGTAACCAAGCGGCTATTGATCCATTCTTCTTTCCACATGTTAGCTTCGAGAATTACTGGCTTCAAAATGATGTCAGCGCCCAACAAGCAGATAATATTGCTTATCGCTATAGTTTTGGTGCTAATCGAAAGAAATCGTTGGGTCAGAATAAGCGTAAGCCAGCTTCAGTTATGTTGGTCAGTGGTAGTTATCGTGATCCATCGCTGCCTAATCAACAAATAAAACCGCAAGCAGAAGAAACCAGTTTCATTCGATTAGATAATGCAGGTCAACCCCTCGCGCGCAACCGTCAGCAAGATGATTATCAAGATTCACCATGGCGTTGTTTGGATGACATGCGAGGTTTAGTCCGTGATAACTTGTATTTGCGGGATAAGCGTTTCTCGTATGTATATTGGCTAGTACCAAATAGCAGTGATGTGACAAGCACTTTGCGTGATTATGTGAGTGATACCAGTGTGAGCAACTGTGGTCAAACCGACTGTTCGATAGAAGCGGCATTAAAAGTGATTAATCGTTCGAAGCAATGTGGTCGTAGTGATTGGCGCTTGCCTACAGCTGATGAACTTTCATTATTAATGCATCAGCAAGTGAGTGGTGGAGCATACAAAATGCTGTATTCAAAATCATTAAATTCCCCAGTTGCTGGAGACTACTGGGTTGCTACATCGACGGAGATAGGGCTCGGCACGTTAAAATTACCAATGGCGGCAACGCTCCAGCCAACACCATTAACCGCTCAGAAAGAAGCGACACAAACTGCGAAACTACTCCTGATTGCGAGTGAGTTCGAGCCGCGTGCAATAGAGGATCCGCGTTCAGTTAGAAATCACACAAAACCTGATATTACTCGCTTAAGACAAGCTTATGCGGCTCACCCTAATCATTGGCCAGCTCCTTTCGTTGATGATAAAGGCAGTTATCAAGAACTCGGTACTATGCCTCATGTTATTTTTCCGAATCATAATCCTTTTGATGAAAAGAAAGTGGCATTAGGGAAAAAACTATTTTTTGACCCGTTTCTTTCTCAGGCTCAGGATATTGCCTGCGCAAATTGCCATGAACCGAACAAAGGATGGGGTGATGGTAGGGAAGTTTCTATTGGTCATGATCGCCAACGTGGAAAGCGCAATGCGCCGACTATAGTTAACAGCGCATTTTTACCACAATTATTCTGGGATGGGCGTGCAGAGACATTAGAGCAGCAGGCGTTGATGCCGATTCAAGATCCATTAGAAATGGCTGAATCATTGCCGAATTTGGTCAAAAGATTAAATGATCATCCTAATTACCCGACCCTATTTGATGAGGTTTTTGGTCTTGGGACAATTACCCAAGAACAGCTAAGCATGGCATTAGCAACTTTTCAGCGAACGATAATTAGCAAACCGAGCCAATTTGATCGATTTGTTAAAGAGGCTGAGTTAGGTAAAACGGATGCATTGTCTGACCAAGCATTGTGGGGGCTAGATATTTACCGTCGTAATGGGCGCTGTGTTAATTGTCATATGGGACCTGAATTTACCAATCATAAATTCGAAAATGTTGGTTTAACCTATTACAAAGCTTTTTATGAAGATTTAGGTAAGTACGATGTAAGCCGTAATAGCCACGATGTTGGGTTATTTAAAACCCCATCACTGCGTGATGTCATGAATCATGGTCCGTGGTTTCATAATGGTTTAGTGCATACTATTGAGGGGGTTATTTCAATGTACTCTGAAGGAATGGCAAGTAACGCGCCTTTTGGTTGGAGCAAGTATGATCCAAATTACCCAAAACTATCAGAGAAAATTAGACCTTTAAATTTAAGCTATCAAGAAGCTGAGGCTCTCAAAGCATTTTTAGTAGCTATTACAGCTGAATCCCCATTGGACTCAGCGACCAAAGCGGAGCTTGGCCAATAAGCTGATAGATGAGTTGACTCGTGAAGTCTGCCGCCAAGTTAAAATGGAAGCGTTCGTTAGTGATAGCAAACGCTTTTCAAAAACTAACGTATGTAAAAAAGCCCGAGCTAATGTATTTCATTGGCTCGGGCTTCATAAATGTGGTGGAGGGATAGGGATTTGAACCCTAGAACCGCTATTAACGGTTGCCGGTTTTCAAGACCGGTGCTTTCGACCACTCAGCCATCCCTCCAATGGCGTGAATAATATAAGGGCATGAAGATCTTGTAAACCCCTAATTTACATAAATTTGTTCTGTTGCCTGTTTTCTAGGCATTAACGGCAATAAAAAAGGGAAGCCACTGGCTTCCCTTTTTTGTTTGGTGATCATTTAATCATTCTTTGCGTAGAATCGCTGTAATTCAGTGAGACCCTGCATTAGAACTGGTAAGCGAGGGCTTACATTTTTTAGTCGTTGGTAATCTTGGTCGTACAGCTTGTAGTTACCAAATTTATCTAAAACCGTAGTTTGCTTATCTGTCACAAGCGCTAACTCACGAGAATCACCCGCAAGAACCCATTTTCTTTTACTCTCATCAAACAAGCTGCGACCGCTGCTAAAGTCAGTTGGGTTTGAAGATACACCCAGTAGCTCTTGCATTAGTGTTACTGAAATATCTAAGTGGCTAGAGCGGTGAGTGTACTCAGACTCTGATTTACCTGGCCAGCTGATAAACAGAGGAACCTGCAGCTGATAACTGCTGTAGTTAGAGTTTGCACCCCAGCTGTTAGTCTTGGTTTCGTTAAACTCAGTACCGTGATTAGAGGTGATGATAACTACCGTATTATCGATAAGGTCTAAGCGTTCCAATTCATCGTAGATGGTTGCAAGCTGTGCGTCCGCTGCTTGAGCTGACTTTTGGTAATCAGCAGCAAAACGTTCTGCGGTTGTTAACGCTGAGCCTGACTCTGCTTCTGAGCTTGCAAAATTGTCCAGTGTTGTCAGCTCAATAAAGTTGAACCAAGGACGCTTGGCTTTCGGTGATTCCACCCAGCTTGACCAGGCTTGGACTGCACTTTGGTCATTAAACGTCGCTTGCTCTGACATGATTTTACGGCCTCGGAAGATGATGTCCGAGTACAGTGCATCGTCAAAGTTGTCACCGCTGAATGCAGCAAACTTGTAATTGTGGTTATCCAATACATCCAACAGAACTGAACTCGAACCTTGAGCTTCAATGCTGCTTGCGTAGCTGCTAGGAAGGCCATAGAACAAGCCAAAAATACCAAACATGTCGTTGCTAGAACTGTAATGGTTGGTGAAATTGATCGACTGTTGTGCAAATGCGTAGCTGCTTGGCATTGATGTTTCGTTAAGAGCATCTGCGCGCAGGTTATTCACGCTCACCATCAGGATGTTCAAATCATCACTGCGGCGGTTGTACTGAATTTCTTCTAGCGGGTAGCTAACAAGGTTTACATTACCTTTGTTCGCTTCTAAACGCTCTAGATATTCTTCACGGTCTAACAGACCATGTTTCTCCATAAAGCTTTTCGCTGTCATTGGGTAAGACAGTGGGAAGTTCGCTTTTTGGATCGTAATTGGATTATAGAAATACGCATCGGCCCACATGTAAGTCAGGTGGCTACTGATGAAACACAAAAAGAAGACGGCGGTAATTGGACGGCCGATGTGTTTATGAGAAAGTTTACGTTGTTTTCGCCAAACCCATTCAGATAGGCCAAGCTGCAATAAGAAAATAAGCGGCATAACAATGAAGAGGTGCTGCAAATCAGACGTAAATGCAGATTCCTCTCCACTGAATAAAACCTCCCACACGACAGGCGTCAGGTGGAGGTTTATATTTTGATACGTTTGAGTATCAATCAACAGGACAGTTAAACCTATGGTCGCAAAGCAAACGGCAACCAAACGTAATAACTTCCTCGACGGAAGAATAAATGTGAGCGGGAACAGCACTAATAGATAGAGCGCAAATACCAAAAAGCCGAAATGACCAACCCATGAAGCAGCCAAGTAGAACTGACCCAGCAGGGTTTCTGGCCAAGCAGATTGAGTGATATAACGAGTACCAATCAACATCGCAGCAATGATGTTGAAAAATGCAAACCAGTGACCCCAACCAACCAGTCGAGATACACGATCGCTATATGAGTTTGCGCTGTCTACCATTTATAATTCTTTTATCCGTCAATCAAATTTAGTGAGACTTTTTATCTTCAAGAGAAGAAATTAAAGCCTCGGCAAATTTTTCAGCAATTCCTTTGCGTTGTGAAGCAGCAACGTTCTGATTTAAGACATTGGTTGCGATATTTCCAGCGATCATCAGTGAAAGTTCTGGTGAAGCTTTGTGCTTAGATAGTACAGCACCTACTTCAGATAGGATTTTTTCAACTTGTTCATCTGTGTATTTAGATATAATCGGCATAAGGACTCTAATAATGATAGTAAAAGCGGCTTATGATAACCTACTATGCACGACAACTGAAACCTGAACGGTAATATTTTCACTATGAGCCTTCACCTTTCCAACGTAATTTTACACCAGCTGAGCAAGAACGATCAGGAAGAACTGATTGTTAACTATCGTGCTGAATCTCTAGAAAACGATGCTTCTTCTGAAAGCCTAGTTGCTGAACTTCATCGTGTGTTTAACTCAAAAGCAGGCAAAGGGTTTGGTTCTTTCAAATCTGACAGCGAATTCCAACAGTGGTTGCATCAACTTCGTGCTGGTGAGACAAACTTTTACAATTTTTCTCAAAAGAGTGCGCAACGTCTAAAAGACGAGCTTTCAAAATACCCATTTGCTGATGAAGGCATCTTGGTAATGGCTGAATATCAGTCACTTGCAACTGACTACCTTTTCATTGGTCTTCTGCCTTCAAACCAGAGCTTAAAGGTAACAGAAGGGCTAGATATCAGTGCGACTGACTACTTAGATATCTCTAAAATGGACATCGCCGCTCGCTTAGATCTTTCTACTTACGAGACAGACAAAGAATCAAATCGTTACCTAACGTACATCAAAGGACGTGTTGGTCGTAAAGTGGCTGACTTCTTCTTAGATTTTCTTCAAGCGGAAGTAGGTCTGGATGCAAAACTGCAAAACCAGGTGCTGATGCAAGCGGTAGAAGATTTTGTTTCTGATTCTAAATTAGAGAAAGAAGAAGCGATCAGCTACAAAAAGCAGGTTGCTGATTACTGTAATGAGCAGTTAAAGGCGGGTGATGAGGTTCAAGTACGTGAACTGTCTGGCGAATTACCAGCAAGCTCAGATGGTACCAGCTTCTTTGATTATACTAGTGAGCAAGGCTACGAGTTAGAAGATAGTTTCCCTGCAGATCGCGCAACTATGCGTAAACTAACAAAATTTGTTGGTGCGGGTGGCGGTTTGAATGTTAGTTTTGATAGTCTGCTTCTAGGCGAGCGTATCTTCTATGATCCGGAGACAGATACACTAACGATTAAAGGCACACCGCCAAACTTACGTGACCAACTGACTCGTAATAAGTCATAGTCCGAAGTGAATAGGTAAGCGGCAGTAGGATGCTGTCGCTTGTTTTTGTGCTTTGTGTCTTCGCCATAGCAACAATGGCTTTAAGTTAACACGCACAAGGAATATAGATGGAACAATCAGTAGCAAAGCCCACTCGCTTTAATAAACCAGCCACTTTCTTAGTTGTGATTTTGGTTCTGTGGCTACTTCCTTCATTGGCACTTCTCAACTTAAGCCGTTCCTACACAAACTCTCTCGCTCAAATCGAAGAGCTGGGCATTCGCGTTAACGAATTAAGACAGTCACTCTATTTCTCGGAACCACTTCGCGTCTCACGCATTAATGAGCTAGCTCTTGACGCTCAATTAGTTTATTCAATCCGACTTCAGATCGAATCCGATTTCCAAAACGCATTTTTCCGCCCTGACGTAAACCAACTGCTTTATGTTGCAGACCAGTTTTTGGACAAATTTGACGAGTTCATTCCAATCGAAAGTCAGGTTCAAGAGATAGTCTATAACATCAAGTTGTTACGTGCAGACAAGCAGTTATCTCCCAAGTTAAAACCGTTGCTAAATGAATTTGGAGTAGTGGTGTTTGAGGCTATGTACTCAGACAGCCAAAGCTCGTCGGCGACCTACCGAGCTTTTGATTCTATTCTCGAGAAATCTTACAAGTTGAAAACTCCAGAGCAAGACGCGATTCAACAGTTACTGGCTGATGCTTCCGCATTGCTCGTAGATTACGCACAACTGAACTTTTTAGTCGATAAGATTAAGCAGAACTCGGTGAACAAGCAGATCATTAAGTTAGAGTCAGAATATCATGAGCGCCAGTTTAATTTGCTGGTCGCAATGTTAGGTCTGAGTTTGGCTGCTATGGTCGCTCTGATTGTTTGGAGTGCGGGTGTGAGAAAGGCCTCTCCACAACTTGCAGCTGACCAGAATACCTCTCCTGAACCTAGCGAAGAAAAGGTTGTTCAATTTTCTGCTAAGGATGAGGAACTGTTTTCAGAAAGTAGCCTTGATTCATCTCCTTTGGCAACCGGGCAGCAGCAGCACGAGACTAAGCAAGAGGTACCAGAAACGGTAGTGAACGATCCATCAGACTATCTACAACAGCAACAGAATATGAACATTGAAAGTCAACCAAATACGATTGAGACGCCAAAAGCTGAGCGACACGTTGCTAGCGTGACGGATTCGAAACCAGCGATTGATATTGAAGAGATGCTCGAAACACTCGATGGTGATACAGAGTCGGTTGAATTGTTGCTTGGGGTGTTTGTCCAAGACCATGCGGACGACTATGAGAAATTTAAAGCGCTATTGACCAAAGATGAAACCTCAGCAACACGTGTTGTACATAGCTTAAAAGGTGTGGCAGGTAGCATTAAAGCGTCGAGATTAGCCATTATTGCCGCAAGTATTGAGATGACAATGAAGCAATCTCGAGCGATCAGTGAACACGACCTGAATGAACTCGAGCAGGCGATAAAAGCCTCGGTGGATTCCGCTGTCGAATATTTAGATAATCAGCGTTAACTTTTGCGGGAATATTGACAATACTCTGACGAAGTGTTCATACAATCCGCGCCCTTAGTCTTTGTCAGAGGTTTATATGTTACGAGTTTCGAGTCGAAGTTGGATGGTGTTGGTGCTTAGTATTGTACTAAGTGGTTGTTCTCTATTGGAAGTTAAGTTAGATAGTCAGACTACGCCTCTCACTCAACAAGAGCTGAATGCTCGGCTCATGACGCGTGAATACGCTAAGCTGTTTTTTACACAAGTCGAAGACTCAGCTGATTTAATCGCGCAATCTTACCCTGCTGATGACACCTTACATCAATCTTACGTTTTGCTTTGGAAGATTCATGCTGAGCAGGGCTTACAGCAAGCGGCTTACCAAACCTCTCCGATGTCTGCGCTCATTGATACTTGGGTGTTTACTGCGCAAATGAATCAATTCTATGCCGAAGGTGAAGGAGCGGATCTGTTCACGACGGATCATGCGGTTAACACTGCACGCTCTCTCGATCAAGAAGCAAAAAAGCTAGCAAAGGGCGTTCTGAGCTCAAGTGACTTTAAAAAGAGCAAAGCATTCGTTGCTGAGTTTGTTGCGAGCAACCCATTTAACGATCTAACGTTCAGAAGCACGCCTGCTTATCGAGAATGGTTAACTTATCTTGGAAAAGATGAATCACAGATTGTTCAGAGCCTAGGTACCATGCCAGAAGCGATGAGCGATGCATCAGATCGTTTAAGCCTGATGGCTGATCAAACGCCAAAGCTGATGTCTTGGAAAGCAGAATTAGTAGCGATGAATAGCTCACTGACAGGTGAAGATTTGTCGATGACACTAGAAAGCCTTCGCCAAACGTCAGCAAGCATGCAGGACTTCATTGAGAACAATCCTGAATACATGCAAACATTGGCTTCTATTATGTCGGCAGAGATGCGGCCGCTGCTTAATGATCTTAGCGACAAAACAGACCAAAAACTGGCTATGCTGAGTGATGAGCGTGTGGCGTTAGAAAAGATGGTGACGCGTGAAAGAGAAGCGTTAGTTCAGATGATCGAGAAAGAACGTATCGAGATCGCCGGTATCGTGACATCTGAAAGAGAATTGTTCACTCAAGATTTAGACCGCGTTTCGCAAGAAGTGGTTGTGCTCGCGATTGATAAGCTGATGGAGCTAATCAAAGGTGTGATTATCTACTTTATTCTGTTTATCTTGGTGGCGTTCTTCGCACCGTTAGGTATCGGTTATTGGTTGGGTAAACGAACCGCAAATAAGTAACCCAATAAAAAAGAGCGCTCCAAGGCGCTCTTTTTGCATTTAAATAATTAACGGTTTGTTTTACGTTCTAACGTTTTTGAACGATGGACTACTAGGCTTGTTGCTTTGTCAGCTCTGCCGTTTCTTCCGTTTCAATAGCTGGTGCTGTTGGTTCACATTTATCAACGAACCAACCCATGTACGACGTTACGATAGTCACGATGATACAGATGAAGCTTAGCCACATGAATGGTGCGTACGACAGCGTTGCAACGCCTAGGATACTCGCCATGTAGATACCGTTGTCACTCCAAGGCACCATACCTGATGTCAACGTACCGCCGAACTCAGCGTTACGAGATAAGTTCTTACGCTTGTAACCTAGACGGTCGTAGTTCTTAGCACAGATTTTTGGCGTAAGGATTAGTGATACGTACATCGCAGAGCCAAATACGTTACCCATGAAAGCCGTACCGATTGTGCTTGTTGCTAGCGAACCTGCGCTGTTTACGCGGCGTTCGAATACCTTCGCAATTGTCTCTAGCACGCCGACTTTATCTAGCAAGCCACCAAAGCCTAAACCAAATACGATAACCGCAACCGAACCCAGCATTGAAGACATGCCACCGCGGTTTAGGATTGAGTCAATGAAGTCCACGCCAGATGAGATAGAGAATGGTGCCCATGCAGTGTTGAATGCTGTTAAGAAGTCGATTTCTTGAATCATCACTGCCCAAATAATACCTAGCAGAGAACCAAAGCTGATTACCGGGAATGAAGGCATACGGAAAGCCAGTAGACCTAATACGATCAGTACTGGAACAAATGAGTATGGCGTGATGTAGAACTGAACTTCCATCGCTTTGATCACAGATTCTACTTGGCTCATGTCAACGTTACCGGCGTAGTGGAAGCCAAACGCGGTAAACATGATGCCAGTAATAACGTAGCTGATTAATGCAACAGGCAGCATGCCTTTGATGTGTTCAACCACTTCTACGTTAGACATAGAAGAAGCCAAAATTACTGAATCTGAAAGTGGTGACATCTTGTCACCGAAGTAACAACCTGACAGTACTGCACCTGCCGTAATTGGCGCTGGAACACCTAGGCCTTGGCCAATACCCATCATCGCAATACCCGCTGTACCAGCAGCCCCCCAAGAAGTACCAGTAGCCAACGCTGTTAAAGAACAGATGATCATGGTCGCCAAAAGGAAGATAGAAGGGTGGATAGCTTTTAGACCATAGTAAATGATGGTCGGTACGATCCCGCCAGAGATCCAAGTACCAACAAGAGCGCCAACGGCTAAAAGTATTAAAACTGCGCCTAAACCGTTAGATATTCCTTTGAGTGCTGCTTTTTCTAAGTCTTTGTATTGGTGTCCAAGATGAATACCAAGCACCATGATAATGAACCAACCAATGTACAAGGCAAGTTGGATTGGAAGGTCAAGCTTTGCTGTAAAGGAAAAAGCAAGGGATAGAAATAGTCCTAACGCGATGAATACCTGCATCAGGTTCGGTAGGCGAGTTTTACTCTGCTTCATAAAAGCCTCTTGTGATTTCGAGCATTTATAGTGCTTCATTATATTGTGGGGTACGAAATGGACACTACAGTAAATAGATTATTATATCGAGAAAATACGCTTAAGCTTTGATATTTGACTGCATATCGGACCAGTTGTGGTCTCATAGCCTAAATTTTTGTTAAATTCATGATTGTTACATGTTTAATTCTATCGAGCGTTGTTTCCGTTTTGTAAAATAAAATGCCAATTAACCATGGTTTAACAGAGGGATTTACTGTTTGTGACAAGGGGGTGATTGTTAGATCTAGCGTGATAAGTGGCTGAATTTAGGGAGGTTGGTGTTTCTATCAATAGGGTGGAGGCTGAATCTCTCTATTGAGATAACTTTACGATTCATCGCGTTCACTTAAAAGAAACGAAAAAGTTACACTTTTTGACAAAAAGCGCTTGAGTTCTGTTTCTGAAAAACTTATAGATGGGGGAGAGCAATTTTTAATTTATACATGGAGAGTGAGAGATGAGAGTAGGTCTAGTTGGTTGGCGCGGTATGGTGGGTTCTGTACTGATGCAACGTATGGTTGAAGAGAAGGACTTCGACCTGATTGAGCCTGTTTATTACAGTACATCTCAGATTGGTATTCCTGCCCCTTTTCTAGGTGGTAAAGATGCGGGTCTACTTCAAGACGCTTTTGATATTGATAGCTTAAAGCAGCTTGATGCGGTTATTACTTGTCAAGGCGGCGATTACACATCAAAAGTTTACCCAGCGCTACGTCAAGCGGGCTGGAAAGGTTACTGGATTGATGCCGCTTCAACTCTACGTATGGATGCTGATTCAATCATCACTCTTGATCCTGTTAACTTGGCTCAAATCCAGAAAGGTATTCACAGCGGTACTAATACTTTTGTTGGTGGTAACTGTACAGTGAGTTTAATGCTTATGGCACTGGGCGGCCTATACGAGAAGGGCATGGTTGAATGGATGAGTGCCATGACTTACCAAGCGGCTTCTGGTGCGGGTGCTAAGAACATGCGTGAGCTTATCTCGCAAATGGGCGTGATTAACGATAGCGTGAGCTCTGAGTTAGCGAACCCGGCAAGCTCAATTCTTGATATTGATAAGAAAGTTGCTGATACCATTCGTTCATCGTCATTCCCAACAGATCAGTTTGGTGCTCCGCTAGCGGGTTCATTGATTCCTTGGATCGATGTGAAGCGTGAAAACGGTCAGAGTAAAGAAGAGTGGAAAGCGGGCGTTGAAGCGAACAAGATTCTTGGCTTAGATGGTCAGCCTATTCCTATCGATGGTACCTGTGTACGTATTGGTGCAATGCGTTGTCACGCTCAAGCACTAACAATCAAGCTCAAGCAAGACGTCCCAATGGATGAGATTGAAGAGATCATCGCAACTCACAACGACTGGGTTAAAGTGATTCCTAACGACCGTGATATCACGGCGCAAGAGCTGACTCCAGCTAAAGTAACAGGCACTATGTCTGTGCCAGTTGGCCGCCTACGTAAGATGTCTATGGGTAACGACTTCTTAAATGCCTTCACTGTTGGTGACCAACTGCTTTGGGGTGCTGCAGAACCACTGCGTCGTACTCTGCGAATTATCCTAGCTGAGAAAGCGTAATCGAAAGCTCTTTCTATCCAAAAGTTAAAGCAAGCACCATTCTTTGTGAATGCTTAGCTTCGTGAGAGACAAAAGCCGGTGTTAACACATCGGCTTTGTGATCGCGTAAGGTTGATTAATTGTACTCGTGACTTCACTTAAATGTTCTCGTTGGAATGAGACAAGGAAGAGATCCCCAACTCGTTCGTTCCTCACTCTTGAGGATGACGTTTTTCTCCTAACTTAAATTGCGTCATTCCAGATAGCAACGAAGGGGCGTAGTCGGGAATCTCGTTTTGGCTCAGTGAACCAACATCAAAAAAGGTGACGATAAACGCCACCCTTTCTAGTCCCTTAATCTCTCATTATCCGGTTCTCGAAACTGCCATTAAATCCCTTCGCATCCAGTCACTCGAATCTCGTCGCTGCTCTTATATCTCTTCTCATCCAGTCACTCGAATCTCGTCGCTGCTCTTATATCTCTTCTCATCCAGTCACTCGAATCTCGTACCTACTCTTATGTCCTTTCGAATCCCGCATCTACTTTATTCCCTGTCGGAGACGACACGTTTGTCAGGGTCGGCTAGTTCACTTGCACAGTGCTTACAGTAGAGGGCATCAGGGTCGTGCCCTGAACGGTTGCAGTTCGGACATTTGACTAGCTCCTTGTGAGAGTTCATTTCACTACTTAGCTCGGCGGTAATTATCCCGGTAGGTACCGCAAGGATAGAGTAACCCAGTAACATTGTGAGAGATGCGATAGCCTTACCAATCGCTGTTTGCGGCACCATATCCCCGTAGCCAACGGTGGTGATGGTGACGATTGCCCAGTAGATACTGTGAGGAATACTGGTGAATCCGTTTTCTGGCCCTTCAATCACAAATATCAAAGCGCCAAAGATAACGACCAAGATGCCAACTGTGCTAAAGAAGATAAGAATCTTTCGTCTTGCCATCAATAGTGAACGCAACAGAATATTTGAATCTTGTAGATAGCGAACCAACTTCAGAACTCGGAAGATACGCATGACACGCAGTAATCTCACAACGCCCATAAACGAAGCGCCTGGGAAGAAGATCGCTAAGTAAGTAGGTAGGATCGCTAACAGATCAACAATGCCATAAAAGCTGGTGGCGTAAGATTTCGGTTTTGGAGAACAATAGAGCCTTAATAGATACTCGATAGTGAATAGGGCGGTGAAAGTGTACTCGATGTAACGAAGTTCTTGAGACCACTCTGTCATCACATTTGGAATGGACTCTAGAATAAGAACCAGAAGCGAAGCCAAGATTGCAATGATCAGTGAAATATCAAATGCACGTCCGGCAGGTGTATGGGTACCAAAAATAGTAACGTACATGTGATGCTTGAGTGGCTTGCGTGACATAAGGGGAGGTTCGTCTTCTATTAAATGCGTTAACCATCATTATACAAGCTTCATAATAACGAGGCGAGTGAAAGCCAAATTGCTTTACTCGCCTCAGATGTGTTCCACATTAAATAGCCGCAGTTAAGCGACTATGTGCTATTTGTGGTTATGCTAAACCTGGGAATAGGTTAAGCAAGCCGTTCGCAATGAACTCGATGCCAAGTGCACCAAGAATCAAGCCCATGATACGGGTGATAACGTTAATTCCGGTTTGACCTAAAAAGCGCACGGTAACAGGCGCTGAACGGAACAGAAGCCAAGAGCAAATTGCGAACGCAATAATGCTGATACCAATACCGATAGTATCGATTGCTGCTGGGTAACGCGATCCATAGACAATGGTCGAACTGATCGCACCTGGGCCGGCCATTAAAGGCATAGCTAAAGGAACAACACCTATTTGTTCTTTACTGATGTACTCAGATTTTTCCTGCTTATTCTGCTTATCTTCACCCAACTTACCGCTCATCATCGAAAACGCGATGCTCAGTAATAGCAGTCCACCCGCAACACGGAAAGAGTCTAATGAAATGCTAAACATGTCGAGGAGCAACTGACCCGCAACTAGCGACACAATCAAGATAACAGCAACGGCAATATTGGCTTGAAAGGCTGTCCTGTTTCTCTCTTCTGGCGGCATATGAGCAGTAAGAGAAACAAACACAGGCATGATGCCGATTGGGTTTACGGCTGCAACAAGCCCAAGGAAGAATTGCATAAAGATTGCGAGTTCTAAACCTTGCATGGGAGCGATCTCCAAGTAACGTAAAGTAGGGTGGTGGGTTTGATCTGACCTCGGTCAGAGTGCGTAATGTAAGGGACAAATTCAATGAGAGCGAATGAAAAAAACTAACCTGTACAAGGGGCTATTTTTTAGAAAAACTAATTGAGCGTCATGTCTGCAATGCCATTGTTACAAGGTGTTTTCTCATGTTTCGTGTTGTAACTTAATTTGAACGTTATGTTATCTAATGCACGCTTTTAATAAAAATTATGACAGTTTCTAGCTCGTTGCAACGATATGGATATACTTTCAGTAGCACAGTTTTAGCCATATACATGTAAGTGAACTGATTGAAAATGAAATTTTTTTACAGTTTGTGACGCGAAGTAGAAAATAATTATCTGATTGCTTGTTTTTTTGCTCGATAGTAATTGTGATTTAAATCTATATAAATC
>NZ_LWEH01000160.1 GCF_001635455.1 Vibrio sp. HI00D65
CTCTCCCAACAAGTGAATGAACTGCTTCTACAAGGGAAAAACGGCACTCTTGATTCGGAAAGTCGGGCGGGAATTGTGCTCGAACTCAAGTCACTTAAAACGGAAATGTTGAACACATTGAACCAAGCCAATGAAGGCAGTTATCTCTTTTCAGGAACGGATATCAGTAATCCAGCAATTGATACCGCACCGCCTTATACCTTAAATCCTAATTCAGATTATCGCGAGACCAAGGTGGGTGATAACCAGTATGTATCGAGTAATTTTACTATCACCGATACCATAGGTAGCAGTGCAATT
>NZ_LWEH01000161.1 GCF_001635455.1 Vibrio sp. HI00D65
ACTCATAGCGATTACCAATTCAAGGAATTCTATGACCGTTTGAAAGAGCAAGGGTTTATGATTTATCCGGGCAAGGTTTCAAACGCAGACTGCTTCCGCATTGGTAACATTGGTGAAGTTTACCCGTCTGATATTGAGGCTCTCATTAGCGCTGTTAAGAATGCTATGTACTGGGACATTAAGTAATGCAAATAACTAACCAAGAGCCAGCACTAAAGGCAACGCACTCTCTAAGTGAAGGCGATGTGAACACCACACCCGCACGTGAAAAGTGGAATGAATCGCTAAACGATGAGGCAACTCAAGCGATGTTAAAACGCGACTCTGACGTGTTTCTCCATCAAGCAATGTCAACGCCTTGCCTAGACACACTTGAAGCCGCAGAAGGCATTTATATTCAAGATACGACGGGCA
>NZ_LWEH01000162.1 GCF_001635455.1 Vibrio sp. HI00D65
TAGCAAAGCAGATACCACAACGACACGTCGATTTGGTGGCACAGGCTTAGGGCTTAATATCAGCCAGAAGCTCGTGAATGCAATGGGCAGCCACATTACGGTAGAGAGTGAGTTTGGGCAAGGCAGTGAGTTTTCTTTTGTCGTAACCTGTGCTCGAACGACCAAGGGAGAGTTAGCTCAATTCAAAGCTCAAGAGTTACAACTGGATTATCAGATAGAATTCAAAGGCCAGAAGATACTGCTGGTGGAGGATA
>NZ_LWEH01000163.1 GCF_001635455.1 Vibrio sp. HI00D65
TCTCTGTTAAATGTTTTATAAATACAGCTATATTAAAATCATAATATATTAATTAAATTAATAGGATTTAATATGAAACGTCGTGNTTTATTTTCTACTATAATGTCTTTTTTTTTATCATCACTAATGACTTTATGGGTTACGTACTTAAACATAGGCAGTTCGCCAGTTTTTTTTAAATTGTGGGTAAATGCTTTTTTATTAGCCTGGCCAGCCGCT
>NZ_LWEH01000164.1 GCF_001635455.1 Vibrio sp. HI00D65
TTCAGTAGTTATGCGTTAGCTCGCCACAACATTAAACACGCGACGATTATTAGCTCAGCAAGTCACGTTCGCCGTGGTCAAACTCTGTTTGAAGTGGCAAGTTGGCAAACAGGGCCTCAGAGTATTACTTTCGATACGGTTTCTTACCCTGATAAGCCACTTTCAGAGCTTAAGAAAGCGAGTGATGGTGAGCTACTAGGTATCTATCGTGACGCTCTTCGTACCTATGGTATGTGGAGTTACCGCTCTTACCCGTTAGAGTCTCGCTAAGTTTAGCTTTACTTCACAGTAGTCAAAGTATAAGTTGCGAGTACAATCGAGAACAGCTAGATGGTATGCTGTGCTCCTATTTTATTTAGTGTTTCAAAGGT
>NZ_LWEH01000165.1 GCF_001635455.1 Vibrio sp. HI00D65
TCTTGGACCCCACCGTGTTAGATAAATCATTGGTTGAACGAATGCCTGACCCTTCTGGGTGGAGACTTCTGGTCTTACCATACAAGGGGAAAGGTATCACTGATGGCGGTATACACCTTCTTGATTCCACTGTGGATAAAGAAAACCTAGCCACATCAGTGTGTTATGTATTGAAGGTTGGTCCTTTGGCTTACAAAGACGATACAAAGTTTGAGGGCATACCATGGTGCAAGAAAGGAGATTGGGTGCTTATCGGTAGATATGCAGGAGCTCGTTTCGCACTAGAAGATGATCACGAAGTCAGAATTATTAATGATGATGAAGTGATCGGAACAATACTAAATCCAGACGATATTAAATCTGCATAGGTGAAAACATGGCTGAAGAAACACTAACTGAAGCTCTGGCTAATCTTAATGATGAGAATATTGAGAAAGCCTCGCTTCCAGAAAACAGAAGAGTAGAAGAAGAAACATCCGAAGAGGTCGCGGTNATTGACCTAGATGAAGAAGATGTTCAAGAAATAGAACCGATTACAGAAGATGTAGTCAAAGAAGACTTTGATGCAAAGCCAATAGATGAAGAAGAAGAAATATCTGAGGCAGAGCGCAGAACAAGNACTTCTCAAGACAGAATAAACAAAGCTGTCGCACAAGCAAAAGAGTTTCAGCGAAGAGAACTACAAGCTTTGCAGTATGTAAAAGAACTGCAGGAGCAGAACAAAAACCTTTCAGGTCAGT
>NZ_LWEH01000166.1 GCF_001635455.1 Vibrio sp. HI00D65
CAATCAACAGCGTACAAGGAGATTATTCGATTACACGAATTTCAATAGCAAATATGCCATGAATTGGAATCATCTCTTTGTATTCGTGAAAGCTGTAGAGAAGCTCAACGCCCTCATCAATTGAATCACTCAAATTAGATAACACTCCTAGCCCCTCCGCCATTAATAACGCTCTTGGGTCAGGATAGTTTCTTACGCCTAGTACTTCGACAGTCATTGC
>NZ_LWEH01000167.1 GCF_001635455.1 Vibrio sp. HI00D65
GGTGTTTACTTTACGGCTCATGAAGAACTCTTTAACCACCATTTCACCTGCGCCAACACCGATGGTGTAGATAGTTGCGTTGTACTTCTTGGCAATATCTGCAGCCTCTAATGGGTCTAATACCCCAGCGGTATTACTGCCGTCGCTGAGTAGTACCATCACACGTTGAGGTGCATCACTATCAACAAAGGTCTTGGTCGCCAGTCCAATGCCGTCACCAATCGCGGTTTGATTACCGATCAGTCTTAGGACTGCTTGATTGAGTTGCTGTG
>NZ_LWEH01000168.1 GCF_001635455.1 Vibrio sp. HI00D65
TTGCCTATGATTGCCGATACACACCTTTATACACGTCTTAGTCGCCATATGATTAAGAACACTATCGGCTATATGGCCGATAAACAGAGCCCGTTTTCTATTAACCTTTCTCCGCAAGACCTTTTAAGTGATAAGACTCTTGAGGTGCTTGAGACCGCTATTAGTGGTATGAACGATCCTACTCGATTGGGACTTGAGGTACTCGAGTCTGAGCAGATTAGAGATTATGGCCGTATGATTGAGGTGTGTGACCACTTCCGTTCGTTAGGTGCAAGAATCATCGTCGACGACTTTGGTTCTGGTTACTCCAACATCGATGAGATCATTAAGCTGGAGCCGCAGATAATTAAGCTCGATGGCAGCTTAATTCGTAATATCGACAAAGACCAGAAGCAGAGAAATATTGCTTCTCAGCTGGTGCGCTTGTGCCAAGTGTTTAATGCCAAAACGGTCGCTGAGTTTGTTCATAATCAACAGGTTTGCGAGATAGCCGAACAGATGGGCGTCGATTATCTGCAAGGTTATTACTTCGGCGAGCCTAAGCGGCTGTTCTGATGAGTGGCAAATGTCTGATGTTTCACGTGAAACACTATTTTTTCCAATGCATTAAAGCGAGATGTGAAAGGGTGAGCTAGTGGCTCGCCCTTTTTATTTTTGTGCTTAAGCACTCCGCATTAATCTACTTGAGAGCGTGTCCACTTTTGTCTGCTTGGAATACTTTTAGATAGTGTTGATAGTAATTCTCTATCTGCTCAGCCGATTGAGTCTCATCCAATGTCTTGAGTAGCTCGATACCAACCTCACAGGTGCATAAGTGTCCACTGTCTTGATTGCGGCGCAACGTATATGAAGATTCACTGGTTACATCGAGGTGCACTTGAGGGATCGTCTGTAGCCAAGGGCTTTTGTTGAGCATCTTTTTCGCTTCTTGCCACGTACCATCCAAGATAATGAATAATGGCGTTCGTTCACTCCCTGTTCCAGAAACGGCTTGCAAACACTCAATACTTTCATTACTTGGAAACAACAGCAAAGGCTGATGAGTTTCACCTTCAAGCAAAGCCAGTAGTTCGGCTGGAGGCGTCTTGCGCTGCCAAATAAAAGACTGACACTGCTTGAGTGACTGTTGCAGTAGCTTTCCAGTATTGGTGTCTCGTGTTAGTTCATTCTCGTGAGT
>NZ_LWEH01000169.1 GCF_001635455.1 Vibrio sp. HI00D65
CAATTAATAAAACCGCATAAAGAATTCAGGTGGCATGACTCCGGGGACCTGCAGTCACTGGACCATCTTAAGAATATTTTTAGAGTATGTAAAGGCACGCCAGAGACCAAGCACTGGTTGCCAACCCGTGAAGCTCAAATATTAAAACATATCAAAGTAAATGAAGTGCCCAGAAATTTGGTTATTCGTTTTAGCTCCCATATGATAGACCAGGGCCCGGCGTCCTTCTGGCCCTGGACTTCAACAGTTGTTACGGATGGCCAGCACAGCTGCCCGGCGTCGAAGCAAGGCAATGAATGTAAAGATTGTAGACAATGCTGGGACCGTGATATAAGAAACGTAAGTTACGGTAAACATTAAAATGACTCACGTATTCAAACACCCAAACTATTATAAAGAATTACGCAAGCGTAATAAATCGGATCAGGCCATTAGCCCAGAAGCTCACGACGGTGAGCGCGGGCGTGCGCCTGGTCCGGGCCTCAAGCCACAAGCTTCAAGCAACGAGCTTGAAGCTTCAAGCGACAAGCCTCAAGCTGCAAGCGACAAGCGCAGTTTAGAATCATTATAAAAGATATTATTTGACATGAAGGATTATATAGGATACGGTACAGGTAGGACTGCNGNAGTGAAATACAGTGAAACAGCTATATGTAGCGGGCCCGCG
>NZ_LWEH01000170.1 GCF_001635455.1 Vibrio sp. HI00D65
CTTTGAGTTACAATATTTTAATTAAGTTACATATTCGTTACAGTTGAATAAGATCGTGTAATTAATCTCTTAATTTATTTTACCCTGCGAATTTAACAAATAATTACAATTAAGATTCAGTTTCAATGAATTGTATAATTAGTCATATATGAGTCGAAAAAAAAACAGCCTATTGGCTGCTTTTTATATCAATAACGTTCAATTACTTTTCTTTGGGCTTTTTACGTTTATCCGTTACTTCCCATTTACCGTCAATGTACAAGGCGGTCCAACCAGAAGGCTTACCATCCATTTCAGTACGAACGTAGTTCTCTTTTGTCTTGCGGCTGAAACGAACCACTGTCGGCTTACCATCTGGATCAGCTACAGGAGCTGTCGTCAAGTATTGGAATTTAGGTGAGATGCGGTCTTTAAAGCGAACTAACTCTTCTACTAAAGGAGCACGGGTTTCACGTGATTTAGGGAAGTTACTTGCTGCCATGAATAGACCAGAAGCACCATCACGAAGCACAAAGTACGCGTCTGAATTTTCACACGGAAGTTCAGGGAAATGTACTGGGTCTTCTTTTGGTGGCGCAACTTCGCCGTTTTTCAGAATCTTACGAGTGTTCTTACAATCTTCACTCGTACAATCCATGTACTTACCGAAACGACCATTCTTCAGAACCATATCTGAACCGCACTTGTCACACTCAACAAGCGGACCATCATAGCCTTTTACCTTGAATTCGCCGTGTTCAACCACGTAACCTTCACAGTTCGGGTTGTTACCACATACGTGCATCTTACGCTTGTCATCAATCAGATAAGCGTCCATTGCCGTTTCACAAATTGGGCAACGCTTTTTAGCGCGAAGTGCTGCGGTTTCAACATCTTCTTCAAGAACGTTGATAACCCCTTCTTCATCACCAAGGTTTATCGTTGTCTTACAACGCTCTTTTGGTGGAAGTGCATAACCAGAACAGCCTAGGAATACGCCAGTCGAAGCAGTACGAATACCCATATTACGGCCACAAGTTGGACACTCAATATCGGTTTCAACGATGTGGTTTGGCTTCATGCCGCCTGCATCTTCGTCGAGATCAGCTTTTTCCAAATCACCGGTAAAATCTTTGAAGAAATTATCTAGCACGCCTTTCCAGCTTGCTTCGCCTTCAGCGATTTGGTCTAACTTCTGCTCCATACGAGCAGTAAAATCGTAGTTCATTAGGTCATTGAAGCTACCATCTAGACGGTCAGTAACAATTTCACCCATCTTCTCAGCATAGAAACGACGCTGCTCAACTTTCACGTAACCACGATCTTGAATAGTAGAGATGATCGACGCGTATGTTGAAGGACGACCGATACCACGTTTCTCAAGTTCTTTAACAAGCGCCGCTTCAGTGAAACGAGCCGGTGGCTTAGTAAAGTGTTGCTTAGGATCCAATGCAATGAGATCCAACTTATCGCCAATTTGTACTGCAGGCAGGATCGTATCTTCGTTTTTACCCATCGGACGTTGAACACGAGTCCAGCCGTCGAATTTAAGGATACGACCTTTCGCTTTTAGCGTGTACTCCTCGGCTTTAACGCTTACTGTTGTTGAGTCGTACTGCGCAGGGGTCATTTGACACGCTACGAATTGATTCCAGATTAGCGAGTAAAGCTTGTGTGCGTCTGCGTCTACGCCATTTAAGTCTTCTGACTTAACATCGACACTTGAAGGACGAATCGCTTCGTGAGCCTCTTGAGCACCCTCTTTGCTACCGTATACAAGCGCTTTTGGTGGCAGGTACTCTGCACCGAACTCAGAACCAATGTATTCACGAGCTGCTTCTACCGCTTCCGAACTCAAGTTGGTTGAGTCAGTACGCATATAAGTAATGTAGCCCGCTTCATATAGGCGTTGCGCCAACATCATGGTTTTCTTTACGCCATAACCAAGACGAGTACTCGCAGCCTGTTGAAGCGTTGAAGTAATGTACGGTGCAGATGGCTTACTCTTAGTTGGGCGGTCTTCACGCTTACATACTTCGTATTGTGCTTTCTCAAGAACACTCAATGCAGCTTGCGTTTGCGCTTCATTTTCAGGTTTAAACGCAACACCGTCTTTTTGTGCGACTTGAAGTCTAAAATCTGTTTTTTCTGCTGTTTTGGTATCAGCATGCACATCCCAGAACTCTTCAGGTATAAAGGCGTTGATCTCGCGCTCACGCTCAACAAGAAGCTTTACAGCCACTGATTGAACACGGCCAGCGGATAGGCCTCGTGCTACTTTTTTCCAAAGCAGAGGTGACACCATAAAGCCAACAACACGGTCCATAAAACGTCGTGCTTGTTGTGCATTTACACCATCAATATTCAACTCACCTGGAGTTTCAAAAGCTTGCTGGATTGCGTTCTTGGTGATTTCGTTAAACACCACTCGCTTGTATCGCGTTTCATCGCCACCGATGATCTCACGAAGGTGCCATGCGATAGCTTCTCCTTCGCGGTCCAAATCGGTTGCGAGATAAACATGGTCTGCGTTCTCAGCCAGTTTTTGCAATTCAGCAACGACTTTCTCTTTACCAGGTAATACTTGGTAATTTGCTTCCCACTCTTTATATGGGTTGATGCCCATCTTCTTAATGAGGGCTTTGCGATCTTTTTCTTTCTTGATACGAGCTTTTTCTTCTGGGCTCATACCCTTTGTTGAAACTGCAGCAGCCTTTTTACCAGTACTTTGACCTGCCGTTGGTAAATCACGTACGTGACCTACACTCGACTTAACGACAAAGTCTTTGCCAAGGTATTTATTGATAGTTTTAGCCTTGGCCGGCGACTCCACTATAACGAGCGATTTACCCATATTGACTCTAACGTCCTTAATCACGATGCTTCAGCACCAACAATTTAACTTGCGGGCTTTTACGCATGATATTCTAAATTCATTGCTTCTTTTTTTACTATTGTGCGAGATTACTAGAAGATCAACCGCTTTTTTCAAAATTGGATCTGATCGCTCGACAATTCGACGACTCGTAGATAAAAGGGTCACAATGTAAAGAAGCTATAAAGTACTCGAAAAGAATACTAGCAAGAGCTTATTCATCAGGCATTAACTCTAAACGGGCTCATACTAAGCTTGTCCACGAATCGAACGCGAGCCCCATTACATGATTTTTGCCATAAATCACAAAATAAATTGTGGATATTCGAAAAGACTCTCTTAATCGGTTGTGAAATCATTGAATTTCTAGTTCGACACCATAAACTCAACGTTATATTCAGTTATCAGAGATAAACTCATGACAAAGAAAGTAATAGCAGAATTTGATTTACTGCTTATCGCAAACCAAATTATCCAATCACATGATGACTACATTGAAGGCATGCGCGCAAACAGCGTAGTAGAGAAAGACGATGTGCTCGTCTTCAAAGGCGAATACTTCCTAGACAGCAATGGGATGCCAACAGAAAATACAACCGCAGTATTCAACATGTTTAAATACTTAGCACACCATCTTTCAAAAGAATTTACGCTTCAGCAGTAATTAAAAAGCTTGCCATTTAGGCAAGCTTTTTTACTTCCTGAGCTTTATCAACTTAGCATTCTTATTGACTCAGCATCTTCAGCTTGTCGAAGTAGTCAGGGAATGTCTTTGATGTACAACCTGGATCATTAATCGTTACTGGCGTATCACTTAGCGCGACCAACGAAAAGCACATTGCCATACGGTGATCATCGTAAGTATCAATCGCCGCATATTTCAATTCGGCGACTGGGTTAACGATGATGTAGTCTTCACCCTCTTCTACCTCTGCACCCACTTTACGTAGTTCGGCTGCCATGGCCGCAAGACGGTCGGTCTCTTTCACGCGCCAGTTGTAGACGTTTCGAATCGCTGTTGTGCCTTTTGCAAACAGGGCTGTTGTCGCAATCGTCATTGCTGCATCAGGAATATGGTTGTAGTCCATATCAATGCCCTTCAGATCACCGCAACGAGAGATAACATAGTCATCACCCCATTCAATTTCAGCACCCATTTTTTCGAGTGCATCAGCGAATTGGATATCACCTTGGATGCTGTTTTTACCAATACCAGTTACCTTAATTTCGCCACCTTTAATCGCAGCAGCAGCTAAGAAGTAAGACGCCGAAGATGCATCGCCTTCGACAAGGAAATCACCTGGTGCTTTGTATGATTGACTCGTTGGAATGACAAATTCTTGGTAATCGTTGTTGATCACGTCCACACCAAATTGTTTCATAATGTGTAGCGTGATATCGATGTATGGTTTAGAAACCAATTCACCCTCTATTTTGATGGTCACTTCACCTTCTGCTAACGGTGCTGCCATCAAAAATGCAGTCAAAAATTGGCTAGAAATAGAACCGTCGATCGAAACCGTACCGCTTTTCAGACCAGTGCCTGTGATTTTCAACGGTGGGTAGTTTTCATTTTCTAAATATTCAACGTCAGCGCCAGCTTCTCGTAGAGCCGTCACTAGGTGGCCAATCGGACGCTCTTTCATACGCGGCTCACCAGTTAGAACGTATTCACCACGACCTAAACAAAGCGCAGCCGCAAGCGGACGCATCGCAGTACCTGCGTTACCTAAGAAAAGTTCGAGTGCTTTGTTGCTTGAAAAAGCACCGCCAACGCCCGTCACTTCACATACGGTTTTGCCCGCTGATAGCTGATAATCGACGCCTAACTGGGTCAGAGCATTCAACATATGGCGAATGTCATCACTGTCTAATAAGTTAGTTAGGCGAGTCGTTCCGGTTGAAAGCGCAGCCAAAAGAAGCGCACGGTTAGAAACACTTTTAGAGCCAGGCAGGTTAACTTCCCCACTCACTTTTTGAATTGGTTGTAACGTAAGGCTTTCCATTAAATCTTTTAGTCCTTGTACCACCCGAAGTCACTGGTGAGTATTTATTTTCGGGTGATGAATAATTCTTCGTACTTGCAGACTAACGAACTTTTCCAATGAACTCCAGAGCTAATCCCCTTCAAAAAGGTGATTAATTAGCCAACCAATAGCATTTTCATACTAGTACACGAGATCAACGCGAACGCCATCTGAAAAATAAAGAATTCTCACGTCGTCACCTCGGTTAAACAACATCGTACTATCAACGTCTTGGATGATATTGACGAGCTTGTCATCTTTGGTTTTAACCAGCAGTTCAACCAATTTATACTCCACTCGATATTGACTATTACCTCGGTTACGAGCGATTCCAGCTCCAGCAACAGCACCGACAGCCGTTGCAACTTCTTTACCTGCACCACCACCAAATTGGTTACCAATTAAACCGCCAATCGCAGCACCTAATAGGGTCTCCCAGCCGCTCGCTTTCGATTCCACTATCTCTTGTTGAGTAATATATCGCACGGTATCAATCTCACCATAAACAACCTCGTTCACCGGTCGAGCTTGATTTCGGTTATAAGCTGCATTTGCCAACATGGGCAAAACAAGTAAAATCCAAAGCAACTTCTTCATGCTAGAGCTCCTAATGACCTCATGGCCAGTGATTAATCTGTTACGCGGTACTTATGACTATATACCTAACTGAACTTGATACTACTAGTATAGAGTTTCCATCTCCCTTCGATGCACTGGATGAGCCAAATGGCCTTCTTGCTTTTGGGGGAGATCTATCGCCAATGCGAATCTTAAATGCTTACAGTCACGGTATATTTCCATGGTATGGCCCAGGTGAGCCTATACTTTGGTGGAGCCCAGCACCACGAGCGATATTTAATCCTAAGACATTCAAACCATCGAAAAGTCTTAAAAAGTTTCAAAGAAAACATAATTACCGTGTCAGCATCAACCAAGCAACGGATAGAGTCATCGGCTATTGCTCATCGTTAAGACAGGAAGAAGAGACCTGGCTAAATAGCGACATGCAGGCTGCCTACCGAGAGCTCGCTTCGTTAGGCTTCTGTCACTCGGTTGAAGTGTGGCAAGGTCACGAGCTAGTCGGTGGTCTGTATGGCTTACAAAGAGGACAGGTCTTTTGCGGTGAATCCATGTTTAGCTTAAAGACCAATGCCTCGAAAATCGCACTATGGTATTTTTGTCACCACTTTGCTCATTCTGGAGGAAAGCTCATTGATTGCCAAGTCATGAACCCTCACTTGAAGTCTTTGGGGGCATTAGAAGTAGAAAGAGAAGAGTTTCTCAGCTCTCTGCAATTACTGAAAGATAAGCCTGTTAACGATGTATGCTTTGAAAACCAATGGCTAGAGGAAATGCCTTAATGAATCCAGATTTACAACAAATCAGAATTGGATTAACAGACAATCACGCGTGTAGTTATCTCCCTCACCTCGAGGAAAGAGTCGCTGTCACACTTGATGAGCACATGCACACCTCAGAAAATTATGAAGTTCTGCTTGCGAACGGTTTTCGTCGCAGCGGTGCCACCATCTATAAGCCACATTGCGACAATTGTTCAGCATGTCAGGCGATTCGCCTTTCAATTCCCGACGTTAAGTTTTCCAAAAGTCAGCGAAGAATTCTCAACAAAGCGAAAACCTTTCGTTGGGATCTCAAAGATACAATGGATGATAACTGGTTTGACTTATATAGCCGTTATATCACCGCTCGCCATCGTTCAGGCACTATGTACCCACCTAAAAAAGAAGAGTTTCTACAATTTTCTCGAAATGAGTGGTTATCAACTAAGTTCATGCATATTTACAACGAGACCGACCTGGTTGGCATCGCTGTTACCGATGTGATGTCTCACTGTACCAGTGCGTTTTATACCTTTTTCGATCCAGACATTGATATATCCATGGGGACGCTTGGTGTTTTGTTCCAAATCCAACATGCTCAGAAAGAACACAAACAGTGGCTATATTTGGGTTATCAAATCGATGAATGCCCTGCTATGAACTATAAAGTACGATTTCAACGTCATCAAAGGCTAGTAAATCAGCGGTGGCAAGGGTAGAATACGCCACAACTTTACATATTATGATTTTGACGGCACAATCAAGCCGTTGAAAACCGCCAAGTTTCGAAAGAGGATTAGATGGCTAAAGAAGACGTAATCGAGATGCAAGGCACTGTCCTTGATACTCTACCAAACACAATGTTCCGTGTTGAGCTTGAAAACGGTCACGTAGTGACAGCACACATCTCTGGTAAAATGCGTAAGAACTACATCCGTATTCTTACTGGTGATAAAGTAACTGTTGAGATGACTCCATACGACCTTTCTAAAGGCCGCATCGTCTTCCGTGCTCGTTAATTTTTAATTATCGAATACGATAAGAAACGGAGCTTAATGCTCCGTTTTTTATTGCCTACCGTTTGGCACTTTGTCTTAACCGCTTTTCTTTATCTTTTCTCGTAACTTCAAAACATAAAAAACGCACAACCTAAGTCATGCGTTTTATCTCTAAGCTATTGAGCTATCTGCGACTTTGTTAGTGCATCACTTCTTCTTTAGCACCAACATAGACAAAATGCAGTTCGTCTTTTTTAAGTGTTACCTTAACCGTACCACCATCAACTAAGCTACCGAACAACAACTCATTCGCAAGAGGCTTCTTAAGCTTCTCTTGAATCACACGCCCCATTGGACGAGCTCCCATTGTCTTGTCATAGCCTTTGTCAGCTAACCAGTGACGAGCATCTTCAGAAACCTCTAGAGATACGCCACGAGCATCCAGCTGAACCTGAAGCTCAACAATGAACTTGTCGACAACTTGGCTAATCACACTTGGATCAAGGCTATTGAACCAAATGATGTTATCCAGACGGTTACGGAACTCAGGAGTAAACACTTTCTTGATTTCACCCATCGCATCTGGTGCGTGATCTTGTTGGATCAAGCCGATCGATTTCTTCTCAGTCTCAGCCACACCCGCGTTAGTCGTCATCACAAGTATCACATTGCGGAAGTCCGCTTTACGACCGTTATTATCCGTTAGCGTACCGTTGTCCATCACCTGAAGTAATAGGTTGAAGATGTCAGGGTGAGCTTTCTCGATCTCATCAAGCAATACAACCGAGTGCGGGTTTTTAATAACCGCATCCGTTAGCAAACCACCTTGATCGTATCCAACATAACCAGGAGGAGCACCAATTAAGCGACTCACTGAGTGACGCTCGCCGTACTCAGACATATCAAAGCGCAGCAGTTCAATACCCATTAGCTTAGACAGTTGAACCGTCACCTCAGTTTTACCAACACCTGTAGGGCCTGCGAATAGGAATGAACCTACAGGTTTATTGTCAGCACCAAGTCCTGCACGCGTTAGCTTGATCGCTTCACTCAATACATCGATGGCTGGATCTTGTCCGAACACCAACATTTTCATGCGGTCGTCCAGTTTCTGAAGCGTATCTTTGTCTGAAGACGATACTGACTTCTCTGGAATACGAGCCATTTTCGCAACCATTGACTCTATGTCCGCCACGCTAACTGTCTTCTTACGACGGCTTGCTGGTGCTAGACGACTACGAGCACCCGCTTCATCAATAACATCGATCGCCTTATCAGGAAGGTGACGTTCGTTAATGTATTTCGCAGACAACTCGACAGCCGCACGTAACGCCTTGTTGGTGTAACGTACTTCGTGGTGAGCTTCGTATTTTGGCTTCAAGCCAATCAAAATCTTAGTCGTATCATCTAATGAAGGCTCAACAATATCGATTTTTTGGAAGCGACGAGATAGCGCGCGCTCCTTCTCAAAAATACTGCTGTATTCTTGGTATGTGGTTGAACCGATGCAGCGCAACTTACCGCTACTCAGTAGTGGCTTGATTAGGTTAGCCGCATCTACCTGTCCGCCGGATGCTGCACCCGCGCCTATAATGGTGTGGATTTCATCGATGAACAGAATCGCGTCTTCTTCTTTCTCTAGTTGCTTGAGAATCGCTTTAAAACGTTTCTCAAAGTCACCACGATATTTAGTACCCGCAAGCAGTGAACCAATATCTAGAGAGTAAATCACGCTACTCTGAATAATTTCAGGCACTTGTCCTTCAACGATACGCCATGCAAGACCTTCAGCAATAGCCGTTTTACCTACACCCGCTTCACCAACGAGCAGAGGGTTGTTTTTACGACGACGACATAGGACTTGAATAGTTCGCTCAAGCTCTTTATCACGACCGATTAGTGGATCAATGTTACCTTGCTTAGCGACTTCATTTAAGTTGGTCGCAAAGTTTTCTAAACGGTCTTCTGAATTTGCTTCTTCGGCATTCTCTGCACCACCAAATGAGTCTGATGATGAAGCTCTATCGCCTTCATTACTGGCTTTAGTAATACCGTGTGAGATAAAGTTAACGATATCTAAACGGCTAATGTCGTTTTTCTTAAGAAGATACGCTGCGTGAGATTCTTGTTCACTGAAAATAGCAACAAGCACATTGGCACCTGTTACTTCACTGCGACCCGAAGATTGGACATGAAAAACAGCACGTTGAAGTACTCGTTGAAAACTCAACGTAGGTTGGGTCTCACGAGTTTCATCACTTTCTGGGATAAGTGGGGTCGTTTGATCAATAAAAATATCGAGCTCATTGCGAAGAGCATCGAGATCAGCCTGACAAGCTTGGAGCGCTTCCTTGGCCGCATCATTTTCTAATAATGCTAGTAGGAGGTGTTCGACAGTCATAAATTCATGTCGCTTGTCTCGCGCACGAGCAAATGCGCCATTTAAACTCGACTCTAATTCTTTATTTAGCATAATTACCTCCTAAGGGAACAACAGTGTTGTTCGAGCAATTTATACTTGCTCCATTGTACATAGTAGCGGATGCTCATTTTCTTTTGAGTACATCGTGACTTGTGCTACTTTTGTTTCCGCTATTTCAGCACTGTATGTGCCGCATATAGCTTTACCTTCATAATGAACCTTGAGCATCACTTCCGTTGCTTTTTCGATATCTAGTGAGAAGAATCGCTCTAGGATCTCGATTACAAAGTCCATTGGCGTGTAATCATCGTTAATCAGTACGACGTTATACATTGCCGGTGGCTTCACTTTTGTCGCCTCTTTCTCCAGTAAATCTGAGCCTGGAGATGCCCATTCAAAGTTTCTGCTCATATCGCTTTGCTAAGAGTTATTTTTCGGAAGTGGTGAATGGTTGTGTAACTTAAATTTACCACATTCACGCTTTACGGTGTACTAAGAAACCGCACCGAGAAACAGTACCAAAAAATATTCCTCTATACTGAGCCTAATCCACCATTTCCGTCGCTGCAAATAAAAGATCTCGATTCACAGGATTAACATATGTACTTGATTAAAAAGAAGCCATAACTATTGACAATAACCATGCATCAGCCTTTAAGTTACCATTTGGTTAATAGCTTGTGGGCATTCCTGAATGTGATTTGTTATAAAAATTGACCACTTTTATACCAGTTTACTATTGACTGTGGTCTATCATTAGCTACATTGGAGCTAAAAGGTTTTTCTAATACAGTTTCATAACACGCTTGAAAATTTAACAATAAGGAATAATTACGCAGGGTAGCGTTAACTTCCGTAAGTAATGTCTGAAATTCAAGATGCCAACCGTACGTATTTGGTTGGTGGGAATGATGTCGATCGAATTTACATTGATTTGATATAAACAACGTTAGTAACAAAATGCATGAGGGATGTATAGCATGGCTACAGGTACAGTAAAATGGTTTAACAATGCCAAAGGGTTTGGCTTTATTTGTCCAGAAGGTGAAGAAGGCGATATCTTTGCGCACTACTCCACAATACAAATGGAAGGTTACAGAACCTTAAAGGCTGGTCAGCAGGTCGACTATGAAGTAGAAAGTGGACCTAAAGGCTCGCATGCTAGCTCCGTTGTTCCTGTAGAAGGCAGTGCCAGTAAATAGGCAAAATTGCCAGATCGTGTTGACCTGAATAGCACGATTTGGAAATTAACAGATTATGAAAGCCGCTCTTTTGACACCTGTATACAGGGTTCTATGAGCGGCTGTTTGATCTTAGGCGAAACATCTGTTCCACATAGAGGCTTTTTGATACCACGGCCGACATCAAAACAGGCAGAAACAAAAAGACGCTTTAACGGTTACGTAAAAGCGTCTTTTACTATGCCGTCTGCAAGCGCTTTAGAAAACACTCACATAGAACGCTGCGTTCAAGCTCTATGCGTCGATAAATGCGTTTAATGTAGCGCTTGGGCGCATCAATGCTGAAACTAGTGCATCATCAAATAGGTAGTAACCACCTAAGTCGCCAGCAACACCTTGTGCGTTATTTAGCTCAGCTACAATTGCTTCTTCGCTTTCAGCTAACTGACTAGCAACTGCAGCAAATTCAGCTGCAAGGTCAGCATCAGCAGTTTGCTCTGCAAGTGCTCTAGCCCAGTACGCCGCTAGATAGTAGTGGCTACCACGGTTATCAAGCTCGCCTACTCGACGTGATGGAGACTTGTTGTTATCTAGGAATTCACCCGTCGCTTTATCAAGCGCATCAGCGAGAACTTGAGCCTTAGCGTTACCTGTAACCACGCTTAAGTGCTCTAGAGATGCAGCTAGTGCCAAGAATTCACCAAGAGAATCCCAACGCAAGTGGTTTTCTTTCTCTACTTGTTGAACGTGCTTAGGAGCAGAACCGCCAGCACCCGTTTCAAATAGACCACCACCGTTCATTAGTGGAACGATTGATAGCATTTTAGCCGATGTACCAAGCTCTAGGATTGGGAACAGGTCAGTTAGGTAGTCACGCAGTACGTTACCTGTAACCGAAATCGTATCTAGACCCTCTTTAATACGAACTAGAGAGAACTTGGTCGCTTCCAATGGAGAAAGAATCTTCAGTTCTAGACCATCTGTATCATGCTCAGGTAGGTAAGCATTCACTTTCTTAATAAGCTCTGCATCGTGTGCGCGTGATTCGTCTAGCCAAAATACCGCTGGAGTATCTGAAGCACGAGCACGTGTCACAGCAAGCTTAACCCAATCTTGGATTGGTGCATCTTTCACCTGACACATACGGAAGATGTCGCCTTCCTCTACGTCTTGCTCTAGAAGTACAGAACCTGAAGCATCAACCACTTGAACTTGGCCAGCAGCTTCTAGAATGAATGTCTTATCGTGAGAGCCGTATTCTTCTGCTTTTTGAGCCATTAGACCTACGTTTGGTACGCTACCCATAGTAGTTGGGTCGAATGCGCCGTTATCTTTACAGAAATCAATTACCGCTTGGTAGATGCTCGCGTAGCTACGATCTGGGATCATTGCTTTAGTGTCTTTTTGCTTACCTTCTGGATCCCACATTTGCCCTGAAGAACGCAGCATTGCAGGCATAGATGCGTCAACAATGATGTCACTTGGTACGTGCAGGTTAGTAATACCACGGTCTGAATCTACCATCGCAAGTGGTGGCTGGGTTTCGTAAACCGCTTGTAAGTCAGCTTCAATTGCCGCTTTTTGATCTTGAGGCAGTGACGCGATCTTAGCGTATACATCACCGATACCGTTGTTAACATCAACACCTAGCTCTTCAAAAAGCTGACCGTGCTTAGCGAAAACGTCTTTGTAGTAAACCTTAACCGCGTGACCAAAGATCACAGGGTCAGAGACTTTCATCATGGTGGCTTTCATGTGTAGAGAAAGCAGTACGCCTTGCTCTTTCGCTGACGCGATTTCTTTTTCAAAGAATGCCACTAGAGCAGCTTTGTTCATCACTGAAGCATCGATGATCTCTTTATCTTGTAGTGCAAATGCTGGCTTCAATGTTTTCTTAGCACCATCTTTACCTACAAACTCGATGCTTACTTCTGTCGCACCATTGATAGTTGTCGATTTTTCGCTACCGAAGAAGTCTTTATCTTCCATGCTTGCAACGTGCGACTTAGAGTCTGCTGACCAAGCACCCATTGAGTGTGGGTTTTTCTTCGCGTAGTTTTTAACTGAAAGAGGTGCACGGCGGTCTGAGTTACCTTCACGCAATACTGGATTTACTGCACTACCCTTAATCTTATCGTATGTTGCTTTTAATGCTTTTTCTTCGTCAGTGTTTGCTTCTTCTGGGTAGTTTGGAAGTGAATAGCCTTTTGATTGCAGCTCTTTGATAGTTGCTTGTAGTTGAGGTACTGATGCAGAGATGTTTGGAAGCTTGATGATGTTCGCTTCTGGTGTCTTAGCCAATTCACCTAGTTCTGCTAGTGCATCACCAATACGTTGTTCTTCGTTCAAGTAGTCAGGGAAGTTGGCAATAATGCGCCCTGCAAGTGAAATGTCGCGAGTATCAACGGCAATACCTGAAGAAGCTGTAAAAGATTGAATGATTGGCAGTAGAGAATAAGTTGCTAATGCCGGAGCTTCGTCTGTAATGGTATAGATGATAGTTGGTTTTTCAGTAGGCATGAAATTTCCCTATAGTTCTTACAAGCTCACATGAATAGTGAGAATGTTATAAATTGACCAGTAAGCGACTCTGAGAGTGAAAACTGCTTACTCGATAGTCGTACTCTATCTTATTTTTCATGCAATCTAATGACAGCATGAACCAAATCCGTGAGTGCGTTGTTATAATAAAACACGTTGGTATAATTAAACAAATCAGGCTCAAGAGTCCATAAACTTGTTCTATTTTGTGTCTTTTAGGCGCGCAAATGATAGCTCAATTCCGTTTCAGTGAAAACTTTTCAGCACACTTCGTTTACATTTTTGCAAGGTAGTTAACATGTCTACTCGCTCACGCAGCGCTTCTCGTTCAGACAAAACAGCTCGTTCTGGCGCCAAATTAAAACAAAACGGCAACAAGCAGGGCCGGAAAAATGATAGAAATAACACTGGCAATGCACACAAGAAATCGCACTCAAGTAAGCAAAGATACAAACCTAAAACGGCGAACACAAAACCTAAAATTGCACTCGAAGATCGCAAAGTCATTTTGTTCAACAAACCATTCGATACTTTAAGTCAGTTCACTGATGGTGAAGGTAGAAAGACGCTCGCCGACTTTATTCCAGTAAAGGACGTTTATGCAGCCGGAAGACTTGATCGTGACAGTGAAGGGTTAATGGTTTTAACTAATGACGGTATCTTTCAAGCCAAGTTAACTCAACCAAACTCAAAATCACCAAAGACTTACTGGGTGCAGGTTGAAGGCGCACCTTCTGAGGAAGATTTAGATAAATTGAGAAAAGGCGTCGAACTAAAAGATGGTATGACGCTACCTGCTAAGGTGGAGTTAATGGCAGAGCCAGAGGTATGGGACAGAAACCCACCGGTAAGATTCAGAGCTGCGATACCAACGACCTGGTTAGCGATTACTATCATCGAAGGACGTAACCGTCAGGTCAGACGAATGACGGCAAACATCGGTTTCCCTACTCTACGCCTTATCCGTTATTCAATGGGCAACATGAATGTGGGACAGCTGCAGCCAGGTGAGTGGAAAGAGATCTGATTCTGCCGGAATCAAACTATTAAATTAAAGAGTAAAAAAGCGAGGTTTTCTAAAACAGACGCTCGCTTTTCTCATCAATTTTGTACAACTTCATTAATCTTGATCGATCATCCACTTGCGGAATTCTTTACGATCTTCTTTTGAAGTCTTCAGGTACCAAGCTTGAAGCTGTTCTAGTTCTTCTGATTGAACCTTATCCACACTCTCAACAGGAAGAGCTACAGCCTCAACTATTTTTTCAGGCTGTGCTACTGCTTGATTATCAATGGCAACATAAGAAACAGCGACAGCCGCCACCCCACCATTAATATTATACTCTCGAATCTCTTCAATATAGTTCCGGCCTAATTGAACTCCATTTGATTTAAGCTCATCAACAACCTTATCTACCTCAACACCATGTTGATCAACAATCTTAAACTCCAGATCTTTTAAACCTTTCTCAGCAGAGCGAACTGAACGATAAGTAGGCATTAAAAATTCAACATCTTGATCAGCATTTATATTGAACGTAACAATCTGGTTTTTGCCATAAACTTTTTTACGATCACCTGATTTTTCTATTACAGGTTCGTATTGAAATACGACTTGGTTCTGACCTGTATTTAAAGTGACAACAGTAGATGCCTTGAAGGCCTGGCCTGAGGTTTTAGGCTTTTTCATATTTACAGCTAAAAGATCTACTGTATCTTTGACAGTTAGAGATGCCGAGATTCCAGGCATACTAACTAGCATGGCAGACATTAATGTAATTGCTTGTATTTTCATAATAATCCATCAAGTACAAAAAAAGCCCAGCTTACGCTGGGCTCTATAATTTAGTCAAACTAATATGTTATTAGTCTTAATATATTACCAGTAAACACGTACGCCAGTTGCGAATTCTAGAGCACCGTCTGCGATAGTTGGCTCATTAACAAAAGAATCAGATTCTTTGTTTGTGAAACCTAGAGTACGACCGTCTAGGTAAGCAGCTTCAACATAGATACGAGACCAGCTGTTAAAGTGGTAATCAGTACCTACATAAATAACTGTAGAAGTGTCTTCTTCACCAAACTCACCAACTATGCTGATGTTACCAGCATCTTGATCTGTGTATTCGTAACCTGCGTAAGCTGTTGCGTTGTCAGCCCATGCATATGTACCTGCCAATGAGATACCATCGATAGTTACTTTATGCTCTGAGTTTTTGATTTCTGTATTGTAGTATGTGAAACCAATACCAGCTTTACCAAATGAGTACTCAGCAGTTGCTTCGTAGTAAGTATCTTCTACTTTATCAGCACCAGTTTCATCTGTCGTTTGACCGAAACCAACGTGACCACTTAGATCACCAACAGAACCACCGACAAAAATTTCAGCAAGCTCTTGATTGCTATCATTTTCATCTAGACCGTAGTTAGCAGCAACAAAAAAGTTATCAGCATCGTAGTTGTACTTGATCATTGAGTCGTGAGCTGCACCATTAAGCTGAGAATAACCTAGAGCAGAACCACCGAAGAAGTAAGAGTAATCGGCACCGTAGATATCATCGGAAACAGTCCATTGCTGACCGATTTTAATTGAACCAAAATCACCAGAGAAACCTAGGATGTGTTGGCGGATTTTCATTTCCTCTTCTTTAACAGAAAATTCAACTTTACCAATAATGTCGAGAGAGTCATTAAGTACATATTTTGCATCAACACCTGCACGTGAAGAACCAGCACCAATAGTTGTGTTACCTTCATTAACTGTACCAACGAACATGTCAGTATTTTCGTCGTAAGCATATTCTTTTGTGTCATCAGAAATTTTCAGCTCAGTACGTAGTTGACCGTAAAAGTCTACTGCGCCGTCTTCTGACTTATAAATTTCTGCTGCGCTTACTGAACCAGCTGCTGTCATAACTGCTAGTGCTAAAAGAGTCTTTTTCATAATAAATCCACTGCCTTTTCTAAGAATGGGAGATCCTTGCCCGGTTCCCTTTTATTTATCGTGACTGGTCATTACCACTCTTTGTTGGTTAATCACCGTCACTAAATTTCGAGTTCTAGATTGCAAAAGATTATCCTGCGTGTCAAATAAACTAAAAACAAACATAAAAAAATCACAAAACAATCAAAATCAATTACTTACATTCCTTTTCATCATTTTACGAGCAGCTTATCCTTAGTTTTACCAGCAAAGATAATAAGCTCTAAAATGTAACAAATAGAATTTAACTCGATTATCAAGCCAAAAAACCATCTACCTTTAGAATTTAACACCTACAAGCTAGTCTTTTTTGATATTTATATTTCGCAAGATAAATAAAATCGTTAAGTTCCTGATGGTTCAGTTTTTTTTTGTGAACGAGATCTACCTTTGATTCAAAAGTAAGCTATTTTGCGGTAAATGTACCGGCTAGTTATATGTGCTACTATCCTCGCTCCGTTACGTAGGTCACAGTATGCTAACTACTAAAATTCAAAATTCTATTCGCACCAGTTATCAAAACCTCCAAGAACAGTTGGATAACTTTGTACCTAGGCGTGCACAAAACTACCTTGTCGCAGAGATTGCCAAGACACTTTGTGGTCAATACCACAAAAGTAATCGTATGATCGTTGCTGAAGCGGGAACCGGAATCGGTAAATCATTGGCGTATTTAATGGCTGCGATCCCTGTTGCCGTTTTAAACAACCGAAAAATTGTTATTTCAACCGCAACGGTTGCTCTGCAAGAACAGCTAGTAAACAAAGATCTCCCTCTATACAGAAGACTTACTAACAGGGAGTTCTCTTTTATCTTAGCGAAAGGCCGACAGCGTTATTGCTGTGCGGAAAAGTTGGCAGCCGCCTGCGGAGTTGATGGCGGCCAGATGGCAATGTTCGAATCTAAGCCAAAACTGAAAGATATTGAGCAACTGCAAACCATGTATCGCAGCCTTGCTCAAGGCAAATGGGATGGTGACCGAGATTCATGGCCAAAGCCTATCGATAATATGATTTGGCAAATGATTGTCAGTGATAAGCATAGCTGTAACAACAGCATGCCAACTCACAGAGATTGCCCTTTCCAAAAAGCACGTTCAGAGCTAGATAAAGCAGACGTTATCATCGCTAATCACAGTTTAGTGATGGCTGATGCAGACCTAGGTGGCGGTGTGATACTGCCAGAGCCGGAAAATAGCATCTATATCTTCGATGAAGCACACCACTTACCTCACGTAGCCAGAGATCACTCTTCTGCAGCGGCGAGCTTGAAGGGTGCCGCTTCATGGTTAGAGCGTTTAAACCAATCGATAACCAAGCTTTCAGGCTTGGCGGACGAAAAACGAGTGGGTCGATTCAAGAATGAATTGCAGGATGCAGTACAACTGCTGATACCGACTCTCACGCAACTCAGTAAGCAATTCGATGCTACTCATTTTGAAGATGGGCTTTACCGCTTTGAACATGGTGACTTGCCAGAATGGTTAGAGAACGAATCTAAAGACCTCAAACAGCTTTCTCAGAAAGCGAGTCAGGCTGTCGCTAAAATTGCAGATCTGATTGCAGAACGAGTTAAAGATGGCGAGCTTTCAGCCAAGCTTGCAGAACCTGCGCTCGCCGAAATCGGCTTCTATATACAGAGAACCGAGAACCTAGCGCAAGTTTGGCGCTTGATGGCTGAACCAAAACGTGAAAAAGGTGCGCCTTTAGCGCGTTGGCTAGAACTTAATAAAGAGAGTGAAGGCGATTTTGTTGTCAATGTTTCTCCGCTTGAGGTTGGCTGGCAACTTGACCAGCAAATATGGAGCCGATGTGTTGGTGCCGTGCTTGTTTCTGCAACAATGAGAGCACTCAACTCCTTCAGTTTTTTCTGCCATCAAGCCGGTATCAGTCAAAAAGAAGAAGATGGTGTGCAGTTTCTTGCCCTGGCGTCACCGTTTGATTATCAGAATCAAGCGGAGTTAATCGTGCCAGCTATGAAATACGAACCACAAGCACCTCAATTTACCGAATATCTTATTGAAATTCTGCCTAAGGTAATAGAAGACAACAAAGCCAATCTCGTTCTATTCTCTTCTTACTGGCAAATGAATAAAGTTGCAGAAGCTTTGGCAACAGATTTCGTTAAAAAGTCATGGGCGTTGCAGGTGCAAGGTGATACTTCACGCGCTGAAATTCTAAAAAAACATAAAAAGCTAATAGATCAAGGTAAAACTAGCGTTCTTTTTGGAACTGGCAGCTTTTCTGAAGGTCTGGATTTGCCGGGTGAGCTGCTTGAAAACCTAGTTATTACCAAGATTCCTTTTGGCGTTCCAACCTCACCAGTAGAGCAAGCGCATTCGGAATATATTGAATCACGCGGCGGTAACCCCTTTATGCAGATTACTGTTCCAGAAGCGAGTAAAAAGCTTATTCAATCTGTGGGTCGACTGCTGCGTAAGGAGAGAGATTCTGGTAAAGTCACGATCCTAGATCGACGCATAGTCACGAAGCGATATGGCAAGTCCCTACTCGATTCACTACCGCCTTTTAAAAGAACAATAAAATACTAATTTTTCTGCAGTTAGGCAGCTCTGGGTCAGTCATCGCTTGGCCCCTGCATTCACAATCAAACACGAATAGTCCATCAACTATTCGTGTGGCTGTTTTGACGGCCAATAACGAGAACAACAGCTATTTATGGAAATGATTGAACCAACCATGTTGGTTATACTTGCGCTGGTTGCATTTGCAGCGGGCTTTATTGATGCTGTCGCCGGTGGTGGGGGCATGTTAACGGTCCCTGCATTGTTATCCCTTGGTCTACCGCCACACATCGCACTTGGTACAAATAAGCTTGCAGCCACGTTCGCTTCTTCAACAGCAGCTTTTACTTATTATCGTAAAAAGCTGTTTAAGCCAGAATGTTGGATAAATGCATTTTTAGCGACCTTGATCGGTGCAACCATAGGTACGTTAACAGTCGACGCTATCAGTACTCAATGGTTAGAGAAAGTCCTGCCACTGATCATTCTTGCTGCAGCGATCTACACCATTTTTCATAAGACACCGAACGCCAATCACAACGTGTCACCGAAACCTTGCCCTGTGCTTAAGAAGAAACAAAAGTACCAAGGCTTCGTTCTTGGCTTTTATGATGGCGTTGCAGGCCCAGGAACCGGCGCTTTTTGGACGGTGAGCTCGATGGCTCTATACCGCCTAAATATCTTGCTTGCTTCTGGCCTATCGAAAGCAATGAACTTCACCAGTAACTTCACGTCTTTGGTGACCTTCGCGATTCTTGGCCATATTGATTGGGTGTTGGGTTTAACCATGGGTGTTTGCCTAATGGCAGGTGCATTCGTTGGGGCACATTCCGCAATTCGATTTGGTGCTACGTTTATACGACCAGTCTTTGTTACGGTTGTCAGTATACTTGCGATAAAACTGGCTTACGAAGCTTGGTTTGTAAACCTATAGCCATCGGATTACAGGAAGCAAAATGAGTCAATTTTCACAAATCAAAAGTGTCATTGATACCATACTCGGTCACTGTTCGCAGGTCGATAAATCTCGAGGGGCCTACCATCAGGCGCTTTTCGACAGAACATTGTTTAAATGTGGCGCCTCGACTCTACTCCCTTACGCACTTGAAATCCAAGCGACTTATCACACCATTATTCGCGAACAGAGCACCAATCAACTTTCGGCATCACGCGCGAATTACTTAACCGACAAATTAACTAACCAGATAGCGGCTTTGCAACGCGAGCTCGCCAATCATGATTTACGCTTAGACAGAAAAAGCAAATCAGGGAAAACCTTAAACGACTTGTATAATGACTTGGCTCAGCACCAAGACTGGCAAAGACGTTTGGTTGATTTAGTTAAACGACGCAAGTTCGCACTAGACTCCGCACCACGTCATAGTAAAGCACAAGCAGAAAATACTTGGATGTTAGCGAAAGAGCGTTTGGAACGCTGTGAAGACTCGATGAAGAACATCGAAAGACTGATTAATATAGAGAGCCCAAAGCGAAATGAGCACTGATAACACATCATCACCATTGGACAACGCACCTGATGAAGTTAAGTTAGCCGTTGACTTGATCTACCTACTCGAAAGTAATGAGATCGACCCAAAGGTTGCGTTAGAAGCAATCAAGATTGTCCAGCAAGATTTACAAGCCAAACTGGCAACTAGTAACTAGCAACTAGCAACTAGCAACTAGCAACTAGCAACAAAACATACAGGATTCACATGTACCAACTTAGCTTTTCTATGCCCGAGTTTCTTGAAAATTACTGGCATAAGAAACCAACAATCTTAAAAGGTGGCTTCCAAAACTTCGTCGACCCAATTTCGCCGGAAGAACTTGCTGGTTTATCGATGGAAGAAGAAGTGGATTCTCGCTTTGTTTCTAACCTCAACAACCAATGGACAGCAGAGCATGGCCCATTCGCCGAAGAAAAATTCGGCGAATTAGCAAAAACTCACTGGCAATTGATCGTTCAAGCAGCAAACCATTGGCATCAAGGTGCCAATGAGCTAACGAAAGCGTTCCAACAATTACCAAACTGGTTGTTTGATGATCTGATGATTTGCTACTCGGCACCCAAAGGTGGTGTTGGCCCGCATATTGACCAATACGACGTATTCATCATTCAAGGCCAAGGTAAGCGTCAATGGAAAGTCGGCGCAAAAGATATCGGTCAATATAAAGAAACCGTCCAAGCCTCTGCTCTACGCCAAATCGAAGGCTTTGAGCCAATCATTGATGAAACTCTAGAACCCGGTGATATCCTTTATATCCCGCCAGGCTTCCCACACGAAGGCAATACGCTAGAGCCATCAATGAGCTACTCCATTGGCTACCGCTCTCCGAAAGAACAAGAGCTGATCAGTAACTTTGCAGACTTTGTACTTGCTCATGATATGGGTGATATTCACTTGCATGATCCTGAGTTAAAAACGCAGGATGGCTACGGCAAGATTCGTTCGTCAGATTTGAGTAACCTAACTGATATGCTCAAATCAGCCCTTGAACAACCAGAGACGGTTAGCGACTTCATGGGTTGCTTGCTGAGCCAATCACGCCATCAGCTCGATATCGTTGCGCCAGATCCACTATGGACTCAAGAAGAGATTGCCCAACACCTAGAGTCAGAAGGTGAAATCCTCCGAGTATCCGGCCTAAAGGCGCTCTACCACGAAAATCAAAGCAACACAGCTTACATCAATGGCGAAGTGGTTAAGGTGGATGAAGCGGACTCTTCATTAATCAACACATTGTGTGATAAGACCATGATTTCCTCGGCTACTGCCCTATCACCTTCAGGCGTAACTGTCGTGACTCAATTGGTTAACAAAGGCTACTGGTTCATCGAAGAGTAAGCAGCGTCAGACGCTAGTTATTGACCTACTTCTAAAGAAACGAATTAAAAAAAGGGACAAATGAAATCTTCATTTGTCCCTTTTTCTATCCAAGAATTGATTAAGGTTTAGACCTTGAACTGATTAACCAATTTCTGTTGCTGCTTAGACAGCTGATCGATTTTATTACCCACCTGTTCAGAAGCTGCCGCTTGTTCCAAGATCTTCGCACTCAAGTCGCGAATATTAACCACGCTTTGATTCACTTCACCGGAAACCGATTGTTGCTCTTCTGCTGCTCTTACGATCTGATTGTTCATATCACTGATCGCTTCTATCGAAGTAAAGATCGAACCGAGATCCTCTACTGCATTTTGAACATGTAGCGCTGTATCGTTGGCGAGAATATTACCTTCTTGGATTGCTTCCACCACATCTTGCGTACCCGCATGAACCTTATCGATCACCGCTCTGATCTCCCCAACGGATGATTGTGTTCGGCTTGCTAAGTTTCTCACCTCGTCTGCAACGACCGCAAAACCACGACCTTGCTCACCAGCACGAGCTGCCTCAATAGCCGCATTCAGTGCTAGCAAGTTAGTCTGTTCAGAGATTCCCTCGATAACACTTAAGATCTCTGTGATATTGCCGTTGTTCTTTGCTAGCTCTTCAACAATAGGCACAGCGCTCGACATGCGTTCCACCAGCTTCCTCATTTCACCGGCGGAAAGCTCGATAACTTGTTGCCCTTGCTGAGCTGAACGATTTGCCTCACAAGCTGCGTCTACCGCAACTTCTGCGTTTTGTACCACTAAGCCAGCAGTTTGAGTCATCTCTTCTGCCGCTGTTGCTACCAGATCCACCTCTTTAAATTGAGACTCGCTGCTTTCACGAGTACTTGATGCAGATGCCTTCGCTTGGCTGGTCGTGTTTGCCACTTGTTCTGTGGTTTGAATAACTTCTTTAATTGTATGTTGCAGCTTATCTAGGAACAGATTAAAGCCTTTCGACAACTGACCGATTTCATCTTGAGACTTCACTTCTAAGCGTTGGGTCAAGTCACCTTCGCCAGAAGCGATGTCATTCAACCTTTCTACTACCTGACGAATCGGCTTCACAATGGACAACGAAGCAAATGCGATAATGGCTAAACCGAAGATAATAAATACCGTACCGGCAATCACTTCTGTTTTGATACCTTCACTTAGCTTAGTGCTAATGATGGAATCCAGTTTATTTGCATCAGCGACGACACTGTCTCTTGGGATCTCAAACAACACCCCCCAAGTTTGGTTAGCAGCAACGACAGGTGCAAACGCAAGTAACCACTCACCGTTCTCACTCCACTGCGTTGTTACTTCACCGCCGAAGATAAAATCGGTCATTAAGTCACTGTTGGTATTATCGCTTTGGAAATTCGAACCAACTGCAATGCTTGAATCGTCAGAAGCGATAACTGAGCCATCTAGGCTAACAACATACGCTTTACCTGCACCATCAAATAAACTCTGGTCAGATTGAGTAATCACACTGGTTAAGCCATCAAGCCTTAAGTCGATACCCAGAAAACCAATCGCAACATCGTCGACTAAAATTGGAACTGAAATAGAGGACGTCAATAATGCTGTACCGCCACTATTCACCACTCGTGGGGTGCTGATACAGGTTTGCCCTGAAGATAGAGGACAGTAAAAGCGCTCGCTATTGCTGTTGTCATTCAGTGTTGATTCCGAAAGGACGTTCGAGAGAACATTCTCACCATTATCCGCTAATTTCCAGTAAGGAGCGAAGCGACCTTTCTCGTTAGATCCTACATAATCGGCATCGACATAATTCGAATCTTCGCTATCGAGTAAATCAGGCTTAAAGACGAGGTAAGCACCTTGAATCGAATCGAAGTTTAAAACCGATCTGCGCACCATTTCATCTAATGCAGTACGAAGCTCTTCACTTGGTGTAAAGTTTTCATCCGCATTGTTCTTTAAAAACTGAGCACTCGCCGCTAGCATCTCTGCGCGATAAATGGCTTCATCAACATAACGTTGAGTTTCTTGTGCATTGAGCTGAGAAACAGACGATAACAACTGCTGAGTTTTAGTGATCACTGATTCTGAGCTTTGAGATTTGATAACTTGTTGCTTACTCGTCGCGTTGTAGATCGAGAAACCAATAAGAGAAAGCGACGTAATGATTAAACAACAACCCGCTAGTAGAGTTATTTTCCACAGTACCGATAGAGAACGCATTTAATATCCTTATTTAAGCCAAAAGACTTCCATAACCATAACTATCACATCAACAACGATGGCTGTACAGAATGTAGATAAGTTAAACGAATAGCTTAACGTATGATTACATCACAAATTACTAACATATAAAACGAAAGTTCACGCAAATGTTAACAGGCCATATTTTTTGTCTATCGCTTCTGTGACTGAGAAAGCTATTTACTTCTGATACTTAGCTTCATCTATATCGTTTTAAAAATACAACGTATAACTTGCATCCTTCCTCAAGGCGATAAGAACACTTTGCAGCGCCCCTACCATAATTGAAAAATGCCCTCTTTTGTCCCACTACACTACAAAAAATTAGCTGTTATTATTGGTTTTATCATTTTCATATCGACGGAGACTAATGATGAACGCAAGCTGGGCCAATTTCTTCCCATACTTTGCAGGGGCTTTTAAGCTGATTGTATTGGCTATTGGTGGCTACCTAGCGATCAAGTGGCACTTTGATGAAGACAAGAGGTTAAGAGAACAAGAGGGCGAAGTATTTAACACACTAAGTTTGAAGAAAAAGTTAGTGACTGCACTTGTAATAACAATTGTTGTGACCTGCTTAATAACGCTTGTCGTGTACGCGACCGACTGGCTACTCTATTAAAGTGGAATATTGATTCTAAAAACGCCACTCGCTTCACGGGCTTACTACGCAGACGCTAACTCATTTACGTCAGTAAGCTTTGTGTAAAACACCCTCTCCAAAGCACTACGCCTCAACTCATCAAAATATCGCTCAGTCACTTATAACATTTCAATGGTTATCCCCTGCAATATTTACTTATTCTATATAGAAATTCGGATTAATTTTTCTAATCCAACTTATAGATTTTTATCTTGGGTAACTGAATAATTTTTGGTTGCTAAATCAGCAATCAATCTCTAACATTTCGCGCCTAGATTCACTAATCGCTTAACTCAATTGGATCCTCCTGATTGAGCGCTAAGGCTTTTTACGTTTTCAATTTTTGGAGAGATACGCAAATGTCCGCCTCGTTTCCATTAGCGAAACTTACCTTCTTAATCGCTATTCTGACAGCCGTAGGTCAAATGACTCAAACGATGTACGTGCCTTCTATTGGCCATATGGCAGGTGAGTTCTTGGTTTCTGCGTCTTCACTTCAAGCTGTGATGGCGTGTTACCTGATCCCTTATGGTTTGTCGCAATTTGTTTACGGCCCGCTTTCAGATCGCCTCGGTCGCAAACCAATCATCGTCGCTGGCTTGGTCATCTACATCCTAGGTACCTTGGTAGCCTTATTCGCTCATGAATACGAATGGTTCTTGGTGGGTAGCTTTATTCAAGGGCTCGGCATTGGTTGTGGTGGTGCGATGTCTCGTACATTGACCCGTGACTGTTTTGAGGGCGCTGAATTACATCGTGCAAACAGCTTGATCAGCATGTGTGTGATTTTTTCCCCATTGATGGCACCTGTATTGGGTGGTTACCTAACAGAAGCTTTCGGCTGGCGATCTAGCTACTTGTTTCTAGCACTATTTGGTATCGCTGTTGTGATCACCATGATGACGAGCATGATGGAAACATTGCCAAAAGAGCGACGCAAAAATGAATCGGTAGGAACCAGCTACAGGTTTGTTCTATCTGACAAGCGCTTCCAAGGTTTCCTATTGGTACTGGTTGCAACATTTGCAGGGATAGCTGTATTTGAAGCAGCTGCAGGAGTACTGCTTGGCGGTGTACTTGGCTTGCCGGCAACTACTGTGAGTTTACTGTTTGTTTTACCGATTCCAGGTTACCTAGTAGGTGCTGGCCTTTCGAGTTACATCGCGCAGCGTCGCTCTGAGCGCCGCGCACTAAATATTGGCTTGGTATCGATCTTAGTTGGCTCAGCTGTCGTGCTTATCCCGGGTCTGTTTGGTCAAACAACCGCATTGACATTGATTGGCGGCGCAACCATTTACTTCTTGGGCGCTGGTATCTTATTCCCAGCAGCAACAACAGGTGCACTTTCGCCATTCCCATACCATGCTGGTACAGGTGGCGCGATCTTGGGTGGTATGCAGAACTTAGGTGCCGGTATTGCTACACTGTTGGCATCGTTCTTCCCAGCTCAAGATCAACTGCCACTGGGTTGCTTGATGATTACCATGTCGCTTATCGCTATGCTTGGTTTACGTTGGGTTAATCGTAAGCCTGACCACTCAAACGAAATGCCATTGGCTATCTAAAGTAAAACGCAACTCCTGCCTAATAAATAGAGGGACATGCTGAAAGGCGTGTCCCTTTTTTATTACCCGTTTACCCTCGCCTGATGTCTACCACTAATTTCATCAAACATTACTTTGATTTTTTAAACATAATAACAGACACTTACGATGAAAGTGCATATCCAGAATCCAATTATAAATAATATCACTGGAAGGAAACTAACCACTAAAGGATGCTGGCAATAAAACGAGTAAGGTGCACACTAAGGATATAAAGATGCGTTTCGCTTTAACCACATTGGCCGTATCGGTAGCGCTTGTCGCCGGATGCAGCAATCAAGGAATAACAACCATGAACCACTACTCTCTATCGCAACTTATCGCTCAACAAACTCAAGCTCCCGTTGCTAAGAAAGTCCCTCATTCAATGACGACTCATGGTGACACACGAATTGATGATTACTATTGGATGCGTGATGATCAACGCCAAGATCCAGAGATCTTGCAGCACCTCGAGCAAGAAAACCGGTATGCCGATACGGTGCTGAAACACACGGAAGCATCCCAAGAACAATTATTTGAAGAGATCAAAGGCCGAATCGCGAAAGACGACAATTCGGTCCCCGTTCGTAAAGGTAGCTATTACTACTCAAATAAAGTCACAGGTGACAACGAATACCCAATTCATTTACGCGAAAAACACTTTTTAGGAATAGACAAACAAGTTATTCTAGATGTTAACGAACTCGCCAAAGAACATGAATTTTTCAGTATTGACCACTGGTTTCTGTGCTCGAGTGCCAAATGTATACCTGCTGACCATCTTTACTCTTACT
>NZ_LWEH01000171.1 GCF_001635455.1 Vibrio sp. HI00D65
TTCTCTTCTCTCTGCTTCTCTCATCTTACGAGTTAGTTTCGCAATACGAGCTTGTACACCTTTACTGTATTCTTCTAATTTACCGTCTTCTTGTTGCGTTGTTTCTTGTTCTACTGTTTCTGTTTCTTGTTTCGGCGCTTCTGTTTCTACAACAGACTCGTCTTTTGTTTCTTCGATATCCACTTCTTGATCAGGTCCTGATGTATCGAGTGGTACCATCTTTTTGTCTTCTTCTGGCATAGTTATCCTCCTATGTTAAAACTCATGCAAGATGTCCTCTGGACTATCAATTGTTGCTAACACTTCATCGTCGTTTAGCAGACGCATCTCCCCACCCTCTATCTTAATTCGGCTGCCTGCATATCTTGCAAAC
>NZ_LWEH01000172.1 GCF_001635455.1 Vibrio sp. HI00D65
ATGGCGAGAAAAGATATTCGAAATTCAGCGCAATAGTATTGACACTCTAGTGCGTGACACTTTAAACAGCGGAAGTATTCGAAGTTATCGACTGTATTTGTATCAACGTGCGCGGCGAATTGCGATTGATAACTTTTCTTTGTCGATTATACAGCGACGTGCTACCGAAGAGGAGCAGCGAACAGGGCGATTTCTTGTTGGGGAAGGAGAGCTGATCTGCGGAGTGTACTCTTGCCAAGTTTATCAAGGCAGAGAAGTCTTTTTTGATGAAGACTCTGATCCACTTTTACAAAAGCTGTCTGAGCCCTTGG
>NZ_LWEH01000173.1 GCF_001635455.1 Vibrio sp. HI00D65
ACAAGGCGGCGAGTATTATGCAGCAGGAGTTGGATCTGCCATAACAGGAAGAGGTGCTGACCTATTAATTATTGATGACCCACATACTGAACAAGATGCAATGAACGCACAAGCATTAGAAAGAACGTTTGAATGGTACACATCCGGACCTAGACAACGTCTACAGCCAGGTGGATCTATTGTATTAGTTATGACTCGTTGGAACGAGAAAGACTTAGCCGGTCGTCTTATAAAAATGCAAAAGGAACCAAAAGCAGATCAATGGGAGGTTGTTGAGTTTCCGGCGATACTACCATCTGATGAACCTTTGTGGCCTGAATATTGGGCAAAGAAAGATTTAGAATCTGTCAAAGCTAGTATTCCATTATCAAAATGGAATGCGCAGTATATGCAAAATCCAACAGCAGAAGAAGGATCTTTGATTAAAAGAGAATGGTGGCAAAGTTGGGACAAAGAAGAATTACCTAATCTAGAGCATGTCATACAATCTTACGATACAGCTTTTATGAAAAAGCAAACTGCAGATTATAGTGCNATTACAACGTGGGGTGTATTTACTTTNGATGAAGACTCAGGTCAGCATTTAATATTAATTGATAGNATCAAAGGTAGATATGAGTTTCCTGAGTTAAGACGTATCGCACTAGAACAGTATGGATACTGGCAACCTGAAACAGTTATCATTGAGTCCAAAGCATCAGG
>NZ_LWEH01000174.1 GCF_001635455.1 Vibrio sp. HI00D65
GCAAGGTATCCTAGACTCTGTGGCATGGCATGGTTTCTTACCTGAAGGTGTTGGTCGCGATGCTAGCCAAGTACCAATGGACTCATACCTTGCTGAAGCACTGCAATTACACGTTGCTGCTGGCGGCTCAACATTGCTAAGTGTTCAATTGGAAGATTGGTTGGAAATGGACCAGCCAGTAAACATTCCTGGTACTGTAGATGAGTACCCGAACTGGCGTCGTAAACTA
>NZ_LWEH01000175.1 GCF_001635455.1 Vibrio sp. HI00D65
TAGAATTTTACCTAATAGAAAAAAAGTCACCAAGGTATTTTAATGTCATGGCAAAAAACGGTCTTGATAAATGGTTCGCTCAGAAATGGGTAGACATAGGAAGTAAAAAGAAAGATGGTTCTTTCTCAAAGTGTGGAAGATCAAAACAAAAGAAAGATGCAAAACGTAAATATCCAAAATGTGTTCCTCTTGCAAAAGCAAGACGTATGACGGAAAGCCAAAGAAGATCTGCTGTAAAAAGAAAAAGATCAGTTGCACAAGGTGTAGGTGGTAAACCAACTAATGTAAAAACTTTTACTAAAAGAGCAAAAGCAATGGGTGGTGGATTCATGGCTAGACGTATGGGTATGATGTAATGCGAAAAAGAGATAGACAACCACCAAAAACTAAAAAGTATTTCAGATCTACAAAATCTGGAGCAGGGATGACTAAAGCTGGGGTCGCCCGATATAGAAGAGAAAATCCTGGCTCTAAACTAAAAACAGCGGTCACTGGCAAAGTCAAACCAGGATCTAAAGCTGCTAAAAGACGTAAATCATTTTGTGCNAGATCACTTGGACAAATGAAAAAATTTCCTAAAGCTGCCAAAGATCCTAACTCAAGACTAAGACAGGCTCGCAGAAGATGGAAGTGTTAATATGAGAAAAGCAAAAATGG
>NZ_LWEH01000176.1 GCF_001635455.1 Vibrio sp. HI00D65
TTATTCAATGAGTGTTCCACGAGCTCTCCGAAGTTGTCTTAGTTCTTCAAAGTCTTTTTGTTTTGTACCACCATCATATGGCCACGCATATCCTTCTCCAATCATTTCCTCGTTAAGGGACACAGTTGCATCCCCGATATAAAGCCAGCCAAGAAGACGGCCGTATTTACCGACGCCACCAACAAGTTCAGTCCTAATAGTAAGCTCATCGTCACCGTCAATAGCACCTTCCAACTTGTCTTTAAGCCAGTTAGTTGCGTCAATACCAAGTGCTTTCTCCTCTAAGTTTCTTGTACGTTTCTCTGGTGTATCAACACCAGCGACTCTCACTCTTTCTTTTTTGTAGAGGTCGAATCCTAAGTCTATTGTAACATCAATTGTGTCACCGTCAACTACTCGGTTTATTTCCGTCACTCGAAAGTTGTAACAACTCTTGCGACTCGGTGGAACCATTGNTCCCATATTCAAACTCCATTAA
>NZ_LWEH01000177.1 GCF_001635455.1 Vibrio sp. HI00D65
TCAGGTATGATACGGGAGCCGCTGTAGGCTGGTTTCCAGAGCAAGAGTTAGAAGAGAGCACAGATGACTAAGACCGCAGATGACAACATAATCGTTGGTCTTGATATAGGCACTGCGACCATATCAGCTCTGGTTGGTGAAATACTGCCTGATGGTCAAATCAATATCATTGGCTCTGGGCAAAGCCCATCCAGAGGTATGGATAAAGGTGGTGTGAACGACCTAGAGTCGGTAGTTAAGTCAGTTCAGCGAGCAATTGATCAAGCAGAGTTGATGGCAGAATGCCAAATCAGCAATGTGTTTATCTCGCTATCAGGCAAACATATCGCAAGC
>NZ_LWEH01000178.1 GCF_001635455.1 Vibrio sp. HI00D65
CTTTCTTGATACACGTGAAGTTACTGAGAATACTTCTGGCTTTAAAAATAGATATCCGGTTGGTATGGGCGTTGGTGCCAATCGAAATGACGCTTTTAAAGTCGAAATGATTGGTGTTAGAAGTACTGTTGAACCATCTTCTCGACATCCAGAAGCGCAAGAGCTTCTGGACTTTATGGGGGTTGGCTCTGGTAGTCGTAACTTTTCTAGGACATTTAATATCCTAAAAATGACGATATTGTCAGAAGAG
>NZ_LWEH01000179.1 GCF_001635455.1 Vibrio sp. HI00D65
CTTAGAGCTAGGTATCGACAACGGCATCATCGTTGCGCGTACTGACTCACAAGGTGCTGGTCTAACAAAAGAAATCGCAGTAGTGAAAGAGCCTGGCGACCAAGGTGACATCTACAACTCTTACCTAGATGTTGAAGAGATCGATGTAGCTGACATGAAACAAGGCGACGTTTGCTTCAACCGTGAAGGCAAGCTGGTACGTCCTAAGCGTCTACCATCTGGCTTGTACCAATTCCGTCAAGGTACTGGTGAAGACCGCTGTGTATTTGACTGTA
>NZ_LWEH01000180.1 GCF_001635455.1 Vibrio sp. HI00D65
TAAGGTGTGCCTGGCTTCTTTAGGAAAGAGATAGCATCAGTATTTACCACATTGATGTTGCCTGCTTTGAGCTCTTTAGCATTATCAGAAAGCTGCTTAGCGGCATTTTGATTCATTTCGAGCAGTGTCACCATTTTTGCTTGGCGAGACGCAGCTTCAAAGCCTAAACCACCAGAACCTGCAAATACGTCTAAGCAGGTCGAATTTGGGATATCTTGTGCAACCCAGTTAAAGAGTGTCTCTTTTACTCGGTCAATGGTTGGGCGTAAGCCTTCTAAATCATGAACGGGCAGCTTTCTGCCTCTCCATGAACCACTAATAATTCGAACAAAGCCACCGGAAGGCTTTTTTTGTGATGTGTTTTGCTGGCGACGTCTTACCATAGATTTTTTGACCGCTAATAAAGTGATACTATACGAGCCCAATTTAAGTTGGTTCGAGTATTAAATAAATTTGCAATGACAAAGTGTATCAAGCTAAAAGCAAACTTATCACTGCTTTGTCATTTTTCTTTACTATTCGTTTGTACAAGCTTGTATTGTATAACAATAGCAAAGAGTCGACGTGCATTAAGCCAATACAGCTAATTAGTAGATCTAGGAAACTCCTCTGATGACGGAAAAAAAGAAGCGCGGATTATTATCGTGGCTTGGTTTTGGTGAAGAAGAACAAAGCCCAAAAACTCAGAATGAAGCGAACGTAGAAAACGTTGAAGATCAAACTGAAGTTGAATCACAAGTCGAGGCTGAACCAGTCGCGCCTGAAGCGGAAGCTGCTCAGTCAGTAGAAGCGAAGCCTGATGAGTCAGAGCAAGCTCTGGAAGAGACTCAAGATGAGCAACAGCCTGTCGCAGCAGAAGCAGAAGCAGAACAGGAACAAGAAGTTACTTCTCAAGCTCAGGTTGAAGAAGTACAAGAGAAGCCGACAGAAAGTTTCTTTGCTCGCCTAAAGCGTAGCCTGAGCCGCACTAAAGCAAACATTGG
>NZ_LWEH01000181.1 GCF_001635455.1 Vibrio sp. HI00D65
TGTAAGCGCTGTGAGGCGTTGAGCTAACCTGTACTAATTGCCCGTGAGGCTTAACCATACAACACCCAAGGGGTTTTGATGGACTCAAAAATACAAACGCTTGAATGAGTTTGAAGAGACAACACTTTTAATAAGCTTTCCAGATTATTTTGCCTTCAGCTTTTAAAAAAGCTGAAAGTAAAAGCAAAATTTTGCTTGGCGACCATAGCATTGTGGACCCACCTGATTCCATGCCGAACTCAGAAGTGAAACACAATAGCGCCGATGGTAGTGTGGGGCTTCCCCATGTGAGAGTAGGACATCGCCAGGCTTTAAATTTATTTCCACTTTTCAAAAGTGAAGACAAAAAGTTTTCAGAATCGTTTTAAATGACTTTTGATTTGCTGATATAGCTCAGCCCGGTAGAGCGCACCCTTGGTAAGGGTGAGGTCCCCAGTTCGAGTCTGGGTATCAGCACCACGATTTAGTTGATTTGATTAATCAAGTTAACAACAGAATTTGTTTGACGACCATAGCATTGTGGACCCACCTGATTCCATGCCGAACTCAGAAGTGAAACACAATAGCGCCGATGGTAGTGTGGGGCTTCCCCATGTGAGAGTAGGACATCGTCAGGCTCAAATTGCTTTAAGCTGAATAGACACTGCGGAGTGGTAGTTCAGTTGGTTAGAATACCGGCCTGTCACGCCGGGGGTCGCGGGTTCGAGTCCCGTCCACTCCGCCACTTATACTAAGCCCAAGCATAACTGCTTGGGCTTTTTTACGTTTGAATGATTGTATTTGCCCTTCGGTTGAGAGAGTCCCGCAAAAGGCTTGCCCGTTGTCCGCAACTCCGGCCACCACGCCATTTATCAGAAAGCCTAGTCTTTCGTCGTTTCTAGCTATAAATAACTTGGTCTTCGATCTGTGCGTTTTGGTCTCAGTTGATCCGTTATCGTCAATAAGCCTACTCTTTGTTCGTAAGACTCTGTCCAATCATCGATAAATCATGTTTGTTTATTCATTAGCAGTTTTCTACTTCATGCCCGGTACCTCAGAGGCCTATAGAGAGGGTTTAATCGAACCGTAGAGTTATCTAGTAAAGAGCTAATGGAATAAACAACCCTAAATGCACTTTTTGATTATCTTCATTAGAGGTTTACTGAGGAGCCTGGAAGGAGAGAAGAATTCGGATACAAAGTGAGTGTGGAGTAAGTCTAAGCTCTCCACACGATAAGACGTTTATATACACCTAGTTACAATGGGATATCGTCGCTAGGTCTTGATGATCCCAAGTCCAAAAGTTGTTAGGAGTAAGGTGAATTCCACCAATCCATTTATCTTTGATGATACTAGGCCAATTGTGGGCAGATTTGGAGAGGGAAATGCGGTTGTTATACCAATTTTCGTTCTCTGATTTTTGAACCTGCAATATAGGCTCAGAGCCTTCAGTTAACGGTTTAATGAGAGTCCAATACATAAGGTCTCCTAAATACACTGATGGCTCTAGCTTCATATATCGTTTAAACAGTTCACTGAACTCTAGACCTTCTTTCGCACCTTTTAAGATATCTATAGTAAGGCATTCCACTAACCTAAGCTTTGAATCTATGTGGGGTAGTTCCTGTAGGTGCCTAAATATGACGATTCTGATATTAGGGAAAAGATCTTGGTCTACTTTATGGTAGTACTCGGCTAGCTTTAAAGGGCTCTTTGAACAGAAAGCCCGCCATAACTCTGTTGCCACCGTTATATGCTCTATAGATACTTTTTTTCGACTATTCCAGAGTGCACGCAGTGCTTCTGGAGGCAGTTGACCTAAACCGATGAACCTTTCTCTACCAGGGTAGGTACTCACCTCGATAATGTCTACTTTGGTAACATTTGGGTATGAAAGTAGATATAAAGATCTAATTAACATCAATTGATCGTAGTTGTCGTGCTCAACCCATAAAACAATACGTTGATAGTCTGTATCTAAGAGCTTATTCGTCGCTTGCGCGGCTTCAGATTTTACTTGTTCAAGCGACTTTTCCATCTCTTTCATCTCTGAAAGGAGTCGATCACATACATATTTTGCTCTGATCTCTGAAAGGTTCTCTTCATCCAAAAATAAAGGGCCGATACATAGCGGTTCTATGTATGGGAGAAAGTCGCCAGTGAATCCAGCCTGTTCTAATGTTCGTTGTATATCGTGACCGCAACGCACGTGCAGGGTTTGCAAGTCATTGTCTAGGGCTGGCAGAGGAGTGCCATCCGAGCTTTTATTCTTTTCTAAACTATCAACATGTAATAACAGCTTACTCCAGCTGCTTACGCCTAACTCTCGTGCTAATGATAAGTGTATGTCAGCGAGTTTAACGTTATCAGCAGAGAGGAGAGGATTAGGGTGTAAAGTAAGTAACCAGCGTAAGTCTTCGACAGAGCCCGATCTGATGCGTTTCAGCCGAGATTTAGCGTGTTTTTTTAGGTATGTCAGATTGAGAGAAAAAGCATTCATATATTCACCGTCTCGTAACTTCTGCACTCGCTGATCAGAAGAGAAGGTAAATCAAATTGTAGTTTCCCAAGAGGGAGAAGTTTGATGGCCTTGAGTTTGACTCTTTCCGCGAGTAGGAAGCGCAGGTAACGCTTTGGCCACTATATACTAAGAATTTAGATAACGAAAGTAACAGTCTGAAGGAATGAGGTCTTTGGCAAGTTAGGGATGATCGAGGATTAGCTATATGGACTATATGCTAGAAAGAAGTCGCAGCTTAAAACAAAAAAGCCAAGTCTTTCGTCGGGGACGCCTAGTATTGGCTTCTTGAATGTGGCTCCCCCTGCGGGATTCGACGCGGCCGGCTAGGTCTGAGACATTGCTTTGGCACAAAGCAGGAGCATTAGATACGAAAAAGCCTCATCGTGTGATGAGGCTTTCTCTAAAGTGGCTCCCCCTGCGGGACTCGAACCTGCGACATACGGATTAACAGTCCGCCGTTCTACCAACTGAACTAAGGGGGAATTATTTAAGAAGAATAAACTTCTCAATAATATAAATGGTGCCGACTACCGGAATCGAACTGGTGACCTACTGATTACAAGTCAGTTGCTCTACCTACTGAGCTAAGTCGGCACACTAAATGTGGCTCCCCCTGCGGGACTCGAACCTGCGACATACGGATTAACAGTCCGCCGTTCTACCAACTGAACTAAGGGGGAATTATTCTTAAAGCTTTAAAGAAATGGTGCCGACTACCGGAATCGAACTGGTGACCTACTGATTACAAGTCAGTTGCTCTACCTACTGAGCTAAGTCGGCACATAATATTTCTTTGTGCTTTTATGTTGTTGTCTAAGACACCAACAAATAAATTGTGGTGCCCGGAGGCGGAATCGAACCACCGACACGAGGATTTTCAATCCTCTGCTCTACCGACTGAGCTATCCGGGCGACGAGGTGTATTAAACGTGTTTTCCTGTTCTGGGTCAACATTAAATTGCAAAAAAAGTATTGTTTGATGTTTTTCTATACTTAGTGGGTTGTTTTTGTTCATTTGCGATGAAAAACCTAGGTCTAGCATGCCTTAAAAGATTGATAACCTACGTTTAACTAGACGGAATGAGTGCCGAAATAAAAAAAGCACGTATGAAAACGTGCTTTTATATTTAAAAATCTTCCCGAAACTTTAGTGTTTTACTTCAAACCTATTTACCTAAGCTTCTAATTCACTACATAGAGAGGTTAAGGTTTGGGTGCTGTTATGACTTTCGGTCACTACATTGCTCCGTTGGTTGCCACTTTCCTCAATTTACATCGTTATCTAGGTTAGCGACCGCTTCACTTGCTGTTCCTAGTTGTCCAGCGAGGCCTTGAATATTGTTTACTGTGTTATGAATCAGGCGTTGAGTTTGTTGGCTCTGTTTGTCTGCTTCATCAGTGTTGCGCGCCGTATCTCCCGCAGAATCAGCAATGTTCACTGAAGATGCCATCTCTGTCATCGCAGTTGCGATCATTTCAGTGGATTGCTGTTGTGTCTCAGTTAGTTGAGCAATTGAACCAGCGCGGTCTTCGACGCGTTGAAGTTCGCCTCGGAATGCCAACATCGAAGCATTAAGGTTAGATACCAGTTCAGCCAGCGATTTACTCATTTGTTGTACTGCATGATAGATACTGCCATCGACCGCTTTAATTTCGAAAGAGGTCTGAATGCGTCCTTCTGCTGCAGCTTATACGGCTTCTCTCACGTCTCTAGGCTCGCCACCAAGTAGTGCCAGCATTCTTTTAATCGACACGATTAAGCTTGAAAGAATAAGGCCTGCAATAACAACACATAGGAATTGCTGTCATTGAGCGGTAGATCAGAAACGCGCATTCACTTCGTTGAATCCGATACCAATACCTACAACCCAACCCCAATCCGGTGTTTTCTCTGTAATAGATAGTTTTTCTTCAATAGTTCCATCAGGCTTTTTTTGGGGCCAGATGTACTCAACGATCTGACCTGTTCGGTTACCAAGTACTCTTTGGATTAACTGATCATCGCTATTGCCGTCTCCATCTTTAAAGTCATTAAAGCTAGTTCCGTGTAACTGAGGATCTAATGGGGTAGCGACAAACGTCATATTCTCATCGGCAACGTATACATATTCATTGTCTTTATAAATATCGTTACGCAGCAGGCGAGTCGCTAACTGTTTTGCTTGTTGTTCCTCTAAAGTGCCGTCAATGGCCATCTTTTCAACTTCTGTAAGAATGCTGTATGCACTCTTAAATAGCTCAGTTACGCGAGCTTTGTTATCTATGTTGCTAGCGATTCTTAAGGTCCATAAGCCTGTAGCGGTTAACGCTAGTAGGGCGATTAAAATGATGCCCGGCAGTAAGTAAGCTTGCGTCTTTAGTTTTATATTTCCCCGCGCAGCAATTCAATAATAAATATTAGGTATGTTTCATCGAATCTTAATCTAAGTCGTTTAAGGCAGATAGAAAGATATCAAAACATGATGAAGATTAAATTTACGACAAGAAAAAAAGTAATGGAACGCTAGTTTGTTACCTTTTCTGTATTTGATTGTGTCTTGAGAATGGCCGTAAGGGAGCGGTATTAGTCAAAGATTTTCGTTGAACAGAGGTATACGAAGGAAGAGGGGGGCGGTTTCAGCATTTAATGCGTGCCTGAACTGAAAGAGATTTAGTGCCGTCTAAAAGAATAATCCAAGCTTTTCGAAAGAGTTTTTCAGTATTGGAGTTCGACGTGATTGGTTAGGGAGGGCTGAGATATTGCTTTGGCACAAAGCAGGAGCGTTAGATACGAAAAACCTCATCATGTGATGAGGCTTTTTCTAAAATGGCTCCCCCTGTTGGGACTCAACGTGGGCGGCCAGTTCTGAGACATTTATTTGGTACAAATAAGTCGAAGTTTAAAACGAAAAAAGCCAAGTCTTTCGACTTGGCTTCTTGAATGTGGCTCCCCCTGCGGGACTCGAACCTGCGACATACGGATTAACAGTCCGCCGTTCTACCAACTGAACTAAGGGGGAATTACTTGCGTTGACTTATTTAAGTTAAACACTAAATAATGGTGCCTCGAGGCGGAATCGAACCACCGACACGCGGATTTTCAATCCGCTGCTCTACCGACTGAGCTATCGAGGCAAAAGAATGGTGCCGACTACCGGAGTCGAACTGGTGACCTACTGATTACAAGTCAGTTGCTCTACCTACTGAGCTAAGTCGGCACACTATATCTTTTACTGAAGAAGTTACTCTTCGTTTTATATGAAATGATATCAATCACTTCAATTGTAAATGGCTCCCCCTGCGGGACTCGAACCTGCGACATACGGATTAACAGTCCGCCGTTCTACCAACTGAACTAAGGGGGAATTACTTGCGTTAACTTATTTAAGTTAAACACCAAATAATGGTGCCTCGAGGCGGAATCGAACCACCGACACGCGGATTTTCAATCCGCTGCTCTACCGACTGAGCTATCGAGGCAAAAGAATGGTGCCGACTACCGGAATCGAACTGGTGACCTACTGATTACAAGTCAGTTGCTCTACCTACTGAGCTAAGTCGGCACACTGTATTCTTTGTGCTTTTGTCCGTGCTGCTACTCCCTGTTAAAGAGTGGTGGCACCAACAAGTCAATTTGTGGTGCCCGGAGGCGGAATCGAACCACCGACACGAGGATTTTCAATCCTCTGCTCTACCGACTGAGCTATCCGGGCAACGGAGCGCTATTAAACGGATTTTCTGCATAACCGTCAACACCTTTTTTGAAAATAATTAAAAAAAACGTTCGTTAGTTGTTTTTTTATTCAAAAGTGAGGCTTACGTTTTACCTTGGTTAAAATCTTTCTTGAACTTTGTTACTTTTTCTAAGTATCTACGCGATTCTTTATTCGGGTGTTTTTTGGTTAGAGCCCAGTAAGCTTGGCTAGGTTGCAGTGAGTTTAAGTCACGCATTGCACGTTTTCTGTCCTTACTAAAGGTGTTGAGTACACCACCTGTGCCACCGTTGTACGCAGAGATCATACTGTATTCGAGTGTTGTTGGGTGTTGAACGTCTTTCAAATAGCGATTTTTTAATATGTAAAAATACGCAGTACCTGCATCAATGTTGTTTTCTGGGTTAAACAAATACTCAGGAGTTGGCTCTCCAGGTTTGTTTTTTACCAACTTAAAGACATCTCGACCTGCTGTTTTCGGCACGACTTGCATCAAGCCGTATGCATTCGCCCAGCTCACTGCATACGGGTTAAAGCTGCTCTCTGTCTTGATGATTGCGTAGATTAAGTCTTCAGGGATGTCATAGCGCTTAGATGCGCGTCGAACGATATCGGCATATTGGTAACTACGCTGGATTGCGTGATCGGCCACCATAGGGATCTCAACGTAGTAGGCTTTTTTAAAGTCGACTTCTTTGGTTTTTAGGTTGTTAGCTATCAGGTAGTCAGCAAATTTGTTGGCGCGCCATGTCCATTGGATAGGTTTCTCCTCTTGATCTACAACTTGATTGTAGAGAAAAGGTTTACCTTCTAATTTGATACTTTTTGAAGAGAATAGGTCGACATGTGCTGGGTCATCTGGCGTAAGCAGCGTTGTCATAATGGCGTTTTTGAGGTGTTTTTTAGGCTCTGTAGAGGAGACGGTTTCTACCGTTATTAGGCCCTCGCTAAAGTTTACTTCTGAGCGGCTTAAGTAATTATCTATATATTTCACATAGTTACTCTTGCCTGCCATCTTTATTTCACTTCTACCCCAGCGCTTTTGGATATTGCCAGAAAAGCTATTGATCAAAGCGTCTAATGCGCCTGTATCTTTTTCAAACTGACCGGGTAGCTCCGCCAAGTTATTTACGAATCGGTTGGTTGGTTCGTAATTCACATCATAAATGCTCTCAACGAACTCACGACTGCAACCTGTGAGTAGCATGGCGGTTAGGAAGTAACTTAGCTTTTTCATAGTTCCTCATACAAAAATGACATCGCAGCGTTAACCATGATGTCATTAAAATTTGCTTAAATAAATGTCTTATTCGCTTGGTGGAGTGTAACCATCAATAACGACATCTTTACCTTCGAAAAGGAAGTTAACCATCTCAGTTTCAAGAAGTTTACGATGTTCAGGATCCATCATGTTTAGCTTCTTTTCATTGATAAGCATGGTTTGTTTGCTTTGCCATTGTCCCCAAGCTTCTTTAGAGATGTTGTCAAAGATACGCTTACCTAAGTCACCTGGGTAAAGTTGAAATTCTAAGCCTTCAGCGTCTTTCTGGAGGCGAGCACAAAATACAGTGCGGCTCATAGTGGTTCCTCTTATCGCGTTCGTTGATTCAAACGTCGTCATTCAGTTCAAAGGGTAGGCTTTCAATAAGCTGCTTTACAGGAGCTGCTAGGCCTATTTCGTCTGGTTTTGATAAGTTATACCAGAGACCTTTAGTCCCTTCCATTATCAAATCTGGTTGTTTATCTAATTTTACTAATACTGGTGTGATATCTAAGTGGTAGTGGCTGAAAGTGTGCCTAAACGCAATCATAGTTTTGATTGAATCCGTATTTTTGATCGAACGAAGGTCCAATTGGTGTTCGATCTCTGCATTTTCATTTTGAGGGAAACAGAATAAGCCTCCCCAGATACCTGATTGAGGGCGCTGCTCAAGCCACACTTGATTATCGTGATACAGGATTACAAACCAGGTCTCTTTTACTGGTTTCTCTTTCTTTGGCTTTTTGCCTGGGAAGTCGAGCTGTCTATCTAACTTCTTAGCTTCACACATGCTTTCTATCGGACATAAAGTGCATTTAGGCTTGCTACGAGTACAAACCATAGCTCCCATATCCATCATAGCTTGATTGTACTTATCGACATCTTGCTTCGGTGTATGTGCTTCTGCGTATTCCCAGAGTTGGTTTTCAACCTTTTTTTGACCTGGCCAGCCTTCGACAGCAAAGCTTCTTGCAAGCGTTCGCTTCACGTTGCCATCAAGGATCGCATGAGGGAGCTTGTAGACAGAGGATAGAACGGCTGCAGCTGTTGAACGACCTATGCCTGGAAGCGCATTCATCTCTTCGAGAGAAAGCGGAAACTCCCCACCATATTGTTCTGCAACGATCTTGGCTGCTTTGTGGAGGTTACGGGCTCGCGCGTAGTAACCAAGCCCTGTCCATAGGTGAAGCACTTCATCTTGCTCGGCGTTTGCTAGGTCGATAACTGTTGGGAAACGTTCCAAGAAGCGTTGGTAGTATGGGATCACCGTAGCTACCTGAGTCTGCTGAAGCATGATTTCAGATAGCCAAACGGTGTAGGCGGTTTTATTTTGTTGCCAAGGTAATTTTTTACGCCCGTAGGCGTTATACCACTTTAATATGGCGGTTGCGAAAGGAGTCACGACATGCTCTATGCTTTGCTATTATTAGAAGCGAAATTGCACCACACTTGACGTTGGATGTAAAACAGACAAATTGTGTGGGAATTTATCCACGGAAAGACTTGCACCGAAGGCAATTCTTTGGATAATCCCCGCTTTGATTAATCAATGTGCAGGCAAAAATCAATGAGTGAAGTGACCACTAACGAATATACTGAAGACGGCAAACTTGTTCGTAAGATCCGTAGTTTTGTTCGCCGCGAAGGCCGCTTAACAAAAGGCCAAGAGAACGCGATGAATGAATGTTGGCCAACAATGGGTATCGACTACAACCCAGAGCTTCTTAACTGGAAAGAAGTATTTGGCAATGATAACCCAGTTGTACTAGAGATTGGCTTCGGTATGGGTGCATCACTGGTTGAAATGGCAAAGAATGCACCTGAGAAGAACTTCTTAGGTATTGAAGTTCACAGCCCTGGTGTTGGTGCTTGTTTGGGTACTGCGCGCGATGCTGGCGTAACTAATCTACGTGTAATGTGTCACGATGCTGTTGAAGTATTTGAACACATGATTCCAGATAGCAGCTTGCATACACTGCAACTGTTTTTCCCTGACCCATGGCACAAAGCTCGTCACCACAAGCGTCGTATCGTTAAAGCTGAGTTCGCTGAAATGGTTCGCGCTAAGCTACACCTTGAAACTGGTATTTTCCACATGGCAACTGACTGGGAAAACTACGCAGAGCACATGATTGAAGTAATGAAATCTGCACCAGGTTTTGAGAATATCGCTGAAGATGGTGATTACATCCCTCGTCCAGATGAGCGTCCATTGACTAAATTTGAAGCTCGTGGCCACCGTTTAGGTCATGGCGTTTGGGATATTAAGTACAAGCGTACTAAGTAATTCTGAACCTCAAAAAAATATAAGGTGAGATTTGATTAGGATCTTAACCTTACATTTTATGGGATTGATAAAAGCCAACATTATTGTAGTGTTGGCTTTTTTGTCCTTAGGCTTTTATTTCAGTAAAGGCTTAACGACAGAAAGTAACACCAATCACAGTAAGTAAGTGATCAGAAATAGCGTAGGAAAAAGGCTTGAGAACAAGGCAGCATTTTTCGATAAGTAGTTACTCTACAATCAAAAGTTCTAAGGCAGTTATCGAGTGTTTTAACAAGCTAGAGTGAGCCACTATTTACTACGATTGGTATATGTTACCTCCCTACAAAAATAACAATATAGAAGTAAGTACACATGAAACCAACTCAAGCTATTTTGGCCGAGATCTTAGAAGAAGTTCGCCCTTTAATTGGTCAGGGAAAGGTCGCTGATTATATTCCTGCATTGGCGCGTGTATCGAACCAGAAACTGGCGATCGCGGTATACACCAATGAAGGAGAAGTGATTCAAGCGGGTGATGCAGAGGAAGCATTCTCAGTACAATCTATCTCTAAGGCTTTGAGTTTGACGTTAGCGATGGTGCTTTATAAGCCGGAAGAGATTTGGCAGCGTGTGGGTAAAGAGCCTTCAGGGCAAGCCTTCAACTCGATGATCCAACTTGAGATGGAGCAGGGTATCCCTCGAAACCCATTTATTAATGCTGGTGCGATTGTTGTCGCTGACCTATTACAAAGCCGCTTGTCAGCGCCAAGACAGCGTTTATTGGAGTTTGTGCGTCAGTTATCGGGCGATACTCATATTGTGTACGACAAGGTAGTAGCGGCTTCAGAAATGATGCACAGCGATCGTAATGCCGCTATTGCGTACTTGATGCGTTCATTTGGTAATTTTGAGAACGATGTTATCCCTGTACTCAATAATTACTTCCATGCTTGCGCACTTAAGATGACTTGTGTGGATTTGGCGAAAACCTTTAGTTACTTAGCGAACAAAGGGGTGTCAGTGCAGACTAAGAAAGAGATCATCACGCCGGTACAAACTAAACAGTTGAATGCTTTGCTTGCGACTTGTGGCTTGTACGATGGAGCAGGTGAATTCGCTTACCGCGTTGGTATGCCAGGTAAATCGGGAGTAGGCGGCGGTATTATCGCTATCGTACCTGGTGAGATGACGATTGCAGTGTGGTCTCCAGAGCTGGATCCTTCAGGTAACTCTCTTGCTGGCACTAAGGCTCTCGAGCTGCTTTCAGAGCGTATTGGTCGTTCTATTTTCTAGTATTATCGGTATACTTAATTTGATAAAAAGCCTCTCGTGATGAGAGGCTTTTTTGTAGGTGTTAGGTTATTCGTCTGCTTCAGCCATGAAGGCTTCCAGCAAATCGTTGAGGAAAAGTTTCCCCTTTTCTGTGATTTGCCAGTGAGTGTCGGTTTCGTTCAAGTAACCTAGCTCTTTTGCCCATTCAATTGTTGGCTGAACATCCTCAAAACCAAGCCCTGTTGTATCAATGAAATCTTGCTTAGGACACGCTTCCATTAACCTGAAACGGTTCATAAAGAATTCAAAAGGGCGGTCTTCGTTTGCTACTTCAAATTCATCTGAAACATAAGGCTTTACCATATTTTGATAAGCCGCTAGATAGCCTTTTGGATGCTTAACCTTAGTCGTTCGAATAATTCGTCCATCAGCAAAACTCAGCTTGCCATGAGAGCCACAGCCAATACCCAAGTAGTCACCGAAGCGCCAGTAGTTGAGGTTGTGTTGACACTGGTAGCCCGGCTTGCTGTAGCCTGATATTTCGTACTGCACATACCCTGCATCAGCGAGCTTTTTGTGGCCTAATTCGAAGATATCCCAGAGATCATCATCGTCTGGTAAAGTTGGCGTTTTGTAATAGAACATGGTGTTAGGTTCTATTGTTAGCTGGTACCAAGATAAATGCGGCGGATCTAACTCGATCGCTTTATCTAGATCAGCCAATGCTTGATCGATACTTTGATCTGGCAAGCCATGCATAAGATCGAGGTTAAAGCTGTTTAGACCGATTTTATGTGCAAGATAAGCAGCGTTGACTGCTTCATCTTGACCATGGATACGGCCCAGCCTCTCTAGCTTCTCTTGCTCGAAACTTTGTACACCAACTGAGATACGGGTAATCCCCGCCTTTTGGTAACCAGCGAAACGCTCCGCTTCAATGGTGCCTGGATTGGCTTCCATGGTGATTTCAATTTCAGGTTTGAATGGGATGCGTTGCTCAATACCTTGAAGCAGTCGACCGATACCTTCTGGAGAGAACAGGCTTGGAGTTCCCCCCCCAATAAAGATCGAATACAGCGGACGAGGTGCACCATTGAGTTGGTATTTTTCGATATCAGTATCGAGATCCTCAAGTAGCGCATCGATGTACTCTTTTTCGGGGATATCGGCTTTCAGAGCATGTGAGTTGAAATCACAATACGGACACTTTTGTACACACCACGGGATGTGTACATAAAGGCTAAGAGCTGGTGGAACGAGTGCTGCGTTGTGCATTACAGAGCTTGCTCTTTCAGTGCTTTGAATAGTGACGCAAGGGCTTTACCTCGGTGTGATAGTTGCTTTTTGCGTGAAGGGGCAAGCTCAGCAGATGCACACTTGTCTTCTGGAACAAAGAATACTGGGTCGTAGCCAAAGCCGTTCTCACCGTGCTCTTCAGTCAGGATTTGTCCTTCCCATTTACCATGGCATACCAGTGGTGTTGGATCATTTTCGTGACGCATTAAGACTAATACACAGTGAAAACGAGCAGTACGCTTCTCTGACTCAACACCTTGCATAGCATCAAGCAGTTTTTCGATGTTCTCTTTATCGGTAGCGTCTTCTCCTGAGTAACGAGCTGAGTAGATTCCCGGCGCGCCATTTAAGTAATCAACCTCTAAACCAGAGTCATCCGCAATCGCTGGTAGACCGGTTTCTTTCGCTGCATGACGAGCTTTAATGATGGCATTCTCAATGAATGTTGTTCCTGTTTCAGCGACTTCTGAAACGTTAAATTCACTTTGTGCGACAACGTCAAAGCCGAACTCAGACAGAATATCTGCCATCTCGCGAACTTTGCCTTGGTTGCCTGTAGCTAAAACAATCTTACTCATGGAATGGGGCTCTAAATAAGTTAATGAACAGAACAGTGAGCTTACTCTTCTGTATAGAATTTTTGCGTGAAACGTAATGGACCAGTGCCTTTCAAGCCTGCGTTAACATCGATATTAAACGTGATGTTTTCTTCGTGCGTAATAGGGAACTCTGCAAGGTAATAGATGGCATCACCCTCTTTGATTTCACGGAAGTTAAGCGTGCGAGTATTGCCCACTAGGTTCTTGGCTGTTCCCGTTATTTTAGCGGTTGTCGCAGGTTTTCCAAGGGAGGCATTGTCTAGTACGCTGATGTTTAAAATAGCTGAGTAGCCGTTTCGCTTGAGCTTGTATTGTTTCGCGACTTGAGCTGTTAAAAATGTCGAGTTAAAGGCCGAGTAGTGAACCTCGATATCCTTAATGTTCTTAAATTGCCCTGCTGAGCTTGGTAGGGCAATGAGAGCGGTAAGTAGTGTTGTTATCCATAGACGCATAATGACTCCAATAAATAGCAAAAAGCCATCATAGGATGGCTTTGACTTCAGTGGGGATTTGGCTTGGCGAGCATATTCGAACTTGTTTGTGCCGGCCGAGTTCTCCCTTTTCAATTTTAATTTGCCCTTTAGCGACCTTAAATTGTTTCGCTAGGTATTTCGCTAAGTGGGCATTGGCTTTGCCATCTACTGGTGGAGCAGTAATGGCAATTTTTAGTTCCTCACTGTGCAGGCCGACGATTTTGTCTCGGCTTGCTTTGGGCTGGATATAGACCCTAAGAAGAATATAGTCTTCTTCGGTCCAAACCGCTTTTGGCATCGTCAAAGTACCTGATGTTCGTACTTGAATTATAGCTGATACCAAATAGGACCAATCATGTCACCCATAAGGAAGTTCGCAAACTGAAGAACAATGAACAGAACCAGAACGCTTAAGTCGAAGCCACCCATATCCGGTAGGATACGGCGGATAGGCATTAGCATTGGCTCAGTCAGTTGATGGAACACATACTCGATTGGGCTGCGACCTTGACTAACCCAGCTTAGGATTGCACGGATTAGTAGTACCCAGAAGAGCAAACCACCAGCCGCTTTGATCAGAGAAAGTCCGCCAAAGATTAGGAAGCTGATATCGAACACTGCTGCGCCACCAGAGATAATTAAGTTCAGAGCGACGAACTTGAGTACACATAGCACATAAGCGAAAACAACCGTTGCCAGATCTAGGCTGCCGATTGATGGAATAACTCGGCGTAGTGGAGCAACCACTGGTTGCGTCGCTTTTACGATGAATTGTGAGAACGGATTGTAGAAATCTGCACGTGATGCTTGTAGCCAGATACGCAAGATCACAACCATGATGTAAAGATCAAAAACGGTCGAGATCAGAAAGCTCATCGAGTTCATATTGTTTCCTTTTTCGGATTTACTTGCCGCTTAGTTATCACATGAGCGACAAAATGCTTAAAACAGTTTTTCCATCTCTTCAGCTCGAGCAACTGCCGCTTGCATGGCTTTGGCTACAATGTCTGATAGTTGATGTTCATTAAAGGTGCGCAGTGCTTCGGCGGTAGTACCACCTTTTGAAGTCACTTGCTCACGCAGTGTAGATAATTTTGTATCTGGATTCGCGACCACCATCTCTGCTGCGCCTAATGCCGATTGCTGCACTAGCTTGCGGGCCGTCTCTTGGTCGAAACCTTGATTGACTGCTTCCGCTTGCATTGCTTCCATAAACAGGAAGAAGTAAGCCGGAGCGCTGCCTGCCGCTGCAATGATGTTATTGATACCAGATTCTTGTTCAACCCAGCTCACTTCACCTACAGCTTGCATTAGCTGTGATGCAAAATCTTTATCTGCTTGGCTAACGGTTGAATCAGCATAAAGCCCACTCATACCCTTACCAAGCAGTGATGGCGTGTTTGGCATCACACGAACCAGGTTCAGTTGGCAGTCTAACATCTCATTGAGTCGATTCGCATTAATACCTGCGGCAATTGAGATTAACAGTTTGTTGCTAAAGTCGATGCTTTGTAAGGGTTTACATACATCAGCCATCATCTGTGGCTTCACTGATAATACAACAACGTCTGCTTGCTCTGCTGCGGCAATATTATCGCTGGTGGTATTGATTCCGTACTCTTGCTCTAACGGCACTCTTCTGGTGTCAGAAGGTGCAGTCGCCGTAATCTTTTGCGCTGGGTAACCACTCGCTACTAAGCCCGCTACAATTGAGCGAACCATGTTTCCCGCCCCGATAAAGGCGATGTTCTTATGTTCCATATATCAAATCCTGAGCGTATCGCTGCGCGGTGAGAGCGGAGCGGTATCAATACTTATACTTTTGAGGTTGTTAGGTGTCGCTATTTCGCGTAATCACGAGCTCCGAAAATCGCGGTTCCAATACGAACCATGGTGCTGCCAGCCTCGACTGCTGCCTCCATATCTCCACTCATGCCCATCGAAAGGGTATCAATATCAGGATATTTTGCAGCTAGCTTATCTTTAAGCTCTGCCAGTTGAGAGAAAGCACTAAGCTGTGATTGATAGTCAGAAACGTTTGCAGGAATTGACATCAACCCTCTTAAAGTGAGGTTGGGCAATGAGGAAATCAACTCTGCCAGTGCAAAAACTGACTCTTCAGATGTGCCAGACTTGGATGCTTCACCACTTGTGTTTACTTGAATTAACACTTGTAAAGGTGGAAGTGCGCTTGGGCGCTGGTCATTCAGTCTCTGAGCGATCTTATCGCGATCGATGGAATGTACCCATGCGAAGCTTTCTGCAATAGAGCGAGTTTTATTTGACTGGATTGGACCAATAAAGTGCCATTCCAAATTTAGGTTAGAATGTTGTTCTGAAAAGTGTTTTACTTTATCGACACCTTCTTGAACATAGTTTTCACCAAAGGCAATTTGCCCTCCGAGTGCGGCTTCTAGAATCACATCAATAGGTTTGGTTTTGCTGACGGCTAAAAGTTGTACGGACTCTGGAGTTCGTCCGCACTTTTGCTCAGCGCTACGAATCTGTGAGGTGATTTGTTCGATGTTTTGTTGAATACTACTCATAGCTGACTTTACTTAAGGGAAAATAAATGGATATCACTGAGTTACTAGATTTTAGTGTAAAGCATAACGCGTCAGATCTACATCTTTCTGCGGGTGTATCTCCAATGGTACGTATAGATGGTGAAGTAAGGAAGCTTGGAGTACCAGCTTTGAGTCATTCTGATGTACACCGTTTAGTTTTTGAGATCATGAGCGACTCGCAGCGCGGTGAGTTCGAGGAAAAACTGGAAGTCGACTTCTCTTTTGAATTACCCAATGTTGGTCGTTTCCGTGTTAACGCTTTTAACCAATCTCGTGGTTGCTCAGCTGTCTTTCGAACTATCCCTGTCGAGATTCCGACGTTAGAGCAGTTAGGCGCCCCTGACATCTTTGAGAAGATTGCTAATTATGAAAAGGGTCTAGTGCTAGTTACAGGCCCTACAGGCTCTGGTAAATCAACCACTCTTGCGGCGATGGTCGATTACGTAAACCGTAACCACAATAAGCATATTCTCACCATCGAAGACCCGATTGAATTTGTTCACACCAACAATAAGTGCCTAGTGAACCAGCGTGAGGTTCATCGTGATACCCATAGCTTTAAAGCGGCGTTGCGCAGTGCGTTACGTGAAGATCCTGATGTAATCCTTGTCGGTGAGCTGCGTGACCAAGAAACCATTAGCTTAGCACTCACGGCAGCAGAAACTGGGCACTTGGTTTTTGGCACCTTACATACCAGCTCTGCTGCTAAAACTATCGACCGTATTATTGACGTATTCCCTGGTAGCGACAAAGATATGGTTCGTTCAATGTTGTCTGAATCATTACGCTCGGTGATTGCCCAGAAACTATTAAAGCGTGTCGGTGGTGGTCGTGTGGCTTGTCACGAAATCATGATGGCGACGCCAGCGATCAGAAACTTGATTCGTGAAGATAAAGTCGCTCAGATGTATTCGATCATTCAAACAGGGGCGGCACATGGCATGCAAACCATGGAGCAAAATGCGAAACAGCTGATGGCTCAAGGCTTGGTTGACTCGGAAGAGGTCGAGAAAAAGATCGAAATTGAAACCTCAATGTTCTAATCAAGGTGCACATAATGGAATTGAAACAAATCCTTGAGGGAATGCTTTCTCAAAGAGCGTCCGATCTTTACATCACGGTTGATGCGCCAGTCTTGTTCCGTGTCGATGGTGAACTGCGACCGCAAGGCGAGAAGCTGAATTCAGCCCAGGTCAGTCAATTACTTGATGCGATGATGAATCAAGATCGACGTGATGAATATCAGCAAACGCGCGAGGCTAACTTTGCGATTGTGCGTGATTTTGGTCGTTTTCGTGTTAGTGCGTTCTTTCAGCGAGAGCTACCTGGCGCGGTAATTCGACGTATCGAGACCAACATCCCAACCTTTGAGCAATTAAAGCTTCCTGATGTACTGCAAGACTTTTCAATTGCTAAACGCGGACTTGTGCTGGTGGTTGGTGCTACTGGCTCTGGTAAATCGACCTCGATGGCTGCGATGACAGGCTACCGCAACACCAACCGCTCGGGGCATATCTTGACGGTCGAAGACCCGATTGAATTTGTTCACGAACACAAGAAATGTATTGTGACTCAGCGCGAGGTGGGGCTTGATACTGAGAGCTACGAAGTCGCACTTAAGAATTCATTACGCCAAGCGCCAGATATGATTCTGATTGGTGAAATCCGTAGCCGTGAAACCATGGAATATGCGATGACCTTTGCTGAGACGGGTCACCTGTGTATGGCAACTTTACACGCGAATAATGCCAACCAAGCTCTAGAGCGTATTCTCCACTTGGTGCCGAAAGAGCAGAAAGAGCAGTTCCTGTTTGATCTGTCGATGAACCTGCGTGGTGTGGTTGCTCAGCAGTTAATCAGAGATAAAAATGGCAGTGGGCGTCATGGTGTGTTTGAGATTCTACTGAACAGCCCACGAGTGTCTGATTTAATTCGCCGCGGTGAGTTGCACGAGTTAAAAGCAACGATGGCAAAATCGAAAGAAGTCGGCATGCAGACTTTTGATCAGGCTTTGTATGATTTGGTCGTAGCAGGAAAGATCAGCGAAGAAGATGCGTTCCACAGCGCCGATTCGGCTAACGACTTACGCTTGATGCTTAAAACCAGACGAGGTGATGGTGGTTACGGTAATGGATCTTTATCTGGCGTGAAGATCGATATGGGGTAGATACAGAAATAAGGAAGCCCGAACTTTTATGGTGTAGAGCTCAGGCTTAAAACAACTAGCTTATTTGCTATGTAGCGAATCATCATGTCTTCGACTGTCGTCGTAGTACATCTTGCCACTATTGAAACCTGAATTAGTTTTGCCATCATTCATGTAACTAGCGCTACTAGACCCTGTTGAGCTGCACGCTGAAATGGTTAGAGCGGCGAAGATTGCTAGAAAAATTTTCATCTGAACTCCCACTTATTTTTGATGAATTGCATCAATTTTACGGCGCGAAATTCTTGCGGGATCACAAATCGGGTTGCTTTTTGCTCACTTAATTTTCGTTAAGAATATTGTGCTTCAAACCAGCTTTCGAGAATGACAACTGCAGACTGGTTATCAATATTTCCTTTACTTAATGCTTTGTAGCCACCCATGTCAAAGAGGTCGGCTCTTGCTTCTGCGGTCGATAATCTTTCATCATGCAGCTCAACATCAACACCAAAACGACCTTTTAATCGGTTAGCAAACTTCTTTGCTCTAGGTGTGATGGTTTCTAGATCACGACCGTGAAGATCGGTAGGTAGCCCGACGACAATAAGATTTGGTTGCCACTCTTTAATCTGTTTTTCGATGTCGTCCCAGTTCGGGATACCGTCTTTAGCTTTAAACGCTTTTAAAGGACTAGCTGTGCCAGTGATTTCTTGTCCAATAGCACTGCCTATACTTTTTGTACCGTAATCAAATGCCATAATTGTTCGTGACATGGGGCTTCCAAATTTATCCGTGTTTGAGTGTTTCTGTTATGAGGCTAGGCGTGACCAGCGTCAGACGAAAGCTGCGCGGCGTTGATACCTAACATTTGTACTGCGACTTTCCATCGATCTGAAATTGGCGTATCGAAGATGACTTTAGGGTCCGCTTCAACGGTTAACCATGAGTTTTCAGTTAGCTCGGTTTCTAGCTGACCGGGTTCCCAACCTGCATAGCCAAGAGCGACCAAGTAGTGCATCGGCTCATCTTCAGTGCCTAACACCATTAAAATATCTTTTGAGGTCGTTACCGAGATTTGGTCGGTCATGCTGATGCTTGATTGATAGCTGCCCTTAGGTTTATGCAGAATAAACCCACGGTCTTCAGCAACCGGTCCACCATTTAATACTGGCTTATCAAGGCTGGCTTGATTCGGTTTTGGTTGCTCAGATTCAACCTCAACTTGTTTGAGCATACTGCCGACAGTGACATCGATGGGAGCGTTAATCATTAACCCCATCGCACCTTCCTCGTTGTGTTCACAGAGGTAGATTACCGAGTTTTGAAAATACGGATCTTTCATCCCGGGCATAGCGACCAAAAAGTGGTTCGTTAGGTTCATAGAGCCTCCTGCCAGTGTGTCACCAATAAAGGAAAAGAGCGGCGTAAAGCCGCTCATTCTATTCCTAAGACGTATGTGTGAAGCGCTAGGGCTTTCTTAGCTTAGGTTATTTTGCGTTAACGTGACGCTCAATAGCATCCATTAACTTGCCCGTTACCGAGATATCGAAAGCGGCTTCGATTTCGCGGATACATGTAGGGCTCGTTACGTTGATTTCAGTTAGCTTATCACCGATAACGTCTAGACCAACGAAGATTAGACCTTTTTCTTTTAGTGCAGGAGCAACGGCTCTTGCGATCGCCCAGTCTGTGTCACTTAGAGGACGTGCTTCACCAGTACCGCCAGCTGCAAGGTTACCTCGAGTTTCGCCTTTAGCTGGAATACGAGCCAGACAGTAAGGCATTGGTTCGCCATCAACTAAAAGAATCCGCTTGTCACCGTTGCTGATGTCGGGAACAAAAGTTTGTGCCATCGCGTAGTTTTGGCCATGGTTAGTCAGTGTCTCGATAATAACTGATACGTTTGGGTCGCCTTCTTTCACACGGAAGATCGATGCGCCTCCCATACCATCAAGTGGCTTAAGGATCACATCACCATGCTTCTCACGGAATTCTTTAATTTTCTCCGCTTTACGAGTCACGATAGTGGTTGGTGTTAGTTCTGGGAACCACGCTGTGAACAGTTTCTCGTTACAGTCGCGCAGGCTTTGTGGTTTGTTTACGATCAGTGCGCCATTTTCTTCAGCACGCTCAAGGATGTAGGTTGCGTAGATGTATTCAGTATCAAACGGAGGATCTTTACGCATCAGTACTGCATCTAAATCAGATAGTGCGATAGTTTGCTCTGATTTGAATTCATACCAGTCATTTGGATCTTCTTTGAGCTCAACGACTTTAGTGTCTGCGATCGCAACGCCTCGATCTAAGTGTAGATCATTCATTTCCATGTAATGGATTTCGTAACCACGACGCTGAGCCTCAAGCATCATGGCAAAGCTAGAGTCTTTTTTGATGTTAATGGATGAAATTGGATCCATTACGATGCCAAGTTTGATCATTTTTTTCTCCTAGCCTAGATCGCCAAAACGGACTTGTAAGGCAGTAATTGCGGTTAGAGCTGCTGTTTCGGTACGAAGTACACGTGGGCCGAGTAGCGTCTCTTCAAATTTGTATTGTTCTGTCATGCCGATCTCTTCAGCAGACAAGCCACCTTCAGGACCGATCAATAGGCGTACCTTATTGATAGGTTCAGGAAGGGTATTAATTGAGTATTGTGCGCGAGGGTGCAGGTTCAGCTTCAACGCGTCACTTGGTTCGCTACACCACTCTTCAAGTTGCATAACAGGGCGAATCACTGGAACTGTATTACGACCGCACTGTTCACATGCGGCGATAGCAATTTTTTGCCACTGGGCGAGCTTTTTCTCGAAGCGCTTAGTATCCAGTTTAACGCCGCAGCGTTCTGAAATAAGAGGAGTAATGGTGTTTACACCAAGCTCTACTGACTTTTGGATCGTGAACTCCATTTTGTCACCACGTGAGATCACTTGTCCCAAATGTAAGTCTAATGGAGATTCACTGCTGCGCTCGATACGTTCAGTCACATCAACAGTGACATTCTTCTTTGATACCTCAGTGATTGTCGCTGGAAATTCAGCGCCGCTGCCATCAAAAAGAATAACTTCTTGGCCTTCTTTCATACGAAGGACACGACCAACATGACCCGCGGCATCTTCGCCTAAAGCGAGTGAACCTAACTGATGAATGCGTTCTGGGTGATGGATACGAGGGATTCTCATGCTGGTTGACCTGTAAGTTTTTTATCTGGGATTTAGTATCTCAGCCTAACATGGATGCGCAGTGAAGAAAAAACAAGTGGTTGGCATAATATAGGCGGCTATCCGAAGTTTGGAGTGTCACAGTTTGTAATTTATAAACTTGAGGGATAGACTCCAAATAATTGAAATTATATATAATTAAAGCTGGGCTCATTTATTTTGAAAATTAAAAAACGTTCTATTTTAGTTGGCTTTATTGTTGGCACACTGCTAGTTGGTTGTGGGGGAAGCTCTGGCTCATCGTCAGACGCCCCTTCGAGTATTGCAGCTCCTAATGTGAATGGTACTCCTTCTTTGGAGTCTATATCGACGTTTAAAACGACGTCATCATCACCAGATATTGTGGATTGTGCTAAGGCATTTTTGGAAAAGCGTTCTTGTGATCTATCGGTTATTCAACCTATCGGAGTAGATGGTACAGATCTCACGATTAAACAAATTGAAAGTCGGTTGGTCGTTTCGCATCCATGGATGGCTGAAAGCTTTATTGCGGCATTGCGAGAAATTAACGATCAGGATTTACTTAACCTGTTTAAGCCACTCAACAGCATCGTTCTTAGTTATGATGTGCGTCCATCTTTTTATGAACCCTCTACGGCATCAATGTATATTGACCCGAGGAATCTGTGGCGTACGAAGAGTGAATGGGACTCTATTTACCAACAAGATGATTACCGTAAGAACTTCCAAACAGAGTTTAAGTTCGACAAGGCTCAGCGTTATGTTGAGCAGGGCTCTTATGATTACGTGACCTATTCAAATACATACAATGCAGCGACCTACCATCAACGTCGAGCTGAGCATGTCGCGCCAGGGCTATTTCGATTGTTGGCGCACGAGCTCGCTCATGCCAATGATTTTTTACCTGCAAGTGATTTAATACAAATGCCAAACTCAGGCACTATCTATGATTACCTTCAGAAACTACAGACTTTGAATCGAGATTTGTCTGATAGCAATCCGTTAAACTCAACAACATTAAGAGGTGCTGCCCAGGTTGCGTTTCGTGGTAAGGCGATGACTGATGATGTCCGCAATTTGACTGGCGAAGCCGCCGGCATTGAGTTCGAGGGAGACTCGGCAGCGGCATTCTACTCTTATTCGCATTCTGCTGAAGATGTCGCGATGCTATTTGAAGCGTACATGATGTACAAAAAGTACAACGCGATCTCTGACTTTGCGTTTGTGAGCATTCCGCAATCAAGCAATGCGTCATGTAACGAATGGAAGATCCAATGGGGACAACGTTCCCGATTATCAGATCACGGTGTTCAAGACAGAGCAGTATTCGTGGTTAATAGAATCTTGGGCAAGCCTAACGTAGAAATTCGCAAGGAGCTTGCGAACTTACCAGATAACCCGAGTGCGTTTGCCCAGGGAGTGGGTTGGTGTGATAGTCGCCAAGCAAGTGTGATGGCCGCCTCTCGCTCTGTACAGTGGGAAGAGAACGCTGTCGCCATGGGTGACTTGCGCTACCTAGAAGACTTCGAACACTAATTGACCCCAAGGGCTCTTGATTTTTTAAAGAGCCTTTTGTTTTTTCGGTGGATACTTTTCTAACAACACTCAGTGGTTCGCTTACTTACAGTTCTCTTGAACGAATGGGTTGTGGTTGCCTTGAATGTAGAAAATACGTTCATCACGAGTACATTCCCATTCGTTGACTGGGAACTGTTTATTCCACGCTATCATCAGATTGGTTTGTGGTTTAGATAGCTTAAAACCGTACTCTTGGCTCATGTAAAGATAAGTTCGAGCGATAGAACCTTTCGCTCTGTCTGGCGGCATTACTTTACGTTGCTTGAAGTTGACCTGCATTTCACACTGACCATAACTTACTCCATCCATACCATTCCATTGGCTGAAATTGTAGTTGGAGCGATCTCCGTTAACCTCGCCAATGGCCGGAGTCAGATTGTGAAGATCGGCTTCCATGGATTTGAAGACTTTGTCATTGCGAGTGCAATTCTTGCGTCCACCGTCTTGCCAGCACTGACGCTGGTGGCCGAATTGCCAAGCCGGTACTACGTGCTCCCATTCAATTCGACTGGCACGTTTTTGCTGCTTTCGTACTTGATAGCCACAGCCGTCGAGGTCTGGAATGCCTTTCTTTTTGTCTTTCCATGTTATGTCACAGCCACAATAAAATGACGTTGGGTGATCAAGGTAAATCTTCACCGCTTCTTTTTTGGCTTTGGAAAATGAGCTGGGCGGAGCGGCAGAAACACTTTGGGTTACCAGTAGGCCAAATACTATCGTTAAGTAAAAAGACACCGATAGGCCAAATGCTTTGGGAGTAATTTTTTGCATAGAAAAAGACTGATAAAAGTATGATAAACATCAGTCTAGCACTCAAAGGATGGATTTCTCCATTACATTCCTATCACTGACTCCATCGAGTACTGCTTTCTAAATTGGAGAAAGGTGTCGCTATAAAAGAAAGCTAGTGCCGATTGAGAGCGCTAGCTGAGTTGTGTGCCTGTGAAGGATAAGGTTTGATTACACTGTTGGCAGCGGTAGCTTGATTGGTTACGTAACACCTTGTTGTGACGTCTGATAGAAAGTGGATAAACCGTGCAGGCACAGCGATACTCAAAGGTCTTACCTTGCACTGAGGAAATTTCAAAGCTATGAGTCGTTTTAGCTTGCACGTTGAATACCTTTTCCATTACGTATTTCCATTCATTTCCATGAGGCCTCACTCGCCCAAACACTTGGTGAGTGATTAGATGTGCGAGCTCATGAGGCACGACTTCGTTGATGAAGGCATCTTCGTTTTCAGCGAATAGAACTGGGTTGAGTTTAATCTCATTGAGTTGAAGGTAGGCCTTTCCTGCCGCTTTGCCTCTTAGCTTGTAAGTGATCGTTGGGGAAGGGAATTCACGAGAGAAATGCTGGTTGGCGATAGCTAGGCATTCGGCCAGTTTCTTATTTGCTCTGTGCTGTTGCGGGGTGTAAGACAAACTTTGTTAACTCCAAAAAAAGACCTCAGCACTGTAGCTGAGGTCTCATCATAACATTGCTCGTTAGTCTGGCGACTACTTAGACGTGATGTTTTTTCTTGATGATTTCGTGATAAGCATGCCATGTACCGTAGCCAAGTAGAGGCATTGTGACGACCATACCGATGCCGTAGGTAGCAAAGCCAACCAAAATACCGGCGCAGATGATGCTCGCCCATACGATCATCGCAGGGATATTTGATTTCACCGCATTGAAGCTGGTGAAGATTGCACTCATCACGTCAACGCGTCGTTCCATCATTAATGGGATAGAGAAAGCTGAGATACTAAAAATAAGGCTAGCAATCACGAATCCAACGATCGAACCTGTAATCAAAAACGGGGCAAATTCTGAAAGTGGAGCGCCCTGTACGGAAGGGTAAAGCGCATGCAGTAGCGCTGCGATTCGCATCCAGAATATCATTGCGACCATTAAGATAATCGCAAATGCCCATTGGTGAGTCGAGTTACGTGTGATGGCTTTCATTGAATGGAATAGGCTAGCGTTGTGTCCTTTCTCTCTCTCCCAGCTTGCGTCGTATAAGCCTAGAGCTAAAAATGGCCCTATCAGCATGTATACAATTAAGCTTGGCATCACAACGAGATGTGTTCCTTGCCACTGGACAAGTTGCACGATGGCGATGGCCGCTGCCATAAAGCATAAGCCGTAGAATGCACTGATAAGTGGCATTCTCACTAAGTCATGCAAAGCAAGCGACAACCAATGAAAAGGTGCTGAGATACTGATTTGGTTGCAAGGAATGGTTCGAGCGTAATCTTGGTCGCTGACCTTGTGTTTCTTTTCGTTCAGTTCGGATGGGTGCGCAGTACGAGGCATAGATCCCCCTAGTTAAATAACGTCCTAGTTATAAGCCAATAGAGTTCAGAGGTGTGGAGCATGAACTTTATGGTGTTGAGCTAACGTGCTCTTTTCATCCCAGTTATTGTTCTAGCGTGCATCTAACGGGCGTTATCAGACTGAATTTCTGTAAGTTAAATGTGAGCTTGATCGCCTAGGAGTTACCTTAACTATTGTCAGTAGTACTAGAAAACACAAATTATCCGTGGCTTTTTATACTAAGTGGCTATCGGTAAATGAGGGAGTTGATGGCAGGTAAAGTGAGTGAGGTTTCGATAAGTATCTAAAAATAAAGCCCTTACTAATAAGTAAGGGCTTTAAAAGTAATATGCGCTGCGGCTAAATTATTTTAGGCCAGCGAAGTCTGCAAGGATTGCAGCTTTGTCAGTTGCTTCCCAAGGGAACTCTTCACGACCGAAGTGGCCGTATGCTGCAGTCTGCTTGTAGATAGGCTGAAGAAGGTTCAGCATCTCTTGAAGACCGTATGGGCGTAGGTCGAAGTTTTGACGAACCGCTTCAATGATGATTTCGTGCGCTACTTTCTCAGTACCGAACGTTTCAACCATGATAGATGTTGGATCTGCAACACCGATAGCGTAAGACAGTTGAATCTCACAACGGTCAGCCATGCCAGCAGCAACGATGTTTTTCGCAACGTAACGTGCTGCGTAAGCTGCAGAACGGTCAACTTTTGATGGATCTTTACCAGAGAATGCACCGCCACCGTGACGAGCTGCGCCGCCGTAGGTATCAACGATGATCTTACGACCTGTTAGACCACAGTCACCCATTGGGCCACCGATTACGAAACGGCCTGTTGGGTTGATGAAGAAGTTAGTGTCTTTGTTGATCCACTCTGAAGGTAGTACTGGCTTGATGATCTCCTCCATTACCGCTTCACGTAGGTCAGGTGTTGTTACTGAATCACAGTGCTGAGTAGAAAGAACAACTGCATCGATACCAACGATCTTGCCTTGGTCGTATTGGAAAGTAACTTGAGATTTCGCATCTGGGCGAAGGAAGTCTAGCTTGCCGCTCTTACGCACTTCAGCTTGCTTTTTAACAAGAAGGTGAGAGTAAGTGATTGGAGCTGGCATTAGGATTTCAGTTTCGTTAGTCGCGTAACCAAACATGATGCCTTGGTCGCCAGCGCCTTGCTCTTTTGGGTCAGTTTTATCAACACCTTGGTTGATATCTGGAGACTGCTTACCAATTGTGTTTAGAACTGCACAAGAGTCAGCGTCAAAGCCCATATCAGAATGAACGTAACCAATTTCACGAACTGTTTCACGAGTGATTTCTTCGATATCAACCCAAGCAGAAGTTGTTACTTCACCGCCAACCATAACCATGCCGGTTTTTACGTAAGTCTCACAAGCAACACGTGCTTTTGGATCTTGTTCTAAGATGGCATCAAGAACAGCATCAGAGATTTGGTCTGCAATTTTATCTGGATGGCCTTCTGAAACAGATTCAGAAGTGAATAGGTGCTTAGCCATGAGAGCTCCACTTTTAGTTTTTGGTGTAAATAATTCATGGCGTCGCGCTCTAGGAAGCGCCGCCATCAAATACAGTATATTTTGTAGGTGTTTCTACATCTAGACGTCTATTCTAAATTCCAGCGGTCGAATTACAAGCTCTTTTTTATGATACGTCATAACTAAACGTTTGCGTATTGGTCGAGATAAGCCATTGCTAAGTGATGTAAATGTTCGAAAACTGCGAAAAATGACCGTTAAAATGCCAGTAAAACGTTTGCAGTCGCTATAGTCGTTTGAGAGAATACTCGCGCTAATACAAATGAAAACTTTAGCACTATCTCTTTTTTAAATCGCTTATGTATCCAGGAGCAGACATGCCTTCTCGTAAAGATCTAGCCAATGCAATCCGCGCACTTAGCATGGACGGTGTTCAACAAGCAAATTCAGGCCACCCAGGCGCACCTATGGGTATGGCTGACATCGCTGAAGTTCTTTGGCGTGGCCACTTGAACCATAACCCAGCAAACCCAGAGTGGGCTGACCGCGACCGTTTTATCCTGTCTAACGGCCATGGTTCAATGTTGATTTACTCTCTGCTTCACCTTGCAGGCTACGAGCTTTCAATTGAAGACCTGAAAAACTTCCGTCAACTGCATTCTAAGACTCCAGGCCACCCAGAGTACGGTTACGCTCCTGGTATCGAGACAACGACTGGTCCTCTAGGTCAAGGCATCACTAACGCTGTTGGTATGGCAATGGCAGAGAAAGCACTGGCTGCACAGTTCAACAAAGAAGGCCATGACATCGTAGACCACTACACTTATGCATTCATGGGTGATGGCTGTCTGATGGAAGGTATCTCTCACGAAGCATGTTCGCTAGCAGGTACGCTAGGTCTTGGAAAGCTGGTTGCTTTCTGGGATGACAACGGAATCTCTATCGATGGCGAAGTGGAAGGTTGGTTCTCTGACGATACACCTAAGCGTTTCGAAGCATACGGCTGGCACGTAATCTCAGCAGTAGATGGCCACGATCCTGAAGCAATCAACGCAGCTATCGAAGCGGCTAAAGCTGATCCTCGTCCATCACTTATCTGTACGAAGACTATCATCGGTTTTGGTTCTCCAAACAAAGCGGGTACGCACGACTGTCACGGTGCTCCACTAGGTGCCGAGGAAATTACAGCAACTAAAGCGGCGCTTGGTTGGGAGCACGGTCCTTTCGAAATCCCAGCAGATATCGCTGCTGAGTGGAATGCGAAAGAAGTGGGCGCAGCAAAAGAAGCGGCATGGAACACGAAGTTTGATGCATACGCAGCGGCTTACCCTGAGCTAGCAGCAGAATTCAAACGTCGTACTAACGGCGAACTTCCAGCACAGTGGGAAGAGAAAGCAAACGCAATCATTGCTGACCTTCAAGCTAACCCTGCAAACATAGCATCACGTAAAGCATCGCAAAACGCACTAGAAGCATTTGGTCAAATACTTCCAGAATTCATGGGCGGCTCTGCTGACCTAGCGCCTTCTAACCTAACTATGTGGTCTGGTTCTAAGCCTCTAGAAGCAAATGACTTCTCTGGTAACTACATCCACTACGGTGTACGTGAATTCGGTATGACGGCGATCATGAACGGTATCGCTCTGCACGGTGGTTTCGTACCATACGGCGCTACTTTCCTAATGTTCATGGAATACGCTCGTAACGCAATGCGTATGGCTGCTCTGATGAAAGTTCAGAACATCCAAGTTTACACGCACGACTCTATCGGTCTTGGCGAAGATGGCCCAACTCACCAACCAGTTGAGCAAATGGCTTCTCTACGTCTAACTCCAAACATGAGCACATGGCGTCCATGTGACCAAGTTGAGTCTGCAATGGCTTGGAAACTGGCTATCGAACGTAAAGAAGGCCCAACGTCTCTAATCTTCTCTCGTCAAAACCTTGCACAGCAAGAGCGTAGCGAAGAGCAAGTAGCTAACATCGCGAAGGGTGGTTACATCCTGAAAGATTGTGAAGGTAAGCCTGAGCTTATCCTTATCGCTACAGGTTCTGAAGTTGAGCTAGCGGTTAACGCTGCGGCTGAACTGACAGCTGAAGGTAAGAAGGTACGCGTAGTATCTATGCCTGCAACTGACGCATTCGACAAGCAAGACGCTGAGTACCGTGAATCTGTACTTCCATCTGACGTAACTGCTCGTATCGCTGTAGAAGCTGGCATCGCTGACTTCTGGTACAAGTACGTTGGCTTCGGTGGCAAGATCATCGGTATGACAACGTTCGGTGAATCTGCACCTGCAGGTGAGCTATTCAAGATGTTCGGTTTCACTACTGAAAACGTAGTAAACACAGCAAAAGAGCTTCTTGCTTAATCATCGATTGCTAGCCTAGTGCTAACAATGTAATGAAATAAAAAACCGAGCGTTGAGCTCGGTTTTTTGTATTTGGGATTCGTTTTCTTCTAGGCTTATTTTTACTAGCAACAGATTAACCTGTCTTAAATCAATGGGGTTATTCAAGTAATGCCTTTTGGGTAGGATTCAGTTATTATCTGTTGCACGAAATTTTGGTTAGATGTACGGAACTATGCTAAAAGTCGCGATAAACGGATTTGGACGAGTAGGGCGTAATGTATTACGCGCTGTTTATGAAAGTGGCAAAAGCCAACAAATCAAAGTAGTAGCTGTCAATGAGCTGGCTCAGCCTGACGCTATGGCTCACCTATTACAGTACGATACCAGTCACGGTCGCTTCGGTAAGAAGATCTCCAACGACCAAGAGCACATCTATGTCCATCATGGCATCGGTGTGGAAGATAAAGGTGAGTTTGATACGATTCGTATTTTACACCTTGCTGATATCGAGTTGCTGCCTTGGCGTGACCTAGAAGTGGACATCGTTCTTGATTGTACTGGTGTTTACGGTTGCCGTGCAGACGGCCTAGCGCACATTGCTGCTGGCGCGAAAAAGGTACTGTTCTCACATCCCGGAGCTAATGACCTAGACAACACCATTATCTACGGCGTGAATCACGATACTATCGAAGCCGACCACAGAATCGTTTCTAACGGTTCATGCACTACCAACTGTATCGTTCCTATCATTAAGGTTCTTGATGAAGCCTTTGGCATCGAGTCAGGCACCATCACGACCATTCACTCTTCAATGAATGATCAGCAAGTTATTGATGCGTACCACAGCGATCTTCGCCGTACTCGTGCAGCAAGCCAATCCATTATCCCTGTCGATACCAAATTGCATAAAGGTATTGAAAGAATCTTCCCGAAATTTTCTAACAAGTTCGAAGCAATATCTGTGCGTGTACCAACGGTAAACGTAACAGCGATGGATTTAAGTGTCACAATTAATACGAATGTGAAAGTTAATGACGTAAATCAAACCATTGTTAACGCTTCTCAGTGTACATTACACAACATCGTTGACTATACTGAAGCGCCGCTCGTATCCATCGACTTTAATCACGATCCTCATAGCGCGATTGTGGATGGTACTCAAACCAGAGTGAGCAACGGCCACTTGGTAAAAATGCTAGTGTGGTGTGATAACGAATGGGGCTTTGCGAACCGAATGTTGGATACGGTACTTGCAATGCAAGCTTCTGAAGGCAAGCAGTAAGACCTAGAAGCAAATGTGCGGATTATTTATTTTTTAGCTTGAAATAAATAACAAGAGTCCACATATTACTAGTAGTAAAAGAACTGCCAGTTGAATAATTTATAGGCTTAGCAGGGTTGCTGAGTTTTCAAACTTTATTTTTATTTAAATTTGAGAGGACAAATCATGTCTGTGATCAAGATGACTGACCTGGAACTTGCAGGTAAACGCGTATTTATCCGTGCTGACCTAAACGTACCAGTAAAAGACGGTAAAGTAACTTCAGATGCACGTATCCTAGCATCTCTACCAACTATCAAGCTTTGTCTAGAAGCTGGTGCAAAAGTAATGGTTACTTCTCACCTTGGTCGTCCTACTGAAGGCGAGTACAACGAAGAGTTCTCTCTAGCTCCTGTAGTTAACTACCTAAACGACGCACTAGACTGCGAAGTTAAACTAGCTAAAGACTACCTAAACGGCCTAGAGCTAAACGCTGGTGAACTAGTTGTCCTAGAAAACGTTCGCTTCAACAAAGGCGAAAAGAAGAACGAAGAAGAGCTATCTAAAGCATACGCATCTCTATGTGATATCTTCGTAATGGATGCATTCGGTACGGCTCACCGTGCACAAGCATCTACTCACGGTGTTGGTACTCACGCTCCTGTAGCATGTGCTGGTCCTCTTCTTGCTGCTGAACTAGAAGCACTAGGTAAAGCAATGGACAACCCAGAGCGTCCACTAGTTGCTATCGTTGGTGGTTCTAAAGTTTCTACTAAACTAACAGTTCTAGAGTCTCTATCTAAAGTTGCAGATCAACTGGTTGTTGGTGGTGGTATCGCAAACACATTCATCGCAGCTGAAGGTCACAACGTAGGTAAGTCTCTATATGAAGCAGACCTAGTAGAAACTGCTCAAAAACTAATGAAAGAGTGCGCTATTCCAGTAGCAACTGACGTTGCATGTGCGAAAGCATTCGATGAGAACGCAGAAGCTGAAATCAAGCACGTTTCTGAAGTTGCAGACGACGACATGATCTTCGACCTAGGTCCAGATTCAACTGCTGCTCTAGCTGAAATCATCGGCAACGCAAAAACGATCCTTTGGAACGGTCCTGTAGGCGTATTCGAATTCAAGAACTTCGAAGCGGGTACTGCTGGTATTTCTAAAGCAATCGCTGAGTCTGCAGGTTTCTCTGTAGCAGGTGGTGGTGACACGCTAGCAGCTATCGACAAGTTCGGTATTAAAGCTGACGTTTCTTACATCTCTACTGGCGGCGGCGCTTTCCTTGAGTTCGTTGAAGGTAAAGTACTTCCTGCAGTAGCAATGCTTGAAGAGCGTGCTAAAGCATAATTGATTTGGAAAGGCGAGATGCGAATCTCGCCTTTTAACGTTTGCTGCATATCACACTTTTTTGCTAGAATGGTTTAAGTTGTGAGCAAACGATTGCAAGTTTTTAAACTTAAGTTTTTTAATCTTAAAACGATAGAATAAATAGGACTATTTCCATGTCTAAGATCTTCGATTTTGTAAAACCTGGTGTGATTTCTGGCGATGACGTACAGAAAGTATTTGAAGTAGCAAAAGAAAACAAATTTGCTCTTCCTGCTGTAAACGTTGTTGGTACTGACTCTGTAAACGCAGTACTAGAAGCAGCTGCTAAAGTTAAATCTCCAGTAGTTGTTCAGTTCTCTAACGGTGGCGCTGCCTTCTTCGCAGGTAAAGGCGTTAAACTTGAAGGTCAAGGTGCACAAATCCTTGGTGCTGTAGCTGGTGCTAAATACGTACACGCTGTAGCTGAAGCTTACGGTGTTCCAGTTATCCTACACACTGACCACGCTGCTAAGAAACTACTTCCATGGATCGACGGTCTACTAGACGCTGGTGAAGAGTTCTTCGCTCAAACTGGTAAGCCTCTATTCTCTTCTCACATGCTAGACCTTTCTGAAGAGTCTCTAGAAGAGAACATCGAAACATGTGCTAAGTACCTAGAGCGCATGGCTAAAATGAACATGACAATCGAGATCGAACTTGGTTGTACTGGTGGTGAAGAAGACGGCGTTGATAACTCTGATATGGATGCATCTGAGCTTTACACTTCTCCAGAAGACGTTGCTTACGCATACGAGAAACTAAGCGCTGTTAGCCCACGTTTCACTATCGCTGCATCTTTCGGTAACGTACACGGTGTGTACAAGCCAGGTAATGTTGTTCTAACTCCAACTATCCTACGTGACTCTCAAGCATACTGTGCAGAGAAGTTTGGTATCGCACCTAACGCTCTAAACTTCGTATTCCACGGTGGTTCTGGTTCTACTGAAGCAGAAATCCAAGAGTCTATCGGCTACGGTGTTATCAAAATGAACATCGATACTGATACTCAGTGGGCTACATGGGATGGTATCCGTGCATACGAAGCTGAAAACCGTGACTACCTACAAGGTCAAATCGGTAACCCAACTGGTGAAGATGCACCAAACAAGAAGTACTACGATCCACGCGTATGGCTACGTGCTGGTCAAGCTTCTATGGTTACTCGTCTTGAGAAAGCATTCGCTGACCTTAACGCTGTAGACGTACTATAATTCTTTGAATTAAGTACTCTCTAAGTTTTAAAAACCCGCTCATTGAGCGGGTTTTTTTATGTCTGATAAAAAGTTGTATTATTTATGTGAAAAACCTAGCGTGTGGTGAATAAATTTCCTAGGATTGAGTTAACGGTATTTGTGCTTATGCGTAATTTTCCTTTATTCAAAGGCTTACATAAATATGACTTTGCAATCTTTCAAAGATAGGATATCGTGCCGAAAAACAGGGGTAGGTACTCTGTTTCGTAAAAAGGACTTAGCAAGTTTTACATTAACCTTATGATTTATTTAAATAAAGTTAACAAGGCCTATTCGGCTGAAAACTTAGTTTAAAGCAGTTTAGCTCATAGCATATTACATGGAGGATGCACATTATGGCTGAGAGTTCTACAGCGATTGAGACCCCGCTTGTGGATGGTCTTTCAAACGCAGAACAGTGGTTAACGGATAACTCAGATTTGTTTATTCAATACGGTGTAAACATTATTTCTGCACTGATTATTCTATTCATTGGTAACATAATCGTTAAAGCAGTAGCTAACAGTGTGGCTAAGGTTCTTCAGAAGAAGAAGATGGACCGAGCGGTTGTTGAGTTCATCCATGGTTTAGTTCGTTACTTGTTGTTTGTTATCGTTCTGATTGCAGCTCTTGGTCGCCTTGGTGTTCAAACTGCCTCTGTTGTTGCGGTCATTGGTGCCGCTGGTTTAGCGGTTGGTCTTGCATTGCAAGGTGCATTATCGAACTTTGCAGCAGGTGTGCTTATCGTTGCATTCCGTCCATTTAAATCTGGTGATTACGTAGAAATTGGCGGTGTGGCAGGTTCAGTTGATTCAATTCAGATTTTCCAAACGGTTTTAACAACGCCGGATAACAAAATGGTTGTCGTGCCAAATGGTAATGTTATCGGTGGCTCAATCACTAACTATTCTCGCCATGATACGCGCCGTATCGACCTAATGATTGGTGTTTCTTACGGCGCAGATCTACAAAAGACCAAAGAGCTTTTGACTAAGATCTGTGAATCTGACGAGCGTGTATTGAAAGAACCTGGTGTTCAAGTTGGCGTTCACACGCTAGCTGATTCTTCAGTTAACTTCGTGGTTCGCCCATGGGTAAGCACTGCTGATTACTGGAATGTTTACTTCGATCTAATGCAAGCAATCAAAGAAGGCTTGGATCAAGAAGGTATCGAAATCCCATTCCCACAAATGGATGTTCACATGAACAAAGTTGAGAGCTAATAAAGCTCCGACAAGTCGAATAAAAAGGCGGATAACTTAGGTTATCCGCCTTTTTTCTTGGAGCTATATTTTCAAATGACCTCTACCAATACTGCTCAATAAGTCCATTGGCGAGTACCGCTGCGATAGCAAACATCATCGTCGCAACAGCGATATCAATGCCTCTCTTAACACTTGGTTGAGATAGCGTTGGCCCAAGTTTTGCGGCACCCAGTGAGAGCGAGTAAAACCAAACAAATGATGCCAAGATGGTCCCGATAGCAAATGCGATTCTATCATTGCCTTCAAATTGCCCACCGATGGAACCAAGAATTACCACAGTATCTAAGTAGAGGTGTGGGTTTAATACTGTAACTGCCAATGCTCCTAGGATGACTGTACGTTTACCACGAGCCAATATTTCACCTTTTGATTCCTTGTCTGATGGCGTTTTAATAGCACTACGCAGTGAAAACAAACCATAGACAGTCAGGAAAGCGATACCACCTAGTGTTACTGAAGTTAGCAGGACTTCATTTTGCGACAAGATAGCGCCACCACCAAAGATGCCTAACGAGATAAATAGGGTGTCGAGCAAGCTACAAATCGTTGCTGTGGTTAAATGGTGATTGCGCTTTATCCCTTGATTTAGGACATACGCATTTTGTGCGCCAATAGGAATAATCATACTTGCCCCTAGACCAAAACCCTGTAATAAAACCCAAAAATTCATTTTAACCTCCCATTTAATTAACGGCACATACTGGTGATAAGGGGAAGATACTCCGCTCCTTTTGATAAGTATAATTAATGATTTTAATCCATTATTAGACTTGCTAATGTAGTGTGAAGTTTGATCAAAAAGGAAGCAAAGTGGTGCGTGATTTGGATTATAAATGGATAGAAGCGCTGGATGCCGTGGTTAAACAACGCAGTTTTGAAAGAGCGGCAGAGCAGTTATATATATCCCAATCAGCAGTGTCGCAGCGCATTAAACAGCTAGAAAAGTGGCTCGCTCAACCTGCATTGGTAAGGGAAAACCCACCTAGGCCAACCCCGGCTGGTAAAAAGTTACTGGGCTTATATCGTCGAGTCCGTTTGCTGGAGCATGAACTGGTTCCCGAGCTGATGAATGAAGATGGCAATCAGCCTCTATCAATATCCATTGCTACCAACGCAGATAGTTTAGCGACTTGGTTACTGCCAGCTTTGTCGGATGTGATGAAATATCGCCAGGTGGAGTTGAACCTCGCTATTCATGGCGAATCGAGAACCATAGAGAAGATCAAAAGTGGTGAAGTTGCAGGTGCAATTAGTTTAGAGCCTCAAGCGATTCCTGGTTGCAGTGCCGACTACCTTGGTCGCATGGATTATGTGTGTGTGGCAAGTCCAGATTTCCACCAGCGCTACTTCTCGGAAGGGGTCAACTACACCACATTGAGAAAAGCTCCAGCAGTGTCTTATGATCAATATGATGATCTTCATAAGAAGTTTCTGCATGATCATTTTAATGTGCCTAGAGACAGCGTGATTAACCATACAGTTGGTAGCTCTGAAGCTTTTGTGCGTTTGGCATTGTCGGGTGTTGCCTACTGTTTGATTCCAAGGTTACAGATCATCGAGGAGCTAGAATCGGGTTTGTTAATTGATATTACGCCCGGTTTTTTATTGTCCTATCGGATTTACTGGCACCATTGGCAGCTTGAAAGTGGGGTACTTAAAGAGATCTCACAAGCGATTTTGAGTTTTGCTCACGAACATTTACCACAATAAGCTGGTGTTTTTTTCAGCGTCAAAGTTCTGTTAGAAGTGCGGTGCCTAGATTGGATAAACGGCAAATTACTCTATGATGAAAAGACATTTGTTTAGCATAGGTCTCCCCCATGAAGTTTGTACCAAAGATGTTAGCAACCTTTCTTACTCTTACTGCAGCCCTAAGTACCGTAAGTTTCTCGGCATTGGCGAACTCGCCATCTTTTCCGCATATTTCGACGACCGGTTATGGCGAAGTAATCGCGACGCCAGATATGGCCACATTTTCAGTCAGAGTTGTAGAGTCAACGATGACCGCAGAGCAAGCAAAGATCACCGTTGATAAAGTGGTGACGAGCTTCCTTAATAAGCTGCATAAAGCTGGGGTTGATGAGGCGAGCGTTCATAGCTCTAACCTGTACTTAGCACCTCAATATCACTACCCGAAAGACGGTAAGCCGGAGTTAGTCGGTTACCGAGCTTCACGTAATGTGACGGTTGAAGTAAAGGACTTATCGAATCTTAATGAGTATATGGATATTGCCATTGCTCAAGGGATTAACCAGATCGATAACATCCAATTGCAAGTGCGTGACCAAGCGAAATATCAAGAGCAAGCGCGTTTAGAAGCAATCAAAGACGCAAGAGTAAAAGCTAAATCATTAGCGACTGGTTTTGAGCGTGAGCTTGGCGACGTGTGGCGTGTTGATTACAACGCACAGTCCTCCCAACCGGTACTAATGCGTTCTATGGCGATGGATGCGAGAACGGAGTCGAACTCTTATGAAGACTCAACGATCACTATTCGTGATCGTGTGAATGTGATCTATCAGCTTGAAGAGTAATTAGATCATCATGATCTAATTACCTACCAAAGGCCAAATACTAAAAAGGCTCTCGCAATGAGAGCCTTTTTTTCTTATGTCGAGTTCGGTGATTAGTGAAGTAGACGAGCACGGATGGTGCCTTCGATCTCTTTCAGTTTCAGCAGTGCTTCTTCAGAGCGGTCTGCCTCAACATCGATCACTACGTAACCCATATCAGCGGCAGTCTGTAGGTACTGACCTGCGATGTTGATGCCTTCTTCTGCGAAGATGGTGTTGATCTGAGTCAGGATGCCTGGACGGTTCTGGTGAATGTGTAATAGGCGAGATGTGCCCGTATGCAATGGTAGCGATACCTCTGGGAAGTTAACACTTGATAGCGTTGAACCGTTATCAGAGTATTTAGCCAGTTTACCTGCCACTTCTACACCGATGTTCTCTTGAGCTTCTTGAGTAGAACCACCTACGTGCGGAGTTAGAATCACGTTATCGAACTGCATCAATGGTGACTCAAATGGGTCAGCATTGGTTTTTGGTTCGGTTGGGAACACATCAATCGCTGCACCACCTAAGTGACCTGAATCAAGCGCACCGCACAGTGCAGGGATATCGACAACAGTGCCACGCGCTGCGTTGATAAAGATAGCGCCCGGCTTCATGCGGTCGAACTCTTCTTTACCCATCATGTTCTTGGTTTCATTGGTTTCTGGAACATGCAGTGAGATCACGTCACACTTGTTCAACAGTTCCGTCATGGTGTGAACTTGTGTTGCGTTACCCAGTGAAAGCTTGTTTTCAATATCGTAGAAGTAAACACGCATACCTAGGTTTTCCGCAATAATACCCAGCTGAGTACCAATGTGACCGTAACCGATAATACCTAAACGCTTACCACGAGCTTCGTAAGAGTTGTCTGCACTCTTTTTCCAGATGCCACGGTGCGCAAGAGCGTTCTTTTCTGGGATGCCACGTAGCAGCAATAGAACCTGACCAAGAACCAGCTCAGCAACGCTTCGCGTGTTTGAGAAGGGGGCGTTGAAGACCGGTACACCACGTTTTGCAGCTGCTTCAAGGTTTACTTGGTTAGTACCGATACAGAAACAACCGATAGCAACCAATTTTTCAGCAGCATCAATCACTTCTTGGGAAAGGTTTGTGCGAGAACGAATACCGATGAAGTGAGCGTCTTTAACTGCTTCGAGTAGTTCATCTTCCGGTAGTGAGCCTTTGTGGTACTCAATATTTGTGTAACCAGCGGCTTGAAGTACTTCTACTGAAGAAGGGTGAAGACCTTCTAGAAGTAGAATTTTTATTTTTTCTTTTTCCAGTGAAACTTTGGCCATTGTTCTCGTCCTTAAAATGGAAAGGTTGGGCAAATGCGGCGCACGTGCTACAAAATGGCTGAAAGGGGAACAAATTCACCACTTTGTTAGGAGACAAACGTTTTCCCTGTGCGTCTTCTGAACAATAAAGTAACAAAAAAAAAATGTTTTGGGTAAGAAAATTACGGAATAAGACATAATTTTACCGATACAAAGCAAAAAAACGGCGCCCTTGGGCACCGTATGTAATGAAGTGACAGAAAAACTCAATCTTCTATTATTTATTCTTCGATTTTTGCACCTTCAGGTGTACCTGTGATAACCACATCTGCACCACGGTGTGCGAATAGGCCAACCGTTACCACACCAGCGATACCATTGATGATATCTTCTAGTTGTTTCGGGTTCTCAATCGCCATGCCGTAAACATCTAGGATCACGTTGCCGTTATCTGTTGTACAACCTTCACGGTAAACCGGGTCACCACCAAGCTTAACGAGCTCACGTGCAACGTATGAACGCGCCATTGGGATAACTTCTACCGGTAGAGGGAATTTACCCAGTACATCAACAGCTTTCGTGCCATCAACAATACATACAAATTTATCAGAGATAGCCGCTACGATTTTTTCACGAGTTAGAGCTGCACCGCCACCCTTGATCATGTCGCGAGTTGGGTTGATCTCGTCTGCGCCATCAACATAGATGTCTAGCTTAGCAACATCATTACACTCATACACTTTGACCTCTAGCTCTTCTAGGCGTTGCGTTGAAGCAACAGAGCTTGAAACTGCACCTTTGATTTTGTCTTTCATTGTGCCCAGTGCGTCGATGAAGTGATTTACTGTAGAGCCAGTACCAACACCTACAATGCTGCCTTCTTCAACATATTTAAGTGCTGCCCAACCAGCTGCTTTTTTCATTTCATCTTGAGTCATGCCATTCTCCTGAATAAGTCCTTGCGCTTTGAATTAGTCTTTCGCGTATTAAGTTAACGTTTGAGTATCGAGGTTAACGTTTGCGGCGAGATTATAGCGCTTTAACGGTTGTTTTCCCATTGCCAAGTTTTACTTGGAGTCACGATTTTAGGTAACGGAACATCCCACTCTTCAATCGGTAGGGTATCGACATGTTGGCAATCGTGAGCCAAACCAATTGGTATTGCCCCTTGTCCTGTCTCGAACCATTTCGCTAGAGTACGATCGTAATAGCCTCCACCCATGCCTAACCTATGACCATGAGAGTCAAAACCAACCAACGGTGTAAGAATCAGGTCGAGTTGATGGCAAGGTTTCACCAACGTTTGATTAAGCTGTGGTTCAACGATGCCGTATTTATTTAATACCGTTGGGGTCGTCGGAGAGTAGTGCAAAAACAACAGATGCCCGTCAGAGAAGGGATGCAATACAGGTAAATAGGTCTGCTTACCTTGCGCCCATAACCACTCGATTAAAGGTTGGGTATCAAGTTCACCGTCGATAGAGATATAAAGTGCGATATGTTGGGCAGACTGAAAGTCATCAAGTTGAGCGCACTGCTTAACTAGGTCGATGCCGGACTGAGTTTGTTGTTCGCTAGATAGGGAGTTGCGTTTGATACGGATCTGTTTGCGAAATTCGCTGCGTGTGAGCGTCTTCATAAGAAGGGATACCCCAAAGTGCCGTTGAGAATAGATGGCCCTTGAACCAGCGAGTTCAAGGCGGATCAGCAATGATTACCGTAGGCTTCTCGGTCGGGCCGAGCATGCTCAATAGCAATCAAGTACTAACCCTTAGGGATTGCTTATCGGCTCGGGGACGTGAATCCTCTGACAAACACTCCAGGGTAAATTTTGTGTACGCTATTGCTGTCCGTGCTTAACCTTACTGAGAACATCTGAAAGCGATGTTGTGAGCTGTTCCATTCGCTCGGTCAGTGCGTTTTGTTCGTCATTTGCTTCAAACTTCTTGGTTTGTAATTCATAGCAAATGTTCAGAGCTGCGATAGTCAGCAGCTTCACTTCATTGGTTACCTTAGTACGTTCAGCCATCTCTTTCAATCGATTATCAAGATCGGCCGCCGCTGCAATCAATGACTCCTCTTGCCCTGCTGGACAATTTACTCGAGTCAGTTTTCCTAATATTTCAACGTCTACCGCTTGATTACTCATGATGGATGAACTCTTTAACGCGCTATTTTAAGGCTGTTGCTCTTCGTTATTTTCTTGAAACCAAAAGTGCAAGTACCGATGAGGAAGCAATCTCCTCTGAGGGAGAAACTATAGGTAAACCGCTATTAAGATTCAAGCTTTTCAGAGTGACTGTTTGTAAATGAGAGCTTGAGCACACAGTAATTCAGCAAATTGAACAATTGGTAGTCAGTCATCCTTCAATTGCTAGGGATCGATGCTTACCAGAATTGGGGTGAAGTGGTACGATTATACTATCGATATAAAGAATAACTGAGCGAGCTATCTGATGAGCGAAACTACTTTACCTGACTACCTAACGGTTGCGACTGAACTTCAATCGGCAAGTCTAGCCGTAACCCCTGCTGAGATGCATGGCTTATTAACGGGTATGTTAAGCGGAGGCTTAAGCCTAGCAGATAAGAGCTGGCAACCACTGATCTTCGATTACACCAACGAAGGTATGGGTTGGCCGGATCGCGCATTAACGTTAGCGGAAGCGACATTGAAAGTAACCACTAGTGAGATCACTGGTTCAGGTATGGAATTGTCTATGCTACTGCCTGATGAAGACGCAAGTGCGAGCCTATTTGATTTAGCTGACGGTGTGTCTGATTGGATCAACCACTTTATTTCTGGTTTAGGGCTAGTTGGCGCTCAGTTAAATAAGGCGTCGGAAGGCACTAAAGAAGCGCTGGCTGATCTTGAAGAGATGGCAAAGCTAGGCATTGATGAAGATGATGATCTGGAAGAGCAAGCGCAACTTCTAGAGCACGTTATTGAGCACGTAAAAGCGTGTGCATTAACCATTCATGCTGAGTTTGGTGCACGCCCGTCTGAAGATGTAGCTCCAACCATTCACTAATCGTTTGCCAGTTTGAGGTTATGATGGCTCAGTATGATGTTGTAATTGCTGGTGGGGCGATGGCGGGGGCGACTTTGGCGCTTGCCTTGAATCACCTAAGCCGAGGCTCGCTATCGATTGCGGTAGTGGAACCTTATCAGGTTGATCATCAAGCTCATCCTGGGTTTGATTCTCGTTCTATTGCTTTGTCTTATGGCACAGCGCAGATCCTTGATTCATTGCAGTTGTGGCAATCGATTGCTCCAGTTGCAACCCCGATTAAAGATATTCACGTCTCGGATCGTGGGCATGCAGGAATGACTGATATCTACAGCGAAGATCTTGCGGTTGATGCGCTTGGCTATGTGGTCGAGTTGGCGGATGTCGGTCGAATCTATCAGCAAAAGCTGGAGTCTGAATCGAGCATCACGGTGTTGTGCCCTGACTCAGTAGCGAAAATTGAACGCAGTGATTTACTGACGACCATTGACCTTAATAGCGGGCAAACCATTACTACTAAGTTGTTGGTTGCTGCTGACGGAGCGATCTCTACCTGCTGCCAACAACTGAATATTTCGTTGAGCGAGCATGACTTTGAGCAAGTGGCTGTCATTGCCAACATTGTGGCTAGTGAGCCGCATCAAGGTCGTGCCTTTGAGCGTTTTACCCATCATGGGCCAGTTGCTTTATTACCGATGACGGACAACCGCCTATCGTTAGTGTGGTGCTTGCCGCCAGAGAAAGCCGATAAAGTGATGGCTTTGAACGACAACCAGTTCCTTGAACAGCTGCAGAATGATTTTGGTTGGCGACTAGGTCGTTTAGAGAAGGTGGGTAAGCGTGCGAGCTATCCTCTGATTCTTCGTCATCGTCAGCAAAATATTTCTCATCGATTTGCGATTGTCGGCAACGCAGCTCAAACACTTCACCCGATCGCGGGTCAAGGCTTTAACCTTGGTATTCGTGATGTGGCTTCTTTAGCCGAAGAGTTGTGTACTCAGTTGGATGATGTTGGTCGATACACTGGTCTTGTTAACTTTAAAAAACGTAGAGAACAGGATAGAAGGGCGACGATTACACTGACATCGAGCCTTGTACATCTATTCTCAAATGACTTTTTAACCGCTCGTATCGGGCGCAACCTTGGGTTAGCTGTTATGGATAACCTTCCACCACTTAAAGGTCCACTTTTGCGTCATACGCTTGGCCTAGTAGAAAGATAAGGTAGATAAATAATGATGCAAAGTGTTGATATCGCAATCGTTGGTGGAGGCATGGTTGGCTTAGCCCTTGCAGCAGCTTTGAAAGACAGTGATCTGAGAGTGGCTGTAATTGAAGGCAAGGCACCAAGCGAAGGGCTTAATAAATTGCCTGACGTACGTGTTTCTGCATTGAGCCGTTCTAGTGAAATGATTTTGCGTAATCTAGGTGCGTGGCAGGGAATTGAGCAAAGACGTGCCGCACCTTATCAAGCGATGGAAGTGTGGGAACAAGATAGCTTCGCTCGCATTGAATTTGACTCAACGCGTTTAGCGCAGCCTAATTTAGGTCATATTGTTGAGAACCGTGTGATTCAATTGGCGTTGCTTGAACAGGTTAAAAAGCAAGAAAACGTCAGCCTATACATGCCAGCAACGTGCAAAACAATGGCAATTGGTGAAAGTGAAGCGTGGCTGACTTTAGACAACGGTCAAGCGCTAACGGCTAAGCTTGTCGTTGGCGCAGATGGTGCAAATTCTTGGGTTCGTAAGCAGCAAGATATCCCTCTAACACATTGGGACTACGGACACAGTGCAATTGTTGCGAACGTTAAAACGGCAGAACCGCACCACAGTGTAGCTCGTCAAATATTTACGCCACAGGGCCCGTTGGCATTCTTACCAATGCAGCCGAGTAATATGAGTTCTATCGTTTGGTCTACTGAGCCGAATCGTGCCGAGAAGCTCGTATCTATGTCGGATGCGGAGTTTAATAAACAGCTAACAGCTGAGTTCGACTCTAAACTAGGTTTGTGTGAAGTGGTTGGCGAGCGTTTTGCGTTCCCACTGCGCATGCGATATGCGAGAGACTTCGCCGTAGAGCGTGTGGCTTTGGTGGGGGATGCCGCGCATACCATTCACCCCCTTGCTGGGCAGGGCGTTAACCTTGGCTTGTTAGATGCTGCCAGCCTAGCACAAGAGCTGTTAAAGCTCTGGGCTACGGGCGAGGACATTGGTACCAAGCGTAACTTACGTGGTTATGAACGCTGGAGAAAAGCAGAAGCCGCGAAGATGATTGCATCGATGCAGGGCTTCAAAGATCTGTTTGAAGGCGATAACCCAGCGAAGAAGCTGATTCGTGGCATCGGTATGAAACTCGCAGGCCAATTACCTGGTGCAAAAGATGAAATCATGAAACGAGCTTTAGGTCTTGCGGGTAACCTTCCTGATTTAGCGCAGCCCCCTGTTATTCATCGATAATGATTTTGTTTCTAATGTTTCGCACCAGTGTTTCGTTTGAATCATTGGTACGAAAAAAGGGTTGGCGTTAGCCAACCCTTTTTTTAATTCTCTAGATAATTTGATTATGCGTAAGCACAGCGCAGCTTCATAATTTCACTATTTATTTCTTTCACTGTTTCAAAGTGGCGTTTCTCTGCTCGGTCTGGCAGCACTAGCTTGCCGTTATCGAACTCAAATTTCCCTACGCCGTAAATGTAGATTCGTCCTTTGAAAAGTCGACTTACATGTTTAGCAATCATACTCGGTGTATAGCGCTTAAACAGTCTCATTTTTAATTATCCTTATATTTACCTAGCCTGCACATTATAGAAAAACTCCGAGATAATAATTGTGATAAGCATGGAGTAATATGCAGTAGCGTTGACGTTAATTAGATATTTGTGCCGTTCTAAGCACTTTCTATAGTAAATATCTATTTTTACGTGAGCTCCTCCCCAAAATAATACTGAGTAGTGAACTGCCGTGAACTTTTCTGTTCGGTATTAAGCAGCTTAAATATGACAAGTATAAGAATAGGCGGAATTTTTTTGTTTGTGTAATCAAATTGTAAAATTAAGACCAAAAAAAGCCCGTCTAAAACGGGCGAATAGTCACAGATGCATTACACAAAAGTGGATACTGATGTTACTCAGTGGATTCACTTGTACTGATTTGCCTGAGGGCTAGTCAGTAAATTCACAATAACGCAGATTTTTACTTGTGACTGCTTATGTTCTAATTTTGATTAAATATTTACATTTAATCTAGTTATCTTACGACGAGTTTCACACTAAATATGTATCCGGTGAAAACTAGGGAAAGAGTTTGCGAACAATCACTGTATTGATCGGATCATCGACTGATTTCAGCAATGATAGGCGCACATAGCGTCATGAGATCATTGGGATCCAGAGCGATACCTGCCATTCGATCCCCAGAGCTGATGGTCACCGTTGAATTGTTTTGAATCGAAGGATCAAAGATGATCGGCATATGCCTCTTCAATGCAAGCGGGCCAACACAACCGGCCTTAAAGCCAGTAATAGACTCTACATCGCTTAACGAGACACAGGTCATGCGGCGGCAATTTAGAATTGAGCGCACTTTCTTCGGATCGACTGAGCGATCACCAGCGGTGCACGCTAGTGCGTATTGATTGCCCATGTCTTTGAGTAGAATACATTTCACCATTTGAGATGGGTCGATACCTCGTTCTTGCGCGGTTTCCTCGATGCTGGTGGTTGGCTTATTTTGTAACAGCAGGCGATAGTTCACCTGCTGTTGATCCAGCCATTGTGTAATCACTGTTTCCACGAAATTACTCGTCGTCAAGGCTGTAAGGCAGTGGCTGGATACTCCAGATTTGTTCAGGTTGTGCTGTCAAACGCAGCTGAACATCGTCATCTAAGTTGTTCGGTAGTACCATTAGGCCAATCGCTTGGTTGTCAGCAAATTGATATACGTTGAGCAGTTGACCCGCTCCACGCCAGTTTTCACCAACGCTGCGCTCTAGCTCAATAGGGCTTTCTAGTGTTAGCACTTCCGCTGTTGGGCCTGAAACAATGCGCATTTCACGTTTGTTCATGCCACGGTATTTAGCGCGAGCTACTGTTTCTTGACCTGTGTAACAACCCTTGGTAAAGCTGATGCCACCAATCGCTTGTAGGTTAAGCGCCTGAGGGATGTGCTCATTTTGCTCTGCTTTGGTTAGATTAGGCTTAGCATCGATAATTTCATGATACTGCCATAGCGCCTCTGAGACTTTCTCCGCAGAGCTGTCAGTCACCAAAGCTTCTGCAGCTTGTTCTGTCACAAGCAGAGCCCAGCGGTTGCCAGCAACTTGAACGGCTGTACCGCCTGAAATCGCACGAACTTTACCTTGGCTCTCTGCGATAGAATCGATGTACTGATCCGCAGCAGCGCCCATCACACCAATAACCACATCACTGGTTTGCTCAATATCGACCTTAGAGAAGACAGCGTATTTTTTGATTTCTACGAGCTCAACTTCAATCGCAGACTTAGGCTGCATAAGCGCGTAACCACCGTTGTGATGGAATAGGCGGAAGATACTCCATACCTTTCCTTTTGCATCACAGTGGGCGCCTAATGTGGATTCATCATTAGGAAGAGTCACAACGTCGCACGTTACTTGACCTTGTAGGTACGATTTTTTGTCATCGCCTACCATAGTAATTGCACTCCAGTCTGACACATGTGTCATCATCAGTTCTGGAAGCGAATCGTTTTGCGTGTGAACGTGCGGCTGAAAGGTGTTTTTCCAATCCATTTTATCTTTCCCAAGAATTTTATTTGGCTCTATGTTAATCCTGTTCTGTTTATTTGTCAGCCTAGGTTTTTTTGTGAGCGGAGATAGGGACTGTGACCCATATAGTAGTTGCAGAGCGTATGACTTGTTACACTCCAAGAAAGAAAAATTATAGGTGAGGATAGCCAATGTACACTGCAGAGCAGAAAGCACGAATTAAATGGGGTTGCCGTCGCGGCATGTTAGAACTTGATGTAGTCATCATGCCATTTTTCGAAGAGTGTTTTGATTCATTGCAAGAGCAGGAACAGCGCGAGTTTGTTTCTTTGTTAGAGTGTGATGATCCAGATCTGTTTACGTGGGTGATGGGCCATGGCCGTAGTGAAAACCTGGGTCACGCATCAATGGTTGATAAAATTGTCGCACACAACCTCAGCAAGGTTCGTTAAGCTCCAGCTTAACCCTTCGTATTTCGCATTATTAACAAAAGGCACTGCTTTCGGGTGCCTTTTGTTTTTTATCGTTGTCTCTTCTATTCCGCTAGTAGTCAGCCTTTATAGCCTGTATTTAACTTTCAATCTGTTTAGTACTAATCACATGCTTATCACTAGCGCTCAAGGGGGGCTTGATTATAAGGATGATGGTGAAGTGCATTTGAATGGCAATACATACAGTTTAAAGTCGGTCGATCAGGTTTGGGCGCAATTCTTCGTAAAATTACAATTTGAATGTGGTCACTCGGTACTGCTATGGCGAGACAGTTGCCAAGAGCAAGAATATCGGCACTTTTTGGCGAATTTACAACGAATGCGTTCGCTAAGCTAAAGTAATCGACAAGTCGTGAGTTAAAAGAAAAGGGAGCATTAGGCTCCCTTTCGTTTGATTACTTTTCGTGAGTGACGAATGCGCCAAGTTACGATTGACGTTTCTCTGGTGTCAGAATCGTTGGGCCACTGTCTTCAACCAGCTCTGGGTAATCCAATGTGTAGTGGAGGCCACGGCTCTCTTTGCGTTGCATTGCACAGCGAACCATTAGCTCAGCGACTTGAAGTAGGTTACGCAGCTCTAAAAGGTTGTTCGACACCTTAAAGTTGCTGTAATACTCGTGAGTTTCTTGCTGTAACATCTGAATACGACGCATTGCACGCTCAAGACGCTTGTCTGTGCGTACGATACCCATGTAATCCCACATGAATAGACGAAGCTCATGCCAGTTGTGCTGGATAATAACTTCTTCATCACTGTTTGTTACTTGGCTTTCATCCCATGCTGGAAGCTCCGCACACAATTGAGATTGTTCAATGTTCTCAACGATGTGTTTTGCTGCCGACCACGCGTAAACCACACATTCTAGTAGTGAGTTTGATGCCATACGGTTCGCACCGTGAAGACCAGTATAGCTCACTTCACCAATCGCGTAGAGGTTTTGCAGATCCGTTTGGCCATCTTTATTGACCATCACACCACCACAGGTGTAGTGCGCAGCTGGTACGATCGGGATCGGCTCTTTGGTCATATCGATACCCAAGTCCATCAAACGTGTGTGGATCATTGGGAAGTGTGCAGTGATGAACTCTTCAGGCTTGTGGCTAATGTCGACGTACATGCAGTCTGCACCTAATCGCTTCATTTCGAAGTCGATTGCGCGTGCAACCACATCACGAGGTGCTAATTCACCACGCTCATCGAAGTCTTTCATGAAGCGTGTACCATCCGGGCGACGCAGATAAGCGCCTTCGCCACGAAGTGCTTCCGTTAGTAGGAAGTTGCGTGCTTCTGGGTGAAATAAGCAAGTCGGGTGGAATTGGTTGAACTCTAGGTTTGCTACACGACAACCTGCACGCCAAGCGATAGCAATGCCATCACCAGAAGAGACATCTGGGTTAGAAGTGTATTGGTACACTTTTGATGCGCCGCCAGTAGCAAGTACAACAAATTTAGCACGTACGGTTTCTACGTGTTCTTGGTTGCGGTTCCAGATGTAGGCACCGATAACCTTGTCTTTCGAGCCACCAACTTTATCTTCAGTGATCAAGTCCAGCGCATTGTGACGCTCGAAGATCTCGATATTTGGGTGATTCTTGACGTTATCTTGCAGTGAGGTTTGCATCGCCATGCCAGTTGCATCGGCAGCGTGCAGGATTCTGCGGTGGCTGTGTCCACCTTCACGAGTTAGGTGATACTTAGGTTGACCATCAGTGCTGTTCTTATCTTTATCAAATGGAACACCGCCATCAATCAGCCACTGTACACACTCTTTCGCATTTTCAGCAATGAATTGAACTGTATCTTCTTCACATAACCCAGCCCCGGCAATTTGAGTATCTTCAACGTGAGACTCAATACTGTCCGACTCATCGAACACCGCAGCGATACCGCCTTGTGCGTAATACGTCGATCCTTCGCTGCGTGGTCCTTTGCTTAATACAATTACTTTTGCATGTTCTGCTACGCGTAAGGCTAATGACAAGCCTGCCGCACCACTTCCTACCACTAATACATCACATTGATGTTCACGGTTTGCGTTCATAAACTTATTAAATCCCGGGCTATAGTCGAGTTGTCTACTCTCAATTGACTTTGTCTTGTTTTAGGAGTTGCGGTAAGACTGTTATAATCTTCTTCAAGTCGTCCTAAAACGCCATGCAAAATCAAGATATAGACAGCTATCTAGAAATATTTAATGCTCAATACCATTGCTTTTGCTCAAGTTTCCCTAAATTGACAGGGATAGCTATTTTTATTACATCACATTGTGAAACAATAATGGCAAATAATTTTAAGAAAGTTGGAACTTTCGGTATTTGGCTTAGTCACAATAGTGCTCTTGTAGACGGTGGTGTCAATACTACATTTCGTATAATTAGTACCCATATCTGTGAAGGTGAGGGTTATAACAATAGGAGTACCCGCTCGAATGAACGAGCAGCTAACCGATCAAGTGTTGATTGAGCGAGTTCAGAGTGGAGATAAGCAAGCATTTAACTTACTAGTGGTTAAGTATCAAAACAAAGTTTGTAACCTTATCTCTCGATACGTGAATAATTCTGGTGATGTACCTGATGTAGCACAAGAAGCTTTTATTAAAGCTTACCGCGCGATACCTAATTTTCGTGGCGAGAGTGCCTTCTATACATGGTTGTACCGAATTGCCGTGAATACCGCAAAGAATCATATCGTTGCCCAGGGACGTAGACCGCCCGCAACGGATGTAGATGCAGAAGATGCTGAATATTACGAAACAGGCAGCGCGTTAAAAGAAATATCGAACCCTGAGAACTTAACGCTGTCAAAAGAATTGAAACAAGTCGTTTTTGGAGCGATTGAAGCGCTGCCAGAAGACTTAAAAACTGCAATGACGCTGCGTGAGCTTGAAGGTTTGAGCTACGAAGAGATTGCAGAAGTAATGGATTGCCCTGTAGGAACCGTACGTTCGCGTATCTTCCGAGCTCGTGAAGCGGTGGAAAAGAAAATTAAACCTCTTTTGCAGCGCTAGAACTTGTAATAATTATGGTGAAAATAATGGCTGATAAAGAAAAGCTTTCGGCACTCATGGATGGTGAAACGATCGATAAAGCTCTCATTGTAGATCTAGAATCTGATCAAGAAAGCATGAATACCTGGCAGAGTTACCACCTAATTGGTGACGTTATGCGTGGGGATGCGCCAGAAACTAAAAATTGGAACATTGCGGATAGTGTAGCAGCAGCGCTTGAAGATGAGCCTGCACACAGTGCAATGCCAAACCTGCACCAAGTGAATGTTGAACCTACTGTTGCTCCAATTGAAGAGCAACCAAAACCTCAGCAAGCGAAGCGACAGCTTCCTGCGTGGTTACAACAGTTTGGACAAGTTGCTGTAGCAGCGTGTGTTTCTTTAGCGGTTGTATTAGGTGTTCAACAATATGGTGTCAGCGATCCAGCGGCACCAGAACAGTTACCTGTACTTCAGACTATTCCATTTGCGGGATCTGCTGAGCCAGTAAGCTTAACGCGCGAGTCGGTAGAGAGACCTGCATCTGAAGCAAATTTGCAAGAGCAGCGTAAACGCGTTCATGCAATGCTAGAAGATTATGAGCTACAACTAAGATTAAACAGTGATGCGTCGCCTATGGAAGATGCACATCTAGAATCGGACATTGAATGAAGAAAATCCTGGTCAGTGCACTGACACTGTTCAGCGTGATGTCTTCAACAGCCTTTGCAGAGGAAATAACTGCAAAGGCCTTGCTGCATCAAATGAACGAGGCCAGTCAGCATTTAAATTACGAACTCTCTTACATACTGATCAAGAAGAGCAGTATCGAACCTCTTGTTTATCGCCATGCGGTTAACGACGACCAACAACTCGCACACCTTGTCTACCTGAGTGGCCCCGTTCGTGAAGTGATTCGTCGCGGTAACGAAGTGAGCTATATCGAACCGGGCACAGAGCCGTTCACGATCCAGTCAGGTAGCATGGTTGCGCCTGTTATTCCGATGATTAATCGAGATATCGAATCCCTGAATCAGTACTACGACTTTGTAAAAGTTGGGCGCTCTCGTGAAGCGGGCAGCACTACCCAAGTGTTACGCGTAGTGCCAAAAGATGGCCTTCGTTACTCTTACGTGGTTTGGGTGGACGAGAAAACCAGTCTTCCTTTACGTGCCGATCTATTAGATCGTGATGGTGAAATACTGGAACAGTACCGAACTATCTCTTATGTCGTGAACGATAAAATCGCTGCAGCTATGGGCGGCTTAAACCAAGCGCAACTGCCGAAGGTTTTATCATTACCTGAAGGTTTGGTGAGTGAGACCGACTGGCAAGCTTCATGGGTTCCAGAAGGGTTTAAGTCAAAAGAGTTGAGCCGTTACCAGATGGCTGCGACCGATAAAATGGTCGAGAGTCAGCTTTTCAGCGATGGATTATTCAGCTTTTCGGTATATATCGCCGACAAAGACGAACACTCATTGAAAGGCCAGTTGGTACGTCAAGGGCGCAGAACCTTGCACAGCTTAGTCATGGGTGACAGAGAAGTGTCTGTCGTAGGCGATATCCCGCCAGCTACAGCAAAGCGTATCGCTCAATCTGTTACTTTCAATAATCAGGTGTCAGCGCAATGATGACCGCGCTGGCTACCGTTAGCTCCGTTGAACAAAAAGGTAAGCAATACTTTGTTCAATTGAGCTGCGAACAACAAACTAGTTGCAGCAGCTGTTCTTCACAAAAAAGCTGCGGTACTGGTATTGTCACCAAAGCGGTTGGCAACAAATCCTTGTTTTGGCAATTAAAGACCAAAAACCTTGTGAAAGTGGGTCAGATTGTAGAAATCGGCTTTCCTGAAAAAAGCCTACTTCAGTCTGCGGCTATTGTTTACCTCATCCCACTTTTCATGTTGATGATTGGTGCTGGCATTGGACAACTCTTGTTACAACCCCTACTTCAAGGAGGCGAGGGGATTGTTATACTGAGCGCAGCCCTATTTACAGCTGGTGGTATTGCTTTAGCGAAGCGACTCGCTAAACCGATTGAAGACAAATCCAAGCAAGAAGTCGTATTGATTCGAATCCTCGGTGAGCCGCTCGTCTAATTTATGATGCGTCTTGCTGTTAAATTGGGTAGAATCTGCCAACTTGATTGAAATGCCGCCACCGTTGGTTATTTTTAAATAGCTTTGCGGCTTTCTTACCGTCCTAATTTAAAGAGTTTGTCACACCAAATTATGAAGCACATTCGTAACTTTTCGATTATCGCCCACATCGACCATGGTAAGTCGACCCTATCTGACCGTCTAATCCAAGTTTGTGGAGGATTAAGCGATCGTGAAATGGCTGCACAAGTCCTTGATTCGATGGATCTTGAGCGTGAACGTGGCATCACCATCAAATCTCAGAGTGTGACACTAAACTACACCGCAAAAGATGGTGAAACTTACCAACTTAACTTCATCGATACTCCGGGACACGTTGACTTCGCATACGAAGTATCACGTTCTCTTGCGGCTTGTGAAGGCGCACTATTGGTTGTCGATGCTGGTCAAGGTGTAGAAGCTCAGACTCTAGCAAATTGTTACACAGCGATCGAAATGGATCTGGAAGTTGTGCCAATCCTAAACAAGATTGACCTTCCAGCAGCTGATCCAGAGCGCGTATCTGAAGAGATCGAAGAGATCGTAGGTATCGACGCGATGGAGGCAACGCGCTGTTCTGCAAAAACAGGTATCGGTGTAGACGATGTTCTAGAAAACATTGTTTCAGCAATTCCTGCTCCAGAAGGCGATCCTGAAGCGCCACTGCAAGCGCTAATCATCGACTCTTGGTTCGATAACTACCTTGGTGTTGTTTCTCTTGTTCGTATCAAGAACGGTTCTTTGAAGAAGAACGACAAGATCAAAGTAATGAGCACCGGCCAAGTTTGGGGGGTAGATCGCCTAGGTATCTTCACGCCTAAGCAAATCGACACTACAGAGCTAAACACTGGTGAAGTAGGTTGGGTTGTTTGTGGTATTAAAGACATTCTAGGTGCACCGGTTGGTGATACGCTAACACTGGCTAAAAACGGCTGTGAAAAAGCGTTACCTGGCTTTAAGAAAGTAAAACCACAGGTATACGCGGGTCTGTTCCCTGTATCATCTGATGATTACGAAAACTTCCGTGATGCACTAGGTAAACTAAGCCTGAACGATGCTTCTCTATTCTATGAACCAGAGAACTCTGCAGCACTTGGTTTTGGTTTCCGTTGTGGTTTCTTGGGTATGCTTCACATGGAGATTATTCAAGAACGTCTAGAGCGTGAATACGACCTAGACCTAATTACAACTGCGCCAACCGTAGTATACGAAGTTGAAAAAACAGACGGCACTCAGCTGTATGTTGATAGCCCAGCTAAGCTGCCTGCTATCAATGATATCAACGAGATTCGTGAGCCGATTGCACGCTGTAATATCTTAGTACCTTCTGACTACCTAGGTAACGTAATCACACTGTGTGTTGAGAAGCGTGGTGTTCAGGTTGATATGATTTATCACGGCAACCAAGTAGCGGTTGTGTACGATATTCCAATGGCTGAAGTAGTACTGGACTTCTTCGACCGTCTGAAATCAACGTCTCGTGGTTACGCATCACTTGATTACAACTTCCAACGTTTTGAAGCATCAAGCATGGTTCGTGTAGACGTACTTCTAAACGGTGACACGGTTGATGCACTTGCGATGATTACACACAAAGATCAATCGCAAACTCGTGGTCGTCAGCTCGTTGAGAAGATGAAAGAATTCATCCCTCGTCAAATGTTTGACATCGCGATTCAAGCGGCTATCGGTAACCACATCATCGCTCGTTCTACAGTTAAACAACTGCGTAAGAACGTAATCGCGAAATGTTACGGTGGTGACGTGAGTCGTAAGAAGAAGCTTCTGAAGAAACAGAAAGAAGGTAAGAAGCGTATGAAGCAGATCGGTAACGTAGAGCTGCCTCAAGAAGCATTCTTAGCAATTCTTCACGTTGGCAAAGACTAGGCTTATCCAACGATAAACGAATAATTGAAAGTGAAAGGGTAGCTCGCTATTCTTTCACTTTCGTTATTTTTAAAGAAATGAAATTTAAGGGATATCAATGGCTAACAAATTTTCGCTCCTTTTAGTGCTCTTAACTCTAGTGACCGGCATTGTATGGGCATTGGAAAAGTTTGTGTGGGCGAAGAAACGCCAGCAGAAGCTTGCTGATGTGGAAGCACAAACCAATGGCCTAGACGCTGAAACCAGCGCAAAAGTTACGGATCAGCCTTGGTGGGTTGAGAACAGTGTGTCCATTTTCCCGGTATTTGCATTTGTTTTGATCTTGCGTTCATTTATTTATGAACCGTTTCAAATCCCATCTGGCTCGATGATGCCAACGCTTTTGGTTGGTGATTTCATTTTGGTAGAGAAGTACGCTTACGGTCTTAAAGACCCAGTATGGCGCGCTCAATTGGTAGAAACAGGTAAGCCAGAACGTGGTGATTCAATCGTATTTAAGTACCCGCTAGATCCAGATGTTGACTTCATTAAACGTGTTGTTGGTCTGCCAGGTGATACTATTCGTTACAGCAGTCGTAAAGAAATCTGTATCCAAGCGAAAGGTACAAGTAGCTGTAAACCAGTGAAATTAAGTAATGTTGAAGAGAGCCAATTTATTCAAGACGGCGTGCCTTTGATTCAACTGAATGAACAGCTTGGAGACGTAGAGCACCAAATCTTAGTTAACCCATTGCGTCGTAATCGTGTGCAATCATATCAGCCTCGTCCTGGTGTTAACGAATGGGTCGTTCCAGAAGGGCAATACTTTGTGATGGGTGATAACCGTGACAACAGTAAAGACAGCCGCTTCTGGGGTTTTGTCCCTGAAGCAAACCTTGTTGGTAAGGCCGTTGCTATTTGGATCAGCTTCGAATTCGAACGTGGTTCCGACAGTGTACTTCCAACATGGATTCCTACTGGTGTGCGTTTTAATCGCATCGGTGGGATTCATTAATCGATCAATTAACACATCGAGAGAGCATGAATTCTCAAATTGATAAACTAGAGAGAAAGATTGGCTATCAGTTCAATGATGCCGATCTTATCCACTTGGCGCTGACTCACCGCAGCGCCGCTGGTAAACATAACGAACGTCTTGAGTTTCTGGGCGATTCAATTTTAAGTTTTGTTATCGCTGATGATCTATATCACCGTTTTCCTAAGGTAAACGAAGGTGATATGAGCCGCATGCGCGCGACATTAGTACGTGGTCATACATTGGCAGAACTAGGTCGTGAATTCGAACTAGGAGATTACTTAAAATTAGGTCCAGGTGAGTTGAAGAGTGGCGGTTTCCGTCGTGATTCTATTCTAGCGGATGCTGTAGAAGCGATCATCGGCGCTATCTATTTAGATAGTGATACTGAGACGGTTCGCGGCATTATTTTAAGCTGGTACCAATCTCGCCTAGAAGCTATTCAGCCTGGAGTATCTCAAAAAGACCCGAAAACTCGTCTTCAAGAGTTCTTACAAGGTCGAAGAAATCCTCTACCTGTCTACACAGTGACTAATATTAAAGGTGAAGCACACAACCAAGAGTTTACGGTTGAGTGTGAAGTGGCAGGTGTGGATAAACCTGTTATCGGTAAAGGCACTAGCCGCCGCAAGGCAGAACAAGCGGCTGCTGAAACAGCATTAGAGCAACTAAGCAATGTCTGATAACAACCAAGAATTCGATATCGATGCATTCTTTTCATCTGATAGCAAACAACCTAGCCTACCGGAAAACCAACACTGTGGCTTCATCGCTATTGTAGGTCGCCCAAACGTAGGTAAGTCGACACTTCTGAACCATATTCTGGGACAGAAGATTTCTATTACATCACGTAAACCACAGACGACACGTCACCGTATTATGGGCGTGGAAACTGAAGGTGATTACCAAGCGATCTTCGTAGATACTCCTGGACTTCATATTGAAGAAAAGCGTGCTATCAACCGTTTGATGAACCGTGCAGCAAACAGCTCATTGAGTGATGTGAACCTAGTATTCTTCCTGGTCGATGGTACCCACTGGACTGAAGACGATGAGATGGTTCTGAACAAGCTGAAGAAGACTGACTTCCCAGTTGTACTTTGCATCAACAAAGTAGATAACGTTCAAGACCGTACTAACGTGATGCAGCACATGATGGAAGTCTCTAAGAAGATGGACTTCATTGATGTTGTGCCAATCTCGGCGAAACAAGGTAAGAACATTGATGTACTACGTAAGCACGTACGTGAACACTTACCTAAAGCGACACATCACTTCCCAGAAGAGTATGTGACGGATCGCTCGCAGCGTTTTATGGCGTCGGAAATTATCCGTGAAAAGCTAATGCGCTTTACGGGTGATGAACTACCTTACTCGGTAACGGTTGAGATCGAACGTTTCGACTACAACCCAGATAATGATGGTTTCCACATCAACGCACTGATTCTTGTTGAACGTACCGGTCAGAAGAAAATGGTGATAGGTAAAGCAGGCGAGAAGATCAAAACGATTGGTCGCGAGGCACGTATCGATATGGAAGAGCTATTCGGTCGTAAGGTTTACCTAGAGACTTGGGTTAAGGTTAAATCTGGTTGGGCTGATGATGAGCGTGCACTTCGTTCACTAGGCTACATCGACGATCTATAATCTAGATTGGACTTCACCTTCCTTACCGGGATGTGAAATCAAAATAGTGAGTTGAAGAGAGAGTGCGAACTCTCTCTTTTTGTATCTGCAAGAAGGATGAATCATTGAGCGAAGGGTTACAGCGATGCTTTGTATTGCACCGTAGGCCATATAGCGAGTCGAGTTTGATACTGGATATTTTCAGTGAAGAGTTTGGCCGTGTAACGTTGATGTCGAAAGGTGCTCGTAGCAAGCGTTCCAATTTAAAAGGAGCGTTGCAGCCTTTTACGCCTCTATTACTGAAGTGGTCGGGGAATAGCTCAATGAAAACACTGCGCCAAGCTGAGCCTATCAGTTTAGGTTTGCCTCTCACTGGCATTAACCTCTACTCCGCAATGTATGTGAATGAGCTGATTGGCCGAGTGCTGATGGCTGAAGTGCCAATGCCTGCTCTTTTTCACGACTATCTTCATGCTTTAACAGAGCTGGCGCATAATGAAAACCCAGAGCCAGCACTACGTCGTTTTGAGTTGGCACTGCTATCTGCTATGGGCTATGGTGTCGACTTTTTACACTGTGCAGGTACTGGCGAACCGATTGATCCAACAATGACTTATCGCTATCGAGAGCAGAAAGGTTTCATTGCTTCAGTGCGACGAGACAACCTGACTTTTATGGGCGATGAACTTATTGCGATCAGCGAACGTAGGTTTATCACTAAAGAGCAGTTAAAAGCGGCAAAACGCTTTACACGCATAGCCTTAAAGCCGTATCTTGGCGGCAAACCATTAAAAAGTAGAGAACTGTTTTTGCCAAGAGCAGGTCTTTCTAGAGCACGGAGTATTGGAAAATGAGCTCAATCCTTTTAGGCGTTAATATCGACCATATTGCAACACTACGTAATGCACGTGGTACTAAATACCCAGATCCAGTACACGCAGCTGAAATTGCTGAGCGCGCTGGTGCTGACGGTATCACCATTCACCTGCGTGAAGACCGTCGTCACATCGTTGATCGCGATGTACGTATTCTGGCTGAAACTATCCAAACTCGCATGAACTTAGAAATGGCAGTGACGGATGAGATGGTTCAGATTGCACTTGATACTAAGCCTGAGTTTGTTTGTCTTGTTCCTGAAAAGCGTGAAGAGCTAACTACTGAAGGTGGCTTGGATGTGGTTGGTCAACTTGAGAAGATCAAAGCAGCAACGCAAAAGCTGTCAGAAGCAGGTATCAAGGTATCTCTATTTATCGATGCTGACCGCGAGCAGATCGACGCTGCAAAAGCGTGTGGCGCACCCTTCATTGAACTTCACACAGGTCACTACGCTGATGCGAAAACAGAAGAAGACCAACAAGATGAGCTGAAAAAGATTGCGGCTGGCGCAAGCTACGCAGACGATTTAGGTATTACGGTGAATGCGGGTCACGGCCTGACTTACCACAACGTGGTTCCAATTGCGGCACTGCCAGAAATCTACGAGCTAAACATCGGTCACTCAATCATGGGGCGTGCAGTCTTTGATGGTTTGAACAAAGCCGTAGCTGACATGAAAGCCGTAATGGAAACCGCTCGCAACAATATCTAGCGTGTTAAATATCTAGTTTGTTAAGTAGCATCATCAAAAAGTAGTTAAAGGGTAATCATGGCTGTTGTAGGGCTTGGGACAGATATCGCGGAAATTGAACGTGTTGAAAAAGCATTATCACGCAGTGGTGAGGCATTTGCTCAGCGTATTCTGACGGATTCTGAATTTGAAGTGTTTCAGCAGCTCAAGCAAAAAGGTCGCTATCTAGCTAAGCGTTTTGCAGCTAAAGAAGCAGCATCAAAAGCGCTGGGTACAGGCATCGCACTGGGTGTTACTTTTCATGACTTCGAAATCTCGAACGACGAGCATGGTAAGCCAGTGCTGAGCTTGCACAATAAAGCTCGAGAAATTGCGCAAGCGAGTGGCACAACTTCGATTCACCTAACTATTTCAGATGAGCGTCATTATGCGGTAGCGACGGTACTCTTTGAGTCGTAAATGGACTTCTGCTTTTCATACACAGAAACACATACATTGAAAAGGAGTAGAATTTTTAGCTTTGATGTTTGTAAGTTAAAAATCGTTAATGTTCTTTTAGAGGCCAAGCTGCACAGTAACAAGGCTTCTTTTTACAGTTTTGATTCAAACATCGTTCTCTTTTTTTGGACGTTTTACCTAAGAAACATAAAAATCCGATTGTTAAAAGAACATTCGGATTTTCCAACTCTTGGTGGAGCTTTTAACCAATCACTTTTACTTAACGGCTCTCCATTAAGACCGAAGTCTCAGCTTTCAAACTAATGTATAGCTTTCTCTGCAATAGAGATAATCACACATGAGAATGTTCCTATCATCCATTACAGAATCTACTCCTTGAGGTTTCTCTCTCATCACTGCTTCCGTTGTGATCACAATACCAACAACTGATTCTGCGATTTTTCTTACAGAAAGCAGAATCAGCTGGACCTAGGTTATCCATTGCAACAATGCCGCGTATAATCATAGTTATACTCACCAGCGATCTTAGTGAAGTTACGATCCAAGGCTGCAAGTAAGCAATAGCAAATTATATCCCCTTTCTATTAGTCAAGATAAAAGACTCTATCAGCACTAGCTATAGTTTGTTCTCTATGTGCAATAAAAATAGTTGTCATCGACTTTTCTTTTAAGTTTGAGTTTATAATATACTCATTATGCATATCTAAATGACTTGTAGATTCATCTAAACATAATATCGTTGGTGTTCTGTACAAAGCTCGAGCTAAAAAAATCCTTTGTAACTGTCCGCCGGAAAAAACACTTCCCATATCTCCAACTTGAGTATGAAACTGCATAGGTAGCGCGCGTATTTCTTCCAATATACATGCCGTTCTGCAGCATTCAATAAGATTTCCCTCATCATAACTTTTATTGCTTAAAGTGATATTATCACCTAGAGAGCCCATAAAAAGTGTATCATTCTGCATTACTGCAGCAACATGATTTCTGTATGAACTTTTAGATATCGTACATATATCTACTCCATCTACATATACTCTACCCTCAGTTGGTTTAAGTAAACCTAAGATTATTTTCATTAACGTCGTCTTACCACAACCAGAAGCACCAGCTATTGCAAAGGATTCTCCTGGCCTAACTTCAAATGAAATATCTCTAAAAACCCAGTCAGATTTACTGGAATATTTGAAGCCAAGACGATCAACACGAATATGCCCCTTTAGAGCGGTTAAAGCTTGAAGACTCTCGAAAGTCTCTTCTTTTTCCTCTAGGGCGATATCGGATAACCTTTCAAGATGTAAACTAAGCATTTTGAAAGAAAACCATTTTGAAATAAGAGCTGAACAGCTTGATGTAAACTGCTGTTTATAGGCTATGAAAGCTAAAAGCATACCGACTGAAAGGTTTCCTTCCATTACAATACTTGCTCCAATATAGACAATAAGTATGGACTCTAAGCTAGAAATAAAACTACTAATAGCGCCTTCTGTAATACCTAACTTTCCTTGTTTTATTCTTGAGTTAATAATTTCTGAAGATATATTTATCCAGTCGTTCAAACGATTACACTCTAAGTTAAATAGCTTTAAGGTTTGTATCCCCCGTATAGATTCAAGAAATAATGAATCTTCTGATGCTCCAGTACTAATTATTTCTTCTTCCAATCTTCTGTTAGGGTAGTAATATAGTAATTGGACTAAGAATGACATTAATATGCTTAATAGAACGATACTACTTAAAATAG
>NZ_LWEH01000182.1 GCF_001635455.1 Vibrio sp. HI00D65
CCCAATTTAAGTTGGTTCGAGTATTAAATAAATTTGCAATGACAAAGTGTATCAAGCTAAAAGCAAACTTATCACTGCTTTGTCATTTTTCTTTACTATTCGTTTGTACAAGCTTGTATTGTATAACAATAGCAAAGAGTCGACGTGCATTAAGCCAATACAGCTAATTAGTAGATCTAGGAAACTCCTCTGATGACGGAAAAAAAGA
>NZ_LWEH01000183.1 GCF_001635455.1 Vibrio sp. HI00D65
TTCATACTTGCAGTTGCAGACTTTTAGATGGCGTAATTTTCACTGAATTTCGCAGGGCAACTATACTCAAGAGTATGAATTGTATTTGTTTGTGAGCGAAGGAGCTTTGTAGCACTTCGTTCACTTACTACAACGTTGGTTATCTTAAGGAGGTTGTTATGCCGAAGAAAAAAGCACTCTATGAAGAGGTGGTTGAAGAAGTTATCGAAACGCTGAAGCATAGTCCTGAAGAGCTCAACAATAAAATCGAAACATCAGGCAAATATGCGAAGGCCGCCAATGACATGACTAAAGATGAGCTATCGCTGATCTCAGCCTACGTGAAGTCAGACTTGAAAGAGTTTTCTGAGAGCTACGA
>NZ_LWEH01000184.1 GCF_001635455.1 Vibrio sp. HI00D65
CAAATAAAAGGATTTGGAAAAGCTAGACGTCCAGGAAAAAGATAATGGCCAAAAAAGGTTTAAGAGCATGGGTAAAGGAAAACTGGGTAGATATTGCGAACAAGCGAAAAGATGGTTCATACCCGAAGTGTGGAAGAAGTGGTGGAGAAAAAAGAAAAAATTATCCAAAATGCGTGCCCATTGCAAAAGCAAGACGGATGACCAAAGGGCAGCGTGCGGGTGCCGTCGCAAGAAAACAAGCNAAGGCGAATACAGGTCCTACACCATCTAGAGCAGCAACTTTTGCAAAAACTAAAAGAAAAAAAGCAGCTGTAGGAGGTAGTATGCAAGCATACAATGGCCCGGCAATAAGATCAAATTATGGTGGAAAAATTTTAAGCAATCCTTCATATGAAAAATATTACAAA
>NZ_LWEH01000185.1 GCF_001635455.1 Vibrio sp. HI00D65
CGATTCTAGACAGCCACAAAGCGAAACTCTGGATCGATGTGATGGAAAACATTCAAGTCCATCACGACTTACCCTTGCGCGAAAATGGTCAAATAGCGTGGGCGTTAAGAAAAGACAGCCCTCAGCTAAAGAAAGAGATAAACAAATACGTTAAGACGGCTCGAACAGGTACCCTGCTTGGAAACGTTATCTATAAAAAATACATCGATAATACTCGTTGGTTAGGTCGGGCACTCAACCCGAACAAAGTTGACCGCGTTGCTAAACTGGCTGATGTGTTTGAAAAGTATTCGAGTAAGTATGAATTCGATCCTTTGATGATGTCTGCACAAGGC
>NZ_LWEH01000186.1 GCF_001635455.1 Vibrio sp. HI00D65
ACTCCGACTTTAATTGCCCCAAACGCTCAAGATAGTTCGCTTTGGCATTCATTAATGCAGGGTGGCTTGATACATCAACAACAATGTCTTGTGGCACCAATACCACTCGCTCATACCACTCTTTAGCATCATTGTTTAACATCACGGTTGAGAGTTCAGCTCTCAACCGTAACTGCTGAGCCAGTAAGGTATCCGCTTGTTGAGCCGACTCTAAAAATGCTGCTTTAAAACGCGTGTCTTCTAATTTCGCCAGAGGCTGACCTTTCACCACAGATTGACCTTGTCGCACCATGATCTCTTGAACCAAGCC
>NZ_LWEH01000187.1 GCF_001635455.1 Vibrio sp. HI00D65
ATTCGCCTACCCACCTTGCTCACGATACGTCGTGCTAAGTTGAGCAGCTGCTCTTCATTACGAAATTGAACCGTGGTTTTTTGCAGCTTGCCGGAACGTTCTACGTAAACTTCGCGGTAACCATTGACCATAATGTCTGTGACCGTTTGGTCTTCAATTAAAGGTTGAAGCGGTCCCAAACCTAAAAATTCATGCAGCAGTTGTTCTACAGAATGAGTCACATCACCGTGGCCTAATGGCAATTGCTTGGCGATCACTATTTCCGACACGAGTTCAGCAATTCGGGCCTCTAGAGCTGACGTACTTAAGCTAACTACAACCGATGGGTCGATGGCCTTGATAACCTCTTCGTG
>NZ_LWEH01000188.1 GCF_001635455.1 Vibrio sp. HI00D65
TCACCTTCATGCCACACGCGGAACTCAGCACGCATGCGGTAGTGTTGTTCTGGAGATTCGTACACTTCCAGCTCAGGCACATTATATTCTGAGAACATTTCAGTCAGACGCTCAGTCTTTTCTGCCAGTTGTTCTTGGTAGCGTTGCGGGTTTACATCTAAATTCGCCATTGTTATGCCTTTTGCTGTCGTGCTTTTAAATCAAGAGCGCAGATTTTATTCAATCACAGGCGCTTGTCCAGTGTTGAGAGTCAATCAGTGTGAATAGGCCATGAAAACTATAGCTTATAACTATCTTAGACTAGACAAATGATTCAGAGGTCAATACTATCTTCGGCAGCTGGTGCCATTTAGATGTATAGATGGCTGAAGAGGGAATCTGGTGTGAATCCAGAACTGACGCGCAGCGGTAAAAGAGAACGAGTATTCATAAGACACTGCAAATAGCTTTTTGTGGGAAGTCGAATATCAGGTAACCATAAGGTTGTGCTCTTGAGTCCGAATACCTGCCAGCGGCTAAACCATAACATGTGGTTTGGTAGGAATTTACGCGATTTAGGATCACAACATGAACAAATCCCTTTTAG
>NZ_LWEH01000189.1 GCF_001635455.1 Vibrio sp. HI00D65
GCGATTGTCACGAATGGTGGTGGTCCTGCGATTATGGCTGTTGATACGTTATACGAACGTGGAGGTAAACTCGCTGAATTATCGGAAGAGACGCTCGAAAAACTTAATAAGGTGTTACCTTCAAGCTGGTCACATAGCAATCCAATCGATATTGTTGGTGATGCGGGTGATCAGCGTTATATCGATACTATCAACACACTGCTCGATGGTGATGAAGCGGATGCCATTTTGATCATGCATAGTCCTTCAGCCATCGCACATTCTGCTCAAACCGCAGAGCGCATCATCGACGCGATTAAAAAGCATCCTCGCCACAAGCGATTCAATATTCTCACCAATTGGTCC
>NZ_LWEH01000190.1 GCF_001635455.1 Vibrio sp. HI00D65
TTACTATCTGATCTTTTTAACTGAACGACTTTCATACTACGGATAGCAACGAGCACCTACAACCTTAAAGATTATAAGTGCTCGAAATACTTAAACAGATAATAACCTCAACAAAATCGGAACGTTATACAACGCCTTGGAATATCTAACTCTTAGAACTTATAGTCGATACCGACGCTCGCGAGTGCCTGTTCAGAATTATAGAAGTCGATATTGGAATCAATCGCTCTTAGACCAAGTAAGGTGA
>NZ_LWEH01000191.1 GCF_001635455.1 Vibrio sp. HI00D65
GCATTGTCGCTATCGGTCGCCGTTAGGCTCACCGCTGGCAGTGTCTCGCCTGCATTCACCGCGTCAACACCCGCTTGCGTCAGTACCACATCGGTGCCGCTGATCGCGTAGTAACCATCGGTGTTTGTGCCCGGCGTGAAGGCCACACTTGGTGTGCCGTCTTCTTCATCCGACGCCGTGAACGTCGCCACCACGGTATCTACCGCCGCGTCGCTTTCATTGAACGCTGCCTCTGCCACCACATCGATGGTTGGGCCGTCATTTTGAGCGTTATAAGTTGGTGTATCGCTGTCAACCGCTGTCGCATTGTCGCTATCGGTCGCCATTAGGCTCACCGCTGGCAGTGTCTCGCCTGCATTCACCGCGTCAACACCCGCTTGCGTCAGTACCACATCGGTGCCGCTGATCGCGTAGTAACCATCGGTGTTTGTGCCCGGCGTGAAGGCCACACTTGGTGTGCCGTCTTCTTCATCCGACGCCGTGAACGTCGCCACCACGGTATCTACCGCCGCGTCGTTTTCATTGAACGCTGCCTCTGCCACCACATCGATGGTTGGGCCGTCATTTTGAGCGTTATAAGTTGGTGTATCGCTGTCAACCGCCGTCGCATTGTCGCTATCGGTCGCCGTTAGGCTCACCGCTGGCAGTGTCTCGCCTGCATTCACCGCGTCAACACCCGCTTGCGTCAGTACCACATCGGTGCCGCTGATCGCGTA
>NZ_LWEH01000192.1 GCF_001635455.1 Vibrio sp. HI00D65
TTTTCTAAAAATTGTATCTAATGATGTAAAATTAAAATAAATAATTATGCTTTAAAATTAAAAAACACACCATTATTGATGTTTCAACAATTGAATGTGTCAAAAGTATCAGACGAAAATATAAAAAAACAAGTCCGTAAGTGATATTTATTTCTTCTTTTTCTATATAAGATTAATGTAATTTTATAGAAAAAGGGACCTAAATTATGGATTCACTTTTGAATGTTGTAGCATTATTTTGTGAAAAAGTCGGTCTACCCCACCCGACAGAGGAAAAAGATGTTTTTACCTTCATTATTGAAGAGCAAGAAATTAACATTACTCAACTCCCAGCTGGTCATTTATTGATGTTTAGCACTCTACCTGATCACTATATTGAGAATTACCATCAAATAGAGATATACAGTAATAACTTATACAAACCATCGATTGGGTGGTCACAAGATGCTTATGCGTGGGTGATGTGGAATCGACAACCCTTCGAACATTTGGATATAAATACAATCTATCAACAGGCGTTCAACCTCAGTGAGGGGTATGCCCAGGCTTCAATAAAGGCAACACGAGAACCAGTGCCTGAACCACAAATGAATAACTTATTTTCAACAGCAATCAAAGCATAGAGTAAAGGTGGTCAAGAATGCCGTTAAATATCAATTCTAATGCAGTAAATAGCAGAAATATTCAGCAAGAAACAACCACGCAAACAGACGCAAAAATCGGTGATAAGTCAGTAAAAAATGCGGAAACTTCATCAAATGCGACTCTCCTAGCCAGAACACCGGATCTATCTGTAATGTCGCAGAAAGAGCTCCGACGAACGCAAAAACACGATTTAGTTAGCGATTTGGTGAGTTTGGTTGAAGCAGGGCGAGGAGGAGAAAGAGCTCTCATGAACTCAGCATTTGAGAATACATTCGAGAAGCTTGGTGTGCTTATGATTAAAGTAGAGGCGGATGAGAACCTGAAAGACATCTTATCGAACTCTAAAGGCTTTTCACGTAAACCTTCTGGAGGAATTACTGGAACTGACATAGACAACAAAAACCTTTATCAGTTTCTGAAGGCACACACATCAAGAGACTCTGCTGATAGTGAAACCTTCTGTCTACAAAGTATGGTAAAAGACGTCAAAAGTTGGACAATGCAGGCCATTGATAAGCAAGATAACAGCTTTAACAGCATCCAAAAAAAAGCGTTTAAAGAGAAGCTTGAAAAAGCCAATGAAGTTGGAGCTGACGAATATCGTAAGAATCCCGCGATGCGAGAACCAGAAACAGTCGAGGAAGCAGCGCAATACCTGTACTTTGCGGCTGGTCTCTTCGGTAGTGAAAAAGATTGGTTGGAACTAGCAAAGGAACCAACACAAGAACTTTTCGGTGCAGTAGCAAATATTTCCTACGCGAGAGCGAAAGGCATTTATGAAAAAAATGTTATCAATGGCATTTACTCCTAACTAAACAAGCCTATAGCAGGGCCTTAAAAATATATAGGCTGCTCGATAATGAGTGGCCTATTTGCTTTTATATTTGAATCTTAGATTGATACGTACCATCTCGAAGTATCTGTACGGAGATAAATGGATACTCAATAAACACAATAGTCGCAAGAAGTGTTAAATATAGAGTAGGCTTAGTTTATCAGTAGCTTTTTTCATCTTTACTTTTTTGCTTGGATCGCCACAGTCGCATTGCTTGAATACGTTCATAAAAACGTATAAATAACGTGATGTTTTCAAGGGTACCAATTAAAAAATAAAGCCTCGTTTAGTTGCAAACGAGGCGATAAGAACATTTCCTATGTAGGTCTATACTCAACAAGCAACGTTACAGTGTTTGTTATAAAGAAGTATGACGATATAAAAAGGATGTTCTATTTAGCGTCTTCATCAAGCAGCCACCATTCAACGCCTTCGGGATATAATTTTGCCGGCATTCCATAAAAATCCACCCCATTACTTGTATCGACGTACTCTTCATTCGTATATGCACCAGCCTTGTAGTCAAACATGGCAACTAGAGGTGAGGGTGAGACGAGGAGATCATTGTCCATATTAAATGAAATATCTTGTACAAAATTAGCTCTATTTTTGTTCGTTTTTACTTCATAAGAGCATGAGTGAGCATTGGTTGGATCAATGTTCTCAGATAAAGAAATCATCGCTTCTTTGAAAAAGTCGTAGTGAAGAGTGGTGCTGCCGTATGAGTTAGTTAAATATTGGTTGAAAAAATCATAGTCACTAAGGTTAGATAACTCTCGAATGTTACCTTTGAATCTATCTGCAGAGGCTGAAACTGAATCAATATTGAAGTTGTTTAACAATGTTTTATCTTGGGTAATACGAACTATATGTCCCATCATTACTTGTTTTAATAACTTGCCAAAATCAGGGTGGCCTTCACCGTTTAGTCCTTGTTGTAATAACTCAACAGCATTATGTTCTCTATATTTTGCTAGCCTAAATTCGTGCAGAATAACGGGAGAAAAATATTGGGAGAAAGACTGATGCTCTCTCGCTTGGCTAAGTTCTCCAATCAATGTGGAGAAATTACATTCCTCGGCTGAAACATTCAGTGTTAAAAGAATCGCTGAGAGCCCGAATAGTGATATTTTTTTATTTTTCATAATGATATAAAAACCTAAATTTACAAGAGCTTGATTCTATTGATTAATGATTATTTTGCATGGTGTTTTTTATAAAAATACCAAAATTGCAATTGTTTTCAGCAATAAAAAAAGAATTTAATTTCAAGTTTGTTAATAAAAGTAGTAATGAATTTGACTACACCTTGTTCACCAGAACTTACAAAGTAGGTTAATCCTGCCTTTTTAATAAAATTTCAAATTTTTGTGATGTTGTGAGCTTCTTGCTCAAATTGTCTAAAAAGTGAATGACTTTCAAATAGTATATGAGTTTCAAGCATACTAAACCTTGTAAGCTTGTTTAGCTCTTTGTCATTGTATCGGTCTCACCAAATATCTTTTATCACATCGTTTTTTGCTGCGTTTATCTGTTTCACTTTACGTTCCTTCCAAAAGAGTATTTGAATCAAACCTGGTACCAAGACCTTAGATTTATCCAAATTAATAGCAAAAAAAACAATGGCTTGGAATCTGACCATCCTTCTCTTTGCCCTCTATGGGGTAAAAATCTAGGCAGATAACTTAATAGGGTTTAGTGATGTACCGAGTTAGCTTTCTGCCTTCACTGTTGGCGTTTTTGAACGTTAGCTGTAAATCATGAGCACTTCCCTTAGATTAACTTTGTGATCAAAAAAAGATCAAAAACAGTTGTTGAAACCGGTTTCAGAATGTATCTTTATTGTATCTTGAAATTGGTTTCAGAGTTGCAGCTTTTAAGTTTGTTACCTTAAACCTATCTATATTCTAGCGAATAACTTGTAGCGAGTGATGGTATGAACAACGAATTTCCAAACGATTTTTTATGGGGTGGCGCGGTTGCGGCACATCAGCTAGAAGGCGGCTGGGATGCCAATGGTAAAGGTGTGAGCGTGGTTGACGTATTAACGGCAGGCGCTCATGGTGTACAACGTCGAATCACCGATGGTGTAATCGATGGTGAAAACTACCCAAACCAAGTAGCGGTTGATTTCTACCATCGCTACAAAGAAGACATTAAGTTATTTGCTGAGATGGGCTTTAAGTGTTTCCGCACTAGTATCGCGTGGACGCGTATTTTCCCGAATGGTGATGAAGCTGAGCCATGTGAAGCGGGCTTAAAATTTTACGATGACCTGTTTGATGAGCTTCTGAAATACGATATCCAGCCAGTTGTAACGCTGAGCCACTTTGAAATGCCTTACCATCTAGCGAAAGAATACGGTGGCTGGATGAACCGTAAAGTGATCGATTTCTTCGTTAAGTACTCAACCACTGTGATGGAGCGTTATCAGCACAAAGTGAAGTACTGGATGACGTTTAACGAGATCAATAACCAGATGAACACCTCAGCGGACATCTTCGGATGGTTATGCTCTGGCGTGAAGTTTCCACAGTGCGAAAAGCCGCAAGAAGCGATGTACCAAGCAGTTCACCATCAGTTTGTTGCAAGCGCATTGGTGGTGAAGAAAGGTCATGAGATCAACCCAGATCTTCAGATTGGTGCAATGTGTGCGATGGTGCCTTTCTACCCTCGATCTTCAAAGCCAGAAGACATCATGGTGGCGCAGCAAGCGATGCGTGATCGTTACTTCTTCTCTGATGTCATGGTTCGTGGTCACTACCCAAGTTACGCCAAGCGTGATTGGGCTATTAAAGGCTTTAATATCGAAATGCTGCCTGAAGATGAGCAAATCTTGAAAGAAGGCAAAGCGGACTATCTTGGCTTTAGCTACTACATGTCGAATACTTTGGATTCTTCTTCGCATCAGTCGACTGAAGAAGTAATGGACGGTGGTCATGAAAATTCGGTCGAGAACCCGTTCATCAAGTCGAGCGATTGGGGCTGGCCGATTGACCCAACAGGCCTGCGTTACTGCTTAGCGTCTCTTTATGAGCGCTATGAAGTGCCACTGTTCATCGTTGAGAATGGTTTTGGTGCGGTCGATACCATCGAAGAAGATGGCAGCATTAATGATGACTATCGTATTGCTTACCTTGGCGATCACATCAAAGAGATGAAAAAAGCCGTTGCGATTGATGGAGTTGATCTCATGGGCTACACCCCTTGGGGCTGTATCGATTTGGTGTCGTTCACCACAGGTGAGATGAAAAAACGTTACGGTTTCATTTATGTAGACAAACACAACGACCAGTCAGGAACACTAGAGCGTAAGCGCAAGAAGTCTTTTGAGTGGTACAAAGGCGTGATTGCATCTAATGGTGCCTCTATTTAGAATGCCTACAATTAAACGGCAGCGAGCGTTGCCGTTTCACTAAGCAATACAATTAGCTGGCTTAGGTCGGCTAATTTTTTATAGAAGGGTAAGTGAATGGTCACAATGCTTGATGTCGCGAATCGCGCTGGCGTCTCGAAATCGACGGTCTCTCGCGTGCTGAACGGCAAGAACATCGTAAGGCCTGACGTTGCCAAGAAGGTCTTTGATGCGATTCAAGAAACGGGCTATCGACCAAACCTGTTAGCTCAGCAATTGGCGACCAAGAAGACCAACTTTATCGGCTTTGTCATTACCAACGAGCTTTTCAACGGTCCTTACTTTTCATCTTTGATGTATCACGCCGCTTCTTACAGTGAAAAATCCAATCATCAGTTGGTGATTACCGATGGTAAACACAGTGCTGAGGACGAGCGCAAAGCCATTAACTTTTTACTCGATATGAAGTGCGCCGGGATCATCATTTACCCGCAATGCTTGAGTGAATCTGAAATCGCGCAGATTATTGAGAACACTGACACTCCCATTCTTGTACTTAACCGTGAAATGCCTTCGAAGCCTGAGCATGCGATCACTACCGATCATTATCAAAGTGCTTGTTTGATGGTTGAACACATCATAGAGCAGGGACATACAGAGATTGCGGTGATTCGTGGTAAAGCTGGCTCGTCGACCGATGAACAGCGTTATCAAGCGTATCAAGATGTGCTCACTAAGCATGATATTGAGCTAAACCAATCTAACGTTGCTCAAGGCGACTGGACGATGGAGAGTGGCTACGGTGCCGCGCAAGCTTTAATGGCAAGTAAAGTAAGTTTCACTGCGATTCTTTCTGAAAACGATGACATGGCGATTGGTGCGATTAAGGCGTTAACTGAGCTGGGATATTCATTACCTCAAGATATTTCTATCGTCGGCTTTGATAATAGCAAAGTGGGCGAGTTCCTCACACCAAGCTTAACCTCTGTGAGCGTTCCATTAGAGCAAATGACGCAAAAAGCGATTCTACAAATCGTTGGAGGTTCGAAACAAGCAGATGCCATCGACACCACTGGTAGTCTTGTAATTCGAGACTCAGTTGCTCAGCTTACCTAAACGATATACTACATCAATTTCAACTGGCCTTTGCTTAATAGCAAAGGCTTTTTTATTGGTGTCATTTATATGTGTCGTTTGTTGTGCATGAATTGCAATGGGTCGTTCACTACAAATCGTGAGAGGAAGCGCATCTCAGCAAGCCTCTTAAAGCCGCTCTTATTGTGGGAGGAAAAGATATGCGATATTGCATTTTTTTGCCGATGTATTGACTATTACTGGGTAGGTAGTGTGATGATAGGTAAATAATGCGAAAACAGATAAATAGAAGGTGTTGGCTGGAGAGCTTTATTTAGCCGAGGCCAAACCTTTTTTCCATTAGACGAATTGAATTTTACTATCTATTATTACCAATCTGTAATAATTATTCTCAAAAATATAGGATTATCAAATTGAATGATCACACCTATACTAGCCTCAACAAAACGAGAGAGTGATAGCAAACAAGCTCAACGTTGACTGACTAATATAGGAAATATCACATGACTATCGAAATCAAACCTGGTCAAACTCATATCCAATCTAAAGCAATGGTTGCTTGGAAAGCTGGTGAGCCACTAAAGCGTGAAACGGTTGATGTTGAACTGCCAAAGGCTGGCGAAGTACTTGTTCGTATCGTTGCTACTGGTGTTTGTCACACTGACGCATTCACTCTTTCAGGTGACGATCCAGAAGGTATCTTCCCTTCTATCCTTGGTCACGAAGGTGGCGGTATCGTTGAAATGGTTGGCGAAGGCGTAACAAGCGTTGAAGTTGGCGACCACGTTATCCCACTTTACACAGCAGAGTGTGGCGAATGTAAATTCTGTAAGTCTGGCAAAACTAATCTTTGCCAAGCGGTTCGCGAAACTCAAGGTAAAGGTCTAATGCCAGACGGCACAAGCCGTTTCTCTATCAATGGTGAGCCAATTTTCCACTACATGGGTTGTTCTACTTTCTCTGAGTACACTGTACTTCCAGAAATCTCACTAGCGAAAGTAAACAAAGAAGCACCTCTTGAGGAAGTTTGTCTTCTAGGCTGTGGCGTAACCACTGGTATGGGTGCGGTACTAAACACAGCTAAAGTTGAAAAAGGCGACACAGTTGCTGTATTCGGCCTAGGCGGTATCGGTCTTTCTGCAATCATCGGTGCTCGTATGGCGGGTGCAAGCAAAATCATCGGTGTTGATATCAACGAGAGCAAATTCGAGCTAGCAAAACAACTTGGCGCTACTGACTGCATTAACCCAATGAAATTCGACAAGCCAATCCAAGACGTTATCGTTGAGATGACAGACGGTGGCGTTGATTACTCATTCGAGTGTATCGGTAACGTAAACGTGATGCGTCAAGCTCTTGAATGTTGTCACAAAGGTTGGGGCGAGTCTGTAATCATCGGTGTTGCAGGCGCAGGTCAAGAGATCTCAACTCGTCCATTCCAACTAGTAACAGGTCGTGTATGGCGTGGTTCTGCTTTCGGTGGTGTTAAAGGCCGCTCTGAACTACCAGAGATCGTAAACCGTTACATGGCGGGTGAGTTCGGACTACAAGAGTTCATCACTCACACTATGGGTCTTGAAGACGTAAACGAAGCATTCGAACTAATGCACAAAGGTGAGTCTATCCGTACTGTTCTACACATGGATAAATAGCCTTAAGTCCTAAACCTTATCTGATTTTCTTAAAGTCCGTTAGAGCAAATCTAACGGACTTTATTTTTTATTAGGCACGCTTTACCAAGGCATATTTTTTATTTAAGGTGTCTTCCCTTTATAAAGTTATCTGAACTGTCCTACAGGGTTACTGGAACCGTACTTATGTTAACTAAACTTCGCCACTCTCTACCTCTACAGTTAATGTTAGCTGCTTTGCTTGCATGGCTTTTTGCACAACTTATTGCTTCAACCACAGGTATTACCCAAACGGGGTGGTATCAGTTCTTAATGCTTGGCAAAACTACCTATATCGGCTTGCTAAAAATGGTCGTTGGCTTAGTGGTTTTATTCTCGTTATTGCAAGGTATAACCAGCATTGGTTCGATAACTCGATTGAAGCAAATTGGCCGTAACACAGTACTTTTCTATAGCTTCACGACGCTGATAGCCATCTCTTTGGGCTTGGGAGCTTCACTGCTTTTGCCTGCTTGGGAGCCTTTAACCAGCGTTGCTATGATTGGAGACGATGTTCAGCTCATAAGCGAAGATGCGGCAGGTGGAGTTGCGATTGCTAGCAAGCTTTTTAGTATGGCTTTAGTTAACCCAGTAGCGGCGTTAACTAACGGTAACTTGCTCGCGATTGTCGTGTTCTCATTCATGCTCGGTATTGCTTTGCTTTCTTCATTGCCAGAAAAACACCCGATTTTTGAGGTACTGAATGGCTTAAATAAGAGCATCAATACCATTGTTGGTTGGATTATTCGTTTAGCTCCGTTGGCGGTTTTCGCCATTGTCCTTGATTTTACCGTTCGTGGTGGCGAGTCACTGTTTGAGCAATTGGCACAGTTCGCTTTGCTCGTGTTTGTGTTGACTTTGATCCACGGAGCGATTGTCCTGCCGACTATTGCCAAGGTGATGACTGGGATTCGTATTAGTACGCTGTTCAAAGGCATCTCTGCACCAATGGCGATGGCGTTCGCAACGTCTTCAAGCTCTGCTACCTTGCCGCTGGCAATGAAGAGCGCAGAAGAAAAGCTGGGCGTATCGCAAACTACAAGTAGCATGGTGTTACCACTTGGCGCAGTGATGAATATGGATGGTACGGCACTTTTCGAAGGTGTTGCGGCAATCTTCTTGGCTCAACTGTTTGGTGTGGACCTCACGACTTCTGGCTTGGTGATGATCTTCATTATGGCGATGGTCTCTTCAGTGGGGGCTCCTGGTATGCCATCTGGATCTATGTCTGGCATGCAGTTGGTGTTATTGGCCGCAGGTATACCACTGGAAGCGATCGCGATTCTGCTTATTATTGAACGCCCGTTAGATACATTCCGTACGGCAGTTAATGTAGAAGGTGACATGATTGCTGCACTGGTCGTGGATAAATGGCAGAAACAACAAAAGACAGTGCTTGAACCTGCACTGAGCGAGTCTGTAGCTTAGAGAGTATTAAGTTCAATGAAAAAGCCCGTTCAGGTGTTCTGAACGGGCTTTTTGTTGTTTGTTAATGTGTGCAGTCAGTGACTAAACGATTTTCGTCATCTCATTGGTAAGTGAAGTGGGACAGCCTTAGCAAAATCAAGTGTGGCAAGAGATCCTTTACCAGCTTAGCGTGAGCTATCTGTCGGTGTTGAACGACTACCGTGGGCTATTAGAAACTTTGCTGACGATGAAATTGCTTGGGCCCGTTGAGGTATTTAGTGAGCGCTTTGAAGCGGTAGTGAACCCGTTGAATCTCGCATTAGAGCAATCCGAAGATACTCTTCATTTGCTAGTAGACTATTTACATGGCTGTGTACTTGCATTGAACTGTAACCCGGATAGAACTTAGATTACGGTTGAGATGGTGAGAAAGCCTTTGGGCCTATATTGTCTGAGTATCGAACAACTGAAAGCATCATGACCTTTTAGTCAGTATTGATGCCTGAATAGGTGAATTTGGTACTGTGTTCCTCATGATGACGTCGCTAAGTTTTACTTATACTGGATAATTACCTATAAATTTCTGGATTTAGCAGTAATAATCAATGAGTAGCCTCGCACAACTTGGTCGTTGAAAAGTTGTCGAGGCCAATTCAAAGACCTCATTGTGAAAAGGAAGTCAAACACATGCCTGTGCTTCAACGCATCAGCTTAACCTTATTACTCGTCGCTGTACTCGGTGGCTGTTCTTCATTACCTGAAGGCATCGATCACCCGGCAGAACCATACCCCTCTTACGGACCAAGCGCTTTATCGGTTTTGGTGGATGAATATCAGCCCGCATCAGAGCAGGCGACGACGGCCGTTCGTTTACAAGAATCCGGTTGGGACGCTTTAGCTCAGCGCTTGGCACTAGTTGAAAGTGCAGAGCACACCATCGATATTCAATACTACATCTGGAACTCGGACAAATCGGGCAAGTATCTCGCTAGCCGCTTGCTAGCCGCTGCTGATCGTGGTGTTAAGGTTCGAGTGATGCTGGATGACATCAACCTCAATGAGCGTGAAGGGCTATTATCAGCACTCGACGCTCACCCGAATGTAGAGATCCGAATTTTCAACCCAACACCAACGCGCCGTGGTTTCAGTAAGTGGTTGAGCTTCCTTGGTAATTTCTCTCGTTTAAACCGCCGCATGCACAATAAATCGTTCACTGTAGATGGTACTTTGTCTGTGGTGGGTGGGCGTAATATTGGTGATGAGTACTTCGATCTTTCTGACGAGATCAACTTCCGCGATCGTGATGTATTGGTGATGGGTACCGTCGTTACCACTATTCAAACCAGCTTTATTGAGTATTGGGACAGCCGTTGGTCTTATCCTGTCACTATGTTGGGTGACGAAGAGCAACCGGATCTTTCAAAGATTGACGACATAACTGTTCCGCAATACAAAAACTACCCAGATTTACCATTAAATCGTGAAGCAGCAGATAGCTTACTGAAGAAGGCTCTTGATGAGATGACTTGGGTGAAGGCTCGTTTCGCTTACGATCGCCCTGTGCCTGTTGATTCAGACAATACTGATGAACCAAAAGCAACGGCAGTTCTATTGGGACAACTAGCGAGTGAGTCGAAACAAGAGATCTTGCTTGAGTCGGCTTACTTGGTATTTGATGATGGCCAATTAGAAGAGTGGCAAACGTTGAATAACGAAGGCGTTGAGATAAAAGCATTGACCAACTCAATGGCGTCAAATGACTTGGTTACTAACCACTCTGCTTACGCGGGCAGACGCTACGATATGTTAGAGCATGGCATCGACCTGTTTGAACTAAAACCAGATTCTAAGTTGTGTGAAGCATCTACCCAAGACGTGTCTAAATGTGCACCTGAGACAGCTTATGGTCTGCATGCTAAATCTGTTGTATTTGACCGCAGTATTGCGAGTATTGGCTCATTCAACTTCAACCTACGCTCGACATACTTAAATACGGAGTCGGTGTTAATCATCGAAAACAAAGCAATTGCTGAAACGCTAGCTGAAACTATCGAACAGGCTATGAGCGGATACAACAGTTGGCGTTTGGAGCTTGAAGACGCTGATGTGTATTGGTACTCAGGTGAGCAACGTTGGGACAGCGAACCAGAAACCGGCAAATGGGAACGCATGCAATCAGGCTTCCTACAGCTTCTCCCGATAGAGAAATATCTTTAAGAGAGTGGACCTCAGAATAAGGAAAAATGTCAGCGCGTAATGCGCTGACATTTTTGTTTGTGGTGATTGAAACTTAGCTTGTTTATCTGAGTTAGGTTTTGAACGCTACCTCTTAGTCAGTTGTTTACTGTTCAAGTACGGCAAAATATGTGGGCGAGATTCACCAGAGAGTTTCTGTGTGATCTGTTGTGACCAACTGCTTTGCTTTTGGTTACTTGAGCGGTTGGCGTAGTAGCTCTGCATTGAATCATCATAGCTAGCGATTTCATCTAGGCTTAATGGATGGTATTGGTTTTCGTGCATCACCACATGAGCTGGAAGTCGGGGTTTTATCTCTGGTTGCTGTGCAGGATGACCTAAACATATACCAAATAGCACGGCTGTGTGCTGTGGAAGTTCTAATAGCTCATCAACCTGTTGAGCGCTGTTACGTAAGCCACCAATGTATACGCCACCTAATCCCAATGACTCCGCTGCTAGCATACAGTTTTGCGCCATAATGCCAGAATCGACGGCGCCAATCAGGGTAAGCTCAGTAAAGTCGGTTTTTACTTCAGGGTTAATCTGGGCGTGGCGTTGATAGTCGATACAGAACACTAAAAACTCAGCGGCACTTTCCACATAAGACTGGTTGCCAGCGTATTCCGCTAGCAGTTTACGCTTGTCTTTGTCTGTTACTCTGATGATAGAAACAGCCTGCAGTAAGCTTGATGATGACGCAGCGAGACCTGCCTGGACAATTAAATCGAGGTGCTCTTTCTCTATTGGTTGATCGGTATACTGACGAATGGAGCGATGCTCCAAGATGGTCTCAATCGTACTATTCATAGCGCTCTGACTGTCCTTGTTTTGATGATGTATTACAAATCACCATAACGACATTTTTTAGTGGGGTAAACCTTTAACTCCGTAACGCATTTGTTTTTGAACTTGGATCTTTTTTGCGTTCAAAGACTGGCTGTATATGTGTCGATTATAATGCACATACGCGGGCGACCGCTATGTGGGCATATTTTCATGTGCCAGTTGAGCAATTCCCTCTGGCCTTTGTTGATATCGCTAGCTGTAGTGAAAAATGAACGCTTCAATAGAGCAAGCGCCGCACAGATTCAATAGTAACACATTGATATGTCGTCAAAGTATTTAGCTTTTATGTAGACACTGATATTTCTAAGAGTGGGTTACGAGTCATTTTCTTCTTTTAGAAAGCCCCAAATTGAGTGAATTAGAACTCTGCATCACATTTATTATAAATTAGTAGATATACCAATACACATTTATTTATCTTGTGAATAGAATCTCGTTCTAGCGTTATTTTGACGATGTAATTGAATGAGAATTAAAATGAATTTAAAATCTATTATTTTGGCTTGTCTGTCAGCAACGGCTCTTTCTGGTTGTTTGAGTGTTCCAATTGAAGAGTTACAACCAACAGCAGATCAAGAAACAATTGATACCGCTATTGAACACCTAAGCGATATAAAAGGAATGACGATTACAGAAAATGGTGTGATCTATTACGTTGAGTCACTGCCGAGAGATTCTCGATGGTCAACTGCACACATTTCGGAGTTGAGCTACCGTTATTCTTGCCAAGATCTTCGTTGGTTTGTTGATAGAGGCATGATCGTGAGAATGAGATTCCAAGGTAACAGTGGCACGACCCAAGATTATGACCTTGAGCGCTGTGAGACGGAAATTCCAACAGACTTATATGAATCTAAACAGTAGGCTGCTAATTATTTCACATTGAGATAAAGCATCGCTTTTATCAATAGCACATTAATACCCTTTCCTTCTGGTGAGGGTATTTTATTTAAAATTTAACAACTGATTCGACTATATTGTGGATTATCAACGAATGCTGACGCTGATACGCTTTGGTGTATTCGAGCACGCTCTGTGCTTGTAGACTGGAGAGACCAATATGAAATATGAGGGAAAAGTATATCGTTACTGAGACAATTCAATTTAACACCCTCGATTTTGTAGGGGGATGTTGTAAATTTGTGAGTCTAAATTGTCTATATTCTATGCTGTGTACTGGATCTCATTTGTTATTTGAGTCCCTTGCTAAGCTTAATGATGAACATGTAATACCAATCACTTTAATCAACCGAAGAGGTTTCTATGCTAGGTGAAAATCACTCTCTTGTTCACGAATTTCCTGAAATGAAAGACAAAATTGCTGAGCTTGCTAAAACTGATGATGGCTTTGCAACAGACATGAAGACATACGACAACCTTGATAAAGAGATTCGTAAACTTGAGCTGAAAGATTCACCCATTGATGATGGCTCAATGCACCAACTGAAGCACGACCGTTCTGTGCTGAAAGATGCGTTATATGCTCGCTTGAACAGCTAATGGACGACAGCTTTTAGATATCGACAATAAAAACTCCTTCGGGAGTTTTTTTGTTTGTAAGAGATGGCGCTTGCTCAAGTGATTGGGTGTGGTTTGATTACCTGGTAATAAAAAAGCTTAGCGCGGGGGACGCTAAGCTTGGTTATTAATCAGGTTTTTGAAATGTGCTTGTTGGCTGGTATTAGCCTACTTGAGAAAAGCTTACCACTTTACGTTGTAGCTTCTCTTTTAAGTAGTCAGACAATGCTTGTTGCTCAGATTCGCTCATGTACAAGCCAAGCTTGGTTCTGCGCCATAAGATGTCTTCTTCTGTCATTGCCATCTCTTGGTTGATCAAGTAATCAATCTCAGCTTGGTAAACACCGTGTGCTTCGCTTGAGAACTGGATACCAAGGTCCGATTCACACGTAGCGCCTTCAAGTAGATGCCATGTGTAAGTGCCAAATTGGGTCACGTAACGAAGCAGCAGTGCTTCTGATGCCCAAGGGTATTTCGTGTGCATCATTGTGGCAAGCTGTTCGCGGCTGCAGCTGAAGTTACCACCCGGTAGCGTGTCGTTAGCTGTCCAAGGTGCCCCCATATGTTTCAGGTAAGGTTCTAGCTTGTTTACAGCTGCTTCACCGAGCTTACGATAAGTGGTTAGTTTGCCACCGAAAATAGAAAGCAGTGGCGCTTGGTCAAATTCAGCATCTAATTCTAATGTGTAGTCACGGGTTATTGCTTGTGGTGAGTCAGATTCATCATCGCAAAGCGGTCTCACGCCACTGAAAGTCCACACTACATCGTCACGCTCTAGTTGCTTAACAAAATGCTGGTTTACAATATCAATTAAGTAATCAACTTCTACATCGTCGATAGCTACTTCGCGAGGATCGCCTTTGTATTCAAGATCGGTTGTACCGATGAGTGAGAACTTATCTAAGTAAGGGATCATGAACACGATGCGGTTATCTTTATTTTGTAGAATGTATGATTGTGGTTCGTCATGAACACGCGGGACCACAATGTGTGAGCCTTTGATTAGGCGAATATTACGCGGTGATGTTTGCTCCAAACCATCATCAAAGAACTGTTTCACCCAAGGGCCAGCTGCGTTGACCAACGCTTTCGCTTTGCGCTCAAAACGTTGGTTTGTCATCACATCAAGAATAGTTACATGCCAAATGTCGCCTTCACGGTGTGCTTTTTCAACTCGGCAGTAGTTGCGTACTTCTGCGTTGTTTTCTTTCGCTGCCAACACGTTCAGTAATACCATACGCGCATCATCTACCCAGCAGTCTGAGTATTCGAAACCTGTTTTCATTTCTGGTTTCAGCAAACCTGATTGAGCCAAGTTCACCGTTTTACTTCCAGGAAGAGTCGTACGTTTGCCCAAGTTGTCGTAAAGGAACAAGCCACAGCGAATCATCCAAGCTGGGCGTAAAAATGGACGGTGCGGTAAACGGAAACGCATTGGTTGTGCAACATGAGGTGCTTTTCTCAGCAACACTTCACGTTCTGCGAGTGCTTCTGAAACTAAACGAAACTCGTAATGTTCAAGGTAACGTAAGCCACCGTGGATTAGCTTTGAACTTGCAGAAGACGTCGCAGAGGCGAAATCATTTGCTTCGTATAAACCAACGTTTAGACCACGACCAGCAGCATCTGCCGCGATACCCGCACCATTGATGCCGCCGCCAATAACGATTAAGTCTAGAGTTGAAGATGTACTATTGTTTGAATTAGTTTGTTGAGCACTCATGGTTTTGACCTCTTTCTGAGCGAACGAGCATTTTAGAACATAGTTTAATCCTATATTAACTTTCGTTTTCGGTCATTTATTATTTTCGTTTATGCGCGTTTTATGTGATTTGCACATAAAAAAACCTTCGTTTATGACAGCGAAGGTTCCAAATAACTTTTATTCGAGCATAGAAGTGATACTGATCATGTTCAAGTACGACTTTCTAAGTAACAAAAGAGCCTATTATCGACAGAGTGATCTATCAATGGTGAGCTCTTCTAATGAACATGATTTCTGAGCGTTTTTTTATTCGTCCGACGCTAGTGGTTGAGAAGCAGTCTCGATCACTTCTAGTGGGATCGATGAATCCTTGAGGATGTTCAGGATCTCTTCTGGTGGTTGTTTATTCGTGAATACCATGTGTGCTTGAGAGATGTTACCCAGCTTCACCATTGCGTTACGACCAAACTTACTGTGGTCGACTGCCAGGAAGATGCTACGGCTGTTTTCAATGATGGCTTGCTTCACTCGAACTTCATGGTAGTCAAAATCAAGCAGTGAGCCGTCAAAGTCGATACCGCTGATCCCTAGAATGCCGAAGTCGAGGCGGAACTGCTTTACGAAATCGAGTGTTGCTTCACCCACGATGCCACCATCACGGTTTCTTACTTCACCACCTGCCAAGATAACTTTTATCTCTGGGTTTGGTAAAAGGATACTGGCAACGTTGATGTTGTTAGTCACGACTCTGAGTTGTTTGTGGTTTTTGTTCAGCGCGCGTGCCACGGATTCTGGTGTGGTGCCGATATCAACGAACAAGGTTGCACCATCTGGAATGTGTTTTACCAGCTCGTCGGCAATCACATCTTTTTCATTGAAGTTAAGCGCTTTACGCGTGTTGTAAGAGGTGTTTTCTGAGCTAAGAGGAATAGTAGCACCACCATGATAGCGACGGATTTTATTGCTATCAGCCAGCTCATTGAGATCTCGTCTGATGGTTTGTGGGCTAACATCGAACTTCTCTACGAGCTCTTCGGTGCTCACATATCCTTGTGTTTTTACCAGGTCTACAATCTGCTGGTGTCTTGGTATTTGCTTCACTTAACTTACCACTCCCTGCGCGCTGCAATACTTTAGCGCACCTAATTCTAAATATTACGTCGCGCTATTGTGCTCGAATTGATACTCAGAGAGAAGTAATGATGGTAAGGAATTATGTCTAAAGCGCAAAAACGTTGATCAAAACATGAAAAAAAGGCCCCAAACGCAAAAAAGAGCACAAAATAGTGCTCTTTTTAGTTTCGTTTACTGAGGAACGAACAATTCAATCGAAAAGAGAGTGATTATTCGAACGCTCGATTTTACTCTTCGTCGTCATCGTGCAGTTCAGACCAAACTTGTGCACACTTGATAGCACGTTTCCAACCTTTGTAACGGCGGTTACGTTTCTCTTCATCGTGGTGTGGCAAGAAAGTACGGTCTAGTACTGCTTTGTCTTGAAGCTCATCGATGCTGTCCCAGAAACCAACCGCCAGACCAGCAAGGTATGCTGCACCCAGAGCCGTTACTTCAGTTACTTCAGGACGGTGAACTTCTGTATCTAGCACGTCTGATTGGAACTGCATTAGGAAGTTGTTCGCTACTGCACCGCCATCAACACGTAGGTTTGCTAGCTTGATGCCAGAGTCCGCTTGCATCGCATCCAGTACGTCACGAGTTTGGTAAGCAATACCTTCCAGTGTTGCACGGATGATGTGGTTAGAGTTAACACCACGAGTTAGGCCAACAATCGTACCGCGAGCGTAAGCATCCCAGTATGGTGCGCCTAGACCAGTAAATGCAGGAACAACGTAAACACCGTTTGACGTATCGACTTTAGTTGCGAAGTATTCAGAATCTTCTGCGCCAGCCAGTAGTTTCATTTCATCACGTAGCCATTGGATAGATGCGCCACCCATGAATACCGCACCTTCAAGTGCGTAAGCTGGTTCGCCTTTAGGACCACATGCTAATGTCGTTAATAGACCGTTCTTCGATGTTACTTTCTCTTGGCCTGTGTTCATCAGTAGGAAACAGCCCGTGCCGTATGTGTTTTTCGCTTGGCCAGCTTCAACACACATTTGACCGTAAAGCGCTGCTTGTTGGTCACCCGCAATACCCGCGATTGGAATACGAGTACCACCTTTACCACCAAGGTTCGTTTGGCCGTAAACTTCAGAAGAGCGTTTCACTTCAGGCATCATAGATGCTGGAATACCCATCTCGTCTAGTAGCTTGCTGTCCCAGCATAGGTCATTGATGTTAAACAACATAGTACGTGATGCGTTAGTGTAATCCGTAACGTGTACACGGCCTTGAGTCATCTTCCAAACCAACCAAGTATCAACCGTACCGAACAGTAACTTACCTGCTTCAGCGTCTTCGCGAGCACCTTCAACGTTGTCTAGAATCCATTTTACTTTTGTACCTGAGAAATACGGGTCAAGGACTAAACCTGTATTGTCACGTACGTAGTCTTCTAGGCCGCGTTCTTTAAGTTCTTCACAGATTTCTGCAGTACGACGACATTGCCATACGATAGCGTTGTATACCGGTTTGCCAGTCTCTTTGTTCCAAACGATAGTGGTTTCACGTTGGTTAGTGATACCGATACCCGCTAGCTCGTCGCTGCGAATACCTGCTTTTGCTAGAGCTTCAACCAATGTAGAGCTTTGAGTCGCCCAGATTTCCATTGGATCATGCTCAACCCAGCCAGCCTTTGGATAAATTTGAGTAAATTCTCGTTGAGAAGAGCTTACGATGTTTGCATCGTGATCGAGGATTACAGCGCGAGAGCTTGTAGTGCCTTGGTCTAGGGCAACAATGTATTTTTGCTCGGTCATGGTAAGAATCCTTTTTGTTCCGTTATTTATATTTTAGTAAATTTAAGGTCGCTTGGGGGTTAAGCTTGAGCTTGTTCAGCTTCTTCCTCTGTTCCACATTGGTTTGGAATTGTGCAGCCTTGGCCTTCCACTGGTAGGTGAGCACCGATAACACGCGGGTACAACCAGCCACCAAAACACGCACCAGCAATAGGAGCAAGAATTGGAACGATGAAGTAAGGAATATCACGAGCACCGGTTAATGCAAAATCCCAACCTGCAAAGTAAGCGAAAAGTTTTGGTCCGAAGTCACGTGCTGGGTTCATCGCAAAGCCAGTTAGTGGACCTAATGAGCCACCAATTACCGCGATAAGAATACCGATCAGTAGAGGGTTCATTGGGCCGCGTGATGCACCATTGTTTTCGTCACCCAGTGCCAGAATGGCAAACATCAATACTGCAGTAATCACGAATTCCACAGCAAAAGCGCCGAAGAAAGAGAGTGAAGCATGTGGGTAAGTCGAGAAGATACCAGCAGTTGATAGTGCGTCTTGGCTGCTACGAACAAAGTTATGAGCAATTTCGTAATCGGTGAACAAGTTGCTGTATAGGCTGTAAACCAAAGCTGCAGAGCAGAAGGCACCAAGTAATTGAGAGATGATGTAAGGCACAACTTTCGCCTTATCAAATCCATGGAACATGGCTAACGCAATAGTTACTGCAGGGTTTATGTGTGCGCCAGAAACGCCAGCTGTACAGTAAATTGCGATAGATACGCCGAAGCCCCAGATGATACTAACTTCCCATTGTCCGAATGTTGCACCTGTCAATACCAGTGCAGCCACACAGCCAACGCCAAAGAAGATGAGCAGGCCAGTACCGATAAATTCGGCGAGGCATTGCCCAAATAAAGAAGGTTGTTTGTTTGTTGTCATGTTCGAGTCCTTGTTATTTTTGCTTATCTAGCACGCGTATTGTGCATAAATTTGCGAACTCGAAAATAAACGAGCATTAGAAATGAGCGTTTGAGCATGGAATTGTTAATTAAACTGGCTTGAAATGTTAAACCGAACACTTTTGCTCGAAAAAGAAGCTTCTATGGACGCTATTGCGCGAATGTATGTCTTGTGAGGTCGCTAAAAGTACCTGTATGTAAGCAGATGCACAACTGGTACGAGGAGTTGATGGCTGGATTTGTGATGATGATTCGAGAGTGGTGGTTTATTAAACTTGGATCTTGTGGACTTATCCGGGCTCTCAAATGTTGGAAAAGCGTTAACAAACAGGAATGTTCTTACGTTATGACTAAAAAATGCCAGATCCATACTGAATCTGGCAATTCGCTTGGTCTATCGCTCAGTGGTGATATTTGAGCGAATTGGTGACTTAATTGAGAGCGCTAACTTTGCCTTGTGTTACAAAGTAGTCTCTTAACGCCTCCCGTTGACTTGATTTTATCTAAAACACGCTCGAAAGGGCCAGTATTGCTATGGCTTGAACAAGCATTGAAAGGCCTATTTCACCAAACATAAGCTGGATGAGACTTAAACTGGATGAACTAGAATAAAGAAAAGGCTCACTAATTACTTTGTGAGCCTTTCTGTTTAAAGCGATACACGAATTTCTAGTTCGTAGATTTCACTACTAAACCGTTGTAGTACTTGTCTTTCATCTTAAGTGCAACGTTCACTAGGTAAATCAGCACTGGAACTTCAATCAGTGGCCCAATAACGCCTGCAAATGCTTGATCTGAGTTGATACCGAATACAGAGATTGCAACCGCAATCGCTAGTTCAAAGTTGTTACCTGTTGCTGTAAATGCAATTGATGCGTTCTTGTCGTATTCAATGCCCATCTTCTTACCAATGAAGAAGCTGATGAAGAACATCGCAGTGAAGTAGATAGTCAGTGGAACAGCTATCAATAGAACGTCCATTGGCAGCTCAACAATCATTTCACCTTTCAGGCTGAACATCAGAACGATAGTTGCTAGTAGTGCAATAAGCGTCGTTGGAGAAATGCGCGGAATGAACACGTCGGTGTACCATTGTTCACCTTTCATCGACACAAGGATCTTACGGCTTAAGAAGCCTGCTAAGAATGGGATACCTAGGTAGATAAGTACGCTGTGTGCAATATCGATCATTGAGATATCAACCAGCATGCCTTCGTAACCGAATACTGGAGGAAGAACGCTGATGAACAACCACGCCATAAAGCTGTAGCTAACAACTTGGAACGCACTGTTCAGAGCAACCAACGCGGCACCGTATTCTTTGTTACCGCCACCGATGTCGTTCCAAACTAGAACCATTGCCACACAACGAGCAAGGCCAATTAGAATCACGCCGACCATGTAACCAGGGTGATCACCTAAGAAAGTCAGTGCCAATACGAACATTAGAATTGGGCCAACAAACCAGTTCATGATCAAAGAGAGCTTGATGGCTTTCTTATCTTTTACCACGGTGCCTAGCAGGTTGTAGTTAACCTTAGCCAGAGGTGGATACATCATTAAGATAAGACCAATAGCAAGTGGAATGTTGGTGGTGCCAACGGACATTGAATCGTTCCACTGTTCGATCTGTGGGAATAGGGTACCCAGCAGTACACCAAGGCCCATGGCGATGAAGATCCATAGTGTTAAGTAGCGATCTAGAAAACCTAACTTTGGTTTCATGGTAATCTCTCTTTATTGAAATCGTAAATCGTCGAAAAACGATTAGTTATGAAAAAAAAAACGCTTAAAAGTAAAGGCTATCAAAGCCAATCATTCAAGCGTGAACTTCTATTTTAAAATGCTGTTAAATACCGATTCGAAGCGTTGAATATTTTCGCGGTCGATGCGGTAACACATCTTTGGCGGAATAGACTCAGCGGTAATGAAGCCTGAGTTTTTTAATATTCTTAAGTGTTCTGACACTGTTGATTGAGCTAAACCTAATTCACTCACCAGATCACTGTTTAAGCAGCCGCCTGACTTTTCTAGTGCAGACAAGATGCTAAGTATGCGAATTCGAGCTGGATGCGCGAGTGATTTTGCTAACGCTGCCATTTCTTTTTCTGCTTCTGCATTACTCGGCGGAAGAGGTAGAGAACAGCTTTCTGTTGCTTGGCATGTTGCAGTCATACTTAGGTGGCTCACTTAATTCTAATCGTAAAAAGACGATTAATGGTAAGCCTATTTTTTTTAGCGGTCAATGTGAATTTTAAAAGTCGCCTTAAATTGACCAGCCTAGCTCGTTGTTTTGATGACGCTTGATATCCGATCAGTTATCTAATTGAAATCCTATTAGACATTAACAAGATCTAAGATTTAGGCAAATAAACCGACCGAAAAGCATTTCACTCACTCGCTACTCTAGCGATATAATCGAACGCAGAACCGTTACCCAAGATAACGAAAAATCATAATTTACAATTTTATTTATATTTATAGGTAAGCTCTGAAATGCCACAACAGAACATCAAATTTATCGCTGCTGATATGGACGGCACTCTGCTTAATGAACACGGAAAATTAGACCCAGAATTTTTTAACCTCTACGAGCGACTAGAAGCTCAAGAAATTATCTTTGCTGCTGCGTCGGGTCGTCAGTACTACAGTTTAATGGAAACTTTTGCTCCTATTAAAGATCGCATGATGTTTGTTGCTGAAAACGGCACATTAGTGATGCATAAAGGTGAAGAACTTTACAGCTGCTTGCTAGATACAGATGCCATCAAAGAAATCATTAAAGAAGCGCGTGCTATCGAAGGCGCTCATATTGTGCTATGTGGTAAGAAGTCGGCGTACATCGAAACCAAAGATGAGCGTGCTCTAGAGGAAATCTCTAAGTACTACCATCGCCGTGAGCAGGTAGAAGATCTGCTGGCGGTTGAAGATGAGTTTATCAAGGTTGCTATTTGCCACTTTGATGGCTCACAAGAGAGAGTAAACCCAAGCATCGACGCTAAGTTTGGTGAAAATTACCAAGTGGTTGTAAGCGCAAAAATTTGGTTGGATGTGATGAATGCTGAGGCTTCAAAAGGGGCGGCAATTAAGCATCTCCAGAACACATTAGGTTTTACTTACGAACAGACCATGAGCTTTGGCGACTACCTAAATGATTACGAGATGCTTAAAGAAAGTTACCACTCATATGCGATGGAAAACGCACATCCAAAACTGAAAGAGATAGCTCGTTTTAGTGCGCCAAGTAATGTTGATACGGGTGTATTCCAAGTGTTGGAGAAGCTTCTCGCGTAACGTTTGAAATCCTTTTTAGCTTTATATCAAAGCCGACTCACTAACATGATTCGGCTTTTTTTGTTGGTAATCTCGAATTTGAAAACTCGCCTTAACATTGATTCGCTAGGGTACACTCCGGCTTGATTTGTCTGCCAAGTTAACCCATCCAAAATGTGGCAGCCAGAACCACGGCCCCAGCAATGGTAAAACCATAAATAATCGCATCGGCTTGCGCCAATACGGTAATCAACACATAATTTAGGCTCTTAGTTAAGGTGGCGAACAGCGCAAGTCCTCCATCTAATACCTTAGCCAAATTCTGTATCTGCTTCATGTTTGATGCCTCGTACGTTATCAAGCATGAGCGTTTTTCCAAACCCTCTAGCCATTTATTCCCATAAACACTTTGCATTTGAAACCGTCAGAGTGTCCAATATCGGTTAAGACTAAATTGACCAAAAACCTTATACTTTAAGGTGTTAAATGAGGGCTTTGCTTCATGCGTAAATCAGACAAGAAGATCGAAAATCAAATTAGAGATGTGCTAACTGACGTTTGTGAAGATACGTTGAAAGGCTACGACGGTTTTCTTTGGGTGACTCATACGGTCAACTTCTCATCTTTTCCTCAAAGCTTAAAAATCGTTTGTGTGTTCGATAGCAATCAAGATAAAACGAATTTCTTAGAGGCCGATGGTCAGCAACATGTGGCTTCAGTTATTCAAAGCGCATTCAATCGAGGCGGGATTAAGCTGAAGAACATTGATAAGCACTTAAGCTTCGATACACAAGAAAATTGCGACCGTGACCACCAAGGCAAGTGGAGTTTAAGGCTGTAATTCTGTCCCCAGAACATCTTGATACTCGATCAACAGTTACGGATTTTGGTGGTGTTGCTTTGGAAGCACCACAACTCCTCTCTATCCAAAGTTCTCATTTTGAGAATAAATGCTATCTCAATTTCAACACTATTGGTACCACTAGCGATTGCTTCTATGCTTTTTCTAATTCAAGGTTCAGCAACTTCAAGGTTCAGCAACGGTACCAATGATGGTTGCAGCAACGATGATAATACCATTGGTTGAAATAATTAGCCTTGATATCGCACCTCATGACTCTTACTTCCATATCATAAACCCTACTCTTGGTATTACTGATTTAACCGATAAAATCAAGATTTGGTCAGTTTCATCCACTATTGCGTGGGCAATTGGCGCATCTGTCATCATGATTTTAAACTTAGTGTTTGGTAAGGGTGGCACGATACTCGACCCATTAGTGCCAATTGTTGTACTTGGTGTGATTGTGGTTTGGTTAAATTTAAAGAGAAGTCACAAGTAAAAGCTTCAGCAGCAATCTAACACGGTATCTCTGGTTATACTGCCCCTATCGTTTGATTGGCTTATCGATCACTTATAGGGGCTTATTGGAACTGCGGGTTATGAGAATAGTTATTGCACCAGACTCATTTAAAGAGTCATTAGACGCTGTATTTGTGGCGAAATGTATTGAAAATGGATTTCGAGAAGTGTTTCCTAATGCAGAGTATGTCGCACTTCCTTTGGCTGATGGTGGTGAGGGCACGGTGGATGTTTTGCTGCAAGGCTTAGCAGGGAAAAAGCGAGTAACCCGGGTTGAAGGGCCGTTGGGTGAACTTGTAAACGCAGAATGGGCGATGCTTGAGCCATCCACACGAACCTCGAAAAAAACAGCACTGATTGAGATAGCGGCTGCGTCGGGTTTAGATTTACTAACGCCAGAGCAGCGTGATCCGCTGATGGCTTCTTCATACGGTACAGGTCAGCTCATTTTAGAAGCGATACAGCAGGGCGCTCAAACGATCATTCTTGGCTTGGGCGGCAGTGCAACCAACGATGGCGGCGCGGGGGTTGTTCAAGCGTTAGCAGGGAAGTTGCTCAATAGTAAAGGGCAGGAGCTCAGCCGAGGTGGTGCCGCGTTATCGGAGTTAGCTTCTATTGATTTAGCTGACATAGATTCGCGCTGCACGGATATCGAACTGATTGTCGCGTGCGATGTTGATAATCCGTTATGCGGTGATAACGGTGCCAGCCATATATTCGGCCCCCAGAAGGGAGCAACTCCGGAACAAGTTTTGATGCTTGATAAGGCCCTTGCTCACTTCGCTCAAGTTTCTGAGTCACAAGGCTGTGTTGAAGGTAAACAGTCGATTTACGAACGTACCGGTTATGGTGCGGCTGGTGGTACACCGATGGGGCTAAGTTTGTTATTCAACATGCAGATTAAACCGGGCATTGAGATGGTGCTTGATGTATTACAAGCCGATGAGATATTGAAAGGAGCGGACCTTGTGATTACGGGGGAAGGGCAGATGGACAATCAAACTCTACAAGGAAAAACACCTTATGGGATTGCTAAACGAGCGAGTTTACACGGTATACCCACGATTGGAATAGCAGGCTCTTTGGGAATTCAAGTTGAGGCTTTGTATGGTGACATGGCCTGTCTATTCGGAACCGTACGTTCTCCCCAGCCCCTTGAACAAGTGCTGCAAGAAGCCGAATTGAACCTAACCAGAACCGCAAGAAACATTGCATCAACGCTGAAATTAGGTCACACAATTCTCAAATAAAACATGGTTTGGTGCCAGGCATAGGTATGAGGCGACCAATATTGACGCTCAATAAATAGCAGTGTTGACCGCTTATAAAAATGCCCCGTAGTAATGGCAGGCTAATACCTGGGGTGAACCATCACCGAACGGGGCTAAAGAAGTTACAGTTAAAAATCTGTATTCTGTAACTCTAAAACGCTTAGCTAGACTTCGGCAACGTTACGCACGGAACCCATATGGCATATAAGCATAGAGCTGATCTTGAGCATTTCCTCTCTTTACCTTCAAAGGTGAATTAGATGTATTGCACAAGTAGTCAGTAATCATCTCTTGGTTTAGCGTTTTAAATTTCTTACTAACCATGCGCCCATCGACTAATGAGTGGCTAAGACCTAAATCTCCTTGTTGAATATAAACGAGATTATCATTCGCATAGCGGTATTCAATAGCCGGCTGATTAGGAATATTCTGTCTGCTCATGCGCCCAGCAACATCATATTCGTAGCTTGTTAATTCCTGCATTTGCGCATTAAAGACTTTTACTAGCTCTCCATACTTATTGTAGCTGAATTGTTTCCCTTCTTGGTCCTCTGTCAGCGATCCGTGAACGTTGTATTTCCCTTCTAAATTAACATTAGTGTAGGCAGGGTTACTATGTTCAATAGAGTACAATTGTGTTGGGTAATCTGGGTTATACGTATACACGGAGACATTGCTCGTTTGGTCTTGCATGTCACTGAGCACTTTCCTGGTATTACCAAAGTCATCAAATATGAAGTGCTGTTGTAAAATAGCTTTGCCGATCTCATCTTTAGGCAATAAATCCGGAGTACCTGATGCAGAATAATTCACCAAACGTCGCATGGCATCGTATTCAAAAAATTCAACCAGTTCTTGGGAACCTAGACGCGTTACTTTATTCTCGAGCAAACCATCTTTAGTGTAATGCTCGATTTCTTGTAAAACGTCTTGACCTTGCTCGGTCTTCGTTACCATCATCTCGGGAAGACCGGAGTAGTCATACGTAATTGTTGTTGGGGTTGCACCCGTGATTTCAACTCTCTGTGGTCTAGAGAAAGGATCAAAATTTAAGTACCGTGCAACGTTTATTCCATCATCAACCGTTTCAATTCGTTGAAAATCATCGTAAGTAACAATATCATAATTATCACCAGCGACGGAGCTCGCAAGTATTTTACCTAGCAAGGTGTAATCATAGCTATTTGTCACACCATCGATTTTCTCGCTTGCCACTAAACCATCAAATCGATGCGTATATTCTACAGATGAACCCGTTTCTTCATCGTAAGCTTCTTCAATTAACCCTCTAAGGTTCGGGTTTTGCACTTTAGCTCCTGTCCTTTTATAGAGATTAAATTCAGGATCATATTCAGTATCTAAAACGGTCCCATCCGGGCAAGTCACTTGATAATGCTGCATACTACCGGGGCGATAACTTAGGGTGGAAACACTATTGTTTATGGTTTGTTTACGTAAGCGAGCGAAAGCATCGTAGTCATTTTCCCCTAATAGTGATCGGTTGATAGAGATTGATTTAACACAATCTTTTCCAACTAGGTCAGGCGCATACACAATGTCTTTGGTTATTTCACGTTGCTCTCCTTCTGCATCGATATAACTTTTCGTAGTATTTCTAATGCGGTCCAGCGCGTCGTATAGATAATTTGTTGTGACGCCAAAGCCATCTAAACTAGTACTTGGCTTCTCAAACATATCAACCGTTACTTCAGAATATGTAAGCAATTGATTATTTTTATCAAAGGTTTTCTCGATCTGTTTTCTATCAGCCAATATGAATTCGGTTTGTTTATACTCCCTTCCTTCAAGGCCAGAAGTCTCAGTCTGGGTAATGGGATTAAAATCACTAATTTGAACCGTTCCATCAGGTTGAATTGTCCGTGAAACATTCATCCACCCATCGTATTCATAGTTTGTTCGCAGTTGCCATGTTCGATTTTGTACTGATGCACCCGTTTGAATCGCCACCAGTGAAGTATCTATCATCGTCTGACTAATTTGTTGCCCTAGGGTGTTGTATTCTCTTCGTTCAACGACAAAATCACTCACAATGTCAGGTACCGTTATTTGAATCTCAGTCATGTTACCTAAGCCATCGAAATAACTTCGTTTAGTATTATTGAATTGATCTCGCATTAGGGTCATTGACTGCTCATCAAAATATTCATACTCACGAGCACATTCATAGACACTATTAGGACTGCTGATTTCTTTTTTTAACCGCCCATCTGGATAATATTCCATTTTTGTAATGGATCCAGAATCATCAATCAATAATTTTTGTCCAGTGTATTGATCTAGTTCTAGCGAAAGATAGGATTCTTCACCGGGTAGACTATCTGCAGTTGTTGTGCATTTGACATACAAAGTTGAGTCATTATCAAGGTACGCAAATTCTTGTTTGGTACACTTCTGATCACTTTTTATAATTTGTCGAGAAAGAAGTCTTCCTTGGTCTACATTAGTTCGGTGGTAATCAAACTCAATGCTGGTATGAGAGTATGGGCTACTATCTGACAATAAATAAATAGAGTTATTGATCGCGGTATATTTTTTGACAGACACTTCGCGAATACTTGTTGCTTCATCAATCGTATTGAGATCGGTGACGGACTGCTTTTTTAAGAAAAAGATGAAATCTTCATATTTTGGACATCCTTCAACTTTATCAATACGGGTATCATAGTATTCATAGTCAATTCTGACATTCTGAACATGATCTATTTCAGAAAGCACATTACCAAATTCATCGTAATCGTATTCGTAAGTTTCAGTAAATCTGGCTTTAGTCAGATCACTATAGGTTTTCTCAATCTTATTCGCTAACTTAAAGCGCCCTTCCTGATCAGAGATGTCAACATCGTCATTGAGATAATAGTGGTATTTTTCAGCCTGAGTACACTCCTTATAGATTTTCTTTTGCTCTCTGAGGTTATGAAACTTATCATATATACACTCAACCACACTTTCTTGATTATCATGGTCTGTTTCCGTCACGATAACCTTGTAGAAGTATGGCTTAATGATGGAGTAGGTGGGATCGCTGCCGCGCGTATTGGAGATATCAGCCTTGTATCCATAAGCGTTGTAATCTTTTTTGTATTGATAATCACTAGAGTCATCGACAGGGGGCTTAAAATCGTAGGTTGTACGTTTTAACGTTCTACCATTAAACTCGATACTATGTTGTTTGACCACAGCCATTAATTTGCCTTTATGATCTTTGAGGGCCTCTCCCGAACGTTCTCCATGATCAACAGACTGTAAAGCGCCGTTAGGTGAAGTAATACTGTCAATAAGGTGGTATTTCACATTGGTCGAAAAATGCACAGATAGCTCATATTTCGGTTGGTCACGATATTGTGATGATTGAGAGTATGGTGTGCTCACTTCAATTTTTTTAAAACTAGAATTAATGTAGGTATAAATATAGTAACGGCCAGATAAAAGAGTTAACTCTCTGCCACTCCTATTTGAAGTGCGCTCTATAGATAGGTATTCAACGTCGTTATCGTCGACAATCTGTTCTAATTTTGTACCATTCCATTCTAAATGAAGGGCATTTCCAGCTGAATCGCGTCTTTTAGACAAAAATGCATAATCCGCTTTTGGCGTCTTCTTAAACTCATCCACAGATCCATCATGATATTTTACTAAGAGCAATGAGCCAGTCTCGGTTATTTTAAAGTTACTAAGACACGCCTCAATGGGGTTGGCTAAATTATTATCGGAAAGTTTTACTGATACCCCTTGATCAGTATGTAAGATGGCATTAGTGCAATCAAAAAATGGTAGGCTAAACTTTAATCCTTCACCTAACCCCATATCGATAGATTTGAAGTGGTCAAAGCTTAGAGAAATATTGAGCTCTGGCCCTTTCAAATTGTTACCAACAATATTGACAACTCCAGTAGAGAAATCAAAAAAACCATTTCTTTCATTAACACTGCCAGAAACTAAATTTATATAATTGTTACTGTAACTAATATCAACATTATTACTCATTGTTCTTCTCCACCATTATTCTAAGATGTGTAAATACCCTGACGTATTTGTGAATTTATTGAAGCCGGGTTTGTTTCAGCACTCAGAATACTAGTTCTTGACAAGCCTGGGGCGCTGACTCTGTCTAAATATTGATTTGCGCTCATATTTGAAAGCGCAGCAAAGTTTTGATTAGATAACGTGGTTTCTTTTTCTGCTAGCGCGGTCGCTTTAATCGTAATACCAATACCGCCAGATCCGATAGCACCCACTTGATCAATCATCGTTTTTGCAGCGGTTAAACCTCCTTTCCAAGATGTCATACTTTGTCTTGGTGTGTAGGTCTTGATCATGCGGCTACCAAAAAAGCCACTCTCACCAAATTTCTCAATTTTATTAACGGTTTCAGGAGCCTTAAACACCACACCATTTTCATTTTTCATCGAGATTGGAGTAACTTTCTGTTGAGTATTAATAATCTTCTTGCCACTCTTCAACTCATCTGCTTCCAAAGCAATTCTGCGTGCTTTGACCTGACTTTTAGGCCTGAATTTAATATCCACCTTCAGCCTAGAATTCCCTAATTTGCCCTTTGAAAGCTTCGAAATGAATCCTGGGGCTTTAGTCCCTTGGTAAATCCCACCCGCGGCACCTACAGCTCCAGCAACTAAAGAAATACCAGTAAAAGCCCAAGAAGCGATGTCTAATTTATCAGCAACATCTGGGTTTATTTCTGCAACAACGGCTGAAGCAATAGTTAACCCACCGCTTATGGCACCCGCTGCAGAACCAATAACACCTGCAGCGACAGCCAGAGAGGTGCCTCCAGTAAATGGTGCGGCAACCGCCCCTGCGATACCGACTAAAACGGCAAAAATACCAAGCCCAAGTTTTAAGCCATCGAGATGACCACTCGGGTCACTTCGATTGATGGGGTCACCACTACAATACTGGTATGCATTGATGCCAGCTTCAGCAAAAGGGCTTAAAGAGTCTTGTGACATAAATCGGATCAATGTCGGGTTATAAGCCCGATATCCGTTACCAAGCATATAATTTCCAGTGACCGGATCGAGAGTTTCACCATTAAAGCCTGTAAATTCATGAGAAAATAAAGTGATAAGATCATTTTCATCTAGATTGAAAGTTTTCGCAAAAACACTTAATGCATTCAAAGAGCAAGTTGCAGTAATTGCGATAGAGACACTTCTACTCAGAAATTTTCTACGTGATATATTTGGATTTAATATAAATTCAGAGTCATAATTTTTCATGGTATTACCAATACTAATTTTATTATTAAAGTTATTATTTAAATAATTATAGATTTTATTAATCTCGAGTTGAGAAATATAAAATTATTCAAATCGAAGTCGAGGTATACCCGAGTGCTGATTAAGCTCTCGGGTATTATTTAGTCAAGTATCGGTTCTAATGTTTCATCCTTCATACGGGATAGAACATAGTCTTTTGATACCCCGTTTGTTGCACCCATATTGGGTTCTGCATACAAGGTTGCGTTAAATCTGAAGCGGTTTCCGTAGTTATCCTCAATCACTGATGATATTTTCTTACTATCTATCTGAGTTGAACCAGCCCAGTGCCCCCCGTTAGGCTGTGCCCACATGACAAAACGCATGGTATCGCCTTTTCTAAAGTCGATCACAGGCAACACGCTGAAAACAGAGAAGGTTCCGGCACGTTCAGTATCTACAGCATCTGTGTCAAATTGCCATGTGTCTCTGTCTCCAGACACAAAGCCGGGCTTATCGGCATTCTCAGTAGAGTATGAAAGAGGTTTTGTTTTGGTCGTACCAAACTGAAGATCGGTAGTGTAGAAACTCACACCAGCACAGTCTCCACCATTACAGTTTCCACTTTCGACCACTCGAGTACAAATTCCATCATCTTTAGAGTCGCTGCCGCCAGAGGCATCACGGACACAACCTCTAGCTAAAGTGGTTGATTTAGTATTCTCTACAGGAATAAAAGAGTGATTATAGCGATTTGGCGAATATTTAAATAAGTTAGCGTTTACATAAGAAATGCCTCGTGTCCAACCATTGTAAATTCGCCAATTTGGTTGGTCGTGGCAGTTTTCTTCATTCTTACAGACTCCTTTTATCAAAAGTGGTGTTTCTTTGATAATATCCGGATTGTTATTAATTGAACCTTTGTAGTTTCCATCTATAATGGAAACCCGTCTGGATGAGCTCCCTGTGCCTTGTGAGTTACAGTCTTGAGTGTCAGCGCTCTCAATTATCTGACCATTTTCATCTTGCCAACGCTGGAATGCACAAACATTTAATGTTTTTTCCTCACCAAGGAAGTTTGCTTTATACCTTAGCCAAAAAGTCGTGCTTCTTAGGCCTCGCGCCGTTGGCATCTTCTTATCTTCTGGTAAATTGTTTCTTGCATTTTTACCCGGCAGGCTAGATTGATACCTTGGATCTTTTTCATAATCGACAAAGATTTCATTATCTTTCACTAAATCTTCGGGTAGGCCTGCGTCATTTCTCCCATAGCGGCCCAAATGAAGATAGTACTGCGCTTCTTCTTGCGTAATATCAACCAAAGGGCAAGAATATTCATCATCCTCGGCATCTTCGGTTAAACAAGCTCGATATCTAATTTCGATGGGTTTTTGCATTCGACCATTATTGTAGAGACCTGTGCCATTGATGCTTGTGTCAACAGAAATATCAAAAAATGTCAGGTCACGTATGTTATCTCCTTTAAACTCTACGTTTTGATTTTGCTCATCAATAACATCCCACTTAGCTTTGCTGTTGTTCCAAGTAAAAACGTAGTAGTCACCCTTTTTAATTTTTAAATTTTCATGTGTGTTTCCGAGCATGGCGTTATCAACATATGTATCATATGTAGCTTGTGACCTTACTAAAATCTTACTAGCTTTACCTTTTTGTATCGGTAGATGCAGTAGACTATTCCAGTTAGCATCAGCAACATAATAACTTATATATTTCTCATCATTTGGGATCTGATTTCCCACAGTATTCGGAGACGATTCATTTTTAAGACGCCAAGCAGATAAATGACCATCGAAAATGACATCTAATTTGTCATTCGTGTGCATTTCTAATGAACCAAAGCCCATTAAATTGCCAACCAATCTTGATGACCACGTCGCGTATGCTTTAAAAGTAACTACATCACCATTTTCTGGATATACTGGCAAATAAATTTCCGGCTGGTGATTCCCATCGCTTGTTTGGATAATAATATTGGAATCGTTACTAGGTAGTCTTCCCTGAACTAAGTCATTAGGAGAGTAAGTTCCTGCATTACATGTTGTCGCTACAGCAAGGGCTGCTAAAGTAAAAACGGATATAGGGTAACGCTTTCTTCTGAACATAATATCGCTCTACATTTATCTGATGGTTAAGTTTTTTATGAGGAAAGCCTAAAGAATATTGAGTTAATTATTAATTAAACTTCAGGCCAGTTTATTGTGCTCAGACACGTTATGTTTTTTAATCAAACCAGTAAAATAAAAAAAAATAAAAAATAACATATATTTTTGAATGAGAGTAATTAGATAAAAAAACATAAATCTCATTACTTATTTTTAAAAAATTGGAATAGAAGATTCACACTCTATTCCCTAAGAGCATATGGAGTACAAACTTACTATGTATATATAATGAAAACAGGACGGTATCTCTGTGACATTAATCTCATGTCGTGCTATCCAGCTTTCCTGGTACTGACAAGCAACTTTCGAATTGTTTGTGCAAGCTCCGAATATAAAGCCTATAACGGGCTTTTTACGCTATTCAGTGTGTAACTAAATAAAGAAGCTACGATCTGGTTGTGCCTATTCACCACTTTTTATCGCACCGCATCAAAAAAAGTCACCAGTTGCAATAGACACAATTGTGCATCAACGTACTCTTATGGTGTGATAAGCGGATAGGTTGAAAACAAATCGAGTGGGTGCGCAAGACATGCCAATATGGTCCTTATTTATCACAAAAAACTTATAGTTAAGGTAAATGGGAAACCCGGAGTCCCACGTGTTGGTCTATCTTTAAAATTGGTGACAAAATAAAGATAGCGGTAAGATAAAAATCCAATATGCTTCAAAGGAAAGAGGCATATCAAATTTTTTGTTTGGGAAGATAATAATTCTTTCAGGGTTTGGATGAGTAGATGTATAAATACTTGCGTTTTAATTGCATGACATCTAATTTGTCATTCGTGTGCATTTCTAATGAAACAAAGCCCATTAAATTACCAACCAATATTGATAACCATGTCGCGTATGCTTGAAAAGAAACTGTGTCACCATTTAATGGATATGCAGGTAAATAAATTTTTAGATTCCAACTCCCATCCATTGTTTGGATTATAATATGGGAACCTTGGTTGATTCAGTTGTTACTGGCAGGCTTAATTTAAATAATCATGAATCAGTACTACTTTAGAGCGAGCGATAGGAATTTTTTTACCTACATTCGTTAAAGAAACAAATGTATTTCTCTCTTCTTTATGGACACAGAGCAAGAGTTCTAAATTAACAATGTAGCTTCTGTGAACCCTTAAAAATTGAGTTGAACCCAATTTAGATTCGAAACTGGCCATACTGTTTTGAGTAACGATTGTTTCAATTTGGAAATCTTTCTTGGCTAATTCAGTGAGGTTGATTTGCTGGTAGCGCCCAATACTCTCGATATAGCTAATATCCTTAGGAAGAAGACGATAAGTCCTTTTGCCATCATTAATTGAGATTTTCTTAACTGGTTTAGTCGGAAGTTGGGGATGGAGTTTCTTAACTTTCTCCAGACAGCGTTCTAGCCTTGTTTGGCGTACAGGCTTTAACATGTAGTCGACAACTTTCGTTTCGAAGGCAGTTAAAGCGTGTTTAGGATAGGCCGTCACATAAACTAAGTGGTAGGGGATGTGTTCGGTTGCAGCCGCAATATCAAACCCGTTTAGTTCTGGCATTTCAATGTCCAAAAAGACTATATCGGGCAGCATTTGAATTATTGCTTCTTTACCTTCGTAAGGGTTGTGATAGCAACCAAGGACTTCAACCTCATCAAAAGATTCTAAGACTCGCTTCAAAGCTTTATTAGCGGCAGGTTCATCATCAATTAACAACACTCTGTGCACACTGGTCTCCTTTAAAGTTATGACGTATTGTTATTAATCCAAAAGTACGTTGATTTCCAAAATCCATCGAGAACTCACTATTAGTGAACTCTAATTTTAGTGTATTGCTTATATTGCTATGACCACTGCCCGGCTCAAATTTAGGTATGCTGCTTTCCGGCCAACTGTTACTCACAAGAATACGGAGCTCGCCTTCGACATAGTGAATTTTCACTTTGAGTGTAATACGTTTTATTGTTTTGCTAAGGGCGTGCTTTATGACGTTTTCTACCAGAGGCAAAATCAACATAGGGGGAATGGAAAACCGTTGACAAGTACTCTCAATGTCCATGATGACCTCTAATCGATCGACAAACCGTGCCTTTTGAATGGTCAGGTAGTGTTCAATTAAATCGATTTCAGTACCGAGTAAAATTCGTTTTTGCTCTGCAATAGCAATAGTTCCTCGGAGCAAATCGCTAAGTTCCAAGATGAGTTCCTGAGCAAGCTCCGGACGGTCAGGAATTTCACTGTGGAGTAGGTTTAATGTATTAAAGAGAAAATGGGGGTTTGTTTGCATACGTAACAGTGAAATTTCGGACTGCTTCAAGGACATCTCAAGCTCGATACCTCTTTGCTTTAGTTGCCAGCTATGAAGAACCACTGTGTATATCGTCACTTGCAGTAACATATTTAAATAAGTAAGCAGTTTGAGGCGGAATAGTTGAAAGACAGTGACGCTGTCGAACGTTGCTGGTGTCGTGAACCCAATATCAAAGATGGCAAAAGCGAGTGAAATCAATAGCAAGTTGATAGCAATTTCATGAAATACTGGGAGCCGAAAAGCGGTCTGACAAGTTGCCTCGAAAATGCGGCGGAATAGCCAAAACAACGCGCACTTTGAAAATGCCGCCAAGATTACATTCAGTGTCATGGCAGACGACATGGGTGGTCCCGGCATGATGTAATAGAGAGAGGTACAAACAATGAAGGCGTTGAATATTGGCCATACAATTAACAAGGCTAGGTCTTGTTTCGACAGAGGCAGCAGCGATATTTGCAAGTTCAAAACAGACTCTCTAATGAATTAATGTAGGTTATCATAACGTAATTTCATTTCCCTGTAGGACCAATCGTTACCTAAATGGTGCCGAATATGCAACTAGAGATTATAGTGTTTAATCAAACGGCATCTTTCAGATAGGATTTCGTTATAAATAACATCTCGGTTACCACTGACGACGCACATTACATATTTGTGGTTCGAGATCTTTGCTCAGAACTTAGTGCGTAAACATCAAACTTGCCTCTAGCTTATCCTTATCGATGCACAGTTTTCAGTCTTTTAGCGAAAGTTAGCCTGAGAAGATAATTATTAAGTGGGGTGCATGGTGACTATATCGAAGCCACTTAATGAGGCTCCATTTCTTACATTTGCTCGATGAATGAACCTCCTCCATTACAGCACCTAGGAGTTTAAAATCTTGTAGACGGTGCTATTTGGCCTTTACGCCGGGCTTCAACATAAACCATTAGCCTTAGATGTAGCGCATATCAGAGATATTGATGGCTCCACAACTAAGAAAGGCTCCCTAATGAGAGCCTTTCTTAGTTAGCTTCGGTGTTTATGTCTTATTAATGGAGTGTAATACTGTAAATTATTCAACAACACCACATACCATTCTTGCTCCACCACCACCAAGTGGTTCAGGATGGTCAGAATGATTATCTCCGCCGACATGAATCATCAATGACCGGGATTTTAAATCTCTAACTTTAATCCTAGGGGCTAATACAGGTTGATTCGCAGAACCCTCATTATCAACAAATAGTGCGGGTAAATCGCCCAAATGATTATCTTTTCCCCATGGTGAACCGTGTTTATTCGTTTGCTTGGGATCTAGGTGACCACCTGCCGCACCACCGATGACTGTTTTTCCATCTATAACCATTGCAGCACAGGATGGGTTGGTATGAACATGAAAGCCATGCAGTCCAGGGGCAATCCCGCTAAGCTCTGGTCTAAACACGGTGCCAAACTCCGTATCCTCAGCGACTATATGCCCAACCACATGGCCTTTATGTAAATCTCTCATTTTGATTATTACTTCCTCAGCAAAAGAGTTAAAAGCAGCCAAAGATGATGTTAAAAAAAGTGTTGTAAGAACAATATCTAATTTCATAAAAATCCATCGCCCATTATCGAATTAAGTAGATTGACAATTTTCTTGGCCCCCCTATATAAAACCGTTGACCAAAATTTCATGAACTTACATTCACTTTCTGCCATTTAGTGATGGATTACGCAACAATAAATATTTGGCCGTTCGGGGGCTATTCTTATGTCTAAACAAGGGGCTCACTAACTGGAGCTGTGTCGTGTTAGCAAACTGGTATGACCTTGAGCTAGTCAAATTTTGGCATGTTGCTATCCTCAAGAGAAGATCTTGAAGCAAAGTATTGGTAACTAGTTACATTATCTACATTCCAACCAGAAAGGTTTTGGTTAAATAAGATTGCACTACTAAACATACTAGACATATCAATAACTGAATCGGTTTGCCATTGTGAAATTTCAGTATCGAATGTTTCTGCATGCAAAAACATTCTGCTCATATCAGTCACAGACTTGGTTTGCCAATCTGAAATAACGCTGTTAAACTTTATTGCAAACGCAAACATATTATTCATATCAGTGACAGACCGAGTGTCCCACTCTAAAACATCAGGATTAAATGCTTGCGCGCCCCAAAACATGTGATTCATATCAGTGACGGATCCAGTGTCCCACGGTGAAATATTTTGATTGAATGCAGCAGCAGACATAAACATGTGATTCATCTTAGTTACAGAGCTAGTTTCCCACTCTGAAAGATCACCATTGAAATCCAATGCGTTGTCAAACATGTAGCTCATATCAGTGACAGAGATGGTTTCCCAATTTAAGGCTTCAGGGTTGAATCTCCACGCATTTTCAAACATGTGGCTCATATTGGTGACTGAACCAGTTCTCCACTCTGAAATATCACCATTGAATTTTTTTGCACCGTTAAACATGTGGCTCATATTTGTGACAGAGCTGGTATTCCACGCTGAAATATTTCTATTAAATGTAAGTGCGTTGCTAAACATGTGGCTCATGTCAGTGACAGATCTTGTTTGCCATTCTTTGATATCGCCATTAAATGTTTCTGCACCTTTAAACATGTGGCTCATGTCAGTGACAGAGTTGGTTTCCCAATTTAAGATATCTGTGTTGAATGCACGTGCTCCATGAAACATGTGGCTCATATTGGTGACAGAGCTGGTTTTCCACTCTGAAATATCACCATTGAATGTTTCTGCATCGTTAAACATGTAGCTCATATCAGTGACAGAGTCGGTCTCCCACTCTAAGGCTTCTTTGGGGTTGAATGCACTCGCACCATCAAACATGTGACTCATATTGGTTACAGAGCCGGTTTTCCATGCTGAAATTTCACCATTGAATGAAGATGCTCCCTTAAACATACCCTCCATTCTCGTAACAGAGCTGGTGTCCCATCTTGAAATATCACGATCGAATGAACGTGCACCGGCAAACATGTATGCCATATTGGTTACAGTGTTGGTTTTCCAATCTGAAATATCTCCATTGAATTCCTCTGCATTATAAAACATCCCTGATAATGATGTCATTCCATCGATATTATAAGACGCTATATAGGATTCATCATTTGTCAATATTGCTTTGTATAACTCTTTGTTTGGCGTTTGAGCAAGCTGCTCTTCTGAAATACTTGTTGCTGCAATATAAGAAGAATCATTCACAAGCTCTGGTAGATCCCAGTCTGAGAGATCTTGTCTAAAATTAAATGCACCTAAAAACATCCCCTCAATGGTTTTTACTTTATTTAAGTTCTGCCATGAAACATTGCCATTAAAAGCTGAGTTTAAGAACATATAGTCCATTGAAACAACGTTACTGGTATCCCAATTTGTTAAGTCTAAGTCTGAAATACGGCTATCAATTCCTGAAAATAAGCAAGTCATGTCTTTAATAGAAGATGTATCGTAACTTTCGATCTCAGCAACAGTCCCAGTATTAATAAGAGCAGCCAATGGAGCAACGTTCGGGTCTTTTGAAACGTAGTTGTCACAAAAATTAGAAAGACTTAACCGACGAACAATGAAATCATTACTGTCAATTTTAGCCAGTGATGCCGATATTGATGCCGTCTCGATATAAGCAGCTTCCTGCTTATTTCTTGTCATGATCAGTCCGTCCGAAGCAACGTAAAAAAGGTCACCAGCCTCCTCATCCGATGTTTCCCACTTTACAGTGTCGGTAATATCACGCTGTGAACCATCACTAAAATGACCAATAGCTTTTACATAAAAATCTGAACCATCAAAAACTCCAAACTGACGATTAGTTTCCTTAGAGAAAACACTGATGCTTTCTAATTTGAGTGGGCCTGGTACCTCTGGTGATCCTGGTTCCTCTGGTGTTCCTGGTACCTCTGGTGCTTTGGCCGATTCGCCTGATGAGGAATTGCAACCCGTTAATATTGATAATGCTATTGGTAAAAGTAGGGGAATAAAATGTTTTTTCATTGATATATCTTCTTAAAATTAAACGTTATAGGGAAATAGTTGCCTTCATCAATATAAAAATTTCCAGTTTTTTGTTGAGGTATTGCTTTAGGTCTCAAACATCACCACGCCTCTTGTTTCATTGTTGATATCTATGTGTCTGTGATTGTTTTTAGTATTCTAATGAATATATTGATCAGCTGGAGCCTGGAGTGTGTGTTTGGGTCTATTTGAGGTACGTTTAGGAGGGGGGGGAATGCAAAATGCGGTTCGATAGCCGGTGCTACCTTAGTTGTCAGTATCTGTGTTGATATTTGTAGTCAATGAGTCGATTTAAAGCAACCTCCACTATAGCTCTTATTAGGAAATTGGATAATTGTGCGGGTGTAAGGGCAAAGCCTACATCAAGATCTGAGTGGTCCTCTATATTCATAATCCAAAAAACGAAAGGTTTGAGTACAAACATGAGTGCATCCTTAAATATATAGATTGTATTAGTGACAGCGCTGGTTATCATTTTGATTTATTATCATAGAAGGTTTCAGCGAAGAGAAACATGTCACGCGCTTCACATACAATAGTATCTTCTGTTGAGGATGAAGATTCATTTTAAATCAGCCTAGACTAAAGCTTTATATCGGCTTTAGAGATCCATTGATGGTAATATTATTAACAATGTCTATTTCCTTTTGGTAAGTAAAATTTACCTCTTCCAGAAAATTTATTGATGTGAATCTACCTAAATTTTCTTGTTCATGTTACCGTGAATATAAATATTATTTAAATTCTATGAATTACGCTATTTATTTTAAGCTGCAAAGTAGGCATATGAAAGTTATGTTGGTATAATTAAATTCTTTAATCAAGACTTTCTTGTTGATGATTCAATTTACTTTAGAACAATTAATGTCATTTTCTATTGTGGCTGAACAGGGCTCATTTTCTAAAGCCGCACGTGTTATTTTTAAAGATAGAACCACGATCAGTGAGCATGTTAGCAACCTTGAAATTGCTTTGGATACCGAGTTATTTACTCGAAGTGGTAATAAATTAACCATAACAAAAGAAGGGGAAATACTATTACGTTGGGCTCGCTCCTTGGTAAAACAAGCACATGGGTTTCAGATGGTTTCAGACTCCTTGTCATTACACGAACAGCATCACTTTCGTATCGGTATTGATATGAATATATGTAATGAATTTATTGTTGATGTCAGTGCTGCACTCAAAGAGAAATATCCTTGTGCGACAGTTGATTGGATTTATCGTAATAGAAAAGAGGCACTGAATGAGGTTAATGAAAAAAGCTTGGATGCAGCCTTAATACTAAAAAATGATCAAGCTAATAATCTTCTTCCTCCCGCTGGACTGACAGCTTGTTATCTAGGAGAAATAAAAGGGAAAATATTCACTGCTGTTGATTCCCCGCTGCAAGATCTTGTCTCTATAAACTTTGAAGATTTACTTGATAGCACGAGATACGTACTTCAAAGCTTTTATGAGTCGGGTATTGGGGAACGAGCTTCTTACTCCGGACGTCAAGTTGTTCTAAACGGTATTGATTTGGTGGTTAAGTTTATTGAGAAAGATGGCTGGGCTTACTTGCCTTCAATTAATACTGTTGAGAATCACCCTAATATTAAAACGTTAAATGTAGATTTTCTGAATCAACATTGGTCAACAGGGCTGGTTTTGGTTAGCAGGCGAGATATCTCTGGTGACATCTACCAATGTCTATTAAAGCGCATAAAATATTTATTCCATGCATCATTCTCATCTTAACTTTTATATCCAAGTAACTCCCGAGATTCCTTTGGTTATGGCAGTAAAGTTAATGTCGGTTCGATAGTACCGTACTTTAAAGGAACGGAGAGTATAGAAAACGATGTCTGTTGTTTAACATGAAAGGGAGGCTACAGAAATTCCACAGCTCTCTCTAAGTGTTAAAAGAAAAGAAAGTTGTGTCGCTTTTGGGTTATGAGAGAGAATGAATGTGGTGAATTAGATCGTAGATTATCATTTTAGAGCAAATGAAATACGTTCCAAAGGCACACAGACATAACAGACCCTCAAAAAATTAAAACAAAAGCTGCTTAGTTTGGTTAAACACTCTTTCAACAACCTTCATTGACCTGGTTTATAAGCTCTTTTCGACGTTTATCTTGGATAACAGACCAATGAATGCCATTGATCGCTCCTTCTAGTGACAAAAGCAGTTCAATACTGACATCGCACGCATAAGTTTCCCTGATGGCGTTAAATGCGTTTACAGAGCCCGATTCACTTAAACGCTCTATGGAATCAATACCAGCCTTCTTCAGCATACGCTCAATGGTGATTCGAAGGTTGGGAAGATCTCTGAGTCGAGTTGGCTTAGCGGCAGATTTAGCGGCTCTCTCTTCTTTTGCTACGGCGAGAGACTTAAGGGCAAGCTGCAAGATTGTTTTTTGCTCTTTCCACAGTTCTTCGGTTATAGTGAAATATTTAGTTACGACAGGTCGACCGCGTTTTTTATATATGTATGGCTGAAACCCTTGCTGTTTTAAATGTTTTGTTGTGTCTTTGTCTGCTCGTATGTGTAATAGACTATTAGCGACCATTGCAAACATAATTTCATCAGCAAAAATACCGTATCCACCAAACATTGAGTGTGATTTTATTTTACCGAGGGGCTCAAATAACTTCATTAAGTCCTTTATGATCGCTTTATTCATATGGTTTACCTATGTGCTTCTAATATAGAATTATCAAGCCTGATAGAAGGTTAACAAAGCGTATTCTCTTCATCGCTACTACTGAATTCCTAAGGCGGCTTGCGCAGTCTATAATGTGTGATATATGCAAAGGGAACCTCTGCTAGCAGTGGTTCGAGGTAAACTAGGTGCTTAATCAAGTGCTTAAAGTCTAGCAATAATGGATGAATTACCATCAGCCTTGCGTTGGGAGTAAATGGCTTACTCTCGATGTCAGCTGGCACAATAGAAGTAACTCATTCCCGTTAAAATTTCACTCCGCTTACTTCTCAGACAGCCAAAATACATCCAGTTAAAATTCAACCACCCAGAGTTTCTGGGTGGTTGGTCATGTTTTAAGTAAAATACGATGAGTTAACGAATTACGCGACTCTATGTCTGATTTTATTTAGTTTCCCATTCGTCACGTGGAACTAAACTCCAAGCATTGTTTTCCGGATCATTATCTGTTTCTGCGGAGCCCGTACCTGGTGAATAAGCGTCAGGTATACCATTACACCAACCTTCTACTTCGCACTGATAAACTTCCCCAGTTAATGGTTGCCAAACACGATTGGTATGAACGTAATTCATTTCTTCAGGCCAAGGCCATGCATCAGCACCATAATACTCTGGATAAGGGGAAGGATTACCACCATTACCACCATCATCTACATTGCTTAAATCGGGTGTAAAGTAAACTGTTGTCTCGAAAAGGTCTGGAATTCCATCGTGTTGCTTACAATCGAAGTAATCGATGTTATCTTTATCCTTGTTGTAGAGATGAACTCCTGGTCTGTTTTCACCATCGTTACAACGGCCTTGCTCTTCAAGATCCCATAGGTTATTTGCTCCACCACCATGGAACCTGCTCCAGGAGTCAATCGAGTCAATATCGACTGAATCATCCCTTTCTCGAACTTGGAATTTAAAGTATACTTTACCCTCACCTCTAATTCTGCCCTGCAACTCCACTTCCGAACAATGTATACCAATATCATCTTTATCAATATGGAACGCATCATTACCGCTGCGATTAAAAACTTCCCCACTTTTGGTGTCCTTAAACCATTGGTCTGTAAGTACAGTTAAATCCGTCGGTGCTGCGTCTTCTAGTTTTATACAAAGTCTTTGTTTCAGATCGCCATGTTGAGGGCCTGCTAAGGTAGTTGTCGAAAACGCACACCCTGCCGATAGAATGGCAAGAGTTAGTAGTGTCTTTTGGTTCATAACTGCATCTCTCTAATGTTTGTCTTTATTGCGTAAGCTGTGTCGCGACATGTTTTGTCAATGATAAATAAAATTGAATATCATAATGCTCAACTAGGTGATCTCATCCAGTTGCTTAGCGACAGGTAGGATATTGGAGCATTTTAATATCAATCTCACATCGCTGATCGAGGGGATTGCCCTCTATGGGGGAACGCAGTATTCAAAAAGGATAAATCAGCAACTGGCGACCTGCGTTTGGCTTGTCGTATATAACCACAATAAAGTCCCTCACTTAATGCTCTTTCTAGTTAAAAATATATAAGAGTTGGAAAGTGAGTGAATTTGATATTTATTACATATACTTATTAGATTCACTCTTTTCATATATGTATAAAAAAAGCATATAAAAAATAGAACTACCGAAAGGTAATA
>NZ_LWEH01000193.1 GCF_001635455.1 Vibrio sp. HI00D65
CAAAGCACCTGCTTCGCTTTGCTCGGTTTTAGTGTCACTGTACTGCCAGAATCATGAGTATGATTACCCATATTTTTCAGCATTTCACGATGCTACAGCTGCTCTGCGGCAGAACCAATCGAGAATTCGCAGTCAATGGAACATAAGTGGTAGCAGTCTCTTATCGTCTGGTTTTTCCCATGGTATTTGAACTTCTGAGATGCTTTTTTAATCAGCTTGTTGGTTTGCTACAGTAATTCACGTGCCCTATCGATCGCAATGCCCGAGTCAGTAGTCGGCATGTACATCAATTCACCTTAATACAAAGGAGGAATGAACTCACTGCCAAGCTTGCTAGTCGGTTAATACGCATAAGCCATCAAACCCAATTCGAACGCAATCATCACTTTTGAGT
>NZ_LWEH01000194.1 GCF_001635455.1 Vibrio sp. HI00D65
ATCTACATCATCGCCGAACTTAAGCAGGAAACCGACTATGTCGCCTCACACATCCAAAAAGTGGCAGCGTTCTTCTCTGCCATGGACTATTTCGCTGAAGAGCTGACACAACGTGGGCACCAAGTGTTGCATTTGACCTTAGATGATACAGCACAATTCAAAGATCTCGACGCCGCACTTCAGCACTACATAAACGAGTTTGACGCTGAGAAATTTGAATATCAAAGACCAGACGAATATCGCCTGTTAGAACAGCTCAACAAACTCAAACTACCTAACACCGTCAAAGGGTGCTACGACTCCGAGCACTTCATGT
>NZ_LWEH01000195.1 GCF_001635455.1 Vibrio sp. HI00D65
CATAACTTCAGCCCTTATCCATCGATGTTTAAACCCATCGGGTGCAGGCGGTGCATCTAGGGATGACGGTGGTGCCCATGGTTTCCTACGAGTCGTCTTCTCGCGGGTTTGGACAGCGCGTGGAGTNTTNTTATCTTCAATTTTATTCATATGCCTACTCCTTCACGTATTTCGCATATTCTTCAAGTGGCACACCTAATTTTTTAGCNATCGCTACTTGTGATGGTGTGAGCCTCACTGTTTTGCGCCCAGCNCTTGTGGTCCTTTTTGCAGAGGCAACTGTCTGGACGGGTTGTTTGCCTTCTTGGACTTCTCCCCCATCGTTAAACTTCTGGGGAAACTCTTCTCGAAGCCTTTTGTCAATTTCTTCGTAGTATTCATCAGAAGATGGATTAAACCCTTCTTCCTCCACAAGTTTCTTGTGAATACC
>NZ_LWEH01000196.1 GCF_001635455.1 Vibrio sp. HI00D65
AAGCGCATATTTCTGACCGCACTTGTGCCATCATGATGGAACCTCTGCAGGGTGAGGGCGGTATTATTCCTCCAACGGCTGAGTTCGTGAATACGGTTCGTGAACTATGTGACAAACACAATGCACTGCTGATTTTTGATGAAGTACAAACAGGTAATGGCCGTACTGGTGATTTCTATGCTTACCAAGGTCTAGGTGTAACACCAGATATCCTAAGCACTGCGAAGTCACTAGGTGGCGGTTTCCCTATCGGCGCAATGCTAACGACATCTGAACTAGCAACACACCTCAAGGTTGGTACTCATGGTTCTACTTACGGTGGTAAC
>NZ_LWEH01000197.1 GCF_001635455.1 Vibrio sp. HI00D65
TGAAGACACTTATCCCCTTGAATATGGCCGTAATTATCATTGTATGGCTTGAAGAAGTCTACATCGAGAAGTATGACAGTCATGGATATATTACGTCTTCCATGCCACGCTATGCTCTCTTCAAGCTTAGTATCCATATATCGACGGTTATATAACTTAGTGAGGCCATCTTCGTTGGCTTGTTGTTGCAGAAGTATATTAAGTTCTTCGAGCTTTGCAGTACTTTGCTTTAATTCTCGCCTCATGTGCGCTATACGCTGCATGGCTATCAGCTTCGAGTTAA
>NZ_LWEH01000198.1 GCF_001635455.1 Vibrio sp. HI00D65
ATCTGAGATAGAGAAAAAAGAAAGAGAACTAGAAGGAACTAAAAAAACAAAAGACGAAGATCTTTACACTTTGTTAGAATGTCATGTTAATTTAGATCTAGAAGGTTTTGAAGACTCAGATCAAAATGGTGAACCAACAGGAATTAAATTACCATACATTGTAACTCTAGAAGAAGGCTCTAGAGAAGTTTTATCTGTAAAAAGAAATTACGAAATTGGAGATCCGAAGAAAAATAAAATCCAATATTTTGTCCACTTCAAATTTCTGCCAGGACTAGGTTTTTATGGTTTCGGTCTCATCCATATGATTGGCGGATTGAGTAGAACTGCAACTGCTGCTTTACGTCAACTATTGGACGCGGGTACCCTCTCTAACTTACCCGCAGGATTCAAGATGCGTGGCATTAGAATTAGGGATGACGCGCAATCGATACAACCAGGTGAGTTTAGAGACGTTGATGCACCTGGTGGTAATCTTAGAGATTCATTTATGATGCTACCTTTCAAAGAACCATCTGCAACTTTATTAAACTTAATGGGAGTTGTAGTTANTGCTGGTCAAAGATTTGCATCTATAGCTGATCTACAAGTAGGTGATGGTAATCAACAAGCTGCTGTTGGTACAACTGTTGCTCTTCTTGAAAGAGGATCAAGAACGATGTCAGCTATACACAAAAGAATT
>NZ_LWEH01000199.1 GCF_001635455.1 Vibrio sp. HI00D65
GGCGCTGTTTGTTGGAGCGGCGCGCTAGCAACTGGAGGTGTGCTTGATACAACACGATCACTTGCTGTTACTGCTAGCTCTAAGCCCAGAGCTTTACTGGTTTGTTCTGATTGAGCATCAGTATTAAACCAAGCTTGGGAAACGTCAGGAAGCGAGATGTTTCCTGCTTCTTTTGGGATTAGTACCTGTTTGTACACTACAACTGCGTCGCCGGACTTTGTGGTACCAAATTGCGGCTTTTCTTCATAAACACGAACCGATTTAGGGTAGGTGATATTCAGTTTCGGTAGTTGGGGTTGCGTTAAGTTACTCG
>NZ_LWEH01000200.1 GCF_001635455.1 Vibrio sp. HI00D65
CTAACGACGCAGCATGAAGGACATCCATCATATTCTGTTCGTCATCTTCAATGATGCCGTAATCAACGATCTCACAGCCCAGTTTTTGAAGCATACCGATAATAGTAAAACGGTTTGAATCGTAGATAGAATTTGGTTTCTGCTCGCTACCTGGTGCTTGAACTTCATCACCTGTAGAGAATACGCCAACTTTCACTTTACGTAGAACAGGGCAGGTGC
>NZ_LWEH01000201.1 GCF_001635455.1 Vibrio sp. HI00D65
ACACATTTTCAGCAGCACTTTTTTAAAGGCGGATGGGTTTTAAAATGGAGTAATATACAAAAAATCGGCTTGTGTACTTATGAACAAGATGGCTGGCATCAACCTCTTCCTTGGATCGGTATTAAAGTCAAAGATTACTCACCCTACTTAGATTCCATCTGCCCTAAAATCACCTGCGAATTACTGCTCAGCCAGCGCGCACTGTTATACTTAGGAGCCAAACAAGCGGGTAAGGAGTCGAACTTTGAAGACATGGTTCTCGACTCTTCGCATTACCACGCTCGCTGCACTGAAGCTGGCTGTGTAGAGCTGAGTAAATTTAAAGAATCAGAAAACACTGAAGAGCGCTATTTTAATGACAGCCAAACACAAGCTGCATCTGCC
>NZ_LWEH01000202.1 GCF_001635455.1 Vibrio sp. HI00D65
AGTGCTTGCCACTCTGTTCTATTTCTCCAGAAAAAGACAGACGGCGCTATCGCACAGGTTTGAGACCTTAGTTCTACTCAGAGAGCTGCTGTTGCTGTCACGAAAACACCGTGCAGCGACGCATTACGCTCTGGCTTGTAAATTATCTAGCAACTCAATTCGCAGAGTAAATGAGATATACGACAACATACTTGAAGTATCTGAGCTGCTTCAATCGCACGTCTCATTTGATAGCCGACCTATGTATCGCATCTACCACCTCAAGCTCATCGCCATGCACACTGATTGGCAAAACCGGAGCTTAGTTCGCAACCAATCGATTCATGGCAAAACCATTCGCCACTGCATGTTCTTGATGGATGAAGTGATGATCGTATGGTTAATCCAATCTGAGCGTGAAGACATGAG
>NZ_LWEH01000203.1 GCF_001635455.1 Vibrio sp. HI00D65
CACTTAAGCTCATTAGCGCAAGAAGCGAATTCATAGTACTCCGCAATCCCTGCGCCAAGCGCGAACATCAAACCTACACGGGTAATATGACGCCAAATCGGATTGCCTCGGCTTGGCAGACGAAAGGACAATTCGAACGGCTGCACTTCAAAAGAGCGTTCATAAGCGGGTTCATTAAGCTCAATACGACAGGAAATGAGCTTCACTGCGTATGCCCAATAACGAAATCGGGGTTGGTCTTCGAGCTTCACCGCTTCAATCAAGTCATTCGCTTCTTGCGCTAATGAGCTTAAGTGCTCCATCTCTTCATGCGTGTTATGCAAAAGCTGTTTGGCTTTGTGTCTTAATCTTTGCTGACAATGTTGACTCCAAACTAATAACAAGTCTCGTTTTTGCTTACTTGACTGAAATTGGCTTAATAGATCTGGATTATTTGTATGGCTGCTTAGTACTACTTCAAACGTATCGATAGCGAGAAACAAAGCTTGTCGGAGCGAGTTAGCATCTTCTTGTTTAGAGCGAAAAGATTCGGATTGAAGAGCCTGTTGGAACAACTCGATTAGTTGGTATTTTAGGCGCCTTTTTGGTGCTCCATTTTCGTTTCCTAACAAGAATTCTTGACGATATTGGATGTAGTCTGCCAACGTTTCGTAAATCGCGGATAGACACACGCGCAACGCATAGTGCCTCCATAAGGCAAACCAAAGCCAGCTAAATAATGCAAAAGCAAGAGGTCCAAGCACCAACATAGGGTACAAGCTTAAAGCTGAATTGGAATTATGAAGTGACAGGCTGACGACAGCGATCAGGAGGCTGGACATCCCTAGCCGTCCCCAAAATGGGCCATTTACCGCAGCGCTGGCAAGTAAGGCACCAATTGCGCCATAGGTCAACCATAAAGGTAGCCCGCTGATCAGCAGAACGTAACTGACGGCCAGAGTCACTCCCCAAGCGGTTGCTGTAATAGCAAAACGTGTCCAGCGCCTTGGACCGGCTGCGTCAAGACCACTAATTAAAGCTGCTGGCATAGTCATGAGAGCGGTCATTGCGATACTGATTTGATTAGACAACACCCCTAAACCGAGAAATAGCACAATGGCACTGGTGGCGCGAAGCCCTAGGTTAATGGAAGGGGAGTACCAGATTTTACGCAAAATGGCAGGAGAAAACGTCATAGACCCTCTTTACTTGTTATATCCTATTTATTGTAACGCCAAACCTCTTCATTGTGCTGGCTTCAATCACAGATTAAAAAATTGAAGCACTGCAAACCTCTAACTGAAGTTTTCTCTAAGCTGAGCAAACAGCCAATCACTAAATAGAGTGGCTTATCGCGCCTCTAAATTCAGATAACTTTTAATAAGACAAACGCATATTAATAGCATGTGAATGAGTATTTGACCTGTGTGATAAAGGGCACTTCTGAGCTTCGAAGTGCCATCTCTAAAGGCTCTGGACAGAATGAGTTTCAGCCCGAACAGTCGCAACACTAATTTATTCAATGACTCCTTAGAAGCTTACAAAGCCAATGGTCAATACAAAATAGCACGCTAGATGATGTCATGTACCTGTTCAATCGGAAGTCGAGGTTTTCGAGACCAATTCCCCTCTAGCGCATAACCAACGGGAATGATCATTGCTGGTACTGCGGCACTAGGGAGGTTAAATTCTTTTTTCACACCATCAGGGTCGAAACCAATCATAGGGCAAGAAGCCAGCCCCATCTCATCGGCAGCTAACATTAATGCCATACTTGCAAGAGAGGCAGAACGAATGGCTTCATCACGTTGAAATTCAAGATTATCAGCATACATATTGTTGACAGCACCAATCCATCCATCAACGACCTCCTGAGGTAACACCTCACTTTCAAGAGAAGGGCGCAACGCTCGCTCAATCAGCTTTTGAGGTTCTAGAAGTCCTGAAACAATGATGGAGACTGAAGCATCCTCGACTTTTTGTTGACCGTATGAGAGCTCTTTTAAGCTAGCTTTCTTATCACTATCCCTGACCACCGTAAAATGCCAGTTCTGCAAATTAAACGCAGTTGGTGCCAGAGTGGTATATTGAATAAGTTTCTTTATTTCATCAGAGCTCATCGGCTTATTTTTATCAAAGTTATTGATGGATAGGCGACTTTGAAGGGAGTCGGTCACACTTTTTTTCTTTCTAAAAAACAAACTTTTTACCTTTGCTATGTATCTTTTTAAAAAGGCCACCACAGAAGAACTAAAATGTGTGGTGGCCAAGTATCATGATCTTCTTCTGACCGTCAATTAAGACATCTTTACAACCAACTTTCCGTTTGCCTGGTTAGCATCCATCAACGAGTGTGCTTTTCTAATATCTTCATATTCAAAAATTTTAGAAATGATTGAAGGCATTTTTCCACTAGTGATTTGTTCTGCAACCCAATCGATCGGTGATTCTTCAAGAGGAAGTTCATTACCTAGCATCCCACTCTGGAAGAAGCTTAATTTTATTGAACTTGGAAGGTCTGACATTAAGCCAAAATTTTCTATTACAGGTGCGCCTCCAAGTAAGCCGATGACTGCAACCTCTCCCCACGGACGAATAGCCTTCATTGTATCCACAACCGTTGACGCTCCCACAACTTCAAGAGCTTTATCTACACCTTCTGGGCGAAGGCTTCTTACCGCTTCACCCACATTGCCATTGTCGATAATGACACTGTCAGCCCCCATTGAGTTCAGTAACTCAGTTTTCTCTTCACTACGTGTTGTCGCAAATACTGTGAGGCCTTTTGCTTTAGCATAAGTTACCGCTGCAAGACCAACAGCTGAAGTCGCACCTCTTACAAGAATTGTTTCGCCAGATTGAATATTGAGTGTTTTGTCTAATGCTCCCCAAACGGTCGAGTAAAGCTCAGGCAAAGAGGCCAACGTTGCGAAATCAATATCACTATGAATTTTCTTTACGTTGGTTTTATTGACTGAGATGATTTCCGCGTAGCCGCCGTGGCGAGAGAACATCATTCCTCCCATCGCCGTAACCACTTTATCGCCAACCTTATAAGTACCAGATGCATCAGAAATAACCTCACCAGCCGCTTCAATACCTAGCGCAAGTTCTGGATTTAGTTGCCCAAAATGTCCTGCTCGATAATACGTTTCTGCTTTATTGAGACCAAATGCCTTCACTCTAATTTTAACTTCGCCCTCTTGTGCCATTGGCTCATTGGTATCAACGATAGTAAGTACTTCTGGAGAGCCTGTTTTAGTTGCAATAATTGCTTTCATAATCTTATTCCTATTTAATTTTTTGTGTATCGTGTCGATGAAGGCAATATTAATTCACTCAAAAACAAAGACAATACGAGTAAAATTACATAAACTATCTCATATTTGGGATAATAAAATGAAAGAAATCAATCTCAATAGCGCTAGAATTTTCATTGCGGTTATTGACAAGGGGTCATTCACCGCTGCGGCGAAAGAGCTAAACTTGCCACTAACCACAGTCAGCAGGAAAGTCGCGGAGTTAGAAAAAGAGCTAAACATTCGTTTATTAGAGAGAACGACGAGAAAAATGAGGTCGACTGAAGCTGGCGATGTTCTCTATCACTCTTTTGTACGAGCTTACGAAGAAATCAATCTAGGGTTTGACACTCTAATGAATAATGAACAGGCTTTAAGGGGAAGGATAAAAATATCAATACCGCCTTGCTTTCAGATTTTGTGGCCTTTGCTTAAGGGCTTCAAAGAGGTCTACCCCAACATTGAAATTGATTCTCTAGTCACAACTGAAAAGTTAGATCTAGTTGCAAATGGTATTGATGTTGCTTTTCGAGTTGGTGATATAAATAACCTGTCCCACGTAGTTCGCCGCCTCACAAGTTATCGTCACAAACTCGTTGCTTCTAAAAATATGGAGAAAATCAGCGACACATCTGAGCTGTATCATCAACCTTGTATTGCCTGGGGAAACCCTGGCTCAAACATCCACTGGGTTCTTGGTGGAAAAAAGGTTCGAATTGAGCCTAAAGAGATATCAAATGACTATTCTCAACTCAAATATAATCTTTTAAATGGTAAATACATTACCGAATTACCTCCGTTCTTATGTGAGGAGGGTATTCGAAAAGGAGACCTAGTGGAGATATTGCCAGACTCACCACTGCCATTACTTGACGTGAGCTTGCTCTATCCCTCCAGAAAGCAACTACCTCGCTTAACTCGATTATTTATTGAATACACTGTTAGTTACTTCAATAAACTAAATCAAGAAACTCCACAATCAGGTACCTGTTAGGTATCTGTTCAGCTTAAGGAAACAGATTTAAGAGATTGAATATTCATCGTAATCATGGACGCCAGCACCCACTAAGTCACTTTGGGCAACTTTGAGTTAAAAAAGTACTACGGATTAATACAGCCTGTGAAGCTTTTGGGCAGAACTTTCTTGGTGTACCCAATTAAATTAGAAAAGTGCGTGCTTACCCTCACAGCTCGAAGTGGATCCCCTCCATGCCTCAAAGGTTTGCATTAACCGTAATGGACATAGAACGGGCAACCAACCCAATGTGCAGCCGTATAACGAGGGTTAGGTTTGTTGGTAAGTTCATGGAAATAATAAGATTTCAACTTCATCATTTACATGTTGTAGAGAATCTACATCTAGAATCACGACTAGCGACTTTTACATGGTTGGATACCGTTGAGTTTGACCTGTCAGGTTTTGAGCGGAATACAGACGGTAAAAGTATCTGGGCATATATAATTTAAACTTCCCGAAGGGTGGAAACTTTCTTTTTAGTGAGTGTCTTACAATGTCGTGAATATAAGTAAAGATGGTTATCATCAAGGAAAACCCGTTATGATAAAAAATTATATCTTGCTCTCAACCCTTGTTACTGGCTTTGCCAATGCCGATGTACCTACTTGGTCGTTTAAAACCGATGTCAAGTTTGAATCTTCAGATAAGTTCATGTCTGTAACAGTACCAATCAATGGCAGCCTTACCACTTTCGCTTATCTACAAGATGGTAAAGAAGTGAAGCGAGGCATTAGTGTTGAACTGTTAGATGCTAGTGATAAAACCACTGATTTAGAAGTGAAAGTTCAAGATGGTGCTGGGAGTTTAATCAGTTCTACTCAGTTACTAAATGCTGCGATATGCCAAGAAAATCAAGCTAAACACGATAGATATGAAATGAGATTTATTCCTTTCAATACTGATGCTTGTAAACAATATTTCGATGTAGAGCCGAAGAAACTAGAGTCGTCTAATATCAATTCAGTATCACTACATATACCTGAAACGAAAACTAAAACTGATTGGAATATCATCAACTTTAGTTACTCAAAAAGTGCAAAGCTAAAAGATAAGCCATCATTGATTCAAATTCGCCCGCTCTGTGGGGAAACAAAAGAGCTCTGTCACTATCACTCATCAGGGTCTCCTTCTTATATCCAAAATGAAGGTATGGGATTCTCGAAGTTTCGCATTCGTGAATCAGAAACACTCACTGGTTTGACTTACTCCATATCTACGGACAAAAAAGGTGCATACAAAGAGAGTGGAGTAATTGAATTGGAGCCGATAACGTTTAATCAATAGTAGTTCTCGAGTATACCCAAGTTACCTGGCTCTAAATCAAGTATCTCGGGGCCACTTGGGTATATATCAAAGGCAAAGAAGAGTTTCCCCCCATCTTTTTAGTGCAATCACTTTCATTGTATAAGTACATGCTCATTTTACTTTTTGAACAGCCCTTATCTTCAGTGAGCCAGCCCAAAAAAACTCATAACAAGTTGAACGACACATTCTGACATCCTAACGTATGCATTGGGTACTTATGATTTGTGGTAAGCGCTCCATAGCCCCATTCCGCCCACCTTTATAAATTCATAATAAAACAATTAAATCAGTATTTTATGGTGATTAATTTATAACTAAGACTTCTTGAACAGAAAACTGACTTCATCTGACACTTGCGCTTCTGAGCATTTTTACCCATAATAATACTGTATATATAAACAGTATTATTTATGAACGTTATTCCTATTTCTGCCCGCGCCGGCATCACTGGCTTTGAGTCACCGGCTGCGGAGTACCGCCAACTTTCACTTGATTTAGATGAGTTACTGGTCGAGCACCCAAGTGCGACTTTTTTAGGGCGCGCGAGCGGAGACTCGATGCAAGGGGTCGGTATCTTCGATGGGGATATTTTGATTGTCGATCGCCACGTCGCCTTGAGTAACATGGATGTGATTGTGGCCAACCTGAATGGCGAATTCGTGTGTAAATTGCTTGATATTCAGCATCGCCAGCTGCTTTCTGCTAACCCGAACCACTCACCAGTTTTGGTCCAAGATTGCGATACCTTCACTGTGGAAGGCGTCGTCATACGTTCGATACGCTGTCACCGGGCCAGTCATTTATTGGGGCAAGGGTAATGTTTGCCCTGGTTGATGCTAATGCGTTTTACTGCAGCGCCGAGCAAGTCTTTCGCCCCGAATGGCGTGGTAAGCCTGTTGTTGTTCTGTCCAATAATGATGGTTGCGTAGTCGCGGCAAACCGTCAAGCCAAAGAGTGCGGGGTCGAGAAGTTTAAGCCCTACTTCCAGATGAAAGCACTGTGCGAGCAACGCGGCGTTATCGCGCTCTCTTCTAACTATGAGCTTTACGGTGACTTATCGAGCAAGATGATGGAAGTCATCGGCCGATTTGCTCCTGAGCAGCACATCTACTCTATCGATGAATCTTTTCTCTCTTTCGAGCGAACGGCGCTCGCGATACCGTGTCTTCGTGAGCATGGGCAAACCCTCAGAAAATCGGTGTGGCGAGAATGTCGGTTACCTGTGTGTGTTGGCATTGGACCGACGTTAACTCTGGCCAAAATCGCCAATCATGCGGCAAAGAAAATCGCTGGGTTTGATGGGGTGTGCGTGCTCGATACTTTAGTGGAACGCGAACGCGTCCTCGCTCAGCTCTCAGTCAGTGATGTGTGGGGAGTAGGGAAACGGCTGACGACTCACCTAAAACACCTTGGTATCACCACCGCGTTACAACTGGCCAAGTACCCAGCGCCATTGGCCCGCAAGGTGTTTAATGTGGAGTTGGAACGCACCGTGCGTGAGCTCAATGGCCAAGTCTGTAAACAGTGGGATGAAGCAAGAGCCGATAAAAAACAGATCTTTTCTACACGCAGCTTTGGCGAACGCATTGAAGACGAAACCTTATTACGTCAGGCGTTGTGCCACCACGCGGGCATAGCATCGCGTAAAGCAAGAAAGCAGCAATCCTTATGTAAGGTGCTAATGTGCTTTGCCTCGAGTTCGCCCTTTGATGATGCGCCCTATAACCGGCGTGTCGTCCACCGGTTCCCCTACCCGACGGCGGATGTCACGCAGATCACTCAAGTGGTTTCTGAACTCACAGCGCAGCTCTTTTCAGAAGGCGTGCGCTTTTACAAAGTGGGCGTTGGGCTATTGGATTTGGTTGATGGGAGGCAAGAGCAAGCGGACTTGTTTAACCCAGCCCCAAACAATACACCGTTAATGTCGGTATTTGATGGACTGAATCAACGTTTTGGCCAGAATACGTTATTCCTTGGCGCTCAAGGCATTGAGCAAAAGTGGCAAATGAGGCGTCAGCTTCTAACACCGCAGTACACGACATCTTGGGCAGATTTGCCTCAGGTTAAGTGCTAACTCTTTGCCTAAAAATAGTTCATTGCGGGACAACCCCCGTTGTCCCCAAAAAAAGCTCCAACCTATTATGGCGCTAAGTATCAACTCTGATTAATTTTTTCCGCGACAAATTGAACGATTTCATCGTACATCTCAGCGGGTAACCGACTCAGTTCAATCTTCAAACCACGCTTATCGCTACTACGAGAAACCTTCGCGTACTGGTTTTTGTTCTCAAAGTTCGCAATAGCTTCGGTCTTCCAAGAAATCTTAGCTTCCTTCTTCGCGAGCTTAGCTTCTATCGCTGCGAGCACGATCTTCTGTTTGTCTTCGACGTTCTCTACATCATCAAGATTAAATTTAAGTGAGTTGATAAAGCGCGAAACAGCGGTATTCTCCTTTACTAATTGCTTTTCAGCTTTCGCAAGCTTGGCATAGTAGCCATTCGGAATACCTTCACAATCTGGGAAGACCTCGATCATGCGTTGGTCGATGGCCGCCGCCGCAAAGCGCTTGCGACACGTTTCGCGACCAATGTTGAGGTGTGCGGCAAGCTCATCAATCTTAGTAAAACCTTGCTCTTGCATAATGCTTGAGTAATCTGCTCCCAACTCGCGGTAAGACAGGCGTTTAACAGACTGAGTTGTACTAATGAAAGAGATTAGGTCGGCCTGCTCAACATCCCCTTCAATCACCCATAATGGTAGGTCTTTCTTAGCTTGGAGACAGGTGAAACGGCGCCGTGAGCTATCAAGGAGCTGATAAGTGCCCAGCTCATCTTTGGTGGCGACACCTTCAGTATGTACGCCCTCTTCTTGAATGCTTGGCAAAATGTCGCGTACGGAGTCTAAAGTAAGCGATTCTTGGCAACGTGGGTTCAACGGGTGAATCGATGTTCTACTTTCCAGCTCATTGGCTTTAACAATCACACGCTCAGCAGTTGTGGTTTTTCCGCTGGCGAAAGTGAAGACTTTTTTGGGGCTTTCGGACTTTGTACGTTTACCCAATTGATTGCCTTGGTTAAAACCGGTGCGTTTATCTTGTGGTCGTAACATGTTATAGCCCCTTCGTTGCTAGTTGCTTGATTTCAGTAATGAATTGGTGATAAACGGCATTAACAGACGTCATGGCCAGGTCAAACTGCTTACCGCTGCAAATTTGCTCCGATTTTCGAATATCAAGCACGGTTCGGTTGCTTTCTGCTGCCGCAACAAACGCTTCAGAGTGGCGAATAGCGGTAGACAGTAAATGCCCTTGCGCCGCACGTAGTAGCTTATCGAATACTTTCACCTCGTGAGCACTCTTCTCGTCAAAGTTTACGGGAAGAAGCTTTGCCCACTTTAGATTTTCGCCCTGCGATGGCAGAGCTCTGAAAGTGCCCGGCATGGTAGCCATGTAATTACTGGTAGACGCAAAGTCGAATTCTCGCGGCGTGACTGGAATGAGTACCGCGTCAGCAGCTTCATTCACAGCCCATAGGATTGGCGAATTCTGGGGAGGGGTATCAATGAAAATGAGGTCGTATTCTTGTTTAAGTATCGGTAGGATTTTTTCGCGTAGCTCGCTCACCAGCTTCTGTTGACCTGCTTCATCTTGTCCCCAGTAGCTGTCAACAAAACGTTCGTCTGATGGGAATGCTGGGATCACATCAAGGTTTGGCAGATGCGTTTTGAATGGAATCGCTTTAACCAGCTCCTCATAACCCAAGTCGTTAAGGTACTGCGAGAAGTCCCCTTCAGGTTCTAAATCGGCCAGTGCAATATCGACAGCCGTCATATACACCGACTCATCATCGGCTCGGTGAATGAGGTTTTGGCCCGTTGAGCCTTGTGGGTCTAAGTCGATAACCAAGCAACGCGCATTGAGGTTAAGGTCTAAGGCTGCTGCGGTCGCTAAGGTGACAGTTGTTGTCGATTTACCAGTACCACCTTTATGGTTTTCGACAACCACAGTGGTTGGTTCAAAGCGCTGGTTGTACTTTGGAAAATCCATAAAATCCATCATGCTTGCGACATCAAAACGATTATAGAGATGGGTGCGGCCTTGAATGATAGGCGCACCAATCACGCCCTGCTCTGTCGCTTCGTCGATTCGACTATTAAACGTCACACGCGATAGACCAAAAAGTTCTTGAAGTTCTTTTTTCTTCAACGAATGGTTGTAGATCAAACGGTCAACGCTTCCTTCAATTTCAGTGTCAGTTACTTTGATCTGCATGCGCTCTTTGATAACAGCCTTAAGGTCGGCCTGTTCTTGCTGCATGCGTTCGCATACGAGTTCCAATGAATCGATGATGGTGGTCATGAAATGTCCTTAGTGCCTAAATCGCTTACAAACACTATAAAGTACTAGAAGTAAAAATTAAACCCTAAAAGATACTTTTATCCCAGTAATGGTTTAATATCTGTTTTTAGTCGCTAGATGGACGAAGGTTAACTTGAATGAGTGCTCTTTATTAGCTCCATGAGACAAAATAGATCACAAATTCAAGGTAATACGGAAGGGGGAGGCTTGTGAAACTTACTTGAAGTTCGAGATTTACTGTAATGGCAACAACGTTTATGAATGACTAGCACACGTCTTAAGCGCAAAAATATAAGTTTGTAAATTTTTAAAGCTTCGAATAGGAATATAAACACCCTCACCCTTGTCGTTGTTTGCAAGGTACCATTCAAGGTTTATCGGTGTGGGTAGGCAATTGCTTTTTGGGGAGGGTGACACGCACGCAGCCAGAAGGATGGCCGAACTCATTAGCAAAAGTCTCGTGTGGTTTTTCATTGATCTGTTTAACCTGTGCTTGTTTGTACTCTTGTTGTCGGGTCTCTCGCCATTTTTGATAACAGCTTGTGATAAATGAAAAGGCTTTCAGTAGCCCCAGAAAAGCTTGGAGATATTGCATTTATTGCGTCCGCTTGAAATGAATAGGATTGTTACTTAGTTGATTCTTGGCATGCCCACGGTTAGCTGCAATTCCCTCTAATACAGTAATGAGCCACTCGGGGGCTTTTGCTAATGTTTGAGGTTTAATGAACTGTCTCACCTGTGCCCAAATAAATCCGAGAGCGAACAGGACAAGCACCACAGCACCGTAATATTCACCGGCTGACCATCTCAGTACGCCAAAGATCAGATCAGCTTCTTCAGGAGTCAGAGTGCTGACCTCTGCCGCCACACAATTTGGTATCATTACAAGCAGTAAAAAAATTATCTTTTTCATGTATTTATCCATTTTTAGATGATTGTGGTATTTGCCTCTATATTATTAAAGACTGCTGAAAATCCATTAGTTATCGGTTGCAGCTAAACGAAGGTTTTCCGCGATTCGTTGTGACCAACCTCGCGAGAACTTGCGCCACGCCTTTGTATCGTTCATGTAATCTAAACGGTCGGCTAAAAACTTTAAGAGCACATCATTATGATCTGCGGCTTTAACTGCAGCTTCAGTTTTCTTACCATAATAGCCATCGTCCTTAGTGCCGACGGCGCGCTGCAAAAAGCGCATTGCACGCCAACAACCATGATGAATTGATGCATCAAAAAGTTGATACATCAGCGCTTTATGCAGATTGTCCCCACCAAGTTTGAGCCAAAAATCATGATAGTAGACCTCTTTAGCTTGCTCGATGCTGAGCTGTTCTATATTTAGATGCGGGTAGCTCATGGCGGAGATACCAAACTTCGTACCTTTACATTCTCCCTGGCCGACGGTTCCAGTCGTCCAGTTACCACGGTCATCGTATAGGTTTTGGTACTTACCTTCGTGACCAATCACCCTTTCGAAAGCGATCAAATAGGCTTGTGGGTATTTCATAGGTCCTCTCTCAATAATTAAGCCGGGCGAGTGGCTTCTACTTGGATGGTATAGGTACTGCGGGTACCCGACAGAGTAACGCTTTTAATCGACCAGTTACCCTTGGAGTGGAGAGAGCAAAACCCCTCTAACTTCATAGCCGATTCAGCAAATAAGCCTGGCTTCCCTCTTAAAGTGGCGCTGAATCTTTGCACGCGCCGGTTAAACTCTGAAAGTTTAGCTTCGGCACGTTGCGTCGCTTCATCTGCACTTTTAAACACACTATCTTGAATTAGGTAATAAGGTTTGTGGCCGATCTTCGCTGTGCCACTTTCTCCCGTCTCAGTGGTTTGCCATTCAGCTTTAATGCCTTTGAATCGGATATTACTGGGGTGTGCAATCTTGGCTGAACCTTTTTGAACATCCTGAGCCGAAATAATGATGGAACGCTGGACGTTACCTGCTAACGTTTTTAGACTCCCTCGCTTGCCAAACACATACATACGATCGATGGGCTTGGCGATAGCGTCGTACATCGTTGCTAATCGAGTAATAAAAGCAGAGTCAGTCTCCTCATTTTGATTCAAGTGTCCGGTTAACAGGCATGCGAGTTCTGGGCTAACGCGCACATCGTAGCCATGCGGTTCCATTACGGCTTTCACCACATCCGAGACTGTAGCCGGTGGAAAGGAGCGTCGCCTAGGTTCCTTAAAACCACTCCTATCTTCTACACTAAATTTAGCTGGAGTAAGTTGCACAACTAGCTTTACTGGATGCAAGTGTTCAGTGACCGAAGAAACTTGAAAAGCTCCCCGATGTTCGCCATCAATCGTTACGCTCCACTCACAACCGCTTTTAGGAATGTACTCTTGTAACTGGCTACCACTGAAGTTAAGAGTAAGCCTATCCGCTTTTGTACCATCATCACTGTCTGTTAATGACCAGCTGATGAGAAATGGCTTAAGCTCTGTAGCCCCCTCCCCCTTGATGCTTATTACGTCCATACCGGTATTTCTCTTGTTGCGACTTCATTAGTTTTATCTTCAATAGTCGGTAATTCAACCACTTGGCCGGGTTCTAAAAAAGGTGTAGTTTGGTTTGGATTAAGTCGATAAAACGCCTCCTCAAGTTCGTCTGAGTCCACACCAAATACACGAAAAAGTAACCGGTTAACCGTTTCATTTGGCTTTACTTGTACTTTCATTTCTCTGTCGATATTCCTTTAGCGTGAGTGTTATTTTGACGATTTGCGCTTGTCCTGAATCAATGATTTTTGTATAGCTGGTCTTTACATTACGAATGGTAAATGTCCCCCAATTTTTACCTTTACTATCCGTCGCCTGAACGACCTTATGTGCTTTGGCCATCGCACGTAACGCTTCAGCTTCGGCCTCGCCACTCCCTTTGAACGCTACGAGATTAAGCGTCCAGTTATCGAGCGGGTTGGCAGTAGGGTCTTGCCTCGGGCAGTCAATCGCATCAAAATCTGACCAACCACTAGAAGTCTCATAGGAATGGCCTTCCAGCGGATTACTTTGTTTGACACTAAAAACATGCTCGTCTAGTGCCAAATGCTCGTTAAATGCTAAATACTCCATTAATTCACCAATGAATGTTCAAAATCTTGTGTGAGGTTTTCAGAGTCCAAACCATGCTCTTGAGCAAACTGAGTGAGCGCCTGCTGTATCGCCTCCATCGTTAACATTGCGGTTTGTTCTGGGGCTTGCGCTCCAGATATCTGCACAACAGGAGAAAAGGTCACACTCGGCCTCTGAGTTTGCTCTGCTTTATGAATTTGATTACTTCTAATCTCTTCCATTTTATTGGGTAAGGGGCTCTGGTTTATCCAATGCTCCGTGGCAAGTTCTGGACTTTTCGCTTGAGCAAACTCGGGGCTGGCCACTGCTTTTGCCCCCTCAGACGCCGGTTTCTCGCTTGGTGTGCTTCCATCACCTTTAAACCAACTAAAGATGGTTGAACCAATATCTTCACCAGTAACGTCGCCAAGCATTCCTCCAATACCTGCGCCAATCACAGTTCCGATACCAGGAAGGACCATTGAGCCAAGCGCAGCACCTGCTGCTGCACCACCTAAACCACCAAGCAACCCACCGCCACGTTTTGCCGCCGCGGCTTTATCTCCACTCATTAGGTGGTTAGTAAAGCTAACGGCATCAAAGGCCATGCTGAGAGGTCGCACAAAGGAAGTCACTTTAGCCAGTTTATGAATAGGCATGCCCCACCCTTTTGCCTTGGCACTTCTTGAATCCGGCGCATGCCCACCGGGAACGCTCGAAGGTGAATCCTGAATTACACCGCTGAACAACCTCATACCTAAACTGCGTTTGCCAGCACGTCGGCGTCGTGATGATGGCCTTGCTTTTTCTCTTGCCCTGCCAGATTCGCTCACGCGAGCGCCGCCTGTCGCTCTTGCTTGACGTTCCATTGCGGCAGTGTGACGATTGGCCGCAGCCGTCGCTTTGTCTGTAGCAGACTGTTGGCTCTTTAAGGCCAATGCCTCTTTAGCGATACTCGTAATGTTTGTCGCGAATTTGATACCTTGATAAACCTTATAAGCAGCAATACCGGCCACGACTGAAGCACCTAGCCCAAGTACAGCACTGCTCGCCATTCCGGATTCGGCAATCCAATCAGTTGTTGCTATCGTTAGGTCCGTGACACCATTGTAAAAACCTCTAAGTGCAGGCCACGCCTTATCACCCAAAACAATGGCTAATTGACTGAATGCATCATTAGAGCGCTCTATATCAGCAAGCCTTGTACTGGCATTTTCTTGGTACTCTTTATTCACCGAATTTGAGCTTGCAGAAGCCGCATTCTCCTGAATTTGAGTGAGTTGCTCTGTATCCTTGAGCATCTTTGTTATCAGTGGACTCGCCTTGTCACCAAATATGGACTTGATCGCAGCAGCTTGCTCCTGTGTGTCTAACCCTTTGATACCATCGAGTACACCCAGCAAAGTAGCTGTTGCGTCTTTTGTCATACCAAGTGAAACAGACTCTGCATCAGTACCAAGCTTTTTAAAGGTGTTTTTTTGGCCATCCGTCGCTAGGAGTCCAGCGCTTAAAGCTGCGGTAATGTCCTTGACAGCTATTGTCGCCTCTTTTTTACTAGCGCCATTTGCTAAAAGGGCTCCCGACAGTCCCAATGCTTGTGACTCACTGAAGCCTGCGTTCATCATGAACTCGCCTTGGCTAGCCATAACATGCACGAGATCGCTTGCATTAACGCCGCTATTTTTGCTGTCAACCTCATTGATCATATTAGCCATATGCATGAATTTTTTTTGACCGGATTCATCATGCCTATACCCAAGTGCATTGCGTAATTTCATTCCTTGTTGGGCAGCCTGCACTTTGTCTTTTATGCCCCAAGCAGATGAGGCCATAACAGTCTCACGGGTATAAGCAACAAGATCTTCCTTGCCAATCCCCGAGTTCGCGCCAGTACCAGCAATTGCCATTATCTGTGAGCTATCCACCCCTGCTAATTCGACCGCAAGACTATTTAGCTCACGACGTAGCGCTTGTGCTTCTTGTCCTTGAGCGCCTTGATTTCCAAAATCAAAATTTCGAGCAATGGTTAAAAATGACGCATCATTGACAGCCGATTTTTTCATCATGACTGCGCCGGTCGATAAAATGGCCCCAGCAGTGGCGTTACTGCTTGGCATTGATTGCAGTACATCTTTTTTACGTTGTTGAAGTTCATTAGAGCGGCTTAGCAAGCGATTTTCACGGTCGAGTAATTGCGCCGATTTTTCGACTCTACGGTCTGCGATATCTTTAGCTTTGGGTAAATCCGTCGGGTTAATACCGACTGCTTCCAACTTACTTTCCAGCTTAGAGATTTGGCGTGACTGGTTTTTCTCTTGTGCTTTTAAGCTCGATGCTTTTTGACGTAGCCTCTCTAATTCCGCTTGTTCCTTTTTGGTGTGCTTATATTGGGCGTTTTTTTTCTTAGTCAGCTTGTATACGACCGACTCAGAACGAACTAATTTTTGTTGCTCTTTATCAGTTAAATTAATACCTTGGGCTTTTTTCCTATTCAGCACTTCTAAAGCTTTCTGGTTATTTTTTAGCGAAACGGTCTCTGCGTCCGTAAGCTTTAGATGGAGTGTTTGTTTGGCAGACAACGCTGTCAGTACTGCGCTGTTATGTGATGCTTGCTTTTGAGTCATGCGAAGCGCCGACTCTAAAGACTCGAACTGCCTAACATCACCTGCAATATCCTGTGCTGATTTCAGTTCCTTTTGTGCCTTTTTTATGGCGCCAATAAAACCTTGCTGCGCCTTATCTGCTGTCTCAATTCCAGCGACCGCTTGCGTAGCACCTGTGGTGATGCCTAATTCTATTTTTTTATCCACGCTTTACCCCTAAGTGAGCTAAAGCTAGCTCGTAACGTCGCAATGCAATTTCCGTTGTCCACTCTTGTGCATCACCAGCGGAGTAACCCGCCAGTGGAATCACGTCTAGAATGACTTCAACGCTCTCTACTGAAAGTAAGCCGCTGGTCTGATTAAAAAATGCGTTACAGCGCTCACAAGGCTTCGGTAATCTGGTAATGGCAAAGCCATAATTTCATCTTCTTCAAGATCTGTAAGGTTCGCGATAATAAAACAGGCCCGTTTGATGTCATCATTGATTTTATTGGCCATTTTGGAAAGTTTAAGGGTAGGTAGCTCGAAGGTTACTTTGCGCTCACCACTAAAATGCAGCACCACTTCTTTCGCTGTTTCATCCTGCTCTAATTGAGCCAACTGGTAGCTGGTTTGGTGGTAGAAGTCATAAGACGACTCATAAAGCGTCAGCCAATCAGGGCTTGATAGCGCATCCAGTTCATCTTGGCAAAGCCCTGTTGAGGCCATCACCAAAGCTTCTTTCTCTTCTTGGGTGAATGTGTCACCTTTCGGCTCAATCGCCATGCTTGATTCACGGCTCATTGGCTTTACTGTGACTTTACTGAGTGTTTCAATGGATTTTAAAAGCGTGAATGAACGCTCTAGGTATTCGGTTTGAGTCATACTGCCTCCACAATAAATAAAAAGGTCGCCAATTGGCGACCTTAAATAAACACAATGCGTTAGTTATTGAATTTCTTGCCACCGATCGTGTATTGACCGTTATCAATATCCACTTCGGTGAGGGTCACACCGTTTTCTTTCCATGTATGCCTCGAGATCTGTCCCGTTAAGGTAAGGGTTTGTTGTTCGCGCATCTTGTGTGATGAATACTCCACGCTGACTTCACCCGTCATCTGGTGCTCAGCTGAAAACACCTGATCTTGATTCGTGCCATTTTCATTGAAAATAATGACCGTCTTATCACCATTTTTCAGGGCCGACTTGACCACCGAAGCCATTTCACCCTTAATGGTCACCGACCACTCAGCAGCTTCGTAACCCACACACACTTTTTTGCCCATGAATGCCCCAGGCACATCAGCATATACTTTGCTGTATTTGGGTGGTGTAAAGTCTTCAATGTTGTTCGTAATTTTAATGTCGCCTGGTAGTACTAGTTTTCTGGCGAGAGTAACTCGATTAGACATATTTCACCTATTAACTGAATGATTTAACTGCGCTGTCGATGTAAACCTGTAAAATTTCATCGCTTTGGTTGAGTTCAATGATGGAGTGCTCGTTAGGACGGTAAGCGCCCCAATCAACCACAAGTACCCACTCACCATTTTTATAACGCTGCAAGTTATTGCGAGTGGTGTGGAGGTAACATTTTGCACCAATGATCTCACCATCGGCTTGCAGACTGGCGAGCCAATTATTCAACTGCGCAACACGCTGATTAAAGAAATCAAAGTCCAAGTTAGATTTCATCGTGTCACGATGTGACTTGATAAGCTCTCGACACAATTGGTTTTCAATACCAATAATATTGCCAAAACTACCATCTGCCGTACGGGTGCCTAAGAACATTAAGCCGCCATTCGGATCTCGAACCGTAAGCGCGATGCCTTTTTTATTAAGGTCTACCGCTTCACTGTTTTTATCGTTAACACGGTACCCAACCAAACGGGCGATATCGTCCAGTGGTACCGGTGCACCATTGGGTGTTTGAGAAGGTTTCACACTGCAGCGCGCTGCCATGCCAACAACAGATGGTGGAATCGTATGTCTCCAACGCTCACCACTCACATCACAACACCATACGCGTTTATGGCTCTCACCTAATTTCCCAGCATATTCCTTAGCATCCTTGGTGATAAAATCCGGTGCGTCAGTCCAACCCTCACAGTAGGTTTGGTTAGCAAGTGCCGCTAATGCGTTAGCGATTTCAAGGCCATGGAAGCCTGGTGCGGCCACATTGGTAGGCGCTTCTTTGCATCCAGCAAACGCTGCAATACCTGTTAATCGACCAGAAGGCGACACGCCACCAACGATGTTTTGTAGCGTTTCATCGGCATCTGCACCTGGTTTTTCAATGATGACGTAACAAGGCACCTGAGCGACTTCTAGAAAGTACTTCGCACTACAATAAAGCACACCGGCTGGGTTCTCTGTTGTGTCAATTTTGGCTAGGTCAGCGGTCGTATAAAGCTTGATAGGTTCGCCATAAGGAACGTCTGGATGTTTGTTGGGTGCCAACCCAATCATGCCGCCCAGTTGGTTATCCACTCCGCCCATTGGGCCTAACGGCTCACCCACTTCAAGTGAGATGCCGTTATGGTTTTGTGTTGTTGTTAATGCCATTATTGTCTCTCTTCTTTTAATACGAGATTTTTATTTCTGAGATGATACTCAGCTTGAGATGGTTTCAAGGTGACCGTTTGACCCTCTTCACGCCAGTAATAAAGGATGCGCTTTTCTCTGAGCATCACATAGTCGCGCGGGTCATTCGTTGCCTGCGTTTGGGTTGGTGCGTCTAACGCAGACGCTTTCGTTTTTGCCATTGGTTAATCTCCAAATAAAAAGCCCCGCTCAAAGGCAGGGCTCTAGGTGAAATTTAGATACAAAAAAACCGCTTTACGCGGTGTCTTTATTTCGTGCTTCTTTAACACATTAAACCGTTGGTTTAACAGGCCAAACAACATCGTCTGGGTTATCATAAGTTTGCGGAATATCACGCAAGGCTTGGCGGTAAGACCGAAAAGGTAGTGGGTCTTGCCCTATATCCATTGCAATATTTACAAGCTTATCCGCTTCTACTAACTTAGCATTACGCGTTTCTATAACCTCTACCCAACTTTCACTTACTAAACCGCGAGCAGTCACTACAAACATTTCATTTTCCATTCGCTTTTCCTTCGTTTTAAATCATTTTTTCTACTTTTCTCAGAATATCGTTTTTAGGGTTATATAACTTTCCATGCTTTTTGTTTTTCGGGAACCTGCCCACACAAACTGTTGGTAAAGCTAAATAAATCTCATCGCCTTTTTTGAAATCACTAAAAAGAAGGTCAACATGAGTGTAAGTACCAGGGTTGGTGTGATTTTTTACAATGTTTATTTGTTTCCATTGCCCTTTAGTATCTTCACCTAACCATCGAACAGCACCTGAACCTTTAATTTTGGTATACGCAAGAAAAGTCGTTACCGGGCTTTGTTTCACGTGTTGATCAGGTATATAGAAATCGTAACCACTCAAAGATTGAAACTCTTCTGACAATATCGTCATTTTTAGGATATTAAATGTCCTAGAAAAGTTACGACTACCAGAGCCAACCCCCATAAAGTCCAGAAGCTCTTGCGCTTCTGGATGTCGAGAAGATGGTTCAACAGTACTTCTAACACCAATCATTTCGACTTTAAAAGCGTCATTTCGATTGGCACCAACGCCCATACCAACCGGATATCTATTTTTAAAGCCAGAAGTATTCTCAGTAACTTCACGTGTATCAAGAAAGTCATTGTTGTAATTTAGTGCTGTGAAACCAATCATATCTCCTAGAGCATCACCAAACTCTCGAAACTCAGTTTCTGCTTTGTCAACTTTGTCATCAATCTCTTTGACTTTCCCACTCACCGTTTTTGTTAACGCCCCCACCGCTTTAACAATTTCGGCACTTTCATTTGCTTTCATATTTAATCCTTATTTAAATGTAGAACGATTTAAAATACCTCAGGTGGGTTACCCACTTGGAAAACACACCCAAGAAACGCTGGCCATTCCCCTGACAATTAAGCATAAACAGGGTTGAGAACCGGAACCGTAAACCAAATTCTGGCTGAATTTACTTCCCCATACTTGTTGAGGGCAGAACGTGCATCGAGCTGAGGTGACATTATTGATATTGCCCCGTTATTATTTGCGATCACAGAAACAACTTGGGAAGATAAATCTTGAACGACGGGGCCGATTTTGTAATACCACTCCACAACACCAGTGGAATAGGCCTCACTGAAATGAGTGATACCCGCACCTCGCAGCGCTTCTGCAAGCGCAGCTTTTGACACCACAACCTCAATCCCCGAGTCATCGTTACCGCGTATTGAAAAACCGTGAATATAAATACAACCAGAAATGAACGCCATCGAGCCGCATCCCGCGACTTTAAAAGTCGTTTTTCCAACTGAAATGGGGCTTTTACCAATCATTGAACGTTCGTAATGAGCGTCAGAGGCATTGTCCGTTGAACTAAAACCTGATTTAAAATACTTGGTAAGTGCAAATCTATTGAGATCCGGCAATGGGTTTGAATCGTTCGACTGTTTATCTTCGAGTAATTCGATTTGATGCTCTAAATCACGTAAACGTAATTCCTGTTCAATATTGAGGTGAGCATTTTCAACAAGATTTGTTGCCAACTCAGTAACGACCTCATTTTGTGTATTCCTGGTGTCCCCCAAACCTCTTTCGACCTGCTTAACGGCCTGATTTTGACGTTGGAAATTGGCTTGCGTATTGGCTTCAAATGCGGCTTGATGCGTAGCTAAACCTTCAACATTTTGATCTAACTCTTGTAACTGAAAAGTATGGTCAACCAACAAACAGTGCGTTTCAATCACGCCTGCACTTAACGTTTCAAACTCTTCATCAATCATGATGTTTAAGTTTTCGGTTCCGACGACAACCGTTAATGAATCGCTTGGTAAGGCTTCAAAGTTCATCGTAAAAGGCACAATAACGTGCGCCCCTTTTGATTTATAGGTTAGTGTTTTATTTGGTTCAGAAATAACGCCAAGCAGTGTTCCCGACTCTAACCATAAAGCGATTTCGCCAATAGGGAACTCTTTATCCCCTGAAAACTTGGCCGCCATTTGTAGTGAGGTATCGCTAACGTTGACACATTGAATAATATCTTCAATTTGTCGCTCATTACGTAACGCCTGCTGAGAAGGGCTGGGCGTATAAGACTGGTCACCCACCGATATTTTGGCAATTTTGGCTTTTATGCCTGCATTCTTTGCGCTGATACACTCAGCTAAGCCATGATGCGTAATGGTTACCGCTAATGTCATATTGTTCTCGCTATTATTTCAATTGGGGTGATTGATATGGAATAAGGGCCCAAAGAAGCGCCAAAACCCAGAGGTCTGATGCCCTAACTGGCACAATGACGATCCAATCGATACCGGTTAAATACCGAGGTTGATGCTTCCCCCTTCCTTTTCTCATGCAGTCAAACGAAACAACGGCGAGACGCAGTAAGCCAGCATGGACCAATATTGCGCTCGCTCTGGCTATACAGGCTATAGAGGCTCTATTTATCGCTCAGTTCTTTCGCTTAAAATAAAGAGCCCTACGAAAAAGTAGGGCTCAAGGTGAGATTTAGGCACAAAAAAACCGCTTAACAATAGCGGCGTACTATCAGCTTTGAAACCTAATTACTTCATTACACTGCGATACATATTAAGGGCTTGCTGATCCACAACCTTGCCACGTGCAATTTGTCGTTGCGAAAGCAGTTCTTGATATTCTTCATCACTCATTGATGTGGTATTCCCAGAGTCAACTTGATCACGATGTCGAGTCACTTGCCAATCGGTTGTATTTAAGAACTCAATATTTTTTCTATCAATCTCGGATTGACTTTCCACGACTTCACAGTCAGCAACCGTTAGGCCAAAACTAGTGAGCACTGAGTCGAGTGAATCTGCATCACACATAGCAATCAAAGAGCCATCATTTTTGTCTAATATTTTCATAATTTATTTATCCTACTGTTGTATGCTCGGGAAAGTCGCACGGCGTGAATACTGGTTCTTTAGCTGTCTCGCCAGCAGCTGTTAACATAGCTTCAGGATACATAGGCAAAGATAGGTGCGGTTTAGCAATGTAAACCTCGCATTCTTGTTCATTATTAACACCAAAACAAAATGTATTGCCTCGTACCGTCGAAACCTCAGACATATTAATAACTTTGTCCACATACAACCAACCATCAGTTCCTGCGTCAGTATCTGCCTTGGTGATCGGATTTCGGTGAGATTGTTTATTACTCGTGGTGCTAAAATAGCCAGCATCTTGCCCCATATAAAACGTTCCCGTCACTACTTTAACCCAAAGTCGAACACGTACTCGTGAAAAATGACCTAATGTATCAACACCTAATCGAATACTTTTTGACTCCTGTTTTGGCGTTGAAGTTATTTTTAATATGTGTCCATCTTTGATGCCTCCCCAGCCATCAGCTAATCCACCACGCTTATTTCGATCACCTTTATTATATCGACCAAACCAGAACGGAGTTTCATCTGTTGCGGCGTCAACCGTTTGAGCTGCGTTGGCTGGCTTGTCTTTAACATAAGGTCCTTCAAAGCCTTTTGTAAAAGGGTGTACCGCCTCGATTACAACCGATCCCGTTGACGAGAACCCCACAGGCCGACCATCGGATTCAACTGCTCGCATCAATGAGTTCTTAAAAAGATTTAAGGGTGTAGGGATGATATTTTGGACACTGTCTTTAAATTTCTGGTGCTCTTTCCACACATTAGTGACGGCATCGTTTGTTTTTTTATCAATGGCTCCCATTTTTTGTGATACCTCGTCAGCCAACTGTTGCGACGCACTCGTTTGAGCTTGTGAGGCTTTTTTTAATTCCTGTAATTCTTCGGTTATGTTTGGCATTAATGACTCTCCAATTTTCGGATTGCTTCGTTAGATTTCATGGTGTTGTTTGCTTGTCGCACTAACACGGACTGAGTATGAAGGTGCGCTTGTGTGTTGCTCATCGCAACAGCACCGAACGTTTCTTGTGTCTGCTGTTTAACAAGAGACAACGCTTTTTCTAGCTGAGATGTTGACTCGATCAATAACCCATTGAGATTTTCGATAAGGGAATCAGCCGCTAAGAGCTGGTCGTTCACCTTTATCTGGTTATGCGCTTGTTTAATTTGAACCGTTTGGCTTCGAATGAATGCAAGCGCATCACTCATCATTTCAGGCTCAATCATGATGTTTAAATTTTCGGTCCCAACGACAACCGTTAATGAATCGCTTGGTAAAGCTTCAAAGTTCATCGTAAACGGCACGATTACGTGCGACCCTTTTGCCTTATAGGTCAACGTTCGGTTGGGTTCGGAAACAATGCCAAGTAACGTTCCCGATTCTAACCATAAGGCGATTTCACCGATTGGAAACTCTTCGTCCCCTGAAAACTTGGCCGCCATTTGCAGCGAGGTACTGCTGACATTGACGCATTGAACAATGTCTTCAATTTGTCGCTCATTGCGTAGCGCCACTTGAGAAGGACTTGGTTTATAGGATTTATCCCCCACCGATATTTTGGCAATTTTGGCTTTTATACCTGTATTTTTCGCGCTGATACATTCAGCTAAACCGCGATGCGTAATGGTTACCGCTAGTGTCATGTGATTCTCGCTATGGTTTCAATTGGTGTGATTGATATGGACTGCGGGCCAGTAGATGTACCCACACTAAGCGATGTTGCTGCCTTAACTTGCGCAAGTTTCGCTTGAATCGTTAAAGGTTGGATGCTGACAGCATGAGAGCTTGAACCTGCGGCCAAACTCAGCGATGTGGATGCTTTAACTTGTGCGAGTTCGGCTTGAATCGTTAAAGGTTGAATACTGACACTGGGTGCGCTCCCCGCTGTCACACGAAACGACTGTGAGACGCGATAAGCCATAGTTAAGTCAACACTGTCTCGTTCTGACTTTACATGGTTTAAGCGTTCGATAAGACGCTCGGCTCGCTCACGATCCACGCTACGTTCAGTCTTGTTCTCAGCGGTCACATAAACGGTATACGGCACCCCATTTTCAACGTGCTTCCAATGTTTTATTTGCGCTTGATAATCCACAGCGTCGAGCGCCATCTCAATACCGGCCTTGGTACCACTGGCTTGATGCACAGCATAAGACACCTTGGTGATGGCGCGCTTCTCAGCTTCACTATCACTGAAAAACCAATCATTCACACCACGCTCAGAGGCCATCAAAGGTAATAAGTTTTGTGGGATCGTGGTTGGTGAATTGATGGTAGCCAGTGTGTTTTCGCTTTGAACTAAGGCTTTAGTACTTTGTTCGTAGCTTCGTTCAAACGTGGTTCGGTTATCTGGCAGCAGTGTATCTTGATCAATGATTTCGGACATTCACCACCACCCCTTGACAATACGGCGCTTCAAACCAGTCGCACAACACATCGTTGCCAGGGCTAATGATGCTCAGTTTTTTTACGTTGTGGTTATGAGCAATTTGATCGATGCGTGAGCGTTGAACATGGCCGCCTAATTTATGCTGTTTCTTACCATAATCGTTTAAGGCTTGAGTTAAGCCTTCTCGGTCAATCAATTGAGTAGGCGTTGTTTCTTCCCACACATCAATGGCGATTGTGTACGGTTTTATCTCTGCGGAAGCGGTAGTGATATGGTCAGATTCTTGAGCAATATCAGCACGGCTACAATAATCCAATACTGCTTTTTTTAACGCCTGATCAGCCGTGCCATCCCCAACAGGAGAAAGAATACGTATTTCTACCTCACCCGAGTTTGGTCTCAGCATTCTTGGCTCAGCATCTTTTGGACGAATCACCTCTTTAGTAGAAGTAAACTCAAAGCGTTGAACAACGACGTTGTCAGACTCACGATGCACAGTAATGAATGGGCGTTCGCCCAGCGTCATCGCATGAAATTTATAACCCGTTCTTGTTCCTGTCGTCGCCAAACCATAAGGCGCTAGACTGTAACGAAGCAAGAGCGATGCATCAGATTCCATCACTGCAGCAACCGGTGGGAAAACCGTATTATCTTCAGGTTGTATGACTTGCCGTGTTACACCTAAGCGAGACACAACCAAATCAATCATTTCAGAATCGGTTGCGGTTTCTGAAAAATTTTGCAGGTATTTGTGGTTATCATTACGTGTCTCTTGCTGCCTAAACAAAATCATTGAATCAAGGAGCAGAGCGGCTGATTCATTTGGGCTCCGGAGGCCTCGAGTCATTAACTGTGCGACCTCTGTACCGACTTCTTTCTCTGCAAAAGGGAAAAAAAAATCATTAATGAAACGTTCACGCATCGTTTCAAATGGCTCAACAGTCAGAATGTCAGGGATTTTGGTCACACTCATATTACTAGCACCTCTCTTTTTCCTTCATACGTGTAATGAATCTGAATTCGAAACCCCGTTCCATGTATTCGAACATCAACAACGGGATCTGCAATATCAGCTAAGTCGTTGGCTGGGTTAGTAATAACTCTATGAATACGGTTAATCGCTCTCATACGGTTCTGTTCGTTCGCTAACCCCATGAGCATACGATACTGCCCACCGACCTTACGGCGTTTCTCTCTCGAACCTTCTTGCGTCGTGATCGCTTTGGCTAAACGACAAGCCGCTTGCTTAGCTCCCGTCACCGTCAAGCCCGTTTCTGGGTCTATTCCCATTTGCATACTGCCCCCTTAATTGGACGGGAGTTCGGTTGGCTCCCCTTCTTTGTTCACCATATGCTTGTGAGTACTGAAAGTGACACCGCTTATAGTAGCGGCAGACAATACGGCGCCATTGCTTGACATTGAGAAAGCACCAGGAGAGTAACTCACAAGCGTAGGAGTTTTAATTTGTGCACTTACATCCAACGAACCAGTGACTTTGACATCTCCGGTTTGTGAATGCGTGCCCTTGGTTTTCGAGGTGTTGGCGGTTCGAATATAATCATTGGTTTGCATGGAAATTATATCCGCCGCCTCTACCGTAAATGATGGGGTCACGAACTTGATTGAGTTATTAGCTTCGACCAAATAATTGCCATCAAAATCAGCGGTCACTTTGAAGACATCTAAAACACTTAAACTGGTTTTTCTGGGGTCCGTATCATCAGGCAAAAATTCGGAGCAATAGGTTGCGGGTAACGCGATAGCATGAGCCTCATCAACCCCACCCGACAAATTCAACACAACCACTTGCTCACCAATACTCGGAGCTCGCCACTTAATCACCTCCCCCGACTCGAAAGCGACCCATTGGATCGGAGGAGAGACATAGTCATCTGCTGAATTCGGGGCGTAATCGATCACTGCTTTTGCGCCTTCCACAGATTTAACACGTCCCAGTCGTATTAGGTTCCTTAGCTGACGTTCCATGCCACTTACACGATGCGTTAAGTTGAGAATGGCTTGCGTTATATTCATGTTTGGAGTCCACCTATTTCAGGAACTGTTGAACGAAGCTCAATCACAAGCTTCGCTGCAAAAGTAGGTTAATCTCATATATTCAACAATATCGAGGCTTCGCCACCACTTAGAGAATAAGTGCGCTCGATCTGCACGTTCGTTTGGAACTTTGTAGACATTCGCGAGGATCCAAGCCCCTGTAACAATGAGTGATAACGTCGGGTTATTCGCTAAATATTCAAACTTGATACTTTTTAGATCCATACCAAGCGCCGACAAAATTTGCTTTCGATGAGCATAAAATCGGTGATGATTTTGCATTAACTTAAACTGGTAATGTGATACAGAGCATACGCCACCGTATCGGCTTTTCTTTTGACCCGCTTTTGACTCAATAAGAGTAATTTCAAACAGCAAATGACCAAGGTTAGGTACACCAAACACTTGGCCAACAAGAAAACACGCATCTTTAAGATGCAAGGGAGAGAGAGCGCCATGTACCATTTACTAAGCTCCGTTATCGATAAAATACCTACAATGAAAGCTAGTAACACTCGTAGGGTTATTAAAAAAAGGGAATACGGAAGACGACAAACCCACTAAGGCGCGGTAACTTCCAAGTCAGCTATAAATCTCTCTTAAAGACTTGCTGCGTGATAAATTTAATTATGTGGATATGCCCAAGCGCTCCAAATACGCCATACACCACGGTTTGGCTATAGGACATACCTTGCATCAAGCCGAGATGCCAGGAGCCAAATGCCAACGCTAAAGCAATGAAAAGCTCTGCAATAAACACCTGAGGGGAAATTTTTTCTGCTTTTTTAAGAAAGACACCCAGCCTGGCGACAATAAACACGACGACAAATAACAAAAAGCCGTCCGTCTCTTTGTTATAAGAAAACATAAATTGAAACCTGTTTAAGCTACTGTTGGAGATGAAATTTTAAAGTTTTAATCGTTCACATAATCAGCTAAATCAATTTTAACGCTGGTAAGGAACAGACCATCGTGCATAAAAAAACCCCTTTGCTAATGCGAAGGGGTTTTGTCAATTTACGAATAAAATAAGGAGTTTTTCGACCGTGGAAAAATCATACTACAACCAGTCAGGTTATTGCAAGCAAAAAGCTCATATTTGAGCTAAAAAAATTAACCAGCAACTTTATTGATACACTTTTGAGCCATGTAACACTCGTAAAACTCGCACAATGCTAGCCTATCGAAAGAGTCAAATAGAAGCGTAATGTTGTCATTATGCTTTGCATAACACTCATAGTATGTTTGTTTTTTAATCCCTACCGCCTCGAAATATGTACGATGAAGGCAATCCAAAAAATCCCGCTTGACTAGACGTAAAACCAAAATAGACAGCACTTTTTTCTGCGTTGGTTTACGGCACTTTTCTAATGGTAGGCGCTCCATAAGCGCGTTCAGTAAGGCTGGGACATGATTTAATGATGGGCTATCAGCATATCGATACAGCAACCAATTGTTCATATCGATTGGTAAGTTATTAATAACTCGTTGTATCTTCAAGTGCTCGAACACATCGTCTGAACAATTTAGCTTTGAAATGGCAGCATTTCGAGTTCCCTTAATTACCGAAGATTGATGGTGACCCTTCTTTTGGGGCTCTTTGCCATTCCTTACAAGATTGAATATCGACTTTTCTGAAAAATCAGAATTTATCTCCGGTTGATAAGTCGCAAGCGCTTCCATGATCCGTATACGTGTCGCCTCAAAAAAATCTTTTTCATCATTCATTTATCGCAAAACCCTATTTAAATGGTTAATTATCCAAAAACAAAAACTGAAAAAATGAGCACAATAGGAAAAATAAAACCTAAAAGCATCAAATTTGAGTCAAAACACTAACATCAAAAAATAAAAATGGCCATTCTTTATGCCTACGATTGCTTACTTTTGTCGATAGCTTACTAATTACGGCTAAAAAAAAGAGATAAAACACAATTTCTTTGGAAAAAAAGTACTAAAAGTCTCTTCTATGAAAACTTTTTGTCACTTTTATACCAAAAAAACTCAAAGTTAGTACTTGTAACTATCGGATGCTTTATAATTGGGAGATTGAAAAAAGTAAAAACACAACGCATTTTTTACTGCGTTGGACACATGACCTCGAGGGTCTGATTCATTAGGGTAAGGACAAGTGCCCGTTGTATTTTAATAGGAGTCAACATGCCAGAAGCACATCAGGTTTTTGCAGCAATCCGAAAGTCAAAAAAATTAAAACAGAAGGATTTCGTTGGTATTGCTAGTCGTGCAACCATTGGAAGGTTTGAACAGGGCGAAGGTGATTTACCAACCCAAGTACTTATCAAGGCTTTAGAAAAAATGAACATGTCGTTCGGTGAGTTTGTCACTCGCATGGAAATGGAAGAGACGCTTGGTTATCACACTAAAAATGTAAGTATTCGTAGCTGGACGGATATAGGAAGAGAAAATTCAGCAGAACATGGAACTATTTTTTACCCAAACGGAGCTAAATTTGAGAGTTATGCTTTAAAAGTACGGGACGCAGCGATGATATCCCCTGATTTCACTACCAATTATCCTATTGGTTGCTTCATCATCGTTGAACCCATGAGATCTGTTAATGATGATATTTTAGTTATCGTTAAAGCAGGGGGGACGTTCCATTTTAGACGTAAGTATCGTGGAAAATTTGTTCCAGCTAACAGTGAATTCGAAACCATTGATAATGGTGAAATAGTCGGTCGTGTTGTTGGCTGGGCAGGTCATGGCTAACCCTTTTTTCTTCATGTCGAACCAAGATAAATATTAACCACCGCCAAGTTTCTGATATTTTTACCAGTCGTGGTCAACTGACATTGACCACAGTTTCATCTCTCATTTTTCCTACCTCACATAAATACCCACTTGGTCAAAATAGTTCAACAATAACAAGAATTATCGGCGAGTTCTTCTTCAAGTAGTCTTCAGCTTGAGTGATTACCTCACCCCTTCTTTCTTTGGTAAGCAATTAATATATATATTAAGTATTAATTTTTTGTATTTATTGTAGATGCTTGACTTGTTGTCATTTCATGCTTGATTTATTTTAGAATAAATCAAGTATTCAACAACTTACCCACAGCTGGTATTGCCTTTAAGACTTGTTGATCTCAAATTTCCAAGGGTTTTTAATGACTAAAGAGTCAATAACGAGAGGTGGATGCACATAATCACCACCAACTAAGGTGGTAGAAAGTAGTCGACGTTAATGTGAAGTGGGAGCCTGGAGTCTACCTATACGATGGAGTTCGTTTTCGGTTATCTCATGTCGAGGACAGAAAGAGTCGTCTCTGTCTAAGCGACTTTTCAAAGACGGCGCAGAGCTGGAAGTTCGCTTTGATTGGGCGTGGCTAAAACGGCGCTGGTTTTCGCCCCCGTACCCATAATCTTGAAAACCTCGCCCAGTTCTGATTTCTTGCTTCTTCCTTTGAACTGAAGCTGCGATTTTCTTATCACGATAGTGTTTGTATTGAACAGCACTTTTTATTGATTCTCTTACCTTCTTACCCGTACCAAGAAGATCATACAATCCAATGAACACACGTTTGACTGAATTTTTTCCGTAATAACGCTTTCCGTTACCGCACTGATAATAGCCGTATCGAATATTAGAGATATACCAACCTAAGCGCTTGGCGCTCGCAATGATACCGTCTAGTGTACTACGTTCAATCCCTAGCTTTTTCATAAAGAATGCGTTTCCTGCCGGCACGACATGCCATTGGCCATCAGGTGTCCGAGACTTAGATACGATTACATTTTGAGCCTGATCGGTATAAAGCATAGCAACGCTAATAAATCTTAGGAGATTAAAATAATGGTCTGAACGTATCGATTCACAATTCGGTAGACGATCACCTCTGAAATGACTTTGTATTAGACGTTCGACAGAGCGTAAGATTCGAAAATCTCGATGCTCATCAAGCTGAACATTAAAATAGGTTTCGATAAGATTTTTATCTTCTAGCGCTTCAAATTTTGGATCGAATTTAACCGTATTTAGACTTTTTCTGAGGGACATTTTGTTCATCAATTCCTAATATTAAAAAGTATGACGGCCGGTAGATGTGCGTAAAACTATATCTGAAAATATTAAAAACGATCAAGCTAAAACTAAAACAAAGAAATGTTTAGCTGAAGTAAAACCAATAAGAAACAACAAGATAAGTCGATATCTTGTAGCTTATGGATCATTACAGCCCTACCCCATTACGCACTCCACAATCACCCACCTCAGAGACAGCCCTTCAGCAATACCTGAAAAGTTATTTTCAAAATAAAACCCCAAAAATATGTGTTATATAAATACAAAAAGCCGAATTTTAGATCTAAAGTCATTTTTTATGACGTTAGCTATAGTAAAAACACATAAACACTGTTTAAATATACAGTAATTCAATCAGGTAGGGGGGAGTAAATGAATAACGGCATAATTGAGCATTTAGAAAGTGTGGAAATCAAAGTACAACAGCTGACTGCAATTGCAACTGTCACTGGGGAAGCGGCAGAAAAAGTAGAACACGGAACATTGGCTCTTTGCTTTCAAGTTATTGAACGCTTAGGAAGAGAGTGCCTCCTCCATATAGAGCAAACAGAATAAATACGTCAACACACAATAATACGAGCCTTATACATCAAGTTTACATCATCCAAAAACGTCATGTTTTGAGATTATCTTTTAGGTACTACAATTAAAAATCAAGTGACGCCGTCACAAAAACACTAAAGCCGACTTAGTCTGTTAAACGAAACACTTCATCAAAAAATGAAAGAATTCTCGCTAAACATCAAATTTAAATGCGTTTTTATGCTCATAAACTCTGTTTTTATCATCCGAAAATCGGTTGGGGGAATAGTTAGGATAAATCTCAGCTCATATTTTGGCTCATGGCCATCAATGAAATACCTCATCATTACACTTACTGCCACTTACTAAAAATTTGGCGAATAATTACAAACGCACAGAGCTGATGTCAAAAATAACCATCAAAGAGTACGCAAGTTCAGGGAGCGTAAGTTTTGTCTTCCCCTCCGCTCCCGAAAAGCAAATATATGATAGTAAAATCATTTTTCTTTTAAGCGGTTTGGGGACAATGGGGGTTGTTTTGATTAAACATAGAATGGTGTTCTATCCAACTCTAACTCAGTAAAAATTCTTTACCCACCCTATCTTTTGACTCGATTACACGAGCGAAAATTAGCAAAACATCTGGGGACAATGGGGGTTGTTTTTTTGAAACCAACGGACTTAAATCAACCTAAATCGGTTGGTCTTCCACTCTAAAGCATCGATCAAGCCTTGCTCATACATGCCAGCCCAATCGTAAAAGAACGGCGCAAAACCTTGACCGCCCGTGATATGAGAAAGCGCAATGCAAGCAATCACTACGCCTGCAGAGATAGCGTATTCCACAGGGTCACCCGTTCTAAAGCGACCACCAAATAGATGAAATCGTCGATCACTGTAGGGAGAAAAAGGCACACCCGAAACGGTCATTGCATCGGTCAGTATATGGATGACACCTCCCTAGGCAAACGCCATCCCTAACCCGTGATAATCCCAAACTAAGGTAAAGGCGAGGGCGACCATTAACCAATGGGTGAAGACATGAGTGGGGCCTCGATGTTTAATTGGCCTGCCCGTCAGTTTATATACATACTCCATCCAATCTGGTGCGGTTGCGCCTGCAACACAAGCCGCGACATGAGGTGGCGAAAACACGGCACACAAGGCACCCGCAATTAAGGTGTGGTTGAGCCATTTCATTTGTTCACCGCCTGTGCGGTGCGCTGCGGCAACACGGCTATTTTTTGTAGATAAGTGTTTATCGTCTGACTTTGGTCCTCTTCACACATAGCCACTAACGCCAGGCGTTGCTCAACCAATGTGGCTTCATGCGTTAATACATCACGGTGGGCCGTGGCGACTTTCTCGAGCAAGGTTATCTGCTCATCAACGTTAGCAACCCCTTTGCTTACTCTTGCTTGGGATCGCGCCTCGAGAGCCAAGTAGAGCCCCATCGTTCGATAGGAATAATTGCGGCTGGCAAGCGCTTTGGTAAAAGCAGCGACCGCGCTAGCGGTCGCGGTTCTGCGCTGATATTCCCATTGGCGTTCACGCGATTGTTCGGTGGTAGAATAGAGAGGCATTTTCCCGACAATGCCAATATAGTGCTCGGAGATATCTGGCCAATCGTCATTGTCGTACTCGTCCATGTTAGCGCGCATACCAGCTACAATATCGATGTCGATCTTGAATTTACTCTTCTCTGGGTAGCAATGCAGTACCGACTCAAAGATGGTGTCTGGGTCTATCTTCGGCGCAGGTAATAGGGCAGGGACGGGGGTATTAAAATGCGGGGCATCACCGTGTAACGTCGGTAATTCGAACGGCTTAACCTCGGGTGGTAAAACGGTAGGTTCGTTCCATGGTGAGCTGATCCCCCAATCATTGGCGCTCACCATGGAAGCTCCCCCAAATAGCAGCAAAGCAAAGGCTATTTTCATTTGGATTTAGCTTAATCGGCCCGGGCTGACCTGCGGCCAGAACCCAGCATTTGTAACCCACCGACAACAGCGCCCGCTTCCCAAGCACCGGCAACCACACACATTGCGACAATAAACCAAATTAAGGCTTTGGTAGTGTCGTAGCTTGCATCGGTTAACAGGTTGGTACGTTGCGGATTTCTGCGTTCAATCACAGGGCGAACAGAAGGGGGCAATCGCCCTTCTTCGCTGGCCGTCATGATCCATGATATTACTCGAGAGCAAACATGAGCGAGCCACTTGAGCTTTTCTTCCTGTCAGTTTGTGCGCGTCGTCCACGAACAGCAATGCACCGGTGCCCAACAAATATTCAGCGAGTGCATCAGCTTTCATTTGCAAGTTGAGCCTGCGCCACTCGGTTTTGAGGTCTCGATTTTCAGTGGTTTTACGGCGCTTTTCATACCACTTAGCAACAGCTTCGTTTTCCACCCAGCTGGTCATGGGTAACAAAGTCTCAAGCAACACTGGTTGATGTTGGTTACTCCAAATCCCATCGTGCTTTTCAATGAGGCGGCTGAGCCAACGGCTTTTTCCTGAATCGTGTGCGCCGGTTATAAGTTGGCACTGGGTACGTTTGAAAGTGGACTCTTTGCGATCTTTGGACGGAGCAAACCGACGCGGAGAGTCGACGATCAGCGGTGTTATGTACGGGCTGCCGTTCTTTCTAACTCGTTTGCGATCGGTCCAAATTTTTTCATGTAACTTTGGGTTTCATCAGTAGTAATCGCGCGGGATCGACTTCAAATAAAACGTCCGAGACTCACGTGAGTTTTTCTGCACGTAGAAAAAAATTTAGATCGAAGTAAGGGGTAAACGATAGATTTGATGGATGACAGTGATATCTAGGATAATTAGTACGATTAAAACCGTCATTAAATTCGTATTTTCTTTAGACACAAAAAAGTCCTATGACGGGCTGGGTAATGACACACAGATACGTGAACATCCACCTAAAATTCATCCCATCGATAAGACCGATTTAAGTTGTAGCTTTTCAATTCTGTTTTTTTATCAAGCGCGTAGTTAGTCAGTGTATTAGTTAGGGCTGGGCATAACTGATGGCTCGCCACACCATTTGTCGGTTGGGACGTTACCCCCTTCCATTTACCCGCTGTGTTAGTTGGTTAAATCACCCTATATGATTTATCGCATCCTCATGCTCTACCACAACATAACGAATCATTACCGTTAACTTGTTTATCTCTGCAACCGCAGAACGTCTCCGTCGAGGACGAAAAGAGAATTGTCATTCATTTTTTATCACCCAATTATTTATTGTCGTTGGCGTAAGTGATCCGCATCGACCTAGGTATGAATCCTAGTAAATGAGTATTACGACTAGAAACGGCATATCTCGCTAATGACTTATCTAAATTACTCGTGTTTAGCCATATCATCGAATAAGTGTAAGGGGATCGTTTTAGGTAGTGTTGTGCGATCATCAAAGAGTGATCTACGTGCTTTGTTACATTCGGTACATGTTTGTTTGTCGTGCTGCTCGAAGATAAATCACAGCGTTTTTATGTGGATAAGTGATTGAAAGTCTGACAAATACCGGTTATTCACATTATCCACAGTATCTATAACAGTATATAACCTCTATAGGATCTATAAGGTATATAAGATCTATAGAGAGATAAAAATCCTTTATAATCATGTATATAAATACTTTCAGGTAACATGTTTTTAGTGTTATTGATCTTATTTTTAGTCTGATTGATCGTTTAATTAGTACATCGGTAACAGATTTTTAGTGTACACGATCGTTTTATTAGTGTTGGGGTCACATATTTTTAGTGTCTAAAACGTTTTTATCCCCTAAACGGGAATATTGGTCAAACAATGTTAGCATTTCTTTGAAGGTAACAGGAATTTAGTTAATTAATGCGATCTTTCTCCTTGAGGTTACGGAGATTTAGTCTTACTCTTATTTGAGACTAAAAAACTGTTACCTGAAGCTAATTACTATGACAGACCACCGCCAACTGATAACCACAGAAGACTACAGAGAGTTGCCGAACGACTTTTTTAAGAAAAGTCATGCACTTGTATTTAGTCAGCTCGGTTTGACGGCTCGTGAACACGATACATTTGCACTATTCTTATCGCGTTTGCATGAAGATCATTGGGTCGCCTATCAAGAAGGCCGTCATGTTTATGCGCCTGAATACACCTTCCAGTCTGAAGTATTGAAAGAGTGGTTTGGCTTATCTGCAAAGCAGCTATACCCAACATTAAAACCAATGGCTAAGCGCCTTTCATCCCGTAAAGTCGGTCTTATGAACGACGCTGAGCAAGAGTTTGATTTTATGCCACTCTTTAGCCGCGTTGCTTATAAGAAAGGGGCCTTGATCATGGTGCCAAACGCAGAGCTTATGGATGCATATTTGGCTCAATCGGCGGGTCATGCTCAGATCAATCATCTCTCTTTTAGAAGCTTGAAGTCAGAGCATTCTAAGCGTCTGTATAGTATTTTGTCTCGCTTTAAGAAATCTGGAATGAAACTGCATGAGCAGTCTATTGAGCAACTGCATGGATTGTTCGGCTTATTAGATGAGAAGGGTACTCTAACGAAGTCGAGCTATGGCAATAATAAGGTTTTCCTAGAGCGCTGTATCCGTAAGCCAATTGAAGAACTCTCCTCTAATGAAGAGGTAAAGAAGGAGCTCGCGTTTCTTGTCGACGAAGAATCTGGCTCATATGGCTACAAATCGCGTTATCGAGGTAAGAGTATTGTTGCTCTTGAGTTTCTGTTTGAGTGGAAGCAAAAAAGCGACAACAAAGGCGAAGCACAAGAGCGTGCTAAACTTGCTGCAGAAACGGTGCCAGACAACCCAATGTTGCTGTTGGCAAAAGAAGCATTCAACATTGTTCTATCGTATCCGGTGAATGGTGAGCTGACTGATCAACATAAATTGGCAATAGAGAGCGTGCGCATGGGGATTATCACTATGCCTTCAGACATGCAGTTTGATTCGGTCTTCTACCATCGCATGGAGCTTATGGAAAAGTAATTTCAGGTAACAAATTTTTAGTGTTTCGCTTCGAACACTAAAAATCTGTTACCTTCAGTGACACAGATCTTAAGTTTTATATACATCACCTTTGTTATGACGTCTAAGGTAATCAACCAAGGAAAGGTTCATGACAACCTATGCTTATCTACGTGTTTCCACCGACGCACAAGATACTCAAAATCAAAAGCACGGCATTCTCGAGTATGCGAACCAGATGGGGATCGCCGACATTCAATTTATCGAAGATACGGCTTCCGGGACCAAAAAGTGGCATAAGCGTAAACTGGGTCACTTGCTTCAGGAACTGACGGTTGGCGACACTATCATCTTTGCAGAGATAAGCCGAATAGCACGTTCAACATTACAGGTGCTCGAAGTACTTGAATTGTGCTCCTCCAAAAAAATCCACGTTTTCATTGCTAAGCAAAATATGCGTCTTGATGGCACTATGCAGGCAACCATCACCGCAACCGTTCTTGGATTGGCGGCAGAGATAGAACGCACCTTTATCTCCACTCGGACCAAAGAAGCGCTAGATGCTAAACGCAAGCTCGGGATTATTGGCGGAAGGCCAAAAGGCCCCGCGAAGCATCTTAAGCTCGATAAGCAAAGAGACAAAATTATCGAGTACCTGCAAATGGGTCTTACCCAAGCCGCTATCGCCAAGTTGCTTGATATCTCGCCAAGTACCTTGAGCGACTACATTCGACGTCATGATTTGCGAAATGTTGTTTCCACTAAAGGCCGTAAAGAGCCTGCGATCCCATTGTAGGTGTTCAAAAAGGTGTACTTTAAGGACACCTATCAAAAGGATCGTTTTCAGTGTTCATAAACGCCTGCTCATTGGTTGTGTGCTTGCAAAGAAAGGCGCGGCCTTGGTCTCTCACTACCTGGACAATGGCGACATTAAAGCGCTGTCTGTCGCATATTCGATACCACGATATCGGCGTTCGCAAAGATGGAAAAAAACGAAGCCCTAAAGCACTGTAACGAGGGCAGGGAGCGAGATCTAGAAGGAGGGAAGGCACCCCGACCGATTTTCTAGTAAGCAGCTTTATGAGCGTATTCAGGAGCTTGCAGAGCAGGGGATGAATAAGAACGCGATCAGTAAAGAGCAGTGGGCAGCTTAACGACTGTGTATAAGGTATTACAACCATATCATCTCTAAAAATTTATCACTTATGTTTAAGGTAACATCACTACAAAATGATTTGATTATCCCGCACATTCAAATCATAATCTGATTCGAATATGTGCATTTATCGAATCAGTTCATAATAATAAGAGGTCAATATGTGGATCTGGCAACAACGTGATTGGCCAAACTTTACTTGGGATCACATGATTATCGAACCTCGTTTACGCGATGTTCGCTTAAAGCAGGGGATATTGCTCGGTAAAATGACCACTCAATCCCAAGATGCGAATGAAACCATGCTCGACACTTTATTGGCCAACATTATCCACTCGAGTGCGATTGAAGGTGAAACGTTAAATGCATTTTCAGTGCGCTCTTCTCTGGCAAATCGACTCGGGATCAAAGAAGAACGGCCATTTCCCATCACCGAGCAGTCGGACGGGTTGGCCGAAATCATGCTTGATGCGGTGGAGAACCGAGATATCCCGCTGACGTTAGAGCGTATTTTACATTGGCATGATCGTTTGTTTCCCGCAGGCTATACTCTGCTTAATCCCGTAGTAGGAGGTCAGCTACGTGGTGAGGCGCCGATGCAAGTGGTGTCTGGACGCATCGATCGCCCGGTGGTGCATTTTGAAGCGCCAGAACGGGCAAGGTTAGATGTTGAACTCGCGCAATTTATCGAATGGTTTAATGCATCAAAACATGATGCCTCTTTTGATCCATTATTACGTGCTGCTATTACCCATTTATGGTTTGTCACGCTACACCCACTTGATGATGGTAATGGACGGATCACTCGTCTTCTGACCGATTTAGCGCTGGCACAAGCTGAACAGCAATCAGTGCGCTTCTATGCCATGTCAGTGTGTATTTTGGCTAACCGTAAAAGCTACTACGAGATCTTAGAGCATACACAAAGAGGAGATATGGACATTACGTCCTGGTTAGAGTGGTTCTTTAATACACTTGAAGCAACGTTTGCCGATGCGCTTAAAGAGATCGATCAAACTATCTATAAAACCAACTTCTGGCGTAGTATAGACCAAACCAAGCTATCGAAAGAGCAAGTAAAGGTGTTAAATCGAATGTTGGATGGTGATTTTAAAGAAGGCATTAATACCGATCGGTACCACAAAGTGGCGAAAGTGAGTAAGCCTACAGCAACGCGTCACTTAGCAGCATTGGTAGAAATGAAGTGTTTGGTCAAATCAGAGGCTGGCGGTCGCAGCACGCGTTACCATTTGCCAAAAACTTAGCGTACACCTATAAAGAACGTGGCCTTGCTCATCATTCTAGCCCTGTCTGGCCACAACCTACCCATTGCCACAAAAAGCATGTCATGGCCTAAGCGCGTGCCACTTCGTGACACAGGCCATCACATTAATATCACAACGGGCTGGGCGGCACAGCCAGGCCTTCCATAGCAAGGCCCCTTAAAAGCTCTGTGACCAACCCCAACCCCCAAGCTTAGGGCTATTAGTTCAAATTGAACATAATGTGGAATAATACAAAATAGCACGTGCCGGTTCGCCAGCAAGCTGTCGGGCACTGGGCTACTTCAAGTATTATTGGACATTATGTGTAAATTTTCACAACCGCATAAAAAGCATGCTTTAAGGCGGCCAGGCAAGCTGGCAATTGTTTATCTGCCTTGCCCAAAAACACGGGCAAAGCAGGGCAATTGGCTAACGCATCAAAACACAAACAACGTGTTTTCAAGCGGTCACGTTCAGTGGTTCGTTTGAATCTTGACTCGTGGCAAGTTTTTATGTTGCCCGTTCCGGCCAATCTATAAAAGGCGCAAGCTGTTTTATGGCGTCCCACCACATCCCCCGCCCACCCAATGCTGCGCCCCGTTCTTTGGTTTTGGAAGTTCTACGTTTGCGGTGGGCTTGGTGCTACGCGGTTTTATATTCACTTGTAATTTAATGGCGCAGCGGTGGTCGTGTCGTGGTTTGGTTTGGGGGATAAATCACGAAAATGCCCTAAGAGGTGTTTGGTAGTAATTAAACCTTCGTGAGGTCTATTTGGGGAACAAGCAAGAGGTCAACGGCGGCGCGCCCAGTTTCGTAAATTAGGGCTGTTCAAGCTACCCTAGGTGTCGTGATACATGCGATTGCTAATGTGCACGTTGTGAGAGAGCGCTTCATATATACCCCCAAATTTAAGGTAAAAAAATGCCACCTCAAGAGGTGGCCAAGTAGTCCTACTGATTTAGGTAATGCAACTATGTGCACATGTAATGCTAGTGCAAATTTTTTAAAGCGCAACTATCTAAAGGAGTAATGTTGAAGCTACTCGAAGGGGAAACAAATAAGCAGGGTATTTGCCCTGTTTCAGGGCTGGCTGAAATATGAGGTCATTCATCTGATTTGAGTGTGGTGAACTTTCGTGAGGGAGGAACGAATAGTTATCCATCGCCCAAATCCGTCACAGGAGCGCCCTGGAACTCCCCGTCAGAACATTGCTTTTGTTTTTCTTGGATAAAAAAAAAGCCACCTCATGAGAAGTGGCGAAGGTTGCGGCCAGTGTGTTAGCCTCGGAGTCGATATAAGCTTAGTTGCATATTTTCAAGATTCCAGATTTTCACTTCCTCATAATTTGAAGTGGGTCGTAAATGGAGTAGGGCAGTACGAAAACTTTCACAACGAGAAAGTTTTCGTACTGCTAAACCAAATAATTTTTAGGGCTGTCAGCAAAGCGACCTGCTGCGTAGATACTGACTACGCGCTTAAGCGAGTTACAGTACTTAAGTTAATTCACACCTTGCTAAGTTAGAAAAAACTCGACTAGAAATTGTCCAAAAACTTCTCAGGGTGATTTTTACCCGTGGCACTTTCTAACTCGAAAGTGCTCCAAAACTTGTTAGATAAAATGCTTTACACATTCTAGGGGAGTGCGTTTTCCCTACAAAACTTAATATCAAGTTCATTGATAATTTACTTACCAGCTTTGCTTTCTCTTCTGTATAGATACAGCTTATTAATTTTGAATATGGAAAGTAACATGTTTATTTCTCGCTTGTTCTCGTTTCCCATACGTACTAGAGCTAACGTTGATTTTCAAAGGCCAATTGCTCGTCCACTTCGCAAATCATTTCAATATTGGCGAGGTCGGAAGCTATCGTTGTGACTTGGTTTGGTGTGAGCTTTTTGTAGGTGCGCAGTACCGTGTTGTAGCCCACCTTTAGTAAACGCTTTGTTTCTCTAAGACTAGGGCTTTTCATAGCCACATCAGCGTTTTGTTCTTTAACCATTGGCTTGTCGGCTCCTTAAGCATAGTCGAGTTGAAATGAACGCTCGCAATCAAGGTAATAAAACAGATGAAAGCCAACAGCCCCTTAATCATGTTGTCGTATAGACTCAGATTGTTTATAAAGAGCTGGATCTTTTTTTAGGTCTTTTACTCTATGATGTGGCGTAAATAGTTCTTTTTAAAGTTATCCACTTCTACTTAGCATTAAAGATTTTATAAAATTAGATCTGCCATTAAAAAATAAAAAAAAATTGATCTGAACCATATTTAGTTTTTTTATTATTTTAATTAATGGTTGATTGTTAGGTCAATAGTTCTAATTGTGATTAAATCATGGTCGAAATAATATTTATAAATTCTAATGGTTACCTCTATGATCAATGTTTTCATTATTATTATCAGAAAATTTAATGTCTTATTATTAAGTAAGAATTCCTTATAAAAAGATGAATAGTTTATATTATCCATTAGTAATATTTGATATATCCATTCCAACTCCCTTCTAGGGAAGAGTTGGTTTTCCTCATTTTCTCATGTAATACGTATGTTGTAATCAATGGATTGATGATGAAAGAAGTCTCAGTCAAGTTATTAAACTAACAGTTACTGAATCTGAAGGAAATTTAATGATAGATATGATTTTATTTAGGGGCATCATTCATTAAATTTTTATTAAATAACCGAGGTGGGGATTAATAAATATTTCTATTAATAGTTTTTACAACCAGGATTAATGATGATAAAATTTATATTTTTCGCGCTGTGCGTTTCTAGCATTTCATATGCTAGCACTTTGGATGGGTCTGGCTCATCGATGGGATATTTAAGTAATAAATGTAAAGCTTCTCCCTCACATGATGTATGTAAAATCAAGAGATAGAATTTTTTTTATACTATTGATTTATCTAAATTTAAATTCGAATAAAATTATCATAGGTGTTTATCGAAAGTTTAGCTAGAGCTGTGACCTATGCACCCAGTATGTTCGGAAATTAAATAAGATTTTTGTAAGTTATTAACCTTTCAATAAGGAGCTGCCCAAATATAAGTTTATGTGTATATAACGATTTCTGTACAAACTCTGCTTACTCTGTTTTATTTTTTGCCCATTTTCTCAACCTCTGGAAGTGGGCCTTTTCACTTTGCTATACCGAAATTTATTCATGTTTATCTTATGCTGAAATTTTGATACTATTTTTTTTGAAAATTAACAAGCTAAAATTTCACCTATGGCAGTTATTTAGCTTTTATATCAAATTATTAGTCAGTGAAGTCTGGCAAAAAGAAAGTAGCCAGTAAAAAATGACTGATACAACGATATTACCGCTATTCATTGTTTCCACAATGTTCTTAGCAATTTCTCTATGGCCAGATTTAGTACTCATATTACATATTCTTCGACTAGTGGCTTTAAAGCTGGAGTAAGATACCAAAACTTATCTTAGGAGTAGATCGCTGCCGAAGCTCCAAACACATTTCTATCCAGTAATGAGTTTTGTGTACTTGAACGTCGGTGTTTTAAATTCTGAATGCGCACACCAAATATACCAGCACAGTAAAGCTCCACCTTTTTCAGTCTAACCAAGACAGCGCCTTCTCAAATCCCTTGGGCGTAATGTTGATATACCAATCCAAGTCCACCTTCTTACGCATGATTAGCCCACGCTCCTCTAGTGTTTTGCATGAGACTCGAAAATTGTTCGGGTGGATATCTTTTTGCAGTAAATGATTCACGGCCTGGTTGATGACCGTTGATTTACCTTCTTTCACACCTTTGGTGAACGCTCTGGCCAAACAACTCAACACAGCTTTTTGAATTTGGCTCATTCTAACTTCCGCCATCACCGCTCCCTTAATCATTGCAGCAATGATTAGATAATACCATCCTTATCCATTGTTGCAATGAATAAGGATGTGGTTATGATAATTAGCTGTGCCACTTAAGTATACTTAAATGACACTAGTAATTTATGGTAATAAAACACCATATGTCATAATATAAATGTCACACCCTATAAAGTCATAACTTAAACGTCATAGAAGGGGCATTATGTACATATTTGGATACCTAAGAGCATCAACAAGTGAGCAGGATGCAGAAAGAGCAAAAAGCATTCTTTCTGATTTTGTGGAACAAAAAGGTATGCGTGTTGCTGCTTGGTATGTTGAGCAAGAATCTGGTGCTTCACTGCAAAGACCTAAATTACTTCAATTACTCAATGATGCTAAAAAAGGGGATGTCATCATCATTGAGCAGATTGATAGACTCTCACGTTTAAATGAAGCAAGTTGGTCTAAATTGAAGGAAATGCTGTACAAAAAGGAATTGAAAGTCATCAGCCTAGACTTACCGACCAGTCACATTGCACTGGCCCCGGAAATTTCAGATGAGTTCACGAACTCAATGATCAAAGCCATCAATAACATGATGATGGACATGTTGGCTGCAATTTCTCGAAAAGATTATGAAGACAGACGCAGACGCCAAAAGCAAGGTATCGAGAAGGCTAAGAAAGAAGGGAAGTATCAAGGAAGAAAGCCAGATTTAGAGCTGCATGAAAAAATCTACAAGCTTAGAGTGGGTAACCAGATGAGCATCAACGAGACAGCCAAAATGATAGGCGTCTCAGCGAGAACCGTTGTACGTGTCGTTAAGAAGATGAATGCTCAGCGCGAAGGTGGGTAGGTGAGTATATCCTACTTAGGTTTAGGCTCTGTGATGGCAGACCAAGTGAATTGGAATAGTGAAGCTTCACCTACCTTGTCGTTGAGAGGTTGTGTCTTTGATTTTTACAGCGAAGTTACTACGACTAATGCCCAATAACTTCGCGGCTTTTGTTTGATTGCCACGAGTATGCACAATTACGGCTTTAAAAATTTCATCTTTGACCATCGCCATGACCCAAGAAACATCGGTATTTTGGGCCTTATCGAGCAACATCGGTTCAAGGTAGATTTGTAAGTGTTTCTGGATAGCCTTGTGGCTAATGATTTTATTATCTTTGTTCATTAAGTGGGAGTGGGGCTGTTGAAAGATTAAATTATCCCTCCTGACTATTGATAAATCAATTATCAAGTGGCGACCGAACAGGTGTCGTTAAATTGATTATGTGAGTGGTTGCATATATGATTTGGTAAGAGTTGCCAAATTGGAGTATGTATATGCATATATCTAATCGACCTGGGCTCATGTTTATAAAACAAGCATTAGCCCTAGAAATGTTACTTTCTAATGAAGCACTTGAGGGAGTTCACCTTGTCTGCGATTTCAAAATTCATGAGTTAGACAGTGAAATGTTGAACAAGCTAGAAGTGAGTAATTTAGAATCTATAAGCTTTTGTGATGATAAGGTTATCTACCCCATAGCGTCACAATCGAGAGGTGACTAAGTTGTGCCGATAAAGGTTTTAACTGATTTCTTCGAATAGAAAGTTCGCACAATTCCATCAGGTATGTTTTGTAATTCGTCCGCGGTGGTGGCTATCAAATTTTGCATGCAAAATTTGGAGGGGAGGGTTAGTAAAATTAGTTTGGGGCAAGACCATGATATGTTCTCCTTTAAGTTTCCATCCAAACAACGATTGCTTGAAGCTCTTCGAGGCTGCACTCTCCATCAAGAGTGACAGTTGAATTACCTTTCTCAATTTCAACGTAAGGGTTAAGAGATTTAATCTCTTCTTCATTAACATTGGAGAAGAATTTTTTTTAATATCTAGTGCATTGTTTTTATGCATAATTTCCCTCGTTAATTAGGCTAACGACAAAGTCACTTGGTAGTTAAGGTACGACAGAATCGCTTGGTGATCACACTTCACAGGTTGAATTTTTACCTGTGGCACTTTCTAGCTCGAAAATGCCCCAAAGCTTGTTAGAGCAAATACTCATTCACATCGAATTAATGTGATTTTGGATTAGTTTACCTATTGATTCAATCTGACTCAGGCTTGCTCATAATGTGGACTTTTATGTCCACAATTCTGGCAGCAATTCAATCACTTTACTTTTTGATATAGAGTGTAAGCTGTTGTTTTAATTCGTCATACAACTGTTCCTGTACTTTTTCTAACTTATATTGATTACGATCGAGGCACAACCTAAGTTTTCCAAGGTCCGGCAAACCATCCAACTTACTAATAGTATCCGGGTGACTGAAAGAAGAGCGAACCGTAACTCCTAAGCCGGCATCAACAGCGCTCCATAAGTTACTCAGACTTCGGCCAACAAAGGTAATTTTCCATGGAATCCCCTCGCGATCTAATGCTGCTATGGCTTGTTGTCTGATAATGCAAGAACCATCAAGCATGACTAGTGGTACAGGTTTAGAAATATTAATGGATTCTTTAAGATATTTATTTGCTGGCCCATACCAGTACAGTGGTAATTCTGCCAGAAGTTCACTATATGGCGCCGATTTTTCACCTCTCCATCCCAATGAAAAGTCTAACTCACCAGATTGAATGCCATCCATCAACTCCTGATGGCGCCCAACAATGGATTGCAATTGTAAATTTGGATGTGAACGAGAGAATACACCTAGCAACTGAGGCAATAGTACGTCACTAAAATCTTCTTGTAGGCCAAAAACCACTTTCCCCGTCAATGAATTTTCCACTAACTGGTTTAGAGCTTCGTCATTTAACTGAAGCATGCGACGGGCATAAGCCAGAATAATTTCACCTGCTTCTGTCGGCTCTAGATGGCGGCCGATTTTGGTCACTAATGACGTGTTGCACTGCTGTTCGAGCTTTTTTAACTGGGCACTGGCCGCAGAGGGTGAACGATTAAGTCGTTCAGCTGCAGCTGCAAAGCTTCCTAACTCAATTCCTAAGACAAAACATCGTAAGGCATCTAAATCCAGACTCCGCATGTTCAACTATCCCGAAAATTAAAACTGTATATCAAAATAGTTTTGATTTTTTATATTAAAAAATCAACTTATTCTTTTCCAGTAGACGAAAAAACAGGGGAAATATATGGATACAAAAGAACAATACTTAATGAAACTGTTTGCTGAAATTGCTCCACAATTTCATGAAGTTACGGAAGATATCTTATTTGGACAGATATGGCGTGATGAGAGTCTGAGCACTCGTGATAGAAGTCTGATAACCATCACCGCATTAGTGGTTTTAAATCGTGTGGAACAACTACCGGGTCATTTAGCTCGGGCATTAAGTAACGGACTGACAGTAAAAGAACTGAGCGCAACAATGACTCACCTTGCTTTTTATGCCGGTTGGCCTGTAACGGCTTCTGCACTTGAGCGGTTAGATGAGATGGACCACGAGGGGAATGACTAATGCCAATGACACGAATTTCTATAGGTAATGAGTTATTTGAAAACTATAAGCATCAAATATCACATATTCTTCAGCAATGTTTAGAAGCTTATTTTGCAGTACCGAATGGAGACTGTTTTCAAATATTCGACATTCACGCCCCACAGCAAAAGGTTTTTAATTCGAATTATCCAAATCTGGCTCAAAGTCGTAGTGAATCTGGAATTTTGTTTCACATATTCGCTGGAAAATCACGTGACCATGAACAAAAGCGAGCCTTGTACAAAGCGTTGTGTGAGCAACTTCAAGCCCAAACCCCCATTCGTAAAGAAGATATCATGATCATTGTTCAATTCAATGGCCCAGAAGACTGGTCTTTTTCCTCTGGTCAGTCATGGAAAGATGAAATGGAGATAATACAATGATAGCAATGCAATATAAAATCGTTCTCCCGTCTGATTATCCTATGGAAAAAATAGAAGCTCGTATCAAGGAAAAAGGTCACTTATTAGATGGGTTCCCAGGGTTAATTTTTAAAGCCTATCTTTATTCGCGTAAAGACGCGAAAAATTATGAAAATCAGATGAATAGCTACGCCCCGTTTTATGTTTGGAGAGATCATCACGCAATGGTCTTATTTCTTCAAAGTGATGGATTCAAAGCTCTTTGCGAACAATTCGGTCGCCCAAAGGTTGATATTTGGTTCGTTGACGACGAGCCAACAGTTCCTGATTCGCACCATTCTCTTGCGTGTATTCATAATAAAGTCAGTCAACATACAGATGTACACGGCTTAGATTATATCTCGTGGGAAACGCTCGGTTTAACGTGGTTGAGTAGCTCAGAAGGTATTGATGATAGTAGCGGTGAAGTTTACCATGTGGGGTATGTTGCTCATGGTCAAAATGATATTGAGTAATGAGATGCATTAGGTTCACTAACATAATTAAGTGTGTTTTGACCTAAGCCAAAACACACTTTTGTCCAAAAGTAAGTTATAGGACGGAGCTCGAGCAGCTTTTAAATGATAGGTAGGTGAGGACACTACCTATCTAGTGACGTACTCAGATATATCTAAGAGTTTAACCCTCCACATTGATCATTTTGTGTATTTGTGGCTCTTGAGTTAATGCGGTTTTATAAAACTCAAATATCGGTGTGATATATGGCTGGGAATAGTGTTCGTCTAGGGCAGCTTGGTCGACCCAGTTTTCAACCAAGATAAGCTGATCTTTAGCTTTGTTTTCATATAGCTCAAAACGCAAGCACCCCGCTTCTCCTCGAGTAGCAGTCAGAATGCCTTCAGCTTTTTGTTTGCACTCCGCATAAAATTCACTTTTTGGGGTAATAAAAGCCACGACACTAAGCATTGTTTTTCTCTTTTTGGGGTGTAAATTGACACATCAATTTTTGGGTCAATACCATGATTGGTTTATTCAACAAGTAGGCAGCTGCAAACGAAGCTGGCCAAGCATTAATAAAGGCAAAGCCCCATCGACTGATGAAATCCTCTGGTAAACCGAGATTGATGTAAGTAACCCACGCGGACACCATACTTGACATCGCACATGAGAACAGAGCAGTGAAAAGAAGTTTTGTCATAGCGCTTCCTCCTGTCTGTATACTCTATGGATTTATTGTATCCTCAGCCATACGAGCTTTAGAACACTAAGATTGCGGAAAACCTTATGCTGGATGATTTTTTATTATTTGTTGAAGTAGCCCGTCGAGGTAGTTATTCAAAAGCGGCAAGAGACTTAGCAACTACCGCGCCTACCTTGTCCAAACGTATCTTATTGTTAGAAGAGAGATTAGGTGAGTCACTCTTTATTCGCTCCTCTCGGGGAGTCAAACTCACCAGTTTTGGTAAAGGGTTATTTGAACAGCTTGGCGAGACCACCTTAAATCTTCATAAGGCTGTAACTGAGAGCTCGAAAAGTGAAGCGGTTTCCTTCGTCTTACATTGCCCACAAAACTTAATCATTGGCCAACTATACCCAGCGCTTGAAGCCTTTTTGCTGGAGAAAAGGCATGTGGATGTCGTTATTGAGCCTGCCAATACAAATGTGCTGCTTAGCCAAACTTCTTTTGATTTAGCCATACGTGGTGGAGAGCAAAGAGACTCGTCTTTTTACCAGAAAAAGTTAGCCAGCATTGCCGTATGCCTTGTCTCAAGACGAGACTGCAAAAGCCGGGAACGACTCATTATGCCGTATTCTAAGACGCAAATTTCAGGGCAAGACTTGCTAAGTATCGAGCGGCAATACTCCAAGGTTTCTCGGGTCAACGACATTACCTTGGTACGTAAACTGGTCGCGTCAGGCATGGGTGTAGGCCTATTGCCTATGACAGAGATCGCCGATTTGAATAGTGAGATGTTTGGGCACATTCAATACGACTCTGAAATACTTTTTACTCGGCCTATGTATGCCTTGTGGGCGAATAAACCAAAACCTTCGTCACTGTCCCAAGATCTGATCACATGTATCGAGAGTTGTGTTCAAAACACTCCCGCTTTACAAGGGCGCAAGGTTGATTTGACGTGATTGGGCGGTATATCTTTGGAAGAATCGGTAAGGAAGTATGTGTTCAATGGTGGATAAAATTACATTTTTCACAAGGCTAGAGCGCCAGATTCTTTCTGGTAAAAAGACTGCAACGATTAGGGATAAATCTGAAAGCCATTATTACCCGGGGCAGGTTGTTGAAGCGCTTACTCACGAAGATGGGCGAAAAATCTGTAGACTAGAAATTGTCGGTGTTGAGCATGTGAACATTGATAAACTCAACAGAAAGCATGCAAAAGCAGAAAACCTTCCATTTGTCTTCATGCTCAAATGGATCTTGCGAAAGATATATCCATCAGACAAGAGCTTGTGTTTTATAAGCTTCAAAGTCGTTGATTAACAAGTCTGCAAGTTATGAAGTACATAGAAGCACGCGCATAACAGGGCGTTTTTAGTTGGGAAACTATGAGAGCAATTTTAAAAAAAACGGAAGGTGACTATCTTGAGGCAATCATCGAATTAGATGGTGTCAATGTTGTTGTAATGGACGACTTTGGGGGCGATAGATATCAGGCTGGAGAAAATATCGATATCTGTTTATCAGTCGGCCTCCATTATGAAGACGAAGAATGGGAGTCAATGTTTTCAGGTAATCCTGAAGCCAAGAAAGAGCTAAACCACCAGTGGGGCTGGCGCTATCGTGCATATGGTATCGTGACAGAAATAGGTCCTGAGGTAATAGTTGATGTGGGTATTACACATCTATCAGCACCAATCGAGACTAGTGATCCAAGATTAGCAGGAGAAAGTGTCGCATTTACTATCTATAGACTGGATGCTCACAGCAGCTAACAAGGCGCAGCTTTCGGACAACTTTTTCATACTCCAATTAATCCGTGACATTCTAGGTTAGCTATGTCGAAGCCAAGCTTTTGTCCAGAGACGTGCCAGCACGATCACTGCTAGAACGTTTATGCCCCATTCCTTCTCAGCACGAATATCTACTCAAAATCTGCGGCTGTACGTTTGCCTTACCTGTAGTTATTCGAACCAAGCTTTTTCTAAGTTATGCTTTATCATTTGCGGTCTAATATCTCATACACCTAGTTAACATACTGATTATCAATTGAACTACGGTAAGAAAGCTCGCATTATAGGACGATGAAGGACGGTTAAAACCCGCATAAAAAGTGTTAGTAGGTCAGGATGAATAAACAAAAACTGAAGCATCTAATTCAGCAAGTTCCAGAGTTAATCGAAACGGCTGAAGTGTGTCAGGAAGTAGGGCTGCCAAACTTCTATATTGCAGGCGGTGCTATTACCCAAATCATCTGGAATAGTATCGACAGGAAACCGCTTCTTGCTCAAGTTAAAGACTTTGATGTTGTCTACTTCGATAGATCTAACCTTGTAACTGAAGACGAGTTCAAAAATCGCATTGGCTCGCGGTTGAGTCATAGTGTTGACGTTGACGTTAAAAACCAAGCATTAATACATGAGCGCTATTCTAAGAAGTTTGGTTGTTCCATTCAGGCATATGAGCGAGTTGAACAAGGTATTGAGTCTTGGCTTTCTGCCTTTGCTATTGGTTTCACTATAGGTAGTGCAGGAAACATTAAATTGTTCACCCCCTATGGCTTAGATGATGCATTTAATATGGTGATCAAACCTAACAAAAAGGCAATGACAGAAACTAACTACAACAAAATGACCGATGGCTATAAGGCTAGGTGGCAGAAAGTACAGGTGCTCCCTTGGAGTTGACCTACTAACAAGAGACTATGGTTTCAAGATACTTTTTCATACCTGATCTTGATGCAACTAAGTCATTTAAGCTAACAAGGTTTGTCCAAAGACGTGTTGACACCGTCCTCGGCAAACTGTTTTCGGCAAACACGTCTTTTGCCCTGTTTCCGTTTAGAGAAAAAGCGGACTCACATTCTTTTAATCCCTTAACTTTCTCTACCATGTTTAAATCCAACGTTGTAAGCAACACGGATTGCTTCATGCGGGTTTCTGTAGACTTGTTCAACTTTTGCGTCAAAACCACACAGACAATTTTCATAGCCTTGGTCATAAGCTCCATAAAGAACATTAAAGTCGCTGATTCCCATTTCTGTTTCACCAGGGATAGCTTGCAATATTTCTATCCAAATTTTTTAGTAGGCTTACGCACTTTAAATCTCGTAGGCCCAGCACTCTTGTTGTACGTCGAGTAGCTCCGACTTACCGCTCTCTAGCTGATAGAGGTGGAATTGGCTCAAAGGGGGCGAATACACGTGCAACGTAATGAGCGGCTCATCACCAGCTTGTAGATTCGATATCTGATGAATATCATTATCTTTACTGACGGTCACACTACCCTCTTGGAAGTGGGTCGACCGAGAAGCAAAAATATGACCATTAGCCGCTGTTTCAAACAAGGTTTCCGTTGCTTGCCCGTGTAAAACTTTTACTCCACAAGACGTATTCAAATGATCGTGTATTTTACTTCTTTGCCCATTTAGCCAACTCAAAATTAAAACTTCGCAGTGGTCATTCTTGAAAAGTCTTTGTCGGCAGTATGTTTCTTTATCAAAACTCGCCAGCGAATTGATCTCTTCTTTACTTAGATCGATGTTATCCAATATGAACCGAATGGAAGCCAGAGACAAAGGTTTATCCGCCAGCTGTATTTGGTCCATAAACTCTTGGAAATTAAGCTCATAATCGTTATTAATTAACGCGGCTAATGCGGAGGATTGCGTTGGGGTGATATCAGTACGTTGCAAAATAATTACCTCTGACTATGTTTTCGCTCTTCCGAACTCGAAGTTAAAAGGTCTCTTCGAAAGATGAAATATAGCTGATTCAATTCAGCAAAAGTTGGAGTGATGTTAACACTGTTTGGCTAAAAATTAACAAGTAATTACAAGAATTTACGATTGTATAACAAAAGCATCTAACAACCCATTTGAATTCAGACTTGGTCATAACGCATTGTTCAGTGATGAATCATAGTTAAAGTCTGGCGGGTTATGAGGTTTATGCGGCTTTGTTGCGTAATTCGATGGAACTGAATCAGGAAGTGACGATCTGATCGGCTACATCAGTTAATCATCGTAGCCTTATGCCGAAACCTTGTTACAAAACAACTAACTGGAGACAGTACAACAAAGCCAGTTTATTCAACTTAGGTCTAGGACCTGTGATACCAGACCAAATGAATTGGAATAGTGAAGCTTCACCTACCTTGTCGTTGAGAGGCTGTGTCTTTGATTTTTACAGCGAAGTTACTACGACTAATGCCCAATAACTTCGCAGCTTTTGTTTGATTGCCACGAGTATGCACAATTACGGCTTTAAAAACTTCATCTTTGACCATCGCCATGATCCAGGAAACGTCGGTATTTTGGGCTTTATCGAGCAACATCGGTTCAAGATAAATTTGTAAGTGTTTCTGGATAGCCTTGTGGCTAATGATTTTATTATCTTTGTCCATCGAGTGGGAGTGAGGCTGTTGAAAGATTAAATTATCCCTCCCATTTATTGGTAGATCAATCATCAATATTCGAGTGACTGCCGAACAGGTGTCGTTAAATTGATTGTGCATATTGTTGCGTATATGATTCGGTAGCAGTTACCAAATCGGAGTATGTATATGAACATTTCTAATCGACCTGTAGGAATTAAATAATGAAGAAAGTCATCACTTTAGCAGCCCTAGTATTTTCTAATTCAACGTTTTCGATGGGGGTTGATACCATGCTTTTAGTCAGCGATGAATATGGAAATGGTGTGTTTACTGTATCCAATGAAAAAACGATTCCTGAATTCATACAAACAAAAATTATTCAAGTAGAAGTCCAAGACAACCAGCTAGTGAGAACGCCTTATACCGAAGACAACGTCGATGATTGGAGAGTTACCCTTACTCATCCCAAAATGATTGTCGAGCCTGGTCGAGAAAAAAACGTAGGTGTTCGCTCTCTTTGCGGATCCAAATGCGACTTTAGTCATGACCAATATTTTTTTGTAAGATTCGAACCCTCGCCCTATGATCCTGAAGTTAACAAAAAATCGGAAGTGAGTAATAACTTCGGCTATCGTCCTATATTTGTTATACCGGCCAACAAGCAAAAAATAGATTTTTCTATAGTAGTGAAAAATGACGAATTAGTTGTAGAAAATAACGGGAACACCTTTATTAAAGCGCACATAGACCAATGTAATGACAAAGTTAACTCAGAATGCCAGCTAACTGCCCTCTCGCTCGCGGGGCGAAAACGAGGCTACAAGTTACCTAAACATATCGACACAAAAAACCTAATGGTCGAGGTTGTCAATCATGACCAAAGCTACAGAAAGAAAGTTTATCTTGACGACGAAAAATAATGAGATATCGAGTTATTCTCATCCCTGATCTTTGCTTCAACGTCGAGTTATGCCGAAACTCTAAAAGTACAAATTGAAGGTAATCAAGTTTATTAGATAATGTCTTAAATCGGGTTTGTTGCAAAAACTGAAGTGTTGTTGAGGTAGGCACCTCAGACATATCTTTATTTTTTGCGACAAGCTTTTTTTATTCTGCTTATTATGTTGATTTAATGCACAATTTTTATTTTACTCAAGATTACGTTGCTACAAATAATATGACACCAATCACATATTGGCTTGAAATGGTACGAATAAGGTAGCGTTTGTAAAAAACTCTGTTTATAAACTGTCTCGTATACCAATTTAGCTGACCTTCGGGGCCAGTTACTGCGGAGCAATTCCTAATAAAAATCTCTCCCAACTTTTTTTGCAGACCCATTGGTGACGCTACTATAGTGCACTGGTGTCGTTGCTACTGCTAACAAACAATCATTGACATAAAAACGCTAGATATTATTCGTTCTGCTTAATATTCAAGGCACACACGTACGGCCCTAAACTAGTATTGCATTTGCATTTGCATTTAGCCATGTCCGTGGTTTCTTAATGAATAATTTTATTCCAGATAAAAAGACGCTCTCGGGCGTCTTTTTTTGTAATGAGTACCTTAGGTATTTCACTGTCATTTTCATTTGTTTCATCTGTTTAGGGCGAGATACATGCGGTGTATCGCTGTTCGCCCACTTTTTATTTTTTCTCATCAAAAAGGAGCAAAGAAACAGAGTGAATAAGCCGTAATGCCTCTTTTAAATATTGTATCAAGGATACAAATATCTTTATTTCAGTTACTCAAAAAATCACAAAAGGACGGTTACGAATATGAATACAACCCATATTACGACGGGGGAACTGTATCTTGGCTGCTCAGATTTACTCACGGATTACCTGAGTTCTTCTGAGCGCGCTTTGTTGAACCAGAAATACGCCAACTTACTGCAGTATCAAGAGGATCTTTACTCTGATCACCTCAGCTCAGATCTTGCGGTCAAGTCAGCAGCTTTTCAAGAACAACTGAAGATGCAAGCCCACGTTTATACAAACGCTAACATGTCAGAACTGATCTCTGACTTGACTCTCGGATCGAGTTTCTCCGCTCTTGCAAGTGCACTAAGAAGTATCTTACGCGAGCAAGGGACGGATGGGTTTCTGCCTAATGCTTCCATGATTGCTCAAGAGTTCAACACCCTAAAAGGTGAAGCCGAGTCTAATGCGATACAAAGCAAACTTCTTTTTCAAAAGCTTGGCGTTATGAATACAGAAGTGAGCGATATCGACGCTCGATACACTGAGGTTATCAATGATATCGAACAGGCGTTGAATCAAGAAATCAAGCAAAAAGTTGAAGAGATTACGCAGCTCAACCAAGAAATTTCAGCCAACATTCAAGCGATTATCGACGGCGGTAAAGAGGTTGGCGAAGGGATTGGGAAAATTGGCGTAGCCATTATTGCTTCGATCAACGTTGATCACACCGGCAAGCCAAAAGGGGAGTCTTCGGAGGATGGTGAACTTGAATCCGACCACTCCAAGCCTTCTACGCAGTACATCATCTCAGGCATCAATAGCATCATGGATGGTACTACAGAGACGAGTGAGGCCGTTCGTCAATTGGCAAGAAACAATGAGAGATTGGCCGAGCTGTATCAAGAGCTAGCGGAAGAAAATAGCTTATTGAGCGCAGCAAAATCCATTCAAGCTCAGAACGATTTATTCATAGATCAGGTAGCACTAACTTACGGTGCCTGGACCAATGTTGAGACGCATTGGAACAACGTTGCTGATCAATTTGCGGCGGCGGCCACCATTGTCGCCAGTGCGAGCACTGAACAAGAAATCCAGAATGTGATTCATGCTCTGGAACTCGGAGATATCGAGTGGAACGCGCTTGACGATCAAATTGACAACATCAAAGCGGTATATGCCGGAATAACCAATTAATCCCCACACGACAAATCTTAATCACCCTAAATAACTCTCAAAGGAAACTAATATGCTTACAGAAACAACCGTTGCCATTGACCAAGGTATGGTCGCTCAAAATTCACAGGCTCTTCAAATTCAAAACTACTGCAACAGTGTGCTGCAGCAAGTGCCAGTTGATTTTGGCAAATTCCCTGACCTGCATGATGACCAAACGCAAATTAATGCGGGTTTGGTCACTGCAAAAGGCCACGCCAATCAATACCTCAATACCATTCAACCAGAGATCATCACCAACATTACCAATATTTCTAACTACTATTCGCTATATCAGACGATTCCAGTTGTGTGCCCTGAAGGCGCAACAAAAAAGCAGTGGCTTGATGCACTAGCCGTGCTTCGAGATGAAGCGAGAAAATACCAAGAAGTATCAAGTAACACACGCCTTGTGATCCTGGGTCTGCATGACTCGCTGGTTGTGGACTCGGGTAACTTCCAAACGGTAGTGACAAACCTAAACAACAAAGTAGGCGGTGATAATGGTGTCCTAAATAAACTAAGTGGCGAAATTGATTCACTGAATGCCGCTGTTAGTGGTGCTATTGCCGGCATTGTAGCAGGCGGATTTTTAGTTGTCGGCGGTGCGTTCGTTACTGCGATCGGCGCAGTGGCTGACCTTGTTACTGCTGGGACATCAACGCCTGTGGTTATTGGTGGTGTTGCTATGATGGTTGCAGGTGGCGCAGGCATTGCGGCTGGTGCTACGATTTTGAAAAACTCACTAAAATCGCGCCAAGAGATTTATCAACAACGCTCAACGCTAACAGCAGAAGTCAACATTGCTTCTGCAATTAGTAGTGGTTTTTCGGGCCTTCAAAACCAAGCTCAGCACGCCGTTACGGCTGCCTCTCAAATGAGCAACTCTTGGGATGCACTTTCCTCTGATTTAGACATGCTGAGCAAAGACATTAGTACTGGTATCAAATCTACCGATGCTGTTCGCAAGATGTGGCTAACGGCCGCTAACTCGGTTGTAAAAGATGTCATCACTGACATCAACCTTACCAAGGCACAAATGGCCGGTGTCAGCCCAATTACTGTACCGAACAATACGACTCTCGCTGATTATGTCGATGGATTAGCCGCTTAATCTTTTGTTAATAGACCCCAAGACAGACGTTTTGGGGTCGTTCGGAGAATTTTATGGGTACCAATACTGATGGCGTTTTGTCACAAGCTATTACCAACATGCAGGCTTCTGAAAAAGTGATTGCTCAATTCAGTGGTTTGCCTAGTAATGCCGTTACCATCCAACAAAGTATGGAAACGACCGTTAATCATCTTGTCCCCCAAATACAAAGTATGCAAGCTGATGCCTTATCGTTTGCCGACTCGATAGATGATGAGATCAATAACCAACTGGCGATACTAGATACGGAAACGGATGTAGAGCTACAAAGCTTTGTTGACCACGTGCAACAAGAGGCAAAGTCGACGCAGGTGGCTGTGGATGATTGTTTGGAGCAAGTGAGACAAGCAAATAAGACTATCGCTGAGAACAGCCAAGCGTTACAAACCATTACCGTAGATTTGAAAGCCACTATTGCTGGGCTTCAATCGAACCTTGATGGTGAACAGCGGGAACTGGATGCACTGAATAAGCAGAAATACTACCTAATAGGCCTCGGTATCTTTGGCATACCTGGTCTAATTGCGTTAGCAGTGCTCATTTCGAATGCTCAGGATAAAGTCCACCATTTAGAGTCGCAGGTTAGGGCAACACAGAATCAAATCAATCAGCAAGAGTCCTTTTTATTACAAACGCAGTACTTCACCCAAGATTTGAGTGATGTGATGGATAAAGTAGGCAAGGTGGCTAACTCTATAAGTTTTATCGTAGGAGACATCGACAATATTGCTAGCGATATTCAACATGGCGACATTACGAACCGTGACCAGATAAGACTTTACTTTATGGCCGCAAACCAGGAGTTGAAAACTCTGATCCACGATGTTTCTTAACCCCATACTTAGCGTCGACCACGTAACGGGTTAAACAATATCTAAACTGAATATTACCGATTTTAAAATAACAACGGCTGAGTGGCGCCACCATCCGTATTAATGATGATTTAAGAGGTAATTGTCTTATCGAATTAAGGTACTGTTGTTTCGCCAAACAACTCTTACCGCACCATTTAACATAATGTAAATAATGCGCATTATCATGTGGCTGATGTATTACTGTGTCTGTAATCGCAAAGTACAAAAATAGTATAAGTGCGTCTCATTCGAACTTGAAAATAGACTAAATAGGTTCTAGTTCTCTATAGTGTAATATCCAACGAGAGTAAATAATAACAACATGACCATTCAGAAAGATTTTGGCTACTATCACCAATTATGTGACACCATCACTCATTCTTTACTGCATTTACTTTGTAAGGTTTCTGAGCAGCAACGATTTGTCCCAGTTTCTAGGCGTAACGAGATACTGGTTAAATACCTTAAACCAAAGCTCAATAATAAGCAGTTCTCAATTGTTAAAAAAGACATTAAATTAATGATCCAAACTGCGAGAGCGAAAGGCTCTAATTTGGAAGAGAAGCTTTATTTATTGAATGAGAAAGCAAAAGAAACCAAAATCGGTGGCTTAGAACCATTGTATTCACTGCTCGAGTACCTATCCGATAAACAAGGCCTAGACTCGGAACTGTACCGCAGTGATGCCACGATGGAGTCTGATGTGCTCTACCTTAGTGAGGAGCACCTGAAACAGGATGACACCTCCACAACTTCAAGGCCTGCGGTATCCATATATACTCGTTCCGAACAAATCACAAGGATTGTCGATGATATCCAGCGTCATGGCAGTTACACTGCCGAAATGAAAGATTGGAATGAAAAAACCAACCAAGCTCATATTCTATTGCACTGTGCTACATAAAAGCTAATTTTTTCAAGTATAAATAAAAACCCTTTTATTTATATATATTTTTAACAACAGTATTTAGCATGAAAAACATATTCCCTGGCTCGAATGTTTGACAAAAGTGTAATTAATTTTACTTTATTCATTATGGTTGATTAGTTACAAAATAACCACATAACTGCCAGGGTGTCATTCTAAGTTAATAACTTAAAATGAGATCTTATAAATAAATAAAAGTAGACTTTAAAATTCTGATAGGTATATTTTGGGCCAATGTCACACTATCTATTTATTGATGAATTGAATTTTTATTTAAAACTAATTTGTATGAAAAGCAGCCTCCATCTATTTAAGTTAGCACAATTTGCTCTCATTATTAATAGAAGTATATGCAGCCGCATTACCACTCAACCACCAGTGAAATAGAATGAATACGCAAACTCAATCCGCTAATGCGCAAGTAGGCCATGCGGCAATGCGTCGTTTACTTGATACCGCACCTTATCTAGCTCGGTGCAGCGATAACAAAATGGCGAGTAACATTCGTCCTCGAGAATACGCGATAAAGCGCCCATATATGCAAGTAAACCGTGCTGACATGATCTCTTGGTTAGTGTTTGATTTAGACCATAATAACCCAAACATATGGGACGATCAGACTTTACCTGCACCGAATTTTATTGTTCGTGACAAGCACAAGAATACCGCACATCTTTATTATGCCATCGTTCCTGTCTGTACAAGTGATAATGCAAGAGCCAAACCGATTCAATTCATGAAACGTGTATACCAGGCGATGGCAAAACAACTGAAAGCCGACCCCTGTTATGCCGGTATTATCGCAAAGACACCGCATCACCCTATCTGGTCAACGACGGAGTTTCATGGCTACGTGTATGAGTTGTCGGAGTTAGCGGCACATGTTGAGATTGAATACACCTCTCACTGGGCAAGTAAGGAAAAAAGAGATACGAGTCATTCCCGCAACTGTACTCTGTTCGAAAAGCTACGCCATTTTGCTTATAGCATCGTTGACCAAGAACGAGAGCAAAGCTACTACGAAGCATTCAAGGCGCGTGTCGAACAATATGCCCAGCGGTGTAATGACTTTGCGTTAAGAGGTTTCGAAAGCAACCTGCCACAGAGTGAAGTCAAGGCGACAACAAAAAGTGTGGCACGTTGGACTTGGGACAATTACGTAGGACGCGAATGTGTCAACCGGGGGGTAATGAACCTGGAGGATTCTTTGCCACTGAATGTCCGTCAATCAATGGCCGCGAAAAGGACACACGGAGAGCGCAAAACGACAACGGCAAAAAAAGTCCTCACCGCCACACAAAAGCTGGTCAATGACAGACAAAGGGTAACGCTCAGTGCGATAGCTGCTCTCAGTAAGCTCTGCCGACAGACAGTAAAGAAGTACCAGGCCATTATCGACAGTGTAATCAAACAACCTGACATCATCCCCCTTACCGAACTTCTTCGCTTAAGAGTGGCCGTTAATTATGCTGTATCAGATAACTGCGCCAAGCCGAATGGCCATGAAAAAAGAAAGGGTAAAATCGTCTCGAACGAGCGAGAGTTCAATAAAGATCGACTATCTCAAACATTGCATCGGCTTTTTAAAGAGTAGAGCTTCGGAAAGCTTGATTTAAACCGTCATACTTTGAGAGAGATATGCCCATTTCAGCTCATATAAAAACTGATTTAATCATATTTATAAATGGACTAAGACAGACTTAGCCAAAAACAGTCGGTGACTAAAGAATAAGGCCACTGCAGCTCAGGAACTGTATTAACAAGTCTACCTGCTGCACAAACAATGTGGCTTGAAGCCCAATTCCATTCTTAATGCTTAAACCGACGCACTTTCGCATAAAAAATCCGCATCAACATCGATGTATCTTGCTTGCGAAAAATGGAAGCAAACAAAGGTATCGCACGGACAGCATTGTCACTGACACGATCATCCAGTCAACAGACATACCTTATTGATAATAACTACAATAAAATAAGAGTCACAGTCAATTTCACACAAAGATTTAAGTTAATTGGGAATCCAAAGCAGATAAGACGGTTAACGTCGCTCTGCGAGCCCTAGCGCGCGTAAATATCGCGATTTAAAGACGGCTAAGTTCTCTTTAGTCAAACATTCGTAATAAAAAAGTGGACTTTCCAAGCTAGGCAGGTCCTCTGCGTCTGCACGTCTGATGGAAATACATCTTACCTCAAATCGGACCTGCTGACTAGGCAGGTATACTCCCCACAAATGAGTTTAGTTGCGTATTTTGAGATTGCTCAAACTTGGGTGCAATTTCGGCGGAGCTATTTCTGTCTTTCAGTGATGAGGGTTTAAAATGCAAGCATGGTTTTTACTCTATAGTGGAAATGGAAAGGATAAAAAAGGTCACCTAATTGCTTTACTTGAGCAACAGGGGATTGAGGTTTATCAACCGATGATGACCATTTATAAAGTGCGCCAAGATCGTCCAGGGCAGTTCAGAAAAAAATCGGTACCGCTCTTCGCCAATTACCTTTTTGTTCGTTTTGACCATTCACAACTCAACTTTTCACACATTTTACGTCTCTCTGGCGCCTCATACTTTGTTCGTTCATGTAATTGCTTTGCTACCATGCCCAGCGAATTTATCGAACAACTCAAGCAGAGCTTAAGCGAAAAAAAATCGCGACAGGGTGCCAGTCATAACGATACCAAGCAATTGATTAAATTGATAAAAAATGAGCCAAAAGATGCAGAGAGAGTCAAGTTACTGCACCAATCTTTAGTGTTCCAAGCTCGCTAAATCTTAAGCAGAAAATTCGATTTTAATTCGCCGTTACTTTCCTTTTCTATCATGGTGCCCGTTAATATCAACGCTGCTCACTTGGATATGGCGACGTCGTTATTTCACATATCACGCCACGCAACAGTATCAATTTGTAAAACAAATCAGCTTAGTTGTCGAGGTTACCTGAATTTAGGCTTTGTTTTTCGAAACAGGAAACCATAAAAATTATAATTCTTTTGTGTCAGAAGGTTAGTCGAATTATGAAACTACATTTTGAAAATATTGTTTCGTTCATTGCAGTAATTGAAGAAGGTTCATTTAGCTCTGCTGCTCGCAAACTTGGGAAATCACAATCAACAGTTAGCACAGCGGTTCAAAATCTAGAATTAGACTTGGGTTTCAATGTATTTAATAGGGAACACTCTAGATTTTGGCTAACAGAGAAAGGAAAACGTCTATCCCAATTGTCTCTACCCTTGGTATCGAAGTATCGAGACTTGGTCACCGTTGCTCAACAAATGAATATATCAGATCAGATTGTCTACCGCGTAGGCATCGATCCATTGGTATATAATTCAAACGTAAAGAAGACACTCTTAGCTTTTTCAGAAGCGTTCCCAAACGTTGACTTGCTTGTGGTCACTAAGCCAAGCTTTGTCCTTGGTAACTATATCAATGAGGGTAAGATAGATTTAGCGTTAGGGAACCCTTATCACAAGTCAAATTATGACTTCAATGTAGAAGAACTATTCAACGTTAACTACTGGTGGGTGGCTCATGAAGATTTAGAGCCTATCAAATCACATGCACCGTCTCAGCGTGTTCTATTGATGGATGGATGCGAAGAATTGCTTAACTTATCCAGTACAGCCGCATATAACCTATGGCGATTAGATGATTTAGGAACCATTATCGATTTATGTAAGGCCCAAAAAGGCATCGCTTTTTTACCCAGTTTTTTGATCGATACTCATGCAAAGAATAATAAACTTAAGATTATTACCGATCACCCTGATTTTTTTGGTAAACGAGTTACAGCTTCACTTTTTTGGCAACTACATTCAGATTTTAACTTGTTTAATCGATGGATAAAAAAAGAGCTGAAATCTAGCACTGACTACCAGCAAACATTTGTTGCTGACTTGGCTCAATAACGCTTTTTTATAATCAGGCCATGACGTTCTAATGCATTAGATTTCCTCGGGGTCGCTATTAGTCAATCCATATCTAAATTGACTTAGATGGGCCACCTAAAAAATGAGCCTCGGGATAAAGAGAATTAAAGTACTGCATCCATCCTTAATATTCCGAATCAGCTAAACATCAAGAAGAAAAATCGCTTTAATTCGCCGTCACTCCCCCTTTTTCTATCACTGTACCAGCTGATATCCGCGTTGGTTACTTGGATGTGGCGACACCGTTATTTCACATATCGCACCAAGCAATAGTTGCCGGCTTCGTTTATCAGGTAAGGAGAACAAAAAATGACAGGTAAAGTGATTGTTTTTAACTTTGATGGTACTGGGAATGAACCACTGGATTGTTCTCCGGATTCGGAAGCGAAAGGCGACAGTATTTCCAATATTTTAAAGCTGCATTTCTTGTTGGGTGGCGGCTTACACGAGGGGGAAAAATACGGCCAGTCCATGCAAGACAACATCAAAGCGAGCTTTTATTACCAAGGCATTGGTACGTACAGTAATGCGTTACATAATGCTTTGGAATCCGCTTTTGCGTTCTCAATGGGCGACAAAAAAGAGATTTTAGAGAAAGCGGGTCAAGACTTCACTCAGCACTACGAGAATGGTGACATTGTTCTTATTACCGGTTTTTCCCGGGGAGCGGCTATAGCGCGTAAATTTGTCACCATCATCGAGGACCTCGTTAACCCAAGCATCTGCTCTTTCGTCTTCATGTGTCTATTTGATACAGTGACCAGTGCGGGCCTGCCTAATTTGAGCTCTAAAACCAGGCTCAGTAATGAATCACTTTACGAGCACGCGTTCCAGCTATCCCCCATTGTCTGTCGTGCATTACATATGGTGAGTATCGACGAACGCCGTCGAGCTTTTCAACCAAACTTGGTGAATTACGATCCACTGCGTGTTGAAGAAATCTGGTTCCCTGGTGTGCATTCCAATATAGGGGGCGGCTTTTATGATGACGGCCTGTCTGATGTTACACTGTCACACTCAATCGGCTGGTTGTCACACCTAATCAAGAGCCAAAAGCTGCCAGAATTGACTCTAACAATGGAAGACATCGCTCTAGATGAAGCGTTACCCTCGGCATATATGAGCATCATTGATCACAATGACCTCGACATCCAACCAAACGAAATGGGTCACATTCACTCCAAGCAACGATCGGGGCTATTTCATCGTTTAACATTGGAAAGCCGAAAAGTATGTGTGCTAAAAAACGATCGTATCGTGACAGATGAGTCATGCTTGCCAGTTATCCACCCCTCTGTCTTATTAAGAAAAAAACAAGACCCAGATTATGAACCAAAGGGGTTACAAGGCATAAAGACCCGTGTTTTTTCAGGGTATCTTTAATAGGTAAAGCTATGAACATCAAGTCAAAAACATTACTGTCCGGGGGCGTCGCCTCTGCTTTGGTCTTTACTGGGGACTACCTTGGTCACTATTTATTCGAAAAAGCGAAAGTAGACGTGACAAACATCATACGGGAAATGGCACGAGACGAAGTCTATAAAAACTCCGAGACCATCACCGATGAAATCACTTACCTTTCAAAAAGTATTGTTAACCACTACATGTACGTTCGACTTTATAAGGACGAAAGAGTGCCGGATGGCGTTATCTACCTCGATAAAAGTCACTTGGCGAGCCGAGTATTGGTGCCCAGTATTAATTCCTTTAAGGTTTGCAATTACAAGGATGAGTGTCTGACGGAGGCAAAGCTAAAGATAAAGAGACTTACGCCGGACACCCTAAACGATACCTTTCTACCGAAAGACGACATCAACGTTGCCCTCGCCTCTGAAAACACGATCAAAAGCCTTGAAGACATGCACGATGACAACTTCATACGAGTGCGGATCGAATTTCATACTAAAGAAGCGCCAAGCGTGAACTTTGCAAAGAAATAAAAGACGCCTATGACGTGATGAGAATTAAGTGATCTTATTCTCAAGTAATTCGAATTTGCAACGCATTAATGTATTTCATCGATAATAAATAATTTATTAATTCGGAACTTAATTATACAGTAAATAGGATATAAAATATGAATCACTATGATGATTTTTTTGAAATTATCT
>NZ_LWEH01000204.1 GCF_001635455.1 Vibrio sp. HI00D65
TGTAGACCAAGAACGTAAAGCGATCATCGTTAACGGTAATTTCATCCAAGTTATCTACGCAAATAAACCAGAAGACGTGGATTATACGGCTTACGGAATCAATAATGCTTTAGTTGTTGATAACACAGGTGTCTGGCGCGACGCAGAAGGTCTAAACCAACACTTAGCTTGTAACGGTGCAAGCAAAGTACTGCTTACTGCACCAGGCAAAGGTGACATCAAAAACGTTG
>NZ_LWEH01000205.1 GCF_001635455.1 Vibrio sp. HI00D65
GAAGTCAGTTTGTATGAATTCACCCATTGAACATTTAGCTGTTCAAGCTCATCAGATGTTGCTGACGCTGAGTTCTTGCCTAAAGACTGTTCGTAGTTCCAGTTATCTTGATTCTGATAGTTTACTAGGAAATCAGACTTAAGCTCACTGCCACTATATTTAACTCCAGCAGCAAAGGTAGAGTTCTGAACTTCAGCCTCTTTGTAAGAGTGGACAGGTGCTCCCGTTGAATCAACATAGGAACCATCATATTGAGAGATAGTCTCGAACATGCGGAAGTTAGCAAAACCACTCCATTGCTGATCAAAATTATGGACATAACCAATTAGAGCATTGCGTGATTCAAAGCCATGTCGGTCACCATCATTTATTCCCGGCATAGGATGAACGTTGTATCCCTCATCGGAGTCGTAGCCAACCGATACGTTTAAGTGACCATTTTCACCAACCTTGGTACCACTAACAAAGCTCAGCTCTTCGTAATCTAAGCTTCCCAAGCCAGCGCTTACTGCCGTTTTTTCATTGTCAGAGTTTGCAACGGTAATAATATTGATAACACCACCGATCGCTTCTGAGCCATGCATAGCAGCACGAGCTCCTCGAACGTATTCCACACGATCGACGAATGTAATTGGTAACTGGCTAAAATCGACACCACCTTTTGCAGCTCGCGCAAAACGAATACCATCAATTAGAACAAGAACTTGATCAGAGTTAGCACCACGAACAAAGATCGAAGCCTGCTGACCTCGACCTCCATTTTGTGAAACCTGAATACCCGTTAATCGTCTAAATACATCGGTTAGAGACTTAGCTTGAATTCGGTCGATATCTTGACGTGTTACTACTTCAACTTGAGCGACAACACTTTCCGTGCTTTGCTCAAAACGGTTCGCCGTAACCACCATGGTTTCATCGGCAGATGCTTGTTGGGCGTGTAAATTGGAAATAGGTGAAAGCAGCGATGCTACAGCAACCGCTAAAAGGGATTTGTTCATGTTGTGATCCTAAATCGCGTAAATTCCTACCAAACCACATGTTATGGTTTAGCCGCTGGCAGGTATTCGGACTCAAGAGCACAACCTTATGGTTACCTGATATTCGACTTCCCACAAAAAGCTATT
>NZ_LWEH01000206.1 GCF_001635455.1 Vibrio sp. HI00D65
GGAGTCGTAGCCAACCGATACGTTTAAGTGACCATTTTCACCAACCTTGGTACCACTAACAAAGCTCAGCTCTTCGTAATCTAAGCTTCCCAAGCCAGCGCTTACTGCCGTTTTTTCATTGTCAGAGTTTGCAACGGTAATAATATTGATAACACCACCGATCGCTTCTGAGCCATGCATAGCAGCACGAGCTCCTCGAACGTATTCCACACGATCGACGAATGTAATTGGTAACTGGCTAAAATCGACACCACCTTTTGCAGCTCGCGCAAAACGAAT
>NZ_LWEH01000207.1 GCF_001635455.1 Vibrio sp. HI00D65
CTTTCGAGATGGGCAACAACGTGTTGCTGTACTTGGATGATATTCAACATACCCATCCCGAATTCTTACAGAAATTCATCTCACTCTGTGATGGCACGCGTCGCATAGAAGGCACTTGGAAAGGGAAAACGAAAACCTACGACATGCGCGGCAAAAAGTTTGCTGTCGTGATGGCGGGTAACCCGTACACCGAGAGTGGCGAAGCATTCAGAGTCCCAGATATGTTGGCTAACCGTGCGGACATCTACAACCTCGGTGATATGCTCTCTGACC
>NZ_LWEH01000208.1 GCF_001635455.1 Vibrio sp. HI00D65
CTTCTATCGATATCATTGACTCTATATGGCTTCGGTACAAATCAACTTCGATTCTTTCTCTCCAAACATGCATATCATCAGAATATTGTTGTACCTCTGCAATGTACCTTCCATTTAGAAAAAGCTTTTTACTGAGCACGTAAAGTGACGCACCATATAGAGCAGCGGAAGCAATCAAAAGAGCGATCCAAGGTTTTAAGCTAGATTTAATCAAACTAGAT
>NZ_LWEH01000209.1 GCF_001635455.1 Vibrio sp. HI00D65
TCATTTTGACCGCGAATGCGAAAGCCTACGCTATCTGGTAGCCCTAGTTCACTTAACGCCTGCTCGATCTTTGGTAGCTCGAGAGCAAGGTTATACCCTTCTTCCATATCTGCCATAATATTAACGACTCGCTTGCCATCAAGACGTTTGATGGTGTCTTGCTTGTGGTCTGGAATGATCTGAGCAAAATTAGTTATTGGAACCAAACCAGCTGGCGTTTTGACTCTTAGCTGGTCGAAACGT
>NZ_LWEH01000210.1 GCF_001635455.1 Vibrio sp. HI00D65
TGGGTCCTGAATTCTAGTAAATATTTCTCTATGTAATTCATTAACTTGACCCAGCTCTGACATAAGATAACACCGCTGGCCAAAGATTACTAAATTATCAGGAAGCAACGCTGTATCAAGCAGCGTCCTCCAGCGAACGCTACCTCTATCAAGATCATTTTTGTTTTGTTTCGGGAAGCGGCTCCAGTTATTAATACGCTCCAATTGCGCACTTTTTAATGCCGTTTCTGTTTCACTCATGATTTGGCTGTGACGTTCACCTTCGGTGTACATGGTTACACCGATATGGCACCAATTATCTGACTCTAAAGGCTCTGGTGGCGTTAGCTTATCAAG
>NZ_LWEH01000211.1 GCF_001635455.1 Vibrio sp. HI00D65
TTACTACCAAAGCCAAGTTATCGGCAAAGAAGCCTTGTGCCTTATCGTCCATCATCGACATGCCGATCTTGAAATAACACCGAAAACGCTGCACGAAATTGGGCTGATAGCTCACCCAGATTCTGCGCATTACCTCTCTTTGTATTTTGACTTGTGTGGTGATAACGAGCTCGCGAACATCAATATTAATGAGATACCGAAATCAG
>NZ_LWEH01000212.1 GCF_001635455.1 Vibrio sp. HI00D65
TGATGGAGTTTTTGGCGTTGACCAAGACTATACCAACGGACTGTTTCTGGGTTACACATCATCAAGCATTACGCCATACGGTTGGGTAAAACCCTTAAGTCTTTCATACTGGGGCGCAAGCTCTTTAGATAAATGGGAAATCACCCTTGGCCACAAAATGTACACCCCTTCTGATATCGAATTAGAAACGCCATCAGCGAATGACCGCCCATACGCAGGTTACTTGCATTCAGAATTCAACTACATCAGTTTGA
>NZ_LWEH01000213.1 GCF_001635455.1 Vibrio sp. HI00D65
ACGGTTCCACCTAGCTCAGTAAACTGCACTGTACCTTTTGCAAAGGTAGGTAACAGGCGTGGTGTATTGTGGCGATTAGCATGCAGGTATAGCCACGCTTCAGAGCAGGTTTCAGGGTTCAGTTGTCTAAAAAGCAAATCTTGGTAGCCATATTGCCCATAGCTGACGCCAGCAATGGCAGAAGCTATCGCTTTGGTGGCTGGGTTACTTTGTCCTGTTTCTGCCGTCAGGTTGGCTTCAGCACGAGCGATTAAGCTCTCAAGGCTCACTTGTGTACTCAT
>NZ_LWEH01000214.1 GCF_001635455.1 Vibrio sp. HI00D65
AGAACAATTATTTGAAGAGATCAAAGGCCGAATCGCGAAAGACGACAATTCGGTCCCCGTTCGTAAAGGTAGCTATTACTACTCAAATAAAGTCACAGGTGACAACGAATACCCAATTCATTTACGCGAAAAACACTTTTTAGGAATAGACAAACAAGTTATTCTAGATGTTAACGAACTCGCCAAAGAACATGAATTTTTCAGTATTGGTGACCTATCAATTAGCCCAAATGAAAACATGCTGGCCTATGGCGAGGACACGCTGAGCCGTCGTATTTACACCATTAAAATTAAAGACCTGACAACCGGTGAATACCTAGACGATGAAATTGAAGGTGCTTCGAGCGCCATCGCATGGCAAAACGACAACCAAGCCCTTTACTACATCAAAAAAGATCCACAAACTCTACTTGGCTATCAAGTTTACCGCCACGTATTGGGCACTCCCCAAGCAAGCGATGAGCTGATCTACGAAGAAGCTGACAGCGCTTACTACACCAGCATCAGTAAGAGTAAAGATGGTCAGCAGGTATACATTTGGCACTCGAGCACAGAAACCAGTGGTGTTTCAATTATTGATGCCAACAATCCAAGCGCAAAAGCAGAAGCCTTCTACCCAAGAGAAATGGGTATTGAGTACAGCATCGCTAAGCTAAAAGATTGGTATTACATCTACACCAACTACGAAGCGGTCAACTTCCGTTTGATGAAAGCCACATCCGAAGACATTCATGACCGTTCAAAATGGGTCGATGTCATTCCAGCTGACGATAACACTCAGCTTGTCGATTTTGAGCTGTTTAATGATCATCTGGTTTACGAGCAGCGTTCAAACGGACTGGCTACAGTGAAGGTTCGTCAACTCTCTACAGGCAAAGAATTTCCACTTGAGTTCAACGACACCGCTTTTGCTGCCTACTTAACAAGTAACTATGAGCTAGATAACTCTAAAGTTCGAATCTATTACAGCAGCCTAACGACTCCTGGCACTTACTATGATTTCGACCTTAATACAGGTGAACCCGAGATCATGAAGCAAACACCCGTATTAGGTGATTTCGGTGCTGACAATTACCAATCAGAGCGAATCATGATCACGGCTCGCGATGGTAAGCAAGTACCAGTCTCTTTGGTTTATCGCAAAGATCTATTCAAGAAAGACGGCACTAACCCTATCTACCAATATGCCTACGGATCTTACGGGCACACTATCGAACCAACTTTTAGCTCAGCTCGTCTTAGCCTACTTGATCGTGGATTCGTTTATGCTATTGCACATATTCGTGGTTCAGAGATGTTGGGACGCCCTTGGTATGAAGATGGTAAAAAACTGACTAAACAAAACACGTTCAATGACTTCATCGATGTCACCAAAGGCTTAGTTGAAGAAGGTTATGGCGCGAAAGATAAAGTGTTCGCAGTAGGCGGCTCGGCTGGCGGTCTGTTGATGGGGGCAATCATCAACCAAGCGCCTGAGTTGTATCGAGGTATTGGGGCTCATGTTCCATTTGTTGACGTAGTAACAACCATGCTTGATGAATCGATTCCTCTCACAACCAACGAGTATGACGAATGGGGTAACCCTAACAATAAAACCTACTACGATTACATGTTGAGTTACTCGCCATACGACAACGTGAAAGCTCAAAACTACCCGAACATATTGGTGACAACAGGTCTGCATGATTCGCAAGTACAGTACTTTGAACCTATGAAGTGGGTAGCCAAACTGCGTGAGATGAAAACAGACAACAACGTGCTTGTGTTCAAAACCGACATGGAAGCAGGTCACGGTGGTGCATCAGGGCGATTTAAACGACTAAAAGAAAACGCACTGGAATACGCGTTCTTTTTAGATTTACTCAAGACTCAATAGATTCAACGTAAACGTAAGTCGTCACTTCATTTTATGTCGCCATTTTGTCTCTCCAAATGGCGACATACATTATTAAGCATGGTTAAATACCATTAACTATCAAACCCGCCAAATAAAAGATCTATATCTGATAGTTGATGCGATCTCACATCAATTGGGATAGTTAAGGTGAAGCCTGACAAAAAGATTCATTTTTCGCTTGCCAGTTAGAAAAATTTGAAACTCATTTTTGAAAAAAGCTTGTCGGCGATTTTTCTAAATTAGCAATCATCGGTATGGATCTAACTGATTGTACAGGTACAACTTAAATTCCTAGTGCAATTGTCGCTTGTGATATGGACAAAGAATAAAAAGAACGGCTCCCAATCCCCAATCGGGAGGCGTTTTTTCTATTCGCTCGATGTCCCTTCTAAATCGCGAGTAACCTTTATCACATCCATATTAGATTCTTTAGATACCTTCAATCCCTAGCAAACTATTGGACAGAAGCAATTTACACGTTCAGTCAATATATTTGTTATGAGAGCAGTTGGCAAAGAAAGTAGCTTGATGGGCTTATTCGGAAACATCACCCACAGGATAAACCATTCAAGGTTCTCAAGTCTTACGTATATTAATAGGGGCCAATTTGATTTTTGGTTACGTTTTGATGAGCCAAAACTGAAGTTGGCGAGAGTTTCGCCTTTCCGAGCTTACCAGTATCTTTGGAATTTATGCTGGAAATGAGATGCTCAAATAGGCATCCCAGAAACAGTTTCTGTTTTTGCAACAAGCTCTAATTGACTTTTGCTGCTTGGATCAAGCCCTACCTATGGTGAATTGTTCGATATGCGACCAATTAATTCCGATACCTAGGTCTTAGGGTCCGAATTAATATTAATTACGGCTCTAAGACCTATTATTATAAACTCACAATCGCTAACTTAACCCTGTTGCATATGGCAACCTTAAGTCATAATTTTAATTTTAAAGGGTTTTTATGAAACAGTTATTGATCATTTCATCCATCGTTGCGTCTATGTCATTTTCTAACCTTGCTTTTGCAACGCCTGGTTTTGAAACTACATCAGAACTTAGCACCAATTATAACATTACAGTCTGGGGAGGTTTTCAAAACACAGCTTACAAAATCCAAGCATATGATATTGATGGCAATAAACTGGGCCCGGCACAAGAAATTTGTACTCCAGATAAGGCTGATTCTAGTTGGTGCTCTGGTACCTTTACCTATAGTGTCGTTAACCACAAGGAAGGTAACTATGCGCAAATAACAGCTGGAAGTGCTAAAAGCCCGAATTACACAATGGAGTACTTACTAAATCTTGATAAACCCGAGGAGAAGCCAAGCATCTGTGAGCATTACCAAGACTTCATTGAGGGAGCGCAGTACGAACCGGGCGATACGGTAGTCTATAAAAATCTAATTTATGTTTCTACACGTTGGACTGACGGAGACAAGACACCAGATACACCATACTCAGGTTGGGAATTCGTTTCCAGGTGTTAAAGGTTGAGAAACCCGTGTCATTTTGTAGGGCTTTTTCTCAATAATTGAGCTTTGTGTTTTTTACAAGGCTGTAGCAAAGTTTACATACTTAAATGACACTTGTGGCAAACTTCGAAACTCGCTCGGAGTTTGCCCCAGTTCTGTGGGGATCCAAAGAAACTGCCGACAAAACAGATTTTAGGCACTTTCGCTCTAGAAAGTACCACGGGGTAAGAGTTCAGCCTGTGAAGCTTTTGGACAAAAGCTTGCCAGCTACATGACTAAAATAGAATGTAACGGATTAATTGAAGTATGAAAAAGTAACAACAAACAAAACGGTGAGGGTTGCTGGCACGTAGTTTTGCATGTTTTTTGCAAAGCGCGTAATCGTAAGCCGAATCCGCGTTGAGTTGCTTTTTAATAGACCGTTACGCTACAACATAGAACGATTACAGTATGTAGCCTTTTCAAAGTCACAAATGTTCATAGCAATATTAGGTATATCAGGAAACAAAGTAGCGAGTTTACTGACGATTTTCTGTGATAGATTTGCTTTTTGTTCCGTTGTTCTACCTTGCATTATGTGGGCAAAGACATGGATGAAGTCTTCTTGTTTATTGCCTACAGAGAATTTTTGAAACGGGTTTAACCTAACTTTTATATCGCTTTCATCAAATAAACCTGTTTCGTTTGCTACAAGATGAATTTGTCCAATAATAAATTCTTCATCATGGGAGTTAAGGACATTTTCAGAGCAGTCCATTACAAAATGTGGCATTAATTCTCCTAGCTACAACTTTCAATACTAACAATATTAATAACAAGCAGTCTCGTTTTCCTACTAGAGCCACTTTCGATTAATTATCATAACTCACTAAAGCCTAAATAAAACACATCAAGGTTTGTCTCTTTCATCACATAAAAGTTACAAAACCAACCATCGACGAAGCCAGACCAAACACTTAATAAAAAATGCCACTTTCCATATTCGAACTTAATAAACTGCGTAGATATACAGAAAAAAGCGAAGATGGCAAGGAAATCAGCCACAACTTGATATTAGGTTTTATACGGAAAACGCACGCCCACTATAGGGTGTTGAGCATTTTATCTAAGTGACTTTGGAGCACTTCTGAGTTTCGAAGTGCCATCTATTAAGGTTCTGGATATCTCTTACTGACAAGGCTTACCATCTAATCACACTGAGGATTGTAACGCTTTTACGAGTATCCGTTCCCGATAGAATCTTCGACTTCACTGACTAGTGTTTTGTGCATTATAAAACTATCAACATAACCAAGCTTTCGGTGAAGATAGGCTAAAGGGATCGTGCCTATTATGGTAAAACCTAGTTTCTTCCACAAATTAACCGCCACTTCATTAGAGGACACTACAGAATTAAATTGCATAGCCCTAAAATCCAAATCAATGGCAGTTTCCAGCGAGTGCTCACACAACTTTTTTGCAATTCCTTTGCCACGAGACTGGCTTTGCACCATGAAACCACAGTTGCAGATATGACTACTAGGCCCCTCTGCATTTCGTTTTATGTAGTAACTCCCTAGAACTTGGTCACCTTCTACATAAACAAATGTCTTTAATGGGGACTTACACCACAGTTCGAAGGCTTCCTCGTAGTTCATTGTAGGGTCGAATGCATACGTTTCTTGCTCTTCGATTATCTGTTTGAAACATGGCCAGAATATTTCAAAGTCGTCATCTTTTATCTCTCTTATCACTTTACGTCTCCTCTAAAAATTTTATACAAGTTATATCGGATTAGAGATAATGTTCAATAACATAAGTTAAGATATTGATTATGTTTATCCTACAAAGGGTCGCAACTTCAATATTTCGCTGAAAAGTAGTGAGTAAAAATGTAATCACCAAGTCAAATGAGCTATTCATATGTAAACCGTTTTTTTACGAATTATTTAAATGATATTTATAGGTAGTCTAAACACACTTTGGGGGCAAAAAAGAGTTTAGAGCCTATGACCTCATGTTCGTGATCACATGTGATTTTACTCAAACTATTTTACTTGATAACTCCCCTAAAGGCTGCCGCCTGTGAACTCCACTTAAGCACGCTGCTTAATCTCATCGATCACAGCATTCGCGACCGCTTCTGCCATCATACCAGCCATCGCGAATTCATCATCGGAGCGCGAAGCCTTTAGCTTTTAGTTCTGTTTCTATCTTTTTTAATGAGCTTTTGCCCATTGCCATTGTTACTTACCTGCCAAAACGGTTGTTTATATACACATGCGGTTTTCTCATAGACGGGCAAATACTCGCGCTGGTACAAAACGGAAGTTCAGATGCCATCAGCAGACATGAAACAAATAATTAGCAGCCAAATGTAGAAAAAACTCCACAACACCAAACTCTGATTGTAAAAAGTTTTTGTTTAAGCGGCGGCAAATTATTGGATACCTGCGAGATTCCGTATCCACTAAGAAGAATTAATAGTTTTAGCCTACAGAACGCAGATCTCATCGAACTAGAAACGAATGAAGCAATAATGCTGTTTGATAAGAACGATGCCGTAAGCGGAAGCTATCTAATCAGCATTGATGACCGTCATTCAATCAACGAAGTTCAGATCCTGCCGGGTAAACTATTGGTCGAGTTCAACGGAACAACCATCGAAACACAGGACGGTGATATTGCTTGGTTAAAATCTATATTCAATAAGTTAATCAAGCTCAATGAGTAGAAGTTACCTAACCCTGTTGATGGTGTAGAGCCTACTAAAAAAGCAGAATCTGAAGTTACTTTTTTAAGTGAAGAGCAGATCATGCACTTGTTTGAGGTAATTAAAGAAAGCAAAGTCGCTGAAGATCTCACCGCCATTTTCAAGACTTGTTTAGCTACTGGGGCACGTATCAATGAGGTAGTAGAAATAAAAGGCAGCCAGTTGCTTAAGCACAAGCTGACTTTCACTAATACTATAGGTAAAAGAAACCGAACCGTTCCAATATCAAATAAGCTTGACAAAGAGCTTCACAAGCCAACAAATGATAAGCTTTTTAGCTGCGGTTATGGTGTCGCGCATAAGTGGCTAACAAAATCCCTACCCGATTTACCAAAGGGTCAAGCAACTCATGTTTTGCGCCACACTTTCGCCAGCCATTTTATGATGAATGGTGGTAATATTTTAGTATTGCAGAATATTCTAGGGCATCAAAAAATTGAGCAAACCATGATTTATGCTCACTTTTCCCCGAACTATTTAAGTGATGCAATCACCTTTAACCCCGTCACTCAATACAGCCTATAGCACCCTCAAAAAGTGGCTATGAAGTGGCGATGAAATTAATTAGGCATGGTTAAACACGGTTAACCATGGCATTCACTAAATCAACAAACCCTTGATAAATAAGTAATCATAATGGTTTGCAAGAGGTATAAAAATAAATGAAAGTAATTAGCTTCAACATCAATGGCCTAAGAGCTCGCCTTCACCAACTTCAAGCGGTTATCGACAAACACCAACCTGACGTGATTGGTTTACAAGAGATCAAAGTACACGACGAGGCCTTCCCAGTTGCTGATGTTGAAGCAATGGGCTACAAGGTCTACTTCCACGGCCAAAAAGCACATTACGGTGTCGCAATGCTGTGTAAGCAGGAGCCTATCTCTGTGCAGAAGGGTTTCCCAACAGACAATGAAGACCATCAAAAACGTATGATCATGGCGACGTTTGAAGATGTAAATGGCGAAAAAGTTACTGTACTAAATGGCTACTTCCCTCAAGGGGACAACATCAAGCATGAAACCAAATACCCATACAAGCGTGAATTCTACAAAGACTTGATGACCTACCTAAACGACTATCATAATAAAGATGAGCAAATCATCGTGATGGGCGACATCAATATTAGCCCTATCGACGCAGATATCGGTATCGGTGAACCAAACGCTAAACGTTGGTTGAAAACAGGTAAGTGTTCGTTCCAACCAGAAGAGCGTGAATGGCTAAAAACATTGATGGATTGGGGTTTTGTGGACAGCTTCCGTCTACTGCACCCTGAAGTTAACGATCAATTCTCGTGGTTTGATTACCGTTCAAAAGGTTTTGTAGACAACCGCGGCCTTCGTATTGACGTGGTACTAGCAACTCAAAAACTTGCTGATAAGTGTACTGAAGCAGGCATCGACTACGAACTACGTGGCATCGAAAAACCATCAGATCACGCACCGATTTGGTCAACGTTTAAGTAACAAGTTAAACAGTCTCTCCTAATAAAAACGGCGCTCAATGAGCGCCGTTTTTATTAACTATGCAGAATGCTATTAACTAAGTGGTCTTAGGTAGGCTAGGAAACGTTTCTCTGCGTATTTGAAGATCGCAATGATGATAAACGTTAACGCCATGTAGAACAGACCTGCTGTTAGGAAAGATTCAAATGGAGCGTAGTAACGAGAGTTAACCAAACGCGCTGCACCTGTTAAATCCATGATGGTTACGATACCTGCTACCGCAGAGCCGTGAAGCATGAAGATAACTTCGTTACTGTAAGCTGGCAGTGCACGACGTAAAGCACTCGGTAGAATGATACGACGGTAAGTCTTCGGTGTACTCATGCCGTATGCTTTTGCCGCTTCCACCTCACCTTTAGGTAAGCCGTTAATTGCACCACGGATAATTTCAGCCGTGTAAGCAGAAGTATTCAGAATGAATGCCACCAACGCACAGAACCAAGCGTTTTCCCATAAGGTATCTTTCACAGGGAAGAACTGATCCATGCCGTAATAAATTAAGTAGAGCTGTACCAGTAAAGGTGTGCCACGAAAGAAATAGATAAACGACCACGCAGGTGCGTTAATCAACATATTGTGGCTGTTGCGAGCGATAGCTAATGGTATGGCAACAAACAAGCCAATAATCAAAGCGACGCAAACCATCCAAGCCGTTGTCCATAGACCACCAAGGTAAATCGGTAGGCTTTCAATTATCAATGAAAAGTCCATAACTACCTCGCGTGGATGCTGAATTTGCGTTCAACAAGTTTAAGTAAACCAGTCGATACACTAGTGAAGAACAAGAAGATAAGTGCCACTGCCATGTAGAAAGTAAATGGCATCTTAGTTGAACCGGCAGCTAATGCGCTAACACGTACCATATCTTCTAGGCCGATAATGGAAACCAAAGCCGTGGTTTTAAGTAAAACTAACCAGTTGTTACCAAAACCAGGTAAAGCGTGACGAATCATTTGTGGTAGTAGAATACGACGAAAAGCTAACACAGGGCTCATACCATAAGCCTTTGCTGCTTCCATTTCACCGCTATCGACAGCCATGATCGCACCACGGAACGTTTCTGCCATGTAGGCGCCAAAGATGAAGCCTATGGTTAAGACACCAGCAACAAAAGGGCTGACATCAATATAATCAGGTAAGTAAGAGGTCCACTCATGGTTAGGATCACTGGACGTGAACCACTCATTGAGCCACTCATTGATGGAATACAAACTGTTGTTTAAAAGGATCTGCCCACCAAAGAAAATCAGCATCATCAACACGAGATCGGGAATGCCTCGAATGACGGTTGTGTATAGAGTTGCAATAGCACGAGCCCAGCGATATGGCGCAAGCTTTGCCAAGGCTCCTAACATACCGAGCACCATAGCTAAAATGAGCGACAGCAAAGCAACTTCGATTGTAAGCAACGCCCCTTTCAGGATCGATACTTCATATCCTTGTAAATCAAACATAATGAATTCCAACAGAACTGCGAAAAAGTTGGTAAGACAGGGAGAGGATAGTCTCTCCCTTAAGAATTGACGCCAGAGATTACTGACCGTATACGTCGTAGTTGAAGTATTTAGCCGCGATATCTTGGTAGATGCCTTTTTCACGTAGAGAAAGGATTGCCGCATCTAGCTTCTTAGTTAGGTCTTTGTCTTGTTTACGTAGAGCAATACCAAAACCTTCACCGAACCACTTAGGATCTGTTAGTGACGGACCAACAAACTCGTACGCTTCACCGCCCGCTTTATTCAGTACACCTTCTTCTAGAGCAGAAGCATCACCTAGTACAGCGGCAACACGGCCGTTTGCTAGATCAAGGTAAGCTTCGTCGAAAGAACCGTAACGAACGATTTCAACCGTGTCACCGTAGTTGTCTGTTAGGTATTTATCGTGAGTTGTTGCACGTTGAACGGCAATTTTTTGACCGCTTAGATCATCGAAGTTAAGGCCTGCGCCTTTCTTAGCGATGAACTTGTTTGGGATAAGTGCATATTTACCAGTGAAGTCGATTTTCTTCTTACGCTCTTCAGTGATAGACATTGCCGCGATGATCGCATCATATTTACGAGCAAGTAGAGAAGGAATGATACCATCCCAGTCTTGTGCAACGATCTTACATTGCACCTGCATTTCAGTACAAAGCGCGTTAGCCATGTCCACGTCGAAGCCTTTTAGTGAACCATCTGCTTCTGTCCAGCTAAATGGAGGGTAAGCACCTTCAATACCAAAGCGTACTGTTTTCCATTCTTTCGCTTGAGCTACGCCTGTTGCCGCAGTTGCAGCAAGTGCCGCGACTAATAACCACTTTTTCATATCCCTACTCCTGTGATTTAGGTTTTTATGTTTTGCTAGTTTTAATATTGTTTTGCTTATTTAAATGTGTTGCTGTGTTTCATTGTTTATATTACTGCCATTGACATTAGTAGTAATGTTTCAATTCTGTTCTATTACGCCATTCACTTGCCAAGACCAATTAATAGATCGAGGAGATAAATTGTTGTAATCGCTCAGACTCTGGGTTCGTGAACAGTTTAGCTGGATCGCCCTGTTCTTCCACTAGGCCTTGATGTAAGAACATCACATGGTTTGATACGTCACGAGCAAAAGCCATTTCATGTGTTACCACAAGCATGGTTCTTCCTTCTTCTGCTAGATCACGCATTACCCCAAGCACTTCCCCAACTAATTCAGGGTCAAGTGCAGATGTTGGTTCATCAAACAGCATTACTTCAGGATCAACCGCTAACGCTCTTGCAATCGCAGCACGTTGTTGTTGTCCACCAGATAAGTGACCCGGATAGTAATCTTTACGCTCATACAGGCCTACTTTCTTAAGTAGTAGCTCTGCATTTTCAATAGCTTGTGCTTTAGGTACACCTAAAACATGAACAGGTGCTTCAATGACATTTTCGAGAACGGTCAGATGAGACCAAAGGTTGAACCCCTGAAAAACCATCGCCAAACGAGAACGGATTCGTTGAACTTGTTTTTCATTAGCAGGGACAGATACACCCTGGCGGTTATTTTTCATCTGAATTAATTCACCATTAACCCAAATCTCGCCTGCAGTAGGTGTCTCTAGAAGGTTGATACATCTAAGGAAAGTACTTTTACCCGAACCTGAAGATCCGATAATCGATACCACATCGCCTTTATGCGCAGAAAGTGAAATTCCCTTTAAAACTTCATTTTGACCAAACGTTTTGTGTAAATCCTTTATGTCCAGCGCCGGTACATCTTTCATGCGCTTTCTCTCCCAAGTTTGTGAAAATGCAAGGTACTCCGACCTTTTCATGCGATACAAACTAGCACCACACCGATTAACATGCAACAAATTATTAACCTAATAACATGGAATAAATAGCACTTAAATCTGACTTATTATGCAAAAAGCAGCGTTTTAACCTCAGCTTTATGAATGAATTCTATCAATAAGCTATAAATCCGACGCTTACATTGTTTAAATAAAGTTAACCAAAATGAGATTCTCGTAGCCCAATGTCTCACAAGAAAAACAAGTTTGGTGAACAAAGAGGTGTCGTTGAAAGCGAAACCATAAATGCGGATTCGGCAAGCGGCACACTCTATGAGCCACAATTATTTTAACGCTCCCGTATTGTAAACAGTTGACCCAGGTATGGTTGAAGGTAGGTAAAAATGAAATGACTCAATAATAATCAGTCAATCAGAGCACTCCGCCGTTAGCTATGCTTTGTAAAAGGAGGAAACGCCAATTTATGAAAAAAAATTACACTATTTATCAACATTACGTTAATAGAACGCTGCATTTTGTAGCTTTCTTTCACATTCACTCATAAAGTGATCAAGATCAATCACCCTAAAGGGTAAGCTTGTTAGACTCCTCAACACACAATAAGGCATCAAAAATGCCATACATTTCTTTTAACTTAGATGCATAAAGCACATCAACACCGTGCAACAAAATGTTAATGAGTTTTAACTAATAAATAACATAATTACGCGAAATTATAGAATTCAATTTTGAATTACTTACATAAAAATATGAGGAATCTATGTCAGACGTTGTCAATAATGCGAACTCTGAAGTAGAAGAGAAAAGCTATAAAGAGCTACACCGCTCTGCTTCTGAATTTGAGAACCGCTCAGATTATCTAGATCACGAACTTCAAATCATGAAGCCTCGTCGCTTTGGCCTAAACCTTCCAGGCCGTGATTTCCGCTTTGAACTCGAAGACCTTGTTCCTGCACTGGCTGGTACCATTGGTATCATCGCGATGTACTCTGCAGTAATGATGTCTTGGGCCGAAGGTCTAACTCAAGCTTGGGATCACGTAAACCTTGGTAAAGAGTTTGCTATCGAAGTTGCTCGTGTAGAAATGCTTATCCCTGCACTGCTATTCTGTATTCTTGCTTCTGGTTTCTTCAACCCTAAAGCAAACCTCGCCGGTAACCACGGCCCAATGATTCCTCTTATCGGTACCATCGCTCTCGCTGGTGCTCACCCTCTTGCATTGGCAATCCTTATCGGTGTCTTCGGCCTTATCCTAAGCTTCCTTAAAGGTGGGTCTAAGCTCGTCAACCTGACTTCTGAAGGTACTGCGGGTGGTTTGCTCATCTTCTTGGGTCTAACCGGTACAATGAGCCAAATCAACTCAATTCAAGCTTGGGCGGTTGGTCTTCAGTCTGACACTGTTGCCGCTGGTAGCATGGGTTACATTGGTTTGATTGTTCTTGCCGTTACCATCGGCTTATACGCATTCCTTGCTAAAGTGAACAAGCGTTGGTTAGCAATCCCTGTTTGTGCTTTCACTGGTCTAGCTATTGCTTTAGTACTTGGTGCTGGTTTCGATATCAAATTCGTAACTGAAACAGGTATTCCAAACCTAAACCCAATCTACTGGTGGGGTTCTACTGAAGAAGGTTGGATGCTTGGTTTACCAAACGTTGAGCACTTCATCGCTTCTCTACCATTTGCAATCCTAGCGGTAGCAATGTGGTCACCAGACTTCCTAGGTCACCGTATCTTCCAAGAACTGAACTACCCTAAAAAGTCTGAAAAAGTTCTGATGGATGTTGATGACACAATGACTATGTGTTCAGTTCGTCAAATAGTAGGTACAGCAGTTGGTGGTGGTAACATCACTTCATCTTGGGGTACTTACATGATCCCAGCGGCTATCGCGAAACGTCCAATCCCTGGCGGTGCAATCTTGCTTGGCTCTCTATGTGTTATTGTTGCGATTCTTGGCTTCCCAATGGACGTAGCAGTATGGCCACCAGTTATGCGTGTTGCGCTACTTGTAGGTGTATCTCTACCTCTACTTGAAGCGGGTATGCAGATGGTTAAAGATTCAAAAGATTCTCAAGCAGCTGGTATCTGTATCTTCGGTTCAGCGGTCGTTAATCCTGTACTAGCATGGGCACTGACGATGCTTCTAGATAACAACGGCCTAATTGGTGATAAAGAGCGCGCTAAGCGTCTATCATTTGTAGACAAGATTGTTATCCCAGTTGGTGTTTTGGTTATCTGTCTAGTAGCAATGCTTGCAGTTGGTATGCTAGAAAACAAATATGGTCTAAAAGCTTGGCTATAATCTCCTTTACTACACAAAAGAAGTAACCGGATTAAAAAAAAGTTTGGGTGGCAACCCCTGTCACTCAAATTTTTTCAACTTTTTTTAGTATTTATTGATTTAGTTTAAGGTTTGCAGAAATTTTTTAGCTTAGTCTTGATCACATAGAGTAAAGACAACATATAAAAAGTAGTGACAATATATATAACCATATGAAGCACATATGCTCATATATATTGTTGTTAATAAGAGTGTACTACCCTTACGAGGGGCGCTGGATCAACAGTGTTAATGTACGTGTTTTTTCTACTAAAAAGGTAGGTATGTCATGGCAGAGCAATTTGCTAAAGCTTGGGAAGATTTTGCTGCAGGTGAGTGGCAAAGCGAAGTAAACGTTCGTGATTTCATTCAAAAGAACTACACGCCGTATGAAGGCGACGAGTCTTTCCTAGTTTCTGAAGGTACTGAGGCTACTAACAAGCTTTGGGCTTCGGTAATGGAAGGTATCAAACAGGAAAACGCAACTAAAGCACCTGTAGATTTCGATACTTCTGTTATCTCTACCATCACTTCTCATGATGCGGGTTACATCGAAAAAGATCTAGAAACTATCGTTGGTCTTCAAACAGAGAAACCACTTAAGCGTGCGATCATCCCTAACGGTGGTATTCGTATGGTTGAGGGTTCTTGTAAAGCATACGGTGAAACTCTGGATCCAGCTGTTTCTAAAATCTACTCTGAATACCGTAAAACACACAACGCGGGTGTTTTCGATATCTACACGCCTGACATCCTAAAATGTCGTAAGTCTGGAGTTCTAACTGGTCTTCCAGATGCTTACGGCCGTGGTCGTATCATTGGTGACTACCGTCGTGTAGCTCTATACGGTATCGACTTCCTAATGAAAGACAAGCAAGCTCAGTTTGCTTCCCTTCAAGAGCAATTCGAAAACGGCGAAAATCTAGCAGAAACAATGCAACTTCGCGAAGAGATCTCTGAGCAACACCGTGCTCTAGGTCAAATCAAAGAGATGGCTGCTAAGTACGGCTTCGATATCTCTGAGCCAGCTCAAACTGCTCAAGAAGCTATCCAATGGACTTACTTCGCTTACCTAGCGGCTGTTAAGTCTCAAAACGGTGCTGCAATGTCTCTAGGTCGTACTTCGACTTTCTTAGACATCTACATCGAGCGTGATATCGCTGCTGGCAAGATCACTGAAGTTGAAGCTCAAGAAATGATCGACCACTTCGTAATGAAGCTACGTATGGTTCGTTTCCTACGCACCCCTGAGTACGATGAGCTATTCTCTGGCGACCCAATCTGGGCAACAGAGTCTATGGGTGGTATGGGTATCGACGGTCGTACGCTAGTAACGCGTTCTAACTTCCGTTTCCTAAACTCTCTATACACTATGGGTCCTTCTCCAGAGCCAAACATCACTGTTCTTTGGTCTGAGCAACTACCTGACGGCTTCAAGCGTTTCTGTGCGAAGGTATCTATCGATACTTCTTCTATCCAGTACGAAAATGATGACCTAATGCGTCCTGACCTAGAGTCTGATGATTACGCTATCGCTTGTTGTGTATCTCCAATGATCGTTGGTAAGCAAATGCAGTTCTTCGGTGCTCGTGCTAACCTTGCGAAAACAATGCTTTACGCAATTAACGGCGGTGTAGATGAGAAACTAAAACTTCAAGTAGGTCCCGTTTCTGACAAGATCACTGACGAAGTTCTTAACTACGATGACGTAATGGCTCGTCTAAACACATTCATGGACTGGCTAGCTAAGCAATACGTGACTGCACTAAACAGCATTCACTACATGCACGACAAGTACAGCTACGAAGCGTCTCTAATGGCTCTTCATGACCGTGACGTTCGTCGTACTATGGCTTGTGGTATCGCTGGTCTATCTGTTGCAGCTGACTCACTATCTGCAATTAAGTTCGCGACTGTTAAACCAATCCGTGACGAAGATGGCATCGCAACTGACTTCGAAATCGAAGGCGATTACCCTAAATACGGTAACAACGACGCTCGTGTAGATGATATCGCTTGTGAACTAGTTTCTACGTTCATGAACAAGATCCGTAAGCTTAAGACTTACCGTAACTCTATCCCTACACAGTCAGTTCTTACTATTACATCTAACGTTGTATACGGTAAGAAAACAGGTAACACTCCAGACGGTCGTCGTGCTGGTGCTCCTTTCGCTCCTGGTGCTAACCCAATGCACGGTCGTGATGAGAAAGGTGCTGTAGCGTCACTAACGTCTGTAGGTAAACTACCGTTTGCTGATGCACAAGATGGTATCTCGTACACGTTCTCTATCGTACCTAACGCTCTTGGTAAAGATGCTGAAGGTCAAAAAGCGAACCTTGCAGGCCTAATGGATGGTTACTTCCACCACGAAGCCGGCATTGAAGGTGGTCAGCACCTTAACGTGAACGTTCTTAACCGCGACACTCTAGAAGACGCAGTTAAGCACCCTGAGAAATACCCTCAGCTTACAATCCGTGTATCTGGTTACGCTGTTCGCTTTAACTCTCTAACTGCAGAGCAACAAGCTGACGTAATCGCACGTACATTTACTGAATCTCTATAAGCTCATGCACGATAGACAGTAAATAATAATTAGCCTCGCCAATGTGCGGGGCTTTTTTATATTCGTTCCCAATCCCAACAACATCCTCCATCTCCCTTAATGTTAGATTGAGCAAAAAGGCGCTTTCTATTCACTTTTTTCCACAAACTCAAGCAAAGTACGGTAATATCGCGGTTCATAATTTAAGAGTAACTGCTCCATGAAATACCTTCGTTGTTTACCCCTAGTCCTTCTCTCTTTTTCATCTTTGGCGTCTGAACGCTCTACGGTCACTTTCGCACTAGACAATGATGGAGTTTTTGGCGTTGACCAAGACTATACCAACGGACTGTTTCTGGGTTACACATCATCAAGCATTACGCCATACGGTTGGGTAAAACCCTTAAGTCTTTCATACTGGGGCGCAAGCTCTTTAGATAAATGGGAAATCACCCTTGGCCACAAAATGTACACCCCTTCTGATATCGAATTAGAAACGCCATCAGCGAATGACCGCCCATACGCAGGTTACTTGCATTCAGAATTCAACTACATCAGTTTGAGCCCACAACAAGCTCAGCGTTTTAACATCACTTTTGGTACCACCGGCGAACGAGCGCTTTCTGAAGATGCTCAAAAACTGGTTCACTCAATCACTAAATCAGATGAGCCTCTGGGTTGGGAGTACCAAGTTGATGATGAGTGGACAGGCAGCGTTGGTTACCTAAGCCATTTCAATCTCATGCGTAATCAAGCGTTGGCGAATACTGATTTCGAGATTTCTAACGTTTCAGAAATTAACGTGGGTAACTTTAGAAGTGATATTTCAACAGGCTTTATGTTCCGTTGGGGTACTGACCTAGGTGGTAACTTTGGTGCGGCTAATATCACGAGCGAAAATCCATTTAGACCAGGTATGATAGGCGCATCGAACAGCGGTTGGTTTACTTATGCAGGCCTAGAAGGCCGCTACCGTTTCAATGACTTAACCATTGAAGGGGATCGCTATGGTGTTGATGAATACGCAAATAAAAATAATGAATATCCAGCTATATACGATGTGACTCTAGAGAACGTTCAAGCGACAGCTGTCATGGGTGTGGCTTGGTACAACCAATACGTTGGTGCCTCATTCGCGCTAACCGCAAAAACTCCGGATTACAAAGAAGCGACCAGCGATATTTATAGTACAGGGGGCATATCCCTGTTTGCTTTTTTCTAAATAGAAAGCTCAAACGAATTCCTATTGTTTTTTATCACTACACATCAAAAAGCTGACAGTCACTATTTAACTTTGTCGAACTCTGGTCAACGGCTTGACTCGTATCTCTAATAATACTGGTGCTCTCTTCTAATTCTTTCATTGAGGTAGAAATCTGCACCATACTGTCTGCCATTGATTGACTGGTTGTTGCCAATTCCTTTATCGACGCAAATATTATCTCTGTTTGATGGCTGACTTCATCCGATTTCTCAGTAATACGCTCCAAAGCCTGCATCGCTTCCATGCCTTTTTTCTGCCCAGCTTGTATGGAATCACTTGAATGCACAATGTACTGTATTACTTTCGAACTCTCTTTCTTCATGGTTTCAATAGTACCTGAGATTTCACCAACCGCATCTACTGTCCTTACAGCTAGACTCCTTACTTCATCGGCAACGACCGCAAAGCCTCTCCCTTGATCTCCTGCTCGGGCTGCTTCAATCGCTGCATTCAACGCTAATAAATTTGTTTGTTCTGCTATACCATTAATTATATCCATGACTGAATCAACCTTGGTTGAAGCCTGTTCTAACTGTTGAATATGACCTGCTGCAGAATTTAGAATAGTCGAAACCTCTTCAAGCGTTCCTATTGCTTGTGTAATAATAGCTCCTCCCTCTTCAGCAGCTTGGTTTGATGAGCGACTAATATCGGCCACAAACTCTAGTGAATTTGAAACTTCTTTCGTTGTAACACTTACTTCTTCTGTAGCTGATGCGAGCAACTGTGTTTGTTCTAATACTTCAGACTGGTTGACTATGAGTGAATCTAAATTTGTATCAAGTTTGGCTGCATCATCCGATAGTGCTTTACTGCTTACTTGCACACCTTCCACCAAATGACCTAAATTGATACAGCTTTGATTAATTAGAATCGCCAGTTGATTAAATTCATCTTTGGGATTGCTAGTAATTATCATACGTTTCGATAAATCACCACCCGCGATACTATTAAAGACATCGGTAATTGCCGCTATTGTTTTAGAAACTGAAACACTCAAAATAACAAAGCTAGCAATGATAATGAGCGCCAGTACACTACAAGCACCAAGCACTGACCACTTAGTCTTATCGGCGGCTATTTGTGCAGTCAAATGATACTGCTTGCTAATCGCTTTTAAGCGACTATCGATGTCTTGTACGAGCAAAATCGCTGACGCTTCATTTTGCGCTAATTTGTGCTCAAGTCTACCTAGCTCTTGGGAAAGTCGGTTTACTCGCTTAAACGTTGTTTTAAAATCTTCGACTTCTGTCTGGTACAAATCTAGCATTGCGTATGTATTAGAAACATTCTCAAAGCCAGTCATAGCATCGTTAAACAAACTAAGGCTTTGCTCTGAAGGCGAGAGTAAATAATTTTGCTGAGCCTTTATCATGGCTTGAAAGTCTGAATTGACAGTTACCATTCCGGTTTCTTCAATCTTAAATTCAATAGTTGCAGCTAGCACCTTCAGCCTACCAAGCTCGCCATCATCAACATTAAAGCCAAGTTCAGAAATTACTTTCAACCAGGACTGAACTGATAACTGAAACTCCTGAACTACAGCGGTAAGTTGCTCAGCCTGATTCTTCAATCCAACTTCAACAAGAAGAACTTTATTTTCCTCAATGCTATGTGAGAGAACTGAGATATCTTCCTTCACCAGATTAACTTGGCTGCGCTCTAAATCATCCAACATCCCAGCAAGAGTTAATAATCTAACTTCTATTCCCACAACTTTAGACGACCCAGCAGAAACACTATTACTGAAGTCGTATTGTTTCATGAGTGAAGAAAGTCGGCTGGCTGTATAAGCACCCAGCAAGACAAAGCCCAGAGTAGATAAAACTAATAGTAGAATGATCTTACTTTTTTGAGTGATGGCAGGTAGAAGCATGAAGGTGTCCTCGACTTTATCAAAACATTCATACTGGTGATATTAATATCACTAGTATCACAATTGTCAATTTTGACATCTAGTCAACGCCCGCCTAGCTCACATAACAGATCATTCGCGTAATAAAAAAACAGCCCTGTTAAACAAAAAAGAAACATAAGTCCAAAGTTACACTTCGTTAAGAACTTATCTTATAACTCCTCTATTTTAACCCTACTTTTTGTAATAAAATAACCGTATCCCACACAATTAGAGAATAGCTCATGTCTACAACTGGTCGCATTCACTCATACGAATCTTGTGGTACGGTCGATGGCCCTGGTATCCGCTTTATTGTATTTCTACAAGGCTGCTTAATGCGTTGTATGTACTGCCACAACCGCGATACATGGGACCTACATGATGGCAAAGAAGTCACTGTAGAAGAAATCATCAACGAGGCGAAATCTTACCGTCATTTCATGAAAGCTTCTGGCGGTGGCATCACCTGTTCTGGTGGTGAAGCTATGCTACAGCCCGAGTTCGTCCGTGACTTCTTTCTAGCTGCTAAAGCGGAAGGTATCCATACTTGCCTCGATACCAATGGCTATATTCGTAAACACACAGAAGTGGTTGATGAAGTATTAGACGCCGCTGACCTTGTGATGCTCGATCTGAAACACATGCGTGATGAAATTCACCATGATTTCATTGGTGTATCTAACAAACGTACACTCGATTTTGCCCGTTACCTCCACAAGATTGGTAAAACGACTTGGATCCGTTACGTGATTGTTCCTGGATATACAGACACACCAAAAGATGCACACCTACTTGGTGAGTTCATTAAAGACATGGATAACATCGAAAAAGTAGAGCTGCTTCCTTATCACAAACTGGGTGCGCATAAATGGGAAGCACTTGGTTTAGACTACCCTCTTGAAGGCGTAAACCCGCCAAGTAAAGAGACAATGGATGAAATTGTTGCGGTTCTGAGCCAGTATCATTCTAACGTAAAGTACTAATTCCAACAGTACTCACATGTGTTTCAAACGCCTCAATTTCGATTGGGGCGTTTTCTTTTGTAGGCTAGACATTCCTTTCACTTTTCTTCACAGCTTTTGTTTATCAATTCAAAAAATCATATTAAATCCGTGTTGAGATCATGTTTCCACTCGTAGGAATGCTGTTACTCTTACTTCAACAAAAGAATACAACATTTAGTTTTTTAGTGAGGCTTCTCCCATGGAAATGACCAATGCTCAGCGTCTAATTCTATCAAATCAATACTACCTAATGTCTCAAATGGAGCCTGAGAACTCTGCTAAATACCAACGTCTACAAACGATTGTAGAGCGCGGTTACGAACTTCAAATGCATGAGCTTAACAAAGAGTTTGGTTGTTTGACTGAAGTAGAATGTCGCGAAATTATCGACATCATGGAGATGTACCATGCAATGCAAGAGTCGAACAAAATGCTTGAAGAAGATGAGCGTAAAGAGGTTGATCAGCGTCGCCTACAGTTTTTAGGTTTCGACATTGCATCTGAAGCACAAATCGTACACTACGTACGTTTCCTTGTTGACTCTGAGGGCCTTTACCCTCAATTCGATAAAGCGGATCACCACTTCAATAGTCAAATGCCAATGCTAGACAAATACCGTCGCATGCTAACAACATGGCGCAACTGCCCTCGTCAGTACCACCTATGTGCGACAGAGCTATCTCAAATCTTTAGTGCTTAATTAATAAAAAGATAAGCCTCAGCTTGGCTTAAAAAGTTTCAGGAAAGGGTTGCTCATCAAGAGTAACCCTTTTTTACTGTCTGAATATAAAGAGAGAAAACAGGAACTATTTAGCAACGTGGATATGAAGTGAATTCTGCCCACAGAAAATGGTAATGAAACATGCAGATAAGATATTAAACATCGAGCCGTTTCCCATTAATTTCTCTGATATCGCCCATTAAATAATGAGTATAAGCCAATGACTTGTAAGCAATAAGGTCATTCATCTTTATTAATTATATATCGAGGCTTTTAATACAAATTAAAAATCACCACACTTATTTTGAACAGTGTATTTTATTCTAAAGAAGTCGCTAGAATGCTCACAGAAATTATTAACCAGAGCGATAAAAATGAGAAAATTCATCCTTATATCACTAGCTATTCTATCGGCTTCATCTTTCGCAGCTAACGACATGTACGTACTTGGGGGCGTTGGCATTAATAAAGATGACGGAGGTCTACAATTCACTGCTGGCTCACAGATTCTTGATACCAATTTTCATCTTGAATCAACAATGAATTACATAGATTCCGACAGTAAAATGGTTACGCAGGATATACACGGTGACCTCACTAAGTACAAAGACAATTTCAAACACTTCAAAATGTCTTTAGCCCCAGTATATAAATATAGCTTCGATGAGTCTTTTGCTATCTACGGTAAGGTTGGTCTTGCGTACTCTAACTTCAATTCTAAATCAACGAGAACCGATAAAGATGGTTCAGTTAATAGCAAGTACTCAAATAGCGAATGGGGGCCGACTTACGGCATCGGTGCTGAATTTAAATCTATACAACCAATGTTCGGTAACTCGAAGTTTATGGCTCGTGTTGGTTTCGATTACTACGACTACAACTCAGGTGGCCTAAGCCTATTCAATGAGGGGACTCTTGGCCTACAAGCTGGATTCACTTTCTAAGGTATTAAGTAAAAAGTTTTACAGTCGTTGAACAAGTTATCGTAATTACGATTTTTGGTATCTTAACCTTAACCGCGCTGTACCTGACATAAATAAAAGGGTAACTCATCATGAGTAACCCTTTTATGTTTTCTTCTTTTTAACTAGAAAACGTAAGCAACACCAACGTTTGCCGCCATATTAATGCCGCTTTCTAAGATTGGACTGTTCTCGATATCGCCCTCTAGGTTAGTGTAACGAACACCACCCGTAAGTCGGATACTTGGCGTTACATGTAGATAACCACCCAGACTAATAAAGTACTGGCCATCCCAACCAGCATCAAATTCCTTTAAATTCGTTCTTGCAGCTTCTGCTGAGCTCACACCGTATAAATGATTATTTAAACGTTCACCATTATAAGCATAACCAATTGAAGGCGTAATCGCCCAACCACTACGGCGAATAGGTAGACGCCATGCTGCCTCAGCATAAAGCCCATTGTGTTGAAAGCCAATGTCTGAACCAGCTGTCGCTTCAAACATTCCAACGAGAGTAATCAACTGATAGCTTATCCCGCCTAGTACTGAAGCTTTGCGCTCATCTAGGTTCTGGATATCAACGTTGCCAGAATCACTGGGCTTCAAGGTTCTCGGGTCATAAACAGCTCGTAAGACAACATTTTGTGGTGAGCCTGCTGGTAATAAACGATAACCAGCACTAAAGCCACGCATAAAAAAGTACTCACCTTCATAACCTATCATTGGAATAACTGCACGGTTTGACGGCGTATCTTTATAGACAGCAGGAGAGTAAGAGGCTGCAACCCCTAAGGACCACTGTGATATTTGCGCATGAGCAGCTGTCGTCCCCAATGTTGTAGTAACGATAGCAATGACTTTTAGCCAATGACTTTTCACATTTTTTCCTAATAATGAGCAAGTTTAACAAGATGGTACATTGTACAACACCGCTATTAACAAAAATAATAACAATGAACAATCGGTTTAATGAGCAATAATTCACCACAAGAATCTAATTTCCACCCAAATCACCAAAAATAACTAGCAAACCTCTAATACAAGAAACTTCAATCCGATTTATCTCCAGTTATGCATTGCTATCTCAAATTTTTTTTCGTGAAAAATTGTAAATAAATACATAATTGTTAAGCAAAATTGTGGAAGCGGGTCTAACCTTAAAATGTAGGGAGAGCCTATTTTTCAATCGCTCGTCAGTTTTGACTGGTTAACAAGGGGAATGTGACTATGAGTATATTTGACCACTATCAATCACGTTATGAAGCAGCCAAGGAAGAAGAGCTGACACTACAAGAGTTCTTGGCGCTGTGTAAAGACGACAAAAGTGCTTACGCCAACGCCGCGGAGCGCTTACTTCTGGCTATTGGCGAACCTGAGGTTATTGACACCGCGCAAGACCCTCAACTAAGTCGTATTTTCTCAAACCGAGTTATATCTCGTTACCGTGAATTCGAAGATTTTTACGGTATGGAGGACGCGATTGAACAGATTGTTTCTTACCTAAAACATGCTGCGCAAGGCCTAGAAGAACGCAAACAGATCCTCTACTTGCTGGGTCCTGTGGGCGGCGGTAAATCATCGCTTGCTGAAAAACTAAAAGCTCTGATGCAAAAGCTACCTATTTACGTACTTTCTGCTGACGGTGAACGAAGCCCAGTAAATGACCATCCATTCTGTCTATTTGACGTCAATGAAGATGGTGACTTACTGAAAAACGAGTATGGCATCGAAAAACGCTATCTTCGTTCGATTATGTCTCCATGGGCTGCAAAACGCCTGCATGATTTCGGCGGCGACATATCTAAATTCAAAGTCATCAAGCTACGCCCTTCTATCCTCGACCAAGTTGCGATCGCGAAGACAGAGCCTGGTGATGAAAACAACCAAGATATCTCTTCTCTAGTTGGTAAAGTAGATATCCGTAAACTAGAGCACTTCTCTCAAGATGACCCAGATGCCTACAGCTACTCTGGTGCGCTATGCAAAGCTAACCAAGGCCTGATGGAATTCGTAGAGATGTTCAAAGCACCGATTAAGGTACTACACCCCCTACTAACAGCAACTCAAGAAGGTAACTTCAACGGTACAGAAGGGCTTTCTGCGCTGCCATTCGACGGCATGATTCTAGCTCACTCAAACGAATCCGAGTGGCAGACATTCCGCAACAATAAGAACAATGAAGCCTTCCTAGACCGTGTGTACATTGTAAAAGTACCTTACTGTCTGCGCGTTTCTGAAGAAGTTAAGATCTACAAAAAACTGCTTGAGCACAGTGAACTGTCGAACGCACCATGTTCGCCAAGCACACTCGATCTGCTATCCCAATTCAGTATCCTATCGAGACTGAAAGAGCCTGAGAACTCGTCTCTGTTCTCGAAAATGCGCGTTTACGATGGTGAAACCCTTAAAGACACCGATCCAAAAGCGAAAAGTTATCAAGAGTACCGCGACTACGCAGGTGTAGACGAAGGTATGTCTGGTCTATCGACTCGTTTCGCCTTTAAGATCTTATCTCGCGTGTTCAATTTCGACCAAGCCGAAGTGGCCGCAAACCCGGTTCACCTGTTCTACGTCATTGAACAACAAATTGAACGTGAGCAATTCCCTCAAGAAACCGCCGAGAAATACCTTGAGTTCTTGAAAGGATACCTAGTGCCACGCTACGTAGAGTTTATCGGCAAAGAAATTCAAACCGCTTACCTAGAGTCTTACTCTGAGTACGGTCAGAACATCTTCGACCGCTACGTAACCTACGCAGACTTCTGGATCCAAGATCAAGAGTACCGCGACCCAGAAACAGGCCAGCTATTTGACCGTGCTTCTCTAAATGGTGAGCTAGAGAAAATCGAGAAAACAGCCGGCATCAGTAACCCTAAAGACTTCCGAAATGAGATTGTGAACTTTGTGCTTCGTGCCAAGGCGAATAATAACGGTCAAAACCCAGTTTGGACCAGCTACGAGAAACTGCGCACTGTGATTGAGAAGAAAATGTTCTCCAACACAGAAGAGCTGCTTCCTGTTATTTCGTTCAACGCTAAGACCTCAACGGATGATCAGAAAAAGCACGACGACTTCGTTGCTCGTATGATGGAAAAAGGCTACACCGAGAAACAAGTGCGACTGCTATCTGAGTGGTACCTAAGAGTTCGTAAATCCTCATAACCAAACGGTATAGAGCTGCTCATATGGGCAGCTCGTACCAACCAATAACTCTTATACCCGTGTTAAAGTAGGATCGCGACATCAGCTGAGAGGGAGTTCTTATGGCACAATTTATCGATCGGAGGCTCAATGGCAAGAATAAGAGTGCTGTAAACAGACAGCGCTTCTTACGACGCCATAAAGAGCAAATCAAAGAATCTGTGGCCGATGCAGTCAACCGACGCTCAATCACCAACACTGAAACTGGTGAGGACGTCACTATTCCTCATAAAGACATCAAAGAACCAAGCTTTCACCAAGGTCAAGGTGGCGTAAGAGAACGCGTGCACCCTGGTAATGATCAATTCATCACTGGTGACAAAATCGAGCGCCCGAAAGGTGGCGGTCAAGGTGGTGGCTCAGGTCAAGGGGATGCAAGCCCAGATGGCGAAGGTCAAGATGAGTTTACTTTCCAAATATCAAAAGACGAATACCTTGATATTCTTTTTGAAGATCTCGCTCTACCTAATCTAGAAAAAAATCAGGTCAACAAGATCACTGAATGGAAAACCCACCGCTCTGGTTACCAAAGCGCAGGTATTCCATCCAACATCGCGATTGTTCGTTCACTGCAACAGTCACTTGCTCGTCGAACCGCAATGACAGCAGGTCGAAAACGCGACTTAAAAACGCTAATGGACCAGCTCGATCAAGTTCAAATGACCGAGCCAGCTCAACCGTTTGAAGAAGCTCGAATCAAGGAAGAGATCTCCGAGCTACGTAAAAAAATCGATAGCGTGCCGTTCATCGATACCTTCGATTTACGTTACAAAAACTACGAGAAACGCCCTATTCCATCTAGCCAAGCAGTGATGTTCTGTTTGATGGATGTGTCCGGCTCGATGGACCAAGCCACTAAAGACATCGCAAAACGTTTCTATGTGCTGCTGTATCTATTCCTTAATCGCACCTACGAAAATGTCGATGTGGTGTTTATTCGTCACCATACTCAAGCCAAAGAAGTCGACGAGCATGAGTTTTTCTACTCGCAAGAGACCGGTGGCACCATTGTATCGAGCGCTTTGAAACTGATGAAAGAAATTGTTGCTGACCGTTACCCAGCTAATGAGTGGAACATCTATGCAGCGCAAGCTTCTGATGGTGATAACTGGGCAGATGATTCGCCTCGCTGTAAAGAGTTACTGGTTAACACGCTTCTGCCGACTTGCCAATACTACTCGTACATCGAAATCACGCGTCGCTCACACCAAACGCTCTGGCATGAGTATGAGAAGTTAGAAGCGAGCTTCGACAACTTCGCCATGAAAAACATCAAAACAGTGGATGATATCTTCCCTGTTTTTAGAGAACTGTTCCAGAAAGAGACAGCGTAAGGGGGCTTGCCATGACAGCGAAATCAAACGTTGCAGAGAAAGACAAAGCTGCACCAAAGAACAACGACAAGATGCTGCCTGACGGTCCAGATTGGACGTTCAACCTCTTAGAGCGATACCACGTGGAAATTAAGCGTGTGGCGCAGCATTACCGACTAGACACTTACCCTAACCAAATCGAAGTGATCACTTCTGAACAGATGATGGATGCGTACTCGAGTATCGGTATGCCTATTAATTATAACCACTGGTCATTTGGTAAGAAGTTTATTCAAACAGAACAAAACTATAAGCATGGTCAAATGGGGCTCGCGTATGAAATCGTGATAAACTCGGACCCTTGTATCGCCTACCTAATGGAAGAGAATACCGTGACGATGCAAGCGCTGGTAATGGCGCACGCTTGTTATGGTCATAACTCTTTCTTTAAGGGGAATTACCTGTTCCAAACATGGACAGATGCGAGTTCAATCATCGACTACTTGTTGTTTGCTAAGAAGTATATCAATGATTGTGAGGAGAAATACGGCGTTTCAGAAGTCGAACAACTGCTCGATTCTTGCCATGCTCTAATGAATTACGGCGTCGACAGATATAAGCGTCCAGAGAAGATCTCCATCGCGGAGGAAACTGCTCGCCAAGAAGAACGTGAGGCTTACCTGCAATCTCAAGTTAACGAACTGTGGCGCACAGTGCCACAAAATCGCGATAAAGAGGAAGAGCAAAAAGTACGTTTCCCAAGCGAGCCACAAGAGAACATTCTTTACTTCATAGAGAAGAATGCGCCTCTACTGGAACCTTGGCAGCGTGAATGTGTACGTATTGTTCGTAAAGTCAGCCAATACTTCTACCCTCAGAAACAGACTCAAGTGATGAATGAGGGCTGGGCAACCTTCTGGCATTACACCATTCTCAACCATCTGTACGATGAAGGTTTAGTGAGCGATAAGTTCATCTTAGAATTCCTACACAGCCACACTAGCGTAGTCGCGCAACCAGCCTACAACAGCCCATATTTCAGTGGTATAAACCCATACGCGCTTGGCTTCGCGATGTTTAGAGACATACGCCGTATCTGTGAAGAACCAACCGATGAAGATAAAGAGTGGTTTCCGGAACTAGCAGGATCAGATTGGCTAGAAGCGGTGCACTTTGCGATGCACAACTTCAAAGATGAAAGCTTCATCAGCCAATATCTTTCTCCGAAAATCATTCGAGACTTTAAGCTGTTTGCTGTGCTCGATGATGACCGAAAAAATACCATTGAAGTGAGTGCAATTCATGATGACCCGGGCTATCGCCTGATCCGTGAAAAGCTAGCCGCACAATATAACCTCAGCAACCTTGAACCCAACATTCAGGTGTTCAATGTAGATGTCCGCGGCGATCGTTCAATGACACTCCAATATGTCCCTCATGACCGTATACCTCTGGATAAAGGCTACGATGAAGTGATGAAGCACTTATATCGGCTATGGGGCTTTGATGTGATTTTAGAAGAGGTTAAAGACACAGGTCATCGAGAAATTCTGACTACTTGCCCGAAACGCAATGATTACGGAGCAAAAATCTAATACCCATCGCTGTTAATCGGTGATGAGTATAAGACTCCGCTCCCCCTACACATAGTGGTCACCCGCTCGGAAGTGGAGCAACAAAAAAGCGCATAAGTCGTTGACTTATGCGCTTTCCTTTTAAGCTTCTTGAGCGCTAGCGTCTTAAACGAACACTATCAAACAATCGGCTTTTGACCGCGTTCAATCAGCTTCATCAGCACGCTATCTGCAGATTTACCTGCCACGCCTGCGAGCTTGTCCGATAGCTTTTTCTTCTGTACATAGTGAATCGCTAGTACTGTCTTATCTTTACATGCTTCAACAACTAGGTCATCAGAAGTGCGGATTTCATCCACCAGCCCAAGTTCATGAGCTTGCGTACCAAACCAGTGTTCACCCGTCGCCACTTTATCGAGATCAAGTACTGGGCGATGGTCGCGAATGAAGTCTTTGAATAGACCATGTGTCTCTTCTAGCTCTTCTTTAAACTTCTCACGTGCTTTATCGCTGTTCTCACCAAACATAGTCAGTGTGCGTTTGTACTCACCTGCTGTTAGCTGTTCGAACTCAATATCGTGTTTCTTAAGCAGTTTGTTAAAGTTTGGCAGTTGAGCAATCACACCAATAGAGCCAACGATAGCGAAAGGCGCTGACACAATTTTGTCTGCAATACATGCCATCATGTAGCCACCGCTTGCCGCTACTTTGTCTACCGAGATAGTCAGAGGTAGGCCAGCGGCTTTGATACGGTCAAGTTGAGAAGACGCCAAACCGTAGCCGTGAACCATGCCACCGCCAGATTCAAGCTTAAGTAATACTTCATCACCTTCACGAGCAACAGCCAGAACCGCCGTTACCTCTTCACGTAATGAAGCCACTTCTTTCGCATCAATGCTGCCGTTAAAATCAAGAACGAATAGATGTGGTTCACGCTTGCTATCAAGCTCACCCTCTTTCGCTGCTTTTTTCACTTCTTTACCGCGTGATTTTACTTTCTCTTTTTCCGCTTTCTTTTCAGCTTTATCACGGGCTTTGATGAAAGCATCATCGTGTAGATGGTGCTCTAATTGTTCGATTGTCTGTTTATGGTATTCAGATAGGTTCGTGATTTCCAGCTCACCTTTAATCGCGCTTGATTTTCCACCCACAGATTTAGCAATGAATAAAATTGCGATGATGGCGATTACAACGGTCGCAATCTTGGCTAAAAACAAGCCATAGTCTAACAAAAATTCCAATGTCATATCCCCTAATGTATGAATTAGTGTATTGTAACCATCTTGTCACGATTACCAAGAGTTTCTCATCATTCCTGCGGTTATCTGTGTGATTAAACATCAATGGAATGGCGAACATAATAAAAGAAAGAAGGATAAGCACAGTGGATTACCCAATCTCTACAGATGCCCTCAAAGATAAAGTAATTTTGGTTACTGGTGCTGGTGCCGGTATTGGACGCCAAGCAGCACTAAGCTTCGCTCAACATGGCGCGACAGTTATTCTGCTAGGCCGCAATGTTAAAAACCTTGAATTTATTTACGATGAAATCGAAAGTGCTGGTTGCCCACAGCCTGCGATCATCCCATTAGATCTAAAAGGCGCGACAAAGCAGAACTACATTGATATGGCTGAAACCATTGAGTCACAGTTCGGTCGTTTAGATGGTCTACTACATAATGCTGGCGTTCTCGGTACTCTGAGCCCATTTGAGCAGATTGATGAAGAGACTTTTGATGATGTTATGCAGATCAATGTGAAGTCTGAGTTCTTGATGACTCAAGCACTTCTGCCTGCTCTTAAGAAAGCGGAAGCAGGTCGTATCGTATTTACGTCTTCTACCGTTGGCCACTCTGGCCGTGCATTCTGGGGCACTTACGCGATCTCTAAGTTTGCTACCGAAGGTATGATGCAAATCCTAGCGGATGAGCTTGAAGACACTAACATCCGTGTTAATGCGATCAACCCGGGCGGCACTCAAACACGCATGCGTGCAAAAGCGTACCCAGGTGAAGATGCGAACAAGCTGAAAACGCCACTGGATATCATCCCACTCTACTTACACTTAATGAACCCAAGTGTGACAGACATTAATGGTCAATGTATCGACGCTCAACCTAAGTAGTTGATATTATAATCAATCGTAAAAAGTCGCTTTAATAGCGGCTTTTTTTGAATCTAGATCAACCAACTAGCACTGACTTTCGTTAATTTTCATCATTTTGCTTTGCATCTTTTTCATTGTTAAATATACTGTATAGATATACAGGTATTTTAATTATGCATGAACTCATAAAAAACTTACAAGACCGCCAGCTGATCTGGAAAGGGCTACAATCAACAACACTAGGAAGTACCACTTCAACAGGCTATCCGCAATTGGATAAACAGCTTGATGGTGGCTTTCCGACACACGGCGTTATTGAAGTTGAATCACAACAAGGGATCGGCGAACTACGCCTGCTTACACCCTATTTAGCTCAGCAAAACTCACAAAAACTGGCCATAATCATTAACCCGCCAGGGAAGATCTGTGCCGAGTTTTTTAGCAGCCAAGGAGTCGAACTTGATAACATCTTGGTGATCGAGCCTCAACGCGATCTCGATGCATTATGGGCTGCAGAGCAATGCCTCAAGAGTGGCGCTTGTCATTCTGTATTGTTATGGGGAGCCGATCTCGAAATCCACCAAACTAAGCGCCTGCAAGCTGCAAGTGAAACCGGTAAATGCCTGCAGTTTCACTTTAAATCCACCAGCCATAACCAGTTATCCCTACCCGTTTCTTTAAGCATGAAGCTCTCTTCTCATACTCAGGGAATAAGGGTTGAGGTAACAAAAAGAAGAGGCAGCTGGTCGTATGGTAGCTTTATTCTCGACATGACCCACAATTGGCCGTTGCTAACAGAAAAAATCATCAGCATCGACAGCTCACACCGTGCCTTGTCTGATAATACTGTGCTGGCTTTTCCTATTGCGAAGCAAGGCTAGCGCATGCTGTGGCTGTATCTGCACTTTCCATCTCTGCAATTGGATACCTTGTTTAACTCAAGTGAATCGGACTCAAACAAAGAATTACATGCGCAACCCATTATCATCGTGGATGAAAAAGATCATCGTGTGCTACAAGCTAATCAAGCTGCACTGGAATCAGGCATCACACAGGGTATGGGGCTAGGGTCAGCGGCGGCGCTTTGCCATCATTTACACGTTCACCCATACAGCATTGAGCTTGAGAAAAATAAACTGAAAGAGATAGCTCAATGGGCGTATCTGGTGACTTCCGACATGACCCTGTTGCCACCCAATGGCTTATTGATTAAAGCTTCTAACATGCTATCGCTTTACGATGGGCTGGATAACTACTGGCATGAACTCAAAAGCCATATTGATGCTCTCAACATTAAGTTCAGTTTTGCCACAGGCTACTCACCGCTTTCTGCGATCCTTTTGGGCAAACAAGCGATCAATCAAGTTACAGACAATGTTCAAAAGATGAAGTCTTGGGTTAACCAACAAGCATTGAGTTCTAGTGAACTGCCGCCTAAGCAAGTTGAGCGATTAAATCGTGTCGGTATTAATATCATTGAAGAGCTATTGAAACTGCCTTTGCAAGAAGTCGCACGTCGCTTTGATATCGACTTGGTCAATTATGTTGGTCGCCTTAATGGGCAGTTCAAACACCCTATTGATTTCTATCACCCACCAGAAAGCTTCCAGCAATATCTGGAGCTGTTGTTTGATATAGAAAATATCCTATTTATCGAAAAGCCACTGCTGAAGTTATTGAATCAGCTGGAATGTTTTTTGAAGTTACGTGACAGAGTCGCGTTTGAGCTAATACTGACTTTGCACCTCAGGGATAAAGACGACCACCATGTCTCTTTCTATTCAGCACAGGGCGATTACCTTGCTGAAAAATGGGCTAACCTTACCCATCTGACCTTAGAGTCACTCAAGCTCCCTTCCCCTGTTCAAGGGCTTACTCTCTCGTTAGCTCGTCATGGTGAGCCTCAAATGGCCTACCATGATCTTTTTGATGGCAATACTGGAACACTTGCTGCGTTAGATCTACTGTCACTGTTACAGGCAAAGCTCGGACAGGCATGCATTCTAACACCGAAAATACAGCAGGATCCTAGGCCAGAGAAAGCCAATCAATATTTGCCTCCAACACTAAGTCATACGGCGAAAAAGGGGCTAGATCCACAAGAGCTCAATCAACAAGCCACAACAACTAACAACATTAACCAACAACGACTCAGGCCCAGTATTTTACTGCCAGAACCTGAAGCATTAACCGAAAACGTCACCTTATCTCAGGGTCCTGAGCGTATTGTTTCTGGATGGTGGGATGGAGAGAAAATCATTCGTGACTACTTTATTGCTCACAGTGAAAACGGTCGATGGCTATGGGTATTCAGAACACCCGATAAACAGTGGTTCTTACACGGCTTGTTCAGTTAGTCAGTAAAACAGCTTTGTAAATCGCTCTTACCACTTGTTTCACTAAAACGCCCCTTTTTCAATCATGTTTACTCGCAATGATTAAGTGAGATTACGTTATGTCTCAGCAATACTCAGAGCTTTTCTGCCAAAGTAATTACTCCTTTCTTGAAGGAGCTTCACACGCGGAAGAGCTGGTTTTACAGGCCGATTTTTTACGTTACAAAGCACTCGCGGTCACTGATGAGTGCTCGGTCGCGGGTATCGTTAAAGTTCACTCTGCAATCAAGCAACACAAACTGTCGCTCAAGCAGATTGTCGGGAGCATGTTTTGGCTAAATGAAGAGTGTCAAGTGGTTTTGCTGTGCCCAAATAGGAAGGCCTATGCTGAACTGTGCCGTATTATTACTAACGCGAGACGCCGTAACAGCAAAGGACATTATCAGCTCTTTGAGTGGGATCTCATGTCGGCTAAACACTGCTTCATTCTATGGCTTCCTCACCAAAAAACTGAAGATGCCCATTGGGGGCAATGGCTTTCACAACATCACTCAGGTCGATTGTGGATTGGCTTACAACGACACTTAAAACAGACCGACCAACAGTACATCGATTACTGTGTAGAGTTGTCACATCATCATCACCTACCAATGACGGCTTGTGGCGGTGTGTTAATGCACAATGCTAACCGTCTGCCCTTACAGCACTCACTCACTGCAATTAAATACCAAAAGCCCATTACCGAGGTGGGTAGCCATCTGTTAGCGAATGCCGAGCGCTGTTTACGAAGCATCAATAAGCTCTCTCATATCTTTAAAACAGAGTGGCTAGAAGAAAGCAATCGCATCGCTGAGCTGTGTGACTTTGATTTGGATAGCTTGCGATACGAATACCCAAGTGAGCTGCTCCCTCAAGGTGAAACTCCCATGAGTTATCTGCGCATGTTGGTCGAGAAAGGCAAACAGGCTCGCTTCCCACAAGGTGTGCCTAGTGACATTCAACAGATCATCGATAAAGAGCTAGAGCTCATTGACGAGCTCGACTACCCTTTCTTCTTTCTTACGATCCACGACATCGTCATGTTTGCCAAAAACCAGGGCATTCTTTATCAAGGTCGAGGTTCAGCGGCCAACTCTGTGGTTTGTTACTGCCTAGAGATCACCTCGGTCGACCCAAGGCAGATCTCAGTGCTGTTCGAACGCTTCATCAGTAAAGAGCGTGATGAGCCGCCCGATATTGATGTCGACTTTGAGCATGAACGCCGCGAAGAAATCATCCAGTACATCTATAAAAAGTATGGCCGAGAACGCGCTGCGCTTGCTGCTACGGTCATTTCTTATCGCTTCAAAAGTGCAGTACGGGATGTAGGAAAAGCCTTGGGCCTGCAAGAAGCCCAGCTTGATTACTTCATTAAGAACACCAACCGCAGAGATAAAAGCCTAGGCTGGCAGGCTCAACTCACGCTATTAGGGCTACAGCCTGACTCTTTAAAAGGCCAGCAGTTTATCCATTTGGTTAATGAAATCATCGGTTTCCCACGCCACCTATCTCAACATGTGGGTGGCTTCGTGATCTCCTCAGGCCCCTTGTATGAATTGGTGCCTGTCGAGAACGCGGCAATGCACGATCGCACTATTATTCAATGGGATAAGGATGATCTTGAGACTCTGGGGCTGCTTAAGGTTGATGTGCTCGCACTCGGTATGCTGTCAGCAATTCGAAAGTGTTTTGATCTGATCAAGCGTATTCATGGACGCTCGTTAACGATCGCAGAGATCACTCGCCTTAAAGATGATCCTCAGGTTTACGGCATGATTCAGAGGGCAGACACCGTTGGCATATTCCAAATTGAGTCACGAGCACAAATGAGCATGCTGCCAAGGCTAAAACCAAGGACGTACTACGACTTAGTGATTCAAATCGCTATCGTGCGTCCAGGTCCGATTCAAGGTGACATGGTGCACCCTTATCTCAAGCGTCGTGATGGTATTGAGCCAATCAGCTACCCCTCGAAAGAGGTTGAATCCGTCCTATCACGCACTATGGGAGTACCTATATTCCAAGAGCAAGTGATAAAACTCGCTATGGCCGCCGCAGGGTTTACAGGTGGTGAGGCGGATAAGCTCAGACGTGCGATGGCCGCTTGGAAGAAAAACGGCAACGTATTTAAATTTAAAACCAAGCTCATTGAAGGCATGCAGAAGCGAGGCTATGACATTGAGTTTGCTGAGCAAATCTTTAAACAGATATGCGGCTTTGGTGAATACGGTTTCCCGGAAAGTCATTCCGCTTCGTTTGCAGTACTCGCGTATTGTTCAGCTTGGCTAAAATGCTATTACCCAGAGTGCTTCTACGCCTCCTTGCTGAACAGTCAACCTATGGGGTTCTATAGCCCATCACAATTGGTACAAGATGCTCAGCGACATAATGTGGCGATACTCCCAGTATGCGTAAATTCCTCTCAAGACAATCACACGGTTGTCTCTCAGCAAAATGGTTTAGCAATACGTTTAGGAATGAGACAAATCAAAGGCTTGAGTGAACATGGAATCCAGAGTGTACTCGCTAACCGACCCCATTCGGGTTATCGCCACCCTAGCCAGGTAAAGCAGTTATCAATCAATAAGAAAGACATTGAGCTAATTGCCTCAGCGAATGCGCTGCACAACGTTTCAGGTGACCGCTTTCAAACTCGCTGGGCGATAATGGACTCGGCCTCTGATCTACCCTTGTTTAGTCAAATCGATGACAGCTTTGGAAAGGGTCATGACGAACAAGGATTGCAGCAACCCAGCGAGATGCAGGATTTACTTGAGGATTTCACCAGTGTTGGGATCTCCTTGAATAAGCACCCCATCACGTTACTGGAAGAAGCCAACCGATTAGGTCGATTCACTCATATGAAAGACTTAAAACAACAACGACACAAGTCCATGGTCACCGTTGTTGGCCTTGTGACAGGCAAGCAATCACCCGGAACCGCAGCTGGCGTCACCTTTGTCACACTGGAAGATAATACGGGCAATATTAACGTGGTGGTATGGGGAACCACAGCACGTGCTCAACAGCAAGCGTACCTCACAGCTAAGGCGTTAAAGGTGCAAGGCATCCTAGAAAAAGAAGGTGAAGTGATACATGTGATTGCTGGGAAGCTTATCGATATTACCGATGAAATCGTTGGCTTAAAGACCAAGTCGCGAGACTTTCATTAATAACCCAGCCCACTGTTTTATATCGGTTAGTAAAAAACGAAAAAGGGAAGCATCTGCCTCCCTTTATTTCAAATTGTTGAGTTATACCTCAACGCCAGCTTCCGTACGTCTTTTCTTAAGTTCCCTGTATAGTAATAAGCTTAAAGTCATAACAACTTTAGACGTTAGCCATATCATTAAGAGGAACTACCTAAATTGTGCGTGAAAAGTTACGTGAGTAGTTGAGCATATTTTGTTACGAGAAATATACTGCATCAACAAAAGCAAACATTTTCCATAAGTTCACCCAAAAAAGAATGGATATCGGTATAAATCACAAAATCTGACGTATACGCTCTTGAGTTACCTCAACCAACAAGTCTGGCTGGAACTTAGAAATGAAGCGGTTACACCCTACTTTTTCCACCATTGCTTCATTAAAACTTCCGCTTAATGAGGTATTTAGTGTAATAAACAGGTCGTGCATTCTTGGGTCAGAGCGCACTTCATGAGTCAGTTTGTAGCCATCCATCTCAGGCATTTCAGCATCAGTAATCATCAATAGTATTTCTTGATTGATGTCTTTGCCTTCATCACACCAGCCCTTAAGTAAATTCAGAGCTTCTAAGCCGTCACAACATTCAATAATGTTCAAACCTAATTGCGACAAGGTGCCTTTGATTTGGTTACGCGCGGTTGAAGAATCATCAACGATAAGTACATTACGCCCTATCATCTCTTGGGCTAACTGCTCATCTAAGACACCTTCAGAGATCGATACATCGTAATCGATGATCTCGGCCAATACCTTTTCAACGTCGATAATCTCAACGATTTTGTGCTGACCTTCTTCTTGAATATGCGTGATAGCGGTTAAGTAATTGGCACGACCTGTTGTCTTTGGTGGCGGCTGAATCTCTGTCCACATTGTATTGACGATATTACGAACTTGCCCAACCAAAAAGCCTTGTACAGTTCGGTTGTACTCCGTAATGATCAAATTGCTCTCTTGCGATTCAGCACGCGATGGCGGAAAGCCAATAGCACTACGCAGATCGATCACAGGCACAGATTCGCCTCGCAAAGAAGCTACACCCGTAATGTGATGATGAGACCCAGGTAAACGAGTAAGCACCGGCACTTTTAGCACTTCTTTAACTTTAAATACGTTAATCGCAAATAATTGACGACTATTTAAGCTGAATAACAAGAGCTCCAGACGGTTTTCACCAACCAGTTTCGTTCTCTGATCAACCGAATTTAAAACGCCAGACATACAACACCTTAGTGACAAATAATTACTGAGGCTACAATAGCCTACTTCAATGGGTTAAAGCAAAGCGCTAATGCACAGAATGCTTAAACTAAGTACAACAAATGCTGTTATACAAAGCTTAAGTATATGGAAAGGTTCGAGGGAGGGCTAAAAGAAGAGAAAAAGAGTTAGCCTTCAATAACTTTCATTAACAACTGACCGTCGTAAAGGGCTTGCTTGATAAGCGCAGCACCAGGCATCGTTGCTTGTTTGTAGAATCGAGATTCCACCAGCTCTAAGTCTTGATGGTAAACCGACAAGCTCTGCTCTTCGATACACTTCTGAATCGCAGGGTACAGGACGCTCTTGGCTTGGTTGATAACACCACCGACTAAGATTTTCTCTGGGTTGAACAAGTTAATCACAATAGCAATTGCTGAGCCTAGGTAACGACCTAACTGTTCAATCACTTCTACCGCCAGCGGATCACCATCAGCCGCAGCAGCACAGATTTGTTCAATCGTGACATCTTCAAAAGCTGTCAAGGTGGATTCCTCACCATTGGCTAGACGCTCTTTCACTTGCTCACGAATCGCCTGTGAACTCGCGACCGTCTCTAGGCAGCCTCGGTTACCACAATGACACAGTTTGCCTTCCTTATCGATTTGGATATGCCCCAGTTCACCGATGTTACCGTGACGACCTTGCAAAACGCGGCCATCAAGGATTATCCCGGCACCTAAGCCGTGGTGAATGGAGATTAAGACAGAATTATCATTGTCTTGAGAGTTACCAAACAGCTTCTCAGCTAATGCCCAAGCGCGAGTATCATTGGCAATGAAAACCGGCAAACCCGTTTCTTTGAAGATCTCAGGACCCAGAGCTAAATTTTCGACATTGTAATGTGGCATTTGCAACACAATACCCTGCTCTGAATTCACAAGGCCAGGGAGCGTGATCGCAATACTGGTTACCCTGTCGAGCTGCTCAGCATAAGTTTGGAAGAATTCGTCGATTTCGTGAAGAAGACGCGCAAGCACATCATCTTGGTCGCGTTCGTGAATGTCGATCTTAGTATCGATAAGTACATCGCCACCCAATTCATGAAGCGCGATAGTAAGATACCCACGTCCAAGACGCATCGACAAGAACTGCCAACCTTCATTGTTGGTTTGCAAGCCCACAGCGGGACGTCCACGAGTTGTGGCTTCTTGAACCGTCGTTTCGTGGATAAGGTGAGCTTCCATGAGTTCACGGGTAATTTTGGTAATACTCGCCGGAGCCAACTCACTTTGTTTGGACAGATCGATACGAGAAATAGGACCTTTAAGGTCAATTAGTTTATATACACGACCAGCATTGACCTGTTTGATATGATCAATATGGCCCGGTTGAGCCATGTACATTTTACGCTCCAGAAATCATCAACGGGATAATTTTTTTACTTTGCGAAGTAATTGTGAAGTCACTTGGTATATCGCCGTGACCAGTATCACGTATATACATGAATCTTTGTGTATCTAGTCAAATAGTTTAAGAAAAGTTAACACCCACATCGATAAGTTGAGACTTAATTTTCATAAAAAAACATCACGCCTGAGTACCAAATGCAATAAATAACAGTAAATACAGAAATATCCTTCTAGGTCCCAATAAATTATCAATTAATGCATATACTTAATTCAGTCTTTTAAAAAGATTACTGGCATCACTCTAGGAGTATTCATGACAGCTGAATTAAGAAAAACGAAAATCGTCACAACGCTAGGCCCCTCTACAGATAAAGGCAACGTGCTTGAGGAGATCATCAAAGCCGGTGCCAATATTGTTCGTATGAACTTCTCCCACGGCAGCAGCGACGACCATATACAACGTGCAGAAAAAGTCAGAGCAATCGCTAAAAAACTGGGGACACAGATCGCTATTCTCGGCGACCTTCAAGGTCCCAAGATTCGTGTGTCGACATTCAAAGATAACAACATTCAACTTGCTGTTGGCGATCAATTCACCCTCGACAGCAGCTTAGGTTTAGGCGAAGGCGACCAACAAGCCGTTGGCCTCGACTATAAAGAACTACCTAACGATGTATCAGCCGGTGACATCCTGTTACTTGATGATGGACGTGTGCAACTCAAAGTCACCAAGGTCGAAGGTTGTCGCGTTCATACCGAAGTCATCATTGGTGGCCCGTTATCCAACAACAAAGGCATTAACAAAAAAGGCGGTGGGCTTTCTGCAGAAGCGCTGACCGACAAAGACAAGCGAGACATCGTCACCGCCGCCCAAATCCAAGTCGATTACCTCGCCGTCTCTTTCCCACGCAATGGCGAAGACATGCACTACGCTCGACAACTTGCGCGCGAAGCAGGCTTAGAAGCTCACCTTGTTGCTAAAGTCGAACGAGCAGAGACGGTATCCACCGTTGAGAACATGGATGACATCATAATGGCTTCAGATGTGGTCATGGTGGCTCGTGGTGACCTCGGAGTAGAAATTGGTGACCCTGAGTTAGTCGGTGTACAAAAACAGCTTATACGCCGCGCTAGGGCCCTTAATCGCACTATCATCACTGCAACTCAGATGATGGAATCAATGATCTCCGCTCCAATGCCTACCCGTGCTGAAGTAATGGATGTTGCCAACGCAGTACTTGATGGCACTGATGCGGTAATGCTGTCTGGTGAAACCGCTGCCGGGCAATACCCAGTAGAGACGGTAAAATCGATGGCTGAAGTGTGTGTTGGTGCCGAGAAAATGGCAAACGTCAATCAGTCCAACTACCGAATTGACCGCACTTTCGTGACAGCGGAAGAAACAGTATCAATGGCAACCATCTACTCTGCTAACCACATGGAAGGCATTAAAGGCGTAGTCACGCTGACTGAGTCTGGGCGCACTGCTTTGATGATGTCTCGTTTAAGTGCTGATATGCCTATCTACGCTCTGTCTCGTAACGAAGGAACACTAAACCGTTGTACCTTGTATCGAGGCGTAACCCCTATCTATTTTGAGACAGAAGCCAAAGACAGCTTTGACATTGCGCTATCAACACTTGCTTGCCTAAAAGAGAAAGGACACCTCAAGTTTGGTGATCTCGTAATCATTACTCAAGGTGATATCATGGACGTGGCTGGCTCAACCAACTGTATGAGAATCCTACCTGTCACCTAGCTAAAAGCAGATAAAGCCAATAAACGACGACAAGGTGAGATAAAAATAAAAGGGTTATCGAACTAAGTTCAATAACCCTATTTTCATTTCAATGATGCTATCTCATAAGGCTAACTATAGCTTTGCAGCCGCACTATTTATCAATAACAATACTTGCCAGTTGCGGCATGTGGGAACTGCGAGCGTTTTCTGTTGTGGTATAAGTTTCAACGAATCGATAGCCGGCCTCTAAACCCAATTCGTAATCATGGAGCAAATCTTCTTTGTCACTCATTAAAGAACTCGATTTTAACGGTTTACTTGGCGCGATCTGCACCACAAAGGCATCATCCGGAGGAGAATTCAAAAAGTCTTGAGTCAACGAGTAGGTTTGGTAGTGCACCATCAACATGTCGGCCAACCCAGAATCAAACTTATCACCTATTAAATGGCTTAAACGGTAAATATCATCAGCGCCAAACAACCATCGACCACCATTTAGCAAGTCTAAATGCCCACGGTCACGCTTCTGTTCTTTAGAGCGTAGGATCTGCTGCTGAAAGAAAGAGGTCCAGTCGGTTTTCCATTGCTCCACTTTTTGTTGCCAATGGCCTTGAACACTATCGAACGATTCTCGGAACCACTCCAGCTCCTCAGCTGTTACCAGTTTAGGTGCTTGGATTTTCTGTTGTTGCTGCGGCGCTTGAACTAGTGGGCTCCCCTCTTCATCCGTTACTGGTTCGGTACGAATTACGACAATAGAACGAGCTTGCCTACGCCACGCTTCTTGAACTGGAATAGAGGCAGACACACCGCCATCCACATAAGCGCTATCACCAATCAAGATCTCATCATTGTACAAGCGAGGGATCGCACAAGTAGCTATCATCACTTTGTACCAATCGTCCCCCAACAGAGGAAAGTAGTGATCTCGTAAATCTTTAGAATCCGTTACCGCCGCATAGAAGTGGCGCTCACCTAAGGTTTGCCGCCCTAAATCAAGATCGAGCTTATAAGGGTAAGCCATGATTTGCTCTAAGGCCCACTCAAGCCCTAAATTCTTCCTGTGCCGTATGTAAGAGAACAGATTAAAGAATTCTGGAGACGTGGTCAGGTCAAGGACGAAAGAACGCCCCAAGCCTTTATCACGGCACAAATAGGCACATAAGTTTAGCGCACCTGCCGAGGTACCGAAAAATTCATCGAAAGGGTCAAAATTAGAAAGGAGAAAAGCGTCGAGAACGCCTGAGGTAAAAATACTCCTCTGTCCGCCGCCTTGAGCGACCAGTGCTGTTTTACCAGCAATAAACTTAGCGTAATAATCTAAGTCTATTGCAGTATCAATATTGGTTACAATCCCACTATTCATTATTCCCTGAGTATAGAAACTCAGCCTCGCAATAAATGGTATTAACTACCAATCGCAATAAAGCCAAATGAAAGAATGATGAAGTAAATAAACGCTGTAATTTGTAGGGCATTTTTCAGATTATGTTCCATAGACACCTCTAGCTTATTATTAATTTCTCAAGTCTTTATTTAAGTATTAACAGGTGTGTGAAGTATCTTCAAGAATCGTCGAAATTAGTCGCACGATATTGACGTAACCATCACAATTAATAGGCGTATGGATAAGGATATACTCATGAATAACAAAGTAAATATGACGATGTTAGTTACGCTTCTCTCGGCTTCGAGTGTTTATGCCTCACCGGAGATCATTATTACTCCGATGGTTGGTTATACTGGCGGTGGTAGTGTCGAAGATCAAGATGGCAAAACCTATGACATGAAAGGATCTGAAAACTACACCTTTGCGATTGAGACACCACTTGAGAAAGGGCGTGTTGGTTTCTTTTACTCAAACCAAAGCTCTAAATTAGAAACGCTAAACCTGAGCTCCTCGATCCAATATCTGCACTTTCAAAGTAGCATTTACTACCCGGTTTCCTCGGTATTGTCTGGATACCTAGGCTTAGGTTTAGGCGCCTCGTATGTCGATGTAGACTGGGCGAAAGATAAATACGGCTTCTCTACATCAATCTTTGGCGGCTTAGAATATAAATTGAGCGATCGCTTAGCGCTGAATACCCAAGTTCGTTGGTTAGGAACGATGGTTGATAACGACACAACAGGTGTATGTAACATCCCAAGCAATGGGCAAGACTGCATTATTCGCTTTGATACCGACTGGATGAATCAATTCCAAGCTAATGTCGGGTTAAGTTTTACTTTCTAGATAGTAATAAATTCAAAAAATGAAAAAGCCAGCGATATGCTGGCTTTTTGCTGTAGCTAATTTGAAGCTCAACTTTAGAACTTGTAGGTTACGCCCAGAGCACCACCTAGCTGGAGTTCAACGCCTTTGTACATGTCGAGTTCTGGGTGAAGCTGTGCGTAAGCATTCCAACCTTCGTAGAAGTTCACTTTGACACCCAAAGGTAAACGCAAACCAAAGTCGTCATTCCATTCAGCCCATGCACCCGCGCCAACATACCAGCTTAACGGCGCTTCTGCCTCAAACTGACCACGCTTCCAAATATAATCAAATGCAGCACCGTCATTGCCAACAGTAACACGGTATTTCTGTTCAAACTCAACAACGGCACTCAGATCTTGGTCAACGGCTAAACCAACTTCTAAAGCAGGAGCTTCAGAAGCATGAGCAAGAGAGGTGAGGCTGCCGCACACAAGGCCAATCAAGTAACGATGTTTCATAGTATTCTCAAACTGTTTCAAAAAGCGGTAGGTTAATTAAAAACCAACACGATTTGTCATCATAAAGTTAAAGATAGCAGACCATTAAAGGTGGTGAGCATAAGTGAACAGTTTCAAACAAATGGTAAATAACTGAGAGATAAAAAAATAAGCCTGATGAAACAGTAGAAACAAAAAAGGAGGCCTTTAGGCCTCCTTTCAATTTATTGAATCAGTGAATTAACCGTTGTTACGGATCCACTCATCCATGTCTGTTTTCAGGTTGTCAGACTTTGTACCGAAGATAGCTTGTACTCCACCCGCTACTACTACAACACCTGCAGCACCTAGTTTTTTCAGCTTGTCTTGGTCAACAACTTCTGTATCAGCAACTGCAACACGTAGACGAGTGATACAAGCGTCAAGACCAGTGATGTTAGCTTTACCACCGAATGCAGCAACTAGCTCACCAGCAAGTTCAGAACCAGTCGCAACGGCTTCGTCTTCTGACTCGTCTTCACGGCCAGGAGTTTTAAGGTCTAGAGCTTTAATCACAGTGCGGAATACGATGTAGTATATTGCAGCATAAGCAATACCACAAACAACCATTAGACCCATCTTAGACGCGTGGCCAGATAGAACTAGGAAGTCGATTAGACCGTGTGAGAAAGATGTACCGTGTACAAAACCTAGAGTGTTCGCAAGAACGTAAGCAGAACCAGCTAGTAGAGCGTGGATTGCGTACAGTACTGGAGCAACGAATAGGAATGAGAATTCGATTGGTTCAGTGATACCCGTTAGGAATGAGGTTAACGCAGCAGAAGCCATGATGCCCATTACTTTAGCGCGGTTTTCAGGCTTAGCTGAGTGTGCAATTGCGATTGCAGCAGCAGGTAGACCGAACATCTTGAACATGTAACCACCAGCTAGCTGACCGAAGCCATTGCCCGCTGCACGAGATGCGTCATCAGCAACTAGGTAACAAGTAAGAACACCATTTTGAGTTTCGCCAGCAGCGTTTACACAAGTACCAGCTTCGAAGAAGAATGGTACGTTCCATACGTGGTGAAGACCAAATGGAATTAAAGAACGCTCAACGATACCGTAAATACCAAACGCCACTTGTGGGTTTTGGTGAGCAGCCCAATCAGAGAACGCAGAGATAGCGCCGCCAACTGGTGGCCATACTACAGATAGTAGGATTGCTAGACCGATCGCAGAGAAACCTGTGATGATTGGTACAGCACGCTTACCAGCGAAGAAGCCAAGGTACTCAGGAAGTTGAATACGGAAGAAGCGGTTGAATGCCCAAGCAGCAACACCACCGACTAGGATACCACCTAGTACACCAGTATCGATTTTATCAACGCCCATTACACCAGCCATTACGCCTAGTGTAGCAGTCATGATGCCGTAACCAACAATTGCTGCTAGACCAGCAACACCATCGTTGTTAGTAAAGCCAAGTGCAACACCTACTGCGAACAGTAGTGCCATTTGACCAAATACTGAACCACCAGCTTGTTCCATTAGGTTTGAAACAATTTCTGGAATGAAAGGAAGATCTGCTGCACCGACACCTAGCAAAATACCCGCAACTGGTAAAACTGATACTGGAAGCATCAGAGACTTACCAACTTTTTGCAGGCTAGCAAAAAGGTTCTTAAACATGTTTATGCTCCTGATAAAGATAAAATAATTATATGGGTCCTAACGGCACACCCCCGTAGCCTATATGTTAGCACCCAGTGAAAATGTAACCATGTATTGCATTATATTTTCTGCCGCTAAATATATATTGATGCAGAACTAACTTTCTAGTGACTTACGAAATTTAGTTTCAAAACACGTCTTGGATCACATGTCAAATTTAGAAATGCAATGCTTTACAAAAAAATAAACCATTGATAATAAACAATAATTATAAAAGTCATTATTATTTTACTGGGTAAATAAAATAAGGGTGAATGTTATTTTTAGTAACAAAATTACAAATGTTATAATTCACGCTCCCAAGTTCAACATAATCCGTAAACATTAAAAAAAAACGTATTTTTGGTGATCAAAAACACAAAAAGGGAGCTTTCGCTCCCTTTTATTTGTTTAGTTCATTTTTTATCGCAAAAAAAGTTTCTGGTAATTTTTGGTCGTTTGTTCAGCAACCTCTTTCATCGAAATGCCCTTCAACTGCGCAATATAGGCTGCCACCTCGACTACATATGCAGGCTGATTCTGTTTTCCACGATATGGGACTGGCGCCAAGTATGGGGAGTCCGTTTCAATTAGTAGCCTAGCTAACGGTAGATTTTTAACCACCTCTTTAAGTTCTGTTGCTTGCTTAAAGGTCACAATGCCTGAAATTGAAATATAGAACCCTAATTCCATAGCCGCTTCAGCAAACGCCTGATCTTCAGTAAAACAGTGGATAACACCACCGCACTTCTCAGCGCCACCGTCACGAAGAATCGCAAGTGTATCTTCACGAGCGTTACGGGTATGAATGATCAAAGGCTTGTTCAATTCTACCGCTAGCTCAACATGCTGTTTGAATCGCAGTTGCTGTAATTCCGAAGTTTCAGGTTGATAGTGGTAATCTAAGCCGGTTTCACCTATCGCAACCACTTTAGGGTTGCTCGCGTATTCACGCATTCTTTCAAGGCTGAAATCACTTTCAACATCAAGAGGATGAACGCCACAAGACGCTTTAACGTTATCAAACGGCGCAATCATTTCGAGCATGTTTTCAAACGAATCTAGTGTCACACCCACAGAAAGTAGTTGGTCAACATTCGCTGCTTTCGCTTTGTTAACGACATCTTCTACACTGGTATGTAAATCTTGGTAATCCAGCTTGTCTAAATGACAGTGGGAATCTACGAACATGTTTCCTCGCAAGTGGCTATCAGCCAATTCATTATGATTAGCTCCGTATTGAGCCCAGGGTGTTGCTTCAACTGCTCAATCAGTATCAACAGTTTATGTGCTGCAGTATAGGCGCTTTGGTAAGACATCACCTCACACAACGCGTTAGCACTTGGGGTTATAGCATTATTTGCCAAACCGAAATGCAACTTCTGTACATCTGAAAGTAAGTGCCACAACCAACCAAGCTGTATCAAAGGATCTTTAGCAAGCTCAGTCGAGAACTTAAGCATGTCAGGCTGAGTGCCTTTAACGATATTAACGAAACCGTCGAATGCTTTCTCGGAAGCCTCTACACCGCCCTCTTCAAACATCGCTTTCGCTTTCAACGGCGCATTATCGTTAAGTGCCAAAATATACGGTGGCACAGCCTTACCTACTTCCCCATCAAGCCATACTGAGCCAGCTTCAAATTGTGGGCTCACCACATTGAATTGCTGACAACGACTGATGATGGTTGGCATTAGGCGATTGCTGTTACGAGTCGACAGAATGAAAATACACTGGCTTGATGGCTCTTCGAGAGTCTTCAGCAAAGCATTGGAAGCCGACTCATTCATCGCCTCAGCAGGTTCAAGTAAGATAACGCGTAAACCGCCCAACTGAGATGATTCTTGAGCCCAGCGATTACTTGCGCGTACTTGATCAACCGCGATCGATTTGCCTTCTTTCTCTGGCGAGATGACATGAAAATCCGGATGGCTACCCGATTTCATCAACTCACAGCTATGGCAAAAACCACACGCCTCGCTTTCATAGTTTGTGCACATTAATGCATCAGTAAGCTGGCTAATGAGAGCATCAACGCCCAACCCTTCCGGCGCATTAACAATAACAGAATTCGGAAAACGCTCCGCATCGAGGCTTTTTTTCCACTCACTCCAAACTGGCGTGAGCCAAGAGTACACTTCCGCCATGACTACCTACTGTTGGTCTAACCACGAACTAAGCGCTTGCTTAATATCCGCGGCTACTTGTTCTATTTCTTGCTCTGCATTGATCACAAGAACCGAGTCATCTTGTGCAGCTATCTCAAGGTAACGTTCACGCGTGCGATCGAAGAAAGAGATATCCATCTTTTCGATTCTATCAAGCTCACCACGGCCACGTGCACGCTCAAGCCCTACTCTAGGGTCTAGGTCCAAGTACAGAGTTAGATCCGGCTTAAAATCGCCTAGCGTGGTTGCTTTCAATGATTCCATTGTCGTGCGCGCGATCTGACGACCACCACCCTGATACGCTTGAGAAGACATATCATGGCGATCACCTAATACCCACTTACCGCTACCCAAAGCCGGCTTAATCACGTTTTCGACTAATTGAACACGTGCAGCGTACATCAGCAGTAACTCAGTCATGTCTTGAAGCTTTTCGCCTTCGTGCTCTTCTTTGACCAGTGAGCGCATCTTTTCTGCCAGCACGGTACCGCCTGGTTCGCGAGTGTTTACGAGCTCTTCAACACCAGATGCTTTCAATGTCTCAATGATGGCATTGATAGCTGTGCTTTTACCCGCACCTTCAAGGCCTTCAACCACGATAAATTTCGACTGATTCATAATTCGTTCTTTATTTGTTTTTTCTTAATTGTTTTAAGTAAGCTCGTACCGCACGGTTGTGCTCAGCCAAACTCTTTGAAAATACATGCCCACCTGTGCCACTCGCGACAAAATAGAGGTAGTTGCTCTTTTCTGGATTCAGGGCCGCGTTAATTGACGCTCGGCCCGCCATAGCAATCGGCGTTGGCGGCAAACCACTCATAGTGTATGTGTTGTATGGCGTTGGGGTTCTTAGATCTTTCTTACGGATATTGCCATCGTAGCTATCACCCATTCCATAAATCACCGTTGGGTCCGTTTGTAGACGCATACGCTTGTTCAAACGGTTGACGAACACAGACGACACACGTTCACGCTCTGAAGCATCGGCCGTCTCTTTCTCAATGATAGATGCCAGAATCAGCGCTTCATAAGGTGACTTAAGAGGCAGTTTGTCCGCTCTCTTTTCCCACTCGTCGTTCACAACGTTCATCAGATCGCGATGCGCACGCTTTAGCAAATCTAAATCTGTAGTGCCGTAGGTGTAGTGGTAAGTTTCCGCTAAGAACAAACCTTCTAGCTTCTCGTTTTCAATACCCAGCTTTTCAGCGATCTCTTTTTCAGACACACCATCAAGCGTTTGTTGAATAAACTCATTGTTCTTTAACTGAACAAGCCACTCGTCAAAACGACTGCCTTCAACGAAGGTGATAGTAAACTGATGCTCTTTCCCTTCAACAAGAACCTGTAGCGCTTGCTCAAGCGTCAAACCCGGCTCTAACAGGAATGTACCTGCTTTAACATCAACAAGCTCTGGGTGTAACTTGCGAATTAGTTTCTCATAAGGAGATGCCTCAAATAGGGCTTCATTAATCAGCTGCGCAAGTACACGATTAAAGCTGCTACCAGAGGCGATGGTAACCACCTGCGGCTTTTCTAATTGAATAACTTGTTTGAGGTTATCTTGCGCTTGGTTGTAAACGTAAAACCCAGCAGCGCCCGCTGCGATTAGGCACAAGATAATAAAAATAAATAACTTTTTGATCACGAGTTTAGTTGTCCTTGAAGGCTACGAGTAACGGTTCCAATGTCGAATTGGGTTTCACTAATACGGGTAACAGGAGCAACCCCTAAAATGGAGTTGGTAATGAAAACCTCGTCAGCTTGCATGACTTGAGGTAAGCAGTAGTCAGCAATAGTAACGGAAAGTTCAGTTTGATTCAGCGTCGTTAACACTTGCTTACGCATAACGCCTGCAACACCACTTTGGGTAAGCTGCGGAGTATAAATGACATCACCTTGACGCCAAAATAGATTGGCCATGGTGGTTTCAATCACATTGCCCAAGATATCAAGAACCAAACCGTCAACTTCACCAGCCTGATCCATTTCATCCTTCATCAATACTTGTTCTAAGCGATTGTTATGTTTGTGACCAGCAAGTAATGGACTCAAACCGAGTGCTTGGCGACAAACTCCAAGCTCAACTCCGTTGTCTTGCCATTCTGCATAGTGGCATGGGTAATCAAACGTACTAATGGTAATGGTTGGCTTAGCAATGTTCTTGGTACTATAGCCTCTCCCACCTGCACCACGGCTAACATGGAGCTTTATTCCGGCTTTTCTGCTATTAGATTTGTTTGCACTTTCGTGGTGGCAGTTTTGGATGTGTTGAATTGCACGAGCTAGCCACACGTTAACCACATTCCAATCTAATGCAGAAATACGTAACGTTTTTAGACATTCATCGACACGGTACTGATGGTCGTGAAAATGCTCAATCTCACCATTTGAGACAAGCATAGTCGTAAAACAGCCGTCTCCGTATTGAAACGAACGGTCTAAGATGTCGATAGTTTGCTGGCTTTCTCCGTCAACCCAAAACATGTTTTTTCCCATAAAAAGAAACGGCTCAATGCTAAGCATCAAGCCGTTTAAAAACAAGTCTAATTATGACTATCTACGACGTTTAGGTCTTTTATAAGATGATTAAATCTTTTTGAAAATCAAACAGCCGTTTGTACCACCGAAACCGAAAGAGTTACATGCAGCATATTCCATGTTGCTAACTTTACGTGCGGTGTGAGGTACCAGGTCAATGTCTAAGCCTTCTTCAGGATCATCTAGGTTGATTGTTGGTGGAACAATTTGATCAACCAGAGACATAGCCGTGATGATAGCTTCAGCAGAACCTGCAGCACCTAGAAGGTGGCCTGTCATTGATTTCGTAGAAGAAACCAATACTTGCTTGCTGCCAGCTTCGCCAAGAGCACGTTTGATACCCTTAACTTCTGCTACATCACCTGCTGGAGTCGATGTACCGTGTGCGTTAACATAACCGATTTGCTCACCAGTAATGCCAGCATCACGCATAGCCGCTTCCATTGCTAGTGCGCCACCAGAGCCATCTTCACTTGGAGATGTCATGTGGTAAGCGTCACCCGACATACCGAAGCCAATTAGCTCACAGTAAATCTTAGCGCCACGAGCTTTCGCATGTTCATACTCTTCTAGAACCATCATGCCAGCACCGTCACCAAGAACGAAACCGTCACGGCCTTTGTCCCATGGACGAGAAGCTTTTTGAGGCTCGTCGTTGCGAGTAGATAGCGCTTTAGCTGCACCAAAACCACCCATACCTAGTGGTGTAGATGCTTTTTCAGCACCACCCGCTAGCATTGCGTCAGCATCGCCGTATGCAATCATACGTGCCGCGTGACCAATGTTATGTAGGCCAGTTGTACATGCAGTAGAAATAGCGATGTTAGGACCGCGTAGACCACGCATGATAGACATGTGACCAGCAATCATGTTCACGATCGTTGACGGAACAAAGAATGGGCTAATTTTACGAGGGCCTTTTTCAGTAAGCGCTTGGTGACCAGCTTCGATCAAACCAAGACCACCAATACCAGAACCGATAGCCACACCAATACGTGGTGCGTTCTCATCAGTAACAGTTAGACCAGAATCATCAAGTGCCTGAACACCTGCTGCGACGCCGTATTGGATGAATAGATCCATTTTACGAGCATCTTTTTTAGACATGTACTCTTCGCAGTTAAAGTCTTTAACTAGACCTGCAAAACGAGTTGAGAAATTGGTTGCATCAAAATGCTCGATATTCACGATACCACTTTGACCAGCTAGCAGGGCTTTCCAAGAAGATTCTACAGTGTTGCCTACCGGTGACAACATACCCATGCCAGTGACAACTACACGACGCTTGGACACGATTTTACACTCCGGAGATTGAGGTGATTTAAGATGAGGATAGATAAGTTAGAGAAAACACAGGCGGTCGAGGTGACCGCCTGGGAGAGATTATTACTGAGCGCTAGTTACGTAATCGATAGCTGCTTGAACAGTAGTAATTTTCTCAGCTTCTTCATCTGGGATTTCAGTGTCGAATTCTTCTTCTAGAGCCATTACTAGCTCAACAGTGTCTAGAGAATCTGCACCTAGGTCATCAACGAAAGAAGCTTCGTTTTTAACTTCAGCTTCGTCTACACCTAGCTGTTCAACAATGATTTTCTTTACGCGTTCTTCGAGGTTGCTCATTTTTTCTTTTCCTTTACAGAGTTCGCTTTATGCGATGTTTTCCGTAGTTTATTCAATCTATTGAAAGTTGCAAGGTCAACTTTTCTGGTCAAACCACAATTTTCACGATTTTAACCGAAATTACGTATGATCTTGACTTAAATAATGCACAAATGTTGCACATAATTTAAACCATGTACATACCGCCATTGACGTGAAGTGTTTCACCTGTGATATAAGCTGCCGCAGGCGACGCCAAAAATACCACAGCTTCAGCGATTTCGCGAGGGTCACCTAGTCGACCTGCTGGCACATTCGCCAAAGTTGCTGCACGTTGGTCATCATTTAGCGCTTTAGTCATGTCAGTTTCGATGAAACCAGGAGCAACAGTGTTCACTGTAACGCCACGAGACGCAACTTCACGAGCCATTGATTTAGTAAAGCCAATCACGCCAGCTTTCGCCGCTGCATAGTTTGCTTGACCAGCGTTACCCATAGTACCAACTACAGAGCCAACGTTTACGATACGGCCTTCACGCTTCTTCATCATGCCACGCAATACAGCTTTTGACATGCGGAAGATAGGTGTTAGGTTAGTGTCGATGATGTCGTTCCATTCGTCGTCTTTCATACGCATTAGTAGGTTGTCGCGAGTGATGCCTGCGTTGTTAACTAGAATGTCAATCGCACCGAACTCATCGTTGATGGTTTTCAGTGTAGCAGCAATTGAGTCAACATCAGTTACGTTAAGAGCAAGACCTTTACCGTTCTCGCCAAGGTACTCACTGATTGCAGCAGCGCCGCCTTCAGATGTAGCAGTACCGATAACTTTAGCACCACGCTCAACTAAAAGTTCAGCGATTGCACGACCGATACCACGGCTTGCGCCTGTAACTAGTGCAACTTTGCCTTCTAAATTCATCATAACTTCTCTATTCAGTGGTTATTACTTAGCAGCTTCTAATGATGCAGTGTCGTTAACTGCAGCAGCTGTCATAGTTTTTACGATTCGTTTTGTTAGGCCAGTAAGAACTTTACCAGGACCTAATTCAAGTAGCTTCTCAACGCCTTGCTCATTCATTGCTTGTACACCTTCAGTCCAACGAACTGGGCTGTAAAGTTGACGAACAAGTGCATCTTTAATTTTTGCTGGGTCTGTTTCAGCAACAACATCAACGTTATTGATAACAGGTAGCGTTGGCGTGTTGAACTCTAGAGCTTCTAGAGCCACCGCTAGCTTGTCTGCTGCAGGTTTCATTAGTGCACAGTGAGACGGTACAGATACTGGTAGAGGAAGTGCACGCTTAGCGCCCGCTTCTTTACATAGTGCACCAGCGCGCTCCACTGCCGCTTTGTTACCCGCGATAACAACTTGACCAGGAGAGTTGAAGTTCACTGGAGAAACAACTTCGCCTTGTGCAGCCTCTTCACACGCTTTAGCTATAGCCTCATCATCTAGACCGATGATTGCGTACATAGCACCAACGCCTGCAGGAACTGCTTCTTGCATTAGTTGACCACGTAGTTCAACTAGCTTGATCGCTTCTTTAAAGTCGATAACGCCAGCACATACTAGTGCAGAGTATTCACCTAAGCTGTGACCCGCTAAGTTTGCAGGTTGCTCTAGGCCAAGATCTTGCCATACACGCCAAATTGCAACAGACGCTGTTAATAGAGCCGGTTGAGTGCGGAAAGTTTCATTTAGGTTTTCTACTGGGCCATCTTGAACTAATGCCCATAGATCGTAACCAAGTGCTTCTGAAGCTTCAGCAAATGTTTGTTTAACAACATCATACTGTTCGCCTAGGTCTGCAAGCATACCGATAGCTTGAGAGCCTTGTCCTGGGAATACGATAGCAAACTTGCTCATTGTAATTTTCCTTTAAGCAAAGCAAAAAATCGGATAAGGCACATAAGTTATGTGCCTTGTTTGTAAGTTTTCGCTTAGGGTTAGAATTTAACTAACGCAGAACCCCAAGTGAAGCCGCCGCCAAATGCTTCCAATAGAAGTGTTTGACCGCGTTTAATTCGTCCGTCACGAACAGCTTCGTCTAATGCTGTTGGTACGGTAGCTGCTGACGTGTTGCCGTGCTTATCAAGGGTGATCACCACTTGATCAAGTGACATTGTCAGTTTTTTCGCCGTTGCCGAAATAATACGGTAGTTAGCTTGGTGTGGGACTAACCAGTCAAGCTCAGACTTATCCATGTTATTTGCAGCTAATGTGTCTTTAACCAGCTTAGATAGCTGAGTTACCGCCACTTTGAATACTTCATTGCCCGCCATGTGCAGCCATTTGTCAGCGTCACCGCCACGCTCTGGTACTTCAAGGCTTAGAAGCTCACCGTATTTACCGTCAGAGTAAATGTGAGTCGACAAAATACCTGGCTCTTCGCTTGCACCTACAACCACCGCGCCTGCTGCATCACCAAATAAGATGATCGTAGAGCGGTCAGTCGGATCACAGGTTTTTGACAGTGCATCGGCACCAATCACCAAAACGTTCTTACACATGCCTGATTTGATGTGCTGATCTGCAACAGACAAAGCATAGACAAAACCAGAACACGCTGCAGCCAAATCAAACGCGGGGCAGCCTTTAATACCAAGCTTACCTTGTACCTGACACGCCGAAGATGGGAATGTGTGGCTACTACTGGTGGTCGCAACGATGATTAAATCAATCTCTTCTTTGTCGATACCCGCCATTTCAATGGCATTTTCAGCAGCGTAAAACGCCATATCTGCAACGGTTTCGTTTTCCGCTGAAATACGACGCTCTTTAATACCTGTTCTAGCAACGATCCACTCGTCGCTAGTCTCTACCATTTTCTCTAAGTCTGCGTTAGTACGCACCTGAGATGGCAAGTAGCTGCCAGTACCTAAAATTTTGCTATACATGAAGACTAATAATGCCTCTCGAGTAAAACCGCTTCCAAACGATCGCTAATGCGGCTGGGGACTTGTCGTTTGACCTCGTGTACTGCCTCGCCAATCGCGTTGACAACTGCAGATACATCAGCACTTCCATGACTTTTAATGACAATGCCGCGCAATCCTAACAAACTTGCGCCGTTATACTGGTCGGGGTTCAAGGTTTTTAATTCAGTAAATAGCTCAGAAAACAACATTCTGGCTATCCAACCCTTTATAGTTGAAGCCATCATGCGCGTTTTTAACTTATCAATAAAGAGCTGAGCCGTACCTTCGCACGTTTTTAAGCAGACATTGCCCACAAAACCATCACATACGACGACATCAGCAGCATCTTGAAGGAGTTGGTTACCTTCAATATAGCCTATGAAGTTCACAGACTGAGTATTCGACAACATTTCAGCGCATCGTTTTACAAGGTCATTACCTTTAATTTCTTCGGCACCGATATTTAAAATAGCGACACGTGGAGCGCGACCCAAATGTTGTTCCGCTAATGCACTGCCCATCACAGCAAATTGGAAAAGCGAATCTGCATCACTAGACACATTTGCCCCTAAATCAAGCATCCATGTACGATTCCCTGAAGCGGTAGGCAAAGCTGAAACCAATGCTGGCCTATCAATGCCAGGGAGGAGCTTAAGTCGAAAACGGGACAGAGCCATCAATGCGCCGGTGTTGCCACCACTCACACAAGCATCGGCTTGAGAGTCAGCGACCAAATCAATAGCAGCACGCATGGAGCTACCCTGACTGTTACGCAAGGCTAGTGAAGGTTTTTCAGAATTGGAAATAACTCGATCGCAATGCTGAATACTCAAACGAGAGTCAGGCACTCGACCTAATGAAGATAATTGAGATGTGATCGCGTTTCGATCACCTATGAGAATGACTTTTAGCTCTGGGAAATACGACAGTGCCTGCACGGCGGCAGGCACTGTTACACGAGGACCGAAGTCCCCGCCCATTGCATCAAGCGCAACGGTTAGATTTTGCAAAGGTCAACCTTACTTGTTGATAACCTTTTTGCCGCGGTAGAAACCTTCCGCAGTCACGTTGTGACGTAGGTGAGTTTCACCTGAAGTTGCGTCTACAGAAAGTGCAGCTGTAGTTAGCGCATCGTGTGAACGACGCATGCCACGCATTGAACGTGATTTCTTGCTCTTTTGTACGGCCATTGACCCTACTCCTATGTAAATTCTTAAAGAAGCAGTTACTTCTTCAAGCTTTTTAAAACATCAAATGGATTCGGCTTCTTGTCTTCCTCAATTTCTTCAGGAAGTTCACCAAACACCAAGTTATTTGAGTTAACGCTACATTTCGCATTATCGTGCATTGCTATCTGTGGCAATCCAAGGATGAACTCGTCTTCAACTAGTTGAATCAGGTCTAACTCACCGTACTCGTTCAGATCTACCAAATCGTACTCTTCCGGTGCTTCCTCTTCACTTTTCTCATTATAATAAGGAGTATAAGTGAATTGGACATCGCACTCATGTGCGAAAACCTCATTACAACGCTGACACTCTAAATCGACTTCGACGTTAGCTTTACCAGAGATAACGACTAATCGTTGTTCATCAAGCCCAAATGACAATGAGACTTGCGCGTCACGTTTTACGCCTTCAGTTGCGTCAGCTAAACGTTTAAAAAGACTGCTTTGGATGATGCCATCTAAATCTAGTCGTTTCTGAGCCGTTCTTGCCGGATCAACTGTACGCGGTATTTTTACCTTTTGCATAGGGCGCGAATCTTATCTTCCAAATCGAGTTTAGTCAAAGGAAATGGCAAAAAAAGTACACTTTTTTACCTTTCCCATACAGAGCATTATGAATAGCGGGATAACTTCCTATATCCTACTGTAAATGCTTCTATGAATTGTAAATTAAAATGAAAAATTACCAACTAGTTTTAGCCTCTACCTCACCATTTAGGCAAGAGATCCTCAAAAAGCTACAAATTAGCTTCATTACAGCCAAGCCTGACTGTGACGAAACACCGATTTCAGGGGAGACTCCACTACAGTTGGTCATGCGCCTCTCTGAAACCAAAGCTAAATCTTGCGTTGTTGAGCAGCCAAGTTTGGTGATTGGCTCGGATCAAGTCTGCGTGATCGACGGTGAGATCATAGGTAAGCCTCACACTCGTGAAAAAGCGATTGAGCAGTTGTCTCGTCAAAGTGGCAAGAGCATCACCTTCTATACAGGTATCACTTTATGGAATAGCGAAACCCAACAAGCTGACACGCGTCTCGATACCTTTATTGTTCACTTCCGTGACTTAACCGAGCAACAGATCATCTCTTATGTTGAGAAAGAAGAACCGTATTGGTGTGCAGGCAGCTTCAAGTGTGAAGGACTAGGTATCGCTTTGTTTAAAGAGATGGAAGGAAAAGATCCAAACACGCTTATCGGTCTGCCGCTTATCGACTTAGTCGATATGCTAGATGCGCAAGAAATGAGTGTGCTTTAACTCGCACTTACCACTCTTACAGAGATCCCCTACTCCTTCCTTCGTCAGTCTAGGGAATGACGGAAGCTGTCTCTTGAACTTTAAGGAGAACACGATATGAAGGCCATAGTAGTACCACTCAACTTTTAAAAAGGTTGCCGCTGTCTCATTAACAATGCGGAAGACAGTAACCCAAAAGTTGTTCGACCGCGATAATACGTAAACACAAGGTACTATTTTATCCGAATAGCAAAAAGTATCGTCATCCCCAAGAGTGAGGGACGAGTGAGTTGGGGGATCTCTTGTAGCAAGCACAAACAAAAAAGGTTGACGAAATTCGTCAACCTTTCTCAATTATGGATACTGAAGAACAAATTTAGAGACACTCTATAACTTCGTATCTCGTATCTTCTTAAAGCTCACGTAAACCAGTTAGTGCTTTTTCTAGTCTCGCTTCCATCGGAGCTGAGATATCCATCTTCTCTTCGCTACCCGGGTGCGTAAACTTGATGTGTGCTGCATGTAGGAACAAACGATCCAAACCGACCTTTCCAGTGTAAGCATCAAAACGACGATCACCATAGCGGTCATCCCATGCAATTGGGTGGCCAGTATATTGAGTGTGTACACGGATTTGGTGCGTGCGACCAGTAATAGGACTTGCTTGAATCAGTGTCGCATCTTTGAATTTCTCTAAAACCTTAAAACGGGTTTCAGAGGCTTTACCATTCGGGTTAACACGAACAATGCTGTTTACTTCATTTTTCAGCAGAGGCGCATTCACCACCTTACAACTGTTCTTCCACTCGCCCATAACTAAAGCGAAGTAGTATTTTTGAACCGTTTTTTCACGGAACTGTGCTTGAAGGTGTCTTAGCGCCGAACGCTTCTTAGCAACAAGCAAGATGCCAGACGTATCTCTATCGATACGGTGCACTAACTCAAGAAAGCGAGCTTCAGGACGAAGTGCACGCAATGCTTCAATTGCGCCAAACTTAAGTCCACTACCACCATGAACGGCAGTGCCCGATGGTTTGTTTAGAATCAGAATGTGATCATCTTCATAAATGATGCACTGTTCCAATTCTGAAACCTTGTTGAGTTTCGTGCTTGGCACGTTCTCTTCAACTTTCTCTTCAATGGTGACTGGCGGGATACGAACTAAATCACCGGCTTTTAGTTTGTACTCAGCCTTAATGCGTTTTTTGTTTACGCGGACTTCGCCTTTACGCACGATTCGGTAAATCATGCTTTTCGGGATGTTTTTTAATTGGTTGCGTAAGAAGTTATCAATACGCTGACCAGCCATATCTTCGTCAATATCGACAAATTGGACTTGGGTTCTAATTTCGCTCATTGCGCTATTGTATCACTGTCACTTTTGATAATTGAGATTTTCTTAGGTCTATTCTGAACTAATTTACTCTTAACTCTTGATCATCTACCAACAAATGGTCGCTAAAGTTCTATATTTCTTTGATTCTTCGAACAAAAAAGCACCAAGATTCCTGCAAATTAAAATATCATTTGATAAATTATTTATAGACAGTGAGTTAGAGCTATCAAAACACAAACAAAAACTGTTTTTTTTACAGCATTCCGACAAAGCAGATTGCTGTGTTTACCGACCACTGCTATAGTTCACAGCTGCTATCAACGGTTTGACTAAAATTTAAACAGACAATCGTTCATAAGCAAGTAAATGAGTAGATAACTCAGATTAGACAGTGCTGCAATTGGCGTAAGACACAGTCAACTGAGTCCCCTTATCGCTCTACTCACGTACGCTCATGTTGAGTATTCACCGCCACATCGCGGATCATAGGCTAACTCCCTATGATGACTGACGTGCCCCAGAGCATCCCTCTCCAGCCGGGAGGCTGCACCGATAAAGCCATGGGATCTGGCACCATGAGAAACGAAATAAAGCGATAAGAACAATGATGAAAATAAGAAAAGACAACGAGTATTTCTAAATGAAAAGAATGTTAATTAACGCAACTCAAAAAGAAGAGTTGCGTGTTGCTTTGGTTGACGGCCAGCGACTATTCGATCTAGATATCGAAAGTCCAGGTCACGAGTCAAAGAAAGCGAATATCTACAAAGGACGTATTACCCGTATTGAACCAAGCCTAGAAGCGGCATTCGTTGATTACGGCGCAGAACGTCACGGCTTCCTCCCTCTTAAAGAAATTGCCCGCGAATACTTCCCTGAAGGTTATACATACCAAGGCCGTCCTAGCATTAAAGAAGTGCTAAAAGAAGGCCAAGAAGTAATCGTACAAGTAGAGAAAGAAGAACGTGGTAGCAAAGGTGCTGCACTGACAACTTTCATCTCTTTGGCAGGTAGTTACTTAGTTCTTATGCCAAACAACCCTCGTGCAGGCGGTATATCTCGTCGTATCGAAGGTGATGAGCGCACCCAACTGAAAGCAGCATTGAGCACTCTTGAGCTTCCTCAAGGTATGGGCTTAATCGTGCGTACAGCGGGCGTTGGCAAAAGTGCAGAAGAGCTAGAGTGGGACCTAAACGTTCTACTGAATCACTGGGGCGCTATCAAGCAAGCTTCTGATTCAAATGCAGCTCCTTTCCTAATTCACCAAGAAAGTAACGTTATTGTTCGCGCAATTCGTGATTACCTACGTCGTGACATCGGCGAGATTCTAATCGACAGCAATACTATTTTTGAACGTGCTCAAGCGCACATTCAACTAATACGCCCAGATTTCATGAATCGCGTTAAGAAGTACGATGGTGAAGTGCCACTATTCAGTCACTACCAGATTGAAAGCCAGATCGAATCGGCTTTCCAACGTGAAGTTCGTCTTCCATCTGGTGGTTCTATCGTAATCGATCCAACAGAAGCGCTAACTTCTATCGATATCAACTCGGCTCGTGCAACAAAGGGCGGCGATATCGAAGAGACAGCACTGAACACTAACCTAGAAGCAGCCGATGAAATTGCACGTCAACTACGTCTGCGTGACCTAGGTGGTCTTGTTGTTATCGACTTTATCGATATGACTCCGGTTCGCCACCAACGCGAAGTTGAAAGCCGCCTACGTGATGCCGTTCGTCTAGACCGTGCTCGTGTACAAATTGGCCGTATTTCTCGCTTTGGTCTTCTAGAGATGTCTCGTCAACGTTTGAGCCCATCACTAGCAGAAGCAAGCCACCACATTTGTCCTCGTTGTACGGGTACTGGTGTTGTTCGTGATAACGAATCTCTAGCACTGTCTGTTCTACGTTTGATTGAAGAAGAAGCTCTAAAAGACAACACAGCGCAAGTACTTGCTGTTGTGCCTGTTCCTATCGCCTCTTACCTTCTGAACGAAAAACGTCGCTCAGTAAATCACATCGAGAAGAACCAAGAAGTTAAGATCACTGTTGTTCCTAACTCTGACATGGAAACACCGCACTTTGAGGTTATCCGTGTTCGTGAAGGTGAAGAATTCGATCTACTTTCTTACCTACTTCCTAAGAAGCTAGATGCTCTGAAAGAAGCAGAAAGCAAAGAACCTGCAGAACAAGCAATTCGTCCTAAAAAGATCGAAGAGCCAGCTCTGAAAGGCTTCGCTGCTCCAGCTCAATCAGCACCGACTCCAGCGCCAGCACCAAAAGCGGCACAAGAGAAGAAAGCTGAACCAGTAGCACAAGAGTCTGGCCTAATTGGTCGCTTCTTTAAGGCTATCGGTAGTTTCCTATTTGGCTCTTCAACTCAAGAAGAGAAGCAAGAAGAGAAACAAACTGAAGAGAAGCCTAAAAACAACCGCAATGGCAACCGTCAACGCCGTGACCGTAACGATAACCGCCGCCGTAACCAACGTGGTGAGCGTGGTGACAACCGTAACGATAACCGTGACAACAAACGCCGTCGCAAGCCTGCACGTGATGATAAGTCTGAAGAGCAGAAAGATGCAGCTCCACAGCAAAATCGTCAACCTCGCAAGCCTAAGCAAGATCGCCGCAACAAGCAGCGTGATGAGCAGAAGCAACGCGAAGATCAAGCACCATCTAAATTAGCAGAAGAAGGCCTACAGTTAGCGGCAGATGCGCAAGCTGGCAAGTCAGATACGCCCAAGGCTAAGCCTGAAGCGAAAGCAGCTAAGATTAAAGAGCGTCGCCAACGTCGTAAGCTGAACAAGCAAGTTCGTGTTAAAGACCAGCAAGCTCAAGCAGACGCGGCTGAAAACTCTACTAAGGAACAAAAAGCACCATCTGTTTCTAAAGAGCAAGCAGCAGCGAAAAACAAATCAGTAGCACAAGAGCAAAAAGTTGCAGCGCAAGTTGAAGCAACTCAAGCAAATGGCGAGCAATCTGAACAGGAAGAACCGAAACAACGTCGTAACCGTCGTTCTCCACGTCACCTACGTGCAAGTGGTCAACGTCGTCGTCGCGGTCGTGACCGTCGCCCTAACCCATTCCGCCTACGTAAAGGTGGTGTAGCTTCTCCAGAGATGGCTATGGGTAAAGTGATGCCTCGCTTCATTCCGAAACCTCACCATAAACAGGCAAAACCTGAAGTGGCTGAAATAGCAGTTGAAACGCAAACAGTGGTTAATACTCAAGAGCAAAGTGTCGCTCAAGAGGCAGCACCACAAAGCAGCGTTTTAATGGCTGGCGGTTTTGCATGTCCTGAACTGGCAATGGGTAAAGTGATTATCCGTCGTGAAGAGACTGCTGTAACTCAGGCACCAGTTGCTGAAGCTCAAGTCACTGAAGCTCCTGCTGTTGTTGAAGAAACTCCAGTGGTTGTCGAAGCGAAAGTTGAGGCTCCTGTCGTTGAAACTCTAGTAGTTGAAGCACCAGCCGAGACTGTGAAAACTGAAGAACCCGTTGCTGAAGAACCCGTTGCTGAAGCACCAGCAGTTAAAGCTGAAACGGCTGTCGTTGAACCAGCAAAAGTCGTTGAAGCACCGAAAGCTGAAGTGAAAGTTGAAGAAGCGCCTGTTGTAAAAGCAGAAACGCCAAAGGCAACGGTTGCGAAGAAGCAAGCAGGCTCACCAATGACTAAAGCTCCAGGTCCTCGAGAGATCAAAGAGATTGAAGTGGTTGCAGCACCGTTCCGCACTGAACGTTTTGTACCAAAAGGTGCAGGCAGTCAGGTAGCGTCAAACAAAGCTGGCGCAGGCATGACTAAGCCAAACTACTAGTGTTTACTACTGAGTAATCATTAGAAAATCGAATCAAAGGCTGCTTATTTAAGCAGCCTTTTTCTTATCTGCTAATCGAATAAAAATTAATAGATATATTACTCAAAATTGGGTTCTACCTTGAACTTAGTCACAATTTTGGGTAGCATTCGCGCACTTATCTTTTCGACACTTAGCTATTGCCGCTCTTTTTTATCACTGTTTAGCTACGCAATACACTCGTGTCGGTAAATCCATTTTAAGCATAGCTGAGCACACATGTTCGAATTCCCACAATTTTCTAAGCACTCTGTAAAGAATGACGTACTGTCAGGCCTTACCGTAGCACTTGCTCTGGTACCTGAAGCTGTAGCATTCGCCTTTGTTGCTGGCGTTGACCCAATGGTTGGTCTCTACGCAGCATTCATCGTAGGTCTTATAACTTCAATCTTCGGTGGCCGCCCAGGCATGATTTCTGGTGCGACTGGCGCGATGGCAGTTGTAATGGTAAGCCTAGTTGCAACTCAAGGGGTTCAATACCTATTCGCGGCAATTATGCTAGCTGGCCTTTTGCAAATTGCAGCGGGTGTCTTCAAGCTAGGTAAATTTATCCGTATCGTTCCACACCCAGTAATGATTGGTTTCGTGAACGGCTTGGCTATCGTTATTTTCCTGGCTCAACTTGGTCAATTCAAAGCACCAGACCTAACAGGTGCATTAACTTGGCTACCAAGCGACCAAATGACTCTAATGTTAGGCCTAGTGGCACTCACTATGGCTATCATTTACTTCCTACCAAAACTGACGACAGCAGTACCATCTTCACTGGTTGCTATCGTAACTGTGACGGCATTGGTTGTAGGTCTTGATCTTGAAACTCGCACTGTTGTTGATTTCCTACGCACTATGTCTGGTGACGAAGCGGCAACGCTAGCGGGTTCTCTACCGACTTTCTCTATTCCAGCAGTACCGTTCAACCTAGAAACGCTATACATCATTCTGCCTTACGCAGTGATCCTTGCAGCGATTGGTCTAATCGAATCACTACTGACACTAACAGTACTAGACGAGATGACAAATACTCGTGGTCAATCTAACCGTGAATGCGTTGGTCAAGGTATGGCTAACGTAACGTGTTCAGTATTTGGTGCGATGGGTGGTTGTGCGATGATTGGTCAGTCAATGATCAACGTAAACTCTGGTGGTCGTGGTCGTCTATCGGGCATCGTTGCTGCTGTTGCATTGCTAATGTTCATCTTATTCGGTTCAGCACTTATCGAAATGATCCCGCTAGCGGCGCTAGTTGGTGTGATGTTCATGGTTGTAATTGGTACATTCGAGTGGGCAACTTTCAAGCTTGCACGTCGTGTACCTAAGCAAGACTTCTTCGTTATCGTTCTTGTTACGGTTGTAACAGTAATGACTGACCTAGCGGTAGCCGTATTTGTAGGTGTAATTGCATCTGCACTGATGTTTGCATGGCAACACGCTAAGCACATCTACGCTGATACTTGCATCAACGAAGCTGGTTCAAAAGAGTACAAAGTAAACGGTCCAATCTTCTTCGGTTCAACAGCAAACTTCCTTGAGTTGTTTGACGCTCATGAAGATCCACAAGATGTTATCGTCGATTTCGCGAACTCTCGCGTAACCGACCACTCTGCTATTGAAGCAATTGATACTATTGCTGAGCGTTACTCTGCACAAGGTAAAACGTTGCACCTTCGTCACCTAAGCCAAGACTGTGTTGCTATGCTGCACAAAGCAGGTAGTTTAGTAGAAGCAAACGTAGCAGAAGACCCAATCTACAAAGTAATGTCTAAATAATCTTAAACATCACTGTACGCCAGATATAGAAAGGCCGACATTCAATGTCGGCCTTTTTTATACTTCGCGTTCAAGCGTTCTACAGCTCTTAAAATCTCGAGATCAAATCGACCTTAATATCGCTTCGCTAGATTCTTCGATTAAGTCCAAAACCAGTTCGAACCCATCACCCTCTCCATAATACGGATCAGGCACCTCTTGATACTGCGAGTCACCGAAACTTAAAAACAACGCCAGTTTGTACTGCAAGTGTGCTGGGCATTGGCTCATTAAGTCAGTCAAATTAGCTCTATCTGCTGCAAGTATTAAGTCAAACTCTTCGAAATCATTTGCGACGACTTTTCTTGAACTAATGCCTTTAAAGCTATAGCCCCGCTTCTCTCCTGCCTCTTTGGAGCGTGAATCCGGCGGATTACCTTGATGGAAGCCAATCGTTCCCGCGGAGTCGACTAGAACATCAATATTGAGCTGCTGTGCCTTCTTTCGTAATACCGCTTCACCTGTTGGAGAGCGACAAATATTCCCCATACAAACCACGAGTATCTTTTTCATCCGTAATCACCTGTTCATCCGATGGTTTTTGCTATCGTTAAGTTAGGCTATGATAAGCGCAATCACAACTTAAAAGGATTTGTTATGTCGACTGAAGACAACAAAGTACAACGTCATAAAGCAAGACAGCAGAAAGTAAAAGAACAAGTCGATGCTCGTGTCGCTGCAGCACAAGAAGTAAAAGGCCTGTTACTGGTCATCACTGGTAATGGCAAAGGCAAATCGACCTCTGGATTTGGCACCATAACTCGTGCAGTAGGCCACGGTAAGAAATGTGCGGTTGCTCAGTTTGTTAAAGGCACTTGGGATAACGGCGAGAAAAACGTTCTGCAAAAGCTAGATGTCGAGTTCCAAGTAATGGGGACTGGTTTTACGTGGGAAACACAGAACAAAGCGCAAGATATTGAAGCAGCACAACGCGTATGGAAAGAGTGTAAACGCATGCTGGCTGACGAGTCGATTGATGTGATTCTGTTTGATGAGCTGACTTACATGGTGAGCTACGGCTACATTGAGCTAGATGAAGTCGTTGAAGCGCTTAACAACCGTCCGAAGATGCAATCAGTGATCATTACAGGCCGAGGGGCACACCGGACACTGACTGAAATGGCAGACACCGTATCAGAGGTACGTAACGTGAAGCACGCTTTCGAGTCTGGTGTGAAAGCACTACAAGGTGTGGATTGGTAAGAACGGTTAGCTCTCTCCTCAGTAAGCTGAAACTACCCTTATACAAAAAGCGCCATTCCTACAATAGGAATGGCGCTTTATTTGTAGGCGACGAGTACTCGCTAGTTAAAGAAACCTTTCAATAAACCGTCTACGGCCTCTTTAGTCTTCTCATCTTTAATCTTGTCCGTTAGCTTGTTAACACCACGATCGATCTCTTTCTGTGCTTTTTGCTTTAACACATCATCAAAAACGAGAGCGAATTTCGGGTCAGCCCATTGGCCAGTCACCTTGATTGGGATCGTGACATCTTTCAGGTCATCAATCCCCTTGCCGCCCTGACCTTCTAATGTGCCAACAATCGATGTTCTTACTAAGAAGTCTACCGTTTCATTAATGAAGTTAGCTTTACCTTGCCCTGTAACGCGTAGTAGTGGTGATTGTGCCGACAGGTCATTGGTTGAAACCCAACCTTTATCAACCTTAATTGTCGCTTTCATCGCACTAAAGTCAGTCTTTTTAGCTTCATTTGTGCTTTCAACTTTCTCGCCTTTGATCTTCGCGTAATTCTCACGAATCAGTTGTGCAACGTTGATCCCGTTAACCGCACCATCTTCAAAGTTAATCACGATGGTACCAACTAGGTTCTTTTTGATTCCTGTTGGTGTAAGGCTCTTGCCTTTCACATTCACATCGATATTACCCGTACCTTCAAGCATATCGTTACCAGCAACATCAACCATTAATGGCTGAACCTTCACACCTTTAATTCTCTTCTTAGCGGTGTAAGTCGCTGGTGTTTTACGAGCGTCTAGCTTTGCTGTTGCAGAGATAGAACCTTGGTAAAGGTTTGATGTGAATGAAGTCAATTCAGCAACACCGCGATTAACAGAGAATGCCGTTTTAACATTCTGCATTTTCGCATTGTTTGCTTTGAACTTATCGATCGTGATATCACCTTTCACATCGAGCGTTTTCAACGCAGATAGGTCAGGTTCAACTTCTTTCGCTGGTGCAGAGCTACCTGACTTTGACGTTGAACCACCAGCAGAACCAGAAGACGCCGTGCTCGCGGTTTCTGTTGAATTACCTAAACCTAGGAACTCGTCTAAATCAATGTTCGGGCTATGTAGCGAGAAACGAACCTTTGGTATGTCTGACAGAGTAACGTCGGCTTTACCGTCTAATGCAATAGAGTTAGCTTGTAGTTTCTCTAACACAAAGCTCAAATGGCTCTTCGTTAGATCAAAGCTAAGGTCAGACAACATATCAACTTTCATTGGTGATTGAGGAAGCCTGTCACCCTTGAACGTAGAGTCTAACGTTAACTTATTCAATGTCACTTGTGAAATTGCTTTATCAACCGTCAGCTCACCGCCACCTTTCAGGTCTAAATCTAGACCTGCCGCTTTACCAACCACAGCGTAGGTCAGTTGGTTAACCTTATCGAACTCAAACGTATCTAAACCAACGTTTACGGAGTCAATTGACGTCGTTGGGTCATTAAACTTAGCGTTTAGGTCGATATTACGTAGCGCATAGCTTACAAAGCCTTCAGCCAATTTAAACTCTGCGCTACCGCTAGCTGAGAATTTTTGTTGGTTGTTCTCACCAGACGCAGCGAAAGTTGCCGTCGTCCATGTGTCTACTGCGAACTCAGATAGGTTCAAAGACACATCGTACAGCTTAGTGAAAGAACCCGCTTGCTTATCATCCATTTCAAACAGTGCGTTTGAAATCGTCACGCCTGCTAGATTTATCGTCCAGCCAGACGCCTCAGATGCACTTTGCTCTTGTGGAGCCTGCGCTGGTTCAGACGTTGTCTCAGCAACTGGCGCCGATGCATCAGATGCAGATGCTTGCATCAGCGCATCAATATTTTTACGGCCATCTTGAAGCGTTTCTAAGTAGAATTCAGCGCCATCTAGAGTGATGTTGCCGATCTCTAGTTGGTTGCTAAATAACGGAGTAACCGAAACGTCAACGCCAACCGTATCAACCTTGAATAGGTTAGGTTGGGTAAACCCTTCTGGGTTTCGTAATTCAGTTTGACCAAGCTCGAAGCCAATAGATGGGAAGAATTGCCAGCTGATATCACCCTCGATCACTAGCTCAAGGCCGGTGTACTTCTGGGCTTGCTCGACAATTAATGGCTTAAATTGGTTGGGATTCACTAACAGTACTAGTGCCAAAATTGCCGCAACAACAATAAACACTGGCACAGCTATGAAAATGAGTAGTTTCTTCATCCGCATATTCCTTGCTTAGATTCCAAAAGAAAGTGGCACTATAAAAGTGCCACTGATTCGGTAAAAAATAAAGCTAAGTGAGTCACTTAGGCAAAACTTTTATTCGATTAAGACTTCAACAACTTCGCAATGTGCGCTTTCAGTACATCAATCGCGATACGGTTTTTACCACCACGAGGAACGATGATGTCTGCATGTTGTTTTGAAGGCTCGATAAACTGCATGAACATTGGACGTACTGTTTCTTGGTATTGCTTTAGTACTGTATCCATTGTACGACCACGCTCTTCAACGTCGCGTTTAACACGGCGCAGTAGACAGATGTCTAGTGGTGTATCCATGAACACACTTGCGTGCATTAGGTTACGAAGACGTGGGTCTGTTAATAGCAGAATACCTTCTAAAATGATCACTTTCTTAGGAGTAAGTGTAGTCGTTTCAGAAGTACGTGTATGTTCTGTGTAACTGTACTCAGGTACTTCTACAGCGTTGCCGCTCATCAGCTGCTGTAAATGCTCACATAACAGGTCATGGTCCAGTGCATTTGGGTGATCATAGTTAGTTTTAACACGCTCTTCCATACTCAAGTGGCTTTGGTCGCTGTAATAGCAATCTTCCGTGATAACACCAATTTGATGGTCGCCTACTTTTTCGCGCAGCTCATTATAAATCGTACTAGCAATCAGACTTTTTCCTGAAGCTGAAGCGCCAGCGATACCTACGATGACACATTGATTATTATCAGACATTATTTTGCACCCGATATGGTTTGGTGGTGGGAATAGATAAACCGCCTGATTATAGGGGCTAAAGCACTGAGATTCTAGTCGCCATTTTAGCAAATTGCAGTCAAATTGATGATCTCAATACATTTACTTGAGATAATCGTTTGCTTTTAAAAAACTTGCCTACAACTGTTTGCTCAGACTGAATGATCGGCAAGCCGAAAACCAATAACTATTTATCTAATCCATCATTATTTGTACAGTGTGAGAACAAACCTAACTATTCGACCATAGAAAAGTTGATCGCTTCTGGTCGCGCTTTACCCGTCCAAAACATTTTCGCCGCAACATTTTCAGCAAGCTCTAGGTAATGGTGTGTGTGCTCGCTGTCTGGGCGACGCACTACCGTTGGACAGCCCGCATCGATGTCTTCGCGAACATCAATATGCAGTGGGATTTGCGCTAAGATATCGAGGTAGAACTCTTCAGACATAGCCTCCGCACCACCAGCACCAAAGATATGCTCTTTCTCACCACAATGACTACATATATGGTAGCTCATGTTTTCAACTAAGCCTGCTACAGGCACACTCACTTTATCGAACATCGCGACACCTTTGCGTGCGTCTGCTAATGCTAGATCTTGAGGAGTAGTCACAACGACCGCACCGGTTACCGGAATTTGTTGAGATAGAGTTAATTGGATATCTCCTGTGCCCGGTGGCATATCAATCACAAGGTAATCCAGCTCTGGCCATACCGTTTCATTCACAAGCTGACCGAGTGCTTTTGCCGCCATCGGACCACGCCAAATAGCGGCGTCATCTTTCGATACAAGGTAACCAATGGAATGAGTGAAAATACCGTGTGCTTCGATCGGCATCATCCACTTATTGTTTTGCACATCTGGCTTCGCATCTAACTGCCCTAGCATCATAGGAACCGATGGGCCGTAGATGTCCGCATCCAATAAACCGACTTTTGAGCCTGACTTAGATAAAGCCAGCGCAAGGTTAACTGAAGTCGTTGATTTACCCACTCCGCCCTTGGCAGAAGTGACGGCAATAATATTCTTCACGCCTTTGAGTGGCGTTGATACCGTCGTTTCAAGTGCCGACGGCTTGACCTTCACTTCAAATTGAAAAGCATTCACAAGCTTTTGTTCAATCTGAGCGTCAATCCAATTTTCAAGATCAACAGCAAGCTGATTCGCAGCGAAAGGCAAAGTAATAACAAACGATCCACGGGGATCAACAGAGACAATATTTTGGTGTAGCGCCCACTCTGGGATGAGGATTGGTGACTCAAACTCATTCAACCATGAACAGAAATCTTGCTTCGAAGTAAAGTTACGCATTGGGGCTCCTTTTTTATTTATGCTATCACCCACGAGATGAAGACTGAACCCCTAAAAAACTAGGGGAATCCTTTGTCTGATACCTTGGCGTATCACACGTTATAAAGTAGTATTACCAATCAAATTTATACCTATCAAAAAAGCGAATTATTAAGTATGGCAACTGATCCAAGACAACTTTTGGTAACTTGTGCGCTTCCGTACGCTAACGGCTCTATTCACCTTGGTCATATGCTTGAGCATATCCAAGCTGATATCTGGGTTCGATACCAGCGTCTGCGTGGCAACACTGTAAACTTCATCTGTGCTGACGATGCTCACGGCACGCCAATTATGCTTAAAGCTCAACAGATGGGTATCACGCCAGAAGAGATGATCGCTGCTGTTAGTGAAGAGCACCAAAAAGACTTCGCTGGCTTTGATATCAGCTTTGATAACTACCACAGCACGCACAGCGAAGAGAACCGTGAACTGGCTTCTCACATCTACCTGGAACTTAAAAAGAACGGCTTCATTTCAAGCCGCACTATTTCTCAGCTTTTCGACCCTGAGAAAGAGATGTTCCTACCGGACCGTTTCGTAAAAGGTACTTGCCCTAAGTGTAAGTCAGAAGACCAGTACGGTGACAACTGTGATAACTGTGGTGAGACATACAGTCCAACTGAGCTAATCGAGCCTAAATCTGCGGTTTCTGGCGCAACTCCAGTAATGAAAGACTCTGAGCACTTCTTCTTCGACCTGCCTCAGTTCGAAAGCATGCTAAAAGAGTGGACACGTTCTGGCTCACTGCAAGCTGAAACAGCAAACAAAATGCAAGAGTGGTTCGAGTCTGGTCTACAACAGTGGGACATCTCTCGTGATGCACCATACTTCGGCTTCGAGATCCCAGGCGAAAAAGACAAGTTCTTCTACGTATGGCTAGATGCACCAATCGGCTACATGGGCTCTTTCAAGAACCTATGTGACAAGCGCGACGATCTAGACTTTAACGAGTACTGGAAGAAAGACAGCACCGCTGAGCTTTATCACTTCATCGGCAAAGACATCGTTTACTTCCACAGCCTATTCTGGCCAGCAATGCTAGAAGGTTCTGGTTTCCGTAAGCCAAACAACGTATTCGTACACGGCTACGTAACAGTAAACGGCGCTAAGATGTCTAAGTCTAAAGGCACATTCATCAAAGCAAGCACATACCTAGACCACCTAGACCCTGAGTGTCTACGTTACTACTACGCTGCGAAACTAAACAGCCGTATCGACGACCTTGACCTTAACCTTGAAGACTTCACTCAACGTGTAAACGCTGATGTAGTAAACAAGATTGTTAACCTAGCTTCTCGTAACGCAGGTTTCATCACTAAGCGCTTCGAAAGCAAGCTATCTGCTGAATTTGCAGAGCCAGAGCTTTACAACGAATTCGTTGCTGCTGCTGAGCGTATCGGTGAGCTATACGAAACGCGTGAATTCAGCCGTGCTATCCGTGAGATCACTGCACTAGCAGATAAAGCGAACCAGTACATCGACGAAAAAGCACCTTGGGTTCTTGCAAAAGAAGAAGGTAAAGAGAAAGAGCTTCAAGAAGTTTCTTCTGTTGGTATCAACCTATTCCGCGTACTAATGGCTTACCTGAAACCAGTAATGCCAGAGCTTGCAGCTCGTACGGAAGCTTTCCTCAACGAAGAGCTAACCTGGGAAGGCGTTGCAACGCCGCTAACTGATCACGAGATCACTAAGTTCAAAGCGCTATTTAGCCGTATTGATCCTAAGAAAGTGGAAGCTATGATTGAGTCTTCTAAAGAAGATGCAGCAGCAGAAATGGCAGCTAAAGAGAAAGCGGAAGCTGAAAAAGAAAAAGCAAGTCAAACTGAGCTAGATAAAGAACCAGTCGCGGAAGAGATTGAATTTGACGCGTTCGCAGCCGTTGATATGCGTATTGCTCGTATCATCTCTTGCGAAGAAGTGCCCAAAGCGAACAAGCTACTGAAGTTCCAACTGGACATCGGTGGTGAGACTCGCCAGGTATTCTCTGGCATCAAGTCAGCATACAAACCTGAAGAGCTCGAAGGCAAGCTAACTGTTATGGTTGCAAACCTAAAACCTCGTAAGATGAAGTTTGGTATGTCTGAAGGCATGATCCTAGCTGCGGGCCCTGGTGGTAGCGACCTATGGATCCTTGAACCACACGAAGGTGCTCAACCGGGTATGCGTGTAATGTAATTCTGGCTTCTGTCAGATAAAGCATTCACTGACAAATCCCTGATGTAACTTAACTTGAAAGAGTTAATAAGCGTCGGGGATTTTTTATATCTACCGAAAACCGGCGTTCTCTGTTAGAGTCGCCGTCAACTATGCTAAGTAAAGTATCATAAGGTTAACGGCAGCAATACGCCGTATGAAGCCACTTTACTCTCTAAACCTTTTTAGGACACCTCTGTGACTAACAACGAAATTTTGCGTCGTATTCAACACGCACTAAACCTTAAGAACGCACAAATCATCAAAGCTATTGAACAAGCGGATGTGACTGTTGCCCACGATCAAGTGATTAACTGGCTAAAAGCGGATAACGACAAGTCATGCTCTAAGATGAAAGACAAAGAGTTAGCGGTATTCCTAAATGGTTTAATCAACCTTAAACGCGGTAAAAAAGAAGGGGCTAAGCCAAAGCCTGAAGTTGCACTTACCAACAATATGATTTTCATGAAGGTACGTATTGCATTGAACATGAAAGCAGAAGACGTGCTCGATGTATTAGAAGTGGTGGGTATCAGCCTAAGCAAATATGAAATTGGTGCCTACTTCCGCAAACCTGAAAACAAAAACTACAAAGTATGTGAAGACCAATTGCTTTGTGATTTCCTAAATGGTGTTCAGTTTACTAACCGTCCAGACTCAGAAGAGTTCGCAGGTTAAACAACGAGCGACTAGCAAATTAGCCAAACTCTTGATAAATAAAAAGCGGCGAGATAATTAAATTATCCCGCCGCTTTTCTTTGTTCTTACTTTAGAGACTGACGAAATTAACCCAAAAGATTAGCTGTCATCTTCCGTAAAATTCGTTGGTAACGTCGTTTTCATTTCGTTCCAGATCTGTGCACTTGCGATACCGTAATTACGAATAACCAAAGGCAAGTTTTCACGTTGACCACTCTCACAGATAACAAATAATTCTTCATAGAACCCCATAGCTAGGCGACGCGCTTCTGGATTTGAGAAGTAGTAGCTACCGATACGATCGTAAAGCTTACGTACGCCATTAAAGATCAGACCGTAAATTTGGTTACCTGAATGAAACGCTAGGCGTTGGAACAGCATGTAGTCGTAAAAGTTAAACGTCTTTGCAATTAAGATCGTCTGACGTTTTGCTTCGTCTTTCTCTGTATCTTCTTTAACTGCTTGCTTGATCTTGTCTGCATACGGAGACGATTCTAGGAAATCATCCCATGTAGGTGCCGCAAGTAGCGCTTCACACGATTCAATCACATTACTGATTGTGCGTTCTGAAGCTTCTTTATTTGCTTTAAATGCATAACGCATAAAAATAGGGCTTATGTTAGTACGAGCAGCTAGTAGGTCTTCTACCATTTTGCTTGCATTATCCACGTCCAACGTCATTAACGTATCAAGAATATGAAGACCGGAAGTTTCCATAAACTGGTTAACTTTGGTTGGTTTACCGTGCTGGATAGTTAACCATCCATCACGAGCAAGACGCTGTAGTACTTCACGAAGCGTAGTACGTGTTACGCCAATTAGCTCAGAAAGCTCACGCTCTGCTGGCAAGATAGAACCTGGAGGGAAACGACCATTCCAAATACTTTCAATGATATACTTCTCTGCAAATCCTGCCGGGCTCTTCGCCTTAATGACCATCTACACTTCAATCCAATTAAATTATTTTCTTCTAATTCACTCATCATACCACTAGTAAAGGCGAGCGGAAACACCCTCAAAAATTTTACTCTCCCAAAACACCACTAGAGTTAAAACTCTAAAGGTGACCTCATGTTTTCACCTAAGATTTGCCAAGCAAGTCTCTATAAATCACTATTTAAACAAAGTTTTAACACAATAAATTCACTTTAAAATCATAGACATTAGCCATATTTTCGAAGCTATCAAATTACAACATTAAGTTGTAATAATCATATATAAACCGTCTTTATTCTGTAAATTTCAATCATTTCGCTGAAATATTGATTCTAGTCGGTTTTTATTACATTTTAAGTGGTATGCTTCCGCTACTTTGATCGCGTTTCTCACACAAAAAAGACGTATTTTAGGTGCTACAGGGCTTTTCCTGTTGACTAAATGTTATCTAAGAGTAAAGTTGCGCTCAAAATAAGCAGTGCTTGAGTCTCTAAGGGAGTGACTTGGCAAGACCACAGAACGTTACATGGAATGTAGTTTTTCTAAGTCACTGTTAGTTATAGTTTTTAACACTTTCTATAGCTCGATTCTCAAAATGTTGTATTGCTTGTCTATTCATAATCAACATAAAAGAGTATTAACATGCCGATGTCTCTCGGAAACGCTTTTATCAAGAATTTCCTTGGTAAAGCTCCTGATTGGTATAAACTTGCCATCATTTCCTTTTTAATCATCAACCCGTTTGTTTTCTTCCTAGTTGACCCATTTGTAGCGGGTTGGCTATTAGTGGTTGAGTTTATTTTCACCCTAGCTATGGCTCTCAAATGCTACCCTCTTCAACCGGGTGGTTTATTGGCAATTCAAGCCGTTGCAATTGGCATGACCAAGCCTGAAATGGTTTATCATGAGCTCCAAGCAAACCTTCCTGTATTACTCTTATTAGTATTCATGGTTGCTGGCATTTACTTCATGAAAGAACTTCTTCTGTTCATTTTCACGAAGATACTGCTCGGCATTCGTTCGAAAATAATGCTTTCTGTTGCATTTTGTGTGGCAGCAGCATTCCTATCTGCTTTCCTAGATGCACTGACTGTAATCGCAGTTGTGATCAGCGTGGCAGTGGGTTTCTACTCGATTTACCACAAAGTAGCATCAGGTAAAGGCTCTAACTCTGCACACGACCACACTCACGATGAAGAAATCTCTGAGCTAACTCGTGAAGACTTAGAGGACTACCGTGCTTTCTTACGTTCACTACTGATGCACGCTGGTGTAGGTACCGCGCTAGGTGGTGTAATGACCATGGTAGGTGAACCACAGAACTTGGTAATTGCTAAGCAAGCAGGCTGGGAATTCGGTGAGTTCATCATTCGTATGCTTCCAGTAACACTGCCTGTTTTCTTCTGCGGCATTCTAACCTGTGCTCTTGTAGAGAAATTCAAAGTATTTGGTTACGGCGCAAAACTGCCAAACAACGTTCGTCAAATCCTTGTCGAGTTCGATAACACACAAAAAGCGAGCCGTACTAAACAAGACGTAGCAAAACTTTGGGTTCAAAGTGCTATCGCAGTATGGCTAATTGTTGGCTTGGCACTTCACGTTGCTGAAGTTGGTTTGATTGGTCTATCAGTTATCATTTTAGCTACTGCGTTTACTGGTGTAATCGAAGAACACTCTATGGGTAAAGCGTTTGAAGAAGCGCTACCGTTTACCGCGCTTCTTGCTGTTTTCTTCGCTGTCGTTGCAGTAATTATCGACCAAGCACTATTTAAGCCAGTAATAGATGCGGTACTTCACGTTGAAGATAAAGGCACACAACTTGCCCTCTTCTATGTAGCCAACGGTATTCTATCGATGGTTTCAGATAACGTATTCGTAGGTACGGTTTACATCAACGAAGTGAAAACTGCATTGATTGAAGGCATTATCACTCGTGACCAGTTCGACCTACTAGCTGTTGCTATCAACACAGGTACTAACCTACCTTCAGTTGCAACACCAAACGGCCAAGCTGCGTTCCTATTCTTATTGACGTCAGCACTTGCTCCGTTAATTCGACTGTCTTACGGCCGTATGGTAATCATGGCGCTGCCATACACTATCGTACTGGCACTGGTTGGTCTTGCAGGCATGATATACTTCGTGGAACCGATGACAGCGTGGTTCTATGACGCTGGCTGGATCATTCAGCGTACAGGTGAAGCGGTTACTCCAGTGATATCTGGTGGTCACTAAGCTACACACTGTGTCGCAAAGCACAAAATGTGTAACTCACTAATCAAAAATATTAGTTGATTAGGAAACTTATCCAAGATAAAAAGCTCTGAGTATTCAGGGCTTTTTTATTTTTTAGACGGGATTTAATTCGTGAACTTTTTTGTAATGCTCAAAGACTTCTCTAAGGGACGTTTATCTTGGCTTTTACTGCTGGCTTTTGTTGTATTTTTTGAGGCATGTGCCCTTTTCTTCCAGCATGTCACGATGCTTGGCCCTTGTGTCATGTGTATCTATGAGCGTGTGGCAATGCTTGCTATTGGTGTCGCAGCAATCATAGGCGCCATTGCCCCTAATAACCCTGTATCGCGCTGGCTTGGACTTGCTGGCTGGGGATTTGGCGCATACAAAGGTTTAACGTTGGCTTTGGAGCACGTTGATTATCAGTTCAATCCGTCTCCATTTGCGACCTGTGACTTATTCGTAACCTTCCCTAGCTGGGCACCTCTAAACCAATGGGCTCCGTGGATGTTTGAAGCCTACGGCGACTGCAGTAAGGTCGTATGGCAGTTCTTGTCGCTTTCTATGCCGCAATGGCTTGTCATAATCTTTGCGGGCAACTTAGTAGCGTTCGGTTTCGTGGTAATTTCTCAATTCGTTAAATCCAAGAACGACTAATCACTCTCGCTTTACAAAACTAAAAAGTCGACCTTAGGGTCGACTTTTTAGTATCGGGTCTGTCTTACGCTTTAGAGCGCAGTAAACGATTAACTGTTCTTACCACAGCATTGCTTGAACTTTTTACCGCTTTCACACGGACAAGCATCGTTACGACCGATATCTTTAAATGGATTCACGCTCTGCGACTTATTACCGAGCATCGCTTCATCAGCAGCCAATGCAACCTCAGAAATCATTAAGTCAACTTGGCCAACAAGATCAGCAAGTGCTGGCGGGTTCTCTAGTCCAGCCGTAAACATTTGCTGCTGAGTCTGCTCTTCATCAATCGCAAGCATCAATGTCGTCAGTAAAGCTTGTAGCATACGTAGTGTGCCATCAGCGACACTCACAGTTTGCCATTGCTCTTCAACGGTTGGCCACACCATCATGAAGCCTTCTGCGAAATCAGCGAACAGCTCGGTAAAATCGCCTTCAGAAAGTACATCTGTAAGTAAGTATTCACTACGCTGAATAAGATTGTGTTGGCGATTGATCTGTTCTGTCACGATTGCCACAAGCGCTTCACCTGCTTCTGGAGCAATGATCGCAAGCCACGCTTCAGGCTCTAGCGGCTTAGTGGCTAGGTTAGAAGCAAGAATGGCCCCTTCAAAAAACTGCGGGGTAATGTCTGTAATTGATTCTGGTAGGCTTAATAATTGATATGTCATGAAAGCTCTGGATATTGGGGCATTTTCAATATTATAACGCTATCACGTGCGATATGTCGCCTTTAACACATAGAGCCGCTCACCATATAGGCAAAGCCACACTCATAGTGACAAACATGTAGGCAAGCCGTACAATCACGCCTCTTTATTTTCAGGACAGAGATGTTTCGGTAGATCAGCATGCGAGTAATACTTGGCCCTATGGAGGGCGTTCTAGACCACCTAATGCGTGAAATTCTCACTGAGCTCAATGATTACGATCTCTGCGTAACCGAATTCGTGCGTGTTACTGATCAACTATTGCCGCCGCATGTATTCCATCGCTTGTGTCCTGAGCTTCATCAAGGCTCTCAAACGATGGCGGGCGTTCCTGTCCATATACAGTTACTCGGTCAACACCCGAAATGGATGGCAGAAAATGCGATTCAAGCTGCGAACCTTGGTGCCAAAGGTATCGATCTAAACTTCGGTTGCCCAGCAAAAGCGGTAAATAAGAGTAACGGTGGCGCATCTTTACTGAAAGAACCTGAGCTTATCTACCAAGTTGTTAAAGCGACCCGAGAAGCCGTTCCTGAGCACATCCCTGTTTCCGCTAAAATTCGTTTAGGCTGGGAACACCCAGATGAGTGCTTTGAGATTGTCGATGCGATTGAACAAGCCAAAGCGGACGAACTAACAGTCCATGCAAGAACCAAAACCGGTGGCTACAAGGCAAGTGAAATCAAGTGGGATTACATTAATCAGATCCGCCAGAAGACATCGCTACCTTTGATCGCGAATGGCGAAATATGGAATTATCAAGACGGTCAAGATTGCATTAAAACGACAGGTGTCGATTCACTCATGGTATGCCGAGGCGCATTCAACGTTCCAAACCTTGGTAACGTGGTCAAGCACAACCATCAGCCAATGCCATGGATAGAGGTTATTGCTCTGCTGTTGCGCTATTCAGAGTTCGAAATTGAGGGCGATAAAGGTCTTTACTATCCAAACCGTGTAAAACAGTGGTTTGTGTACCTGCGTAAAGAGTACCCAGAAGCGGAAGAACTGTTCCGAGAAATCAGAACCTACAAAAAAGCCGCGCCTATTGTCGAGCAGATCAAACGCTACCAAGAGCTGTACAATCAGCCTGCATAGATCTCCCCTCTCGAACTGTCTATTTAAGCATTTCGACTGAACAACGTGGCTAGAATTCAATACGATCTTTACCGGTCGTTATAGCCACGTAAAGCTTCTCATTGCTGATGTAGCTTCGCCCGTTCCACCACAGATTCAGGTATCGTCACACCCAATTTTTGAGCAGCCTCTAAGTTCACCACCAATTGCGAACTCTGGGCTGTCTTTACACTCAACTTGCCAGGCTTTTGCCCATTCAAAATCGCGGCAACATAATCGGCGGTTTGTACACCAACGTCGTAATAATCAAGGCCCAAACCTGCTATAGCTCCCTTGCTAACATAAGACGTCGCACCCGCCACTACCGGAATGCCCTCTTGGTTTGCCGCTTTAATAAGGCCTTCCACACCACTAGCCACCGTATTGTCGGTCAGCGCATAGATGACATCAGATCGCTTTGCCAATAATTCTGCTTTTGATTCCACATCTCCGATGGTCAACGCTTTTTCAGTATGAAGCTCATAGCCAAAGTCTCGGCTTGCTGTCTTAAGTAACGCAATTAAGGCAACAGCGTTCGATTCAGCCGGGTTATAAACCACACCGATGGAGTTAGCCTCTGGCAACAACTCTTTGATCAATGAGACATGCTGAACAATCGGGGATAGATCAGAAAGACCGGTTACATTTCGCCCTGGTTTTTCGAGTTGTTTGACAAGCCTTGCACCGATAGGATCTGTGACAGCCGTGAATACGATAGGAATAGACCGAGTTGCCGAAACCAGCGCCTGTGAGCTTGGCGTCGCGATACCGACCAACACATGAGGATTTTCGCTGACGAGCTCTCTGGCTATTTTCGCTGCCTGCGCTGGATTGCCTTCCGCCATTTCGTAAGAAAACTCGAGATTTTTCCCAGGCTCATAACCTTTTGCTCTTAGCCCTTCGAGTAGCCCCATACGTGTCGCATTCAAATCGAGATGATCAACAACTTGTGAAACCGACACTTTCGCAAAATTTGCCATCGCGCAGCCAGCCCAAAGCAACAGTGAACAACTCAGCACTGCCGTTAATACTTTATTTACTGCACCCATTAACACTCCCTGAATCAAGCTTCCATTGTTATTGCTCGTTCAAAGAGAACAACACCAAATCACTATTGATAGTATTAGCAGTAGTGATTGATAAGTTGAAGTGATATTTAACAAAAGCACAACAAAGCTCGAGTTATGTGAGAAAAGCTAGGTTTGCTCTGGGATAAAATAAGAGACTGGATGAATAGGATATACAAGGATAATAGCTGAGAGCAACCGAATGTGTGGAATATCGTTACTCTCAGGCCTATAGGGAATTTGAGGTGTTTTTTTAGAACCAACGCTCCATTGCCGACTTATCTAGCTGGCGGAAAGCGCGATTAAGGATAATAGCGAGTTCTTTATAACGAGGGCGGGGCTTCATTGGTTCTAATGCAAAACCTGTTTCGGTGATCTTTTCGTGCAGCTCACGATACCAAGACACCAAAGCCGGCGGAAGTTGCGTGTTTGAGCGGTTACCTAACCACCACATGCCTTGAAGTGGTAGGCTAATAGCGAACAAAGCCATAACCACAGCTTGTGGCATTGCTTGGTAGTTATTAAAAACCATTTGTGTCAGAACACTGATAGCAGCGATCGCAGGCATCACCTTAACACCAAAGCGCGTCGCTTTAATGATGCGTTGCTCTGGGAAAATAGCGTTTAACTCTTTTCGAACAGGCCAGAGATCCATGTACTTTTGGCCATCTTTTAAACTGCCAGCTAAACCAACTCTATTGCTCATATGAGTCTCCCATTAAAAAAAAGTTGAAATCATCAACTAAAAACACAAAAATTTGACGAAAAATAATATTCTTTCAAATTTTTTTGTTATATTTGCACAATATCGCTATTATTTGCAGACCTCAATCTCATTGTTGCCCTTATTTACAATTTAAGCAACTTTGAGAAGACTTCTGCAAGGAATGCACAAGCCGCTTTTGCATAAAAGTGCGCTTTCACTTTAATACGGAAATTAACGTTTTTTTGACCAAGGTTAGTACGCAAGCTACCGAGCTTCGTCTATTCTTGAGATTAATTTTCATCCTTAACTGATTTCGATCAGAAAAATTAACAGGTAGTCATTAATGTCTAAGCTAGTTTTAGTTTTAAACTGTGGTAGTTCTTCTCTTAAATTCGCTGTTGTTGATGCAGAAACAGGTGCAGAGCACCTAACTGGTCTTGCTGAGTGTCTAGGTCTTCCAGAAGCTCGTATGAAGTGGAAACTTGACGGCAAGCACGAAGCTCAACTAGGCGCGGGCGCAGCTCACGTAGAAGCACTATCTTTCATGGTAGAAACTATTCTTGCTTCTAAGCCTGAGCTTAAAGCTAACCTTGGCGCTATCGGTCACCGTATCGTACACGGCGGCGAGCAGTTCACTCAATCTGCACTAATCACAGATGATGTTCTTAAGGGTATTCAAGACGCTGCGACTTTCGCACCTCTTCACAACCCAGCTCACCTAATCGGTATCGAAGCTGCTCAACAGAACTTCCCAGGCCTTAAAAACGTTGCTGTATTTGACACTGCGTTCCACCAAACAATGCCTTCTGAGTCTTACCTATACGCTCTACCGTACAACCTGTACAAAGAGCACGGCATCCGTCGTTACGGCATGCACGGTACTTCTCACCTATTCATCACTCGTGAAGTTGCAGGCCTACTAAACAAGCCAGTTGAAGAAGTTAACATCATCAACTGTCACCTAGGTAACGGCGCTTCTGTATGTGCAATCAAGAACGGTAAATCTGTAGACACTTCTATGGGTCTTACTCCTCTTGAAGGTCTTGTAATGGGTACTCGTTGTGGTGACCTAGACCCTGCAATCATCTTCCACCTACATGACGCACTTGGTTACTCTGTTGAAGAAATCAACAACATGCTAACCAAAGAGTCTGGTCTTGCTGGTCTAACTGAAGTGACTTCTGACTGTCGTTTCGTTGAAGACAACTACGGTGAGAAAGAAGAAGCAACTCGTGCAATGGACGTATTCTGTCACCGTCTAGCTAAGTACGTAGCTGGTTACACTGCAAGTCTAGAAGGTCGTCTAGACGCAATCACTTTCACTGGCGGCATCGGCGAAAACTCTGGCCCAATCCGTGAAATGGTTCTAAACCGCCTAGGCATCTTCGGCATCGAAGTTGACGGTGAAGCTAACCTTAAAGCTCGTTTCGGCGGCGAAGGTACTATCACTACAGCTAACAGCCGTATCCCTGCAATGGTTATCTCTACTAATGAAGAGCTAGTAATTGCTGAAGACACTGCGAAGCTAGCAGGTCTTTAATCAAAATTTGTACCGCTGGCTGTAACGAGCCGGCGGTCTTTTGATGAAAATGGGGCTCAGCTTCTATTCCTATTCCTACCCTTAAATAGGAATATGAAGTTGAGCTTTTTTAATCCAATAGCTAAAGGTACTCATACGAATGTCTCGTACTATTATGCTTATCCCTACTAGTGCTGGTGTTGGTCTAACTAGCGCAAGCATGGGTGTTCTTCGCGCAATGGAGCGCAAGGGCGTTAAGGTTTCTTTCTACAAACCAATCTCTCAACCACGTTCTGGTGGTGATCAACCTGATCTAACTTCAACTATCGTTGGCACAAACAGCGATGTTAAGATCGGTCAACCTCTGGCGATGTCTGTTGCTGAAAGCCTAATCGGTAACGACAACATGGACGAGCTACTAGAAACTGTTGTTGAGCGTTACAACCAGATCAACAAAGATGCTGACGTAACACTTATCGAAGGTCTAGTACCAACTCGTAAGCACCCATTCGCTAACCAAGTGAACGCAGAAATTGCTGCAACACTAGGTGCAGAGATTGTACTTGTTGCAACTCCAGGTACTGACAACCCAGCTCAACTTAAAGAGCGTATTGAAGTAGCATGTTCTAACTTCGGTGGCACTAAGAACAAAAACATCTCTGGCGTTATCATCAACAAGCTTAACGCTCCGGTAGATGAAGCGGGCCGTACTCGCCCTGACCTATCTGAAATCTTTGACGATGCAGACAGCGCTCAGCAAAGTGAACTAAAAGTAATGGAGATCTTCAATACTTCTCCAATCCGTGTTCTTGGTTGTGTGCCTTGGAGCATCGAGCTAATCGCTACTCGTGCTGCAGACATGGCTTCTCATCTAAACGCTGAGATCATCAACGAAGGTGAACTGAATACTCGTCGTATTAAGAGCATCACTTTCTGTGCACGTTCTCTACCGAACATGATTGAACACTTCAAGCCAGGTTCACTACTTGTGACTTCGGCTGACCGCCCTGACGTTATCGTTGCAGCAGCACTTGCAGCAATGAACGGCGTTGAGATTGGTGCTGTTCTTCTAACTGGTGGTTACGATATCCCTGCGGAAATCCAAGACTTAATCAAGCCTGCTCTAGAGGCTGGTCTTCCAATCTTTAAAGCACAAGGTAACACTTGGCAGACATCTCTAAACCTACAGAGCTTCAGCCTAGAAGTACCAGCCGACGATAAAGAGCGTATCGAGTTCATCAACGAACACGTTGCGGGTCACATCGATGGCAACTGGATTGAGTCAATGACGGAAGGTACTGAGAAGTCTCGTCGCCTAAGCCCACCAGCATTCCGTTACCAACTAACTGAGTTCGCTCGTAAAGCTGGCAAACGTATCGTTCTTCCTGAAGGTGATGAGCCACGTACAGTTAAAGCTGCAGCTATCTGTGCTGAGCGCGGCATCGCTGAATGTGTGCTTCTAGGTAACCCTGACGAAATCCGTCGCGTTGCTGCACAACAAGGCGTTGAGCTAGGTGCTGGCGTAACAATCATCAACTCTGATGAAGTACGTGAAAACTACGTGGCTCGTCTAGTTGAACTACGTGGCGCGAAAGGCATGACTGAAGTTGTTGCTCGTGAGAAGCTACAAGATTCAGTATTCCTAGGCACAATGATGCTTGAGAACGACGAAGTAGACGGTCTAGTTTCTGGTGCGGTTCACACCACAGCAAACACTATCGTTCCTCCGTTCCAAATCATCAAGACTGCACCAGATGCGTCTATCGTATCTTCTGTATTCTTCATGCTACTGCCTGACCAAGTTCTGGTTTACGGTGACTGTGCGATCAACCCAGATCCAACAGCGGAACAGCTTGCTGAAATCGCTATCCAATCTGCAGATTCTGCTGCGGCATTTGGTATCGACCCACGCGTTGCTATGATCTCTTACTCTACTGGTGAATCTGGTAAGGGTGCAGACGTAGATAAAGTACGTGAAGCAACTAAGATTGCTCAAGAGAAGCGTCCTGATCTAGTGATCGACGGTCCTCTACAGTACGATGCTGCCATCATGGAAAACGTTGCTGCTTCTAAGGCGCCAAACTCTCCAGTAGCTGGTAAAGCGACTGTATTCGTATTCCCAGACCTAAACACTGGTAACACGACTTACAAAGCAGTACAACGTTCAGCAGATCTAGTATCAATCGGTCCAATGCTTCAAGGTATGCGCAAGCCAGTAAATGACTTGTCTCGTGGTGCTCTAGTAGACGATATCGTGTACACAGTAGCTCTAACGGCTATCCAAGCAGACCAAGCTGCACAAGCTGAAGAAAAAGTAGTTAACTAATTTTTCTTTTTCAGAAAGCAAAAACCCTAGATGTTTATCTAGGGTTTTTTTATGTCTGGATTTATCGGAACAGGTAACCCTAGCCTCGGCCATGTGGCGAATCTAAATCCAGCTCCGGCCCTTTCGGCACTACTTGAGTCGGGTTGATACCAGTATGGCTGAAATAGTAGTGGCGCTTGATGTGGTAGAAGTCCGTCGTCTCTTTAATGCCCTCGATTTGATAGAGCTCTTTTAAATAACCTTGGATATGTTTGTAATCCGCAATTCGTTGCTTGTTACACTTGAAGTGACCCACATACACAGCATCGAATCGAACTAAGGTCGTGAACAACCGCCAATCCGCTTCAGTAATCTGCTCTCCCGCTAAATAACGGTTCTCACTAAGATGTGCATCTACTTTGTCCAGTGCCTTGAAAAGCGCGTCATACGCCTCTTCATAAGCTTCTTGTGTCGTCGCAAAGCCAGTACGATAAACGCCATTGTTGATATTTGGGTAGATATAGTCGTTCCACTGATCAATTTTGCTCGCCAGTTCCCACGGGTAATAATCATCAGTATTGCCCGTAATATGATTAAACTCTGAGTTAAACATGCGAATAATTTCAGAAGATTCGTTACTGACTATGGTGTTGGTTTTCTTATCCCACAATACTGGCACCGTCACTCGACCTGAGTAATCCGATTTAGCTTGAGTGTAGATTTGGTGCATACGGGTATGACCAAATAGCGGCTCAGGTAAGCCCATTTGCCACCCCTCTCTCATCATGTCTGGGCATACAACGGTCACATCAATATGCTCTGTTAGGTCTTTGAGTTCTCTGAAGATAAGTGTGCGGTGTGCCCAAGGGCAAGCTAACGATACATACAGATGATAACGACCACTTTCCGCTTCAAACTGCGCGCCTGCTTTATTCTTAACCCAATAGCGGAAAACGGCATCCTCTCGGATAAACTTACCACCATTCTCTTTGGTGTCGTACCATACATCGTGCCAAACACCTTCAACTAATTTGCCCATATCCAAACCTCTATCATGCTAACTTTTCTCTAGTATAAAAAAAGCCAACTTTTTCAAAACTAGAAGAAGTTGGCTTAGTTGTTCGAATTATTTGATGAAGCTATTGAACAAAATATAGGAAATAGGCCTGCAGTACAAAAAAAGCGCGACTCTAAAAACTAGTCGCGCTTAAGCCTGTCACAGGCTGAACCGTTTTAAATTGGCTCTAGACTTGTACGTGCAAGCAAGATACTGCGTGAACGTCATCGCCTTGAATTGTAGGCTTGGTTTGCGCACACGCTTCTGTCGCTTGTGGGCAACGAGTACGGAAAACACAACCTGATGGTGGATTGATTGGCGATGGTAAGTCGCCCTCCAGCATCTGGATTGTTTTACTACGCTCTAAGCGAGGATCCGGAATTGGAACCGCAGACATCAACGCCTTGGTGTACGGGTGTTTAGGATCAGAAAACAATGCATCTGACTCACCCAGCTCAACCGCATTACCCAAGTACATTACCAATACACGATCAGAAATGTGCTTCACAACTGACAAGTCGTGCGCGATGAATACCAACGAAAGACCTAGCTCTTTTTGCAGTTCTTTCAGCAGGTTAACAACTTGAGCTTGGATAGATACATCAAGTGCCGAAACAGGTTCATCACAAATGATCATCTTAGGCTTCAAGATAAGTGCACGTGCGATACCAATACGCTGACATTGACCACCAGAGAACTCGTGTGGGTAACGGTTGATTACGTTTGGCAATAAACCTACCTTCGCCATCATCTCTTTAACACGGTCCTTCACTTCCTGCTTAGAAAGTTCTGGGTAAAAAGTCTCTAGTGGCTCAGCAATAATGTCACCAACAGACATACGCGGGTTAAGAGATGCTAGTGGGTCTTGGAAGATCATCTGAATCTCTTTACGAGTTTCACGACGTTGTATTTCTTGCATCTTAGTTAGGTCTTGACCCAACCACATTACTTCACCGTCAGTTGCTTCAACCAAACCAATAATTGCACGAGCAAACGTCGATTTACCACAACCAGACTCGCCTACTACACCCAGCGTTTCACCTTCGTAAAGGTGGATATCAACGCCATCAACGGCTTTTAGGTTTGAAGGTTTTGCCCAAGGCCACGCTGATTTAGCCGCAATGCTAAAGTGAACTTTCAGGTCTTTAATATCTAATAATAACTGCTTATCTACTACGCTCATTTTGTCCAAGCCTCCCAATCAGAAAAACAAGCACGCTGACGGTCGCCTTGACCAAATGGAGTCAGAATCGGTGCTTCCTGCTTACAACGGTCCATTACACGGTGACAACGGTCTTGATAAGGACAGCCTGTCGGCAGGCGAAGTAAGTTTGGTGGGTTACCTGGAATAGTCGGTAGGATCTCACCTTCCGTATCCAAACGAGGGATCGCTTTCAGTAGACCTTCCGCATATGGGTGGCTCGGCTCGTAGAAGATTTCGTCAACCGTACCGTACTCCATTGTACGACCTGCGTACATCACGAGTACTTTGTCACAAGAACCCGCAACAACACCTAAATCGTGGGTAATCATGATGATTGCCGTGTTGAACTCATCTTTCAGTTCGTTCAGCAGTTCCATGATTTGTGCTTGAATAGTTACATCCAGCGCGGTAGTTGGTTCATCTGCAATTAGCAGTTTTGGACGGCACAATAGCGCCATTGCAATCATCACACGCTGACGCATACCGCCAGAGAATTCGTGTGGGTACATGGTGATACGCTTACGTGCTTCCGGGATTTTAACCGCTTCAAGCATGCGTACTGATTCTTCGAATGCTTCCGCCTTACCCATGCCTTTGTGCAGCATAAGTACTTCCATCAGCTGATCACTTACTTTCATGTAAGGGTTCAGTGATGTCATCGGATCTTGGAAGATCATCGCGATCTGTTCAGCACGAACTTTGTTTAGTTCTTTTTCTGGAAGGTTAAGAATCTCTTTACCTTCGAATTTTGCACTACCTGAGATGATGCCGTTTTTAGCCAGCAACCCCATGATAGAGAATACAGTCTGTGATTTACCTGAACCTGACTCACCAACAATACCCAGCGTTTCGCCTTGGTTAAGTGAGAAGTTCAAGTCGTTTACTGCGGTTACGATACCATCTTGCGTGGTAAATTCGACGCGCAGGTCTTTGACATCTAATAAGCTCATCATTGCTTCCTTAATCTTTTATAGCTTTTGTAGTTTTATTTGCTATTAATTTTTATCTGTCTTTTGGATCAAGCGCATCGCGCAGACCATCGCCTACGTAGTTAAAGCAGAACAGCGTGACAACCATGAATACCGCAGGGAATGCCAGTTGCCAAATTGCAACTTCCATTGTTTGCGAACCTTCTTGAAGCAGTGCGCCCCAGCTTGTCATAGGCTCTTGAACACCAAGACCAAGGAAAGATAAGAATGATTCAGTAAGGATCATGCTCGGAATAAGCAGCGTAGAGTAAACCGCTACGATACCTAGAACGTTTGGAACGATATGACGTGTAATGATCTTCCATTTGCTTACACCACATACGTGTGCAGCTTCAATGAACTCTTTACTACGTAAACTCAGCGTTTGGCCACGTACGATACGCGCCATATCTAGCCAAGCAATCGCACCAATCGCAACGAAGATTAGAATGATGTTACGACCAAAGAATGTCACTAGAACGATTACTAGGAACATGAATGGTACTGCGTACAATATTTCTAGGATACGCATCATCACTCGGTCAGTACGGCCGCCGATGAAGCCTGAAGCTGCACCGTAAAGCGTACCAATCAATACTGCTACGAAGGCACCCATCACACCAACCATCAATGAGATGCGGCCACCAATTAAAGTACGTACATACAAATCACGACCTAAGCTATCGGTACCAAACCAGTGGTCAGCATTAGGGCCTACGTGCATTGCATACCAGTCGGTATCATCGTAAGTGTACTGGGCCAGCATCGGTAGGAAGATAACCGCCAGTACCATTAAGGTTAGAATGAACAGGCTGACCATCGCGGCTTTATTTCGCATGAAACGAATACGAGCATCCTGCCATAAACTACGACCTTCGATCTCTAGACTCTCAGAGAACTTTTCGATCGCTTCTAAATTTTCTTTTTTCTTCAACATAACCAGTCCCTGTTAGTAGCGAATTTTCGGGTCAATCAGCGCTAGCAAAATATCAACAATTGCGTTGAACAAGATGAATAGGAAACCAATCAAGATGGTTACACCCATTACTAGCGAGTAGTCACGGTTGAACGCAGCGTTAACAAAAAGCTTGCCGATACCCGGTAGGCCGAAGATGGTTTCAACAACAACTGAACCTGTGATGATACCTACGAAGGCTGGCCCCATATAGGAAACAACAGGTAGAAGTGCAGGTTTAAGAGCATGCTTCACAACGATATAGCGATAGCTTAGACCTTTGGCACGAGCAGTTCGAATAAAGTTACTGTTTAGAGTCTCGATCATACTACCGCGAGTAATACGAGCGAAAGTCGCTACATATAAAAGAGACATCGCAATAACAGGCAGCACGATGTACATAAATGTACCGCCTTGCCAGCCACCAGCAGGGAAGATATCCCAGTGCAGTGAGAATAGGTAGATAAGAGCAGGCGCGAGCACGAATGAAGGCATTACAACCCCAAGCATCGCGGTCGACATAATGGTGTAGTCGACCCAAGTATTGTGCTTCAAGGCGGCAATAGTTCCGACAGTTACCCCCAAAATAACGGTGAAGATAAACGCAACAAAACCAACTTTAGCCGATACAGGTAGCGCGACAGAAATTAATTCATTTACCGAGTAATCTAGGTACTTAAAGGATGGACCAAAGTCGCCTTGAACTACATTGAACAGGTAAGTTGTGTATTGTTCGAAAACAGGCTTATCTAGGCCATATTTAGCTTCGATGTTAGCCATTACTTCAGGCGGTAACGGTTTCTCAGTTGAAAAAGGGTTACCCGGCGCAAAGCGCATTAGAAAGAAAGATACTGTGATCAAAACCAACATAGTTGGGATTGCTTCAAATATCCTTTTAGCGATGAATTTAAGCATAAACTCACTCTTTCAGTCTGTGACATTAAAATTAAAGAAATCTTCAATCTGTTTAATTTCAGATTGAAGAGAGGCGCTGCATGCAATTTCTAACATGCAGAGCCCAGTTTTATAGTTCTATTTGCTCAGAATTATTGAGCTTTGATGTAGAGATCTTTTGAGTAGATCTTCTCTTCCGCGTTAGCTGATGGGAAACCACCAACGTGCGGGTTTAGTAGACGAGAACGAACGTATTGGTAGATAGGTGCGATAGGCATATCATTGGCCATTAACTTCTCAGCTTCTAGGTAAAGTGCTGTACGCTCTTCTTCTGAAGTTGAGTTAAGTGCTTTGTCGATTAGCGCATCGTAATCTTTGTTACCCCAATGCTGACCACCAGTCGTGTTCTTGCTCACCATTAGCGTCAAGAATGAAGACGCTTCGTTGTAATCACCACACCAACCAGCACGTGATACTTCGAAGTCACCTTGATCTTTCGTAGATAAGTAAGTTTTCCACTCTTGGTTTTCTAGAGTAACCTCTAGACCGAGAGTCTTCTTCCACATAGAACCAAGTGCTACCGCAATTTTCTTGTGGTTTTCGTTCGTATTGTAAAGCAGAGTGAATTTAAGTGGATTGTCTTTACCGTAACCTGCTTCTTCAAGAAGACGTGCTGCTTCTGCGTTACGCTCTTTCTGAGACATTGAGCCATACTGAGGCAATTCTGGGTCGAAGTGAGCTGTAATTTCCGGAGTTAGGAAGTAAGCAGGCTTTTGCCCTTGCGCTAGGATAGCATCTGTTACGATATTACGGTCGATAGCGTAAGAAATTGCTTTACGAACACGCACATCATCAAATGGTTTTTTCTTCGTGTTGAAAGAGTAGTAATAACTACACAGGCTGCCTTCAACAGACACTGACTCAGGGTGCTCTTTCTTCAAACGCTTGAAGTGCTCTGTCGGCAAAGTGGACGTGAAGTCGATCTCGCCAGATAGGAAACGGTTCATTTCCGCAACTGCGTTTTCAATAGGAAGGAACGTTACTTTATTAAGAACTGTATCAGCGTTATCCCAGTATTGCTCATTACGCTTAAGTTCTAAACGCTCGTTAACAACCCAGTTGTTAACAACGAATGCACCGTTACCAACAAAGTTTTCTGGTTTAGTCCACTGATCACCGTATTTTTCAACAGTGGCCTGATGTACTGGCTTCATTGTTGTATGCCCAGTCATCATCACAAAGTAAGGTATTGCAGTGTCTAGTTCAACAACAAGAGTGTTTGCATCTACTGCTTTAACGCCCAGTTCACTCTTATCTTTCTTACCCGCTACGATATCCTTCGCATTTGCCATCTTGGTGTATTCCATGTACCAAGCGTATGGAGAAGCTGTTGCAGGATCTACTGCACGTTGCCAGCTGTATACAAAGTCTTGAGCTGTTACAGGATCGCCGTTAGACCATTTTGCGTCTTTACGTAGGTGGAAAGTGAATGTTTTGTTGTCTGTCGTTTCCCAGCTTTCCGCAACACCAGGGATAGTATTGCCGTCGCCGTCTTGGTTCACTAGACCTTCTAGAAGATCACGAATTACGTGAGATTCTGGTACACCTTGAGATTTGTGTGGGTCGATAGTTGCAACTTCAGTACCGTTACCGCGAACAAGTTCCTGAACTTTTGCCAGTTCTGTGCCTGCTGGAACTTCAGCAGCGATAGAAAGAGTAGAAGAGGCAGCCACTGCCAAACCAGCACCTAGAAGAAGGGCCTGAGTGATTTTATTCTTGTACATTTAATAAACTCCAAGTTTTATGTATTGCATCCATGACTTCTTTGCTTGGTTCACTGAACGGCAGTGATTTAGATTTATTTAGCTCAAAATTTAAGCATGAAAACCTAAAGCCTTACAAAGATTGAGGCACACACTATCAACCATTGAAGTAATTTGCCACAAACAAGTCGCAAAAAATCGGATAATTCTCCAAAATACTTAAGGTATCAGTGTAAATATCTAACAAATCCCAAATCAGTAGTGACTTACATAGAGGGATTAATTAAAAAACAGCCTTTAGTGTTGATGTATCTATGTTGATACTTTTTTTTAGCATCTTATGCTAGAACATCGAGCGCAAATTAACATTAATGCCACATAAAATCTAACTGCACATCACATATCACCTAAACATACTACACTATTTGTGAGGATTATCACTTTATACAAAACACCATAATGCGCTGCACCAAAACGGTAAATTCAATGCACTAATTCAGACAAAAATGAGATTTGAATTTATATGCAACAGCAGTGATTAACGATTTATTAAAACAGTGCTTGTTCATAAATCAATTTCTAACGGGTACAAAAAAGCCGACCTAAATGGTCGGCTTTTGACTGTCTCATAAACAAATGAGTTAATTTTGAAGCAACGTCACTTTAAAGAAATTACTTCTCCCAGCGCTCCGCGGCTTTAGCATCAGAGTCACGGGAATCAACCCAACGAGTTGCTTCAGTGGTGCGTTCTTTTTTCCAAAACGGTGCTTTCGTTTTTAAGAAATCCATCACAAACTCACACGCTTCAAATGCTGCACCACGGTGTGCACTTGAGACGCCAACGTGAACAATCTGATCACCAATATCTAGGTCACCGACACGATGGATAACTCGCATCTTTTGGATAGGCCAACGCGCTTCAGCTTGGTCACAGATCTCGCTCAGCGATTTTTCTGTCATGCCTGGATAGTGCTCCAAAGACAAACCAATCACATTATCGCCAAGGTTCATGTCGCGAACTTTACCAACAAAAGTTACTACAGCACCTGCAGAGGTTCCTTCAGAGAGAAACGCGTATTCATCAGCAACAGAGAAGTCCTCAGAAGTCACAACTACTCTTGGATCCATGACTAGCCTCCCGTTACAGGTGGGAAGAATGCTACTTCGTCACCGTCTTTCACTTCAGTCGTCAAAGGTACTATTGATTGGTTAAGAGCAGCCAGAAGCTTGCCCTCTTCCAATGCGATATCCCATTTGCCTTCTTGTGCGACAAGGTGGCCACGAATCGCCTCAATCGTCTTAAAATGTGCATCCACTTCAACGCTATCCACGCCAACAAGTTCACGAGTTTGAGCAAAGAAAAGTACTGTAATCATGATTCCACCTTAAAGTGACCTGATTTACCACCGGTCTTCTCTAGCAGGCGTACATTCTCGATAACAATGTCTTTCTGAACAGCTTTACACATATCGTAAATGGTCAGCGCAGCAACAGAAGCAGCCGTTAGCGCTTCCATCTCTACGCCCGTCTTCCCAGCAAGCTTACAAACAGATTCAATACGAACTTTGTTTTCAGACTCGATAGCCTCAAGCTGCACTTCTACTTTCGTTAATAGTAGAGGGTGACAAAGTGGGATTAGATCCCATGTCTTCTTAGCCGCTTGAATACCCGCAATACGAGCCGTAGCGAAAACATCACCCTTATGGTGGCTACCAGAGACGATAAGTTGCAGCGTTTCTGCCGACATTTGAACAAAGGCTTCAGCTCTTGCTTCACGTACCGTTTCAGCCTTAGCCGATACATCGACCATGTTCGCTTCTCCAGACGCGTTAATGTGTGTAAATTGGCTCATGCTAAAACCGCCTTATACAGAAAGGTGTGGCATAAAGTTACAAGGGCGGTGGCTAGCATCCATCTGTTGCTTGATGATCTTAGTCCAACCCGTGCGACAAGCGCCTGTAGAGCCCGGCATTGCAAAGATAACCGTATGGTTCGCAAAGCCCGCAATTGCGCGAGATTGAATTGTTGAGGTGCCGATTTCTTCGTAAGACACTTGACGGAATAGCTCACCAAAGCCTTCTACTTCTTTGTCGAATAGTGGCTTAAGCGCTTCAGGAGTGCTGTCACGAGAAGTGAAACCAGTACCACCAGTAATCATGATCGCTTGTACGCTTTCATCAGCAATCCACTTTGATACGATCGCTCGGATCTTGTACATGTCATCGATAACGATTTGCTTATCAACCACGTTGTGGCCGGCTTCTTTAGCACTCTCAGCTAAGTAACCACCTGACGTATCGTTTTCTTCTGTACGTGTATCTGAAACCGTTAGTACTGCAATGTTTGCTGCTTGAAATTTGCTTTCTGCGTGACCCATTTGTTCACCTATAAATTTTTTAATGATTAGACTGATTCGCTCAGCTTAAATAAGCTGAGCGATAAAATACGTTTGAGTGTGTGCGGGTTAACCGCCGATTGAAGCCAAGTTTGGAGTCATACCGCTGTTGCCATCATGTAAGAAATGGCTAACGGACTTGGTTTGTAGCTGAGACTGTATTCGATCGATGAGCTCTTGCTCTTGTTGATCTTCTTGAATCAAATCTCTCAGTTCAACACCGTGATCGCCAAACAGACATAGGTGCAGCTTACCGGTCGCAGAAACGCGCAGTCGGTTACAGCTCTCACAAAAGTCTTTCTCGTAAGGCATGATCAAACCAATTTCACCCTTATAATCTGGATGAACAAACACTTGCGCCGGGCCATCATTAACGGCTCTCACTTTCAGTAACCAACCATTAGCAATAAGCTGGTTACGAATCGCGATACCTGACACATGGTGTTTATCAAACAACTCATCCATCTCGCCAGTTTTCATCAGCTCAATAAAACGCAGTTGAATAGGTTTGTCTTTGATCCAATTCAGGAAGGCAGGTAACTCTTGGCTATTGAGGTCTTTCATCAATACTACGTTTACTTTGACTTGTTCAAAGCCAACCTCAAACGCTTTATCAATGCCTTGCATTACCTCAGTAAACTTATTCTCACCAGTGATCTGATGGAACATGCGCGGATCTAAGCTATCGACGCTTACGTTAATGTGAGTTAAACCAGCATCACGCCACTTTCCTACTTGTTTCGCCATGCGGTAGCCGTTAGTTGTCGTAGCAACTTTTTTGATACCGGGAGTGTTGGCAACGGTTTGAATAATTTCGGGGAAGTCTTTACGCAGGCTCGGCTCTCCGCCTGTAATGCGGATCTTTGAGGTGCCACAATCTGCAAACGCTTTTACGACACGTTTGATCTCGGGAACACTCAAAAAAGACGAGTTTTTTTGCCCTGACGGTTTGTAACCATCCGGCAAGCAGTAAGTACATTTAAAGTTACAAACGTCTGTAACCGACAAGCGCAAGTAATAAAACTTGCGATGGAATCTATCTTCGAATTGTTGCGCCACGGAACACCTTTCCAAACACGGGAGGCATAATCATTTCCAATTAAGCCCTTGTGACAACATGTCACTGGCTCTTGATGCGTATCGTTACAGCAAATACCACTGTGCGACTTAGCATACGAGAGCTCGGAGTTATGGCAACTACACGTTATATTCGAACGCGCAGTAGCTGAGTAATAAAATACTTAATATTTGTACGTGAATCTAGCTCTGATGACAAAAAACGAGTCACACCGGCAAAAAAAAACGTGTCAAACGCTCAAAATAACTCTTGTTGAGTATCTGGCGAGAAGCATTTAACCTAAATTATAGTTAGTAATCCTACAACACGAATAAAAAATGAACATTTACACTTCAAAGAAAGTGGTCGCAATCGGTGGTGGCCATGGCTTAGGTCGTATGCTGGCGGCATTAAAAGATTTTGGTGGTAACGCAACCGGCATTGTTGCTACAACTGACAACGGTGGCTCCACAGGACGCATTCGAGATTGCCAAGGCGGCATTGCATGGGGTGATACCCGAAACTGTATTAATCAGTTGATCACAGAGCCGTCAATCAGCTCTATGATGTTTGAATATCGTTTTCGTGGACAAGGCGAACTCGATGGCCATAACTTAGGCAATCTAATGCTAACCGCGCTAGACAACCTTTCCGTACGCCCGTTAGAAGCAATCAACCTAATTCGCAACATGTTGAAGGTCGATGTCAATATCGTCCCAATGACTGAGCACCCGTCAGACCTTACCGCGTTGTCGATGGATGGCCACTGGGTAACCGGCGAAACCAATGTCGATGACATGACTGAGAAACTACGCATGATGGATCTGTCGCCAGAAGTACCTGCTACAAAAGAAGCGGTGGCTGCTGTAGAACAAGCCGACTGCATCGTGCTTGGGCCAGGCAGCTTTTTGACCAGTGTGATGCCACCACTTCTGCTGCCAGAAATTGGGAAAGCGATTTCCGAAAATACCCGTGCTAAGCTAATCTTCGTCGAAAACTTATCACCAGAACACGGCCCAGCGGGTAAAATGACACTTGAGGAGCAACTTGAGTGGTGTGAACGTACCTGCAAAGCCCGCAAAATAGACACTGTTCTTGGTAATGAGCCTCACCCTGAACTTGAAGGGCAATGGAACTGTGTCACCACCGATCTTGCGTCTGCGAATCGAGATTGGCGTCATGATCGCGTGAAACTACAGCAAGCAATCGAAGCTCAACTGGCTTAAAGCATAAGCTCAGCTCAAGCGACAAACAAAAAAAGGAGCACGATGCTCCTTTTTTAGTTTCTGTGGTCGTTCTCTACGTTAGAGATCCGTCATCAATTGCTGGTACTCAGTGTACGTTGAAAGCAGCAGTGACTGCATATCTTCAAAATCACCATCGGTAATTGGAAGTGACTGTTTTACTTTGCTATCTAAACCAATGGCGAAGCTACACAGAGAATCAGCACCAAAGCTCGCAGCACTGCTCTTTAGGGCATGGCTGATATCCGCTAAATACTTTGAAGTATCTGACTCCTTATTGATCTCTAGGTGCTCATAATAGCCTTTCAACTCACCTAAAAAGATCTCCAGTAACACCGGAACATTCTCTTGCCCTATTTCACCGGCAAGCTCATCAACTTTTTGCTGATTCAATACTTTGGTCATTGTTATGTCTTATCGTTTGGTGATTACTGTTTTGCGTTCCACGCTTGCAACTTACGGTAGATAGTCGACGGACTCACATCCAAGAAACCAGCCGCTCGCGGAATATTACCGTCACACGCTTTAATCGCTTGCTCGATTGCTGTTTTTTCAGTGATCCACAGTGGGAAAATATCTTTCACCGTAATGTCTTCACTCTGCTTCTCTTTCAAGCGTAGGCTATTTTCAATCGGTTGATTCAACGGTGGTGGCAGCATATTAAGCGTTATCTCTTTACCGTTGTTCAAGACCACGACATTTCGCAATACGTTTTGCAGCTGACGAACGTTACCCGGCCACTCATATTGATTAAAACGATCCAGGACTTCCTGAGCAAAACGTACAAACGCTTTGCCCTCTTCCACTGACATGTAACCTAGCAGTGAGTATGCAATCTCGATAACATCTTCACCACGCTCACGCAATGGCGGCAAGTGCAGAGGAATTACATACAAACGATAGTATAAATCCTCTCTAAAGCGCCCTTCTTGTACTTCTTTCCATGGGTCACGGTTGGTCGCACAAACAAAGCGAACATCCACGCTCTTCATCTTCGACGAACCCACTTTTTGGAAGGTACCAGTCTGGATAAAGCGTAAAAGCTTAGTTTGCAGATCAAGGTCCATTTCACAGAGCTCATCAAGGAACAAGGTGCCACCATCAGCCAGTTCAGCAGCGCCTTGACGATCTGTTGCCGCCCCTGTAAATGCTCCTTTCACGTGACCAAACAGTTCACTTTCAATCAAGTCCTTAGGAATCGCAGCACAGTTAATTGCGATAAACGGCTTATCACCACGCTTACTCGCGGCGTGAATAGCTTCTGCACACACCTCTTTACCGGTACCACTTTCACCAGTAATAAAAATACTCGCTTTACTTGATGCGGCAGAATCAATCGTTCGGTACACCTGCTGCATAGTTTGGCTACTGCCGATGAAACCTTGATAGTTTTGGTTTCCAGGGTGTTCCGAACTATTCTTTAATTTCGTCGCTTTGCGTATTGCGTTGTTGACCGTAATACGTAGACGGTCGGCTTCACACGGTTTGATAAGGAAGTCTTGAGAACCATGACGCATCGCTTCAACTGCGGTATCAATCGAACCGTGAGCTGTCATGAAGATCACAGGCACCTCTGGGTACTTTTGTTTAACCGCAAATAGCACGTCCATCCCCGTCATATCAGGTAGACGTAGATCTAATAAAATCAGGTCAGGGATTCGATGATTCAAACTCTCAATTGCATCGCGGCCAGTGCCTACAATGTTGATATCAATTTCGAGCGGTGTAAGATACGAGCGGTACAAAGCTGCTACCGAGGCGGTATCCTCTACCATCAACAAATACTTTGATTTGTTATCTAGCGTTTTTGATTGCATATCCCAGCCATTTATAATTTGCATTTCTTATTATAGTCGCATTCCGCTTTGCATTATGCAAATTGGCCACAATATTTGTATTGTATTTCTGTACCGACTTCAAACAATCAATATCTTATCTATATGGCATGAAGGATGCAGTCGTTAGGATGACCTTCGGGTCACCTAGCCAACTGACGTTGTTAGTGGACTTAGTGTTCACAAACGTAAGCCAGTAGAACAATTCCTACTGGCTGTTTTTTTGTCCTGAGCACAATCAAAAGGGAGGTTTGACCAATATAGTCGACATTTAGCTATTGGTAATGAACTGCTTCCTCAACTGCTCGATTTCATCTCGTTTCTGCGCCGCTAACTCAAACTCCAGGTTTTGAGCATGTTGGTACATCGCCGCTTCCAGCTTACTGATCTCTTTATCGAGTTGTTGTGGCGTCAGCACAGCATAGCTCTGAGAAGGCTCTGCCACCTTAGCCAATGGCACCTGTTTAGATTGGCGCTGTTGCTTCGACTTAGTGATATCACCCAACTCCATGATATCTTTAATGTTGCGCTTCAGAGCTTGTGGAGTGATACCTTGCTCTTCGTTATAAGCCTGCTGCTTCTCTCGACGTCGTTCTGTTTCGTCAATCGCCTTTTTCATCGATTTAGTGATTGAATCACCGTATAAGATCGCCTTACCTTCAAGGTTACGGGCTGCACGACCGATCGTTTGGATCAGAGAGCGTTCAGAACGCAAGAAACCTTCTTTGTCAGCATCCAAAATCGCCACCAGCGATACCTCAGGCATATCCAAGCCCTCACGAAGTAAGTTAATACCCACTAGCACATCAAACTCGCCCAAACGGAGATCTCGAATAATCTCTACACGCTCAACAGTATCGATGTCTGAGTGTAAGTAACGCACTTTCACACCATGTTCTGTTAGATATTCAGTTAAGTCCTCTGCCATTCTCTTAGTTAACGTCGTCACCAATACACGCTCATCTTTTTCTGAACGTATTCTGATTTCAGACAACAAATCATCCACCTGAGTCGCCACTGGCCTTACTTCAATAATCGGGTCTAACAGGCCCGTTGGACGGACAACCTGATCAGCGACGTCACCATCAGACTTTTCAAGCTCGTAGTTTCCAGGCGTTGCTGAGACGAAAATCGTTTGTGGAGCAATCGATTCAAACTCATCGAACTTCATTGGTCGGTTGTCTAACGCAGACGGTAGACGGAAGCCAAATTCAACCAAGGTCTCCTTACGAGAGCGGTCACCTTTATACATCGCACCGATTTGCGGCACGGTAACGTGTGACTCATCAATAATCAGCAGACCATCATCAGGCAAATAGTCAAATAATGTAGGAGGCGCTTCACCTTCAGCACGACCACTCAAGTAACGTGAGTAGTTTTCAATGCCCGAGCAGAAGCCAAGTTCTGTCATCATCTCGATGTCAAATTGAGTTCTTTGTGATATGCGCTGCTCTTCGAGAAGTTTGTTATTATCCTTAAGGTATTGGGCACGATCTCGCAGTTCATCTTTGATGTTCTCGATCGCTTCAAGGATTTTTTCTCTCGGTGTCACATAGTGAGTCTTTGGATAAACCGTAAAGCGTGGCAAATCTCTTTGTTTAATTGTGCCAGTTAGCGGGTCGAAGATACTGATACAGTCGACTTCATCATCAAACATCTCGATTCGTACTGCGTCTTGGTCCGATTCAGCCGGAAAGATATCAATCACTTCACCACGAACACGGAACTGACCACGCTCAAAAGCAACATCGTTTCTGGAATATTGAAGTTCGGCCAAACGACGTAAGATATCGCGCTGATCCATGATCTCTCCACGGCTCAAATGAAGCATCATTTTCAAATAAGATTTAGGATCACCCAAACCATAGATAGCGGACACAGACGCAACGATAATGGCGTCCTTTCTTTCTAATAGGGCCTTGGTCGCCGAGAGCCTCATTTGTTCGATATGAGCGTTTACAGACGCATCTTTCTCAATAAATGTATCCGTGGTTGGAACATAGGCTTCTGGTTGGTAGTAGTCATAGTAAGAAACGAAATACTCGACAGCGTTATTTGGGAAGAAAGACTTCATCTCACCATACAGTTGAGCAGCCAACGTCTTATTCGGCGCTAATAGGATTGCTGGTCGTTGAGATTGGGAAATGACGTTAGCAAGCGTAAAGGTTTTACCCGACCCCGTTACCCCTAATAGAGTTTGATGTGCAAGACCAGAATCCAGTCCATTTAGTAATTGGGTAATCGCAGTCGGCTGGTCACCGGACGGACTGTAGTCCGATACCAAATCAAAAAGTTTACTCATAGGTCGCCATTTCCATACTGTTTTTTTAATCAGGTCATTGTCACTCTAGGAGGAGTGTCGATGCAACTATTATCTGGAGAAATGCATCTTAAGATTAGAGATCAGTTATAGCTTTTAATTTTAGAACTTGGTATTATCCGTGCCCCTGCAAAGTTTCCTCAACTAAATTACTCGAATTTTAATCCACTACTTTTCCCCAAAAAATCTAAAAATACCGCTTGTTTTACTGTTCCCTTTGTAATCAATAAAAGTTATACAATCGTAATAAATTGCGATTAGCCCTTTAAGTACATTAAGTTAGATCGAATTTTACATTTTCAGATTTACCCCAGCTATTGTTGTTAAAGTTTCACACACACACTTATCCACAATTTTGGTGGATAACTAAAGCAAAGCCTGATTTAATAAGGCATTTGAGAAAGTAAAGTTATTTATCTAATTTTTTTCTACTATTTTTTATTGACAGAAAATAGGACTCTTATTAAAATTCGCGTCGCTAACAAGCAATTCCCCCTTAGTTCAGTTGGTAGAACGGCGGACTGTTAATCCGTATGTCGCAGGTTCGAGTCCCGCAGGGGGAGCCAAATTTAAAGAAGCCGCATCACCTGATGCGGCTTTTTGCGTATTAAAGCGACTGGTTTGTACCAGACCAATGTCTCAGAGCTGGCCGCCCGCGTTCTAGTCCCGCAGGGGAAGCCAAATTTCTAGAAAAGGTAGGATGTGTCTAGCGCGGATCAAAAAAGCCACGAACGAATCCGTGGCTTGCTTAACCTTTGAGACTACAGGCTACTCGAAAAATAATCGGTGCACAGCAAAGTCCATTTGTGTTGTATTATAGTTGACGAGCAATCGTATCCATTAGCACAGCTGCTACCTTATCATCGCCAGCTTTATCGCCTTTGCTGTAAGTATTGTTCTGACGCTGCGATGGATCATGGATATTGGTGATGGCTACTACTTCTCTCTCGATACCAAATCCAACCAACTTAATCATCAGCTCTTTATTTTTAAATGAGTCGCCAACTATCGTTTTCCTGCCAAGTCTCATAACTCTTCAGATCATAAACTCGATAAAGGTCCTCACCCCAGATTTCAGCAGCTTTCTTTACATGCCAAAATTCTGAAGATGGGTTATCTACATAATAGCCGGCTTCCCCCACTGCTTTTATATTAATAGTCTGGATAACGGAATGACCGATATCATTGCCCTCATCAACCGAGGTGTAATTCAACATACTGTGTGTTTGACTAGATTCTTTGGTTTGGTTAAAACCAAAGCCTACTGCGAGACCAGCAGACGGACCATCTGCTTTGCTCGCTTCAAAAGAACCCGTAATATCAAAACTAAAAGACGTACTCTCAGCTAACAAAATCTCTTTATTCACATTACTCGAGCTCAGAAAGCTTTGCTGGTTCACGAACAGATTTCCATGACGGTGTTGAGGAAGACAGTGATCGTTTAGTTCGTTGTTTTCGCACCTCTCACTTAAATACTCCCAAGTCAACCTTATTTGCTCTTCTAGATCATTAGGGGCTTCATTAACCGCTCTGCGGTGCATCTGATTGTAAGCATCTTCCCACTCGAAAAAATGGCCTCCATCGGAAAGGGTTTGACGTGAGACATTCATGCTGCCGTCAACTGCCATAATATAATTAGTCATGTTTGACTGAGAAAACATCAACAGATCGATAGTACGAGCGACGTCAACCTGCCCATGGATCTTGTACTTTTCCTTACCTGGGCCATAGGCACCATTCTAAGAGGTAATAATGAGCTGTTCTTCAATTTGACCATCTTCTATTCTTGCATGCTGACAAAGGTTCGCAATTTTCCCAGGTAAACACTTCTGCTCTAGATGGTTATTAATATATTCTACTTTTGCATTAAATATATCGCAGGCTGTCGCCGGGTCGTCGTACGAAACGTACTCGTCAGCGCCTTTAAAGTAAGTATCATCAATTCCAAGGATAGGAGATGTATTAGCATAGCCTGATAACACAGAGACTGTTATCAAGCTTAGACTGAAGCTTCTTAATTTCATCACTCGTTCCTTTTAACTGCATTAACATCATTATCGATGCCTTTCAAAATTAACGAGCCAAAAAATATAATCACAATAAAGTAGTAATAAAAAATATATTATTTTATTGAAAATAACTGAAGAATAGTGAAGTCACTATTTCATTCATATATCATAAGAAAAATGAAGATCGATAATTTTAGAGTCTTCTTCCTTAAACCTTCGATAACAATGTGAAATAAGACGACCTTGCTCAGTACGAAAAGAAAGACCTGAATGCCCTATATTAATTCTCTTCCGCCATACTAACAGGTCTTCTAGCGAATCGACCTTCTCTATTTGAATTTGTATTTTTTCAAAGTATCCGTCAAAGTTCATAATTCAATATCTTACTAAAGCCTAAAATTATTCCAACCAGTTTTTATTAATTAAGGAAATTTATAAAAACTAAATTTCAACACATCATGAATTTAAAAATTAATCTAGCCATTTACTAACCAACCGATAATTGGATAATTTTTTATAATGTAAAAAGCCACACTAAAGTGGCTTTTATTTAAAAGGTGTTAACTTAGAGGCAGCATTGATGGCTAACCAACCTGACCTCTGACTATCACCCAACACACTCTAGTGATTCACTATTTACAATAAACCAAATGAGTCAAATAGTACTGACAATCAAGTAATTTCATAAAAAATCAACATTTAGGATATGTTCATTTATAAGTAAGACTCGATTTCCAGTCGGAGAATTCAAAGTTGTCCATCTCAATAATGAACAGCCCATTTTCGCCAACGGGTAGCTCTTTAGTCCCTTGGATATACAGGTTACTAGGCTCAAGATATTTGTTCGCGGATGACCAGAGACGATGAGCATGATCATAAATATATACGACATCACCATTTTGGATGCAGCTATCGGATTCTGTTAGGCGGCTAATCTTCATGAAGTCAGAAGAATCGCGATCTTCTGTGTAATACGTACTACCACTATAGGTCCAGTAGTAATCTTTATAATCATCTGTTCTTGAGATCTGCACATAGTCATGGTCATGGATACAAGTACTACTATATGGATGCCAGTTGTCTAACTTAAACCTCGCGTTGGATTGCTCTCCATCGTGACCGTAGGTAAGCCAGCCATTAGACACATTTGGATCTGCATAAACATATTCGCCAGTTAATCGATGCTTTAGTCTGATTGTGTTATACGGCTCATTGATTGGGCGCACACTCTGAGTTGGCGTGCTTTGATCTGCATACTCAAATGCAGCGACAGGGAAATGGTCTGAATACTCATAAAAGTAATACGACTCCTGTGTGCCGGGCAACGCAACTCTATCCGACACGATATCTAACACTTGATTGTGCCAGTTCTTGGGTTGCTTATGACTACGCTCAACAAGAACATAATCTAGTAACTGCCCTTTTGAATCTGGGTAGTTTGCGTGAGCTAAACCATTGACAGCAGGGTCCCATGAGTAAGGCGCGCCAGCATAGTTAGTCGGCGCTGATACGTTTAAGGTCTCGAGCATTGAGGAAAACTCTTGTGAGTCCTTTGCTACATTTAGGTCACCAGCAATAAAAAACATTTCGTCAGCTGAGCGGTTTGCCCCGAAAATATAGTTCTCTATTTGTGCAAACTGATCTTGTCTAACCACAGAGGGAGGAATATTACAGGTATCATCGTCAGCTTGAACATGAGTGCCGATAATATTATATCTCTCTCCACCTTTATTAATGACGGTGTGTATAAAACCTTTCTGGGATACCCAATCTGCGCCGCAACCATCTCTAAAAATCACTTGTGACTTATACTCAATTGGATATTTACTGAATACAATCACGCCGCCATCATCAAGAGATGTTGAACGCCAACCTTCAGTATGATCCCAGCCATTCTTTGTGCGGCCCAAAACGGGCGTGAGATACCCAAATCTCTGAGCTAGTGCATCGATAAGTATCTGACTCGCTTGGTTATCGAACACTTCATTAAATACAACCACGTCGATATCATCAAAAACCGACGAGTTCGCCAATAACTCTGCTCGTTTGTTTGGATTCGTACCACCAACGAAGATGCCCAGACGATGATCTAGCATATAAACATTATAATTCATTATCTTGGGGGGGGAGCTGTTCTCCTCAGCTCGTAAAGTAAATGTGAACAGTATTAGAAAAACTGATATTAAATATCTTGTCATGGTTAGTACATCTCCTATTAAACTGAGATGCATCCTCCCATATTGATATAATTAATAATAATTAAATAAATCTAAAAAAAATATCAAACCATGTTTAAAACCTTAATAGTCATCATAAAAACCTGCAATTGGCAGTGGTTCCATTTTCACTGCGACCATTTTCTTTACAGGGCTATTTGAAATGATCAGCATATATCGGTTCGGCAACTCTTCAACCACTTAAACCGATTTAAAAAACGATAGCTTTTTTCGTGCTTTTACATATCTATCATAAACAAGCATGTCATCATCATGCTCAAAATCAATGTCTCCATGATCAACGCGTTCTTCACTTAAGCTTACATTAAATAGGCCATCACTCTTGCGAATGAATTTTCCCTTTGTGTAAATATCTAAGATGTTATTGAGTCCAGATTATTTTATAACCGCAACCGCCCCGAAATTATCCTCACTGATCACGACGCCCATGTGCTCGTGGCCTTATAGCCGCCATCGACTGTCATATAAAGGGTGGTAGAATTGACCAAAACATTAGTTTTCGAACGTAGGCTATGTGTAATAGAAGCAAACATTAAACAAAGACAAAAAAGAAGAAAGTAAATGCTTTTATTTTTGTGAACATAACGACTAAGCTCCGCTTTAACTGCACCTACGAGATCATCCGTTGATTGAGGAGATTCAAACAAAACCACTAAATTGACAGTTGGTGCCAATGGCTTGAGTATTACAATCGATAGGCTTTCCTGAGAGTGAGCAAGGATCAATCGGCTTAACCTACCTTGTTTAACTTCCATAGAAACCAAAAGCTTAACGCCTTTTGCAACTAATTTAGCCTCTTCATCATTATCACAATAGACAGTTAAAACTTCGCTAGAAAACATTTTAGCCAATGGAAGCGAGCTCGTTAACTTAGGGGCTTTTGCAGTGAACACCAATGGAAACAATGCCACAATCGCTATGAATACGAAGCCAAGAACAATAAAGATTCGATTACGTACGAATGTGAATCGTGTTTTTTTCGGATCTCTTTTCAAAGCCTCACTCTTACCGCTTGGTTCCCAGCGAATAAGTTGTCTTGGTTATCTGGTTTACCATCTTCGACGTAAGTAATGATTTGACGCGTATGAAAGTAGGTTTTCTCAGTCAAATGCCCGATGAGCTGCATCGTCTGAGTATCAAAAAGTAGACTCTGGCTCCCGCCATTCTCAGGTTTAAGTTTTTTTAAGATAGAGCATAATCACTAAGATGACGAGCAACTGTAGATTCATGGATACAAAGGGCTTGAGATATCATGGTTAGGCTCCATCCTTCGGAAGCTAGCAAGACAGCTTTTATACGGTCGCATACTCGACGATCACGCTCAGTATTGTGTATCTGTTCGAGTTGTTATTTTTGCTCAGGAGTTAGTACCATTTTCATAGTAAGTAGCATGATCCTGACTTCATTGAAAATCAAGTATCTTCAATGAGCACGGGTATTTCGAAATTAAAGAATAAGTTGAAAATTATATAGAGTGCACTTAATTCCTCTTTTCGTAACTTCCTTAAGAACAGTCACCCGAATTCAACTGCGAAGTGCGATACTCTCCAATATCAAGTAGCCAATGCCATTTCTTTAAATACAATCGCTTGTTGATTGAAGTCTAAACACTTTTTGGGTCGATAATTTATCTGTGATACCGAGAATTCAATATCACTGTCTGCTACCGTTGTTAAGTCGGTTCCTTTCTTAACATATTGCCTTAAAAGCCCGTTTGCATTCTCATTGGCTACACGCTCCCAAGTACTATAAGGATGGGCAAGTACTAAATTAAGATGCGACCAACTTTATAAAGGTTGGATTTCCATCTAAAAAGGGGGTTGATAGTTCTTCTGATTACATAATAAAGCCGCTTCGGTTAGACTTCAGCGGCTTCTTGGTTATAACTTATTGTAGTCGAGCTTTATTTACTCTCAGATTTTAGCATTTTAAGAAGTCCTATTGCTTTTTCCTGGACAGGTACTTCCGTATCTGGTGCATATCTTTTGACTTTAATTTGCTCTGGACCCTTGATATTGTCGACTATCAAAGCATCGCCGCTGACTGAAAAACCAAATAGCGTGATCATTGCTTTTTGTACATGTTCGGTACCGCCAACTAAGAGTAAGCTATCATACTGCTTGAGCTCGTTGACTTCATAGTCATGTTCGGCCGTCTTTGATGTATCGATAATTAATATGTCTTTATCGGGTAAATCTAAGGACATTGTTCTCGATAAACGCTCTGAAGTCAGGTGAATTGCTTGAGCTAGAGCGCTGTCTGTTGGTACATAGTCACTGAGTGTTAAAGCATTTACAGAACAAGTGGCAAACATCGCCAGAGTAGCAAGTATTTTTTTCATTTTTGTCTCCTTATTAACGCAACAAGCCAGGTTTAGCGATACGCAAACCATCTTCACAGATTGTGTCGACTTTAATGATCGTGCCTCGAGAAATCGCAGTTGCAGGATCAGGGTTACCGTAGTAGCCGCCTTCATGTGTTTCGATTTTCGGACGAAATTCTGTTGCACCCTCGTACACAGTTAGGGCTGAACGTGCTATGTCGTATGTGTTTATAAACCACATCTCTCTCGATTCACCATTACGGCAATTGTCTGCAGTCATTGTTTCTTGCCAGTCAATTTGGTTTGATAGATCAATTGTCTTCCATGCATCTTCTCCGATGACTGTATTTGCATTTAAAAATCGGTCGTCCATGTAACCAACTTCTTCGAGCGCTGCTGAATCTTTGATCCCTTTCACGCCAATTGGGTCGATTTTATATACCCATGATCCACCAAAGTTACCAGTTAGGGCATTTCTATCAAGGGACAGCATCTGACCCTCCCTAGAGAATTCTTGCGTCCAGTCTTGTGATACGCCAATATTGAATCCAGCAGTTGGACCTTCACCTGAGATATCGGCACCAGCGCCAATCGAAATGCCGACGGTACTGCTGGTACCATGGCTATATCGACCGTTGCTATCCGATTGAGGGAACATATATGGAATTTTAATATTGTTTCCATTCTCTGCGCCACCAGGCAAACAACGGGGATCTGTTTGCCCAGTTTCAGAACAGGTTTGGTAGTAGAAATGTGGTAGAGCAAACTCTATCGCTTCTTCAGTTATTGCTTGATCCGTTGCTTTTAGGTGACTGATAGCTGCACTTCTCACATCATTATAAAGTTCTTCGTTACTTCTATCGATCATAAAAGATTGAAAGCTACTGTTGTGATAAGTGCTTGATAGAATATTGGCCGACGAATCATCTCGCCACCAAAATGTTGGCATTACTACCCCATCAGAATCTGAAACATTAGCATCTTTAGTAAAGTGCAGACCATAGTACTCCTGGTAATGGTCGTGCCTTTTGCCTATATTTTCTTTGTAATCAAATTGACCAAGTTGGTGAACGAGATCTCCACCTGCTAAGTTATATAGCATGTAACGAGCACGTTTAGTTTTTCCAACTACTTCCGACAATAGAATTAATCCAGCTTCCTCAGTGACATCTATTTGTTCATCGAGCCAATATTCACTCCAACCAACGGTGTCCCATCTTGCTGCAGACTGTATGTCGTAAAAAAAGAGAGATTTGTGTGTTGTTTGAACCACAACAGCCGTACATAAGTCTTTACTCATCGTTGAGTCAGGGTAGCCGTTTTTTTGAAGCCATTGATTAGCTTGTGCTGTCAAGCTATTAAAAGTCTGGCAAAGGCGCTCAGGATCAACGGTACTAGAGACACTTTCAAATACTTTTTGGGAGCCTACCCACTGTGGCAGTGTATCGCCAGCATAACTACTGGCTGAAGACAGAATAGCGCAGGGTAGAACAAGCGCTAACGGACTAAGCTTAAATTTCATTTAATACTCCATTTGTATAATTAGAAAACTTTATTAAAGTCTGACCGCCCAAAAGTTGTATTTTATTATTTTTCATCACAACTCTTAGGCTTAAAATAATGGAGTTTTTTTTAATTGAAATAACAAAAAAAATATAATTAAAATGAGAAATCTATGTAAAAAGGTCTAAAGCATTATTTCATATAATATTCTTACTCTATTTTATTGAAAATACACTCATACTGTATGATTTATTTAGTTTAACAAGGGTTTTGGTCTTGTGATTTTTTCTAAGCTATGTAGGTAGGTTATATGATGTTAATGGCATTCTTTATGCCCGATTTCAGATAATAAGTGCGACAATCGTGGATAGGTGTGGCTTTGTTGCGTAATTCAATTGAACTCAATCCAGAACCTACGATCTGATCAGCTACGTCCACTCCCTCTCGAAGCTCTATGCCTGAACCTCGTTACAAAACAACCAACTGGAAGCGATACAACCAATCACTCATTAACCGTGGTTCTCTGACCTTTTGGATTGATGAAGAAGCGATAAGTGGCTGGGCGCAAAGCAAACAGAAAAAGCGCGGGAGGCCACATCTGTTCAGCGATTTAGCTATCACGACAGCGCTCATGGTGAAACGAGTTTTTGCTATGCCACTGAGAGCTCTGCAAGGGTTAAGAGCGGTATGGATATCACAAACGTTCACTCTCAGAAACAGCGATGTATCGAGTTAAACGGTTGCTAGGAGGGCAACTGAGCTTAAGAAATTACAATGCACAGGTGGGTGAAACTTACGCGATGATAAAAGCGTTGAACAAACTTACTGGGTTAGGTATGCCTGAAACTTGTCGTATCGACTAAGAAACACCCGAAACGGGGTCGCTATATTTTTAGATCTAATTACGCAACAAAGCCCATGGTTAAAGCATCTCTTATTAAACTGAGATGCCCCATAATGATACAATTGATAATAATTGAAAAAGTCAAAAAAAATTAAAACATAGTTAAAATGTTAATAGTCATAATAAAATCTTCCGATTGGTAAAGGCTCCATTTTTACAGCAAACATTTTCTTTACAGGACTATTTGAAATGATCAGCTTATATTGATTCGGCAACTCTTCAACCACTTGAACCGATTTAAAAAACGATAGCTTTTTTCGCGATTCAATATATTTATCATAAACGAGCATGTTGTCACCATGTTCAAAATCAATACCTCTATGATCAACGCGTTCTTCACGTAAGCTTACATTAAATAGGCCATCACTCTTGCGAATGAATTTTCCTTTTGTGTGAATATTCCAGCTGTAATTGAGTCCAGCTTCTTTTATAGCCGTAACCGCCTCAAAATTTCCATCACTGATCACGACGTCCATGTGCTCTGTGGCCTTATAGTCACCATCTATTGTCATGTAGAGGGTTGTAGAGTTGACCAAAGCACTATTTTTCGAACGTAGACTATATGCAATGGAAACCAGCATTAAGCAAAGACAAAACAGAAGAAAGTAAACGCTTTTATTTTTAGTAAACATAGTGACTAAGCTCCGCTTTAACTACACCTACGAGATCATCCGTTGATTGAGGAGATTCAAACAAAACCACTAGATTGACAGGCGGTGCCAATGGCTTGAGTATTACAATAGATAAGCTTTCTTGAGAGTGGGCTAAGATCAATCGGCTTAACCTACCTTGTTTAACTCCTCGAGAAACCAAAGGGTTAACGCCTTTTGCAACCAATTTGGCCTCTTCTTCATTATCACAATAGACAGTTAAAGCCTCGTTAGAAAACATTTTAGTCAGTGGAAGCCAACTCGTTAATTTGGGCTCTTTTGCTGTAAACACCAATGGAAACAATGCTGCAATCGCTATGAATATAAAGCCTAGAACAATAAAGATTCGATTACGTCCGAATGTGAATCGTGTTTTTTTTTCAGAACTCTCTTCAAAGCTCTCACTCTTACCGCTTGGTTCCCCAGCGAATAAGTTGTCTTGGTTATCTGATTTATCATCATCTTCCCGCCATGACACCGTCTCACTTTCTAGTTTATAACCAACCTTAGCGACCGTTTTCAGATACTTTTGTTGCTTCCCATCATCTTGGATCAAAGTACGTATCGCGCTGATCGATTGTGTCAGTGAGCCTTCCGAAACGTGTTTTCCTGGCCAAGCTCTGCTCAACAAATCTTCTTTAGTAATAATTTTTCCAGCGTTTTCACATAACATTAGAATCACAAGGTGATCGTGATAGCCGATGCGTTTTTCTTCATTTTTGAGTAAATCAGTCACCAACGGGTGGTCTAAATGTATTAACCATTTATTTACTTTGTACATAAATCAGCCTTGAAAACCGAATAACCATAATATTTATACAAATATAATCCATGTGGATAAATGCTGGATTCATTTGAAACAATTTCTTATATGTCACTTGATTCATTCAACCATTGATCACTAACCGAACGTTAACACGATTAATTAAATGATTATTTAAAAAGAAAAAATAAGTAACTTTTAAGTAAAAATCACTATATATAAAAAACTCAGTACCATGAAACAAAAAAAACTAAAATACAAAAATTCAACCTTTTCACAACTTATTTATAAAAAATAGACTGAATTTTACTTTGTTATTAATAGATATTGAAATTTAAATCATTAAACTATCAATTATGACAGTAAATGTCTTTTTTTGTTTTTTCTTTACTGGATAAAACTTTGCCTAGACGCTTGCTAAAATTTCAATTGCAACAAAATAATTTCCGCAGATTAAGTTTTTGCTTACGTGAGACTCATTTGAGGCCAATGATGTGACTTTGCCCCACAGTCCTCAATGATGAAATAGTTTTCTAAGACTGATAGGCAAATTGGTTCAACAAGAGGTAGCCTCTTAGGCCTGCCACTAGTAAGATTGGACAGTGAACTCGTTAAAATTGTCAATTCTCCACTCACCAAAATGACCTGCTCCCCACCCTTGGCATGCGTGTCACTTTTACGCGCCAGAACAACTAATTTGTTGCGATGAGATCTGCGACCCTCCTATTAAGCGTATAAATTTCCATCAGACATACAAAACCACACCGTTCACTGGTTGTTATTAAGTGAGCAAAGCAGGATAATATCTGGATCGGAATCTCAAGAATTAATCCATTATGACCGAATACCTTTTGTTGTTGGTTGGCACAGTGCTGGTCAATAACTTTGTGCTAGTGAAGTTTTTAGGACTATGTCCATTTATGGGAGTCTCCAAGAAACTGGAGACTGCGATTGGCATGGGCCTCGCGACGACTTTCGTTCTAACGTTAGCGTCGGTCTCTGCATACCTAGTAGAAACCTACATCCTTACCCCTCTGGGTATTGAATACCTGCGTACCATGAGTTTCATCTTGGTTATCGCGGTGGTTGTTCAATTCACGGAAATGGTCGTTCACAAAACCAGCCCAACGCTATATCGCCTATTGGGTATCTTTCTGCCTCTTATCACCACCAACTGTGCGGTATTAGGTGTGGCACTCTTAAACATCAATGAAAACCATAACTTCATCCAGTCGATCGTTTATGGTTTTGGCGCGGCGGTAGGTTTCTCTCTTGTTCTGATCCTATTTGCTGCAATGCGTGAACGTATTGCGGTTGCTGATGTTCCAATGCCATTTAAAGGCGCATCGATAGCGATGATCACAGCAGGCCTAATGTCTCTGGCATTCATGGGCTTTACTGGGTTGGTGAAATAAGCATGAGTACTATTTTAATTGCGATCATTGCGTTAGCTGTTTTAGCCGCTGTTTTTGGCGCTATTTTGGGCTTCGCCTCTATTCGCTTCAAAGTAGAAGCCGATCCTATCGTCGATCAAATCGATACAATTTTACCGCAAACTCAATGTGGTCAGTGTGGCTACCCAGGTTGTCGCCCATACGCAGAAGCGATTGCTAACGGAGACAAAATCAATAAATGTCCTCCTGGCGGCCAAGCAACCATTGAGAAACTAGCAGACTTAATGGGCGTAGAAGTTGAAGACTCCGCTCACGACTTAGATAACAAAGTAAAAACTGTTGCCTTCATTCATGAAGATATGTGTATCGGCTGTACTAAATGTATTCAAGCCTGCCCTGTCGACGCCATAGTTGGTGGTACTAAGGCACTACACACAGTAATTAAAGACGAATGTACTGGTTGTGATCTTTGTGTCGCGCCGTGCCCTACTGACTGTATTGAAATGATTCCAGTGGCAACAACGACTGAAAATTGGAAATGGCAGATGAACATCATTCCTGTTACGGATATCACTAACCAAGCAACTGATGCAACCGCGTCAGAGCCTAAGGCATAGGGTTAGTATGCTCTCTTTAATTGAACAAATTCGCACGGGCTCTATTTGGAGCTTCCCGGGTGGCGTGCACCCTGCTGAAAACAAGAAACAGTCCAATACTACTGCTATCGTTCATGCAAGGCTGCCAGAAGAAATAGTCCTTCCGGTAAAACAGCACATTGGAAAACCTGGTAACTTATTAGTTGCCGCGGGTGACACCGTACTGAAAGGCCAGCAACTAACGGCTCTAGATACCGGTTTTACATTGCCGGTACATGCGCCTACATCCGGTGTGATTACTGCTATCGAACCAAGAACTACCGCGCATCCGTCAGGCTTGAGTGAACTCAGTGTGGTCATTAAACCTGATGGCTTAGACGCTTGGATTGAAAGAAATCCCGTTGAAGACTTTTCAAAGAAAACTTCAGACGAGCTGCTTGATATTGTTCGCCAAGCCGGTATTTCAGGTATGGGTGGTGCGGGATTCCCTACTGCGAAAAAGCTCCAGTCAGGCTTAGGTCGCACTGATATTCTGATCGTCAATGCAGCTGAATGTGAACCTTACATCACATCAGATGACAAGTTGCTTCAAGAGCACGCCGAAGAAGTGTTAAAAGGCATTGAGATAGTTGAACATATCCTTCAACCAAAGCTGACCGTTATCGGTATTGAAGACAACAAGCCAGCGGCAATAAAAGCACTTGAGGTTGCCGCGAAAGACAAAGATATCGTCATTCGCGTGATCCCAACTAAATACCCTTCAGGTGGTGAGAAACAGCTGATTAAGATCCTCACTAATAAAGAGGTTCCTGCTGGCGGCATCCCTGCTGACATTGGTGTATTAGTTCAGAACGTTGGCTCTCTCTACTCTATTAAGAGAGCAGTAATCAACGGTGAACCCGTAGTTAACCGCGTCGTGACTTTAACCGGTAAGACTTTTAAGCAACCTCGTAACGTTTGGGCACTATTAGGCACACCTGTACACGAGTTGCTCGAAGAGTTTGGCTACAAAGCCGATAAAAAGCTACCGCGTTTGATTCTGGGTGGCCCGATGATGGGCTTTACCTTGCCACATGCCAATGTGCCGATCACTAAAACATCGAACTGTATTTTAGCGCCAACACGTCGTGAGATTGCACCAAGCACTTACGAGATGGAGTGCATTCGATGCAGTGCTTGCGCCGAAGCTTGTCCTGCCTCTCTACTGCCTCAACAACTGCAATGGCACGCGAAAGCCAATGAACTGGACAAGTGTGAAGAGCTAAATATTAAAGACTGTATTGAATGCGGTGCTTGTGCATTTGTTTGCCCAAGCGAAATCCCTCTTGTTCAGTACTATCGCCAAGCGAAAGCTGAAATCAAAACCCGAAAAGATGAAGCCGCTGCTGCAGAGCGTGCCAAGATTCGCTTTGAAGAGAAAAACGCTCGTATGGAGCGTGATAAAGCAGAGCGTGAAAACCGCTTTAAAAAAGCCGCAGATAACCGCCGTAAAGATATGAAAACATCTGGCGGTGATGATGCTATTGCTGCTGCTATTGCTCGTGTTAAAGCACAAAAAGCTGCTGCGGATCAGGCTCCGAATGAAGAGCCAGCAGTGAAACCTGCGGTTGCTGCCGCTATCGCAAAGGCAAAAGCGAAACAAGCTGCAGCTCTGAAGGAAAACGGCGCTGAACCTGACAACTCTGAAATGTCGAAACTACGCGAAGAGCGTAAACGACAAGCTAGAGAGCGCAAAGCTCAACAAGCTTCTGCAGAAACTCAAGCCGATAACTCTGGTGAAGGCAAGAAAGACGCTGTTGCAGCTGCAATTGCTCGCGCCAAAGCGAAGAAAGCACAACAAGCAGCATCAGCTTCTGGTGCTCCTGCTGAAAGCTCTGGTGCTCCTGCTGAAAGCTCTGGTGACGCTAAGAAAGATACTGTTGCTGCCGCTATCGCTCGTGCTAAAGCGAAGAAGGCACAGCAAGCGGAACCAACTTCTGAAGCCCCTGCTGAAAGCTCTAGTGACGCTAAGAAAGACGCTGTTGCTGCCGCTATTGCGCGTGCTAAAGCGAAGAAAGCTCAACAAGCGGAATCCGCTTCTGACGCTCCAGTTGAAAGCTCTGGTGACGCTAAGAAAGACGCCGTTGCTGCCGCTATTGCTCGCGCTAAAGCGAAGAAAGCTCAGCAAGCGGAATCCGCTGCTGAAGCTCCAATTGAAAGCTCAGGTGACGCTAAGAAAGATGCTGTAGCTGCCGCTATCGCTCGTGCTAAAGCGAAGAAAGCACAGCAAACGAAACAGGCTGAGACAGAAGAAACGCATGAATCCGCGATAGAAGTTGAAGCTGGAATTAAATCTGAGCAGGTCGACTCTAAAAAAGCCGCTGTAGCTGCCGCTATTGCTCGCGCTAAAGCGAAAAAAGCACAGCAAGCTAAACAGGCTGAAACAGAAGAAATGCCTGAACCCGTAATTGGAATTGAAGCTGAAGCTCAACAGGAGTCAGCCGACCCTAAAAAAGCGGCTGTAGCTGCCGCTATTGCGCGAGCTAAGGCGAAAAAAGCTCAACAAGCTAAACAAGTTGAGGCACCAGAAATCGCTCCTGAGCCTGTAGCCGAAAAAGAGACTGAAATGGTAGCTAAGGCTCAATCACAGCCGGTTAATCCTAAAAAAGCCGCTGTTGCTGCCGCTATTGCGCGCGCTAAAGCGAAGAAAGCACAGCAAGCTAAACAGGTTGAAGTGCAAGAAGTCGCTCCTGAAGCCGTGGCTGAACCATTAATTGAAAAAGAGACTGTGATTGAATCTGAGACTCAATCACAGCCAGTCGATCCTAAAAAAGCAGCCGTTGCTGCCGCTATTGCTCGTGCGAAAGCAAGAAAAGCACAGCAAGAGCTAGATAAAAAGAACAATGAGGAGAAAGAGTAGTGGCCTTCTTTATCGCCAGCTCACCGCACGCGCACAGTCGTAGAAGCACCCCAGATCTCATGAAATGGGTCGCTATTTGTGCATTGCCTGGTCTACTAGCTCAAACCTACTTCTTTGGATGGGGTACCCTCATCCAGTTAGTACTTGCTATTGCACTTGCTGTTATCTTTGAAGCCGCGGTAATGCTGTTAAGAAAACGTCCGCCAGTGATGGCGCTGCGTGATTACAGTGCTGTTGTAACCGCTTGGCTACTGAGTGTCGCCATTCCCCCGCACTCTCCGTGGTGGATCCTCGTCATTGGTATGTTCTTCGCTATTATTATCGCGAAACACTTGTACGGCGGCCTAGGGCAGAACCCATTTAACCCTGCGATGGTCGCTTACGTTGTTTTGCTGATTTCATTCCCAGTTCAAATGACCAGTTGGAATGCACCCGCGAGCTTAACAGCAGAAGCGACAAGTTTTATTGACTCATTCTTGATGATATTCACAGGCTTCAATAACGAAGGTTTGTCTCTGCAACAAGCACGCCTTGGCATTGATGGCACCACAATGGCGACGCCACTTGATGCATTCAAAACGGCATTAACGGCAGGCAATACTGCTTCAGAAGCACTATCTCAACCGCAATTCAGCTGGTTAGCTGGCGTAGGCTGGGAATGGGTAAACCTTGCTTACTTAATCGGCGGTTTAGTGCTGATTAAGCAACGTGTTATCCAATGGTATATCCCAGTGGCTTTCATCGGCAGTCTGACTCTGTTTAGCTTAGTGTTCTTAGTGCTCACTCCTGGTGAAACGGCTTCTCCAACCATTCACCTTCTGTCTGGCGCGACTATGCTTGGTGCGTTCTTTATTGCAACCGACCCAGTTTCGGCTTCAACGACAGTTAAAGGTCGCTTGGTATTTGGTGCCCTAATTGGTGCGTTAGTGTTTATTATCCGCAGTTGGGGTGGCTTCCCTGATGGCGTTGCGTTTGCTGTATTGTTAGCCAACATGTGTGTTCCACTGATTGACTACTACACCAAGCCTCGTACATACGGCCACTAAAGGAGCGGACATCATGCTAAATGCAATTAAGAAAAATGGCCTTGTGCTCGCAATTTTTGCCTGTGCATCGACAGGTTTAGTGGCAGTAACCCACTACCTAACAAAAGATCAGATCAAACAGCAAGAACAAGCTCAACTGCTATCTGTACTTAACCAAGTGATCCCACACGATCTTCACGACAACGAACTGTTTTCGTCTTGTACATTGGTTCAAGCAGAAGAGCTTGGTACAGAGAAAGCGATGCCCGCTTACATCGCCAAAATCAATGGTGAGCCAAGCGCGATTGCTATCGAGGCAATTGCACCAGATGGTTATAACGGTGCGATTAAGGTGATCGTCGGTATGAAAATCGACGGTACCATTTTAGGCACTCGTGTACTTTCTCATCAAGAAACTCCGGGCTTGGGTGATAAGATTGATCTACGTGTGAGTGACTGGATTCTTTCTTTTGCCGGTAAACAAGTAACGGACTCTAATCTTGACCGTTGGAAGGTTCGTAAAGACGGTGGTGACTTCGACCAATTTACTGGCGCGACCATTACCCCTAGAGCGGTAGTAAAATCTGTCAAACAAGCGGTCCAATACGTCAACCAAAACAACCAAGCATTGCTTGCTCAACCTCTAAATTGTGGTGGTGAATAATGAGTGATCATAAAACATTAATCAAAAATGGCATGTGGGCCAACAACCCTGCCCTAGTACAACTGCTTGGGTTATGTCCGCTATTGGCTGTATCTTCAACGGTAACCAACGCACTTGGGCTCGGTATTGCGACTCTACTTGTATTAGTCGGTTCGAATGTTGCTGTTTCTCTGGTTCGTAACCACGTGCCAAAAGAGGTACGTATTCCGGTATTCGTGATGATCATTGCATCACTGGTAACGTGTGTTCAGCTACTGATGAATGCTTACGCGTATGGTCTGTACCTGTCTCTCGGTATCTTCATCCCGCTGATCGTAACCAACTGTATCATCATTGGTCGAGCAGAAGCCTTCGCTTCTAAAAATAAAGTATTACCTGCCGCTCAAGATGGCTTCTGGATGGGGCTTGGTATGACATCAGTATTGGTGGTACTGGGCGCAATGCGTGAAATCATTGGTAATGGCACCCTATTTGATGGCGCAGATCTACTACTCGGTGATTGGGCATCAGCCTTAAGAATCGAAATTTTCCAATTTGATAACAGCTTCTTGCTGGCTCTACTTCCACCGGGTGCCTTTATTGGTGTTGGTTTCTTGATTGCATTGAAAAATATCATCGATCATCAAGCGAAATCGAAACAACCAAAACCAGAAAAACCTGTTATTGAGCGTGCCCGCGTGACCAACGCTTAACGACAAAAACCTGCTGAGTTGCTCAACCGCTCGGCAGAAAACAGATATAACAAATACACATAACAATGACGCTCATAAGAGCGCGTAACCGATGATACGGCCTGAGTTTTCGAGTTTATTGAATACCAACTCCAGAGCTCTGCCCTAACTATTTGAAAGTAATGTCGCTATGAACAATGTAAAACGAGTACAAATACTTGAGCGTTTGAGGGAAAACAACCCAAAGCCAGAGACTGAACTAAATTGGAGTAGCCCTTTCGAACTTCTTATTGCGGTACTTTTGTCTGCACAGGCAACCGACGTCAGTGTGAACAAGGCAACGGATAAGCTGTACCCTGTTGCCAATACTCCGCAAGCAATTTACGACCTAGGTGTTGATGGCCTGAAAGAGTACATCAAGACTATCGGTCTGTTTAATTCGAAAGCAGAGAACACCATTAAGACGTGTCGCATGCTGCTTGATCTTCATAATGGTGAAGTGCCAGAAGATCGCGCTGCACTGGAGGCTCTCCCTGGCGTTGGCCGCAAGACTGCCAACGTAGTATTGAACACCGCTTTCGGTTGGCCAACCATTGCTGTTGATACCCACATCTATCGTGTATCGAACCGAACTAAACTCGCGATGGGTAAGACAGTCGATGACGTCGAAGCCAAGCTACTTAAAGTAGTGCCAAAAGAATTCAAACTGGATGTCCACCACTGGCTCATTCTTCATGGACGTTACACCTGTGTCGCGCGTAAGCCTCGCTGTGGCAGCTGTATTATTGAAGACCTGTGTGAGTTCAAAGAAAAAATCGACGTCTAAGTTCATAAGCAAGAACAACAAGCCTATTGGCTAAACTGTGCCGAGTTTTTAGCGGCATAAACAAAATTACAAAAACGTAAACATAGTTAAAGCTAGGAGCAAATCATGTCAAACGGTCGTATTTTACACACAATGCTACGCGTTGGTGATCTAGATAAGTCTATCGAATTCTACACAAAAGTAATGGGCATGCAGCTATTACGTAAGAACGAAAACAAAGAGTACGAATACACGCTAGCTTTCGTTGGCTTTGGTGACGAATCTCAAGGTGCTGTGATTGAACTAACTTACAACTGGGGTACGACTGAATACGACCTTGGTTCTGCTTTTGGTCACGTTGCAATCGGTGTTGATGACATCTACACAACGTGTGACGCGATTAAAGCGGCAGGCGGCAATGTGACGCGAGAAGCTGGCCCCGTCAAAGGCGGCTCAACTCATATCGCATTCGTAAAAGATCCTGACGGCTACATGATTGAACTAATTCAGAACAAACAAGCAAGCGCTGGTCTTGAAGGTTAATCCCAAAGTACCTTTGTAAAATTAGGCTAGAACGCCTGATGAAATGGATAGGGAAGCGGGCACACTGCTCGCTTCTTTTTTATCCCCCTCCCCACAATCGATATTCTTTACCCATTATTATTAACAATCTCACTGATGAAACTTTACATGATAATAATTATCATTTAAATTATCACCCCTATTGATTAGTGAGGTAATACAATGATTAGCGAATGGGAAAAACACACGTTACTCGCCGATACGGCATTGCAGCTCGACGATCCTGTACGAAGTATTCTCCATTATCAGCAGGCATTGCAATTAAGTGAAGAAATTACAGAACGCACTGATATTCAAGCCGATGAGCGCTTACTTATCTCGGTGATATCTTGCCACAACCTTGCTCAATTCTGGCGTTGGGCTGGCGACACTGAATACGAGCTCAAATATCTTCAACTTGCTTCCGAAAAGGTGCTCACACTGATCCCTCAATGCCCTAATACTCAGTGTTCAAGCTTTATCGATTCTATTGGTTGTTGTAAGAAAGCGCTGATCGATTTCATGAAACGCCATCCAAACCCCAAAATTGCCTCTATGGTGGAAAAAATCGATACCGCGACCAACTGTGAAATGATCGCCCGCTTCCGCTTGAACTAAACGAGTAACGCTAAAACAACGACTCCAAATTTAAAGTATTAAAAAGCCCGTCATCAAGACGGGCTTTGTCATTTCAAGACGATATTGTTTAGCTTAAACCTGTGTACGACCTAAAGAGATCACGACGCGTCGGTTCTTGTCTTTACCAATTGGTGAGCTGTTGTCCGCGATTGGGCGACGCTTACCATAGCCTTGCACTTGGATACGATCTTCTGGCAAACCAAGTGATTTAAAATATTCTCTTAATGACTCCGCTCTTCGTTCTGACAGGTTTTGGCTAATGCCTTTGCTATCAGCCGAATCAGTGTAAGTAGCCACTAGCACAAGGTCGATATCTTGGTTGTAACGAACATAGTCAGCGATCTGACTTAGCCTTTTACGTGACGACTTATTCAGCTGATCGCTATTGCGATCATAATGCAAGATAGTGAAAGAGATGTCTTCGAAGCTGTAGGGCAATAAGTTGGCGATACAATCACTGAACACATTGTATTTTTCTTGGAACAATACTGACGATAACGCCACTTCGATACGCTGATCTCGGCTCTGCCACTCTTGATAGCTGAATGTCGGGTAACGTCCTTTTTCCAACTCACTCAAGATACCCCAAGCGGTTTGGCCACCAACGTAACCATCAAATTGTTGGAAGAACTTAATGGTTGTCATGCGATCGGCACTCTCGCCTGGGCGCCAAGGTGGCGGCATAGAGATCAAGCTGACATTACGAGTCGCGCCCATCGGACGACGCATTTTCAATTCAAAATCTAAAATGATTTTTTTACTCGCTCGGGATGAGAACTCAGCATCACCGAAATTAGGGATCGGATGCACTAAGCGACATTCTAGCGGCGTATTAGCCACCATCTCCCATCTCGACTGTTGAGGAGATGCTCCGTAACGCTTTTCTTGTGCCATAGCTGATGACGACATAAGGAGCGAAAATAGCATTGAACCTGTTATGAGTTGTTTCTTCATAAAGTGGAGTATCTCTTAAGCAATTCGTTTAACAATGCAGCCAATTGCCGCCTATTTCTGTTGAATTTAAACATGCAATTATCAAGCCGAAACGCGCTTGGTAATTTGTGATTTATTGCCCTTTCCTAGTTTTTATCACTGCTATTATCTGCAATAATGCAGCCTTAATCACACTTATTTGGGCTAACATGATTGTAGAAAACGAAGCTCTGACCCTAAAAAAACGCTTCCGTGGCTATTTTCCAGTGGTCATCGACGTGGAAACCGCAGGGTTTAACGCAGAAACCGATGCATTATTAGAAATCTGTGCCATTACATTAAAAATGGATGAAAACGGAGATCTGCACCCAGCATCAACGCTTCATTTTCACATTGAGCCTTTTGAAGGCGCAAATATAGAGCAGGCAGCATTAGACTTTAACGGAATTAAAGACCCATTTAGCCCATTACGCGGCGCAGTGTCTGAACAAGAAGCCCTTAAAGAAATCTACAAGCTAGTGAGAAAAGAACAAAAAGCTTCAGATTGCAGTCGTGCAATCATGGTCGCTCACAATGCTACATTCGATTTAAACTTCGTCAATGCGGCAAGTGAGCGTTGTAAGCTTAAACGCGTCCCTTTCCATCCATTTGCTACTTTTGACACTGCAGCTCTTAGTGGTCTTGCCTACGGTCAAACCGTTTTGGCTAAAGCTTGCCGTACAGCAGGGATGGATTTTGACAACAAAGAAGCACACTCTGCTTTGTATGATACGCAAAAAACCGCTGAGTTATTTTGCGGCATAGTAAACAAATGGAAAGCCCTTGGTGGTTGGCCGCTTGTTGACGAAGAATAAAATAGAATCGGTAAACGTATTGTCGTATTACCTTTAATAAAGAACACAACATCCCGAGAATAATATGAATCCTGTTGTAATTTCAGTTTGCATCATGCTTGTTTTAGCTTTGATGCGCGTAAACGTAGTCGTTGCTCTGACATTCAGTGCAATTATCGGTGGCGTGGCCTCTGGTATGAGCTTGAATGACGCAGTTGCGGCTTTCGAAAGTGGATTAGGCGGCGGTGCAACTATCGCACTTAGCTACGCTATGCTTGGTACATTCGCTGTTGCTATCTCACGTTCTGGTATCACAGACCTACTTGCTCAAAGTGTTATTAAACGCATTCACGGCAAAGAGAACAGCACGGCATCGACTGGTCTTAAATACGGCATCCTAGCGTCTTTGATCCTAGTGACAATGTCATCGCAAAACGTGATTCCGGTACATATCGCCTTCATCCCAATTTTAATTCCACCTCTATTAGGCGTATTCGCAAAAATGAACTTAGACCGTCGTCTGGTTGCTTGTGTGCTTACTTTTGGTCTGATTACACCATACATGGTATTACCAATCGGTTTTGGTGGCATCTTCCTAAACAATATCCTGCTTAAGAACCTTCACGACAACGGTCTTAAAAGCGTAGTAGCAAGCCAAGTACCAATGGCAATGCTGCTACCAGCTGCAGGTATGATCTTCGGCCTTCTAACGGCAGTGTTCTTCACTTACCGTAAGCCTCGCCAATACAGAGAAACATCTCACACGGTTGTTTCAACTGAAGCGAAACAGATCAACAAGAAGCACATCCTAGTAGCGGCGGCAGGTATTGTTGCAGCACTAACGGTTCAGCTATCGACGGGTTCAATGATCATCGGTGCACTTGCTGGTTTCATGGTCTTCACTTTCGGTGGCGTAATTGCTTGGAAAGAGACACAAGATGTCTTCACCAAGGGCGTACACATGATGGCAATGATCGGCTTCATCATGATTGCCGCGGCAGGTTTCGCAGCAGTAATGAAACAAACTGGTGGCGTTGAATCTTTGGTTGAAGCACTTTCAACAAGCATCGGTGACAACAAGCCTCTAGCTGCACTACTCATGCTAGTGGTTGGTCTATTGGTAACTATGGGTATCGGTTCTTCGTTCTCTACGATTCCAATCCTTGCAACTATCTACGTTCCACTAGCGGCAGCATTTGGGTTCTCTCCAATGGCAACTATTGCTCTAGTAGGAACAGCGGCAGCGCTTGGTGATGCTGGTTCTCCGGCTTCTGACTCAACATTAGGTCCAACATCTGGTCTTAATGCTGATGGCCAACACGAGCACGTATGGGAAACCGTTGTACCGACGTTCCTACACTACAACATCCCACTGATCGTATTCGGTTGGATAGCAGCTATGGTTCTATAGTCAGAATCGATCTTCAAAACTTAAAAAGACCGCCTAGTGCGGTCTTTTTTGTATCTGAGATTTCTCCGATAGGTTACATCCTGAGTCCAAATTCGTTGGATAAAAGAAAAGGCTTACTTTTACGAGCAAGCCTTTGAAGTGGTTTTGAACAATACGATTCAGTATCGTCAATTAGGCGGTAGGAGCGCTTTTTACTAGAACTTCTCTAATCGACTTAAGTGTCGTTTCTGATGAGTGGTAATCTAGCTCGACTTCAGTGAAGATACCGTCGACTTCAAGCATTAGAGTTGGATAAGAATGCACACCCATAGCGTGTTTGAAGCTCAATTGATCTTCTAGCTCACCCTCAAGTAGCTTACCAGCAAGATCGTTCTCGAATTGCTGCACATTCATACCTAACTCTTCAGCCAATTGCTTATGTGTCTCTTCGCTGTGCGGCAGCATTGCACGCAAGTAGTATGCGTGTTGAATCGCTTCAAGCATCTGCTCGTAGTGATCTTGGAAACCCGCAGCAATAACAGCACGACACGCAGGGTAAGTACTACGAACTGGTTTACACTCAGTCCAAAATTCATGATTGAACTCTGTACCTAATTTGGCTTCGATCTGTTTCCAGATAGATTGTAACTTGCCTTTCATCTCTTCTGACATTGGTTCATCAGAATCCGGAGCCAAGCCACCCACTACGTAGTTAAACTCAATGCTCGCGGGTAATTGTTGTTTTAGTAACTCCAGTGTTGGCTTGTATCCCCAGCACCAGCTGCACATCGGGTCATGTACATAATGAAGTTTTACGTTCATTGTTTGTTCCTTATCGAGTCGACTCTCAATCAATTCCAACAAAAAAGGAGCCTAATTAAGGCCCCCTCATTCTATTGTTCAGCGAAAAGGCTAGAACTTACTCAGCGTCATCGCCAGCAACTTTCGCTGCTGCTTCTTTAATGATTGGCTGAAGTTCGCCTTTTTGGAACATCTCAAGAATGATGTCACAACCACCGATTAGCTCACCTTCAACCCAAAGCTGTGGGAAAGTTGGCCATTGTGCGTAAGCTGGTAGCTCTGCACGAATATCAGGGTTTTGTAGAATATCTACGTAAGCAAATTTTTCACCACATGCCATTAGAGCTTGAGACGCTTGAGAAGAGAAACCACAGCTAGGTAGCTTAGGAGAACCTTTCATGTACAGTAGAATAGTGTTTTCTTCAATTTGCTGTTTGATTTTATCGATAGTTTCCATTGCTTCCTCGTTAATGGATTACGGCTTTTATTGCCTTTATTCTACCCCAAACCAAAAGAATAAAAACCATATAAAAAAAATGGTTAACAAGCTAGACTAACAATTCACATAAAAGTGATGAAATATGCTTTTAATAAAGTAAAAACTTGCTAAACTAGAAACCAAGTCAGCAAATTGACCATGGTTGGCAGCATAGCGAGCCATGAATAATAATATCACTGGAAGCAATCGAAAGAGTTAACTCTTTCATATCAATGGAGAATTGAGCAATGGCATTTGAACTACCAGCTCTTCCTTACGCGAAAGACGCGCTAGAACCACACATCTCAGCAGAAACGCTAGATTTCCACCACGGTAAGCACCACAACACTTACGTTGTTAAGCTAAACGGTCTTATCCCAGGTACTGAGTTTGAAGGCAAAACACTAGAAGAGATCATCAAGACTTCTACTGGTGGTGTTTTCAATAACGCTGCTCAAATCTGGAACCACACGTTCTACTGGCACTGTCTAGCTCCTCAAGCAGGCGGCGAACCAACTGGCGCTGTTGCAGAAGCGATCATCGCTGCATTCGGCTCTTTCGAAGAATTCAAAGCAAAATTCACTGATTCAGCAATCAACAACTTCGGTTCTTCTTGGACTTGGTTAGTTAAGAAAGCTGATGGTTCTCTAGACATCGTTAACACTTCTAACGCTGCTACTCCTCTAACAGAAGAAGGTGTTACTCCACTTCTAACTGTTGACCTATGGGAACACGCTTACTACATCGATTTCCGTAATGTTCGTCCTGACTACATGGCTGCATTCTGGAACTTAGTAAACTGGTCTTTCGTAGAAGAGAACCTAGCGAAGTAATCTATTACTTGAGCTGCGCTATTTTTAGCGAGTTATCTATCAAAAGCTCATGCCTTGGCGTGAGCTTTTTTGTATCTGCAGCATGAGTAACTCGAACTACAGCCGCTAACTCAGTGTTTTTCAGCGTCACTTACCCACCCTAAATAAATTCCCTACTTACCTGTAATTAAAGACTAAAGTTTGCCGACTCCATGCCGTTAAAGGTGTATCAAACGAGAGGCATCATGCAATTACATACTTTAGATAAAGCAGGAATCATCAACGAACTGAAGTTCGGCATCGGGATCAGCCAAGCGGTTGAGCAAGGTCGCCGTGCAGATTTCGCGTTGCTAATATCTATGTTTTCTAATGATGTTCGAGATTGCACGCCCATCGACACCATCGAGGTCACTGAGACAACGGAAGATCGCCTACGTAAACAGTTTGGCGTAGCCGCACCACAACAACTGCGTTCAAACCAATCGTCTTATGAGATTTCAGCACAACAGTCTAATCACTTTCACCAATCAAGCTTGGTGAGCGCTAAACTCTGTCATTACTTAAAACCTGAAGCTCTGGCGTTTATGCCCGAAGACACTGGTGACTTGCCTGAAGAGGTTTATCAAAACCTCTCTGGTCATGATCGTCGTAAGCTAGCCAACAAAAACCACCCAGATCTTCCGTCAGCAACGCTTTACAATGAGTTATCTACTGCTCAGCGTAAATATCAAATTCAGGCTCAGGTATAGCTTCAGTCTCACTTTATTTCTGTATCTCTATCTGCTTTGTTTAATTCGCGCCATTCGAATGATTCACGAGAATTATATGAACTACCAGCCTTAGGCGCCCTTAAATCAACACATGTCGATTACTGCTTGAAGTTACTACAAAATGTGAGCTGACACTAAGTTCATAAAAAGTTATCAATTCACACACCTTAGTTTGAACCAATTCACACCCATTGTATGAATTTTGACCCATCCTTACCCGACACGGAAGATTTGCTTAGGTACTGGGATGGAAATAAAAAGCTCAATCATATTGGTAACATCTGCTGGCTCGCGCCTAGGAGGGACGATAGCGAACCACTTTGTAAACCTTGGAGCCACCGTCATCCTCTGTGATAACGACACGCAAGCCCTTCAAGCAGCCTATTCACAATGCGCACGATTCTCTGATTCTGTTTACCATTACCCGCTTGAGAGCAATGACAGCCAAGCGATTCTAAACGTATTCGATTTCATCCAAACCACCTTCAATACCACACCCGACGTATTAGTGAATAGTTGGGTGAGTTCCCCAATGCCCAGTCTAATCGGCGACCAGCCGGTTGGTGGCTTTATCAACGACCTATCCAATATGGCATCTACCCTATTCGCCTTCGGTCAAATCAGTGCTGAAAGGTTACGTGCAGAAGGCAAAGAAGGAGTGATAGTGAATGTCATATCGCACGATGACTTTCATGACGTGTCAGGCTTAGAGAGTGCCAACTCTATGATTACCGGTTTTACCCACAGTTGGGCCAAAGAGTTAACCCCATTTAACATCCGTGTTGGGGGTGTCGTTCCTGCTATTCACAATGCCGATGGAAAGTTAAACCGTTGCCATTGGGCACAGCTTCAAGACGAACTCACCAGAACTGCTGAGTACATCATATCTAACGATTACTTTAGCGGTCGCGTAGTTGCGGCCGAAGTTTAAATCCCGAACAGTCACTACCAGTTAAAACAAAGATCAAAAAAAAGCCCCAGTCTCTCGACTGGGGCTTTAATTTTTTCCCGATAGATAAGTATCGTGCTAGCGAAAACTTATCTCATAACTAACGTCTTACTTATGCGTTAGCTTTTTCTTTTTTAGCTTTTGGCGCTGCTTTCGCTTCAGCTGGTTTTTGGTCAGCTTTCTTAAGGATAACTGTAGTACCTTCGAAAGTTTCACCTTCAACAAATGCTTTGCCGTAGTAAGACGCTAGTAGTACTTCTTTCAGCTCAGTGATTAAAGGGTAACGTGGATTAGCACCTGTACACTGATCATCAAACGCTTCTACAGCTAGCTCTTCTAGCTTAGCGATGAAGTCTGCTTCAGATACTCCTGCCGCTTGGATAGACGTTGGGATATCTAGGTTCAGTTTCAACTCTTCTAGCCATGCTAGTAGACGTTCAATCTTCTGAGCAGTACGGTCACCTTCTTGGCTTAGGCCTAGGTGGTCAGCTACTTCAGCGTAACGACGACGTGCTTGTGGGCGGTCGTATTGAGAGAACGCGGTTTGCTTAGTTGGGTTATCATTCGCGTTGTAACGTACAACGTTAGAGATTAGTAGTGCGTTCGCCAGACCGTGTGGTAGGTGGAACTCAGCACCAATCTTGTGCGCCATAGAGTGACAAACACCTAGGAATGCGTTCGCGAATGCTACACCAGCGATAGTTGCTGCGTTGTGTACTTTCTCACGAGCGATTGGGTCGTTTGCACCGTTCGCGTAGCTTGATGGTAGGTACTCTTTAAGCATCTTAAGTGCTTGTAGAGCTTGACCATCAGAGTATTCGTTAGCAAGAACAGATACGTAAGCTTCAAGAGCGTGAGTTACTGCATCGTAACCACCAAATGCTGTTAGAGACTTAGGCATGTTCATTACTAGGTTAGCATCAACGATAGCCATGTTTGGCGTGATTTCGTAGTCAGCTAGTGGGTACTTAGCACCAGTCTTATCGTCAGTAACAACCGCGAATGGAGTAACTTCTGAACCAGTACCTGAAGTTGTAGTGATACATACAAGCTCAGCTTTCTTACCCATCTTAGGGAACTTGTAGATACGTTTACGGATATCCATAAAGCGCATTGCTAGTTCTTCGAAGTGAGTTTCTGGATGCTCGTACATAACCCACATGATCTTCGCAGCATCCATTGGTGAACCACCACCTAGAGCTAGGATTACGTCAGGTTGGAAGCTCTTCATTGCTTCAGCGCCTTTCTCAACAACAGATAGTGTTGGATCCGCTTCTACGTCGAAGAAAGTTTGAACTTCAATGCCTTGTGCTTTAAGCAGGCTAACTACATCATCAGCGTAGCCGTTGTTGAATAGGAAACGGTCAGTTACTAGGAATGCGCGTTTCTTACCTTCTAGGTCGCTCATTGCGATTGGAAGGCTACCACGACGGAAGTAGATAGACTTAGGTAGTTTGTGCCACAACATGTTTTCAGCTCGCTTAGCTACAGTTTTCTTGTTGATAAGGTGCTTAGGACCTACGTTCTCAGAGATAGAGTTACCCCCCCATGAACCACAGCCTAGAGTTAGAGAAGGTGCAACGTTGAAGTTGTACAGGTCACCGATACCACCGTGAGTAGTCGGGATGTTTACAAGGATCCGTGCAGTCTTCATCTTGTCGCCGAAGTAACGGATGCGGTCTGCGTTTGTATCTTGGTTAGTGTAAAGGCCAGATGTGTGACCGATACCACCGATTTCAACCATAGTTACCGCTTGAGCAACTGCGTCTTCGAAGTTGTCAGCACGGAATAGACCTAGAGTTGGAGATAGTTTCTCGTGAGCGAACTCATCATCGTAAGAAACTTTACCTAGACCTTCACCTACAAGAACTTTAGTGTCAGCAGGAACTTTAACGCCAGCCATTTCAGCGATTGCTGGAGCAGGTTGACCTACGATTTTCGCGTTTAGTGCACCGTCGATAAGAAGCACTTTACGTACTTTATCGGCATCAGCTTTAGATAGAACGTGAGCTTTGTGAGAAGCGAAACGCTCTTTCACTTCGTCGTATACTTCGCTAACTACGATTGCAGCTTGCTCAGAAGCACATACAACGCCGTTATCGAATGTTTTAGACATTAGGATAGAAGCAACAGCACGTTTAATGTCAGCTGTTTCATCGATAACTACAGGAACGTTACCGGCACCAACACCGATAGCTGGCTTACCAGAAGAGTAAGCTGCTTTAACCATGCCTGGACCACCAGTTGCAAGGATAAGAGCGATACCGTCATGCTTCATAAGAGCGTTAGAAAGCTCTACAGATGGTTGGTCGATCCAACCGATGATGTCTTTTGGAGCACCCGCTGCAACTGCTGCTTCTAGAACCAGTTTCGCTGCATCGTTAGTAGAGTTCTTAGCACGTGGGTGTGGCGAGAAGATGATGCCGTTACGAGTTTTTAGAGAAATTAGAGATTTGAAGATTGCAGTAGAAGTTGGGTTCGTTGTTGGAACGATACCACAGATGATACCTACAGGCTCAGCGATAGTCATCGTGCCTAGGTTGTCATCTTCTTCTAGGATGCCACATGTTTTTTCATCTTTGTATTTGTTGTAGATAAATTCTGAAGCGAAGTGGTTTTTGATTACCTTATCTTCAACAATACCCATTCCAGATTCAGCAACTGCTTGTTGTGCTAGTGGAATACGAGCATGGTTAGCTGCAAGTGAAGCTGCGCGAAAGATTGCGTCTACTTTCTCTTGAGAAAATGTTGCGAACTCTTCTTGTGCTGCTTTAACGCGAGCGACTAGAGCATCAAGCTCCGCTAAGTTAGTTACAGGCATGGTGGATCTCCTAAAATAATAAATATTAAAAACTTTTTATTAAATTCGCTGCTTGCCATAAACCCTTTAAAACAGCGTTCTTAGTAAATTGCTTTCAGGGCTGAGTATATTATTTCAGTGTGTAAAAAAAATTGACCCAGATCAGCTACCCAAAAGGAATTACCCAATTAGTGGTAAGGCAATCGCAAAAATAACCATAAACTTATGATTTATATAGATTTAAATCACAATTACTATCGAGCAAAAAAACAAGCAATCAGATAATTATTTTCTACTTCGCGTCACAAACTGTAAAAAAATTTCATTTTCAATCAGTTCACTTACATGTATATGGCTAAAACTGTGCTACTGA
>NZ_LWEH01000215.1 GCF_001635455.1 Vibrio sp. HI00D65
CTTTCAGTTGTTGAACGTAAGCTATATGAAGTAAACCCTGCAGATGGAGAATGGCTATCTGAACACTTTTCTGGCCTTCCACATTACCTCACTAAGTATTTCGCAAATCGCTATGTTTCGATATTTAAGAAGCAAGGGCGCTTTGCCGCGAACACTTTTATTCGTGAAAAAATGGTACCTGCGCATAGGCGTGTTCTGTTGGTACTAGAGCAATACAAGCAACTTCCTACTACTTCTAAGGTTGCTTTGCTAAGTGAT
>NZ_LWEH01000216.1 GCF_001635455.1 Vibrio sp. HI00D65
CGGTGTTGGCGGCCTAGTGCTCGCTAGGGTACCTGAGGAGATCGCAAAGCAGAGACAAGAATACTATGCTAAACAACATGCGGATAAAGTTCAAGCCGCAGATAAAGATCTTATGAAGGAAGAGCATCCAAGCATGCCTATCAATATTGATAGACAATCGCGTGTTACTTTTGGTGGCTCAAAGAAATCCTAATTAGGAATTCATAAACCATCGAGATAACATAAACCCGTACTGGAGGCCCGCAAGGGCAGGTACAANTNTAAGGAGGCCTCTATGGCAAAAACAAACAAAGACGCTGCTTTTGGCTTAAGAGCTATTGGCAAAGTCGGTCAGAATAGAGACAACCAGGGTTTAGGGGAGTATAGTATATCATCTGGTGATACTACTAAAATCTTCTTCCAAGATGCGGTTTCAGCAACAGCGGCTGGTACAATTCACCAAGCTGCAGCTTCTGAAGCNTTTCTTCTTGGATCACTCAATGGTGTCTTTTACACTGATCCAACAACTAGTAAGCCTACGTTTGCTAATCACTATGCAGGTTCAATAGCTGCAGCTGATATTAAAGCTTTCGTGGCTGATGATCCGTACGAACGATTTGAAATTCAGTCGAACAAAACTTCTGCGCACGCGCAGTCGGATGTGTTCAACAATTACAACATCGAAGTAACGGCTGGAGATTCCGCGAATAATGTTTCTAAATCAGAACTTA
>NZ_LWEH01000217.1 GCF_001635455.1 Vibrio sp. HI00D65
CCACACAAGTATCCAGATGATTAACGCAGGCATGACGCCTGTTCTTTTTGATAACTTATACAACAGTAAACCAAGCGTTTTAGAGCGTATCGAGAAGGTATCTGGTGTTCGCCCAGTGTTAGTTGAAGGTGACATTCGCAATAAAGCTCTGTTAGCGGAAACAATGAAACAGCACGACATCGAAGCAGTTATCCACTTTGCTGGCTTGAAAGCGGTAGGTGAGTCTGTAGAGAAGCCTCTTGAATACTAC
>NZ_LWEH01000218.1 GCF_001635455.1 Vibrio sp. HI00D65
CCGATAGATTGTGCAGCGATAACACCAACTGCTTCACCTTGGTTCACTAGGTGACCACGTGCTAGGTCACGACCGTAACACTGTGCACAACAACCGAAGTCTGCATCACAGGTAACAACAGAACGCACTTTCATGCGGTCTACAGAGTTGTCTTCCATGATCTGACACCACTTCTCATCAATCAGAGTGTTACGTGGGATCAGTACATCTTCA
>NZ_LWEH01000219.1 GCF_001635455.1 Vibrio sp. HI00D65
CGGATGATGTTACCCGTATTGGGTGCAATTTCTGGTTCGTATAGAGCGATATCAAACATGTGGGTTCACAAGAGTAATCAAAGATAGCCAGAGTATACGGTGGCAAGCTGTGTGAGTACAGTTTGCCACCATCAACTTAGGCTTGCTTGTTGAGTGCCTGCGCGTAGTTTTCTGATACTGCACTCCAGTTGACCACGTTCCACCAAGCGTTGATGTAGTCAGGTCGGCGGTTTTGATAGCTGATGTAGTAGG
>NZ_LWEH01000220.1 GCF_001635455.1 Vibrio sp. HI00D65
TGTAAAACTGCTGGTCTCCACAAACGCGAGAAAGCCTCGCAACGCATCAATATCCATACTGTAATCACTACCCATCGTTTTTATTAATGTATTGCATCAAAATTATCCGTTAGTGCGCCGTAATACAATCCCTTAAGCTCAAATGCACATACACCAGACGCAAGGAAGCATTTATGCAGCTTTATATCGCTAATCAGAACTACTCCACTTGGTCACTGCGCGCATGGCTAATATTCGAACAC
>NZ_LWEH01000221.1 GCF_001635455.1 Vibrio sp. HI00D65
AGAAATACGGTGACTTAGAATTGTTATTGCCAGAGGGATCACAATTAGTATTAAGTACAGCTCCAACAGTAAGAAGATTAAAAAGTAAACTAAAAGATTTTAGTGANGATGATTATCTTTTACTGATGGGNGATCCATCAGCCATTGGTATTGCATGTGCGGTGGCTTCCTCAAANAANNGAGGTAGATTTAAATGCTTGAAATGGGATAAGAGAGAGTATAAATACTATCCTGTAGAAGTTAATCTTTACGAGAAAGGAGAGATAGATGAATAGTTTACTCGAAGAGATGGAGTCAGATATTACGAGAACACCTAGTATAGGTGATAACTCATTAAAAGAAATGTCTGACCTATGTGCTGAACAAGCGGCCATAGAAGAAGAAATAAAACAATTAGAAGAGCAACTTAAAGAGAGGTCTAAAGCGGCTCGTAAATTGTCACAAGAAATAATTCCTGC
>NZ_LWEH01000222.1 GCF_001635455.1 Vibrio sp. HI00D65
CTACTTGGGCTTGAGCGCTTAGATGACGCTGAGCGTGCCACAGCCAAAGCCCATGAACTTGCGGTTGAGCACAACCTAGTGTGGATGAAAGCCCACTCTTATATCAGCCGCGCACGCTTAGAGTTACTCAAAAAGAGACCAGAGCAAGCCGCAGAGTTACTCTGGCTTGCGGAGGAGTCAGCAAACGAGTTTGATAATGGTG
>NZ_LWEH01000223.1 GCF_001635455.1 Vibrio sp. HI00D65
TCGATGGTCATTTATCTGCTTGGCGTCTTAAAAATGAATCGTCTCCGAATACTGTGGGAAATCAGATCCCAAATGATGAGAAATATATAAGTTATTATGTTGCTGATGCTAACTGGAATAGTCTACTGCATCTACCGATACAAAAAGGTAAAGCTAGTAAGATTTTAGTAAGGTCACAAGCTACATATGATACATATGTTGATAACGCCATGCTCGGAAACACACATGAAAGAATTATTATCTTCCCAAACAAAAAATTTGATATGCCTCTTTCCTTTGAAGCATATTGGA
>NZ_LWEH01000224.1 GCF_001635455.1 Vibrio sp. HI00D65
ACCTACCCAGATTGTTAGTTGTCCTTCTTCGATAGCAGCGTTTGCACCAAAAGAACTCAATGCAACTAATGTACCTAGAGCTACAGCGCTTAGAGCGTTTTTCATGTTAATATCCTTTTTATACTTATACGTAGGGCACATCAGCCAAGACGAGCCAGTTATCGACAGTTATGATCTGAGAAAACACTCACTAGCTCATCATCCTAGCCACTACGCCCTA
>NZ_LWEH01000225.1 GCF_001635455.1 Vibrio sp. HI00D65
TGTGCCCGGCGTGAAGGCCACACTTGGTGTGCCGTCTTCTTCATCCGACGCCGTGAACGTCGCCACCACGGTATCTACCGCCGCGTCGTTTTCATTGAACGCTGCCTCTGCCACCACATCGATGGTTGGGCCGTCATTTTGAGCGTTATAAGTTGGTGTATCGCTGTCAACCGCCGTCGCATTGTCGCTATCGGTCGCCGTTAGGCTCACCGCTGGCAGTGTCTCGCCTGCATTCACCGCGTCAACACCCGCTTGCGTCAGTACCACATCGGTGCCGCTGATCGCGTAGTAACCATCGGTGTTTGTGCCCGTCGTGAAGGCCACACTTGGTGTGCCGTCTTCTTCATCCGACGCCGTGAACGTCGCCACCACGGTATCTACCGCCGCATCGTTTTCATTGAACGCTGCCTCTGCCACCACATCGATGGTTGGGCCGTCATTGATTTCCTCCACACCAACATCAACAATAATAGTGTCTGTTCCGCCATTTCCATCGCTAACAACAACAGTGAAGCTATCATTGCCGTTGTAATTTTCGTTTGGTGTGTAAGTCCAATTACCGTCTTCATCGACAACAACGGTGCCGTTGGATGGATCAGTGCCTTTGGAGAAGTTTAATGAATCACCATCAGTGTCTGATGCTGATAGGCTACCGCTGACTGGGGTATCTTCGTCGGTAGTTGCAGAAACACTATCGATAAGTGGATTGCCATTGACGTCTGTGATAACTGGCGTGTCGTTGGTTGGGTTAACACCAACATTTACGGTGATCGTATCAGTACCGCCTTGGCCATCGGATACCATGGCAGAGAAACTATCATCACCATTGAAGTCATCGTTTGGAGTGTAAGTCCAGCTTCCGTCACTGTTTAAAACAACTGAACCGTTACCGGGAGATTGTGACAAGCTAAACGTAAGAGCGTCATTATCGTCGTCAGAAGCATTTAATCTACCGCTTACAGGGGTATCTTCATCCGTTGTGAAAGAGACAGTATCTCCGACAACAACATTGTTGGGATCTGTAAATATAGGGGCTGTATTTGACTGCGTTGAAGATTCCGAGATAGAGCGATAGGCATCAAGAAGGCTCAAGCTTTGAGTGCGAGAGATGCCCAACGCTTCCAAGCCTTCGGTTACGAACTCGGTATCAGGGATAGTTTCTTCACCATCTCGCTTAATGGTGCCACTGATGCCTGGACTTGAACCATTTTGACCGGCAGCCGTCGAGAATTCTTCACCTAATTCAGCGGGATCTTGTCCTTCTTCTAGAGCCTCAAAAATGTTCGCAATATCTTGATCAAGTTCAAGCTCACCGTCTTCTGGTGAGAAGCGCTTCACGGATACATCGGGGCCATTTGATTCATTTAGAGATTCAAGAACGACATCTCCCGCCTGAAGTGTTTCACCTTCTTCTAGGACTTTAATAGTGCCATCTATTGAAATAACGATGCGCTGGCCTAGTGCCAATGCACCGCCTAGATTCAATGTTGTAATGTCCATATTAACCCCTAAAAACCCATCTTTTGTTGTCAACGTCAAAATAGTGACATCTCTTTATAATATTAGTTAGAATATAACATCTAGAATCATATTGTTCATAGTTATGAATCTATTATTTAACAACCTTAGATACAAGGTAATGACAATGATCACAGCAAGTGACAATTCAGGTGATTAAAACATCAATATAAGTTATTGTGTTAACGAGAGATAATGAGAATATTAATATAAGATTTATGTACCTAAAAACAACATAAACCGCACATCGGTCAGTTAACAAGTTTTACAAACATACACGGTAGCTTCTAGAGCGAACGTTATTTTTTTGGCGGTTCACCTAAGTTTGATGTCTTTATACAGTAAAGCTCAGATTTTGGTGCCAGTCCATTTGGGGAGACGGGAATTGAATTGCACTCAAGCAACAACATTAGGATCAGCAATCGCATTAAGCTTGACTGCTAGTGCACAAACCTTAGAACAGGCCGTAGGATTTACTTTACAAAGTAACCCTGAGATCAAAAGTGCTTACAACGAATACATTAGTAAGCGTTACCTAAACGATGCTTCTGGTGGAGCCTACCGACCTAGTATCGATATAGACGGTGGCATAGGATACGAACACACAGACCTTGCCACAAATGCCGATACAACCGACCTGACTCGTAAAGAAGCAACGATCACACTAACCCAACTAATTTGGGACGGCGCTAACACATCGAATGATATCGACCGTACTGCAGCCGATGCTGAGTCTGTACGCTACCAGCTCCTATCTAACGCTCAAGACATCGCATTAGAAGTAACTAAAGTCTACCTCGACGCGGTGAAGGCCTATGAAGTACTGTCACTTTCTGAAAGCAATCTAGCAACACACAAAGAGATATACAGCGATATACGCAAACGCGTCGAATCTGGGATTGGCTCGACAGCAGATATGTCTCAAGTAGAAGCTCGAATTGCAAAAGCACATGGCAACCTACTCGCGGCTCAAAATAACCTGTTTGATACTCATACCCAATTCAAGCGACTTGTTGGTCAATCGCCACTAGGACTCACCTTCCCTCGTGCCGATGCGGGCGCTATTCCATACACAATCGATGGTGCACTGGCAAAAGCATTCAATCAACACCCAGTAATAAAGATAGCGCAAGCCGACGTTGACTCAGCAAAGTTTCAATATAAGCAATCGAAAAGCACCAACTACCCAACCGTGTCTTTTGAAGCCGCTCAAACCTGGCGCGATGATGCCGGTGGTACAGAAGGCGGTAGTGATGAGTTCTCTGCAATGGTTCGCTTAAGGTACAATCTTTATAACGGTGGTTCAGATCAAGACCGCGCTGAGAGTGCAGCCTACCAACTGAATAAAGCCAAAGATCTCCGCGAAAGCACTTATCGCAATGTCGAAGAAAGTTTGCGTCTTTCCTGGAGTGCGCTTGACCTCACCGTTCAACAAAAAGAGTTCCTATCTGATCACGTAGATTCGGCATCAGATACCGTTATCTCCTATGAAAAACAGTATCGCATCGGTAAACGTACCCTTCTCGATTTGCTCAACACCGAGAATGAACTGTTTGAAGCTCGTAAAGGCTATTTGGATGCCAAGTATGACGAGCAATATGCGAAATATCGCGTGATGAACGCAACTGGTAATCTACTTACCGGCTTGCGAGTTGAGATCCCTGAAGAATGGAATGAAAAGGTGAATTATTAATGAAGCTAACAAACACAGTTTTATCGCTTTGCTTCATTGTTGTATCTACCCATGCTTTAGGTAACAACAATGAGGATGAATTTGAATATCGTGCCCTTCCGCCTGTCACTCAGATTTACGATCTGCAAGATGACGACAACGATGGGGTAATCAATGCGCGTGATTTGTGTGCCGATACACAGATTGGTGCAGAAATAGATAACGACGGTTGTGGTTCATATTTCGAATCGTCGGAGAAGAAAGAGCTCCATATACTCTTCGCCAATAACTCTACAGAAATTAACCCAGCTTTCCTTAATCAGATACGCCAAATGGCTGCCTTTTTGATGCGTTACGGGAGCACTACTATTGAATTGCAAGGTTACGCTAGTAAGGTAGGTAATGCCGAACATAATCTTAAGTTGTCAAAAGAGCGTGCTGCCAACGTTAGACGTGCACTTATCAGCAACGGCATTCAACCTTCTAGAGTCAACACCATTGGTCATGGTGATGTTGAGTTCAGTCGCAACGACACCGAAATCAACCACGCACTTCACCGTAAAGTCGTTGCTTCTGTGGCCGGTTTTAAAGGAAATATCAAAGAAGAATGGCACATCTTTACTAAGATTAAAAAGTAACTATCGTCGGACCTAACTGCACTGAAACGTTATCTTAAGTTAACATTTCAGTGCGATGATAATTCCTTGAATAGCATGTACCTAAGCCGTCTATAATGTTAATCTTGCCACGTTATCAACATAGAGAATTAATTCATGAGCAAACTAACAGCTGATACTCAAGCAAATCTAGAACTTTTCGTTTCTGAAACTCAAGAAACTAAACTGGTATGGGGCCTTCGCAACGAAGAAGGTTGGCTAGCATGTGACTCAAGTGAATTCGAAAACAGTGAAGTGATGCCTTTCTGGTCTTCAAAAGAAGATGCTCAAACTCACAACGTTGAAGAGTGGGCTGACTTTGAAGTACTAGAAATCCCACTAGACATCTTTGTAGAAGATTGGCTACTAACTCTTGCTGAAGACGGCGTACTGGTAGGTGTTAACTGGAACGAATCTCTAGAAGGCAAAGAGCTTGAACCTTCTGACCTAGCGAAATTATACATCTAATTTCAAATATCGGCCGTACAAATAGTATGGCCGATATCTCTCTGATAAAACTGAATAAATTAGAGTTCTATTTCGCAATACCTCTTACAAATACCCATGAAATTTGAAGCAAGATCAAACTAACCATAGAATATCCTTCTTTATCCTAATTGATAGTTTCCTGTGGCTCGTTCGATTTTCCTCAGCTTTATATTCTTGGTTTACTTTCCAACTCACAGCCAACCAGTCACTCTAAGTCGCTCTTCAGACTCATCTATCACGTTGCCAAATGCGGCTGTTACCGACACTCCAAATGCTGATTGGAATGCACTCTATCTTACGACATTGAGTCACTCCCCTTCTCGTGCACTTACCATGCTTCAAACACGCTACATGAGTACAAACTCGTATGGAAAAAAGCTCTACCTTTTAGGTCTATTATATCAATACATGAGCGAGCGAGAACAACCATTTTATGGCATTGCATCTAACGACAGTGAGTATCAAGCCATAGAGCAAGCATTTGTTGCCGCGCTCGTTGAAGATAGATGAGCTCTATTCAGTGCTTGACCAAGCTCTATACCAGGCAAAAAGTAACGGCCGAAACTGCATCATTGATGCGTATAACGCCCCCATTGACCTGCCTGAGATTATTTATTCTCAGCCTGCTTACGAACCAGTTCAGCCATGATAGATTCGCGATCATCTAGGTAGTCGTTTAGGCCAACTTTTCTCAGTTCACATGCCGGGCAATCGCCACAGCCATCGCCGATGATGCCGTTGTAACAAGTCAGGGTTTTATTCCGCACAAGCTCAAGTGCTGAGTATTGATCGGCTAAAGCCCAAGTTTCAGCCTTGTTTAGCCACATTAGTGGCGTTTTAATATCCAGCTGCTTGTCCATACCTTGCACTAACGCAGAGTTCATCGCTTTTACAAAATCATTACGACAATCAGGGTAGCCAGAAAAGTCCGTTTCACATACACCAGTAATCACCGTTTCTGCGCCAATTTGATATGCGTAAATACCAGCAAGCGTTAAGAACAGAATGTTACGACCAGGAACAAACGAGTTCGGTAATCCGTTCTCTTGCAGTTCATGAGAAACAGGAATATCGTCACGAGTCAAAGAGCTGATAGCTAGCTCGTTTAAAAGAGTCACATCCATCACTTTATGCGCCTTCGCGCCTAACTCTTTAGCTAGTGATTCAGCGACTTCAATCTCGAGTTTATGACGCTGACCATAGTCAAACGTAATCGCATGAACTTCATCATACTCTTTCAGTGCTTGAACTAGACATGTGGTTGAGTCTTGACCACCACTAAATACTACAACTGCTTTTTTCATTTCCATTCCTACCTAAAACTGACGAGCTTTCTACAACGGGTAAGTACCCTGCAATGTTACAAACTATGCGATGCTCAAGTACTTATGAGTTTGAATTGATAAGCGCCAGTTGCGCTCAATGCAGGTATCAATACAAAGCTTCGTCGCACGATCTTTTTGGCTAATTGGTTGTAGAGCAATCACAGTATCGTCAGATACTTCTGCTCGTTCCAGTAAACCATCAAGTTGCTCGATGTCCTTACCTGTCCCTACTGGGTGCTTAATCTCGTTAGCACGCTGTAAAGCGCTGTCTAAGATTTCCAGTTTCGCTTTCATTGCCACCTTAGGTGACACCGTAACCCAAGTATCTGGTGTCGCTTTTACCTCAGATGTACCGCTTGTCTCAATTTGGCAGCGACAGCCGTGTTTCTCAAATGCTTCAGTAAGAGGGACAAGATCATAGATACATGGTTCACCACCTGTAATCACAATGTGTTTTGCAGTGTAACCTTGCTTGATGTATTCATTCACGATTCCTTGAGCATCAATAGAAGACCAAGTCGGTGAATCCTCTGTCTTAACCATGATATCACCAAGGCTAGTCTCGTCTTCTGGCAAAGCTTCCCATGTCTGTTTGGTATCACACCAAGAACAGCCTACGGGGCAAATCTGCAGACGAACAAAAACAGCAGGAACGCCGGTAAACACGCCCTCCCCCTGGATGGTTTCAAACATTTCGTTAATCTTGTACAACTTTCCCTCAGCTCAATCATTTGATGAAATTAATCAACCGCAGACCTTAAAGCACTTGCCTCTTTTGGTCAAACAAATGAGTACTGATAAATCACTTAATCAAAGCCCTAGCCTAGCGTTTCTAGTTCCCTTATCCTTTCGCCCATCAGATTTCGTTAGCTTTTTATTTTTAGTAAGGAACAACATGTACAAACTGATTGCTCTTGATATGGACGGTACGCTGCTCAACAGTGATAAAGTAATTTCTCAAGAGAACAAAGACGCAATAGCCAAGGCTCGTGCTGCCGGTGTGAAGGTCGTTCTGGCTTCTGGCCGCCCTTTAGAAGGCATGCAGAGCAAACTCGACGAGCTTTCAATTAACGGCGAGGATGACTTTGTACTCTTCTACAATGGCTCTATGGTTCAGAATGTATCGACAAAAGAGATCATTCATAGCGAGATCAGTAATGGTAAAGCGGCAAAAGAAATCGCAGCACTTGCCGAGCAGCTTGGTGGCTATGTCCATGCATTCAGCAAAGTTCATGGCTTAATTACACCAGAGAACAACGAATACACCGGCATTGAAGCTCGCATTAACGGCTTAGAGATCACCGAATTCGATTTTTCTCAGTTGGAGGACGACCACGAAATCATTAAAACCATGATTGTTGCTGAGCCAACGAAACTGACAGACATCATCAGTAAATTGCCACAAGAGCTTAAGAATCGTTTTACTATTGTGCAGAGCGCTCCTTTCTTCTTAGAGTTCCTCAATCCTAACTCAAACAAAGGTGTCGGTATTGAAGCTATTGCCAAACACTTAGGTATTACAGCCGAAGAAGTTATCTGTATGGGCGATGCTGAAAATGACCACCATATGCTCGAATACGCGGGCCTAGGAATTGCAATGGACAACGCGATGGAAGAAACCAAGAATATCGCTGATCATATCACTGCAAGCAACGACGACCATGGTGTAGCGGTCGCGATTGAAAAGTTTATCTTCAACTCATAACGATTAAATGCCAAATCATTGAGACTAAAAAGGCTGTGCAATGCACAGCCTTTTTGTAGTTAACAAGTATCGTTCGACTATTTTCTTGCCCAAGGCATACGAAATGCCACAACACCAAACAAAATCAAAATTGGGAAACGCAGCGTATCGACAATAAATGAAGCGATACCACTAAATGATACAAAGCTCCCAGCCCAGCTAATCAACAGATTTCCCGCTAACAACATCACCATAACACCAAGCACAATCTTAAATGAGAACTTGCCGGTTAAAGGTTTCGAGTCCGTTAACGTTACCAAGCATGCAATAGTCATTAAAATAGCGACCCAGAATGAGAACGTTGGCAATGGCCAGATAACCGTGAGTACGATTGATAGCAGGCATAAACCCCACCACACACCTTTGGAACTCAATAGCACACTAATATCAACATCGGGTTTACTATCAAGTCTCACTATATGCCAAGTCGTTAAGGCGCCTAACAAACCGCCCATCAAAACATCACTGAAAAACGCACTGCCTGTATAAGCTTTGAAAAGCATAATCCAAAATAGCCCAGCTAGCACTATCAGTATCGATTTCTGTTCGAAGATACGTTTTAACTTCCACAACACCAACAAAGTTAAACTCACCCATAGCGCTGCCAACAAACTTGGAAAACTATAACCACTGCTCATAACGAGCTTCAATGTTGGAAGATAAGCGTGCGGACGTGGGAAACCAAACCCTTGGTGCGCGATTAATGTTAGCAGTGTCACCGAAATCAAGGTGAAACCGAACTTCAACGCAAACTTGCGACCAAAATACCAAGCAATTAGCGGCAAAATCACAATGAAAGCCCACGGTTTTGCGAGTAGATCGGTCAATAGAACCGTATTAGAAAAGATACTAGGTAGGTTATCGAACATGTTTTGCAACGAGACAATCCAACCTAGTTCAACTTGATGAACTTTTGGCGCTGCCCCCACCAGCTCCGTCACATAAGTCACAGGCTGATTTGTCGCTAATAGAAACAGCTTATAAATCTCAGACCACTGTTCTGGGTAGCGGTATTGATTTGCTGGTAGCGCAGTAGGAGGAAGCAACATCGCCCTACTCACTTCCACTCCATAATGCGGAGCAAACCAAATAGGTAATTCAAAGCCACCTATCTCGTTTCGAGCTTGATAACTGATCACCTCAGAATCTGAGATACAATCATAAATAACAGCGCTGTCAGTGTAACCAAGTACATCACCAACCGTTACGGATAGCCCCGCTTCTTCCCAGGTTTCGCGCTGCGCTGCAATAGCAGGTGATTCACCGGCGACTACGGTGCCTCCTGGGAGAGACAATTGCCCCGTGATCAGCTCATCAACTAACACAATTTGATTATCAGCACGTACTACACACAAGGCGCCCGCAATATGATCAGGCAAGGTGTTGTTTGCCAAAGCGGGAGTAGTACTCAACAGAGAAATAATAAAAATCAATAGATATCGAATAGCCAACGAATTTACCTACAAATAATAGAAGAAATGGAGACTGCTATCGCAGTTGAACTATTGTAATGAAACACACACAAAATCGCTGTCTATGTTTTGTGCAAAGCCTTTCTCATCCATTGAATGTGAGGTGTGAACCCCATTTTTTGATAGAAGTCCTTGGCAGGTGAATTAAAGTCCCAAACCTCGACGAACACTTGCGCGACACCATAGTCTTCGAAAGTAGATTCGATACGCTCAAACAGCGACTGAGCCACATCCGCTTTTCGGTATTCCGGTAAAACAAAAAGCTCATCGACACTCCCCATCTGAACCGGCTTACTCACAGTAGAGATCAGCTCGCAGAAATGCCCTGAAATGAAGCCAACAATCAGCTCACCTTTTAACGCTACATACACCAAGCATTCAGGATCATCCAAGTATCTTGCGATACTCTTTTCCTGCTCGATCTCTTCTGCGGTTTTAAAGTGCTCAGGGCAGGCTATATGATGGTGGTGGTGAAGATCAAACATCAACTCATTAAGTTGTTCTAGATCGGTGTGCTTTGCGGCCCTTAGGGTGACATTCATGGCGAGTGCGGTTCTCAAACGAGTTAATAGCTAAATTGAGTCTAGTTTACTTGCCATTGATATCTACACAAGTGATTGAAATAACTCGTAGTCTAGAGCGGATGTTTTGGATACGAAAATGACCACATTATGGTGGTTAATTCAGGGTGTTGTAAACATATTGGCGCAGGAAGGTTGTACTTCCCCCTTCCTACACCCCTGAGCAATTTCAATTCCACCAACCTTAGACCATTGCACACGCACAACGTTAATCCCCAAAAAAAGTAAAAAAGATTTATTAATGAGGGTACATCTTCTCTTGGTTCTTGAGACAGCCGCAGAATCGCTTTATTTAGAAAAAGGTACACGAATGGCACCTTCCATGATCACTCGGGCGCTACGACTCATGATCGCCCTCTCTACCTTCCATCCATTTTCAGTCTGGATCGCTTTAGCACCAACCTTTAACGTTCCTGATGGATGACCAAAAATCACAAAGTCACGAGAGCCTCCTCCCGCCGCTAAATTCACTAAAGTCCCGGGGACACTTGCCGCTGAAGCGATCGCAACCGCAGCTGTGCCCATCATGGCATGATGCAATTGCCCCATAGACAAAGCCCGGACCAACAGATCGGTATCAGCGACAGCAACTGCCTTGCCACTTGAAGCTTGATACGTTTGAGGCTTCGCCACAAAGGCAACCTTTGGGGTGTGCTGGCGTGATTCCGCTTGTTCTAACGAATCAATAAGTCCCATCGCAACTGCGCCATGCGCTCGGATAGACTCAAACATTTCTAGAGCTTTTGGATCACTGTTGATATCTGATTGAAGCTCTATGCCTTTATATCCAACCGATTCTGCATTAATAAAAATAGTCGGTATTCCCGAATTAATGTATGTCGCCTTGATGCAACCTAGATCTGGAACATCTAAGAAATCGACCACATTTCCTGTAGGGAACATCGACCCAGTCCCATCTGTCGGGTCTAGAAAATCGACCTGAACTTCAGCGGCGGGGAAAGTCACACCGTCGAGCTCAAAATCTCCCAATTCTTGGACTTCACCATCCACGATGGGCACATGAACAATAATGGTTTTCTCTATGTTCGCTTGCCATACTCTCACTTCGACCAATCCGTTTTCCGGAATACGACTTGAATCGACCAAACCACGGTGTATAGCAAACGGACCAATTGCAGCAGACAAGTTACCGCAGTTACCGCTCCAATCGATAAACGGCTTATCAATGGCTACCTGCCCAAAGAGGTAATCAACATCGTGACCAGCTTTACCACTTTTCGACACGATAACGGTTTTACTGGTACTGGACGTCGCGCCTCCCATACCATCAGTTTGCTTACCATAAGGATCTGGGCTGCCAATCACACGCAGAAGAAACTCGTCTCTCGCTGGCCCCGCAACTTGTGCCACTTCTGGTAAGTCATTCAAGCAGAAGAAAACACCTTTGCTGGTGCCTCCACGCATATAAGTTGCCGGGACTTTTATCTGTTTAACGTTCATCACAGGATCCTATTGCGAGAGAAAGTCTTTGGCAAAGCGTTGCAATACGCCACCAGCGCTATACACACTCACTTCATCTGCCGTATCCAATCTACAAGTAACTGGTACATCTAGTTTTTCACCGCTTTTACGAGTAATGACCAACGCCAAATCTGACCCCGCCTGGATGTCGCCATACACATCGTACAATTCAGTACCATCGAGTTGTAAGGTGTTGCGGTCCGTCCCCTCTTTGAATTGCAGAGGTAAGACGCCCATACCCACTAAATTGGTTCTGTGGATTCGCTCAAAGCCCTCAGCGACGATCACTTCAACACCCGCTAATCGCACACCTTTAGCCGCCCAGTCGCGTGATGAACCTTGTCCATAGTCTGCGCCTGCAACAACGATCAAAGGTTGTTTACGGTTCATGTAGGTTTCTATCGCTTCCCACATTCGGGTAACTTGCCCATCGGGCTCAACTCGAGCTAGTGAACCTTGGACCACGGCACCTGACTCCTTGACCATTTCGTTGAACAGTTTCGGATTAGCAAAGGTGGCTCTTTGTGCCGTTAAATGATCACCTCGGTGAGTCGCGTAAGAGTTAAAGTCCTCTTCTGGAACGTCCATTTTGGCGAGATATTCACCTGCCGCACTTGGTGCAAGAATCGCATTTGATGGTGAAAGATGATCGGTGGTGATATTGTCACCTAAAATGGCTAGAGGTCTCATACCAGAAAGGCTTCGTTCACCTGCGAGCGCACCTTCCCAATAAGGCGGTCTACGAATATAAGTGCTCTTAGGTCGCCAATCGTAAAGCGGCTCACTGCTTAGCTGCTCATCATCGGGCTGGAACATTTTCACGTAAATTTGTTGGAACTGTTGAGGTTTAACATGCTCACCAACAACCGCATCGATCTCCGCATCACTTGGCCACAAGTCATTTAAATAGATAGGGTTGCCGTTGCTGTCTGTGCCGAGGCTGTCTTTCTCGATATCAAAGCGAATCGTACCAGCCAAGGCATAAGCAACCACTAATGGCGGTGACGCTAGAAAAGCTTGTTTAGCATAGGGATGAATTCGACCATCAAAGTTTCGATTTCCTGATAACACCGCTGTTGAATAGAGATCGCGGTCAATGATTTCTTGTTGAATTTGAGGATCCAGTGTCCCGCTCATGCCGTTACAAGTCGTACACGCATAGCCAACAATGCCGAAACCCAACTGTTCCAGTTCAGGGAGCAAACCTGCTGAATCTAGATAGAGCTTGGCGACTTTAGATCCTGGAGCAAATGACGTTTTCACCCATGGCTTGCGAACCAAACCAAGTTGATTGGCTTTTTTCGCTACTAGTCCCGCTGCTACCACGTTTCTTGGGTTACTGGTATTGGTGCAAGAGGTAATCGCGGCGATAATTACCGCGCCATCCGGCATTTGCTCTTCGCTATATTGTTCAGCGTGTTGCGTTTTCCAAGAAGATTGGCTGACACCTTGCTCGGCAAGCTCACTGGTTGGTAGGCGGCGATGAGGATTCGAAGGCCCTGCAAGGTTTCGCTCGACTTTCGACAAATCAAATTCGAGTACACGCTCATATTGAGCAGAATCGAGCTCATCCGCCCACAGTCCGGTTTGCTTAGCGTAAAGCTCGACTAACTCAACCTGTTCAGGAGCTCGACCTGTCAGCTTGAGGTATTGAATGGTCTGCTCATCGATGTAGAACATGCCCGCCGTCGCACCGTATTCAGGCGTCATGTTTGAGATAGTCGCTCGGTCACCAATGGTCAGTGCACGAGCGCCTTCACCGAAGAATTCTAAGTAACTTGAAACCACCCTTTCATTGCGAAGAAACTCGGTAATTGCGAGCACAATATCGGTTGCTGTAATGCCCTCTTGTCGCTGACCGGTCAGTTTAACGCCTACGATATCTGGCAAACGCATCATCGAAGGGCGACCGAGCATCACTGTCTCGGCTTCCAATCCACCGACACCAATCGCAATAACGCCCAGCGCATCAACATGAGGCGTATGGCTGTCGGTGCCAACACAGGTATCTGGGAACGCGATACCTTGTTTAGATTGAATGACCGGAGACATCTTTTCCAAGTTAATCTGGTGCATAATTCCATTGCCAGCAGGAATCACACTCACGTTTTTAAACGCCGTTTTACACCATTCAATAAAATGAAAACGATCTTCGTTGCGACGCTCTTCAATTGCGCGGTTTTTATCAAACGCTTCGCTATCAAACCCAGCATGCTCCACAGCTAAAGAGTGGTCCACAATCAGTTGAGTTTCGACCATTGGGTTTACTTTGGCTGGATCCCCACCTTGGTCAGCAATCGCATCTCTTAAGCCCGCCAAATCAACCAAAGCGGTTTGACCCAGAATGTCATGACACACGACACGCGCTGGATACCAAGGAAAGTCTAAGTCGCTCTTGCGCTCGATGATTTGTTTCAAGCTATCTTCAAGAGCAGCTGGATCACAACGTCTTACCAATTGCTCTGCCAATACTCTCGACGTATACGGCAAGGTTTTATAGCTGCCCGGAGATATCGCGTCTACCGCTTCACGGGCATCGAAATATTCTAAGCCAGTTCCCGGTAGAACCTTTCTGTATTGGCTATTTTCAACGCCTATATTTTGATCAAGGCTCTGGTTTTTCTCAATTTTCACATCAGACATACATACACCATTATCTAAGATTCTATTCATTGGCTCTCAAGGACAACTCGATATATAAATCGCCTTGAGACAAAAGGATTAACGTAAATGAATAGGTAGCCAGTCTTGATGCTCTGGCCCGGTGTAGTCTGCACTTGGACGAATGATGCGGTTGTTTTCTCTTTGCTCGAACACATGCGCCGTCCAACCGGTAAGGCGACTCATCACAAAGATAGGCGTAAATAGTTTGGTAGGAATACCCATGAAGTGATAGGCAGAAGCATGGAAGAAATCCGCATTACAGAACAGGCCTTTTTCACGCTTCATTACCGCTTCAACGCGCTCAGATACCGCGTAAAGCTGCTCGTCTCCCGCTTCTTGAGAAAGCTCTTTTGACCAGCGTTTGATTAGCGCGTTGCGTGGGTCACTGTCACGATAAATGGCATGACCGAAGCCCATGATTTTGTCTTTATTAGCAAGCATCTGCATGATATTGGCTTCTGCTTCATCGGCGGTTTTCCAATCTTGGATCATTTCCATTGCCGCTTCATTCGCGCCACCATGTAGAGGGCCTCTTAATGTGCCTATTGCTGCTGTTACACACGAATGAATATCTGATAGTGTTGATGCACAAACACGAGCTGCAAAGGTAGAAGCATTAAATTCATGCTCTGCGTAAAGCGTAAGCGAACAGTGCATGACCTTCTTGTGCAGCTCACTCGGCGCTTTGTCCGTTAGCATCTTCAAGAAATAGCCACCCAAACATGATTCGCTTTGGTCTTGTGTATCAATTCGCACACCACCGTAACTGAAGCGATACCAATAGCAGATAATGGCAGGGAAAAGTGCAAGCATACGTTCAGTTGCTGATAGCTGCTCAGAGAAGTCAGATTCTTGCTCTAAGTTACCCAACATTGAGCAGCCTGTTCTCATCACATCCATAGGGTGAGCATCTGCAGGGATAAGCTCTAAAGCGGCTTTCAACGGTTCAGGCAAGCCACGTAAACCAATCAACAATGTTTTGTAGTCGTCTAACTCTTTTTCACTAGGTAAATGACCTCTTAGTAGCAGGTGTGCTACTTCTTCAAATTGAGCATGATTCGCAAGGTCGGTTATGTCATAGCCACGGTAAGTTAAACCCGTTCCTGATTTGCCAACCGTACATAGCGCCGTCGACCCCGCGCTTTGCCCTCGTAGACCAGCGCCACCAATCGCTGGCGCTACACTTGCTTGTTGTTTTACTGCAGAACCATTATCGACAGTTGCTTGATCACTCAAAGATACAGACATGATGAACTCCTTTTCTGGGTTAGCCGCCCTGCACTCTCTGGTGCTGACTATTTATATTCAGTGACCGCAACTATCTCATTCGATTTCACGGACCCGATGTGGCTGACTAACCATTCACGTTATTGGATTAAGTTGATGTTTTAATGTTTGAAACTGTGTTTATTCTTCACTCGAAAACAATTGATCCAGCTTGTTCTCGTAGTCGTGGTAATTCAGGTGTTCATAGAGCTCTTTACGGGTTTGCATTGAATCCAATAGTGCTTCCTGATTGCCTTCAACTAGCAAGTGCTTATAAACATTCTCTGCCGCTTTGTTCATTGCGCGGAATGCACTGAGTGGATAAAGCACCATGTCGACATGAGATTGCGCTAGCTCTTTGCAGTTGTAGAGTGGGGTTTGTCCAAATTCGGTGATATTGGCCAAGATTGGCACATGCTTACCTATTGCTGATTTGAGCGCTTCAGAGAACTTCTCGTATTGGTCGAGCTGATTCATCGCTTCAGGAAAGATCATGTCAGCACCCGCTTCAACACACGCAATCGCGCGTTCAATCGCAATGTCGATGCCTTCAACCGCCAGTGCATCGGTTCGAGCCATGATCACAAAGCTCTCATCAGTTCTTGCATCGATTGCCGCTTTTACTCGATCGACCATTTCCTGTTGGCTAACAATCGCTTTGTTTGGTCGGTGACCACATCGCTTCTGAGCCACTTGGTCTTCCATGTGAATGGCAGCAACGCCCGCTTTTTCCATCGCTCGAATGGTTCGTGCAATATTAAACGCCCCACCAAATCCCGTATCAATATCCACCAGCAAAGGTAAATCACACGCGTTGGTAATCCGTTCCACATCCACCAACACATCATTCAATGTGGTAATACCCAGATCAGGTAAACCGTGAGACGCATTGGCGATACCTCCACCAGACAAGTAGATTGCCTGATGACCCAAGTTCTTTGCCATGATCGCGCAATACGGATTCACCGTGCCGACGATCTGCAGTGGATCATTGTCTTGCACAGCTTGGCGGAATTTCGCTCCTGCTGATAACTTCATAATGACACTCCCTGTTTAATGATAATTTTTTAAGTTTCTAATCCACACCTTTGGATTGAATTTGTTGTTCGATAAGCAGACGACTACCGGAGATGTGCCGTCGCATCAGCATCTCTGCCAGCTCTTCGTCACGGTTACGAATTGCTTGTAGGATATATTTGTGTTCATCAAGCGCCTCTTTTGGTCGAGACTGTGCACGTGGCGATTGGTAGCGATACATGCGCAACAAGTGGTAAAGCTCATCACACAGTAAAGAAATAAGTTTGCTGTTGCGGCTGGCTTTTATGATTCGATAATGGAAATCGAAATCGCCGTGTTGATGAAAGTAGGAAGAACCCTCTACTTCATCGATATGTTTTGAATGTGTCGACAATAATCCTTCAAGCCCGATAAGCTCTTCTTGTGTGATGTGTCTTGCTGCTAGCCTAGCAGCCATGCCTTCTAGAGCCTCGCGAACCGCGTAAAGCTCAAGTAGCTTGTCAGCAGAAAAGGTAATCACTCGTGCGCCAACATGAGAAATCCGCTCAATCAATCCTAACCCTTCGACCCGCATGATCGCTTCACGTAATGGGCCTCGGCTTACCTCAAAGCGTTTGGCTAACTCGGGTTCAGAGATCTTGCTGCCCGGCGCTAAGTGACCGTTGACTATCGCTTCAACCAAGTATTCCGTCAGGCTTTCTGACTTGGTGTTTTCTTTGTCTCCAACACGCGTTTTGGTGTTGGCACTTAAGGTAAGATCTTTGATCGCGGTATTCATATTCACGCTGCCCACTTCTCATTGCTGAGCTTAATTGTAAACAATTCCATAACATAAATATAAAATAAACGATCAAATTGTCGACAATCAAGAGGATTGTCGACAATTTAGACTAAGGTATGACACTAAAAAGCTCAACAAGGTGGTGTAGGATTGGTGAATAGTCGTTAGCAGAGCTTAATCGCGTATTACGAGGTAAGTGAGGGGTTTGATACGAAACAGCACATCTTGGACATTTACTGTGTTACTCGTGCTTTGATTACAGGCATTAAGGAACAGCTATTGTTTTATCAGGTTATTGGCACGTATTGTTGACTGCGAGAACGCGATACCAACGTTGGGAACTCAAATATTCCGCCCTTGATAAGTACGATATGTTGGCTAAAGTAATTCACCGCACTCCGACTCACATCCCGGGTTCGTGTTTTCATTACGATCTCAGATGCCGTAAAAAACAACTCTTCAAAATATGGAGCAGTATCGTGCTCAGTAAAGTCCTCTAGTTCAGAATCATATAGACAGTACTCGAAAACATTTTTATGCCTTTCAACCACTTGCGCTTCAGAAGTAAACAATACTCCATCGCCACTGTTTGAATAAGAATAAGACATGATGGAAAAATGTTCATCGGAAAAGTGAGTCGAGCTTAATGTCTTGAGTTTGAGTTCATTTTTTCTCTCAACGTACTGTTTATAGTTGTAGACAAAGCTTAAGTTATGACGATTCTGATGCGTATAATGCCTAATAAAAGAAAAAAGCATAAAAACTAAACTTAACAGAAAGAAAAAGTGATACTTATTGAAATTTTTCAAGGATATTTTTAATTTTTTCATTTTGAGAGTGAACTGATATTATATAGTTATTGGCATAAGAGTTTTGCGATACATCTTCTAACGCGTAGGCGAAGTAAACCTTCCTACCTTCAACTTGATAAAATAGCGTCATATTAGTTTTCAGTTTACTAATAAGCTCCAATAATGGCTTCGGCGTAGTATGCTCCCTTAAAGTGATCAGGTTGATATTATTTCCTGCCTGACTCTCCAAGACCTGTAGATGGTAGTCAGATGATATAAAAGAATCTTGCATATATGGGGAGATCTGGGATAGACCTGAGTAAGCATAATCCTGGTACAAAAAGTAACCACCAACTGTAAGATTCAAACTAATAAAGAAAGTTAAAATAGGTCTTGTCTTGGTTGATATCTTGCTAGTAATTTGCTGATATATCGGCTCTTTTTTTTCAAGTTCTGGCTCTTCAAAGTCTAGGCTTATCTGTGTGTTATCAATAAACACATTCAATTTAGTGTTTATGCTGTAACCAACACCACGGAATGCCGTAATGTCAACATTCGCTTCTAGATCATAAAAAGCCTTTCTCAAAAGCGAAATGCTTCGCTTTATCGACCCCTCAGTCACCACCTTGTTCTTCCAAACCGTATCTAATATGGTCGATTTCTCAACCATTTCTCCCTGCTTCTCCAATAGGAGAATAGCTAGCTTAAACTCGTTATTATTGAGCAGTAACTCCTTCTCTCGGTAAGTTATTTTATTTTTCCCACTATCAAACTCTACGTTCATTGATAGAGTAACTCCACAGAAATGAATAAATTTATGTAATGTCTAACTATATCGACAAGTAATTGTAACGAGTACGCAACTTGATATATATACGTAATTAAACACTCTGAAATAATTCATTCATTTACGATTAAATTACACTGGATCGCTTCACAAAAAAACAAGGAAAATGTTTAAAAATCCACCTTAAAATATCTTTTACAAAAAAAAACCACGACCATATTCATTGATCGTGGTTTTGATTTTTTTGATTAACGATTACTTATAAAAATAAGAAGGTTTTAATTAACACATAAAGTTTTAAAACACATTTATTTGTTTAACACTCTAAAAAACCATCACTTGGTTTACTTGTTCACATAAGCTGGCATTCAGTGTGTTGTCCCAATCATTTTCCATAACAAACTCACCGTTAGTGTTAAAGACCGTCACATTGTCTTTTTCTAAAGCGTATGGTGTGAACGTAGAAGTCTGTAACCACTGTGACATAAGAGCATCTTTAACAGACTTGTCCTTATTAGAGAATTCAGCAGGTCCAGAGACTGCATTCACCTCATTGCCAAAAATGAAAGAAAGTTCTGCACCATGACATGAGCTCTCAGATGGCTTACACGTTTTGGCAAAGCTCTCTACGTAGTAGTCAGGCCACAGGCTAAAATCAGGTTGATAGTTGAACTGGTACAGCGCCGCATTCGAACCTCCAGCTGACAAGTTTTGCGCAACCTGTTGAGATGAACACGCAAACAGTACTTGATTCATTAGTTTACGGGCATTGGCTTTACGCTTTGCTGCGGTGGTGTTCCAGAAGCTTAATTTGAACTCCGGGATATTGCGCAGCTTAGAACCCTTATCTGCACCGAAAAACAGATCAATCAGTGAATTATAACTGCCTGGTAAATCAAGAAGCGCATCAAACGGCGCAACAAAGATATTCGACTCATCTTGGTTGAAACCCAGAGTCACATTAACACCATCTACTGACTTTAGTTCACTCGGCTGATACGGGACAGTCTCTCCATCGACATAGGGTGCCCAAGATAACAGACCCGCTGTTTTAGGGGTAATGCTGGTCAAGCTATTCAGCTGCGTTGCTACAGCTTTCATTTGAACCTGAACATCCACGATCTCTTCAAAAGGCACGCTAGTAATGTCTTTGTCCTTTCCAAGCTTATCTTGAACAATACCCGCTACCCATTTCGCTGACTCGGCATCTTTGTACTTAACGCCATATGGGTTACTTTCCATGATGGCACGTTGGTACAGGTGAGAGTTTTGTTGTTCATCCATTAATTGGATGCCAATCGACATCGCACCTGCACTTTCGCCAAACAGAGTAATGTTGTCAGCATCGCCACCAAAACTATCAATATTGGCATGAATCCACTGCAACGCTGCCTTCTGGTCTTGGATACCGTAGTTACCAGAGTGTTGCTCACTGTAGTAGCTGCCAAAAATACCCAAACGGTAATTCATGCTAACTAGAATAAAGGGGTTGCCCTCATCTGCATTTTTAGCAACAAGCTTCGCGCCATCAAACTGCTTAACTGTACTAGAACCAAGCTCAAATGCACCGCCATGAATGAACACATAAACGGGCAGCTTTTCGTCTTGTTCAACACCTGATGGGCGCCAAACGTTCGCATTTAAACAGTCTTCACTTTGTGTTTCTTGTACTACGCCGTTCGCTTCCATTGTGTGAGGTATTTGCGGGCAGATATCCCCTGCAGAAGTCACATCATAATGAACGCCAGCTTCAAAGTGATTAAGCTTGGGTGCCTGAAAGCGTTCTGCTGAAGCATATTTTACGCCCATAAACGCATCAACTTGTGATGAATAGCCCACCGGCGAATGTGCTAGGCCTTGTAGTGTCGCCCCTTCGATATCCACATTGGGTGCAGCAATGGCTTGGTTGCTTAACGCTAGAACGGCGCTTGCAATCGAGATTGATAACGTACTTTTCATCGGTTTACTCATAAATAGAGAATCAGTGTTATTTGTAAAAATCGAAAAAAAGGAGCAAGGTTTGTCACCTTGCTCCCTATGCTTACAAACTATTATTCAGGAGCGACTGTCCAAGCGTTGTAGCCTTTCTTCGTCTCAGTGAAATCAAGATTTGGTCGGCCCATTCCCGCTTCACACTTCGTTTCATTCGCTGGCAATGAGAAGAATGCATTGTGTGGGTTAAACTCTGGGAAGAAACGATACACCTGATCGAAAGCCACTGGCATAGACATTAAACGGTTATCGACCATTCGAGTTGTGCCCGCGCGAACCAGTTCCCAACGCTCATTCCAGTTAACACGAACATACGCGTCGTAATCTGAGTTGTTGGTCGCGGTCAGCTGGATACGACTCCAGTAATTCAGGAATGAGCCACCCGTTTGACATCTCATAGTCAAATCTACCGGTACAGTTTGTGGTCGGTTCGCTTCATTTTGAATACCGAAACGAGAAACAAACATGTGTTGGTTCATTGAACCCTTGTCACCATTTTTCGGGTAAACAATCAAATCCCCCCATTGACTACCACCAGCACCACCGCCACTGCGGTCAAAGACACGACCATTCCACAATGAAAAAATCGTCATCTCTGCAGTATTGCCTGAAGCAACAATAGATTCTTCTAGGTGGTTATCAGATTGCGCTTTAAAAGAGAACAATTGAGATACACCAGCGTCTACATTACATCCTTGGCTAACCACATTGTAACTGCTGTAACCATTTACCGTTAAACACTGTGTATCATCGCTCGCTGGGCGAACTTGGAATACATTCGTCGGGTGTGTGATGGTACCTGGCGCCGCTGGTACAAATTTAAACAGCACATTAGGGTCGGTATTTTCATTTACCGCTTGTGATGTGTCACAATCTTGGAAAGCAAACTTACCGCCAACATTGGTCAAACACTGTACGTTACCATTGCTATCGAAGTTAACAATACGCTTACCTCGGTCACCAATCGCAATATTGAAGCGTTTTGACTTCACCTTATCAACACCGTGTACACGGTAATGCGCGACAAGGTCCAGTGGGAGTACAACGTTTGCAAAACGTGGGAAGTACTGGTCATACTGACTGCCTAAGTTTGCAATTGCGTCTGTAATACCATCGTTAAGAGAAGCAACATCTAAGTAGAATTGACCATCTTCAGAGAACTCAACAGAGTTCGCTAAGATAGTGCCATTGATTGCCTTCTCTACCAGTTTCAAACCTTCTTCTACTAGGCTTGGTAGCTCGGGAGCGTATACCTTCACAAACTCAACCAGCGGATACTCTGCCGACCAAGTAACACTTTCCAAACCTGAAATGGCACTGTGATCCAGTGTATCAAGTGAAACTTGAATACCAGTGTTACGCGCTTCACGGCTGCCATTTCGGTTACCTTTGTTTGTCACCTTAGTAACAGCACCATTGATGTATGCGTTATCGTAAATCACATCGTTCGTTGCATCTGCATCGGCAAGCACAATTTGGCTGGCATCAGTGTTGTACGTAACAACCGTAGAAACGTTGTTCCAAGTAAATGTCTGTTTGCCTGTGGTTTGAAGATCGAACGCGACGTCGTTTATTACGTGGCCGCCTTGTAACGTTTTAGTTTGGGTGCCCGCTTGAATGCTTTGTCGGTTATCATCATCTTGCCATACATTAAGACCCGTCAGTTTTACACCGCTACCGTTGGCAATAAAGTCACACGACTCCGGGGTGTTTTGTGTCAACACACAGGTACTGTCTGGGTTATTAGAATCGACAATACGCATAGGCGATGCACTCAAGTAAGCGCCCTGGCCTGTCATTGTGGTGCGGCCTTGCGGATCAACAAAAGAAACCGGTGTGTCATTGTCGTTCAGCTTATAACCCAGCGATACACTGTAGAACGCCGCTGAATCCCAACCTTGTGAAGGGATAACCTGACCTGTGATGGTGTTGTGACCACTGTTGATGCTTTGGCTTTGGCCTGATAGCGTTACCCACTCTGGTAGGGTGTTGTCATCGCCAGTACCGCCCGTTTTTTCCAGTAGCACTCGAATAGGTTGGTTAGCAAAACTGTTTGCGCTGTCATTCTTTAAATCAAAGTCTAACGTAACTTCGATTGGCGTTTGGGTCGCTAGCCACATTTTGCCGTCTCGGGTCAGGTTGTCACCTTTTGCAGGCGCAAATGTCGCGGATGCGTTTTCAATTGCAGGCGCATCAGGGATCAAATCATCGATGGTGAGGTCGCCGCCCCACATTTTGCGCACGCCATCGGCCACCCACAGTTCTATCTGAACACCCGTGCTATGGAAACCAGACTCAGGAAGCAGACAAGACCACTGGCTATCCCCCAAGCTTGAACAGGTAGAATTGTGATTATCAGAGCCACGAATCACCACCTTGCTTGGCGCTTGCTCTTGGAACCACATGCCCTGTGGGAACGAAACCGGCGTGGTAATCAATACCTTTTGATTAGGCTCTAGAGTAAGCCCTTTTGGTTTAAAATTCGCAACACAAAATGCACTGGCACCATTAGGGTTGACATCTAAACACTGCTTGTTGGGCGGAATATTGTCTGCGCCATAACCTTCCGCAATGTTCTGAGTGTGTTGAGCGGCATGGGCTGCTGAAATGCTGGCTAAGCTGGTGAGCAACGCCGCGTAAATAGGAGAAAATTTCATTAAGATTTCAGTCTCTTTGATTGAAAGTAACAGTATTAAAATGGAGATAAAGGCCTTCAAAGCCTCAACCGCTGCGAATTCGTTGGCAACGAATGCCATTGAACGTGATCAGCCAAATGGCAATTGTTGGAAGTCATAGCCAACAGCAAGCGACGTTTAAAGACCCGCCAAGCTTGTGCTTGATTCGGCGTGAAATACAGTGAATTACCGTTAGTTTAGGTTTTATGAGCTTTTTTTAGAGGCTGTTAATTCAATGAGTTAGCTAATTAAGCCCGCTTCGTAGAAAGCGGGCGTACTCAGTGAAAGAATCGCCAGTGTTATGGCTGAAGAAGCGCAGGCACCTCGTCATTTTGCAAGGCGCAGGTGTGTAAAATGTCCAGAATCAGAGCATTTTCATCGATGGTGTCTTGGTAAGGAATGGTCGGTAGCCCTTCCAGCGCCAAATGAAGTTTTTCTGCGGTATAACGGTAGCTATCAAACCCCTGGTGTTTCCACAATTCAATCGAGGCAATGGCGCGATCAATACACGCCTCCATCGGTACCGGCTCCACCAAGTCGTCGACGGTCAGTTCGCCGCCCCACATTCTGCGCACGCCATCAGCCACCCACAGCTCAACTTGCATACCCGTACTGTGGAAACCAGCTTCAGGAATCAAGCACGACCACTGGTTGTTGCCTAAGCTTGAGCAAGTAGAATCATGAGCATCAGAGCCACGAATAACCACTCCAACGGGGGCTTGCTCTGGGTACCATTCGCCCTGTGGGAACGAGACCGGCGTGGTGATCAAGACCTTTTGATTAGGCCCTAAAGTAAGCCCTTCAGGTTTAAAATTAGCCACACAGTATTTACTGGCACCAGCAGGGTTGAAATCTAAACACTTAAGGTGGGGGGTGATATTGTCCGCGCCATAGCCTTCCGCAATGTTTTGAGTGTGTTGAGCGCCATGCGCTACTGAAATGCCGGCTAAGCTGGTGAGCAATGCCGCGTAAATAGGAGAAAATTTCATGGTTGTTGGTCTCTTGGTGATTAAATAAAAAGGGAAATGATTCAAAGGCACGAATCAGCCCGTTCTAAAAGCGGTACAAACGGGCGCATTGAATCGTGATTTTATGCGTGCTGAGTGAGTGGCATACAACGGCGAGAAAAAACTGCCATCCTACAGCCGATTGATACCCACTGCTGATTGATATAAAGACGATTGGTTAGCGGTCAAACTGCTGGCAATGGACCATGCTTGTTCGTCTGTCTTGGTCACTGCCCGCCATATTGAAATCAAAGCTAAGATCTGTGATGGTTATTTCAGGGTTTGTCTTCGGGTAATCCACTTCGGAACCAGCCGTTTTATATGACACGTAACCCCATTGAGGGGGGATCGATCCCTTGGTCAGCGTAATCGGTATCGGTTTTTTGCCATCGTATGAGAAGTCGACAACCAGTGTTTCAGGCAGCTTTTTGCTTTTAAATTTTGGGGTCGAGGGGTAGAAATTAACATCAGGTGCAGTTGCCGATTCTGAAGTTTCAACCACGCCCGGCACGGAATCAAACGCCAGCGCCTCAAAGCTCAACCGGTACTGCCGACTTCCTGATACATTTGAACCAATATTGCCAACGGAGATTTGCATAGTATTGACAGATTGTGCCTCGTAACAGATGCCTTTGGTGCCATCTGGCGGGTACTCGAGCGCCACGGGTAACGGTTCGCTTTCAAAAGTACGCGTTGCTTCCGGATAGCCCTTTTCGACCTGACCGCTGTATTTCACGGTCAGAGGTTTAAAGCCCACGCCTTTATCAAATACCTTATCAATATCCGATGGGTTGATGGTCAGGGTTGGCGAACTCGCAAAACACTCTCCCTGATCATTACACCACTGGTAGGTTTTTGAATCGGCAATGACCTCATCGCCATCGGGGTCGAGATCTTGAATAGGACGAACGGAGATGGGGCCTGTGCCTATGGTGTTGTTCTCACTCGGTGCGAAATTCCATTCGGGCATATCCGTTGGGTAACCGTGGCCTGAAATGGCGGACGTAGAGTTCGAGCAAACTTGATTTTCAGGGCATTCTGCCATTGCTGACCAAGAACAGCTTAAAGCCAAAATAGTGATGATGGATTGACGTATCATGGTTGTACCCCTATCGAGAGAAAGCGGGCTGAAAACAGCCCGCTTGGTTAGTGGTTAAAGCAATCTCAAAGGATTAACGCAGTAAAGCACGAGTAATTTGTGCCTCGTTCATAGACGCAGTGATCGTGTAACCTTGTGCCTCTTTCGGTAATACGAATGTTAGGTCGTTACCGGCATCAACCAGCGCCGCTTGAAGCGCAGCTTGAGCATCGCCTTTCGGGTAAAGGCCAGCGGTGTCTGTTTCATTTTCTGCCAGTGTGAACGTCACGTCTGCGATAGCTAGGTCAACAACCGCACCGTCATCCGCGTGTACCGTCAGAGTTTGACCCACTTCAGCTGTACCGCTGATGGTAAGAGCCGTCTTCGCACCAACCGTGAAGCTGTTCGAAGTCATTTCATTAGACACAAGCGTTGTTGATGGGTAGCCGTATTGAGTATGAACTTGCCACACTAGGTTTAATTGTTTGTTTTTTAACTCAGTGAAGTTTGAAAATGTAATGACACCGTCGTCCAGTTCGCTGATATCCGCTTCATCTACTTTTGCGTATTTGGTGCCACTCGCGTCTTGTAGCCAGTATGTCACCTTGGTGATGGCATCATCGTCTTGGTCTCCAAGAGTCGGTGTATCAAACTTAACTTCGATAGGTGCTGGTGCCCATAGAATTTCAGGTGTAGTTACTACAGGAGCCGATACCGTTGGCTGGTGCCCCAATACAGGTGCAGTCGCAACACTTTCGATAGCCCAAGCTGCTGTTGCTGTAAAACCACCCATAAGTAGGCCGATAGTGATCATTGATTTTTTCATTGTCTTTCCTTTCTGAACGAAAACGTTCATGTTTTATTGTTAGTTATGAATTACTTGTTGTTTGTCGCCGACTTTGAATTCGACGGTTTTTTCTTTGTCACTTGGACTTTGAACTGGAACCCTTGGTCTTCGCCTTTCAACACGTACTTTTGCTGATTTGCGTTCGCCACCTTGGTAAATTCGTTTTGAGTATCATGCTCTCTTCGGAACCATTGGAACGAGTATTGAGAAAGGTCTAAGACCGCCGCTTCATCTTCGAACACATAAGCCGTGATGGCTTCTGTCGTGAATAGGTCTTCATCTAGATGGTGCCCTTCATGAAACAGGTCAACACGATAGACACTGCCCTTTAACCACTCGATATTGCCTTGCTTTGCGTCTTGTTCGTTCTGGTCGTAAATTGCTGTTACCGTGACGGATTGCGCCACATGACTCAGTAAAACCAGCTCAGCAATGCCTTCTTCATTGGTGACAGTTTGGTAAACGAAATTCGCTTGGTTCGGTTCGAGCTCTAACGCCTCTCCATTCAATGTCAAAGATGTTAAGTCTTCAGCAGTAATCTGATAGGTCATTGGAATATCGGCAACAGCTTTGCTCAATAAGGCACTCGCAACGATGCTTTCACCCGCGATCGCGGTTTCTGGTTCAAACGAAATTGACTCAAGAAACTTACTGTCAGTGACGGTAATCGACATGGTATTAGACTCTTTCACTTGGCCGCTTTTTAGCTTGTATCTCACCTTGAGAGACAGTGTATTGTTGCCATCATAGCGGTAGCTTGGCGCGGTAAATAAAGGTACCGAAGCACTCTGATTGTTCAGATACGGATTAGCAGTACCTAACCAGGTGTAAGAGACGATGTCAGGTCCCCCTTTCACCTCCATCCACTCCGCTAATGACTGCTGAGAGTTTTCTGTAACCACTACAGATTCAGGCAGACGAATACTGATCTCTGCGTATTTCTGTTTGTATTCCAAAACAATGTTATGGTCACGTTCAACAAAGTCCGTTAAACGGTCTTGTTTTGGTAGCGAACTTTGGAAAACTTCACGGCGCTCAGGCTCGTAAAAACCGCTAAGAGACAAGGTATAGTTAACACCAGCTATCCACTGTTCACTTGCTCCTTCCTCGTTTTGGTATCCCAATGAGAACGCCAGCTCTTTGGTCGGTTTAAACTCGGTGTTTAACTCGAAACGCAACGGGTTTTTGGTCGGGTTACTGCCATCGCGATGTTCTACGTATCGACCAAGATATTGACCCGCAGTACCACTCACCTTCCAGCGTGTATCCATTGGTAGATAGCTTTCTAGCGTGAGATCCCAACCCTTCGCAGGCTTTTCAACAAGGCTGTTCATCCCTTCATACTCGTCCGGCGAATCTTTCCAATTCGACAGAGGAAAATAGAAGTTGGAGCTCATATTTCCGTAGCCCACCCCGTACTCAACACCTAAACTCATTCTTCGGTGATAGCGCTGGTGGTCATAATCTATAAAGGTGTTTACCCCGTAGTACTCATCTTCAGCGAGTTGACGATAACCCGTACCAATGTGCGAGAAGTCTCGGCCATGGAAGTCGTCTTGGTTAAAGACAGCACCCGCTTGAATAAACCACAAAGATTTATCGTCGGCTCGCCCAAAAGGGAACAGGCTTTCAACCTGATCAACTTGCCATTTGCTGCCTTTCGCTAAAGAGACACCTAAATCGAACTGTGCGCCACCAAAAGCTTCAGATAACCAGTCTTCTGTTTCACTCACACCAGCAGCCACCAAACGTGATGGTACTTGCTCTTGGTAGGCGCGAATGTTGCCCTGTTCAGACTGCTGTTGAGCAACGGTCACGAGTTCAGAAGTCATGGGAGCAACATAAGGGCTAACTTCGTTAAGCTTGTTCTCGTCCAACGCTAGGTTTGGCAACGAAGCACTATCTAGCCCCTTGCGGGTCTGATATTGGTGATCGGTCAATTCAGCAATAAGTGGCTCTACCGTTTTCCACTCCGCATCACTGTATGGACCACACTGAAGCTCGTCCTTCCCTAGTTCAACCTCACGACAATAGGTGCTCATTTTTATAATGGTATTGAGCAGTGCTTCATCGACTTGATAAGCGGAAAACGTGACAAAGGTATTTTTTACCGTCGCTTGCGCGTTGTTAGCTTGTATGGTTGAAGCTAACTCTACGGGTTTTGATTGGTCCCCCTCTAATGGGTTTGCATAACATGCTAGGCTCACAGCCAAACTACATGGCAGTAAGAACACAGCATTAATGGTTCGTGGCTTAAACATGACAAAATGGATTCTTCAAAAATTTTTCAGAATATTAATCAAGAAAGCGGGAATTACCGTGTGATTTACCGTGAAAGATGAAAAGTACTTAAATTCAATGATTTGGAAGGTAAAACAAGGACTAAGAGGCGTGTGATTTAGAAGTTTTTTAGTTTTTTATTGATGAAATTACCAAGTAAACTCCTTATTAATATGGGTTACCAATCGATAAATTGTTACTTCAAAAAATGAGATTTTTTTTCATCTTGTTTTTCTGCGAACTTATTGACAAATAGAGATGTTGCATAGAAAAAGCGCACCAATTGAGTGCGCTTTTGAGTCCTGCCAAGTTAAAGGTAAACCGCGTATTCACCTAATTTGCATCGAGTAGTGAAGCACCTTTTAACTTAGATGTATTAAGCCGCTGCACTTTTCTGGAGATATTTCGATACGTCGACGCTGTCTATTTGCTCTGGGTTCAAATATATTTCAGCGTATCGAATGTGGGTCCCACTCGTTAGGAACAGCCTAAACAGTTCTATGTCGATATGTTCATCCAAAGCCATTTTGTGCATGATGTCGATGGCAACGCTGATTGGCTTCGCTTTCTTATAAGGTCTATCAGCAGCGGTCAACGCCTCAAAGATGTCCGATATCACAAGAATTCGTTCGGGGATTGAGAGGTCCTCTGCAGTTAACTTTCTAGGGTAACCAGTACCTTTAAGCGTTTCATGGTGAGTCGACGCATAGCGCGGCACTCGGCTAAGTTCTTTCGGGAATGGCAGGCTTTCAAGCATTTTGATGGTCCCTATCATATGCTCATTGATTTTGAATCGATCTTCCATCGTTAAAGTGCCACGTGAGATACTTAAGTTATAAATTTCTCCCAGATTGTATAAGTGCTCAGGAACATCCATTTTTATTTGATGCTTAGGATCAAACTCTAATGGTCGGTCTCGTTTCACTATGTGCTCTGGTCTATCACTTAAAAGTTGCTCTTTAGCGGGTAAGCTGGAGTTAGGTACCCTATTCATCGCCTCTATTGGCGATAAACCCAATTGGTCGTCAAAATTACGCGTCCAAGTCGTTGCAGCGATAGAATGAATACGAGCAACCTTATCATCACTCATAAATTCACCACCTACATTAGATGTCGCGATAAACGCAAAATCGTCTTGTAGCTTTTTCTTCGTTATAGCTAACTCTTCGACTATCTGATCCCTTGGTAATTTACCTTCAAGCTGCTTACGCAAAGCCGTAATTTCTGCATCACGCCAAAGCACCTCAAATCGTGTTCTCACCTCATGGATACGGTTATAGTTCGCTTCTAGTTTAGAGCCTTTATCCACGATGTGTTCTGGCGTGGTGATCTTTCCGCAATCATGCAGCCACGCAGCTATTCTAAATTCGCGACGTTCGTCGTCACTCTCAAACTGAAAGTCTTTAAAGTGCTCAGATTGTGATTTTTCAGCCGCTTCTGCCAACATTAATCCCAGCTCAGGTACACGGTTACAATGCCCCGCGGTATAGGCAGACTTGTCATCAATGGCTTGTGCAATCAGCTTAATAAAAGATTCTACAAAGGCTTCATGCGTTTGTTCGTGCTGTTTTATTTCGGCGGCCATGTCTTTAACCGCGACAGATAGTTCCCATACTTCCTTGATAGGAGTATCAAGCACGGACACATCGTCATAGTCACGCTGTTTTACTTTGTTAGTTTCAACTTTGAGCTTACGTATTGGCCGCACAATCGGCGCGCCAAAGATCCACGCTACAGGCAAGGTGAGGCTCATTAATAAACCTGTTACTCCAATCGAGGTCGCGACTCGCTTGTTAACTGCGCTGTATACTTCAGCCTCAGGGATAACTACAGCAAAGTATTCTGAGTAGTACTCACCCGTGTCAATCTTCTTCAAATATAGGTGTTTAAGTTCACCATTGAGGTTTAGCTCAACCATCTCCCCTTCGACGGTCGCTGTTGCCGTTTTTTTATAGAGTTCCGTGTAAGGAATCGTCGGACCCGCATCCATAGCCTGATGATCAAACCACTTTTGAGCTAACGCCGTTTTCTGCTCATCAGTAAGCGACTTGATGGCTTGGTTGATGATAGGTAACAGCTGTTGGTGTTTATTCTGCAAAACAATATGGAATTGATTAGGATAGTCTGTTTTTAGATCAAGCAGCGCTTCACTTACTTTCAAATTCTGATGGAAGAACTTATCCAATGAAAATGACAGTACAGGCTTAACATCAATTACCGCAAAAACCTCTTCGTTGTCGACAGCGTCTAGCGCTGCCTCAACATCGTTAAACTCCAAAAGCCTAATATTTGGGAAATCAGTTCTTAATTTCGGTGTCATTGACCATCCAGATACAATGGCTACGCTCTCTCCATCAAGCTCTCGGTAGTTAATTACTGCTGGAGCATCACGTTTCGTGACTACAGCAAACGGTAGTTCATAAATCGGGTCAGTGTATAAACCGATAATGCCGTTACTTTCGTAATTTTGAACCGAGTGTAAGCCATCAATACTTCCCTTTTGGAATTTTCCAGTTAACTCCGCCCACGAGAGGCCATTTACAAATTCGAACTGCACTCCACTCATCTCACTGATCATTTTCAGTAGATCAATCGCATAGCCGTGTGGTTTTCCTGATACTGAAAAATCCATCGGTCCCCGGTCACTTTGATTTGAAAACAATAAAGGCGATGTATTGTCTATTATGCTTTGTTGCTGTGAAGACCAGTTAATTTGATTGGCTTGAGGGAGTGTGTTGCTTGACTGATAATTGCGATTGGACGCAATAATATTGCCCACTTTAGAGTATAGAAAGGATTCAACTTGACTAGCTTCATCTAGGCCCAATGCAGTCGCAGAGAGCTTGTTCGCTAACGAAGACAAAACAATATCAATCCCTATCACCTGTTGAGTGTCGCTCGCGGCTTTGGATTCAAACGCTAATGAATATGTTTGACCTGTAATTTGGAGGTATTGAAAGAGATATGGCTGGGTTTTCCCGACAGTCTCGGTATTGGCAGAGACATACCAGGGTCTTGTGGTTGGGAAGTAATTACTTTTTTCAGCTTTGGAGTCCCTGAGGTTAAAATCAAGATCATAGTATCTGGTTTGACGAATACGACCTTTTTCGCCATTGCTAATGTCAATGACCACCCAACTGTCGCTATCTTGTGCGCCTATTTTTGCTCTAACCTGAGGAAAGGATTCCAAATTAATGATCTGGAAAAAGTTGTCGTTGGATGAACCAATATAAATACTGTAGAACAGCGGGTTGCCTTTTATGGCTTCAGAGAGAATATCACGCGAATCTTCCCTTGAGATCTGGTCACTCATTGAGCGATTCACTGAAGAGAGTAAGTGTGCTGTGTTTATCGCATCTAAATCAACGCTACCTATGTAGTCGCTTAAATCCTGAGAAACCATGGTAAGTTTAGACAAGGTATGCTCAGTAGCCATCTTTTTACTAAAATAGTATTGGAGTGAAACGGCTACGATCGCGGTGAGAACCGTCGCTAGTAAAAACATCCCGCCAACGGTCACCCGTAATGAAATTTTTGTGTTTGTCATTATTCTATCCTTGAATAATTCCAGCTTAGAAATTTAACATCCGTGAAACATTCATCTTTCTACTACGTCATATCTTCCCCTTCAATACAAACTTAGACCTATGTGTTGTACGCTTCTTATACTGTTCTCTACGTCGCACTATCCTCTAATTTAAGTGATATTTATCAATATAAATGAATCTCTTATCACTCCCGTGAACTTTATGAACTTTATTCACCCAAAGTTCTTTATTCCCAATATCGCCGCATTAAAGACATTTTATTAACACATGATTAACTTTCACTTTATCTGCTTAGCAACACTCAAGAGTGATGTTTAGCAGCTAGATATAAAACATAAGTTTCTCTCCATTGAAGAGATCCCCTACATAAGGAACGTGAACCATGTTCAAGGCACTGAAACCTACTCTTGCGGCTTCTATTATCGCAGCAACCTTTTCTTTCAACACTTTTGCTGCAGACGTAGAAAAAATCCATTTCCTAATCCCTGGCGGCGCTGGTGGCGGTTGGGATATGACAGCGCGTGGTACTGGTGATGTATTGGTTAAATCAGACATCGTAGAAAATGCCTCTTTCCAAAACCTATCTGGTGGCGGCGGTGGTAAGGCCATTGCTCACCTAATCGAAACAGCACAGCGTCAAGAAGACACATTGATGGTGAACTCTACCCCTATCGTTGTTCGCTCACTAACGGGTATCTTCCCTCAATCTTTCCGCGACCTAACACCGGTTGCTGCAACGATTGCTGACTATGGTGCGATCGTTGCGTCTGCGGATTCTAAATACAACACTTGGGAAGACGTAGTAAAAGAATTCGAAAGTAACCCTCGTAAGGTAAAAATCGCTGGTGGCTCTGCACGAGGCAGCATGGATCACCTAGTGGTTGCAGCGGCATTTAAAGGTGAAGGCTTTGATGCTAAGAAAGTTCGTTACATCGCCTACGATGCTGGTGGTAAAGCGATGGCAGCACTGCTTTCTGGTGAGACACAACTCCTATCAACCGGTCTTGGTGAAGTACTAGAGATGTCTAAATCTGGACAAGTAAAAGTACTGGCAGTAACGGCACCAAAACGTCTTGAGGCAGCACCAGATATCCCAACACTAACTGAGTACGGCAATGAAACTGTATTTGCGAACTGGCGTGGCTTCTTCGCGGCTCCAAACACAAGCCAAGCGAAAATCGATGAGTGGAACGAAGCGTTAGGCAAAATGTACAAAACCGATGAGTGGCAAGTGGTTCGTGACCGTAACGGTTGGATCGATAACTACAAAGCCGACAAAGACTTCTACGCCTTCTTAGAAGATCAAGAAAAACAGATGGGCGACCTAATGCGTGAGCTAGGGTTTTTAAAGTAACCAATAACGATAGAGGGTCATAGTGCCCTCTTACTCTTTCCTTGTTTCGCCGTACATGAGTTTACTAAAGCTCCTTTGTTTATTCGTAACGTATTACCAAAGCTTGCCGATTCATTGTAGACGCAAATGGCTAAAGCAGCACTGTAATTCGCTTACCTTCGGTTAGTGACCCAGGCATTATTCATTAACTCGCTCATATACGGCTTTTTTACTTTCTACACACCCCAAATGGAGTTGGATATGTCGGACTTACCAACCAAATTTTTTAGCAAAGAGTCTCTGCTGACGAGTGATCGTCTCGGCGCAATGATCTTCATGCTAGCGTGCTTGTGCTACGGCTACCAAACTACCCTAATTCCGCTATTTCCCGGTGATGAGTATGAACCCTTCACCGCGAGAACACTGCCTACCTTGCTGACTTTCATTGGCATAGGCCTTTCACTGATTTTGCTTGTTACTGGCCAACCGGACAAAAAGCTCAAGTGTGAAACCGCACCTTTGAACTGGAAGCTACTGATTGGTTTCTTAGTGCTAATGGCATTTTACGGCGTTGGACTGACATACCTAGGCTTCGTTTTGGCAACAAGTTTCTTCTTACTTGCTGGCTTTTACTTATTGGGTGAGCGCCGCAAGTCAATCTTGTTCGGCGCATCGTTTCCTTTCGTTATCGCGTTCTTTCTTCTTTTAACTCAAGGCTTAGATATCTACCTAGAGCCTGGCTTAATCTTCACTCTTTGGTAGGGACAACATTATGTTAGACGGAATTTTACAAGGACTTTCGACCGCCGTGATGCCAATGAACATCATGATGGTTATCGTGGGCTGTTTCGTTGGCACCTTCATTGGTATGCTTCCAGGATTAGGTCCAATCTCAGCGATTGCTCTCATGATCCCTATCACTTACGGCTTAGATCCATCATCAGGCCTAATCTTAATGGCTGGCGTATACTATGGCGCGGTATTTGGCGGCTCGACGTCATCTATTCTAATCAACGCTCCAGGTTGTTCTTCAACAGTTGTAACCGCTTTCGACGGCTACCCAATGGCGCAAAAAGGCCAAGCAGGTAAAGCACTAGCCCTTGCTGCGTACTCTTCTTTTACTGGCGGTACGCTTTCAGCAATCATGCTGTTAATCGCAGCGCCGGCTTTAGCAAGCGTATCACTGAGCTTCCAGTCTTCAGACTACTTTGCACTGATGCTATTAGGTCTATCAGCTGTGGCAGCATTTGCTGGCCCGGGGCAAGTTATCAAGGCTTGGATGATGACTATTTTAGGCTTAATGCTATCAACCGTAGGTATCGATAAAGGTGTTGGTGTCGAGCGTTTCACATTCGGCCTAACTGACTTAATGGACGGCTTTAGTTTCTTATTGTTAGCGATGGCAACCTTCGCACTGGGCGAAACCTTAATGGGTATTCTTAAGCCAGAAAAAGACACCAGTGCTGAAGAAAGCAAAAAAATGTCTGATATCGGCAGCATGAAAGTGACCAAAGAAGAGATCAAAGAAGTGGCGCCTGTTTCAATTCGCTCTTCAATCCTTGGCTTCTTTACAGGTGTACTACCGGGCGCAGGTGCAACTATTGCGGCATTCCTAAGTTACGGCATGGAGCGCAGCCTTGCACCAAAAGACAAACAGAAAGAATTCGGTCAAGGAAGCATTCGCGGTCTTGTAGCTCCAGAATCAGCGAACAATGCAGCATCAAGCGGCTCATTCGTTCCACTGCTAACACTTGGTATTCCTGGGTCTGGTACAACAGCTATCATGCTTGGCGCATTAATCGCTTACGGTATTCAGCCAGGTCCTCGTCTGTTTGTTGAGCATCCAGATGTATTCTGGTCGGTAATCATCTCTATGTACTTTGGTAACATCGTACTGGTTATCTTGAACCTACCACTGATTCCGTACATCTCTAAACTGCTAGCTGTACCGAGAACCGTATTGCTACCAATGATTTTGTTCTTCTCAATCACAGGTGTTTACTTGGTTTCTTTCAACACCATGGATGTATTTGTGATGCTGATTGTTGCAATGGCTGCCATTGCATTGAGGCTGGCTAACTTCCCTCTCGCACCGCTACTGCTTGGCTTTATCTTAGGTGGTTTGATGGAAGAGAACTTAAGACGAGCACTGATGATCAGCGATGGTGAACTGAGCTTCCTGTGGGAACGACCAATTACGTTGACATTCACGATCTTAGCCGTATTGGTTCTTTCAAGCCCGATTCTGGTTAAGCTGTTCAAGAGCTTTAGAACAAAACCTGTCGAGGCGTAACCAACACTCACACATAGTGCAAAATACGAAACCCAAAAGGAGCCTCTGGCTCCTTTTCTTTTATCCGCTGCTGAGAATAAACACAGCTTTAATATGGTAGCAAACTCACAAACTCACGCTTTTAAAACGCTCAGCTCTGATATTCATAACAAAATAAAGTAAGGTAACCAGTCGTTTAACGCGTTGGATTCAAACTATGGATTGGTTGATTCTATTTTTATCAGGAGTAATCGGTGGTGTGCTCAACTCTATTGCTGGAGGTGGCAGCTTCATAACCTTCCCTGCTCTATTGTTTGCTGGCGTCCCTCCGATTGCGGCCAACGCCACGAATACTTTCGCCTCTTGTGCTGGCTACATCAGTGGTGCTTACGCTTTGCGTCATGAGATTCAGTCCGGTACCAAGCAACTCAAGCTCGTTATCGCTTTGTGTGTACTCGGTGGCGGTATTGGTGCTTTCTTACTGTTGCACACACCAGAAGCTCTATTTACCCAGTCCGTACCTTGGTTACTGCTTTTTGCCGCACTACTGTTTACCTTTGGTGGCACACTAAACAAATGGCTTAAGCAAGCAACCGCGAAACACAAACACGCCACCAGCGCTGGGGCGTTTTTTTCAGCACTGTTACTACTGATTGTTTGTATCTACGGGGGCTATTTCAATGCGGGTTTAGGCATAGTGACATTGAGCTACTTGGCACTGGCTGGCTATACCAATATTAATGTTATGAATGGTATCAAGTTACTGGTTTCGGCTTGTGCTTCCCTCGCTGCGATAGTCTTTTTTATCGTCAAAGGTTCGATTGACTGGCCATCGGGCATGGCGGTATTAATGGGAACCTTGGTTGGTGGGTATTACTCAGCCAAAGTCTCTCGTCGTATTCCGCAACAATACGTTCGAAATACAGTGATCGTCGCGAGTTTCTTAATCACTGCTTACTTTTTTTACGCCAGTTAAACGAAGAATTTTTGTGACTCACGCAAGAGTGACTATCTACACAGCTTTACTCCCGAACTAGCCACACCACTATTTTATTGCTCACATAACAGCCAACTTAGAATGTGTGAATACCGTCATCGAATTAGTAAATTTGACATTAATCTAGGCTATTTTTTAGCCTTTCCTATAAAAAAATGGAATAGTTCTCCTGTTGAAAATGAAACTTCACTAGGAGGCGTTATGAACATCAAACTCGGCCATGTCATGTCATCAAGTCGACTCATTTGCTTTGTGGCTTTTCTTGCCGCAACGTGCGCGTGGATCTTAAAAATGCCTGCTGTGTTTTCTGTATCTGCGCTCTTCTTACTGGTCAGCGCCATCGTTTATGTTGTAGATATCTGGAAGAACCAAAAGAGAAATCGCTAAGCTTAAGGCTCAATAGCAGTAAGCTGAGCACACAAAAAAAGGAGCGCTTAGGCTCCTTTTGTATTTTGTGTTCATCGCTTTCTTGGCGTAACGCTCGCTTTTAGAGGCGCCCAATTTTATCGACGCCTTCTTATTAACGACGTTTTTTATTAACGACGAAAGTTACGACCGTTACCACCACGACGAGCTTTAAATGCGGAAGCCGCTTTCGCTTGAGAAGCTTGAATCGACTCTACCGTTAGCTCCATAGGCTCACGTGGCTCTAACCCGTGGCGGAATGTACGCGAACGCGGAGGCATTTGGTATTCAATGTCTGACGCTTTAGGCATGCGCTTGAAACGGTACAGGTAGAAGTTTTCAACCTTTTCACGAGCCCACTCGGTCTTCTTAAGATATTTAACAGCACTTGCGATAGTTGGCTTAGTGTTAAAACAATTCATTCGCATTGCAGCATCTAAAATTTCCCAACCATAATGATCCACTAACTCAGTGATCATGGTTTCAAGCTTTAAGCCATGCAGTGGGTTATTTCGTTGCAGTTCGATTCTTTCTTCTTCAGTCATAACATTACCTTTTTCAAGGCAGATCAACGCCTTGAATATACGCTAGAACGCCGTCATCACTGACCACTTCTTGCTCAATCATTTAGGCATTATGTCCTTTGCCCTTATTTATGTCGTTATGATGGCATAAAGCGCATCGGTTATCCTATTTATCTTTTCATTTAATTTTAAAACGTTCACTAAATGCTCTGACACTCAACATTTGGGCTAGCAGCAGTTTGGACCTGCACAAACAAAAGTGCCAGTTAAAAAAATGGTGACAACAAACTGAAATAACTTTTATTTTTTTATTGTTATTGTCTTTTGTCCGCACGCAGTGCTATTGTTTGAGTAACATTGAAAAATAAAAATTCATTACCAAACAATGATATAGCTATAAATAAAGGTTGGTTTGCAACATGTTTGACTACTCCCAGATTAATAGAGTAGCCGCACAGGATAAGGACATTATCGCCACCGTAGATGACCTTTCCGGCTAGCTCGTGAACATTACCCCTCATTATCACGGCTCTCGGTCATATTATGCAGTGACAATAGAGCATCAAATTATTTTGTGTCAGATGCCCTGAGTAAAGAAGCAGAGCATCGTTATATTGATCTAGAAATAAAACAAGAATCAGCGTTGTCGCGATTAGCAGAATCTCTCGATACGCGAATCATTCATGATCTCAGTTCGACTCCACCAACAGAGCAAACTTGCAATTTATTGAAGCTCGGTCATCAGAGTAGTTACACAACCCCTATTCACTATCAAGAACATAATCTTGGATTTGTATTCGTTAACGCCTCATCGATTGGGTGCTTTTATGAGCCGTCAATACAATGCGATATAGCCTATCTCACTCAAGTCATCTCAAGCTTGTTCATTCAGCTGTTTGAGCGACAACGACACTTTCAATCTTCCTTAGCCATTGCACTGAATATGGGGCACGCTCGCGACCCTGAAACCAAAGAGCATCTGATTCGGATGGGCAAATACAGTGAGCAATTAGCTCGAACCCTGTCAAATACAAACACTGAGATTACGCATCAGTTCATCCATCGTATTCGCTTGTATGCGCCCTTTCACGATATAGGGAAATACCGAATTCCAGATAGTGTGTTGTTCAGTACCGATCGCTTCTCAGATGAGGAAAGAGCGATAATGAAAAACCATACGCTATACGGGGAAGATATGATCAACGATGTGGTTTCGCTATCTCACCACAACTCAATGTGTTCAAAAGAAATTCAGTTCATCAAGAATATCGTGCGTCATCACCACGAAAGATTTGACGGTTCAGGCCTACCCGACGCCTTAAAAGGCCAAGCCATTCCTTCAGAAGCCAGAATCGTGACCTTAGCCGATGTGTTTGATGCGCTGATGAGTAAAAGAGCCTATAAACAAGCATGGACATTAAGTGAAGTGATGGAATACATAGAGGTACACACGGTTCGATGTTTGACCCACAGTGTGTCAAAGCGCTGAAACAGAACCTCGACTACTTTTTGTCAATTAGAAAGCAATATAACGACAATATTCAACCGCAAGCCATGACAGCTTAGTTCATACTTAACCTGCAAGCTCTCAATCTAATATCAAGCGTTAACTAAACCGCAGCCAACAAAAAAGGATGCCAATTGGCATCCTCAACTTTAAAACCCATCGTATTAGTGTATCTGAGCCAAACCACATCGAAACCAATCGACTTCGATTTCAAATGATACTCGCCTCAACAAACTGCAGCTTCGCAACAAATGATAATTCAACGTAAACAGCAAAAATGAACACCAAGCTCGCACTGTAAATATAGATATTTAAAATCAAAAACACCAAATCAATCACCACGTGTATTTATGGTGGTGTTGGTTTGATCTGTATTCATAAAAAGAAAAACTTAAAATTATCCAAAGGTAGGCACGTGAAACTAATAGCTCAAACTAAGAGTATCTCTAATCGGTTACTAACAGCCATAATCGTTTCTTCAATTATCTCAGGCTGTGGCGGCGGAAACTCTGATAGCAAGCTCGAAGACGCCGGAAACCCTGATAGCACGGTCGAAGACGGCGTTGCTTTAAGAGACTCTGATCTCACTCTTTACGAAAATGAATATCAACATCGCTTTTGGTACGATGTTAAATACAAAGATGGCAAAAATAGACACATCACATTCAAAGTTTCAGAGCAATCAACGGCAAAGAATGGTGAAGATTTTGAATTAATTACCTCACGCTCAACCTCAAATAATGCTGGCTATTTTACGCTTGCGATCCATGACGATGACCGTTTCGAAGGCAAACAGACGATCGTCATAGATATCATGGTTGATGGTCAATTTATTAGAGAAGAAACCATAACACTTGATGACACAAATTCAACGTCTCTGACTGACCATGCAGCCATTGAAAAGAGAGGAGCGGTTGGCCATGGAGAAACAACAGTTGTAATAGATGACACAATGTATGAACTCAGTATTGTTAAGGGGTTATTCAAATATGATCTTCTAACAAATAAAACTGTAAGAAAACGCGAATTTCCTGCTTACACATCGTTCGGTAGCATTTTCCAATATGATGGTGACATATTTTCATACCGTAATGACAAGATACAACGCCTGAACACAGACAGCCTACTTTGGGAAATTATTTCAGCCCCATCATCTCCAACAAACGAGATGGGTCCAGTTAGTTATGTAATACAGTCAACACAAGTAGTTAATGACACGCTCTATTTATTTGGCTATCAAAATGTTCAAGATGAAAAAAAGCCAATCAATTTTAGCTATGACTTTCAACACAAAAAATGGAAAGAGTTAAGTAATCGCCCACACTTCAACACTTTTGATCAATCGGTGCTGTTTGGCAATGATGGCTATCCTTTGGCTCAATCGGTGCAGTTTGGCAATGATGTCTACCTTTTCAGAAATGGGCAAGCCATGATATACAACACTTCAAAGGATGAATGGTCTACTGACCCTGTCGAAGCAAAAATTGGAACAACACAACCTCATGTTGCAGGAAAGTACGCTTATAACTTTTTGGTTGAAGATAACGCGGCTTACTTATCGCGCTTCAACCTTGAAAAACGAACGCAAGAAGTACAGCAAGTATCCAATTCCCAAAGAGGCTTTTCATGGGAGATAAAAGGAACCTTCATGTATAAGGGAAGAATTTACCTGGCGAATAACGAAGCTACACGCCTGCTCTCCGCTTACTGGGGAGATAACTAAATTCTTTTCCAATATACGACTTATTAAAAAGGTGCCCTGTGGGCACCTTTGTTATATTAACAACGAAATGATAATCAATTATACATCGTAAGTTGTAGAAGCAGTGTCGCCGCCTGTACCAGTCCAGTTTGTGTGGAAGAACTCACCACGTGGACGGTCAGTACGCTCGTAAGTGTGAGCACCGAAGTAGTCACGTTGAGCTTGAAGCAGGTTAGCTGGTAAGCGTGCAGTTGTGTAACCGTCTAGGAAAGATAGAGCAGAAATCGTACATGGCATTGGGATACCAGACTCTAGAGATTTCGCTGCTACTTTACGCCATGCCGCTAAGCTACTTTGTAGGATGTTTTTGAAGTACTCGTCAGAACCTAGGAACGCGATGTCTGGGTTTGCTTCGTACGCATCACGGATATTACCTAGGAATGCAGAACGGATGATACAACCACCACGCCACATTAGTGCTACGTTACCGTAGTTTAGATCCCAGCCGTTCTCGTTAGATGCTTCGCGCATTAGCATGAAGCCTTGAGCGTAAGAGATGATCTTAGAAGCTAGTAGAGCTTGACGTAGTGCATCAACCCACTCTTGCTTGTCACCTTCAACTGGAGTAATTGTCTTACCGAATAGAGTTTCAGCTTCAACACGTTGATCTTTCAGTGCAGATAGGCAACGAGAGAATACAGACTCAGAGATAAGCGTTAGAGGAATACCTAGGTCTAGTGCGTTGATACCAGTCCACTTGCCAGTGCCTTTTTGGCCAGCAGTATCTAGGATCTTCTCAACTAGCGCTTCACCGTCTTCATCTTTGTAGCCAAGGATGTCAGCAGTGATTTCAACTAGGTAGCTGTCTAGCTCAGTCTTATTCCAGTCAGCGAATACTGCTTGCATCTCGTCAGCAGACATACCTAGACCATCTTTCATGAACTGGTAAGCTTCTGTGATAAGCTGCATGTCGCCGTATTCGATGCCGTTGTGTACCATCTTAACGAAGTGACCAGCACCATCGTTACCAACCCAGTCACAACAAGGCTCGCCAGCGTCAGTTTTTGCAGAGATACCTTGGAAGATTGGCTTCACCGCTTCCCAAGCTTCAGCTGCGCCGCCAGGCATGATTGAAGGACCGAAACGAGCACCTTCTTCACCACCAGATACACCAGTACCGATGAAGTGGATGCCTTTTTCACGACAGTGCGCTACGCGACGGTTAGTGTCTGGGTAGTTAGTGTTACCACCATCAATGATGATGTCTCCTTCGTCTAGAAGTGGGATTAGGTTGTCGATGAACGTGTCTACAACGTCACCAGCACGAACCATAAGCATCACTTTACGTGGCGTTTCTAGTTTCTCAACTAGCTCTTCTAGAGAGTAAGCACCAACAATGTTAGTACCTTTAGCTGGACCTTCTAGAAACTCGTCTACTTTCGCAGCAGTACGGTTGTGAGCCACAACTTTGAAGCCGTGGTCGTTCATGTTTAGGATAAGGTTCTGACCCATTACTGCTAGGCCAATTACACCGATATCACCTTTCATTATTTATATCTCCTTGCGGCTAGTCGCACTTATGCGATAGCACTTGCTGCATTTGAATCTAGGAACCACTCTGTTTCACCAGTTTTAGACTGGATTTTCGCTGCCGGGTAAGGCAACTCTGAAGCAGGAGTAGTATGAATTTCTTTAACGATCTCAACTTTACCTGCACCCAGTACTAGGTAGCTGATTCGTTTTGCTGCTTCTAAAACTTTCGCAGTTTTAGAAACACGGATTTGACCAGACTCAGGGTGAGAAGCCAGCACAGACAGGTTCTCATCTTGGTAGTTCGTTGCACCCGGGAATAGTGAAGCCGTGTGGCCATCTGCGCCAACACCAAGCAGAATCCAATCGAAAACAGGTGTGCCGTTTTCACAAGGAATCACATCGGCCATCTCTTTAGCAAAACGTTCTGCTTCTGCTTTTGGCTCATCTTCACCACGAATACGGTGGATGTTCTCGGCAGGAAGATTTACTTGAGAGAATAGAAGTGCGTTTGCTTCACCGTAGTTGCTTTCTGCATCATCCGGTGTAACACAACGTTCATCACCCCACCAGAAGTGAAGGTTGTTCCATTGAATGCCTTCTGCGTATGGCGCTTGAGCCAATAGTTTGAAAAGCATTTTAGGTGTACTACCACCAGACAGTGAAATGTGAACAGGTTTTCCCTGCTCGCTGTACGCTTTCATTTCGTTTGCTAGGTTTTCAACAACTAGCTCTGGCGTTTCAAAGATCTTGTGGTTGATCATAGTTCGCAGTAATCCGTGTCTGTTAAGTTTTTGCATGGGAAACGCCATGCGCGGCCATCACGTTGCAGAAGTTCATCCGCTTCCTGTGGGCCCCAAGTACCACAAGCATAGCCAAACAGTGCTTGAGGGTCTTGTTTAAAGTCTAAGATTGGTTGAACGTACTTCCAACATGCTTCTACCGCATCGGTACGTGCAAACAGAGTTGCGTCACCATTTAGTGCATCAAGAAGTAGACGCTCGTAAGCTGTTAGCATTTGAGTTTCTGGCAAGTCAGAGTAAGAGAAATTCATTTTCACTTCTTTTGCTTTGAAGCCTGCGCCTGGCTCTTTCAAACCAAAGCTCATCTGAATACCTTCGTCCGGTTGGATACGGATAATCAGTTTGTTCTCTGGTGCATCTTGACCAAATACTGGGTGTGGCGTGTTCTTGAAATGAATCACGATTTCCGTTACGCGCGTTGGTAAGCGTTTACCAGTACGCACGTAGAATGGAACCCCATTCCAACGCCAGTTGTTGATGTGCGCTTTCAGACCAATGTAGGTTTCAGTACGAGAGTCATCAGCAACACCGTGCTCTTCGCGGTAGCCAAGCAAATGCTGGCCGCGAACATCAGAAGCAGTGTACTGACCTAGCACTAGATCTTTACGCAGGTCTTCTTCTTCAAGAGGCTTCAGACACTGAAGTACTTTAACCACTTCGTCACGAATAGAGTCAGCGTTAATTTGAGCTGGTGGTTCCATACCAACCATTGCTAATACTTGTAGCAAGTGGTTTTGGAACATATCACGAACTGCACCAGAACCATCGTAGTAGCCGCCACGTTCTTCAACGCCAAGGAACTCTGCACCTGTGATTTCAACGTAATCAATAAAGTTACGGTTCCATAGTGGTTCAAACATCGCGTTTGAGAAACGAAGCACGAGAAGGTTTTGTACCGTCTCTTTACCTAAGTAGTGGTCGATACGGTAGATCTGGTGTTCTTGGAAGTGATGATGGATCTCTTCATCTAACGCTTGAGCAGAAGCTAAATCGTAACCAAATGGCTTCTCGATGATCAGACGGCGCCAGCCATTCGTTTCATCGTTAAGGCCATGCGCAGCAAGGTTTGCTGGGATAACACCGTACAGGCTTGGCGGCGTTGCCAAGTAGAACAAAGTGTTGTGGTTTTCGAATTGGTAGTCTTGCTCAAGTTTGTCTAGACGTTGTGCTAAACGAGCGTAATCGTCTACATCTGAAGTGTTGATCGCTTGGTAATGCAAATGTTCAATAAATGCATTCAGCGTCTCTGGTTCAGTTTGTTCCATTTCCTGAAGAGACTTCTTCAGCTTCTCACGGTAAGACTCATCGCTGTACTCAGTACGGCTCACTCCAAGAATCGCAAAGGATTCTGGTAGTTGATTGCTAGCATACAGGTGGTACAAAGCAGGAATTAACTTACGGTAAGTTAGATCTCCCGACGCACCAAAAATAACGATGCTGCTGTTTTCAGGTATTACCATCATCTTTCCTATAAAAACAAGGTTTTTAGTATTCGCTAAAGGTATCAGCGACATACGAAAATAGATAATAGGTCTTGGCTATTACATCAATAGCAAGTGCCTATTACACTTGAGAATGCGTTTGGTAAACGAGGGTGAATGCTATCACCACTATTCGGGACAGTATTGTCTATGAGTATTTGATTTACATCAACCACTGTGAAGGCAATCGATTAAATATTGACTCTTTTCGAACAAAATATAATCGACCATAGATTTCTCAAGGGTTGAAACAGAAGCAAATCTGCATTCTCGAACATTGTAGTCGAGAAAGAATAGCATCTGGTCTGTGGAGTGAGTAGAAGGAGGTGAAAAAGAAATTAGAGAGAGGCGGAAAAGAAAGTAAAACCAGCTTACTCAACTGGTTTTACACATAATGAGGAACAAAGGTTATCTCTTTAATGGAAGGGTATATACGCTACCTTGTTGCTTTGTTGTAGCAACGTTCAGGTCGTCCCACCGTACCGTAATTCAAATCAGCAGCTAACTCCCCGGTGGTAATCAAGAACTCAAGATAGCGTCGTGCTGTAGTTCGGCTTGCACCAATGCGTTCACCGGCCTCATCAGCCGTGATGTTCACCGAATCTGCCTGTTGAAAAATCGCGCGAATCTTATCGAGCGTTACTCCGTCGATCCCTTTAGGCAACGTCGATACTTTTGCATGGTCTGCTTTAGCATTGGCTTGCAACATCTTATCGACCAAACCTTGGTTAAGATCTGACACACTCTCGAACTCTTGTTGCTGTGACTGATACTTCTTCAGCGCAGCTTCCAAGCGAGGAAACATGACGGGTTTCAATAGGTAATCCACCACGCCACCACGCATAGCTATCTGTAAGGTGTTCACATCTCGGGCTGCGGTGATTAAAATCACATCACACCCTTGGTTGTTACCTCTAACATGATTAAGAATATCAAGCCCACTGCCGTCTGGCAGATACACATCTAAAAGCACTAAATCTGGCCTTAAGATATCCAGCTGCATTAACGCTTCAGAATGGGTGGTCGCTATCCCAATAACATCAAAACCTCCCATCTGCTCTAGATAGCGATGGTGAAGTTCTGCAATCGCAATATCATCTTCAATGACCATGACTCTCGTGATTGCGTTCATTTAAGTTCTTCCTTTAACCATTATTTTTCGTCACGGTGATCATCATAGGATCACTCACGTTTTATTGTTCTTCTTTCGGCAAATACACTGTCATGCGCGAGCCAAAGTCGTTGTTGTCGACCATTTCTAATTGCCCTTGATAGCGGTCAGTGAGCTGCTTAACCAAATACAAGCCGACACCGCGGTTTTGTTTGGCTTTACTCGACACCCCTTTTTCAGTCAGCGCATCGGTCGCTAAATGTTTGGGTAATCCACATCCTTTATCTTCCACTTCCACGATGATCTCGTTGCCAAAATCACTGATAGACACTTCAATCACTCGACGTGAAGGGACAATCTGCCCCTCTTGTTTTATCGCTGCCATCGTCGCATCAAAAGCATTGTCAACCAGGTTACCAAGAATAGTGACAACGTCATCAGCGTTCAGCCAACTTGGCAATGCCTCTAGCCTAGACCCCTCTTCAACTTTGAGTTCTAAGCCTATCTCACGTGCGCGCTCGGTTTTGCCTAGCAGCATACCCGCAATCAGTGGATCTTTTACCGTTTCTCTCAAGAACTCGATAAGGCTCTGATAGTGCGCTGTTTCTTGCCCAATCAATTGCTGAACAGATTCCAATTCACCCATCTGGATCAAGCCACTGATCGTGTTTAGCTTGTTCTTATGCTCGTGAGTTTGTGAGCGCAATAAATCGGCATATTCTTTTGTTTGGGAAAGCTGATCCGTTAAATCACTAATCTCATCGCGCAATCGGAAACTGGATACCGCCCCTACCACTTCACCCTCTACAATGATTGTGCTTCGGTTGGCGATGATTCGTTTGTTATTGAGATACAGCTCGACGTCATGATCACTATTACCTGTCGATAGCAGCTGCTCCAAGTCACTGCCAACCAACACATCGGAAAGGCGCTGTTGATTAAGGGCGGATTCTCTGTCAATAGATAAAATATCGCAGGCGCTTTTGTTTATTGAGCGCAAAATACCGTTCTTATCGATACTTAAAATGCCCTCTTTCACGGTACTCATGGTCACATCAAGTTCTACGTATAAGCGGCCTATTTCTTCTGGTTCAAACCCCAAAATAGCGCGTTGAAAACGACGAGAAACGTAGCTTGAAATAAGAGCGTTGACCGCGACCACCAGCAATGCCATCACAATCAAAAAAGCCAAATAAGGTTCAATTCTGTCTTGGAGGGAATCTAAAAGATAACCGACCGAGACAACACCAATTATCGTGCCATCAGCATCTTTTACCGCTGATTTACCACGTACTGAAAAACCCAGAGAGCCTTTCGCGGTCGACACATAAGACTCCCCATGCACCAAAGCCTTTTGGTTATCGCCTCCTCGCATTGGTTTGCCAAGCCTGTCGTCATAGGGGTGAATCAAACGAACGCCCTTTTCGTCACCGACAACGATAAATGCAGCACCAATCAGCTGAGTAAGTTTTCGGAATTTGGCTTGGGTTTCTTCAGAAAGAATATGAGGGGTACCGTTCGAGTTTAAGGTTCCATTTTCTTGAATAATGCGTGTCACAAGCGGTGACTCAGCAAGGAAATCAGCAACACCGAGCGCTTTCAAGCCCATCTCTTGCTCTTGAGATTGTTTGATATAAGCAAAGCCTGCTGCTGAAAGTATCAACAGCTCAACAAGGCCAGTGACCGTCATGATAATCAGCAACCTTTTTCTGAAGCTGATACTACTCCATTTCATATAAATCCGTCCCTAGTGCTCAGCTAGCAATGTTAACACTAAGTTAATCAAAGCACCTTTACGCCAATCCGAATTTGTGACTATTGCGCAACTAAATAAATAACCAGATTAATAATTGATATCCCTTTATGTTCGATACTCGCGCCAATCGTTCGTTTTTAGAACGGATTAGGTGAAAAGCTTAAATATTCGAACAAATATTGAGCTAGATCACTAAGGTTTTAGGTGTTTTTTAGGTTGTTCAAAATAAATTCAATTATAATGGTTGCATATGCAGGAATTTAACGTTGCTGAGTGACGAGTCTTTGTTTGAAGACCACGGTTTGCACTCATTTTGCAGTTAACAAACAGGCAACACTTTTTGAGTTACAGGACTTGTCAGCCAAAAAAGAAGGGCGAGCTGTCTTATCTCTAATGTGCATCATTCCGCACTATTAATATTTGACTAACAATCCAACAGTGATTCGTTAGATAGGAAGTAACTGACAAAACAACCCTTTATAACCAATAAGGAAGAGCTTCAGCAATCGCTCAATGGCAACGCCTGATAGAAACCGGATAAAAACATAACGTATAAACATTGTTGAAAAGGAAACCAGACAATGAAACGCGATACTTTTGGAATCTGCCTTACAAAGGCTATGCTGTTCAAAAACTTACAATCGACTTTTACTCATGTCAGAGCATATGAGAAGAACGAGACTTCCCCTCTCGATCTAAAAGTGTTGTTAGCTTTCCCGCAAATGTCAGGTAGAGATTTATTACAAACGATGCAAAGTTCAAGACATTTGGTGTGGCGCGCTGACCACCATTGCCCAAGCTTTAAATAGCACCCGCAATTTGTAGTAATTTCTTCTATACTGAACTTAAAGAGCACGATTGGTCGTGCTTTTTTTGTTTCTTTGTCTTAAGCCACTAAATCCTCAATAGCATTCACATTGTGTTAACGATTGATTAGGTTATTTGCCCACATGAGGTAATCTGTTCAAGACAAATGATGATCCCCCTGTTAACATTAGAGTTAATACTCTAATTTGGTAATTAATGCAGATGACCAAACCGACATTCCGATGCCTTGCGATTGCCAGTATCCTTTTCGGTACTATCAGTACGTCAAGCTATGCAGCCCCGCTCACTTTTTCTGAGGCATGGCAAATTCTCCAAGAGAACAACAATTCTCTTGCGTCTCAACAAGCTAATGTTGAGCGTTATCAACACCTCCAAAATGCAACTGGAAGCCTCAACCTGCCTTCAGTGACGCTCGGTGCTAACTACACTCACCTTGATAGTGATGTGACCATCAATGGTGAACAGTTCGCTGACAGCTTGAGTGGTGTACCCTCTATTGGTCTCCCTGTTCCTCCTCAAATTATCAGTGCGCTCGGTGGCATTACCTCAACTATTACCGAGCAAGATATCTTCAGTTCTTCTATTCGTGCAGTATGGCCTATTTTTACAGGTGGTCGAATTACCGCGGCACAAACGGCTGCTGAAGGTAAAAGCGAAGAAGCACAAAGCCAACTCTTGATGGAAAAGCAGGCTCGCTACGAAGACTTAAGCAAATACTACTTCTCAGTGATCTTAGCTGAAGATGTCTTAGAAACGCGTCGAGCAGTCGAAGCTGGCTTAACTCAACATCGTGACTTTGCTATTAAGCTTGAGCAACAAGGTCAAATTGCACGAGTAGAACGCCTACAAGCAGACGCTTCTCTAGATAAAGCGGTAGTGGAACGCACCAAAGCTGAAAATGATCTTAAGATTGCTCAATTAGCCCTTACCCAAATTCTTGGTCAAAGCCAAAGCGTTGAACCTTCTGAGCAACTGTTTATCAACAAAAACCTACCTCATATGGATGTGTTTATTGATCAAACATTGATGACTTATCCGGGCCTAAAAATTCTCGATGCGAAAGAGAAGCAAGCAAGTAGCTTAATCAAAGCAGAAAAAGGCAAGTACTACCCAGAGGTTTACCTATACGGAGATTACAACCTCTATGAAGACGATTCACTCGCCAGCGAAATGAAACCAGATTGGTTAGTCGGAATCGGTGTTAACGTGCCACTACTCGACACTTCAGGTCGTTCAGACAAAGTGGCGGCTGCGCACAGTGCAGTATCGCAAGTTAAATTCCTAAAGTCGCAAGCGAAGCAAGATTTAACCGTGTTGGTGCAAAAGACCTATCTCGAAGCAAACCAAGCTATTGAAGAAGTCCAAGGACTAAACTCTAGCTTATCGCTAGCTCAAGAGAATCTGCTACTTCGCAAAAAAGCCTTCACTCAAGGGCTCTCTAACTCGTTAGAGGTGGTTGACGCTGAGCTATACCTTGCGAGCATCAAAACACAGCAATCTGCTGCACGATTTAAATACCTTATCTCTCTCAACAAGCTTTTAGCGCTCAGCAGCGAAATGAATGCTTATGCGAGCTACTTAACTTCTTCTGTCACGTCTGATTTCGACTCAAAAACAGACACCGCTAGCCAGTCAAAAGGATAATTCATGAAACCTATTAAGCCTCTTCTCCTATCTATAGTTGGTATCGGCATTGTTGGCTGGGTCGGATACAGTTTTTACCAAGCGTACCAACCTCAGCCCGTAAAGCTTCAAGGCCAAATCGATGCTCAGCAATACAGTATCTCTTCAAAAGTGCCAGGCCGAATTGACGAAGTATTTGTGCGCAAAGGCGACTCTGTTGAGAAAGGTGAATTGATCTTTTCTCTTCTGAGCCCAGAAATTGACGCAAAGTTAGAACAAGCTAAAGCAGGTGAAAAAGCGGCTGGTGCTCTGGCTCAAGAAGCAGAAAATGGCGCACGAACTCAACAAATCCAAGCTGCCAAAGACCAATGGCTGAAAGCCAAAGCAGCCGCTGATTTAATGGAAAAAACCTACCAGCGAGTAAACAACCTTTACAACGATGGCGTAGTCGCGGAGCAAAAGCGTGATGAAGCCAAGACACAGTGGCAAGCAGCAAAATATACAGAAAGCGCAGCTTTCCAGATGTATCAGCTAGCACAGGAAGGTGCTCGTGATGAGACCAAAGTGGCTGCCGCTCAAAAAGCATTGATGGCCGCTGGTGCAGTTGCTGAAGTCGAAGCTTATGCAAAGGACACACAGATCCACAGCTGGTTCAGCGGTGAGGTATCTCAAGTGCTACTGAGTAGCGGTGAGTTAGCGCCACAAGGGTTTCCAGTTGTCACTGTGATCGATACTAAAGACGCATGGGCGGTTCTTAACGTTCGTGAAGATATGCTCAAGCACTTTGAGAAAGGCGCACAATTTAAAGCTTACCTACCCGCTTTAGATAAGTCGCTGACTTTCCAAGTGACGCATATTGCTGTTATGGGTGATTTTGCAACTTGGCGTTCAACCGATGCTGCGCAAGGCTTTGACTTACGTACATTTGAAGTAGAAGCACGCCCTGTAGATACAAGCGAAACACTGCGCATGGGTATGAGCCTTGTGGTTGAGCTTTAGGTGACGTATGTCTGCTAATTCTCACTTCCCAGAGCATCACAAAGCGAAAAGCAATTTGCTTAGACAGTGGGCTATTCTTCGTAAAGACAAGTGGCTACTGTCGTGCTTAACTTGGATACCCTTGCTGCTTGCTGCAAGTATCTGGCTGATCTTCTCACAAGGCATCGCCCGTGATTTGCCTGTTGCCCTAGTTGACCTAGAACACAGCCAAATTTCACAGCAGTTTACTCGCTTAATCGATGCGTCACCTACCCTTCAGGTCACTCAGAAATACAGCTCCGCAAGTGAAGCAGCTAAAGCCATGATTGAACGTGATATCTACGGCTATGTTGTTATACCTAGACACTTTGACCGAGACCTTTACCTTGGGCTCAACCCGCAGGTATCCGTGTTCTACAACAGCCAGTTTATATTGATTGGTAAACTGGTAAATTCGGCTCTACTGCAAGCTCAGGGCACGTTCAACGCTCAACTCGAAGTGGTTAGACAGCTTTCACACGGAGACACCACGGTACAATCTGCATTGGGGCAAGCTGTCACAGTACAAAGCCAAATCACCCCATTGTTTAACAAGAACACCAGTTACGCTCAGTTCTTGGTATCTGCCGTTATTCCTGCTTTATGGCAGATCATGATTGTAGTGGGAACAATTTTGATATTGACTGCAAATGTACGGGCGCGTGGGCTAAAAGCATGGTTATCTCACTCCCCTGTTAAGTCACTTGCATCGACGTTGACCCCTTATGTTGTGCTGTTTTTGGGGTTCGGTATTGCCTTTAGTTTTTGGTTTTATCGCCTTTTGGAGTGGCCATTTAACGGCAGCTTTATGGCATTAACCATTGCACAGCTACTAACGGTTATTAGTTGTGTCATTATGGGTTGCTTGTTCTTCTTCTTGACGCTTGATCCAGCAAGAGCGATGAGTTTCGCTGGCGCATTTACGGCACCAAGTTTTGCCTTTATGGGAATCACCTTCCCTGTCACAGACATGAATACGGCAGCCCAAGTTTGGAGAAGTCTATTGCCTGTTAGCCATTACATTGAAGTACAAACGGCTCAGTCCAGTTACGGTGTGAGCGCTGCGCAATCACTGATGAAGCTCACTTCAATGTTTTGGTATGTTGTTCCTGCTCTTGTGGTGGTCTTGTTGATTAAAAAGCACTTAGCGCAAGCAGCACAGTCGACACAAGCAGAACATCAAGGAGTAAATCAATGAGCTTTACTCAATTGCTAAAACAAGAATTACTGGCGGTTCTTCGTAACCCTGTTGTATTGCTGACGGTATTTGGTGGTGTGGTCTTTTACTCATTCTTGTACCCGCTGCCCTACGCCAATCAAGTACCTCAACAATTGAAGGCATCAGTGGTGAACCTAGACAAGAGCCAAAGTAGCTACCACTTGGAGCGAATGGTCGATGCGACCTCTCAAATTGATTTGGTTCGCCGTGACTCCACTATCGCTGACGCAAAACAGGCTGTGCTTAACCAAGAAATTGGTGGGTTCATCGTCATTCCTGAAGACTTCTACAGAGACCTACTTCTAGGGAAAAGTCCAACGCTCTCTTATGCAGGCGATGCGTCTTACTTCTTGGTTTATGGCACTATAGTTGAAGGGCTTACGAAGGCTGGCGGTACGCTAGCGGCACAAGTAAAGGTCAGCCACCTCTTAATTGAAGGCATGCCTTTAGAGTCCGCTGCCAAGGGTTACAGTGCATTTAGCTTGAATCTAAAACCTACTTTCAATAGTCGTATGGGATACATCGATTACGTGGTTCCGGCTGTCTTTGTGTTGATCCTTCAACAAACTTTAGCTATGGCATCCGGGTTGGTTGGTGCGACACAAAACGCCCAGTCTACGTTCGGTTACTGGAGTAAAACCTCTCCAGCAAAACTTATCCTTGCTCGTTGTTGCACCTTAGTAGGCATCTACTATTTACTATCTATGTACTACTTCGGCGCCAGCTTTTCGATGTACGGCATAAACTTGCTCGCCACTATTTCACAGATTTTAACCTTGTTGCTGCCCTTCTTATTGGCTAGCTGTTTGATCGGGATTTTTGTCGGAGAGTTAGTGCCAAGAAGAGAACTCGTGACTGTGGTTGTACTGATCAGTTCAATGCCGCTCATTTTCTCCTCTGGCTTTATTTGGCCTATTGAGATGATGCCAGAATGGCTCGTACTATTATCACAATTGTTCCCAAGTACACCAGCGATTCAAGGGTTCTTAGCTTTAAACCAAATGGGCGCTTCCTGGCAAGAAGTCGCATCTCAATGGACGCTGTTATGGGGGCAAGTCGCTCTATGGGGATCGTTATTGGCGTTCAAGCTCTACCACAAGTCGAGCAAAAGCGTCGTTAACCATGCTACCGACCATAGCCGTTGAACCGATTAGCCCATCGAAAACCCAAAAGCCCTAATTTAGGGCTTTTTTTTATCCTTAGCCTTAAAGCTGGCCTAAGTTCTTACGACCAGTCACCGCAAACCCACCTTCCCTGATTTAGTCTACCGAGGTAAAAACATCACAACTCAGGTTTATCAAAAGCCGTTTCAAACATAGTTACAAAGCCTACATGAGACTATTTATGCTGCAACTCTTGCTATTTTATATGCTTTTTCCAACTCAAAAATCATCAACTTATTCCCAAAAGACGACAAAACACGAATAATTGTAAATTTATTGTAAAAATTTCTTTGACGCCATTCGTTTTATGTATAGGGTTATCAATAAGACGTGGTGAGCCGAATATCATAGTCTTAATGGTGCACGTGCCGAAAGGATATCCATATAAAACGTGATTAATAGTCATATTTATTTCGCATTTCGACTTGGCTACAGAGCATTTTGTTGCTACCGAAGAGATAACTAAGCTATTGAAATATAAAACAAACACAATAGAAACAAACATAATTTAATAAAAAGACAGGGAAAACCATGAAAAACATAAGAGAATTATTTTTTGGGTTTATATTATTGTTTAGTTCCAGTGCATTTGCAGAAGAAGGATCATTTAATCAAGCTATTAGCAACTTGAGTCAAAGTGTTGATGGATTTTTCAACGAATACACAGGATGGTTCGTTGGATTAATATTTAAAAGTGTACCGGTAGGTGAAGCTAACTTCCCTATCATTGTAGGCTGGCTACTACTGGCAGCTATGGTCTTCACGGTTTATTTTGGTTTCGTACAATTTAAACGTGTCGGTATGGCTATCGATATCATCAAAGGTAAGTACACCGACCCTAAGTCGAAAGAAGATGGCGAGGTTTCTCACTTTCAAGCACTCACCACAGCTCTGTCAGGAACCGTTGGCCTAGGTAATATCGCCGGCGTTGGTGCAGCCCTTGCGATTGGTGGTCCTGGTGCAACATTCTGGATGATTTTGTGTGGCCTTCTAGGGATGGCTTCTAAGTTCTGTGAGTGTACTTTAGGTGTTAAATACCGAACTATTTTGCCGTCAGGCGTTGTTTCGGGTGGTCCTATGTACTACCTCAGCCAAGGCCTTAGTGAAAGAGGTTTAGGCGGGCTAGGTAAAGTACTAGCTGTCGGTTTCGCACTCATGTGTATCTTAGGTTCACTGGGTGGCGGTAACATGTTCCAAGCTAACCAAGCTCATGCAATGCTAACGTATGCGTTTGATATCCCAAGTGAGTACGGTGTTATCACTGGCCTTGTACTAGCGGCTCTTGTTTTCTCTGTGATTGTTGGTGGTATGCCTTCTATTGCATCGGTAACAGAAAAAGTCGTTCCTTGGATGGCTGCGCTATATATCGGTATGGCTTTGGTTGTTATCGGTTCTAACTTAGATCAAGTTGGTCCTGCATTCAGCACAATCTTTACAGGTGCATTCACTGGTGAAGGTGTCGTTGGTGGCTTCATTGGTGCGTTAATTCAAGGTTTGAAACGTGCTACCTTCTCGAACGAAGCGGGTGTTGGTTCTGCGGCTATTGCTCACTCAGCAGTTAAAACAAAAGAGCCAATCACTGAAGGCCTAGTGTCACTGCTAGAACCGTTCGTTGATACAGTAATCATTTGTACTATGACTGCATTGGTTATCACTATTGCTGGCTTGAACACAGGTCCATTCGATGGTTCAGGTTTAACAGGTGTAACTCTAACTGCGGCATCGTTCACTGAAACTGCAGGTTTCTTCAAATACACATTGGCACTAGCTGTTATCATGTTTGCATTTTCTACTATGATTTCTTGGTCGTACTACGGTCTTAAAGCATGGACTTACCTATTCGGTGAAGGAAAGGCTACGGAACTGGTTTTCAAAGTGATGTTCTGTGTGTTCGTTGTAATTGGCGCAACAATCCAATTTGGCGCGGTAATCGACTTCTCTGATGCAGCTATCTTTGCAATGTCTATCTTTAACATCCTAGGTCTTTACTTCTTGATGCCTGTTGTTAAGAAAGAACTGCAATCATTTGTAGCTCGTGTGAAATCAGGTGAAATCAAAACCTACGAAAAGTAATCATTCGCTAATTAGCACTGTTCTAAAAACTTTGGTAATACCCTTTGCTTGAGAAAGCGAGAACAGGACAATAGCCTAATGAAAATCCCTACCAGCTTTGCTTGTGGGGATTTTTTGTACCTAAATTTTCCTGTTCACGCTACTCAGGATCTTGGCATACTTGTATACGTTCAACCGCCTCTTCCACATCAACCATATCTCGTTGTGTTAATGACGAGTTACAGTCATCAAAGCAATAGGCTACAGTGCAATTCTCACACTGATATTCGTTCATGGTCTCCCCCTCCCCATTCAAATGGCCTAATCAAAGAACAACAACAGGCCGCGAATTCATCCCAGAACTGAATCACTATGAGGCTTACAACGTCTATAAATATGCGCGCAAAATCACCAAATACTCAACTAGTCACATTAAGCTGTTAACTATATAGCATCCATCACAAATGGTAGAGAGGTTGATGCAAGCATCCTTATTAGAGAGGCACATTCGTCTCACCACTTAGCACCAACAAAAAACACCCACACCATTTGCATGATGTAGGTGTTAAAAATAAAGATTAAAGAGTGATGACTTAGCGTTTACACTACAAACCCATCTCTTCAGTTAGGGCTTTGATTTGCTCAAGATCCATGGTGTGAACTTCGATCATTTGTCTGATGTCACTGAGACGGGAATTCGCGTTATCTTGCTTCTCACAAGCGTCAGACTTGGCGTCCCAAGACGTACCATCTAAGAAAACATCACACGCTTTCTTCAATGATCCTAGGTTTTGCTCAATGGTATCTCTTTCTTTCTCAAGCTTTTCTAGTTCTTGAGAAATCTGTAATTCTTTTCGGAACAGTTCGCGAGAACGCTCAAACAAAGCCGACTGCATATCTGCCTGACGGTTTAGTTTCTGGTTATCTTGCTCTGTTTTATCTAATGTCTGTTTCTGCTCGTTTAACTGTTGCTCTAGTGAGTAATTTGCTTTCTCCAACACGGCAGATTGCTTAGCAAGATCTTGAAGTTCTTTTTGATGTGCTTCTGCTTGCTCGGCCAAAGCCGCTTCAACCTTAGCATCGATTTCTGTATCAACTTCTGCCACTTTAGCTTCAACAGAAGACACCAACTGTGTTTTGCTTACACTCAATTCTTGATAGCGAGCTTCGAGTACCTGATAAGTAGATTCCCACTTGGAAGCTGTCACTGACGAACCAATCAAGCCACCAAAAGCCAAACCAATAACGGCAGCGATACCGATATAGAGCTGACTGCGCTTGTCGCGTTCTTCAATAACAACCACTTCATCTTGTTCGTTTTGTTCAGGTTGCTGATTCACTAGCGGGTACTCCCAAAAATATGTTAAACGTTACAAGGTCACTGAACAATTAAGTTATACCAAACAGTGCTATCGAGTTAATTCCGAAATCATTAGACTGGCAGTATATAAAAGGAAGCTACTAACGATAACTATCACCACCCATTTTTGTACTTTTTCGTTTGTCCTATAACGAAACAGTACAAATGCCAACGCCAATAAAAAAACAATCGCTATTAGTCGAGTCATAACTCCTCCTTGTTTCTCTATTTTATACCATTTAAATAAGCAAGTTACGTCAGAGTCACGTTGTTTGATCATTTAGTTGAACAACATTTGTTCAAACAGATATTTTGTAGCTGACATCACAATTTATATGATCTAGGATACGCCTACAGATTATCTGATAAGTCAGATAATTGTTCCAATGAAGACTGCAGGAGAGTGGTTTTTAACTAAATATTAACATTTAGTTAGATTGACCCGCCGAAGAAGTGAATCTTTCAGGTGCTTTATGCTGGAGAAATCCGGAAAAGTGAGGACTGTCGTTGGAGGAACCTCTGGAGAGAACCGTTCAATCGGTCGCCGAAGGAGCAAGCTTAGTGCCCATCACTTATCTAAAAGTGATTCGCTAAGTGAAACTCTCAGGCAAAAGGACAGAGGAGTGGAAAGCAACAAGCCTTAATTAACAAAAGAATTCTATTTAGAAATCCGTATGTATTAAGTGGTGCTACCGATCCCTGCGATCTGCACTGCCTTCACTCTTCTCCTTAAATTTCTAATTTATTAAGGGGAATTTATGAACCACCTACAAGCTACACTACAAACCATCAACCAATTCGTTTGGGGACCACCACTGCTTATTCTACTCGTGGGTACAGGCATCTACTTTACTTTTCGCTTAGGCTTACTCCAGTTTAGACACCTTCCAACCGCGCTAAAAATGTTGTTCAGCAAAGACAAATCTGGTTCGGGTGACGTATCAAGCTTTGCCGCTTTGTGTACCGCGCTGTCAGCAACTATTGGTACAGGCAACATTGTTGGTGTAGCGACCGCAATCAAGATTGGCGGCCCTGGAGCCCTATTCTGGATGTGGCTTGCCGCGTTATTTGGTATGGCGACTAAGTATGCTGAGTGTCTACTAGCCGTAAAATACCGCAGAACGGATAGCAATGGCGAAATGGTTGGTGGCCCAATGTACTATCTGCAATACGGAGTGGGCTCAAAAATCTTGGCGATAATGTTCGCTGTATTCGCTTTAGGCGTTGCCTGCTTTGGTATCGGTACCTTTCCACAAGTAAACGCGATATTAGATGCAACAGAAATCTCATTTGGTGCTTCACGCGAAATGTCAGCGGTCGCACTTACAGTGTTGGTCGCAGTAGTTACACTGGGTGGTATTCAATCTATCGCTAAAGTGGCTGGAAAAGTCGTTCCAACTATGGCGATTATGTACATCGTCGCATGTTTAAGTGTTCTAGTTTCAAATGCAGACCAACTTCTGAATGCCGTTACTCTTGTTGTCACCTCTGCGTTTACTAATACAGCAGCAACAGGTGGCTTCTTTGGTGCGAGTATCATGCTGGCAATCCAATCTGGTATTGCTCGCGGTGTATTCTCTAACGAGTCTGGTTTAGGTAGCGCACCAATGGCTGCGGCGGCTGCAAAAACAGATTCATGTGTGAAGCAAGGCCTTGTCTCTATGACTGGCACCTTCTTCGATACCATCATCATTTGTACGATGACAGGTTTGGCGCTTATCTTAACGGGTGCTTGGCAGGCTGATTTGTCTGGCGCTGCGATGACCACTCATGCATTTGCTGTTGGTCTGAACGCAGAAACATTAGGCCCTACGCTAGTGTCTGTTGGTTTAATCTTCTTTGCGTTTACAACAATTTTAGGTTGGAACTACTACGGTGAGCGCTGCGTTGTGTTCTTGGTGGGTACCAAAGCAGTTTTACCTTACAAAGTAATCTTCATTGCGCTAGTCGCATCTGGTGCATTCTTGAAGCTTGATATGATCTGGATAATGGCAGATATCGTGAACGGCCTAATGGCTATTCCGAACCTAATCGGCCTTATCATCTTACGTCATGTGGTTATCGAGGAAACTAAACTGTTTTTCAAACCACTTAGCACTTCAAGCGACTATAACGCAGTAAAATCTTAAGTGAGATAATTGTTAGAATAAAAAGCCCGAAATTAATGCGGGCTTTTTATTTATTAAGTTAACCAGAAAAGTAAATTAACTAAAACATTACTTAAATAATTACCCCC
>NZ_LWEH01000226.1 GCF_001635455.1 Vibrio sp. HI00D65
CGTTCGACTCCGAGATTTGAGTCATGTGCCAAATCATGGCGCCAACGGTCATTAGGGTGAACCTTATTACGAGAAAATAAGTTTCTGCATTTGGTGACCCTAAACCAATTAGGGTCAGCTTTCGACGTCGAGATTCTTGACCCTGAAAGCCCCAATCGCTTGAGGTTGTTGAGTATTTATTAGAATAAGCAGAAACAGACATGAGCCTATTTTTGACGATATCTCGTTTAAATGAATAAAGGTGCGCAATCAGGGCCAGTAGTAGTCCTGTCCCTATCATCAATGAGGCAAAGTAGGTCATGAAGAGAACCTTT
>NZ_LWEH01000227.1 GCF_001635455.1 Vibrio sp. HI00D65
CCCATTTTAATATGTAGAATAGTGGAGAAACAAAAACAGGAACAAAGACTAAATATATGAGCATTGAAGCTACAAACTTCAATATACCAGACAGCACGCTAGCAACAGCCAACAGAAGTTGAATGTAGAGCATCATTGCTAATAGCATAGCTATAGAACCAATTAGAATAAACATAGAAGTTCCACCTCCACATATCTCCAAGCACTTAACGCTTGCCTAACAGGCGGAAAATAGCAGGCTAAAATTAGCGACGAAGGAGCGCAAGCCTACTGTTTTGCGTCCTTGGTTTAGGCACTTGTTAGGTGTTTTCTTCGTAAATATCTATTACATGACAAGCTTGAAAAGTGACAAGTTGTCCGCACTGCACACAATCACTGCCAGCAGGATCATTATCTAATTTGCCCTTATAGTAATTAGGGTAAACGTCTGTAATTTCTACCCACATACGTTCAACCGAAACTTCGTCAGAACCTATGTTCTCTTCCATGCTGAAAATTAGCTTTACCAAATCGCCTACTTTAAGAGATTCCCTGTCTTCTTTTTCAGGGATC
>NZ_LWEH01000228.1 GCF_001635455.1 Vibrio sp. HI00D65
ATGCTGTTGTCAAACATTGTGGCCCGATTGAGAATCTTCGACATACTTTGAGTTGGTTTGTACTCAATTGGTTACCGTGTTCTGGTTATCGAGGTGTTGATGGCTACGAGCTTGAAGTATACCCACTCGGCTATCAAACTCATGCAGCGGATGCAGTGATGGAGTACTGGGTTCCTATTATTAAATCGTAGTCATATCGTCGCCTAGCATACTCTTTACAAATCCTCTCATTCATAAGGTCAATTGTGTTTTTAATCATCAATTGACCTTATTTTTTT
>NZ_LWEH01000229.1 GCF_001635455.1 Vibrio sp. HI00D65
AAAAGTATTGCACAGGTGTTCCTGTTTGAGACTTCTGTGATATGTTTAAATATTCTGCTCTGCTAATTCTATCTATTTCAATGTCTGTATCAGAATCAGACGCTTCAGTAATTACAGCCTCTAGTACATCAACTAAATCTGTGCCTAGTGTGTAACTTGTTGTGCTAGCTGTTAGTGTTTGTGTTCTAAGCTCAACCGTCCACAAGTTAATACCTCTGTTAGCCCATTCAGCCAACATAATATTAAGTGAACGTCTGGCACTTTTTATGTCGTAACCAGACCTAGAATATAAACCACATCTTTCAAACGCCTCTTCGATTACTTGATCGACGTCTAAATTAAAGCTGTTTGTACCTGACGTTGCCATTTTTCACCTTTTTCTTTTTCTTCTTTTTCTTAGAAGAACGTTTAACTTTAAATCCA
>NZ_LWEH01000230.1 GCF_001635455.1 Vibrio sp. HI00D65
AGATTCTTGTGCAGTATCAAACTGTACAGCTGAACCTTCTTGTTTTACAGCAGCTTCGCCAAAACCAACTAACATTACTTCTTCTTCAAAAGCTCTATCACTTGCTTCTTGGTCAAATATTTCAGCATGCTCGTTCTCATAACGAGAATACTCCATTCCGAACAAGGCGTTTAGGCCTGGTTCNAGTTCTTTCGCCAGTTGGGCTCTATTAATAGCCATAGTAATCTCCTATTCGCCTTTTACGAGCTACCAGTTGTACCAGTACCACCGTTCAATTCGTGGTTGTTAATCTTTACAACGAAGATTGAGTTGTTCGCTGTCGCGTCATTACTCGGTACGTCATAAAAATCAATCAACTTCA
>NZ_LWEH01000231.1 GCF_001635455.1 Vibrio sp. HI00D65
AGATAACTTTATCGACCGTAAGCACGGTCGAGAAGCCGTCTCTTACCCAGATGAAACATGGCAACATGAATCGCTAAAAGACACGTTAGAACCAACCTATGGCATCATCCTTTACCAAGAGCAGGTAATGCAAATTGCACAGATCCTAGCGGGTTATACGCTGGGTGGAGCGGATATGCTGCGTCGTGCGATGGGTAAGAAAAAGCCAGAAGAGATGGCTAAACAGCGTGGTACCTTCAAAGAAGGCGCAGAAGCCAACGGTGTTGATGGCGAGCTGGCCA
>NZ_LWEH01000232.1 GCF_001635455.1 Vibrio sp. HI00D65
GCAAAAACCTCTTCTCTACACGTAGACAATCTACTATGTGTTAAATCAAACGGTGAGAAATTTGTAGAGTTCGACCTTCACCCAGACGTTTATCACCTAGAAGAGACAGTGCGCTGCAAGGCGAAGCTGAAAACAAGTAAGAAAATTAAATCATCTAACGGCGAAGTTGAACACCGTTGCGTGATTGAAACTATGCTAAGAATCGGTGGTCAACAATGGC
>NZ_LWEH01000233.1 GCF_001635455.1 Vibrio sp. HI00D65
GCTAGCGGGTATCGTGGCTAAACACTATGCAAAAACTCACATTTTGCCACGTGACATCGTACATGCTCACGAGTATGGTGACATTCACTACCACGATCTCGATTACGCGCCGTTCTTCCCAATGTTTAACTGTATGCTTATCGACTTGAAAGGCATGTTAACGCATGGCTTCAAGATGGGTAACGCGGAAATCGATACGCCTAAGTCTATCTCTACCGCAACGGCAGTAAC
>NZ_LWEH01000234.1 GCF_001635455.1 Vibrio sp. HI00D65
TCGGTCGTTCATTAAGCCGCGACCTAATTGTGGACCCAAGTTTAGAGCCAGAGCTACTGAAAAAAGCACGTATCTTGTTTGATGATTTCTATGAGCAGGGCGGCCATAAGCTGAGCCACCTTTACCCATCAGTAAAAGAGACTCTGGCAGAGCTGCACCAAGCGGGCTTTATTATGGCATTGGTAACTAACAAGCCATCAAAGTTTGTGCCAGACGTGCTAGCGCAACACGGTATCGATAAGTACTTTGTAGATGTACTTGGCGGTGATTCTT
>NZ_LWEH01000235.1 GCF_001635455.1 Vibrio sp. HI00D65
ATTAAACCAAGTGCATACTATGTATAATGAAAAGATATTAAAACAACGATTATTATTACTAAAATGAGTTCCTCACATATTCACTATTTGCTTGCCCTTTGCCTTACTGCAATACCAGTTACCTCACTTGCCGCCCTCAAATATAACGCCCAATATTACAGTCCTGATAGTATTGAAGCCGCTCTTGAAGATATGTCCGACCCAGGATTCGAATCGAATTATGGAGACTTCGCTAAGATTCGTTCGCAGCTTTACCAACAAGCAGGAATGCAGAACCAACACCTAAATTCTAGTGAGGTTGACGCGCTAGAAAGGTATCAAGATGATGCCTATCAGCCGATAAGAAAAGGCTTAGCGCAAGGGAGGATGGACTCGGAGACAGAAACATTAATTAATGAAATAGACTCTGCGTTCGAACATGGCATCAAATACAAAGGGACAGTATTTCGTGGGGAGAGCTTACTCTCCGTCTACGGAGAGGCCGTAAAAGTTGGAGATATCGTCAGTCCTAATTCCTACTTATCAACGTCTATCTCGAAAACGTTGTCATATAATTTTCATAATGGGCAACTTTCTCGCTTTGAACTTACCCTTGGTCAACATGGGATGGTGATACCTACGGTACGTGATGATGAACTAGAAGTACTCATCAATAGAAACTCTCTGTTTGAGGTCACGGCTATCAACACCACACCAGAGGGCAATCAAGTGATCTATCGTGAAGTCTCGGCAGAACAAGTCGGCAAACGCCCTATAAAAGATCTCCATTCAGGAGAAAACCTCACTGTGACTGAAGCCTGTATCTACTAGAGAGTTTAACTATTACGCGTTAAGTATTAAGGTAAAGGCTGAGAGCGTTAACTCTCGGCCTGAACTGGCATTAATAAACCTTATGAAAGTCGATCAGCTGGAATGTTAGGTCGCTGATCCAAAAATCACCATCTAAATCGACACCTTTTACGAATCGATTATCACCCATTTCTAGGGTGATAATGTATTTTCCAGCAATCAAGCCCTCAACCATGTAAAAGCCATCGCTTTCTATTTCACTAGAATATTCGGTGCCTTTCTGAATATGTTTAAAATGCAGGTAAGCATTGCTCTCTATATCTCCCTCCACTGTGCCATCCACACCAAACGACACCACCATTTCAATAGGAGCGTGAGTCTGTCCCACTTGCTTAGTATTCACAAACACTGGGTTCTGAATTGGGGTTAAATTGAGGTCTAATGCCCTTTCATCGACATAAATAGGTAGCTTTTCTCTAGCTGGCACACTCGCGAACTCAAACCTTCCCTTCGAATCACTGACAGCACGTTGATCGAGAACCTGTAAGCTGACTCCGGCTATGGGTTGTTTATGATGGTCATACACAATGCCCGTCAGTTTAGAGTGGTTGTATCGATTCCATTCAACAAACTCGCCGATTTCTTCATCAAAGTAGGTTTTTGCGCCAAATTCCGTGGTCATTTCCACGCTATATCTGTCTCCTGTCCCTTCCAGTTTAAACAAAAGGTACGGATTCACACGAGCTTCTAGAGAGGCAGTGACTGAGACCGCTTGTTTCTGATAACGTGCGGAAACGCTGGTGGTCAGCTCTTGAAACATCTTTAGAGGGTCAAGCACGCACTCTTTACAGGCATTTCTCCATGAAAGCTCTGTGCGTTCATGATGCCCAGATCCGTTCACTGTTCCAGATATATTCCATGATGTGTCAGCAAAACCGCTTTTAGCGAGTTCAACAGTATGCAAGTAACTGTCTTGGTAAGTATCTTTCGTATATTGATAATCGCCAGCGTAGGAAAGGAACAGATTACTCGACACTTTGGCGTTCACTTTTGGCTCCACACTTAACTCGTCGTCATCGTTTCTTACCGTTAAAAAGGCGGTGAGATTGGCAAGAGACAAGTTGTATTTGAAAACATCATACTCCATCGACTCTAAAGCCAATTCATCGGTCTTATTAAGCTCAATTGATGCAGACTGTTCGCCACCTAACAAGATATCAAACTCCATGGGGAACCGATTAAAATCGGGTAACCAACCAATATGTCCAGCAAACCAATGTATCGGTAAATATCTGCCCTGAAAACCGAGTAAGTCATTGCCATGCTGCCGTCTGAAAGCACTACCAACGGTAAAGTAATCCGCGAGGCCATATTCTAGAGACACAGCGCCCGCTCGATCCGCACCCTCATTGCCTACCACCTCAACGCCCCACTCATTGCTCGGCAAAAAAGCATCTTCTAACCCAGCAACGGTGATCTCTTCTTCCTGCCACACCCCTTTTGATAAGTAGTAGCGAAACTTAATGGTGTCACCGGGAGAAATGTTGTCTTCTTCAATAACAAAACGTCCAAACTCATCAGAACGATAAGTCCTTTGGTAGATGCCATTAACCAACACATCAATGCTGATATTGGGTTGAGTTGTACGTTCCAATTGTAAGTTGCCGAACTCTGGCTGGCGGTTTCGGTTGGTATAATAGAGCCCGTCTTCAAGAGTTTGGTTAATCGTAAACACGCTGCCATCCAACAATACATGCCCTAGTTCAAGCGAGCCCTCACCGTCGTTCGTCTCAACCGTGATGTTGTAATAGACGATTGGCTGGTCTTCTCTCGAATCGATAGATAATCGGGATAAGGAATGTTTGGTACTTAGAATAGTATCGGAAATGGCATAGACATCACCGCCCTCTTCACTATCGTGATATACAGACGTTGCTACTCGTGTCGCTAAACCCACCCCAGCAAGGGGCTCGACCGCTGGCACGTTAGAGGCTCTTTTTAACTCCTCCGCTTTCTTACGGGATTCATTTTTGATCTTTGAGATCCCCGCTTCCAACTCGGTCAAGGAGCTGAATTCTGGCGACACGGTTAGCCGATAGTCATCAATGTCCCATCGGACTTTGGCAGGGATACACGCTTGTAGACTGTACCAGTGGATATAGGTTTCAGACTCAATCACTTCAAACTTAATTGATTGGATATTATTGTCATCGCGATTATTGTTTTCATCGCGATAACAGGCGGCTTGCTCGGTATCGACAATATAGGGAGGAGACTCTCTAGCCACATCTTGCGGCAGGTAGATTTCACAATAACCCACGTCATCGCACTGCCCGTTCATCTCTAATAGCGAAAAAGCCGCATTGGATATCGATATGAACGGCTCTTCGTAGTCATCCATCATGACACGATAAAAGCTATCACCGGCTTGCCCTACTCGCACCTCTATATGAGCAGGATAGAGTTCACTCGCCTCGCTTTCCTGTTCTGACTGCGAATAAGCGACAAATGGTAGCAAAGAGCAAAGCAAGATAAGTCGACATAACAGGTGCTGGAACATGTATCTTATCGTCACTCAAACGAGCGCATAAGCACGGACAACATACAGCTCAAGTTATAGAACACATTCGTGCAAAGACTCGTCGTTTTGAACTAGTGAAATCTTTGAGCCTTTTGGAAGCGATTTGGTTAATTCAGCATTACGCAGCAACACCACCTTTTCGCTGTGTTCGTCGACATTCAGTTTGGCGCTGAACTGAAACTTACCATCATTGGTGATCTTGAGGTTCTGTTCATCACATTCAAACTTAACATCTTGGACCTCTTCACCTTTTTGTACGTAAACCGGCACATAACTGTTGATGTGGAAGTTAAGCTGGAACGCTGAACCATTGTTAGATCGTACCTTTCTGGACAGGTCTGGCGGTGAGGCTTCGGGCGCTTTCGCTATCGGAGAGAACCATAGATAAGCACGATATTCACCGTCAGGCATGTCCGCAGGTAAGGCGTTCATACGCAGGCGAACGGTGCGTCTTTGGTTGGGTTTGAGTTCACGAATAATCGGTGGTGACACTTTAATCCAATCAGCGATGTTTTCAGACTCAGCAATTTTGGCATCGGTACGCACCAGCCCACTCGCCTTTACTGATCGGTAGATGGGTTTTATCTCTAGTCGAATCGGTTCATTTGAATTGTTTTCCACCACAATTTTCTCCGTGACTGAGGTATCAGCATCTAGGACAAAGCGAGTCGGTGCGATAAGGAGTTGAGCGTAGGCTTGTGCAGTGAAAAGTAAGCCGAAAAAGCATGAGATAAATAACTTCATTTATAATTGACCTCAAAAGGGATAGTACTGGTATAAAGGCCAGCAGGATGATTAGCGCCAATTTTCACTTTTGCACCAATACACAGAAGTTTGCTTCTCCCATTCCCTTTAATTTTCGCTCGGCCTCTCTTAGATAAGCCACAGCCAAAATAGAATTTCTTTATACGAAGACGTTTCGATTTTTGAGAATGGTTGAGATATTGATTAGAAGGGAGCGAAACCACGATCTTTTTTCCCGGCTCACCTTCAACATAAAAACGAACCACGTAAATCTGATCATTGGCTGGATTAGCATCGGCATTTTGTCCAGAACCAGAGATATACATACCAGGAAATTTCACTTCCATATTTTCAGGAATTATTTCCAGAGCATAGAACGGGCTTGAATATAGAGTCAGTCCGATATACATCACGTATTTAACTACGCATTCAAATAGAGAGTTCATAGTAAAAGCGGCTGCTCTATCACAGCCACAATATTATACTAGTTTTACTTAATTATTGGTAAGTAACATCAACTGCAACGTTTGCAGTATAAGTACCAGCTACCAGTGTTGCACTTGAAGTACGAGCCGTACCACCAATATTAAGATCAGCAGTACCACCAGTTAGAGTTATAGCGTTGTTAAAATCAAACTCAGCAGCGATCGTATTTACACCGTTAACTAAGTTAGTATCAGAAATACTTACCGTCACCGTATCACCAGATTCGCCTGAAAGTGTAAACGCCGCAGCTCCTGCATCACCTTGAGCAACAACAATATCTATTGTGTTATCTGAAGTGATGATACCGAAATCTAAATCACTCGTTTTTGTCATTGTAATCGCTTGTTTTACTTCTAGTGTTGCATCAAAAGTGTCACTCACAGCAAAAACGTTTGCTGAAGAGATAGAAAGTGCAGAGACAGCAACAACCTTAAAGACTTTATTCATTTCTTTAATCCTTTATATAAAATCGGCTTTATTATTAGGGTTACCTAATAGTCAACCAGAGTTAACAATTAAGTAACAACAATCCTATTTGTAAAACATATATATTGACACTTATTTATAAAGAAATGGGACGCAGTGAGAATAAGATCACGCAAATTGATACAAATAACACTAAAAACGACAATGATATTAGATAATTTCATACAAAAATATATAAAACTTGTTTTACATCCTAATCAGTCAATTAATCCATTTATTTAATCAAGCACACTTAATTTTTAGAATATAACAAAAAATACAATACGAGATAAATTTGAAGTAAGACGAAAAAACGGCATATATAGTTCATCATATTGTAATAAATTCTCAAATTTGAAACAATCTAGAGAAAGCTCAACCTTATAATAAAATTGAAATAATAACTGACCAGAGGTTCAATTATTTTACCTCACTATTGATGGTGTATTAAAAATAAGACATATTAAATTATCTATCATCATTATTTATTACGGTGATTAAGACTATTAAATACTATCTAAAAAGGAGAATAATTTGAAATTAATGACTGATTCTGTGATTTGCTCTAATGTCCTATTCGGTTCCATTTCTCAAGAGCTTCAAATACAGCAAGGCGCATATACTGAAAGATTGATGTACGGCAGATACAAGCAGTAACAAACCCTCCATAGACTCAGAACCCTTTGGCTGTCTATGGTTGACTCGAACCTCCAAATTGTGCACGCTTCGAGTGCTTTAACCGCACCACTTGGTTGATCCATCTTGCCAACAAATAACCAATCTAAGATACCCAGTCCCCGATTTCAGTCTAATTGAATAGGAATGCAGCACTTTCCTGCAATTTATTTGTGATCTGGGTTGCACGCGTACCGCATACTATCAGATACTGAACAAAACTAACCTTCAGCCACAGTACACAGTTACCCGTAGACTGTTCAGGAAATTCAATGAGTTCAGATAATCAGCCAACCTACTTCTTTTTCGATTACGAGACATGGGGCGTGAGCCCAGCGAAAGATCGTCCAAGTCAGTTCGCCGGCGTTCGTACAGACCAAGATTTTAATATTATTGGTGAGCCATTGGTCATCTACTGCCAACCTCCTGCTGATTATCTACCTGCACCTGAAGCTGCGCTTATTACTCGAATTACTCCACAAAAAGCCGTGTCTCAAGGCCTACCGGAACCAGAGTTCATCGCTAAGATCCATGCTGAACTTGCAAAGCCAAACACCACAAGCCTTGGTTACAACAGTATTCGATTCGATGACGAAGTAACGCGATACACCTGTTACCGTAACTTCATTGATCCATACGCATGGAGCTGGCAGAACGGTAATTCTCGTTGGGATTTGTTAGATGTGATGCGTGCCGTACACGCGCTGCGCCCAGACGGCATTGTTTGGCCAGAGAATGAAGAAGGTTTCCCGAGCTTCAAACTGGAACACCTATCTGTGGCAAATGGCATTGAACACGAAAACGCGCATGACGCGATGGCCGATGTTATTGCAACAATTGAACTCGCGAAAAAGCTGAAAGCCGCACAACCTAAGATGTTTGATTATCTCTACAACATGCGTCACAAACGTAAGTTGAACGAATTAGTTGACATCGTAAACATGACACCATTGATGCATGTGTCAGGCATGTTTGGTCGTGACTGCAATTACACAAGCTGGATTGTTCCTATGGCGTGGCACCCTACCAATCAAAACGCGGTGATTGTTGTCGACCTAGCAAAAGACCCAAGCCCGCTACTCGAACTTGATACTGATGAGCTCAGAGAGAGGCTTTACACCAAGCACAGCGACCTAAATGAAGACGAGCTGCCAGTGCCAATTAAGCTGGTTCAACTCAACAAGTGCCCTATTCTAGCGCCAGCCAAAACGTTAACCGCTGAAAATGCTGAAACCATTGGTATTGATCGTCAGCAGTGTTTGAAGAATCTGGCGATCCTACGCGAACACCCAGAAATTCGTGAAAAATTGATTAGCTTATATTCACAGGAACGTGAGTACGAAAAGAGCGACGATGTAGATACCCAACTATACGATGGCTTCTTCTCACCGGCGGATAAAACCGCGATGAACATCATCCGTGAGACTGACCCAAATAACTTAGCAGCGTTAGACATCACCTTCAGTGACGAGCGCATTAAGCCTTTGTTGTTCCGTTACCGAGCACGTAACTTCCCATGGACGCTAGATGAATCCGAGCAACTTAAGTGGGCAAACCATTGTCGTGAGTTCTACGAAGGTCGCTTAGAAGAGTATATGCTCAATCTAGAGAACCTCGCACACGAACATGAAAGTGACGAGAAGAAAATGGCTATCTTAAAAGCGGTGTATCAATACGTAGAAAAGCTAGCTAGTTAACCCATTATCGAGAGGTGTAAACCTTGAAAGAAAGATTGATCAAACTCGTTTATTGCTTAATCTCCTTCACCTTAATCATAGGTGCTCTCACTGCAGGCAACGCGTTACAACAATACTTAGACACCTCAATCCCAGGCAGTATTTTTGGCATGTTAATTCTGTTCACTGCCATGGTGATTGGTATTGTGCCGGCACACTGGGTACAGCCTGGTGCCAGCCTAATTATTCGTTTGATGATTTTACTGTTTGTCCCGATCAGTGTCGGGCTTATGGAACACTTTGACATGCTGATCGCTAACGCACTGCCGATTATGGCGAGTGCAGTGGGTGGCACGCTCATCGTATTAGTCTCTTTATCATGGTTCTTAGACCGCTTGCTAGCGAGAGGTAAATAACCATGTGGATTCTATTAACTATTATAGTATTTCTGTTTGCTCGTTGGGTAAGTCAGAAAGTAAATTCCCCTCTATGTAACCCGCTGCTAATTAGCATTGGCATCATTATTCCAATCCTGATGTTCTTTAAAGTCCCTTTCGAGACTTACTACGCAGACAACACTTGGATTACGTACATGCTTCAGCCAGCGGTTGTTGCCCTAGCTTATCCGTTATATGAGCAGCTACCTCAAATTCGAGCTAACTGGCGAATCATTACCTTTGCATGCACGCTGGGTAGTGTGATGTCGATGACGACAGCAGCAATGATTGCCGTCGCTTTCAAAGCCGACCTAAGTTTGATTGCGAGTCTATTGGGCAAATCAGTCACCACCCCTATTGCGATGGAAGTATCAAGCCATCTTGGTGGTGAAGCGGCGATTGCTGCAATACTGGTTCTTATCGTTGGACTATTTGGGGCAATTTTTGCTTACCCTATCTACAATCTAATCGGCATTAAGAGCCCTATTGCTAGAGGCTTAACCATGGGCACGGTTTCTCACGCGTTAGGTACGGCAACTTGCGCTGAAAAGAACCAAGAAGATGCGGCTTTCAGTTCACTGGCGTTAGTGCTTTGTGGCGTTATCACCTCAATAATCGCACCTAGCGTGTTTAGTATGGTGGTCTGGTTCTATTCCTAGCCTATACGCCAACAACCCGATTAAGCCCAAGCCTAGCCCTGTCGATATCAGTGTTTGCTTGGGCTTTTTATTGCCATTTATCCAGCTAAAAACCGACTATTATGAACAATAAGTGCGATATCAGCTGTAAAAATGGTCCTTGCAATCGATTTCAAGTGTGACCTCACTCTAATTATGCAAACCAATGTAACAACAACACTACAATAGCGATCATTGTCACAGAAAATTCCTGAGCATTGCATAAACTTAAAGCCTAAGGTCAATTAAGGATTCAACATGAACAGTCGTATTACCCTGGCGCTGGAAAGTGCTCCATCATCAATGAAAGCGCTTTTAAGTGACATCGTATTAGCAGACAACTTTGACGCGACATTGTCTCCAGAACAGTTCTCTAGCCTACTTCAAGCAAGTGGTTTAGCGGATGACGAACTACGTATCGCACTACTTCCTTTTGCTGCTGCGTATTCATACGCACCGTTATCTGACTTTTACGTTGGTGCAATCGTGCGTGGTTTGTCTGGTACTTTGTACTTTGGTGCAAACCTTGAAATCGCTGGTGCACAACTTGGCCAAACCGTACACGCTGAACAATCGGCAATCAGCCACGCTTGGATGAAAGGTGAGCGCGGCATTTCAGACATCACAATTAACTTCAGCCCTTGTGGTCACTGTCGTCAATTTATGAATGAGTTGACTACAGCGAAAGAGCTTAAAGTTCAGCTTCCGCAGCGTGATGAAATGTCGCTACAAGAATACCTACCTGATTCATTTGGACCTTCTGATCTTGGCGTAACAACAGGCTTAATGTCTGAACTCGACCATAAGTACACGACGGAAGAGACGACTCCTATTGTAGTTGAAGCATTAGCAGCGCTTAACCGCAGCCATGCGCCATACACTAAAAATTTAAGTGGTGTGTCACTACAGCTAACAACTGGTAAGATCTTTACGGGTGCTTACGCTGAAAACGCAGCATTCAACCCTAGCCTTCCGCCGCTACAAGTTGCGTTAATTCAACTAAAACTTGCAGGCTTCGACTTTGAACAAATTGAAAGCGCAGCATTGGTTGAAATCGCTGAAGGTAGCATCAGCCACCTAGCGGATACACAATCTACATTAGAAGCGATTAATCCCGACATTCCAGTGACTTACTTAGCAATCTAAGTACATCTAATTAACAAACTTTTAAATAATCAGCCCATTTTTATAGGGCTGTTTTTTTATGCTTGTAATTAACACCACAACCAAAGCAAACGTTTGCTTTTGTCATCTAAATAAGTATGATCACCCCGTTTTCAATCAATCGTTCAAAAGATCGGAAGGAATTTCTATGTTTGGTACTGCTACTCGTGAAAATGCTACTCGTGTACTTCTACTAGGTTCAGGTGAACTTGGCAAAGAAGTGGCTATCGAGTGCCAACGTTTAGGTTTGGAAGTTATTGCTTGTGACCGTTATGCAGATGCACCTGCTATGCAAGTTGCGCATCGCAGCCATGTACTAGACATGTTAGATGGCGATGCACTTCAAGCCACCATTGAACTAGAAAAACCAGATTACGTGGTACCAGAAATTGAAGCTATTGCCACCAGCAAGTTGGTAGAGCTTGAAGCACAAGGCTTGAATGTCGTTCCAACAGCTAACGCAACTAAGCTAACGATGAACCGTGAAGGTATTCGTCGTCTGGCGGCAGAAGAACTGAAGCTAAGCACATCCCCTTACCGCTTTGCAGACACCTTTGAAGACTTCGCTGCCGCAGTTGAATTTGTCGGTATGCCTTGCGTTGTTAAACCAGTAATGAGCTCTTCAGGCAAAGGGCAGAGCGTTATAAAAACCGAAGAAGACATCCAAAAGTCGTGGGAATATGCACAAGAAGGTGGTCGTACTGGCGCTGGGCGTGTAATCGTTGAAGGCTTCATCGACTTTGATTATGAGATCACTCTTCTCACTGTTCGTGCAATCGACGGTGTTCATTTCTGTGCACCTATCGGCCACCGCCAAGAAAACGGCGACTACCGTGAATCATGGCAGCCACAAGTTATGTCAGACAACGCTCTAAAAGCGGCACAGTACACGGCAGAGCAAGTGGTTAATGCTCTAGGTGGTCATGGTATCTTTGGTGTTGAGTTGTTCGTTAAAGGCGACCATGTGACCTTCAACGAAGTATCCCCTCGCCCACACGATACTGGTTTGGTGACATTGATGTCTCAAGACTCGTCAGAATTCGCACTTCACGTACGCGCATTTACAGGTATGCCTATCAAATCAATTACTCAGTATGGCCCTTGTGCGTCTGCAGTAATCCTTGGGCAAGGCACATCAACGAACATCCGTTTTGAAGGCCTAGCAGAAGCGCTAGAGGTACCACAAACACAAGTTCGTCTGTTTGGTAAGCCAGACATCGATGGTCGTCGTCGCCTTGGTGTTGCACTAACACGACGTAAAAGCACAGAAACCGCGATTGAAGATGCAATCAACAGCGCGTCGAAGGTAAAAGTGATTTACTAATCAGCTTCTTAGATCATGAATCTTAACGAGCAAAAAGACGGGCCATGCGCCCGTCTTTTGATTCGTGTTATCACTTAGAAAGTAAACTGAACCTAGACTTCCGATTCAATCAAATACACTTCCTCACTGAATCGAGACAACCCTTTCTTAGCAATCTTAGGGTGCTCGTCGTCTGCAATATCTTGGTTCAACAATGTAATCTTGTAACCCGCAAACAACTGATCGATTTCTAGTTTAGGTACGCTAAACGGAGGGCCTGCCATTTCATCTTGGTCGTAGTCTAGCGTTACAAGTAGGATCTTGCCGCCTGGCTTAAGCAGTTGCTTTAAGCGCTCTACATATCGCACACGCATTTCTGCAGGCAAAGCGACTAGAGAAGCACGGTCATAGATAATATCGACAGGCTGAATTGGCGCAGTGAAGTAATCCCCAGTGTAAACACTCAACTCATCAAATTGATAAAGCTCATGCTGGCCGTTAATTTGAGTTACGGTTGGTGTGTAAAAATGCTCAGAGAAAAAAGCTCGAACCGCAATCTGGCTCAATTCCACACCTTGAACGTCTTCATGATTAGACGCAAGCCATATCAGATCTTCACTCTTGCCACATAGAGGAACAAAGACACTCTTCTCATAGCTAGGCTCAGTTGCTTTCCAAAACTCAACCAAAAGTGGGTTTACATCTTCAAGGTGGAAACCAATTTGGTTGGCTGCCCATTTATTGTGCCAAAATTCAGGATTATTCATCTTTCGTTCATGTTAAACAGTCATAATGCAAGGGTACAGTATAGAGAAGTAAGAGCAACCTTAGCTTGGCTTAAAGTGGCAAAATGGTTTCGAATACAACCAGAAACTGGCTAGGTTCAAAGTTCTTAAAATTGCGGAACAAACGCTTGGATTATTTGTCTATATGTTCACATTTTAAAGCAATATTAAACGTTAAAGTTGGTTTCTGTCTTAGCTAGCCCCATTTAATATGTAGTGAGTTTAGTTAAGCTTTTTTACTCTTATGCGTTACTGGTTACCCCTTTTAACTACCCGTTTTGTAACCTTGTATTTTGGAGTTTGAATGAGTGTATTTCTCCGTACGACGGCCCTAATGCTTCTAGTATTGAGCCGAGCGCCTGCATTCGCAGCAGCACCTGTTTCAACGAGTTCAACTGATCAATCGCGCACAGCGCCTTCGCAAAACCAAGTTTCATCAAACGTATTCCGCCACAGCCTAAGCGGCCTATATGGCATCAAGGCATTCGACTCGCGTCCAACTCAGCCTTATACCGACTTCGACATCCTTTACAGCAAAGCTCACCAAGCTCAAGCAGAGCTAGAGACAATCTGTAAAAGTACTGCTCTTCTCACTAATTCAGATGCACTGTTTGCTGGTGTTAAATCTCAAGCTCGCGCTCAAGAGAAAATTGAATTAGAACTGGATGGTGACAACACAAGAATTACCGACCTAGCTCGCGCAACAATCATCGCTAATGATGTAGAGAGCCTAGTTGAAGTGTACGAAGCACTGAGCCGAGAAGCGGACGTGGTAAAAGTGAAAAACAAGTTTAAGTCACCCGCTGATTCTGGCTACCGTGACCTTAACTTACTGGTTCGCTTACCAAAAACTAACATGATCGCCGAGGTTCAACTTCACTTAAAAGCGATAGCAGATGTGAAAAGTGGCCCTGAACATGAGCTATACGAGATCATTCAAGGTATTGAGCGTCATGCGATTGCTGAAAAGCGCCCAATCAACGACATCGAAGCTGCGCAAATTAACAGCCTAAGACGCCAATCTTTAGAGCTGTACCAACAAGCATGGCAACCATACATTACGACCCATATTAAAGCGGCATAACATCAAACTTACCGCCACTACAAAACAAAAACGAACAAGGGCTGCACTCGCAGCCCTTTTTAATTTCAACGTATCTCTTATCAATCATAAGCGAACGCTATTCGTGATAGTACTCCTGAGAGCGTTCATACAAGTCCAATGGCTTTAAGGTACTATAGAAAGCCGCGACATCCTGTAAATCCTTATCAGATAGAGACTTCACGACTGACTGCATGTATAAATCCTGACGTACATCACTTTTAAAATCACGCAATTGTTTAAGGATGTAGCTGGATATCTGCCCCTTAATATTCGGGTAAGACTGCACTAAAGGGATGACCTTATCACCATGACACCGGCTACATAGGTTGTCAGCGAGCTTTCTCCTGCCGTCAAGTTTGGTATGTAAGGTACTGTTTTGTCACTTTGTATAGTCAGTTTTGGCGAAAGCTTTTCCACCGTTGCAGTGTTTTCGTCAGTACATGCGGAGAGTGACATTACAGCAAATAGAGCGGTGTATCTAAATTCAATTAGAATTAACTATCGTTCAGGAGAACTGAACGATGATTAGAGATTATGCGAGATGCGAGATGCGAGATGCGAGATGCGAGATGCGAGAAGATAAAAAGATTGAAAACAAGTGGCAAGAATAAATACTGTGATATAAACAAAAAGACCACGCTATGCGTGGTCTATTGCTTGGCTACTTCTCGATTTTAATATTTTCGACACGGGCCTTTAGTTTTTGTCCCGGTCTAAAAGTAACAACACGTCGAGCAGAAATTGGAATGTCTTCACCAGTTTTCGGGTTACGACCAGGTCGCTCGTTTTTCTCGCGAAGATCAAAGTTACCAAAACCAGACAGTTTTACCTGTTCGCCATTTTCAAGCGCTTTACGAACTTCTTCGAAAAACACTTCAACCGTTTCCTTGGCATCCCGCTTGCTGTATCCGAGTGTCTCAAACAGGTTCTCAGCCAAATCGGCCTTCGTGAGTGCCATAAAACTTTCCTCAAAGCTATGTTAATCATTGCTACTATCGCCAGTAGCGCCAAAGCATTTACCCTATTCAATCAATGAGATAAGGTCGTTTACAAGGAAAGTGTATGCCAAGCTTCTGATTTTCGCCAACTTTTTTATCTCAACTGTCAGATTATTCTTTCAAATCAAAAAGATAACTCGCTCTTAATTTCACATATATGGCTAAAAAACATCTACTTAACAGCTATAAAATAGAACTATATTCCATTCACCATTAATAAATTGGAATTTAAAACTTTACCAGTCTATATGATGATTTTTGAGATTTTTCTCTGTTCCCCAATAAAATCAGCCACTTGATTTGATATCCATCTCAACAGAGGTTATGAAATAATCATTATTAAATATGAGATTTGTATCATTTCAGAATTGCATTCGAATCGGTCAATGCTATCACTGATTGTGTACTGACTTTTACTGCGATTCATCTTTATTATAATTTCGTCAATCTCCCTCTTTAGCGACGCTCTGCAGCAAAGTACATTTCACAGCGCGCAATTGATATGTTATAACATATCAAACGAGAGGGAATTTAGTACTTAGAATGAAAGATATTGAAGCGATCATTAAGCACGTCAAACAAGGGTGTAGAGACAAAGGAAAACAGTTTACCGCCAAAAGGCTGCTGATACTGCGTGCGTTGGCACATGCCGATAAAGCGCTGTCTGCCTACGAGTTAGTCGACTATTGCAAAGAGCATTTTGATCAACATGTTCAAGCGATGTCGGTCTACAGAGTCTTGGATTTTTTAGAACAACACCACCTAGCACACAAGATTAAGGTATCAAATAAATACATACTTTGTGACCACATCCTTTGTGAGCACGAACATGGCATCCCACAATTTTTGATTTGTTCTAAGTGCGACAAGATAAGTGAACAAACCATCAACCCTTCTATTATTCGCGATCTTAAATCTCACGCGAAACAACAAGGATTCACCGTCACAAGCCCTCAGTTAGAGATCAGCTGTGTTTGTGATGAGTGTGCTAAGTCCGAAGTAAATACGCCCTGCTAAGAATACCTACATCTAATCACTAGATTCCAAACGTATTAGCCTAATTAACAAGGAAAGAATAAAACGCTATGCCTGCAACGCTCATTAAAAATGCCTACGTGGTCAATGAAGGCACCGTTACCGAGATAGATGTATTGATTGTCAACCAACGAATTGAAAAAGTTGCGAGCAATATAAAGCCAAGTTCAGAATGTGAGGTGATTGACGCGCAAGGTTGCTATCTCATACCGGGGATGATTGATGATCAAGTCCATTTTCGCGAGCCCGGGTTAACCCACAAAGGCTCAATCGCAACAGAGTCACGTGCCGCTGTCGCCGGTGGTATTACTAGCTACATGGAAATGCCAAACGTAACCCCTGCTACTACGACCATTGAGGCCTTAGAGAAAAAATTTGATATCGCAGCACAGAGTTCACTGGCTAACTACTCTTTTTACCTAGGTGCAACTGAAGATAACCTAGAGCAAATCAAGCAGCTCGACCCGACCAAACACTGTGGCGTAAAGGTATTTATGGGTGCTTCAACGGGTAACCTGTTGGTTGAAGAGCCTCAAGCACTCGATGCCATATTCCGTGATTCTCCCGTCCTGATTGTCACCCATTGTGAAAGCGGGCCTGTTATCGCTAAAAACCAAGAGCAATTAAGAAAAGAGAAAGCAGTTTTCACGATTGAAGACCACCCTATCCTAAGAGATGACAGAGCCTGCTATGCCTCTTCTTCTTTTGCTGTTGAGCTCGCAAAAAAGCACAATAGCCAGCTTCATGTATTGCATATCACTACAGAGAAAGAGTTGGCACTATTTGATAAAGGGCCAATCGAAGGCAAGCGCATAACCGCTGAAGCGTGTGTTCATCACCTTTGGTTCAGTAATGAAGATTACCCAAAATTAGAGAACCAAATCAAATGCAACCCAGCCATCAAATTTCCAAGCGATCGAGAAGCACTACTTGCCGCCCTTAACACCAATCAAATAGACATCATCGCCACAGACCATGCTCCTCACACATGGGAAGAAAAACAAGTTCCTTATGAGCAAGCGCCTGCCGGTTTACCCCTTGTGCAACACGCCCTCTTGACTCTGTTTGACCACGTACATGCCGGAACCATGACCGTAGAACAAGTCGTAGAAAAAACAGCACATAACCCATCCATTCGGTATGCGATACAAGAGCGCGGTTATATTCGTGAAGGCTACTTCGCAGACTTAGTACTCGTCGACCCAAAAGCATCAACATTAGTTGATGAGGAAAACAACCTTTATCAATGTGCTTGGTCTCCATTCACTGGTCACGAGTTCTCTTCCCAGATCAAACATACTTGGGTAAATGGCACCAAGGTTTATAGCAATGGAGATTCGAGCTTGCTCCAAGATACAAATCACTCTCCAGCAATGAGGCTGTCATTCAAGCGCTAGTTGAGCAGTTATTACCATCAATAAAAAGAAATCAATATGTTAAGAAGAAACCCTAACGGTCATATGCCAAACGTATCGGAAACCGCCTTCATTGATCCAACAGCCATTATTTGTGGCAAGGTCATCATTGAAGATAACGTGTTCATTGGTCCTTATGCCGTGATACGTGCCGACGAGGTTAATGAACACGGCGATATGGAAGCTATCGTGATTAAGCGCGATACCAATATTCAAGATGGTGTGGTTATCCATTCGAAGGCCGGTGCTGCGGTAAGCATAGGAGAACGCTCCTCTATCGCTCACCGCTCCATTATCCATGGGCCTTGTGAAGTCAGTGACGATGTCTTTATCGGCTTCAACTCTGTCGTTTTCAATGCCGTCATTGGTAAAGGTTGCGTGATTCGTCATAACTGCGTGGTGGACGGACTCGACCTTCCTGAGAATTTTCATGTACCACCGATGACCAACATAGGTTCAGGCTTTGATCTAAACAGCATTTCAAAAGTACCACCAGAATACTCGGCTTTTTCAGAATCGGTTGTCTCTGCCAACCATACTCTTGTTCAAGGCTATAGAAGGATTGCTAATGAACTCTAATAAATCCCCCTTGCTTGGGATTCCGACCAACATTATTACTGGGTTTCTCGGAGTAGGAAAAACCTCTGCGATTCTTAACTTAATGAAGCACAAACCAGCCGATGAGAATTGGGCTATTTTGGTGAATGAGTTTGGTGAAATTGGCGTTGATGGAAGTTTATTCGAAGGCAATCAAACCAAACAACAGCAAGTTTTTATTCGCGAAGTACCCGGTGGCTGCATGTGCTGTGCAGCAGGTTTACCGATGCAGATAGCACTCAATCAGTTGCTTTCTGAGGCGAAGCCAGACCGCTTACTGATTGAGCCTACTGGGCTTGGCCACCCAAAAGAAGTGTTAGAAGTATTATCTTCTGAACATTATCGTAAAGTGCTATCACTGCAAAAGAACATCACCTTGGTAGATGCTCGCAAACTGTCTGATACTCGTTATTCTGACCACGATACTTTCAACCAACAAATTACCATTGCGGATACGGTCGTCGGCAATAAAGTAGACCTTTATAACAAGGGGGATGCAGAAAAGCTTGCCGAGTACGTCGCACAGGTTTGTCACAATAAAACTAAGCTCATATTTGCCCATCACGGTAAGATCCCTTTCGATGAGTTTGATGGAGACACCAGCTTTTACCATCATCAAGCTCATGGGCACCATCATCACAAACAAGATAGGCCACTCGCGTCTGAACTCCCGATGCCAGAAAGCGGCATGCTCAAAGCGACCAACCAAGGCGAAGGCTTTGAGAGTATTGGATGGCGATTTGCAGCTGATAAACTGTTTGACCACCAGCGTTTACGACACTTTCTAGTCGGCTTGAAAGTTGAACGTATGAAGGCGGTGTTCATTACTCCAAATGGTATCTTTGGCTACAACTTAACAGAGGATGGTTTGACCGAATCAGAACTCGATGAGTGCAGTGAAACCAGAATTGAAGTAATTGGTCAGGACATAGAGAGTGAGCTGGAAAGCCAACTTCTAGATTGTCTTGTTAACTAAGTTCGCTCCATCGATAATTAAAACTAAAGCCCTATCAAATAGAACATTCATAGGGCTTTTTAGACATTGGAGTAAACATCGCTACGTTAGTTTACCGACACCAATCGTTTCTCTGCTAACGCCATCGCAATGTTAGCTTGAGCGTAAGCACTCTCGTTGATAAAGTGCGGGTATATGTCTTGTTCTCGTTCCCAATAAATATCATAGCCAAAGAACGTCGCCAATATCGGCTGTCCTTGCTTAACGACCTCGAAATCCCGACCACATATCGCAGGATGCACCGTAGCAACACGCATGCCGTCTGGGCCAAGGGGAACATTAACTTCTTCAACATAGAAAAACGCATTGTAGTCTTCTAATGCTTGCAGCTGATTGAGGTTATGCTTCTCAACATAATCAAGCACCATGGTCAGCATCTGCTTCATCAGTTTAAGCGTGTCGAATTTAAGCGAACCATGTGCCTGAGCACCCACTTCAATCATTACACCGCACTTCCCCGTAGTACAAAGGTAAGGCTGCTCTTCCCATGGTTTCCTATCTTCAAATAGAATATTCGCTTCCGGCATTCGCTGTTTCACATACGCGCCCATTTTTTGATAGAAAGCATCGTTGGAAAGCAAGATCAGTGTCGCGCCCATATTGCTGGTTGTGTTGTGTAGGTCGATAATGAGTTGCTGCTCTTTGCTTGCGTATCGCTCTGCAAACTGGCGAGCTACGGTATGCTCGGCTAAACCTAGCGTGTCGTCATTGTTGAGCTGAGAAAACTCACGATTTAAATCCGTGTCTAGGTACCTTACGTTCTGATCTACCGCTTTTGGGTTTGCGATAACTGAATCGGTAGAAAATGTCGAACGATCAGCGGCATAGAAGCGCTCTTTAATGAGTTTATGTAGATAAATTCCAGAGAGTTCGTTACCGTGAGTTCCGGCGACCAGTAAGACTTGTTTTATGTTTTCCATGTAATTGATTTCCAAGTATCGAAGGTGCAAGTTACCCTGTATCATTGTTACAATATAACATAACAATAAGACAAATCATTCTCTAAAAGAGAGAACAAGAAAACACCTGATAATTCGAAAGAAAATCGAGAACCTTAGATAACGACCATATTTCATGTTTTCATCTCATCATAAGAAAGCCCCGCGCTTGCGAGGCTTTAATTCATACATGGTCATCGGGGTATAACGACTATAAAGGTGACTTCAAACCCCTCTTCGTTAATGAAAACGACATCATGATTGCTTAACGAGTTTCCTTTCCACTTCTCTGTCACCGGATGTACCGCTACTCCGCGCTTTTGCAGGTTTAACGATCAAACCAATCCCGATTAAGAACAACACCGATGCCACTACTTGAGCGAGTGACAACACTTCGTCATACATAAAGTATCCGCTGATCAGCGCGAAGACTGGCACCAGCAAGGTTAACGGTGCAGTAGTGCTTAATGGATATTGGATTAACAACTTGTTCCACACCCAATAGCCAAATAGCGTGGTTGGATAAGCCTGAAACAGCACCGCAATCGTTGTGTTCCAATCCCATTGTTCAATCCCCTGCCAAATGATTTTATCTCCGTGTAACATCACAGCAAACAACACCAACGGCGCTGGTGCAAACAGCATTCCCCACACATTAAACGCAAACGCCTGTCTAGTTTTGGAAGCCTTAACAATGACGCCCATTAAGGTCCAACTGCACGCTGCAATCATAATCAAGATAACGCCATTAACGGTGACATTCCCTTTCGCCGCTGAGACTAAAACTGCAAGTGCACACAGGGCTAACATCGCACCAATTAACTTACGAACCGACGCACTTTCTTTGAAAACCCATACCCCAACAGCCATTCCAATAAGCACATTGCTTGAAAGCAATACTGAGGAAAGCCCAGATGAGATCCCTGCTGTTATTGACCATGAAGCCATCCCCCAAATACCCACACCAAACACGAAGCCGTAACCCACTAAATAGCGCCAAGCGACATTTGGTCTCGCCACAAAAAATATCACTGGAATCACCGCTAGCGAGAAACGCGCGGCCGTTACCAACAAAGGATGAACATTGGTTACGCCCATTTTGATCATCGAGAAATTGAATCCCCAAATTGCCATCACCAACACCGCTAACAACAAATCATTTCTTTTCATACTGTCCCCCTCTTTTGTTTTAAAAAAGTATCCCTTGAACAAAAAAACGGGTACAGATACAATTTTTTAAACAAAAACCAGTACAGTTAACCACAACCGTTACCATGAGCATTTACCGAAAACTTGCGAATCAGTTTATTAATGAGATTGAAAGTGGAAAAAGACCCGAAGGTGGGCGGATGCCTTCGCTTCGTCAATTAGCTAAGCAACAAGCCGTTAGCATGTCGACCGTAGTAAGTTGCTACCAAGAGCTAGAGTCACAGGGCTGGATTCACTCTCGACCACAAGCCGGGTATTTTGTTTCTCCTCATAAGCCAGCTCACTCAACACCTGAATGGGCACAGTTTGAGAGTAAAGTTTCCAGAGTGAGACAAACCTCATCGACTCACAACTCAATCAATGGGCCTTTAGGAGTCTCTAGCACCACCAATGATGAGCAATCGGTCGTTGAACTAGAACGCAGCTTCCGTCGCTCTATAAAACGCATGGGTAACAGGCTCAACCATTACCCTGATACTCAAGGCGAGCCGATATTACGACAAGCATTGTCCACTCACTTTGCAAAGCTTGATGTGCATTTTTCACCAGGCGAACTGGTGGTCACGGCTGGCTGTATGTCGGCAATAAAAGCCGCTCTTGAATCGTGCACCAAAGAAGGCGATACCATTGCCATTAGCTCACCATGTTTCAACGGAATACTCGAATTACTTGGCAAGATGTCGCGTAAGATCATCGAGATCCCATCTCTAGATGACGGTGTAGACCTACAACAGTTAGAAACACATCTCAAAAGCAAACGCGTCGATGCCGCTATCTTCTGTACCTCGCATATGAACCCACAAGGGATCAATATGTCGGCCAGCCAAAAACAGAAATTGGCGGCATTGGCGAATGAATATCGAGTGCCGATCATTGAAGATGATGTGTATTTAGAACTCTCTTATTCTTCGCACACACCACTGCCTGCCAAATACTATGACAAAGGTGGTTATGTTTTATGGTGTGGTTCTGTCTCGAAGAGTTTATCACCAAGCTATCGTTTAGGGTGGTGCTTGCCAGGAAAGTATATTGATGAGTACAAAGCGCAGTTTTCTTCTGCAAGCTACGGCGTTGCCCTTCCTACTCAGCTAGCTGTCGCTGACTTTATTGAATCTGGTCAATACGCAAAGCACGTTCGAAGAAGATGTGCTCAAATTCTCTCTTTACGCCAGCAATACCTAAGTTATTTAACTCAAAACCTTCCTGATGACGTCAAAATAAGCAGCCCACAAGGTGGCATGGTACTTTGGCTACAGATCCCTAACCTCAACCATATCTCATTTGCTCAAGCGGTTTCTGAGAAAAAGATTGATATTCGGCTTGGGCATCTGTTCAGCACTCTTGATCTCTACAGCAACTGCTTACGCATCAACTTTGGTTATGCGCTAGAGGGAGAGGCCAAACAACAGCTGGATGACTTGATTGAACTTATCCGACAATGTGTCAGCAAATAGCTTTTGGCCCACGCTTTGATCTTTAATTTTTTCATCGCGATTTGTTATAAAAAGGCGTTTATTTTTCTGATTTGAACGTGGCTAAAGCCCGTTACCGTAAGGAAATCCACTCACCTTAAAACCCTCAAATGTTGAGTTTGCAAGGTTGTGCCCATTTATGCAACTTAGCTAATGACACCTCATTTTTTGTCTTCAATATACACCCGTCAGCGCTGGCGTTATCCCGTATATGAAGAGAATAATTATGAGTGATAAAACCAAAAATAAACCACTACCTTCCTTTATTGAAGAACGCTTAAACCATTACATTGAAGATCTCATTACCCAGAACGAAAGCCAAACACACTTAGTTCTGGGTAGACGTCCTAGGCGCAATTCAGTTGTGATGCAAAGCAATGATTACCTCGCGCTGCCACACAACAAACAGATTCAACAAGCCCACCAGCAAGCGATTGCTGAACATGATGACAACATCGTCATGTCAGCTATCTTTTTGCAAGACGAGGATTCAAAACCCGCCTTTGAAAATGAGCTAGCGAGCTATGTAGGAATGGAAAGCTGCTTGCTCTCTCAGTCTGGTTGGGCGGCGAACATAGGCTTACTGCAAACTATCTGTCCACCACAAGCTCCTGTGTATATTGATTTCTTTGCCCACATGTCTTTATGGGAAGGTATTCGAGCCGCAGGTGCGAGCGCGCATCCGTTCATGCATAACAATATGAACCATCTGCGCAAGCAGCTTGAGCGCTATGGCTCTGGCGTCATTGTTGTAGATTCGGCCTATAGCACCATTGGCACAATTGCCCCACTTCAAATCTCAAATACACTCGCGTGCAAACCCACTATATCCAATGAGTAATCTTTTTGAGTAATCGGTTCTTGTCTGCCGGTTTTACAATAAGATCAGACATTCCTGATGACTCCATCTTCTGCAGAGTTATGGGCGAGCTGTCCCCTGTATGAGCAATGATCGGCACCCAAGAATAAGGCTTATTCGCGCTTCTAATGAGTCGAGAAGCTTCGACACCGTCCATAATAGGCATTTCAATATCCATTAAAACCAAGTCAATGGTCTCTGAGTCTAGAGCGTCTAATGCCTGCTGACCGTCTTCTTTCTGTACCACATCAAAGCCTTGCTTTTCCAGCAACATCGCAGTAAGACGACGTAGAGACTCGTTATCGTCGACTACCATAACGGTGCGCTTATTTGCATTTTCAATCGGCTTAACGGCCACCGGTGGAGTCTCGTAATTGGAGTCAAACAGTAAATGGTCAATCGCTGCTTTAGTGTTCAGTAGCAAGACTTGAGTTTCTATCCAAATTGGTTCAAATGAAATATCCCTCACTTGTTGAATAGGATAATGTTCATATAAGTACACAATTCGCGCTTCTGTGAGCGATAATAAATACTCAAGCTCATCAAGGCTGCTTGCCCTCAAAATGATACTTTCCAAGTCGACGAATACTAAATCAAAATCGAACTGATACTCTGTTTTATTAAGTGCTGATGCCACATCCAAAATCGTAAGTTCAAATCCCATAAGTTGAGACATTTCCGTCACTTTCTTATTCAGGACAGTTTGCTCACTCACCATCAATGCCGACTTTAAGTTTCTTAATTCACACTTAATCTGATTGACTGAATTTGACGTCAAAGAAGGAAACGTCATTGTAAACTGCGTCCACTCTCCGACTTCTGATTGACATTTAATCTCACCACCAAACGAACGCATCACCTTCTGACAAAATGATAAGCCTAACCCGTAGTTTCCTGTTTTACCTGTCGTATAGAAATCTTGGAAAATGTGACGTATTGCCTCACTAGAGATACCAGCCCCGTTGTCCGTCACTACAATTTGATTAGTAACATCATCGCTACTCAGGGTGACATGAATATGAAAATCTTCCGGACTTCGGTGATGGAACGCATTTTTATACAGGTTGTACATCACATACTTCAACAAAGTGTCGCTTCCTAAAAAATCAAAGTCACTTTGTACATCCAAAGATATTGCTGATTTATCTGACGCACGCTTATAGTTAAAGTTATCAATTGAATATTCGATCACCGATTGTGCAGAGTGCTTTTTAAAGGTTGAACGGGATAAACAGTTCTCATCAATTGACGTCAACAATAAATCGATGGTCTCGTTACCTGAGTGGATAATTTCCAAGGCCTCGTCGCCCAAGTCACGTAGCTGCTTTAACTCTTCAGCGCTCAGTGCATATGGCTCTTTAATGTCACCACTTTTAGGGTTTGGTAGTATCGATTGAATAACATCAATAGAAGTTAACAAGCCACTAAGAGGGTTTCTCATTTCGTGTGCAATACCAGCGCCAAAAGATTTCGCTATAGATACCTTATTCTCGTATTCCACCTGATTACGGAAATAAAATAAGTTACCGAATAGATAGATAAATAAGAAAATTGGCACATGCGTCCAATTCATGGTTATCTCAAGGTAAAAGCCTTGAACCACCCAAGCACAAAACGTCGCAATCCCTATTCCGACAAAGGTTTGCGCAAACATCACCTTAGTGACATGAACCAAAGAAATATGAAGGAATATTGCAGACATGAAAGACATGACCCAAATATTGGACCAATTGTTCATCAGCAACATATAGAAGAAGAAAGATGGAAGACAGAGTGTAATCGCGACTTGATAATACGCAGGCAGATACTTTCGCCATTCAAACGGTACGTGTTTACGGAAAATGATGCCGAAGAACAACACCGAGCATAACAGCCGGAGAGGCAGATTTTCATAAGGTTGCGGGAACAGATACTCCCAAACTACATAGTAAACAGGGAAACCGACTAAGCCCATCCAACCTAAGAAGGTTAAATTCGGTTCAGCATATTGATAAACTTTACGAATAGCGCCCATACGAAATTCTTTATTCCCTAAACTCTGACATTTACCATTCTTATTATTTTGTTTTTATTATAACTTAGCGATTATATTACACATCACCTCCAAGCAATGAGGTTTGAATCAAATATATACGCGCTTTTGCATTTAATCTGTTTTAACCCTGCAGCCAAATACATGAAGGCCTCGTTAATACGAGGCCTAATAGTGATTTCATTTCTTGTTATCTGTGACACATAAAGCTAGGTTATCGGCAAGTAAATATTAGTGAGCAAATCACATTCATCCACATGATGGACTAGATTCACGTATTGGAAAAAGCACGGAAAATCTCTCAAAGATTCGCCACTCTTGGGTAACCACTCACGATATAAGTAGCTTACCGTGTCAGCGATTAAATCATGGTTGCCCTTATGAACAGCGACAGCACAACGACCGCCCGGAATGATCCTCTTCTTAACACCAAAGATATTTTCTGGGACATCCCCGTTATGGCTTCCGCAAATATCAAAGCGATATTCATCTTCAGGGGTATCTGAAGGGTCAGAATAAGCCACACCAAATGTGTCACTGGTTTTTACCGGAGAGAAACCCGTCGACTTCCTCCAATCAATAAATTTAGCAGCAGTATTGTAAACCAGCTTTGGGCTCCCTTTATGCTCAATCAGTGCAACCTCTGTTTCGCAAAAATCGACGATTTTCACATCCATTATCTCTTCTCCACTCTTTGGTAAGTTAAACTCATACTTTGAACGCCAATATGACCAGTTGGGTTGTTTTCTAAATTGAGAGGGTGTCTGCTTAAAGTGCCTCGAAAATGCTCGAGAGAATGCTTCAAGACTCTCAAAGTGAGCCTCCAATGCAATATCGGTGACACTGTACTCGGGCTCAAAAGCTAAACGAAAAGAAGCGCGCTTTAACCGAGCAAACGACACATACTGAATAGTGCTAATCCCCATAAACGACTTGAAGATACGGTGAAAGTGGTACTTTGAACTCGCCGCCACTGAGCTCAGCTGATCCAAAGTTAATGACTCATCCAAATGTCTATCAATGAAGTCACACACATTTCGTATTCGTCGCTCGTGATGTTTCACTACATTCATTTTTGTTACCCAATAAAGAATTCGGAAAGATAATACCGACGAGGCGTTAAGTTCGCCTGATTGAGATTGCGAGACTGACTTAACTGTTGTTTTTAATTCTATATTAAGTCGTAACAAAAGGCTCTTTAGCCAATGCAGCACTAAAGAGCCGAAGCCTACTTAACAACAGATATTGAGCGTTGTGATGCCTACTGCATTACAAACTGGGCTAGTTCAGTTCCAACATAGCATTAATCCGAATTATTTCTTGCTGCCATTTCACTTGCAGATTAGGCTTCTGATGCTTTGCTTTACGAGCTTGATCCTTACTGAGTAATTCTTCGAGCTCTAATAGCCTTTCTAAAAGACCCTCTTCATCAGTTTGCGACTGCTGATCATCTGTTTTAGGCAGCTCAGAACCAGAATCGACACAGACTATAGAGTTAGACTGAATCGAAGCAGAGCAAGATTCCGCGTTTTTGCCTTGATGGATGACAGACATCGCTTCATACACCGCATCTAAGTAAGTCATTTCCACAAGTTGACCGTCATTGATATACCAGAATCGATTGCATGATTTTTCGATCAACTCTCGATCATGGCTGACCAACAGTAGCCCCCCGTCGAATTGAGTTAAGCAATTCGCCAGCTCTTCCTTACCTTCAATATCAAGGTGGTTAGTGGGCTCATCCAACAACAGGAAGTGATACTTCGCTAGCGATAGCCCAACGAACAGCAGTCGAGAACGCTCTCCACCGCTAAGCTCTGCGATCTTTTGCTCATGTCTTTCATAGGAAAAACCTGCGCTAATCAAAGCCATTTTTCTAGCTTCCTGCGAAACTGGATAAAATGAGTAAAGTGAATCTATTAGTGAATGGTCATCACTTAATTGGTGCAGGCTTTGGTCGTAATACCCGACTTCGGCATTTGGGTGAAAATAACCATTATCTCCAAGTTGAGAAGCCTGATAATTCGCCCACAATACTTTCAGAAGAGACGACTTACCCGCCCCATTTTTGCCTAGCACAGCAACACGGTCACCACTCTTTATCTGCTGGAACAGCACTTCAAACAGTGGCGCTTGGTCGTCAGCGGCGGTAATTGGCACCTCTGACAATTCAAGTATTCGATTGGCCTTCATGGGTTCACCGGACAAACTTAATGTCCATGGTTCTACAGAATCCAAATGTGTCATGGTCGAGCGTAACCCTTCGGCGCGCTTTTCCATGCTTTTTGCTTTTCGAGACAGACCTTCATTGTCAAAGTCACGCCCCCAAATCGCTAAACGATGAGCGCTCTTTTCGATGCGGTCGATCTCTTTCTTTTCTGCTTGTTGCCTTTCCGCATCCGTTCGGTCTTTATCTTCCAATGCTTTTCGAGCTTTGGTGCACTTTTGGCTAAAGGTAAGTACCCTTTTGTCACGTAGCACCCAAGTAGAATCGGTGACGTGGTCAAGTAATCGTTGATCATGCGAAACCATGACAAACGTACCTCTCCAATCTTTCAGAAACTGCTCTAACCAAAGTAACGTCGGTAGATCTAAGTGGTTGCTTGGTTCATCTAGCAATAGGACATCTGGCTCAAGAATCAATGCTCTCGCGACTAACACTCGCGCGTATTGACCGCCACTTAAAGTGCCTACCAGCTGGTTCCAATAGCTTTCATCAAATCCTAAATTAGAAAGAGTAATTTGCGCTCGCCATTGCTCTGTTTGATGCATGTTTAAAGGAAGGTTATCGGTCACAGCATCGAGCATTGAGAGACTTAAAAGTCGCTTAGGTAAGTGTTGCTCAATTAAGGCAACTACGGCATTCGAGGCGAACGAAACATTCCCTACACAGTCAGGTAAATCTTTGTTTAACAGACGTAATAAGGTGCTTTTGCCACAGCCATTACTGCCAATAAGGCCAATGCGGTCACCTCTCTTAATGGTAAAGGAAAGCCCATCAAATAACCGGCATGATGTTAGGTCGTAAGAAATGGATGATGTAGATATTAATGTAGTCATTTGTTTACTCAAGTTTCAAGCGCAACAAAGCGCTGTTGTCATTCGCTGACAACAACCAAGTAAACTAGAGTGAAGAAACTCTATTGAAGGTTATATTGAAATGCTTCGCTCAAGTTTTGGTTATCGCAGCACGATATTTTTAAAACTTGAGTTTTGGTCGTACCAAAAAATATGCGCGAAGTTAAATTCACACACTTTCATAAAAATCCTCCTTATATTTGTCTTGAGTTGAACATAAGCGCTAAAAATAAATCACATTAATCGATGAGTCAAAATATTTAGGCGCTTCGACTTATACTTGATTTACAACCTTAGGTCACTGTTACTCGGTGCATTTTTCTTGGCGTATCACCGTAATCAATCACAGCATAATGCTGAGTGACTCTGTTGTCCCATATCGCCATTGAGCCCTTGCTCCATTTGAAACGCACTTGATACTCAGGTCGACGTGCAATTTCAAAAAGCTGGCGAAGTAGTGAATCACTCTCTTCACGTTTGAGTTCATTGATGTAACGGGTAAATTGCTCGTTTATATATAGCGTCTCTTTGCCCGTTTCTGGATGAACTTGTACTAACGGATGCTCTACTGGCGGGTTTTCTTGCGCGGTTTTCAGCAGTGACTTATGCCAATTTAGCTCAATTTGGTCCGATTCAATACCCTCAAACGCGACTAACGAATGCGTTGCCGATAAGCCTCTTAGCTTGTCTTTCATGCTTTCATCTAATGAATCGAACACTGCGGTCATCGAACACCAAATCGTGTCGCCACCGACATCCGGTACATATTGAGCATGTAATAGAGAGGCTTTAGATGGTAGCTCCCGCCAGGTTAAGTCGGTATGCCAATAACTCTCCATTGGCGCATTACCTCGAGTAGTTTCTATCACACTGACTTGCGGGACTTGTTCTACACGCGGAAAGAAAGGATGAACGGGTTCGAGCTCTCCGAAACGCTTTGCAAGCGCTAAGTGTTGTTCAGGCGAGAGGCTTTGTTCACCCAAGAAAATGACTTGATAAGTAACAAGTGCCTGGTACAAATCATCGAGTTCACTCTCACTGCAATCCGAAAGATTTAATCCATCAATACGAGCGCCAATGTGAGGGGTAATAGGTTCAATTTTCAACATACTTTCGCTTATCGGTTAAGAGATATTAATAGGGAGTCATGTAGCTACTCGTTATTAAACCGGACAGAACCGATTTTTCTTTCCTTAGCACGCAAAATAAAACCAGTTTATTCGAAAAACAAAAAAAGAGGCCCTACACTGGCTCTCTTTTTGGTTGTTGATACTTCCTGTATCCGCAGACAAGTCCAATCTGTAGTACTTTCACCGAAAGCCAGATCATCGATATCTCCAGTTGTGTATCACTATTAAATCTAGCATACACACTTCAAGCTTTTCTGAGACGTAACCGAAAGTTCGTCTAAATAGCGTCAATTCCTACTTATCAACCCAAGAAAGCAACGTCATATCTTTGTGTTGCCAGCTACAACCAAAAACAAAGCCCACAACAAGGTGGGCTTTGGCTATATGGCTTCTGAACTTAATAAACTAGTGAGTCACTTTCTGAAACCATCATTCAAACCTAAAATTAAAAATTTGCCTGGAGCGTCAAACCACTGTAAGCCGAGTATGCATTCAACATAACGTGGTATCTGCCGCTTTGGGTGACATTCACCGTACAAGTTTCGCTGTTGCCGGATCGGTAAGGTCGGCAGTCCCAAGTACTAAGCGTTGGTTTATCCCCGAAACGAAGATACAGATCCGCATCCCCTGTGCCACCAATGGTGACCACTGTCAGCTGTTGACCCTGTTCTAAGTCCATGTAGAAGTAGTCCTTTTGTCCTCGGCTGCCACTCAATCCATTAACCGGCACGCCAGAAACTAGTTTTCCATCTGGATCTGGTCCAGGTGTTGGACCACCGCAATCCGGTTCACAACCACTATCAGTCAAACTATACAGCAGTTTATTGGTGGTTCCTCTTGTGTCAGAAACCTTATTCTCCGAGGCTCTTGAGTTCAGTAACCCTGCGAGTTGAAGCGGTGTTAAGCCGTTATTTTCTTGTAAGTACAAGGCAGCAACGCCGGCAACATGTGGCGTCGCCATGGAAGTTCCGCTAATCGTTTTATAGCCGCCATCATACCAAGCAGACTTAATTTGAGATCCCGGCGCGAATAGATCAACACAGCTGCCCCAGTTAGAGAAACTTGAACGCGAATCAGAGCTGGTTGTTGAGCCAACCGTCACACCACTTGCTAAACGAGCCGGGGATGTATTACACGCATCGGCATTTGAGTTACCCGCTGCCAACATAAAGCTCACTCCGGATTGAATTGCGCCTTGCACCGCGCTATCCAATGCAGTTGATCGACCGCCACCTAAACTCATATTGGCGACTGAAGGCCCTGATGCATTTTGCGCTACCCAATCCACGCCAGATATCACGCCAGATGTGGTTCCTGAACCCGAACAGCTAAGTACTCTTACCCCAACAATGTTAACGTTTTTAGCCACACCGTACTGGCTGCCGCCAATCGTTCCTGCAACGTGGGTACCGTGCCCATTACAGTCACTCGAATCAGCATCGTTATCCACGAAATCATAGCCAGAAACCGAGCGACCGCCGAATTCCTCATGATTGTTATTAACGCCCGTATCAATCACGTAAGCCGTTACGCCAGAGCCATCAAAATTGGCATTATAGTTTCGGTCTAAAGGAAGACTTCTCTGGTCTATTCGGTCCAGCCCCCAAATCGCGTTACTTTGAACAGCTTCATTTGAAACAACAGGATCGATACTGAGTATTTGGTCTTGTTCAATATATTCAACGCGAGAATCACGTCTGAGGTTCTTTAATTGAAGTGCGTCTAGATTTGCCACAAAGCCAATAATGGAACTATCAAAAACATCGTCTGTTTTGATTGAAAACGAATTTGCCATCTGGCCTACCGTTTGTTGAGTGAACTGCTGTAATCCAGCAGCATCATTCATTAGCATCTGCGGTTGTTTCAATACAACAATATAGCGATCGGTGATCGCATCATCTGATGAAGCCATCATCAGTGGAGCAATAGGTTGTTGTAAGTTTTCAGTCGAATTTAAAGCCGAATCTTGAGCCAAACTGGATGTGGAAGAAATACCAAACGTGGCTGCAATACAACAACTTAATACTTTCTTTAACATAGATTGTTCCTTGATATTTTAGGTTTGTTGGTTGTTACCTACGGCAAACACGAAAATACAGACAGCCAGCGTTATACGCTCAATACGTGAAGCAACAGTGTTACAAATTCAACCTAAGACAGTACCAGTAGGATTGCTTATTAATTTATATTCATCACACTAAGAAGTTCGAGTGGGAACAAACTAATTTGAAAAGCTTATGCAATTGCACTTTATATAATTTGATCAAAAGCTCTAATTTTAACAAAAGTCGAATGGTTGGATAAAAATGGTTTATGTAAGAGGAATGATCTCCACTATTGACACATTACACACCAAAAATCCCAAAAAAACTAAAAAATGCAGCATCAAAACCAAATGCGATTAGTCGTACTTATAGTGAATAAATATTATTAATTGTACTCGCCGACAGCTTATCTCTATCTTGGCTACATTACCCAACACCATAAACCAACGCGATTACGTAGGGAAAACAATGACCGCCATTACCGATTTAGACATTCTGTTAAATTCCATGTCACCTGAGCTTATTGAAGGTGATTATATTTTTTGTACGGTAGAGGGAGGACTAGCCGACTATGTCCACCTCAATCCGATCGCGACCTTTCGAGAAAAAGAAGGATTAACTTTAGTACTAACAAAAGAAGTGGCGACTCAAACGCAGTTAAGTTTCGACGGTGTGTTTAGCATGATCACTTTATCGGTACACTCGAGCCTAGAAGCCGTAGGTCTGACAGCCGCCTTCGCAACTAAACTTGGCTCGTACGGCATCAGTGCCAATGTGATTGCAGGTTATTATCACGATCATATCTTCGTCCAGAAGCACAAAGCTGATCAAGCTATGAGCGCACTTCGAGAATTCTCAGAAGCGAACTAGCAGAAGCTAACTAGTAACATAAGTGCTCTAAGTAGATGAGTTCGCTCGTTTACGTATAAAGCTGACCAAGAGCTTGGTGAGATGCGTGTGATAGCTCATTGACCGATAGTGGATGTAAATCGTTAGTGGGGCTAATTCAAGGTCTAACCGTTGTTCGACTAACGAGCCCCGGTTCAACTCATCTCGACAGAATTCTCTTGGTAACGCTACAAAACCTAACCCTTTGACAGCTATAGCTTTAGCGATAAACCCACCATCAACATTGATGTCTGACTTAATAGCCACACTCTTCAAGCCCTCTGGCCCACTAAATATCCAGGGGTTACCAGCAAAAGCTTTGTAACTTGAAATACAAGGCATGGCGGACAGCTCCTCAACTGTGGTCGGTGAGCCATATTCCGCCAGACAAGATGGCGAAGCTAAAACCGAACTCTCCCATTGACACAATGGCCGTGAAACCCAGTCACGATCATCAAGCGAGCCTCGCTCAAAACTGATAACGATATCAGGGTCGCTGTTTAACGCGCTTTCTATCGACGTACTGTGTTCGCAAAACAGAGAAACATTGGGGTAGCTAAGAGCAAAATCAGCGAGAACATCACCAATGAAAGGGATGTCTGGTGAGCTCACGCGAATACTGCCTTTCATTGACTCTGTTGAAATGCTGACGTTTTGCAATGTTTGGCTCAATTGACGAAGAGGCTCTCGGATTTCGTGGTAAAGCATTTCACCAGCCGAAGTTGGCGTCACCTTTCTGGTTGTCCGGTAGAACAATTTATTGCCAAGCTCAGCTTCAAGCTGTTGAACATGTCTACTTACCGTTGAGCTAGGAATTAGCAAGCGTTCAGATGCTTTTACAAAGCTGCTCTGTTCAAAGACACAAATAAATGAGTTCAACCAAGCGTTATCGATCCTTTCCAATTCATTATCCCAAAACCGCTAATACTGAATCTCATATTAGCCTATTTTTCAGGATTATTTATCACGATAAGGTACAGAAAATTCGCTAAGGATAACAAATTATGACAACAAACAAATCGAAAATTTTTGAGCGCGATGGATACCAACTCAAAGTAGAGCAGCATGGTAAAGGCCCGAAATTATTGATTATTGGCAGTGTCGATTATTACAAAAGAGTGATTCCAACAAGGCTACATGAGCACTTTACTTGTCTGTATCTAGATCATCGAGGCTTTGCTCAAACCGTAAACGATAAGCAGAACGACACCATCACTCTGGACATCATTTCCAAGGATATTGAAGCTATCTGTGATTTTTTCAATATTCGTAAAACAAGTATTCTGGGGCATTCCGGGCATGCGTACATGGCACTTCATTTCGCTAGTTTGACCAATATCCAGATTAAAAAAGTCATGGTTGTCGGCGCTCCGCCAAATCTATCAGAGGCAATGAGAACTGAGCAATTTATATACTGGGATAACAATGCCTCAAATGAGCGAAAGAAGCTTTTGGATCAGAGCCTTGGAATACTTGAACAGGACATAGACAAAGAACCTCACAGAAAGTTCGCGCACTTGTGCCGTAGATTAGGGCCGATGCGTTGGGCAGATCCTAGTTTTGATGAGCTCCCCCTTTGGGAGCAAGTCACAACTAATACGGCACTACTTGATTCACTATGGGGAGATGCCTTTGGTAAGATAAATCTCGCGACGCTGCCTAATGCTAACCAATTGGATGTCACTGTCGCCATTGGTGAGCTTGATTTTAGCATTGCGCCTTTGTATACGTGGTTGCCTTTAAAAGAGACATTTCGCTCACTTGAGCTAGTGGCACTTAAAGGTGTATCTCATACCCCTATGCTTGAGTCTCAAGAGGAGTTTATTGATATTATTTGTGCTCACTTGCTGGGTTAAACAAAAAGACTGCTTTACCAGCAAATCAGACTACCACAAAAAATCTGTAAATTAGCAAGACTAAAAATACTATTGAGGTGCCTAGTTCGCACCTCATTTCATACGTAAACTTAAAAGCTATTGAAGAGCTCGATAAAAAGAGTGATTCTCGTCTGTTCCCTAAGCGCCAAGCAATGACAACGTAACCATAATTCAAGCTGGCTACACATTAAATGCTTTGGCATGAAAGGAGAGGCCATATGGAAAATTTGGAGGTGAAATGTACCATCTCTATTCAGACCCGGGCATACAACTTTGCTCCGCGGCGAATAATAACTAAAGTCTGGTGCTTACTCAGATTTTGTCCTCCCTTCAGCCCCAAAAAAACAAAGCTCATATTCACTTCTTTTGGGAGGTAATGCACTCAAAGAATGGATTGTAGCCCTCAAACATTTAGGGCTACAATCTATATGGATAAAAGATACTAATAAGTTAAGGTTATTTAGAATGTCGCATTGACACCTAACGTGAACTCTCGGCCATCGGCAACCGTAGTACTCGTTTTACCGCCGCCGCCAAAGTATTCAGTATCAAATAGGTTCTTAATATTTAAGCGCAATTCAACATCGGTCTCAGCAATATCCATACTGTAAGAAGCACCCGAGTCAAAACGGATGTATCCATCTTTAGATACTGTATTTTGGTTATCAGCAAAGCGTTTACCTTCATACACAGCACCAAGATTCAATGCTAGTTGGTCATTAACTTCATAACGACTCCATACATTCGCAGACCACTCTGGTGTATCAGCAGGTCGCTTCCCATTCAGGCTATCGTCTGCAGGTCTTTTATACTCAGCATCCAGATACATCATAGAGCCAGATAAGAAAAGTTTTTCTGTAGCTTTGCCTTGTGTACCCAGTTCAAAGCCTCGGTGTTTTTGTATACCAGACTGAGTCGTGATTTGATCAAAACTAGGGTTATCAACGAGCTCTTCTGTCACTTTTATGTTTGAAACTTCAATATCAAAGACAGCGCCAGTTATTAATAATTGCTCGTCAAATAATGACCATTTTGCTCCCAACTCGTATTGCTCACCGTATTCAGGTTTTAAGTTAAGGCCGTCATTAGCATCACTTTGATTATTAACCGCTCCCTGTGGCATGAAACTTTTCGAATAGTTCAGGTAGATACTGCTATCCAATGTAGGGTTAAAAATCAAACCAGTTTTGGGAGAAACCGCATAGCTGTTGTTGCCATAGCCCTCTTTATGCTGCTCGTCGTATCGGACACCAGCTAAAACTTTCCAGTAATTGTTGATAGTCATCAAGTCCTGTACGTAGAACCCAAAGTGTTTGTATGAACTATCGCTTGTCGACCGTGTGCTATTGTTATAAAAATCCGGTTTAACTACATTGTCCCCAGGCTTTACTTCGATGAAGTTGTTACCGTTTGCATCATTGTATGTATAACGTGTTTGCGCGTAATCGTAGTCAAGAATATTGGCACCTAAAAGCAGCTGGTGCTCTAGTCCCAAACCGTAGGCTCGCCCAGTTAGGTCGACATATCCCGTTTGGAAATTCCAATCGTCATAACGATCAAATGGTTTAATAAAATATCCATCTTCCATGTCATCGTAGCAGTTATTTTTATTGCATTGATTTGGTTGAGAGGCTACATAGTTTCGTTCATATTGTTGCTCGTTATACCCAAGTTTAACTTTCCAATCAGTATTAATTTGATATATCAAATCAGCACTAATGTTAGTCACTTCTTTATCTGTTTGCGCCCATGGCATATCCCAAATAGTTTCTCGATTACCAATAAGATTTCCTTCATCATCGAGACGTCCACCGTCTATGCCTGATTTATCATTGGTTTGACTATAAGCAAGAGACAATAGTAGGTCTTCAGTAACATCAAACTCTACGTTCAAATAGCCAACAAATTTATCGCCTTCATTGTGTTTGCCGTTTTGCTTGTACTTTCTAGCAGAAACAGAGTCCTGCTTTGCAAGTACAGTACGGTAACGAATTGTCTCATCATCGTTCAAGCTACCGCCTGCATCTACGCTATAGCGAGTAGAACCATTACTATTCACGTCAAAACCCACTTTGGCCATGTTTTCATATGTTGGTTTCTTCGTAACCATGTTAACCAAACCGCCAGGACCAGATTGACCATAAAGCATACTTGATGGACCTTTGAGTACTTCTACTCGCTCTAAAATCTCTGTAGGGTGTTGGTAATATGAAAAGTGTTGATGGCCATTGACAAGATATCCAGAGCTTGCACTTAAATCGAACCCGCGAATTTTAAAGTATTGAAAGCCCCACTTTTGTCCCCCAGCGGTAACGCTCGAATCATTTTCAAGAATATCGCCCAGATTATGTGCCAATTGTTCATCAGTCATTGAACTAGGGATCACGGCGACTGATTGTGGCGTGTCAAGTAAGCTGATGTCACTTCGCATTGCACCAAATGCTTCATCTGCCCTGTAATGATTAAACTGACTGCCGAGAACAACAACACGTTCGATATCCTCATTTGGGGAATCAACAGTCTCTGCAAACGCAGGAATTGAAATTACAGCAGAAATAGCCAATGGAAGTGGCGATAACTTAAAAAGTGAAGATGGAGTACTCAAAATAGCCTCTAGAAAAGTTGAAATGTATAGGTCAACTATTATAAATGAGATGAATTATCATTAGCATTACATTTACACTATTTACGTTTTTATCATTAGCAAGAAAAGATTGGTTAGGCCGCTGTGTGTGGCCTCAACATATAGCTTGCTCCAAACCCCAATTTACATAATCGATAGCTCATTTCCCATACAAAAAAGCGACGCAATGCACGTCGCTTTGGCTTATTGCTTAACGCAGACAGGCTGATCAGGCATCAGTGCATTAGACGCCTAAGCAAGCTTAAAAGTCGCCACTTTGTCACTTAAGCCAGCTGCTTGGCTTTTAAGTTCATTCGACTCATTTAAACTGTCCTGAGCACCAACCACCAAGTGGTCAGTCACATCTTTAATGGTCGTAATGTTCTGAGTGATCTCACCCGTTACATGGGTTTGCTCTTCTGCTGCAGTCGCAATTTGAGTCGCCATATCGCTAATCAAGGCAACAGACGTGTTAATCTCTTCTAGCGCGAGAGAAGCTCGGTCCGCATCTTCTACTGAATGTAGCGCTAGCTTAGAGCTCGTTTCCATCAGTTCAACGGCTTGTGCTGTTGTGCGCTGTAGAACATCGATCGTTGACTTGATCTCTTCCGTTGAAGAGTGAGTGCGTTGAGAAAGCACACGAACTTCATCAGCTACGACGGCAAAGCCACGACCTTGTTCACCAGCACGAGCAGCCTCAATTGCAGCATTCAAAGCAAGCAAATTCGTTTGCTCCGCAATACCTTGAATGGTGGCTAATACAGTCGAGATTTCTTGAGCGTGTTTATTCAGATCGCTAATCACACTACCCGCTTCGTTTACTTCATTCGCTAAGTTATTGATAGAACCTTTGGTGTCAACAACCAATGCATGACCACTGTTGGTGCTCTCCGCTGAGTCTTGCGCTGCTTTTGCCGTTTGCTCTGCATGCGATGCAATCTCTTGCGTTGCACTCGCCATTTCAGTGACAGCCGTTGCAACCATAGTGATTTCTTGCTGTTGATGGTTCAGCTCATTCACCGAAAGGTTTGCACGCTGTGCACTCTGTTCAGATTGGCTATTCAACTGCTCCGATTGGCTACGGATATGACCGATTAGCTGCTGTAAGCTACCAACAAACGTATTGAAGTTCTGAGCTAGCTCGCCTACTTCATCTTGATTATCAACATGAATGCGTTGAGTTAAATCACCACTGCCGTTCGCAATTTGCGCTAAAGCTTGAGACACATGATTTAGTGGACGGAATAAAATGGTACAAAGTAAATTAAATAGTACCGTACAAACCACTACCACTAGCAATGTCACCAACACTTGACCGATAACAGCATCAAAGAGTGGCGCCACTAAAGAGTCATGATTCACCACGCTAATCGTAATTAGATTGGTTCCATCAATTGCACGCGCATACAGTACATAGTCGGTACCGTTCAACTCAATGGAGATGTCCTTACCGCTCACCAACGCCTTTTGCACATCTGGAAAATTCAAACCAAGTGAACTGATATCTTTGTTAAGTAGCTTAGTGTCTGCATGTGTGTAAACAGTACCCTTATTTGTCGCGATAAACATGTAACCTTCCCCTGGAAGAATCACTTGCTCAAGACTATTTAGAATATCCGTTATTTCAACATCCGCGCCCAATACTACCTGCTGCCCATGCAGTTGCATTGCGGTGCCTAGTGACACTACATTCGCTCCCGTTGCCGCCGCAACCGTAGGGTTGTCCATGAAAACCTTACTTGGATTAGCAACCGCATTGGTATACCAGCCCCACAAACGAGGATCATCATTACCCGGTGGTAACACTACCCCATTGGCATTTTCTTGTGAGCCATCAGGATACGCTAAGAAGACATTATCAAAAGAGCCAGAATCGCGAACCTGTTTAAGGTGAGTAACCAAACTCTCCTTTTGAGACTCTTGAGACAGAGAAGTAAGCGCACGCTCTTTGGATAAGATCCAATCCGATACGTATTGATTGTATGAAGCCGATGCACCTTCTAAACGCTGTTCAACTTCTGTATCCAAACGCTGCAATGAAGCACGAAATGAAAGTGCTTCAACCAAAATCCCCCCCAGGATGATGGCCAGACTGGCAGAAATCGCCAGCTTATTCTTAAGTGAGAGTTTCTTTAACATAGGAAACCTATAATTTTTGTATAAATAGCGCTGGAAACAGGACCGTTCCCGCGCTGAAAGCAAGCTGATATATTTTACACATTAAAATAAATTATAAAATGCCCTAAAATATTGTATTTAAGGTATATGTGAGCTGAAAGATAGATCCAGATAAAACCAAAAGGTCGAACATCATTCGATAAGGTTCTATTCTACTTCCTCGTTATTATGTCGAGAATAAATGCCGCGCGTGTTGATTCGTTATCAATCACAAGCCAACCCAAAAGGCCTCGTCGTTACGAGGCCTTTAATTCCTATCTATAAAGAGACGTGACCTATGCCATTTATTGTTCACTTTCAAAGAAATGAATCTCCATATTGCTAAACAGCCGCTAATGGTTTTTGGCTAGCTTTTGATTGATAAACAGTGCAGATAAAATGATAACCAACGCTAACCATGTTGTGGGGTGAACAGACTCATTCGCAAGTAATACTCCGATGAACACACCCACAGCGGGTACAAGATAGTTCGTCATTGAAGTAAATACTGGCCCGGCGTTTTGTATGCTCATCATATAAAGATAATAAACAACACCTGCACACATCACCCCTAAGTAAACCAAAGAAAACACTGATGAAGCGCTAGGCTTAACGCTGACGATTGGCGAAGTCAAAACCGCAATTAACATCAGTTGAATGCTCGCCATACAAAGTACATTTCGTGCAACAATCAATGGATGCTCATCTTTCACTCGATTAAGTAATAGAAGTGCAATAGCGAAGCACACCGCTGCAACCATAATGGCAGTGGCACTTATTAAATTGATATCACCAGTATTCAATAATAGCTCTGGGGAGAATAAGACCAATAACCCACTAAAGCCGACGATGACACTTACAGCGTTTCCCTTAGTTATTCTTGCATCTTTTATAAAAACAGGTGCTAGCAATAACGCATAAAAAGGTAGTGTGCCCATAAGTATCGCCGCAATTGAACTGGATAAGTTCTGCTGTGCCCAAGGAACAAGAACAAAAGGGATCGCAGCTTCTAATAGCCCTATAAGAGCAAAAAGCCCCCACTGATTGCTAATGCTTTTAACTCTTATAAGGTTACATATAACAATAAGTGTCATTGCACCTAGCACTGCTCGAAGTGTCCCAACCCAGACTGGAGAGAACCCTTGAAGTGAGATTTCTTGAAAAACAAATTGGGAACCCCAAATTAGCCCAATAGCGATTAACGTTAAATAATTTTTTAGCATGTTTAATATTGCCCAGAGGAATTAATCTGATGAAAAGTAAAAATGAGATGTGCTAAAAAGGTTGCCTTATTTATTACTACTCGACATTTCAGATTTAAAGGCCACAGCATCGACTTCAATTAGCATGTCATGTAACGCAAGTCTAGGAACTGGAATCAGTGTACTCGCGGGTAAGCGCTCTTCAGACCAACGTTTGAGCATTTCTTCACTCCAGATATGCAGTTTATCTGAATCATGCTCAACGATTAGAACGATAATCTTCACGACATCGCTAAAATCCATCTCATGAGCCTTCAAAGCAATATCAAGGTTAGATAATACAACCTGGACTTGACGACGAAAGTCTTCGACCAATTCATGTTCTAGCCCTTCACCACCGCTTTGGCCTGAAATAAAAACAAACTCTCCGTTCGCGGAGGTCTTCACCGTACGACAAAAACCAAAAGGAGTTGGGTTAAAAAGTTTTTCAGGATTATAAAATTTCAATCTTTTACGTGACATTCTGTTGACCTATTAAGCTGTGTTTTTAACGTTAGGGAGTGTAAAACTTCAACTTAACTTTAAGTCAACAAACAATTTTCATTAAATCAGTTATCTATGGAGGCAACCTAGCGTTCACCCTATCATTCGATTAATCTTATAAGTCGTTATGTCCATAGAGTTTTCTTATGTCTCGAAGCCAACGCCTCTTTGATTTGCTTCAATTATTGCGCTGTCACAAATATCCGGTGCCTGCCGATCACCTTGCTCAAGAACTGAATGTCAGTACACGTACCATCTATCGTGATATTTCGACGCTACAAGCACAAGGCGCGGAAATCGATGGCGAAGCTGGTGTGGGGTACCTACTTAAACCTACCTTTACTCTGCCGCCTATGATGTTCTCCTCAGAAGAACTAGAAGCGTTGCGACTCGGTGCCGAATGGGTCGCTAAGCAAGCTAATGGAGAATTCAGTGAGTCGGCTAGAAATGCGATTGCCAAGATCTCGGCCGTGCTCCCTTCAGACCATCAAGCTAAACACAGTGAAGATATCATTCGTGTTGCTTCAATTATTGGGGTTGCAGATTTAGGTTTCGAACTGTCGGAGATAAAGTTAGCGATTAAGCAACAGAATAAAGCGCAAATTCACTACACAGACGCCGAGGCAAAAGTCAGTTCTAGGGTCGTATGGCCTATGCTAATCGGCGTATTTGAAAACTGTTATGTATTGGTCGCTTGGTGTGAAACACGCAGTGCCTATCGGAATTTCAGGATCGATAGAATTAGCAAATGGGCCACACTGAAAGAAAAGTATCCGAAGTCGCGGAATGGCTTACTCAAAGATTGGCAAAGCATGGAAGGGATTTCAGACAAAGTGATTCGCTACTGACAAAAACTGTCACTAGTTAGAGATATATTCCTGTGGTCCAAAGAAGCAACACACCAGATAACCTAACTAGGATCAGCTATGTTTACTATCGATTCATTTGTCCTTTATGTCACTGACATTCACCGCAGCATGGATTTTTATTCCAAAGCCTTTGATTGTGAACCAACACTGCTATCACCAACGTTTGCTGCCATAACTTTTGCAAGCAACGTGAAGATCACCCTCAAGCAATCTGACACTCTTACGCCAACAAGCAAAGTAACTGGTGGCGGCACTGAGCTATCGATAGCATTGACAGATAAACAAGCTCTAGAAAACCTCTATAAAGAATGGAAAGCAAAAGAAATCCAGTTCGAACAATCACCAGAAGAGTCCGTGTTTGGTATCAACTTTGTCGCGATTGACCCAGACGGCCACCGCATTCGAATCTTCGCCTAAATGAAAAGAGCAAGCGACACTGCCGTTGCTTGCTCATCTCATCTCATCTAGGCTCATCAGCCAAAAAGAACTAACCGAAGTCTATCGTCAGTAACAATCGAGCTTCTTCAGATGAAGTCACAGGCGAACGGTGGACAATGCCTCTGTTTTCATTACCGCTCCAACGCTCTCCTTTCAATAAAGCCACATCACCAGCGGCCATTTGTTGGATGTCAGATTCATCATTGTATAGGCCAGATGCTGCATCTGGCTGGCCATTACTTCCACGACCGAGTTTAGAACGGTCAACCGCATCATTCTCTAACCATTGAGTCGCAATACCATGATAGGTTGTCACTAATCGGCAAGGTACTTGGTCAAAATGAAAGCGAGGACACATTGCCTTATTAAGTACAGCCAAGCGGAGACCAACTTCTTCAAGCTCAAACAAGCAACAGAACATGTCCACCAGCTCAGCCATATTTTCTAGCAGGGCTTTTGAAGCCGTTCCGTCTGTAGCGAATTCCAATTTGTCGAAAGCATTTCCAGGTGACACGCTAACAGACTTACTAAAATTAGGGTTAGCCGCAATAAACTCATTGATTTCAGACACAAAACTCTCATCAAAGTTACGCTGCCATATCGCGACATTAATATCATCTTGGTAAATGTCAGCCAACACTGTCGGGGATGAAGCTGCACTACAAGATGGATTTCGGCCCTTCAGTCCTTTATGAGATAGCGTTCCATCAATACTTGACGATTGATTACTACTCGTTGCCAAAGGTTCAGCTAAAACGGCATTCATTATCTCATCTCCTTGCTGCGCGCTCGTATTCTCTAGAAGCAATATTGCTGTTTACTTAAACAACAAACCAAGGAAATGTTATAACATAACAACACGCATTCAAACAACTCAGGAGATCATGGTTCCATAAGTACCAGTATACGATGAATCCCCCTACCGAATTTAGTGAGTGGATTAGAGAAAGGCTTCAATACATCACGAGCGCTAAACGATTCTGAAATCCATGACATCAGTACAAAGTTTGCCTTCAGCGCCAAACTAGCAAAGCAATCCGGCTTTGCTGGAGTGCAAATACACGGTGCACATGGCTACCTTGTCAGCCAATTTTTATCTTCAAGACACAACCAGCGTGACGATAAATGGGGAGGTTCACTGGAGAACAGACTTCGCTTTGTGATCGATCTGTACCGTGCGATTCGTAAAGAAGTTGGAAAAAGTTTCCCCGTCGGAATCAAACTTAACAGCGCAGATTTCATGAAAGGCGGCTTTACCGAAGAAGAATCGTCGCAAGTGGTTCAAGCACTGAGCCGTGAGTGTATCGACCTTATTGAGATATCCGGAGGTACTTGTGAGAGCCCGTCGATGATGGGTTCCAAGAACAAAAGTGAACCTGTAAAATTAAAGCGTGAAGCGTATTTCTTAGATTATATGGTCAAGGTGAGAGAGTTAGTTAGCACACCTCTGGTGGTAACTGGTGGCTTTAGAACAGCACCGGCAATGAATGACGCTCTGCAGACATCAGCCACTGACTTCGTTGGGATTGCTCGAACAATGGCAGTAGACCCTGACTTCCCGAATAAGTTAATGGCAGACCCAGCTCACGGAATGCCATTAGACGTACCCACAACAGAAAAACTAGCACTGGACAGAATGGCAATGGTCGGGTTGGTTTGGTATGAACATCAAATGGGGCGAATTACCGCGGGAAAAGACGCAGATCCAAAACTTAGCGCACTCGGAGTCGTGGTCAAAACCCTTCTAACCGATGGCTGGCACGCCTTTAAAAAGCGTCGCGCATAATGCATTTATTAGCCTGCAATACGTGCAAAACACCTTAAAAGATGTCGTCGGTGTCACATGTCGTTACATAGCATGACCCCTTTAGGCTTTACATCTCAGGCGAGGTAAACAACAATCCCTGAGAATAAATCCATAACACAATGTATTTAGAGATTATGAGTAACACTGAAAACAAAAAATCGAGTCCTCTTTTTGAAGTCGTATTTAACGTCCTTCTTCCGTCATTCATCCTTATGAAGTTCAGCGGAGAAGAGCACCTCGGAACTGGCTTAGCACTGCTTGTCGCACTCGCCTTCCCTATTGCTTACGGTGGTATGGAACTAATCCGCAACAGGAAGTTTAACTTCATCGCAGCACTTGGCTTTGTCAGCGTGTTACTAACTGGTGGCATTGGTTTCTTCGAGCTAGACACGCGTTGGTTGGCTCTAAAAGAAGCCTTAATCCCTGGCTTAATTGGTCTAGCGGTACTCGGTTCTACCTTTACTCGCTACCCATTCATCCAAAAAGTGATTTTCACGCCTGCATTGCTGAACATTGCTTTAATTGAAGAGCGTTTAAAGCAATTTGGAAACCAAGCTAAATTTGATCGTTGCCTAATGACATCAAACTACATGTTCGCTAGCACGTTCGCATTCTCTTCTGCGATGAACTATTTCCTGGCGACTTGGATTGTTACCAGCCCTGCTGGTACTGCTGCGTTCAATGAAGAACTCGGTAAATTGACTCTGTATAGCTACCCTGCGATTGCGATTCCAAGCTTACTAATGATGTTAGGTATTTTTTACTATATCTGGCGCCAAGTTCGCGACATGACCTCACTAAAGACCGAGCAGATTTTCGTCACCAATAAATAATATCGCTCAAGTCCGCTCGAACAACCTATCCCAAAGCTCAGCCTTTTCGCTGGGCTTTGCTTTATCTATCACCAAGTAAAACGAATAACTCAGGTTGCAGATAATTGGCACGATAAAGACTCACCCAATCCCTCAAACTCTAAAATTCGTGATCGCTCTTTTACTATTCGTATTTAAAACCCAAAAATCATAAACTTGCACCAGAAAGAAAGTTGGTGATTTTCTAAACGATCTTGTTCGTTACTTAACAAAGCTCTACACAATTACTGACAATATCGTACTTAGTGTTGATAAGATCACTCAAGCTAGGTGCCAAAGGTAGACACCAGCCCTACTCACTAAGGAATCAAGAATATGAACAAATCTCAATTAGTTGAACACATCGCTACATCTGCAGACATTTCAAAAGAACAAGCGGGTAACGCGCTAAATGCACTTGTAGAAGGTATTTCAACAACACTTGCTAACGGTGATGAAGTAGCGATCCTTGGATTTGGTGGCTTCAAAGTAAACACTCGTGCCGCTCGCACAGGTCGTAACCCACGCACTGGTGAAGAAATTCAAATCGCCGCATCTAAGACACCAGCATTCAAAGCGGGTAAAGCGTTAAAAGAGGCGTGTAACCTTTAAACTAGCGCCTTAAAACGCAGAACGATCAGGAAAATGACGATGACTACGCCAAAGGAAAAAGCCAAAAGAAGTCCCGTTAAAAAAGCAGGTAAATCAACAGAAGAGCAAGCACCTAAGACTCGACAACGTATTGAAGAGCTTCTAGAAGAGCGTGAACTGGCCAAGCTGTTAGAGCTTTAATTAGCCCTGCGTTGATAACAAGCGATAGATAAACAATGCCACTGTATCCTTGCAATGGCATTTTTGTTTAACCATCGAGTACCAGTCAACTAGCTGTTTAGAACTGTACAAAATCCACACACTAAGTAATTGCTCCCATTACATTGTCATACATACCCATACATACCTAAATTTCACTTTTCATTATCATCGCAGCCTTGATGTTTATGAGTGTAAAGAACGTAAAACCCAACGCAATGTGTTCGGGGGATGCTTCTTCTTTTGAGGTGATTATGAATGTAGTTCGTATGGGAATTGACGCTAATGTCCATAAAAACAAGGGCAAGTACAAAGCGATCGCTAAGTTTACAATTCGAGCATTGTTTTATTACTCAGATACGAAAAGAATGAATGAGAATTTCAACTCTGATGAGAGAAAACTCTTATTTAAAAAGCAACCGAATTTCCTATCTAAGTTTGTCACACCCTACCTATGCAATGGCTTTAGCAAAAAGCAGAAAATTGAAATTTTATCAAAGCATTACGATTGGTTTGAAAATACGTTCAACACTCCAGCTCGACACAATATTTACAACGAAAAAATCAACCTTTTAGAGCTAGAAATTGGTGGACAAGCTTACTTACTGAACCTCAGCTTTGAGCGCAATTCAAGAAAAGAAGGCGAGTTAACGCTGTCTCTGACTGATTCACAATTGAATAAGATGTACACCCTTTCATTCTCTGTCTTTAACAATGATATCTACATCGGTGGTGTTCAAGGTGGCGCAAATGACAACGGGTTCAGCCGAGCGTTCACCAAAGCCTTTTACGGCTTAAGACCTAAGTCATTCATCGTCGAAACACTAAGACTGATTGCTGCGGACTTGGGGATCACACACATTTACGCAGTCAACGAAGCCAGTCATGTATATAATTCATTCCGCTATGGAAAGAAGAGTAAAGATATCACTCTAAAATATGATGAGCTTTGGGAAGAGCATAACGGAGAGCAACACAGCAAGTGCTTTTACGTATTGCCTTTGCGCGCAACAAGAAAAGATCTTGAGCCGCTTAAACGCCAAAAACGAAAACTATATCGCCAACGTTACGCTTGGTTAGACCAATATGAAGAAAATCTCAGAGCCGCTATTAACCCTTACCTACAGGCTCCTATCACGTTAAACGTAGATTTAGCGAAAACAAGTTGAGAGAGTGTAAACTCGCCACACCTTCTTAACATCCGCAAATAAGTAACATGTGACACAAAAAAGCCTCGTATTCACGGGGCTTTTTAACACGTCCCCATAATCCCCCCTCTTCACTAATTCACGCAGTTTCAAAGCCCTGCATCTTCAATCTAGAGAGAAAAACAAGATAAGAAGCAAGTTCAACGTGATGTTTTTCAACCACCAACCAGAACTATATTGATAACATTATACTAACAAAATCACAACTTTTGAGCATCACGTTGCATATATATAAATCTTAGGACAATTCATATTGCAAGACGATCTTATTTATACAATTAATAGAACCGAGCCCAAAATAGGCTCATTAATTAAAACCAATAACGGAGATTATAAAATGATTAATTTTGAAAACGTCATGGCTGATTTTAATGGTCCAGAAAGCGAAGAACTAAACTTATGTGAATTAGATTGGGGTGGTTCAAACAACAGTAATGATCGTCGAAACATGATCGCTTTTGAAGACCAAGAGTAACTAAAACTAACCTGCTAGCTTTATATTAGCTAGCAGGTTATAGGAGGATAATATGTATTTTTCACTTGGTTCAAACACGGTAAAAAAGAATTTTCTAGATCTCCATTCAAGAAAAAATGACATCAACGGCTTAAATCAAGAAAATGCTAAGCAACGCCTTAAAGATTCGTATATACAAACAATATCGCAATTCATACCGATAGCTCTGGATAACATTACAAAAGATAATCAGATACTTAAGGTAAATGAGCCAGACCTATGCAGTGATTTATCTACAGGTTATAACTTGTCAAAACTCGACGACTTATCTCAGTCAGATATTATATCTAACTCAACATATAATGTAAGTTCAGAAGAGATGGCCGACTATCTAGTCTCTCTAGACTATCTAAAAAAGTTATCACCTGACCTCCATGAAGTTTTCGAGTTGGCGATTAATGTCTTATTTTTTATGCGCTCAGATCAAGCAAGTGGCGGAAGCACCTCTGGTATGCCGGGTGTTATTTGGGTAAACCCTAAAGCACATTGGTGTATAAATAACCGAGTCGAGTTCCTCGTTCATGAATTAACACATAACCTCTTATTTATTGAAGAACTGATTAGAGGCCTTTATTCGTATGAAAATATGTATAAGGAAGAGAACTGGACTCGTTCTGCAGTCTTAAATAAATCTCGCCCTCTCGATAAGTCATATCATAGTGCAGTTGTAGGAACCGAGTTACTCTTATTTCGACAAGAGTTATCAGTCGTACCAGAAGAATATTGTGCTCACCCGCCAACAGAACAACTATTAGCGCAAACACTATCATCGATCCAATCTTGTTTAGGATCCCATTTATTGAAACCAAGAGGGAAAGAGATATTAGAAGTGTGTTATGCAAAACTGGAGAAAATATGAGTTTTTCTGAGAAGGAGCAAGCCTTCATCGGTGCCCTATTGGTCAACAATCGGCTTTCTAACAAGACCCAGCTGATGCGGTCACTAGACGGAGACAGCTACCCCATAACCGACCATATAGAGACATTGTTGTCCGGTGCAAGAATGACTAGTGACAGGGCTAGGTTTTTCCGCAATGGGACCGAACAAACTGAATTAGTCTCCACCAAAGGCATGAATAAACATGGGAAAACCAATCACTATATAAGAAACGATAAGCTACACGACCAGTTTCTTGTTGGAGGTACGTTTGCTATGGACTCTATTGATGAGTTCAAAGGCTACTTTTCATCGACGACTCGGCAACTTAGCGAGCTTCTTCATTGTGAATCGTCAGCTAACTTATATGTTTCTTACGGTTCAGTCAGCGGATTTGGATACCATAAAGACGACCACCATGTGTTGGTCAAACAACTGGCTGGTCAGAAGCGCTGGCGATTTGGCGAGAGCCAAGACGATATCGTACTCAACGAAGGTGATCTCCTCTTTGTTCCTAAAGGCGTTGCTCACAACCCCGTTTCGGAATCACATAAATCGTTCCATGTGACTTACAGTATTGTTACGCCTACGCTATCGGACTTCTTAAAGTGGGCGTGCTTACCTGCACACCAGACAAGGCTGGATAATGTTAGTGCGGAAGACCCTATAGCGCTTAAGGAGGAGATCGAGTCGTTACACGCTAGTTTCCTTAAATACAGAAAGAACAAAGCACACGCCTTTCGAAATTACAGCACTAAGCGGATATTCCCTATATGAAGTTTGAATCAGTAAGGTCTACTGCGCTAAGCCTGTTCAATAAGCACGCTTGGTTGGCAATCTCTTTTGCGGGCATACACCAGCTATCTATCGCAATCTCTGTTTACGCATCCGTTCAAATCATCTACGAAGTCAACAGTGTTGGCTTCGACAGCGTTGATTTCAAACTTTGGGCAGTTGTTTACTTGACGTGTATGTTGCTGCCTTACTGTGTGTCATATTTCAGTGACATATCTCGGGAGGCGTGGTTATGCTCTGCACTGGATGACTTTTGGTCTGCTGCCACAAGGATCTACGGTTCGTGTACCAACAAAACCGACACCGATAACATCAAAGGTATTCTGGTCTCTCAAGGTAAAGAGACCATCATTAGCTTTATTGGTTATTCATTTCATTCTATCTCTGCACTACTAAATTTCAGCTTGAGCTTGTTAGTGATTAGCGTGGTTTTAGATTTTCGGTTTGCTCTTTCAATCCTGATCAGCGCGCTCTTTATTGCTGCCTACAAGGTCTACATATCCAAAAGAATGCAGTGGCTATCGGAGACTCGAAATACTCAAGGCTCAATCCTTACCAAGAAATTATCGGCCATCCATGAAAACTATCATCATGGCTCGTCTATTAATCGTGACAGTTTTCAGAGTGATACACGTCTGAGAACCGAGGGGTATCTTTCATCTCGAATGAAAGAGGCTCGCTGTAAATACGCTGCGATGCTGGTCACTTCTTTATTCTCGCTCTTACCCACCACTTCTTTGGTCGTGCTTTTGCTGTTTTCAGCTCAAATAGATGCAGCGATTAAACTAGGGATTGTGGTAAACCTGACTCGTATCTACCATCTGCTTGCTTCGGCAAACGAATTAGTATCGATAATTATCCTGCTACCTAATATAAAAGGGCAGCTTAGGCTACTCACAAAATTTAATGACATTAAAGCACCATTTAAAATAGATACGCATACTATTGAACTCAGAGATAATCAAACCAATAAACCAGTGAGTACAAATGAGCTTCAGAGCTATCGTAACGGCTATCTATCTGTTATTGGTTCGAACGGTTCTGGAAAAACCACTTACCTTAAAGACTATCAACGAAGTTCCGGTGCTCTGTATTTCAATCCCTCGTACCGCGTATGTTGGCCTTGGGAGTCGGAGCTAAATAAAGAGGATATTTCCGACGGAGAGTACACCAAGAAATGCCTAGATTGGTTACTCAACCATACGCAAGAGACGCTATTGCTTGATGAATGGGACGCCTTTTTGGATAAAAAGAATAAAGCCGAATTGGAAGAGAAGATTGAATCTGACTCAAAGACTCGTTTGATTCTCCAGGTTCGTCAATAAATTAAGCCTCGTAACGGATAACATTAAAGTAGAGCACTTCCAAAAACGGAATTTTAGCTTACCGGCTATAGGCTGATATCGCGTTGACGATGCCGTTTGAGAAGCGCATGCTTTTATTTCGAGCAGAGTCGTTCTTGATCGTTTTAATAAGCAAACCGAAAGAAAATGTGCTCTGTGTTACGTGTCTAGTTGAGTGGCGAGTTAGATGAATAAAGTTGTTATGTTAGTAATGGGGATGCTTTTTACCAGTCGATTGTTCGCCAGTATCGCGCCCCATGTTGAGCAGTTAGAACACGACGCGCCTATCCTACTCCGCTCTGCGTTGATCGTTTTTGTAGCCGCTTATGTAATTTGGACAGGCGTTAAAAATTTCAAAAAACGCAAAACCTCAACGCTGGAATCAGAGCAGACTAACAGCTAATACCTTCCGATATATATCGCTGTCTCGGTTAGTTGTCTGCAAAATACTCGACCAAAATTTTACGCCACATGCGAGACTCCCGAATTTGCAACAGAGCGCGGTTAATCTCTTCTTCGAAAGGGTTGTTTTCCGTCATGATAAAACCGTAATTCTGTTTCTCTAGCTGATACGGTAACACCTCTAAACCTTCAAATTGGCCACTCATTCTGCCATTCCCAATCATGTATTTAAGCACTACATCGTCGGCTACAATGGCGTCAACTTCTCCTTCTTCTAAAGCGCCCAAAAGCCTTGGCATATCGACATAGTTCTCATGTCTGATACCAAAGCTAGTCAATAGCAGAGAGGAAGTAGTCGCGACCTTGGCACCTACTTTGACATTCGCTAGGTCATTAATACCTTTGATCTGAGAAGATCCTTGGCTGAGCGTAAGTTTACTCGCTAACACAGCAGTAATACTGGCAATGAAAAGCATACTGAATACGCCAATAAACACGGTAGCAATCCGCCCCGTTAAACTCTTAAATTCAAAGTAATTAAATGGACCTCGAGTAATGAAAAGTAAACCGAGAATAAAACTCTCTAGCCAGCGTCCAGTTCGGCTTTTCATCGAATAGAGCTTCTGGTTTTCACCGTGTTCGAGCATATAGAAAAATGCACCGATGACTCCTGCAATAAACACGACCACGCCAATGATTAACCACAAAGCTGGGTTGAAGAATATCGAGTGTAAAGTTTCAATATAGCCTTTCTCTTTCACTGCGATAGCAAGGTGAGTTTCGTAAAACGAATGGGAAAAATCAGCAAAAATCTCTCGCTCTGGAGTGATTGAAATACAGGACACTCCTATGTCTATCTGTTCTGATTCGATGGCATTGAGCAACTCATCGAGTGGACGGTTTTCTATCGTAAACTCAACATCCATATCTTTGGCGATCTTTTCCCACAGCTCAATACTGAGGCCATCCCACTCATTATTCATCGAACCAATAACAAAAGGAGGACAAGGGTAAACTCCAACTTTAAGTGGTGCTGATGAAGTCATTGAGCTAAAGAAAGGGAGAAGTAAGAGCGAGAAAACGGCACAAAATCTAAGTGCCAATTTGAAGAAATTTTGCATCAGCAGCCCTCCAGAATGGACAGCAATGAATTGAATCGAGTGCAAAGGTTCGCTTAACGAACACACCTTAGAATCTTCAGAAGTGAAAAAGAGTTTATGATGAATTCAATGCTGCCCTAGCATTTATAGTTGCTACTTTAACTATAGAGAACCCTATTTATTCTGCAAAACATTGGAGCTCGCCCTAATACACAAACTGATTTTGTATCGATGATCCTTTCAGACCGCTAAGATAGAAGAAACACTAGCCTAGGGCACTTCAAAACGTGCACTTACCGCTAGGTGGTCAGATAAATCCCAGACACCCCACATGTCATCGTCAAAATTGCGTAACACTTCAATTTTGCTGGAACTCGCCATCACGCTGCCATTATTCGAATACAACAAATAATCCAAACGTTCTTGGGCTGATTCATCACTGCCGGATAGGTTTTGGTTCACAAGCGGATCGTAACTATAGGTCAATGAACCATTTAAAGGCGGCTCTTGCAAATCCAATACTCTAAGCATTTGAGTAAAATCGAGCGGAAACTTGTGCTTGGCGATATTGAAGTCACCACCGAAGATAACAGGTTCATTGTCCGGTAAATCTAACTGCTCCACAAAGGCTAAGATTTCACCGACTTGCAGCATTCTTATATTCCGATGTTCGCGAGAATTCCAAGACCCTAGATGCAGGTTAAACAAGTGATATGGGCGACTATCTTTTATTATCTTGGTGTAGAGCACCCCTTTATCTGCCGCGCAATCGGTCCCCCGACAGTTATCAAAGACATGTTGTGCCTGTTCAACAATGGGATATTTACTATAAGTAATAACACCACCATCGTAGGTATTACTGCCACCACCATCGAGTTTATCACTAACGTACTGAAAGTGGCGCTGCATGTCCGCATTTAAACGTAGCTCATTTTCTCGCCTGAACACCTCCTGCATAAAAACCACGTCGTTGTTCTTAACCGCTTCAGCAATCCGTATATCCCTATTATCCATATACTGCCCAACATGAGGGAGCAGCCATACATTATAGGTAATTATATTTATACTATTGGTATTAGAAGGTTCATCTGGGATATCCTCATCTACAACAAATGTTATATCGTCATAACCTCCTGTGTAGCTAGCCTTGTAGTAATACTGGTAACTGCCTTTAAAACTGGCGTGAACCGTTCGATCGCTTTCAAACTCCCCCATATGTGTCGTCTCCGGGTCAACTAGCGAAAAAGACATGTCAGATCCCCATACAGTTCCTTTTAGCCTAACGACTGGAGTAAGGTATTCGTAGCCTAGGAATATAAAAAAGTAATAGTCTTTGCCTGATTCTATCCCACTATATCGACTCAGGTTAGCAACCTCAGCATAGCTATAAGGCCTAATGTGGTTAACGTCGGTTGAGGTCATAATTTGCTCATTTCCCGATATAATTAAGCTAAGATCCTCACTAGTGTTGTTCAAAATACGTATGTTCGTTTCTGCTAGGATAACGCTACAGAAAAACAACAAACATACTGATGTCGCAGTTATCAATTTGGTGGTCATAACTTCAGGCTACTCTTTTATGTGTCGTACTCCAAAAATTATCAGACTCTAGTTTAATATTGAACACAAAAAGAGATAACGATTACATTTAGTAATTTAATGAGTTTGAGTATGGTAGGCTCATAATAAATGACCGAAACTTGCTGTACATTATTACGAGTGAATTAATGATTGACACAAATTTGATGTGAACAGCACCACCAATTGTTATAATATAACATTAAGTCAATTAACTATTATGCCCCATGAAACAGCTATTTATTCTAACCAAGGTACTCAGCTGCCTCTCTTCACGATATCTAAATCGTTTCTCAATACGATCATGCTCTGTTAAGCCTTTACCACTTTGGTTAGCAATACTGACTTTTGCTCCTAATCTACAAGCACATCCCCACTCTTGGATCGAAATGAAAACTCACATTGAGGGCGAGAATGGCGTTATCACCGGATTCTCAATGGAATGGTCTTTTGACGCCATGACCTCGATGTACATGCTGGATGGTGAAGAGGTCTCTCCGGAGAAAGAAGAAGAGACATTCAAGAACCTAGCGGCTTCAGTGATTAAAAACATGATGTACGAGCATTACTTCACCTACTTCTACGATGGTGAAGAGCCGATAAAATATCAGGTTGCTGAACATGCGAAGTTCAAGCGCGATAAATCCAAAATGGTACTGACATTCGATCTGCCTCTTTCAAAACCTAAGCCTGTAACACGTGATTCGCTACGTATGCTGATTTTTGATCCAAGTTATTTTGTCGATATGTCGTGGATCGCCAGTGAAGACGTGACGTTATCTCCAGAGCTCGCAAGACAATGTAAGTTAGAAATTATCGAGCCGAACCCAACACCTGAGCAAATGAGTTATGCGATGTCGTTACCTGCCGATGCCGATCCAGACAACACATTAGGTCAGCTGTTCACTCAGTCGGTCGAACTTCATTGTGCCACGGTTCCTGGAGCTTAACCAAGGCGGTTTATTTTTACGATTAGGCGTTTCGACAGTTAAGCGTCTGAGCATTTAGTCTCTCGAACCATCGAGAAAACGATTTCTAATAAAGGTGCTTTAAATGAAGAAAAATCAATTAGAAACAAAGTACTACCTTATGGGCGTCACAGCCTTAGTACTTGTTGCAATCGGTGCATACCAGCTGTGGGTTATGTGGCCATCACTAGTCATATCCAGCATTCAATGGCAAAGAGAAGTTAATTCAGAGCTTGCTGATCTGCTATACGAGGCAAAGTCTAACCCTTGGGGAGCGGGCAGCTACCTTATCGGGTTCAGCTTTATCTACGGCATGCTGCACTCACTCGGTCCGGGACACGGCAAGGTCATCGTTTCGACCTACTTAGCCACTCACCCAACAAAAGCAAAAACCAGCTTAGTTCTGACTGTCATCTCTGCGTTTTTACAGGCATTGGTCGCGATCCTATTAGTAAGCGTCTTGCTATGGGGCTTTAGCGCCTCTATGCGAATGGTGAACGACAAAGCAAACATGTTTGTCTCATTGAGTTTCGCGTTAGTCGCGGTAGTAGGAACATTGATCTGTTGGAAGGCTCTTAAAAACATCTACACCACATTACATAAGCCAAAATTGAAAGTGAAAATGATCACCACATTAGCTGCCGATACGTCTTCGCCAATTTCAGTCCAATCACCAATGGCGCTCCGCTCATCAGTACCTGCTGGCTCAATGATGTTGACCCCGTCAAACGCATTACAACCTGCAGAACACGCGCACGCAGATCATTCTCATGCCGACTGTGGATGCGGCCACCAGCATGTTGCCGATGCACACGCGATAAACAAAGCTTCAACACTGCGTGAATATGCGGGAATCATCGTTACTATTGGCGTAAGGCCATGTACAGGTGCAATTATGGTTCTGCTTTTCGCAAACATGGTTGGCTTATATTGGATGGGTGTTGTCAGTGCCTTTGCGATGGCGATTGGTACCGCGTTCACAACGTCAACGATTGCCATCATGACACTAACTGGCAAGAATTTGGTAAAACGCTATTTGATTGCAGGAAATAAGAAAAACAGTGCGTCACTCAAAGCCGCAGGTCACTACTTACAACTGTCTGGTGGTGTCTTACTTATCTTAATTGGCTTATTGCTAATGAGTGGGCCAGACAGCGGTATGTCGCCAGTGTTTACTATGTAACTATAGGGTCGCTCTAACACGGCTAGAAACTACGTAACACTTCCACAGACAAAAGACCTCTTAGGCCAGAGGTCTTTTTACTTCGCAGCACAAACACCCTTTAAGTTTATTCAAACGTTGCATCGCTAATAGTATGAATACCGTTTCCAGTATCATCGATTTACAAAACAGAGCCAAAATCTTTAAATAAAAGCGGTGAAAAGCGATACAATAACCAAGTTGCTAAATTGCTGCGTGGGACACCTACCCACCGAAAGTCCATTTACAGAGAACCTTAAAGTAGCCATACATGTCTAAAGATTCCGGTTTCACCACAGAATACACCCTCGACAAAGCTTTCTTCGCTGAGTGTTATGATCAAACGAGCGTACCAACTCAATTCCCTAAAGCGTATTTGAAGGCGTTTTTGTTCCTTCTTTTTGGTTGGGTTCTACTTGAATTTGAACTATTACCAAGCGGCTACGTTGGCTGGTTCTTCATTGTATTGAGTGTCATTGAAGCGTTCAGCGTGTATTGCAAACGAACCTGGTGGTTGTGGCGACAAAGAATCAGCTCTGGCGCTGGTAGTAAAGTAGTGTTTAAAGGTGACTTAGATGGCGTAATTTACAAAAACTATAAGACCACCAACACAATTAAGTGGAGCCAGATCGACGAGCTTGAACAGACCGATCTCGGCTTTATCATTCATATTGGGAAGCAGCGCCAATACGTGAGTAAGTCGTGCTTAAGTGACGATGCGATTACTTTCATGGTTGAACAACATAAAGCGTCAAAAGCTAACTAACATCAATGTATATTGGCCCCATATTGACAAGGCCATAACATAGCCTATCCTTAAAAGTCAGATACTAAACTCTCTACTTCAGTAGAGCTCACACGCCTCTCACCATTTAACCAAACCTGATGCTTAAACTTGAACAATCGCTTTATCATAGTGATAAATATCGAACAAAAACCGATGTAATTATCAATGATTTTGGCAAAAACTAACTTATACTGACAATACTATGTTGTTCTCCACATAATACTAAAATCACTGATATCTAATTCCATACCCTACCAGTTCAATACAAAATGATTACTTAACTAGGTTCTCTATGTTTGCAAATAAAAAAAATAGCCCAACATATCTAGTATGTCTTTCTTTTGTTCCTTGTGTCTTAGCCCTGACTATTTTGTATCTCTTTTTTGGCCGTTCACTGGATCAGCAAGCAAACCAGAAAGCAACGAGTATTGTTCAAAAGGTAGATGAGATTCTTGAGTTTGGTAAGGAGACCAACAGGACTGCTTTAAAGCTATTACAAAACTCTAATGGCTGTGAAGATGAGGCCCTAGCTCTCAGACACATAGTAGCAACCACACCTTACGTTCGGAGTGCCAATCTAGCGAAAGACAATGTAATCTTCTGCACCTCTATCTGGGGTGAAGGACACTCGACCTACGACCCCATAGCCTTTAGTTCAGGGCAGTTACTCTTACTCAACGGAAGTAAGGTCGACTATACTAATCCGGTTATCGTAGTGAGGTCAACCTCGGCTGAAAATTCTGCTTTAAGCGGCGTTGATAGCCTATACTTAAGAGAATTGCTCACGTCACACACCAAGTTGCGGTCATTTATTACAGTAGGTGATAAGTGGCTTAATAGTAAAGAGTTGACCGTAAAAACAAACCCAGCAGAAAAGCTTATCTCTTGGCATCAAGTGTCATCAGAACAGTTTCCTTATAGCGCACATACAGGTTTCACTTACCCTAGTATGCTAACGGCATTCTGGACCGAGGATAAACAATACATTGTAGCCATTATACTGCTGCAAACTCTGTTTGCCCTTTATCTTATGTGGCTATCAAGACGTCCCTCTAATCTGTACCTAGAAATCGAACGAGCAGTGCAAAGAAAAGAGTTTGTCCCATACGCTCAACCGATTGTGAATAGTAAAACTCGTGCAGTACAAGGCATAGAGATTCTTTTGAGGTGGAAACACCCACTACAAGGTATCGTGAGACCAGATCTTTTCATTCCTAAGGCTGAAATCTCTGGTCTTATTGTACCTATGACACACCAATTGATACGGCTCACTGCTATGCAAATTAAGCCTTTCATAGACAAGCTACCTAATGATTTCCATGTGGGTATAAACATCTCACCCCAGCACTGTTCAAAAGGCAAATTACTGGAGGCGTGTCAGGAATTTATCGATATTATTGACAGTGACGACGTTACTCTAGTTCTAGAACTCACAGAAAGAGAAGCGCTAAACTACTGTGATTTAACCGATGATATTTTCAGAAAGATCAAAGCGCTCGGATGCAAGATAGCAATAGATGATTTTGGTACAGGTCACTCCTCATTGGTTAATTTACAAAAAGTAGACCTTGACTATTTAAAGATTGACCAAACCTTTGTCCGAGACATTGGCGTTGACACAATCACAGGCCACCTACTTCAACACATGATCACCTTATCGCACGATTTATCTCTAGATGTCATCGCTGAAGGCGTCGAAACAGAGCATCAAGCTGATTATTTAAAAGTGCGAGGGGTCAATTATTTGCAGGGCTTCTTGTTCGCTAAACCGATTCCACTTGAAGAGTTTTTGAAAAACCAAATAAGACGTTGAGGTTAGGTAAACAAAGCAAGCTAAGAGCACTTGTCTACTGCTTTCAGCTTCTAAAATATGCATCAACCTCTACTAAGTAACTCAATAAATCTCGCCGGGCTTCTTCCTGTCATCATCTTAAACATGTGAATAAATGATGATGGGGAGTCATAACCTAGCTCAGAGGAAATCCCGCTAACACTTTTACCCTTTAGCATTTCATCAATGGCGACATGGACAACGAGCTGAGTTTTCCATTGTCTATAACTTAAGTTAGTGTCAATACGTATAATTCTTGACAATGTGCTTTCTGAAACGTTTGAAAGCAATGCAAACTCTCGCTTGTCCATACTGCATATTGACTTAATTCCTACCGAAGATATGCACTGAAGCACACGTCTATCATGAGGCATAGGAGCGCTAGTAAACAGCCGTCTAGCGCTTTTCAGACGGTGAAAGACCAAATCAACGAGTAACTTTTGGCCACCCTCATCATTACTTGTTGGAGTTCTTTCCATCTCAATTAACAGCGATTTTAAGAAAGAATTGATCTCCACAAGCTGAGCTTTGACTGAGCAAAAATCAAAGATCTCTGAAGGCATGTAAAGGCTAACAAGTTCTACGTTGCTCAACGTTCCTACCGAATGTCTAACGCCAGCCGGAATCAATACTCCCTGCTGAGGAGACACAAGCATCCTCTCCTTGGATCTGTCTAAATACAAAAACAACGCACCTTCTTTCGCATAAAGCAACTGAACCCATGCATGGCTGTGTGCCTGAACATTTACCCCTTTGGGAATTGAACGAGCGACCACTTTGCATTCGCTGCATAAGTTTTCAAATGACTCTTTCGAAGGTGGATAGGTTGAAATCATTGTTGATAAATATTCTCTATTGATTGACATATATTCGATACCGCCTCCATTAGTTGCTCAACTAATCTAGGCGCTACCGGAACCGAACTTGCATTACATTACCATATAAAACAATAAGATAAACAATCAACCTAATCACATTGACTCCTATCTTATTTGGGAAAACACCTAAATCAGAGTGGTTCCGGACTCTTTGTCACTCAAACGAAAAACCGTTTAAAGGAAAATATTGTGAGTACACATACCTCAAAAACAAAAATCACAACCGCTAAGATAAAAAGCATGAAAGGAAAAGGGCGAATAGTGTCACTCACTGCCTATACAAAAAACATAACGCAACTAATGGATCCTTATGTCGATCTTATTATTGTTGGTGACTCGCTAGGCATGGTGGCTTTTGGCTTTGACTCTACATTGCGAGTTACCGTAGAAATGATGATTTCCCACGGTTCAGCCGTAGTCCGTGGTGCCGAAACATCTTGCGTAATAGTAGATATGCCCTTTGGAAGCTACCAGGAATCGAAACAATTAGCTTATAAAAATGCAGCCAAAGTTATGGCTCAGACAGGTGCCCAAGGTATCAAAATCGAAGGTGGCCCCGAAATGCTCGAAACAGTGGAGTTTCTAATTCAAAGAGGTATACCGGTAATGCCTCATATTGGCCTATGCCCTCAATACGCCAACGTATTAGGTGGTTTTAAGGTTCAAGGAAAAACACAACACCAAAAGGACTACCTCATCGAAACAGCACGAAAATTCGAAAAAGTTGGAGCATTTTCATTACTTGTTGAAGGCGTCGATGAGCTTACAGCTCGAGAAATCACCCGATCTGTATCGATACCGACTATTGGTATCGGAGCTTCACCCGAATGTGATGGTCAGGTGCTAGTGACCGAAGACATGCTTGGTTTGTTCACTGAATATACACCTAAGTTTGTCAAAAAATACATCGACCTAAGCCAGCTGATCAAAACATCATTTAGTGAATATGAACAAGAAGTAAGAAATGGTGCATTCCCTACTCTTGAGCACTGCTTCGATTAGTTTGCCTGTTCATTAAAACTCTGGATGCGGAAAATATCAGCGCTAGATCAAACAAAACGTGTATATATCGGCCGTTTTTCGTTCAAATATCACACTTTCCCAATTACAAATTTGCAACATCCACAACATAATGTTCATATTCAACCGTCTGCATAACCTTGTAGAATATCTTTACTATGAAATAAGGGCTTTTCATTTGTAATGATTCTTCTCGTTTGTATTTGCCACCCTTCGGGGTGGCCTTTTTTTATTAAAGCCTCAGGTAGTTATTATGTTTTCTCAAGTGCTCACCCCGAACTAAATCTACGAAACTATCAATAAAAACTCTTATCTATTAATGCTTTACACACCTTTAGGCTATCTAATATCCTATTAATTTGACTAAAAGTGAGGACTTATCATGTTAAAATGGACCATATTATTTTTACTACTCAGCACCACAACTTACGCAGCGGCTTCACTAGATCCATTAGGCAATGGAAATATTCTTTAGTATTTAAGGACTCACTTAACTAATTAAGTGTATTGCACTAACACATACAACTTGCGAAAAAATAAAAACAAATCAGCAAATTATAATTATGACATTCCTAGCTGTTTTACTTAGATAACAATGTTTCAACCTATTCGCTGTATACCCAACCAATAATAAGCTCACTGGCTATTTACTTGTCATCCTTTAAATATGTATCAGAGCATTTATAGCGCTAAACTACTGCTCACTCTCCCAATCTCATATACATTGACTCGAAAATGCCTACAAAATTTCATAGCTTATTAAAAAAAACGTAAAAATGCTGCGTAAAAAATAAGCCAAAAATGACTGACTAAATACCTCAGAATAATTCATTTATAATGAAATCACACATCATAATATGCAACCGTCTACTCACAAGTAATCATTCAGCCTATCATTTTTAAAACTTTATTTTGCACAGCTTGCAGCAAATTAGAAAGAACTATAATGAGCTACTCTTTAACAAGCCGACAAAGGTATTTAAACAAAACGTCCTAACTTACTCGTATTCGTTCCAATATTTGAATACAAAGTAATTCCACTCAGGATCACTAACCGATCGCAACAACACACCTGATTCCAATGTTGGTTTCAGACAAAAAAAAGTGACAATTAAGTTAGGAAGAAATATCAACACCACGATTAAGAGAAGAAGTCCGGTCATGAGCACAAAAAATATAAAAAAACACACTATTTCAATCGCAGCAATACTCTCTATGGCCCTTACCGGGTGTGGCGGCGGCTCAAGCAGCGGAGGTTCAAACGGTAATGGTCCAATTGATCCGGCACCACTCGTTAGGCTTCCTGCCCTCAAGTCTCTGAGTATTCCCCAAACCAATTTTCAGACAATTAAGCCCTCTAATTTTGACATTGAGCAAGCAAGTAACACGCCATTAAACGCGATGGCATACAACAATTTACAAGGTTATGCAGACGGTTGAATATGAACATTATGTTGTGGATGTTGCAAATTTGTAATTGGGAAAGTGTGATATTTGAACGAAAAACGGCCGATATATACACGTT
>NZ_LWEH01000236.1 GCF_001635455.1 Vibrio sp. HI00D65
AAGATTCAACTAAGAAACTAGAAGCTCGCGCAGTAAACGCTGACGATGCTGATGCACTTGTTGCTCTGATTAACGAAGTGAAACCAGATCTAGTCATCAACGCTGGTCCTCCTTGGGTAAACATGGCGATCATGGAAGCGTGTTACCAAGCAAAAGTTTCTTACCTAGATACATCGGTAGCGGTTGACCTATGTTCTGAAGGCCAACAAGTGCCACAAGC
>NZ_LWEH01000237.1 GCF_001635455.1 Vibrio sp. HI00D65
AACTCATAGAAGCCACCAGGAATCATCTCATTGCCTTCAACGAATGCCACTGGCACTTTATCTGCCATGGTTGATGATTGCTCTAACAGCACCTCTGGAGAGCCTTTCACTTCACCACCAGATGCATTAATCGTAAAGCCAGCATCACTCAGATAATCATTCACAGCTTGTACTTCATCGAACTTGTTCAGTTGATTGACACTAACCGTGAAGTGGTT
>NZ_LWEH01000238.1 GCF_001635455.1 Vibrio sp. HI00D65
AACTGCCACATGGTCAACACCGTAGCCTTCAAGCTCTGGCGCATTCTGATTATCAAATGCCAGTTGCACACAGTAATCGATATCAAACTGACGCTGCGCTTGGCGAATCAAGCCTAGGTAGGAGTTGTTCACCAGTACATGAATATATGGCAGCTTGAATTGAGCACCTACTGCCAGCTCCTCAATCATAAATTGGAAGTCGTAGTCGCCGGATATAGCGACGATATCGCAATCCGGATCCGCAGCTCGAACACCCAATGCAGCAGGTGTTGTCCAACCAAGCGGACCAGCCTGACCACAGTTGATCCAATGTCGAGGCTTGTACACATGAAGGAACTGCGCTGCGGCAATCTGCGATAAACCAATGGTGCTGACATAGCAAGTATCACGA
>NZ_LWEH01000239.1 GCF_001635455.1 Vibrio sp. HI00D65
ATGCAATCTACCACAGCGCTTGTTGCTGAGTTTACTGCTGTCACGTTCTTAACGGTTTCAACAACGCACGCTTCACCCACAATCTTCACTGGGTATTCTTGGCGTTCAATTAACGCATTAACAACCGTTTCATTTACGTCAGCAAAAGTAACCTTCATACCAGCGTCAGAAAGAAGTTTACCAATGAAACCACGACCGATATTACCTGCACCAAAATGTA
>NZ_LWEH01000240.1 GCF_001635455.1 Vibrio sp. HI00D65
GTAATCTTGTCTTTGCTGCGCGATCTCGATTGGTACCTTCGCAAGAAGAAGGCCACCGACCCCAATCACTCCCTTGTATTTCCCGTCTTCGAGAACAGGATAATCAGATGCATTTTCGACTTCTTCAGCTCTAACTAATTCATAACCTTCTCTTAAACGTCCAGTTATGTTTTTAGTGTCTTGAAAGCCAACGCTCTCTGCTCTTATCCATCTATACCTGAATCCATCAGGTGCAGGGGGTGCATCTAGAGAAGATGGTGGAACCCACACTTTAGGTCTCTCNGATTTTGACCGTGTCTGGTTCGCACGAGAAGTTTTGTTTTCTTTTTCCATGTTACGCTCCTTCCGTGTTTTTTAATTGTTTTGCGTACTCTTCGAGTGGCACNCCTAATTTTTTCGCTATTGCGACNTGTGAGGATGTGAGTTTCACAGTTTTGCGACCAGGCTTTACGCTTCTTGTAGCTGAAGCCACTGTCTGAACAGGGGCGGTCGGTTGCTTTTCTTCAGTTTTACCAAATTTATGCGGGAAGTCAACTCTGATTCTTTTATCAAC
>NZ_LWEH01000241.1 GCF_001635455.1 Vibrio sp. HI00D65
CGTTTGGAGCCAAGCTCAATTAACCGCTACCCGCATGAGTTTTCTGGCGGACAAAGACAACGTATTGCGATTGCTCGTGCACTGATTCTTGAGCCATCTTTCATTTTGTTGGATGAACCGACTTCAGCACTCGATCGCTCAGTACAGCTAACCGTGATTGACCTGCTCAAAGACATCCAAACAAAGCACAATATTGGCTTCCTATTCATCAGCCATGACC
>NZ_LWEH01000242.1 GCF_001635455.1 Vibrio sp. HI00D65
CCTTTCTATCAGCACACTGGTTATGAAAAACCAAGCAGCTTTCCACTCTGACGAAGAGTCTCGTACTTACTTCGCAAACATTTGGAAAACAATGCGTGAGTGTATGGATCGCGGTATGAATACTGAAGGTATCCTGCCTGGCCCACTACGTGTACCTCGCCGTGCTGCTGCACTTCGCCAACAGCTAATGACTTCAGAAAAAACAACAAACGATCCAATGTCTGTTGTTGACTG
>NZ_LWEH01000243.1 GCF_001635455.1 Vibrio sp. HI00D65
TACGTTGAAGCATCTTGTTGTCACTGTTACCACGCCAGTAAGCACCAGCTACGTTTAGTAGTGTGAAGTGCTGACAGAAACCCATATGTGGTACGTGTGGACCACGACACATATCGATGTATTCTTCATGGTGGTATAGGCCTGGACGGTCGTCTTTAGAAACGTTCTCGTCTAGGATTTCCATTTTGTATGTTTCGCCGCGAGCTTCGAAAG
>NZ_LWEH01000244.1 GCF_001635455.1 Vibrio sp. HI00D65
GCTCCATTGATGTTTGTTGTGCGCTGTTTGCGTTGTTTAGGTAACGTTGCGCAGTCATCGCTGAAACGTTGGTATTTACATTCACTGCCATGGTGATTTCTCCAATTGATTTTCCGGTATTGCGGTTTCCGACGTCTCGGAAAACCAAGTAGTTCTCTCAAAGTTACTTTTAATAACGGCTCGAAAATCAGAAGCTTTAGAAAAACTTTTAAAAAAACTACAAAAAATTATTAACCATAAAACTTTCAATAACTTAAAATATTAAACTTTCTAAAATAACTACAGATTTTTGTTATTGAGAGCATGTAGGTTGTTTAAAAAACGTTCAAACTAGCTTTTTAGTTAGCCTATGTACAGAAATGATCAATCAGCAAAATTCATGGCTGTAGGCAAAAAGGTGGGCTGTTTTTCACAAAGTCCTCAGAGAAAATTGAAACTAGCAGAGCGAGAAAACGAATAAAGATCGTTAGAAGGGAAAATAAAACACAATCTGCAGAAAGGAAAAAGCCCCTTTTCCTTTGAGAGAACCGGGGCTAGTTGGCGCGTCAGAGCCTGTGTGGAGATCATCGAGAAATGAACACATTTCCGACTCGCCGTTGCATTCTTACCGTAAAAATGGATAGCAGGTGAGAGATGAGAGAGCTAAACACTCACTAGTAAGTATGCTTGCCAGTTTCCCTTGCTGCATGGCTCACGTCTGAACACGAGCAGCAAGTTCAACCAATAACTATTGCAATAGTGACATTGCAGAGTTAGGCAATTGTTTTGCTTGAGCAAGTATTGAAGTACCTGCTTGTTGCAGAATTTGTGATTTGGTCATTTGCGTCGTCTCTTTAGCAAAGTCCGTATCTTTGATTCGGCTGTTTGAAGCGTCTACGTTCTCTTGAACGTTTGCCAAGTTATTAATACTGTGGCTTAGACGGTTCTGTTTCGCACCCAAATCAGCACGCTGTGAATCTACGTACTTCAATGCAGAATCAATAACGCTGATAGCGTTCTGTGAACCAGCAACACTTGTTAGACTGATATCTTGAACTGATGTTGCACGGCCTTCGCTCTTAATTCCAAGCTCAGATGCCAAGCCACCAGAGATAGACATCGCACCATCTAGGTCTGGTTCTGCTACGAATAACTGTAAACGACCGTCATCAGTAACCGATGCATTTAGTAAGTCAGATTGACCATTAATGTAAGTCGCTAACTCTTCAATATCGTCTCCAGCTTTAGTTTTGATATCTAGAACGATGTCTTCACCCGCTTTAGTTTTGAATTCAAACTTAAGGTCGCTCGCCGTTGGCGGCACTTCCCAGTTCTTATCTTTCGCGTTTTCTGAATCGAAAGTAGTACCACCCATACGGTAGTCATCTGCACGGATACTTGTCAGAGCCATGATCATTGCTTCACCAGAGTTAGAACCGATCTGGAATGAAGCTTCACCGAATGAACCGTTCAGTAGACGACGACCACCAAACGATGTGGTTTCCGCGATACGGTTAAGCTCATCTTGAAGTGCCATTGACTCTTCATTCAGTGCTGTACGCTCTGCCGGCGAGTTAGTGCCGTTTGATGATTGAATCGCTAGATCACGCATACGTTGTAGTACGTTAGTCGATTCGTTCATCGCACCTTCTGCTGTTTGAGCAATCGAAATACCGTCGTTGGCATTACGCATTGCCACATCAAGACCACGAGACTGAGCCGTTAGACGGTTCGAGATTTGCAAACCTGCCGCATCATCTTTCGCGCTGTTGATCTTGTGACCAGATGACAGACGCTCCATAGAAGTCGCTAAGTCATTAGACGCTTTATTCAGGTAACGCTGCGCTGTCATTGCGGAAACGTTAGTACTTACATTAACTGCCATTTTGCTCTCCTTATGAGTTCGCAAGCTCTCTGCGAAGCGGCCAGCTTTACTCTCATATGGATAAGCACTGACCGTATGTTACTCAATAAACCTTATACAAGGTTTAAGATCTGTATTAATCATTTATAACCAACACAGATACAAGTTGTATGCCAAGTTTAATTTTGAGTAAATAATTTTTTTATTTACCAATAATCAGAAGCTTACAGAAAATTAAACGCGATTATGATTGTTTACTTTTAGAAGATGAAACTGCCCTCATCCTCTTGTTGCCGTTTTTTGCCGCTATATCAAGAAACATTATGCTTCGTACGAAAAAGCGGCAATTTTGAAGTCATTCGCACGTATGGCATAGCACATAAGGCAAAGAATCGACTCCGTAGTATTTAGTCGTTCACCACTAAATACCGATTAATCATTAAATATAATTAAACAAGGTTAGGTCTTTTGTCTTACCAAACGCTTGCTGTGAAGCTTGCAGTGCTCGAGAGTTTTCATTGAATTCAATGATAGCTTTCGAGTAATCCAAATCTTCAAAGTTGCTTTTCGCTTTCGCTAAAGACAACTTAAAGTCTTCATGTTGTTGCTCTTGAATATCCAATGTACTCAAACGGGCACCGACGTCTGTTCTTGCTTTCGTTAAGTGAATAAACGCAGCATGGAACTCTTCCGTCATTTGGTGCAGTTTTGCCGTTGCCGATGCATCGGACACTGGGTTTTCTACCTGCTCTGCCGCTTCTTTGAACGTATCAAAGATCGAGAATGTCTCTCTCGGCTCTAAGGTGATCGAATCACCCTTGGTAACTTGTCCTTTAAACTGAATGTTTAACCCTTCGTAGACAATACCAGTCGCAGGGTCAAAATCTTCAGCAGCAACCACTGCGCCATCTTTTTCAAGTTGGTACGCAAACTTACCAGTCTGCATATCAACAAAGGTTACTTTATAAGTAGAACCATCTTCAGCGCTGTTGGTTGCGCGGCCAAGCAGTAACTCAGATGCGGGTTCAAGCTCGTATTGAGGCTGGTAATCACCGAATGGGTTATCTATTTCCATAAATAACTTACTACCCGGATCATTCATCGCCATTTCAAAACTGCTTGCAACACGCATCTTGCGCTGATAGTCATCGCCTTGATACGTCACCGTTCCTTCGTTATCACGAAAGAAAGGTTGGCTTTTCGGCTTGGTACCGGCAAATGTATAGTTGCCAGACTCGTCTTGAGAGTTTGCTAAGTACAAGAAGTTATTCGCTAACTCTTGGATTTCACGCTTCTTCGCTAAACGGTCTTCAGGAGAAAGTGCACCGTTGATCATTTCCATTACGGTTCGCTTTGCCTCATCAGCAAAACCTTCCGAGTTGGCGATTAGTACCTCATGGTGCTCAAGACGGTTCCTGACTAGGGTAATAGCATCAACGTATTGCTCTAGCTGCTCTGATTGCTGGCCGATATTTTGTAAATAATGCGTCGCTAACGGGTCATCACTTGGCGACTGTAACTTTTTACCGGAGGCGAGCTGCGCTTGGTTGTGATGCACCTTATTCTCTTGGCGGCGCAAGTCATTTTGTACTGCCTGATAATTATGGAAGCTGGAAATACGATTCAACATTTACAATTCTACCTCAGAGCCAAAATAGTATTAAACGTGTCGTTAGCAGCTTGCATGATGCGTGAAGAAGCCATATAAGCTTGTTGAAACTTCATCATGTTTGCCGCTTCTTCATCGAGGTTGACCCCCGAGATTGAAGCAATACGCTCTTGGGCAGACTGCTTTTCCAACGTCGCAATTTCACTTAAACGATTAGCCGTTGAAGACTTCAGACCCGTATTAGTATTCAGGTTGTGGTAAAGGTCTAAAATCGTAGACTCACCATCGTTCAAAACTTTTTCGGTTTGAAGATCTTGAAAATTACGTAAGTTGCCATTGTCACCCTCTGATGGTACAAGGTTTGCCGTAAACTTATCGTTCGGCACAGCTCCCGCTGTTAGCTCAAAGGTCGTACCGTTAATCGTCACAGGCCCTTGTGGTGGGTATGGCTGAGGCTGCATTAAGATGTTGCCCTTGGGATCCGTCACTGCAAATTGCTCACCTTTTGGGGACACAATCACTTCAAATTCACGTAGCTGACCCGCCTCAAGGATTTTAAACCCAGCTGTGCCCTTGGCAAACGTCGTGGACGCTTCATAGCTTTGTGCAGCAATATCTTTTGGATCTGTGGTTGTCACATGGACCTGCGCAGCAAAATTACGCGTTGGACGCAGTAACAGCTTTTCACCAAGTTCGGGGGGATTACGAATTTCAACGCGCATACCATCAAGGTAAAATGCGTTGCCGCTTGAATCTGTACTCACTTTGACCGTTTCGCCACTTGGCTTGGTCACCACGTAATCACTACCATCGTATTTAAGACCGTACTCCCCACCTTCTAAGTCAGAAGTATCATCAATAAACACAGCAACATCCGCTTTGGATTGCCCGCTTGTCGTCACACGAGATTTTGCCACCAGCTCAGAGTTCACATCAGTAAATAAATTCTTACCCACGTTACCATTAAGATCTAAACCTTGTTGTTGAAAGGAGTTAACCTTATATGAAAAAGCTGTTGCCAAGCGACCAAGCTCATCCATGATCGCTGGGATATGTTCATCTCGCATATCTAACATGGCACCAATTTTTCCATCAATATCACTACTAGTGATCGGCTTTAAAGACTTACCTTCAACAATCGCTAATCTACGCTGGTGTGCGTCAGGTAAACCATCCACCATTTTTAACTGGCTTGCCTCACTACCTGATACTAAGGTGTGACCGTTACCGATATGGACATTGAAGCCTTCGGCATTTGAGCGCGGCGTCACTGTTACTTTGGTATAACCAGAAAGCTCATTGATTAGCTTTTCGTGCTTATCTCGCAAGTCATTGTGCGGCCCAGGGGTTCGCATCATCAGGCGTTGAACATCACGAATCTCGATCGCGAGTTGGTTGACTCGTTCGATACCCATATCTAATTTTTTATTCGTAGAATCAGACTGTTGTCGAACCGTCTCATGAAATTCATTCAGCGTTTTACTGAGTAGCTCGGCTTTTTCTAGTACGACCTCTCGTGCACCAACGTCATTCGGTGTATCGGCTAAGGTTTTAACCGAGTCAAACCATTCATTTAAGTTTTCTGGAATCTTCTTCGAAGCCACGGAAGACAACATATTCGACAGCATATCCAAGTTGCCTTGAGTATCGCCTTTGTTGGCGGCATTAGTTGTCGATAGGTTAAGTTCATTGACGGCAAATTGATCCCAAGAGCGGCGAACATTTTCCACATGCACACCCATGCCGTAGGTTTGACCACCGTACTGGCGCGGGTCATTAACACCTTGAATTACAGATTGGCGGCTATAGCCCTCTGTATTGGCGTTAGAAATGTTATGACCTGTGGTGTTTAACTGTCTCTGAGCAGTAAGAACACTTTGTGCCCCTACATTCAGAAGATCCGACGCCATAATGCCCCCAAAAAACTTAACAAAATCAGGATAAACTGATTAACTACCAGTTTAAAAAGCAATATATATGCCAACAGATAATGAAGAGAATCAAAAGGCGCTAATTCATTGAAGTATATAGAGATAATTATATGTGGTGATGTTAAATCTCATGCGGCATATAAGAAAAGAGCCTGCTACTGGCAAGCTCTAGATGTTCAATCGATATGACCTAGTTCATTTCATCAATCTTAGCTTTAACTCGCAATACCTTATCCGCGTAGTTAGGGTCGGTTGCGTAGCCTGCTTGATGAATACCTTTGATGAAATTCTCTGAATTACCTTGGTGCTGCAGCGCCGTTTCGTACCTTGGGTTTTCATTCAAGAACTTCACATAATCGTTGAAGCTGTCTTCAAAACTAGAGTAAGAACGGAAAGAGGCCGATTCTTTAACGGCAGTTTTACCATGGAACTCGAGTGTTTGAGTTGCCACTTTATCGCCTTTCCAGCTTCTGTCTGCTTTGATGTTGAACAGGTTATTACTGTTGCCTAGAGAGTTCTTGACCATCTTAGAGCCCCAGCCTGTTTCCAGTGCCGCTTGAGCCAATAATAGAGATGAATCCACACCAAGCGCGCTTGCCGCTTTTTCTGCGTAAGGCTTCATTGAAGTCACAAACGATTCAGGTGAGTCGAAAGAGACCGGCTGTTTAATCGCCGATGCAGCTTGAACTTCTAGTGCTCTCTCTTCTGAATGACCTGAGAATTGAGGTCTTTGCAATGATGTATCAAAGCCTTCGCTACGAACCTTACCTTCTGTCACGTCGTTAGATTGGCCGGCACTTAACTGTGCCACAATCATATCCGCAAGGCCTAGCGAACCATTCGCACTGAGCTCACTCGCCATTTGGTCATCTTGCATTTGGCGGTAGAACTTTTCGTTCTGGCTGTTCAACATATCCGATTTAAAGCTAGAGTTCGCATCACGCATCGACTTAAACAACATTGAGGTGAAAATCGCTTCAAACTGTTTTGCCGCTGCGGTCAATGCTTCTTTCTCACTGCCCTCTTCACCGTTTACTGCTTGTTGACGAAGACGGTCTAGGCTACCGATGTCATGAATAAAGCCGATGTCGTTGTTATTCTTAATCATGCTCTATTCCTTAGATAATGATCAGCTGACCTTCAATCGCACCCGCTTGTTTCAGTGCTTGAAGGATCGCCATTAAATCAGAAGGTGCTGCGCCGACTTCGTTAACCGCTCTAACCAAATCGTCCAATGTTAGACCAGGTTCGAACTTGAACATCTTGCCATCGGCTTCAGTGACTTCGATATCAGAGTCTGGAACCACTACCGTTTGACCGCCAGAGAATGCATTCGGCTGACTTACATTTAAGTTTTCTTTAATCGCGACTGTCATACCACCGTGTGTTACTGCAGCCGCTTTTAGGCGCACGTGCTTACCAACCACAATGGTACCAGTACGAGAGTTAACGATGATTTTCGCAGAGCCTTCAGCTGGATCAAATTCAATGTTTTCGATCGCCGATAAGAAAGCCACACGTTGGCTGATTTCTCGAGGTGCACGCACTTTTACAGACGTCGCATCAACCGCAGACGCCATTTGCGGACCTAAGAAATTATTAACCGCATCAGCCATGCGCTGCGCTGTTGTGAAATCGGATTGGATTAGGTTGAATGTGATGTAGTCACCACGGCCGAATGGCGTTGGGATCTCTTGCTCTACCGTTGCACCACTAGAGATGATACCGACGTTAGGGTTATTGCCGACAATCTTAGAACCATCGTTACCCTGAGCACTAAAGCCACTGACCACTAAGTTACCTTGCGCCACGGCGTAAACCTGACCATCCAGACCTTTTAGGAAGGTTTGTAGCAAGGTACCACCACGCAGACTTTTTGCTGAGCCAATTGAAGATACTGTTACGTCAACTTCCTGACCTTGCTTAGAGAAAGCCGGCAGTTCAGCGGTAACAATTACTGCCGCTACATTTTTGGTTTTTGGCTTAGTGCCAGGCGGCAATTGAATGCCAAAATTTTGCAGCATCGCGTTAAATGTTTGATCGGTAAAGGGAGTTGTCTCACCGGTACCCGGTAAACCCGTGACCAAACCATAACCGACAAGTTGGTTACTACGAACACCCGCCACTTTTGCCACGTCTTTAATACGCGCAGCATGGGCACTGGTGGCAAGAAATAGCATGCCGAATAGTACGAGTGTCAGTTTTTTCATTGAGTAACCTGTCTGTATTGCTTTAATTAATAATGACTTAGCGAGATGTTGTTGCGTAACGCGGTATGTCAGTATGTCGACGCCCTCTCAAGCTCTACAGAGATACATTAAAGAATCGTGCCAAGAATCCAGGCTCTTGCATATCTTGTTGCACTCCAGTACCTGAATACTGGATTCGTGCATTAGAAACACGGTTTGAAGCGATGGTATTATCGAAATCAATATCGTCCGGACGGATAGTGCCACTTAGGCGGATGTACTCATCACCGGTGTTCAATGTCATCCATTTTTCACCACGCACCACTAGGTTGCCGTTAGCGAGTACTTCAATCACTTCCACAGTAATGTAACCACTGATGCTGTTGCTCTGATTAGCGGATGCATCACCTGCGAAAGTATTGGTGTTACTTAGGTCGTACGAGAAGTTGTACTTGTCTATTGTTAACTCTTGACCACCAACAGCCAAAGGCTCCATTGATGAGTCATTCGACTTAGACATATCTGCATTGGCTTTTTTCGTCGCACGAGTATTTTCATCCAATGCCACAGTAATGATGTCACCAATACCGCGAGGCTTTGAATCATCGTACATACTGCCAATATGGTTTACGTTGAATAGTGAGCCAGTTGCCGCTGCATAATGCTCTGGCTTCTGTTTTGGATTGATTGGCGCCCATGCAGGATCACCTGCAACAGGATCCGTTCGACCGCGAAGCGTATCAACAATGCCTGAACTTTCTTGAGCAGATTTATCACCTTCTACCGCATCAACCACTGTGGTCGCGTTCTCTTCTGCTGGCGTCTCAATTGGATCCAATACAGAACAACCGCTCATAGATAAAAACAGGGCTAAACAAAAAATACGTTTCATGGCGATATACTCTCAGCAAGTCGTGGCAAATAGTAAGCCGTGACAAACACGTCAATTAATACGAAACAAGTAAGCGGTGAATTAACCGATTACAGCTGTTGGTTAACAAAGCTCATCATCTTGTCTACCGACGAGATAACTTTCGAGTTCATTTCATAAACACGTTGAGCTTCGATCATATTCACAAGCTCTTCAGTTACGTTTACGTTCGATGTTTCTAGCATCGACTGGCGGATATTACCTAGGCCATCGAAGCCAGGTACACCTTCTTGTGGATCACCACTCGCCCCTGTCGGCAAGTAAAGGTTTTGACCTACTGGTTCTAAACCACCTGGGTTTACAAAATCAGTAATGGTGATTTGGCCTACAACAACGTTGTTTTGCTCACCACGTAGGCGAACCGATACTTCACCGTCGTTACCTACTGTCACTGAGATGGCATCTTCAGGTATAACGATTTCTGGTTGTAACGGGTAACCTTGACCCGATGTCACGATTGCGCCGTCACCATTCAATGTGAACTGACCATTGCGGCTGTAACCTGTTTCTCCGTCTGGCATTTCAACTTGGAAGAAACCGTCGCCTTCAATCATCATGTCGAGGCTGTTAGACGTAGTCTGCGCGTTACCGTGTGTGTGAACCTTTTGAGTCGCAACCACTTTAGAACCCGCACCTAGCATCAAACCACTTGGTAACTCAGTGTTCTGAGACGACTGACCGCCAGGCTGGTTGATATTCTGGTAGAACAGATCTTCAAATACCGCACGGCTCTTTTTAAAACCAATGGTCGAGGCGTTGGCAAGGTTGTTTGAAATCGTTGAAATATTGGTTTGTTGGGCGTCTAAACCTGTTTTACTTACCCATAATGCTGGATGCATAGCAGTTTCCTTTAAATTCTATTAGCTCATACGAAGCAGTGAATCAGACGACTTGTCCATTTCCTCTGCTGTGCTCATCATCTTGACCTGCATTTCAAACTGACGTTGTAAGTCAATTAGGCTGGTCATTTCACCTACGGCATTTACGTTACTGCCTTCGATAGCACCTTTTAGCAACGTCACCGCTGCATCTGCTTCGTATGCCTGATCTGGGTTTTTCGAACGGAATAGACCATTCGTATCTTTAAACAAACTTTGATTGTCTGGACGTACAAGTTTAATGCGATCAACGACCTCTAGTTCCTCAGCTGGAGCGCCTTGAGGAATGACTGAGATCGTACCGTCTGTACCAATTTCGACTTTACTGATTGGGATAGGTAATGTGATTGGCGCATTGTTTTCGCCCAATACCAAATAACCACTTGCATTGGTCAACAAACCGTTTTGGTCAACCTTTAGGTTACCGTTACGCGTTAAACCTTCACGTCCAGTATTATCCATTACCGAAATCCAACCATCACCTTGAATAGTAACGTCAAGATCACGACCAGTGGTAACCACACTACCTTGTGCAAAATTATGTCCCGGACGCTCTGTCATGCTGAAAACACGAGTAGGCATACCTTCGCCATACGCTTGCATTGAACGCGCTTGTGCTAAATCAGCACGGAAACCCGTTGTACTTACGTTAGCAAGGTTGTTTGCACGTAGCTGCAAAGCTTGCATATTTTGCTTAGCGCCACTCATGGCAAGAAACAGTGCGCGATCCATAATTTTGCTCCAAAAATCATCTTCCCGGGCTAATAAAGCAAACACTGTGCCAACTTTTATAACTGTTATTTATCAACAATTTAAATAGAAAACAAACAAGAAAGGTGATCACAAAAGGATCATTGAGGAAGAATTGTTGCCAGTGGCATTAGCGGGCGGCAATAAGGGCGGCAAATAAAAAAGCAAACGACAATACCCAATTCAATAATATTGAATTGGGTATTCGCAGATGATTCAAACGTTTGAAACGATTAACGAATCTGAAGAATATTCTGTTGTAGTTGGTTGTGTACTTCTAGAGAACGAGAGTTCGCTTGGAAGTTACGTTGCGCAGAAATCAAATCAACCAATTCTTGAGTCATATCGATGTTCGACTGCTCCAGGGAGCCATTATTGATACTACCAAATGAACCTTTGTTAGATTCACCCCAGATTTTGTCACCCGAGTCGCTAGTAGAATCCCACTGAGTACCGCCTTTCTTATCGAGACCTTGCTCGTTTGGTACGCGAACTAGGCCTACACGACCAAGCATCACGTTTTCACCATTTGAGTAAGTACCTAGAACACTGCCGTACTCATCGAAATCGATTTTGGTTAAGAAACCTGTTGTAGCACCATCTTCATCAAACTTAGTTAATTCAAACGGAGCCGCAAACTGGGTTGAAGAATCTAGACCGAATTTAAGCACTTGTGTTGGATCTGCACCATTCAGATCGACAGGATTAGCACCTGCACCTAGAGGTTCCGAGTTAATCGGTTGACCACTGTTTAGGCTTGCTAACGTACCGTCATTGTTGAACTTCATTGTGTGACCAACATGACCTTGAGCATTCGTTGCATCACCACCAGTGATGTTGATTGGCTTCTCGCCAGTCTCATCAGACACAGTGTAGTAAGTCTGCCAAGTGTTTGGTTGCGTTTGATCTTTGAGATAGTAAGTCGTTAACTTGTAAGACTGCCCCATAGAATCGTATACCGTCGAAGACGTTGCACGGTTATAGGTATCAGCATCTTTGAAGTTAAATGCAGCCGGATCTTTAAGGTCACCGTTTGCAGGGAGGTTAACCCCTACTTCAATGTTTTCTGTCTGTTTTGGTTTACCAAATTCAGCCGGAATGTCGAGAGGCTTTGGCGCATAAGAAAGAACTTCACCCGAGTTTGGATCAACATCGTAACCTAAAAGAAACTCATCGCTAGCCGTAACCATGTAGTTGTCTTTGTTTAGGTGAAATGCACCATTACGAGTTAGTTCGTTAATCTCCGGCACCATACGGTCTTTCGCTACCGCAAAGAAACCTGTACCACTTACGCGTAGATCCATTGGGTTGTTTGTATAAATACTTGAACCTTCGTGGAACTGTTGCGCCACTTGGCTAGCTTGCGCACCACCACCTGACGTCGTTTTTGCGTTTGTGAACAACGAGTTTGAGTAAACATCGCCAAACTCAGCACGAGACTCTTTAAAGCCAAACGTGTTTGCGTTCGCAATGTTGTTACTGGTTGTATTCAGGTCTAATTGTGCAGCGGATAAACCGCTTAAAGCTACATATGACATTCCAATATTCTCCTAATCTATCTAGCTAGCATGTTCACTCACCTAAGAGCTACGCTTTACCAACTTCTAGTACTTCAGCAAGTCGTACTGGCGATGTAAAACCAGCCAGATTGAGTAGTACGTTGCCATCACCCTTACCAAGAAGCACACTGTTCACGTTCGCATAGCTGGAAACTTGGAACTCTGTGTTCTCGCCATCCAGTAAACCCGACGCTTTCACGTTATATTTACCAGCCGGCAATGGGTTACCGTCTTCGTCTTTTCCGTCCCATTCAACACGTGTATCGCCTGCTGGTTTAGATCCGATATCAAAAGTGCGAACTAACTGGCCAACTTCGTTCTCAACACGGACCATAACGTTGTCCATCGCTTGAGGAAGCTTAACCATTGCCGCCATACCGCCATCACCTTGCTTTACACCTGCCGCACCAGGAACCAATACATCACGACCGACCAAAGAGGAGGCCTGCAGTGCTTGGTTAGAGGTCATCGATGAGTTCAAGCTTTCAAACTGTGAATTCATTTTGCCGATGCCATCCACGGTCGCAAATGAAGCCATTTGCGCAATCATCTGGTCATTACTAACCGGCTTAAAAGGGTCTTGCTGTGCTAATTGCTTAGTCAACAAAGATAAGAAATCTTCTTGCTTAAGATCCTGCTTACCTGTTGTTTCGTCGGGCTTCTTAGCGCCATCTTGAAGACTCTTCAGCTGGTCAACATAGGACAAGCCGCTTTGACCAACATTGTTGTTGATTCCAGCCATATGCTACCTCCTTATCCTTATTGACCCATCTGCAGCGTACGCAGCAGCATTTGTTTACTCGAGTCAGCAACCTGTACGTTCGTTTGGTACGCACGTGATGCCGAAATCATGTTTGCCATCTCTTCCATAACGTTCACGTTTGACTTGTAGATGTAGCCTTCGTTGTTCGCTAATGGGTGGTCTGGGTTGTACTCCGCGCTCAGCGGCTTATCGCTTTCTACGATACCTAATACTTTCACAGGCACAGTGTGGTCACTGTTGCGTGCTCGATTTAACTCAGCGCCGAACACTGCGTGGCGGGCTTTGTAAGTTTCTTTAGCAGAACTACTCACACTGTCCGCGTTTGCAAGGTTGCTTGAGGTCGTATTTAGACGAACAGATTCAGCACTCATCGCAGAACCAGTCACATTGAATACATTAAATAAGCTCATCTAATTATTCCCCTTTAATCGCTTTAGTTAAATTCTTGAACTTACTTCCTAGGAAGTCGAGAGAGGCTTGATGCCTAATTTGGTTTTGCATGAAAAGGTTTCTTTCCAAATCCAAATCAACCGTGTTGCCATCTCCTGTATCAGGTTGGGTAGGAATTCGATACTTCGTTTCTCCATTCACCGTCGTTTCGGCAGAAATGTGCCGACCGTCTGTGCGGCTAAGACCAATGCTTGCCCCAGAACTTGCCGCTTGCAGTGATTTCTTGAAGTCTAATGCCTTTGCTTTATACCCAGGCGTGTTCGCTTGCGCGATATTGGTGGAAAGCACCTCAGCGTTACGCTCACGTACACCAACAGTGTGCTGGTGAATACCCAAAGCATTGTCAAAAGAAATAGCCATCTAAACCTCAACTCAAGAACTGACTGTTATGAAATAACCAAAGCAATATGTATACCAACTTTTAAAACAAAGTGGTCTATTTATGCTTTTACAGGTTACTCGTGGGTAAACTTGTAATATACAAGCCAAAAAATAGAGTAAATTGGAATGTCACTCTGACTTAAAGATATAGGCTATGCAGGAAAAAGAAAACCCAGCACTTGGCTGGGTTTTGAAATTGTTTAGTAACGTCATACCTTATTTAGGTGACGGCAATTACTTCAATTTGTAGATGATACCTGGGTTACAACGAACCATTTCGAAGCGGTCGGTTAAACCAGTTAACGACTCAGACGCACCCAGAAGCAAATAACCACCCGGGTTCAGGCTGTTCGCCATTTGGTTCAGCACTTTAGATTTCATCTCTGGAGAGAAATAAATCAGTACATTACGACAGAAAATAATGTCGAATTTACCTAGCAGTGCGTAACTGTCCATCAGGTTTTGAGGACGGAAGTTCACCATTCGCTTAACGTTGTCTTTCACTTTCATGCGGCCATCGCCTGCATCTTCAAAGAAAGTACGGCGACGCTCTGGAGAAAGACCACGACCTAAAGCAAGATTGTCATAAGCGCCAGTGCGGCACATATCTAACATGCTTGCAGAGATGTCCGTTGCGGTGATCGATACATTTGGCAACATACCTGGCTTACGAGCTTGAGTTTCAAGCACCGTCATTGCCATTGAGTATGGTTCTTGGCCTGAAGAACTTGCCGCAGACCAAATCTTAATAGGACGTTTATTTGCCGCTATTTCCGGTAGAAGTTTATCCGCAAGCACAGCAAACGGATAAGTATCTCGGAACCAAAGTGTCTCGTTCGTCGTCATAGCATCCACTGCTGCCACTCTCAACTCACGGTTTCGGCCCGTCACTACATCTCTCAATAAATCAGACAGCGAAGCTAGGTTAAACTTTGCCACTAATGGGCTTAGGCGGCTGCGCACTAAGTACTGTTTGCTGTCACCTAATACAATGCCACATTGAGATTCTAAGAAACGGCTGAAATCGCGATACTCTTGATCACTTATTGTTATAGCAGTCATTAATGTCTCTTTTAGTTAGTTAAAGCAGCTTTAACGGCTGCACCAAGCTCATCAGGGTTGAATTTAGCAATGAAGGAGTTCGCTCCCACACGCTCAACCATGGCTTGGTTAAATACACCACTCAATGATGAGTGTAAAATTACGTATAAATCTTTTAGCTCAGCGTGACGGCGAATCTCAGCAGTCAGCGTATAACCATCCATCTCTGGCATTTCGATATCCGAGATCACCAATGAGATCTGATCGTAAATGCAGCCCTCTGCTGACATCTGCATCAGTTTTTCGTAGGCTTCTTTGCCATCTTTCACGGCAATCACTTCAAAACCAATCGACTCAATAGCGCGTTGAACCTGTTTACGTGCAACGGTTGAGTCATCAGCAATCAAGATACGGCGAACAAGTTCTTTTTCCTGTTCTACTTCTGCGATTTCTTCAGCGATCTTGCTGTCCATGGTTTCATCAACAGGCGAAATTTCAGCTAGGATTTTTTCAACATCAAGAATTTCAACTAACTCATTGTCGATGTTAGTTACCGCTGTTAAGTAGTTCGCTTTACCAGCGCCATCTGGCGGCGGGAGAATCGATTCCCAGTGCATGTTAATAATGCGCTCAACGGAACTGACCAAGAAACCTTGGATGGTTCGGTTAAACTCAGAGATAACTACAAAACACTTTTCAACATCCGTTGTCGGACGGCCACCAATCGCTAAGCTCAAGTCAATCACAGAGATCGTTTGACCACGAATGTGTGCGACACCTTTAACCAGTGGGTTTAAATTTGGCATCTTCGTCAACTTAGGGCATTGAAGCACTTCTTTTACTTTAAAGACATTAATGCCGTAACGCTGGCGCCCCATTAGGCGAAAGGTTAGTAATTCTAATCGGTTTTGACCGACGAGTTGCGTACGCTGATTCACCGAATCAAGAATACCCGTCATGAGCTCATCTCCATATCAAACTTTTTTGTATAAAAAGTGTTAGTCTACTGCAGGCTACGAACCACCAGAGAAACGGAATGACGTATTATAAAATAAATTTGCCATCTCTTTCCATAGCAATGTGTAGAGCTACTTTTAAAACTGTCGCTAAGTTTATCGGCATTTTATCAATATTGTTTAGTTTTTTTGTACAAGCTGCGACCCCAGAACAAATTGAGATGATTCAGTCTGCGGCACAGCAGCACATCCTTGATACGGTTGAACAACCTCTAGGTGGCGAACTCCTTGTAAATTCAGCAAATATTGATTCGAGGATCAAAGCGACGGACTGCCCTATTCCTTTGGAGACCAGTGCCTCAACCACCACCAATACCCGAAGCAGCATTACGGTTTTAGTACAGTGTGTTCCTGATGAGTGGCGAGTTTATGTACCTGTAAGGCTCTCTATGTCAGTGCCCCTTGTCACGACTTCACGCGCACTCGCAAGAGGCGAAGTCGTCGGACAATACGACGTAACCACCGCGATGATTTCTCTTAACAAATTTCGTCGCCAAGGCTTCACAGATCCAGAGCAAGTTATCGGCGCCAAGGTAAAAAAGAACCTAAGGCCGGGTGACGTTGTCGAAAGAGGTGATATTTGTGTCGTATGTCGAAACGAGAAGGTTATCATACAAGCGCTAAAAGGTGGCATGACCATTACAACTAAAGGCACAGCGCTAACTGATGGCTCTATGGGTGATCAAGTAAGAGTGAAAAATGATAAATCGCAGCGTATAATCGAAGGTATTGTTACCAACATGTCTGAAGTCACGGTTTACTTTTAACTATCTACTTCTCAATTGGCGGTACCGTTAGCATTTTGCTCTCGACTCTAGCACTGAAATACGTAGCTTCAGTGTTTTGTCCCTTTTCGACTAAAGAGCGAAAAATTGCTAAAGTAATTGAACCCTTGGTCGATATTGACTGTACAGGTTCCCATTCTTGAAGAAAAAGGCTTAACTATGGCAGGCATTGATAACATTCGTTCAGGGCAAACCCTAACGACCACCAACCGATCAGCAGTCCGCTCTGATTCTAGTTCTGAGGCATCACGCTCTGATGTATCAACTAAATCACCGGCGAGCAAAGACGCGGTTTCACTTAGCCAACAAGGCAAAGCAATAGGCCAACTTCACCAAGACATGGCAGCAAATCCAAGCTTTGACTCGGTAAAAGTTGCAGCAATCAAAGAAGCGATCGCGAACGGTTCATATACAGTTGACCCAGAAAAGCTGGCCGACAATATGATCAAGTTCGAAAACGAATTAAAAGGTCTTTAAGCACTCCCTTCATTTGAGTGGTTAACTTAAATCACACGAGATTATTGATAGGTTTACGTTATGGCGGCACTAGCAGATTTAGTTAATTTCCAACTTCAAAATGCCAAAGCCTTATCTGAATTATTGAGTTCAGAGAAAACCGCTATTACGAGCCGACAGTCAACGGATATTGAGCGAATTGCCAAGGAAAAAGTGGTCCTTGTCGAACAGCTAAGATCAACCGATCAACGCATTGCTGCCCATAGCAATATCTCAGAACTGACCGAGAATCCTGAACTTGCTCAGTTAGTCTCAACCATCAAGTCTATTGTCAACGATTGTCATCAAGCGAACCTGGTGAATGGCGAAGCCCTAAATCGAGCACACCTCAGCTTCAAAAAACTCAGCAACATGATGCAACAAAGCCACGGCAAGATTGGCATGACTTACAACGCTGGCGGTCAAACGCACACTATTTCAACGCTGGGAACCAACGTAAAAGCCTAGTCAAGGTACCGCTTCAACAACACTATTAGCCCTTTCCTACTTGTTTCTGTATCTGTTTTGTATCTCAGACTATCTATATTCCGATTCCAATCAAAAGACACACTCCCGAAAGTACGCCCAGAACACGATAAACAAGAAAGCGGCAAGTATTTTCATACTTGCCGCTTTCTTATTCATATGAATATCTAGTTGCCGATACGCCATCTGGAAAACGACTAGCAACCAATATCATTCATCTCTTCACAGATACTAGAAAAGTGTTTGCTGCCTCTTCTCTGGTACCGCTTGAACTTCGCCGTAGTTACGTAATTGATCCATCTTGCGAATATCCAACTGAAGCTCGGTAACGTAGCTATCGCCTACTGGGTAACTGCGCACGACTTCTGCACCACGGATAACACCATCAACCGCACCTGATGTGCGCTCTGTACCAAGGCGTTGATCTTCAAGTTCAGCACGGCCGCTTACTCGCATACCATAAACTTGTTCCGCAAGTTCGCGATAAGCATCAATCTTAGAGGCTCTCATCGCACGGATACGCTTCTCTTCATCGTTACGACCTTTTTGTTCACTGATACTCGCATAACCAACGGCAACCAAGAAATCATCTGGTCTCATACTCTGTAGTGGCTGACAGCCAACAAGTAGTAGAGCGGCAACCACAAACATTAACTTCTTCATCTCGAACTCCTAAGGGCGAAGAATAACAGTGTAAGGCTGGGTGATCGTTGGGTCAGAACGAATAATCACACCATCTTGAGTTCGAATACTGTTCAGAGTATCAAGGTCACGACCAATACGGTCTGCTGGTAAGAAGCCTTGTGCTGAAGCCACAACAATACGAGTTTGCATGCCCACAACTCGAGCATTCACGAGTACACCACCCTCTTGGCGCAGCATAGTGCCCGTTAGTACGTATTGAACGTCTTGCTCTTGAGCTAAATCTTTCCAGTCACGGCTTATCGCAAAGTCACCTTGATGAGTTACCTGAATAGAACCCGTAGTTTTAAAATCAACCACCTTGAAGCCACGACGCTGAAACTGGTGAATGAAACCTTCTGATACCGAGTTGCCAAGCCAGTTTGTTGTGTCCATGTGTTGGAGGTCTACAAACGAGGTGATCGCAATAGGCGTTCTTGCTGAGATACTGGTATTCGACACGATCAAGTCTTCTGTCATGCTTTCTACGAAGAAATCCATTGTGTGGCGAGGGCTGTCCATCAGCATAAATTGACTGCCTGGGTACTCAGTCTTACCGTTATAGATCGGCGAATAAGCGCATGATGTCAGTAACATGACACTCATTACTACGAGCCATTTTTTCATTATCTAATCTCCAGATAGTTATAGTGCGACCTGTTCTAATACGTTCTCACCATTATTCTTTTCAATGGATTACAATGTTGGAACAGTCTTTGCTTTTCATTAATGGTTAAGATTAAGAAAAACGCACTCAAGTCAGCTTCAAGCTTATAGTTATTTATTAAGCAATATTTATACCCAACTGGTAACGAATAGATGAAAAAAATAATTTCTTACTTATTTTCAATAGGTTCACTGATAATCACAAGTTTCAGTGCTCATGCCTCATGGTATGAAGTTACCGGTATAGCAACCATCGTATCGTCAGAAGAAACGGCAAGGATCCACGCGCTGGAAGACGCTGTGTACAAGGCTATCCAGTTCTCAGGAGCAGACATCGGCAGTATTGCGAACCTAACGCCTTATTTAGATGGCAAGAAAAAGGAATACCAATTTACTAACCACGAAGTACGCTACATCTTGGTTGATAAAGAGAAGAAGCGCGGTGGCAATTTAATGATCACCGCAAGGATCGACATCTACCCTTCGGCAAATGCTTGCCATGATAGACAATACAAGAAAACCTTCTTGGTGGGTAATATCGATGTCACCTCTCCACAACAAGCCGTAATGGGCAGAATCTACAACATCGGTGACGACTTCAGCCATGTGGTTGATAGACAGTTAGCCAAAGAGTCTCGCAGCTTCGTCTCTGTTGGCACTACGAACTACGACATCGATAAACGCCGACCAGAAGTGATCAAGATGATCGCACAGGATACCGGCGCACAATACATCATCGGTGGTGAGATTACTGACTTAACGGCAACCATCGAATCCAATCTATTAAAAGATGACATCATCAACCGTCAGTTTGCGTTAGAAATACAAGTATTTGATGGTAAGACAGGTCATCAGATCTACACTCGTAGCTATCGTGAGGTGGCAAAGTGGCCATTTGCTAAAACCAGTGAAGTTGACACTCGCAGTGCTCGTTTTTGGGCATCAACCTACGGCAGTATGATGCTTCGTGTAAGCCGTAATATCATGTTGGACTTAGAATCTGAAGTCTCTTGTAAGATCACGCTTCCAGAAGTTGCGGCCGTATTCGGTAATACAGTGACCATTGATTTGGGCCGAATACATGGCGTACAACAAGGTGACAAACTGCAGCTATGGCACACAGGTTCGTTTATCGACCAACGAGGTTTACCGCGCAATAAAGTCTCTCAAAGCGATATCACACTGACCGTTTCTCGCGTCTACGAGAACGAAGCGGAACTGACAATCGACCAGGCAAGCCTGGCGGGAAGCATTCAAATTGGTGATGTGATGCAGAAAATCATGTAGTTAACCGCACTCTAAACTCATAAATTCTAATAAAGCCTTAGCCCCCCTGCTAAGGCTTTAATTTTTTCATGGGTATTAGTTTCGGTTTTTACGTATTTGTCGTAATCTTACTAATAATATAATCATCATTTATCAAGATATGAGTCAGAATAATCTAATTGGTGCTACCGGTTATCGCTTTATTTCGAAAGGTAAGACCGCTTTTAAGATCCACATCCACACACCAGAAGACACGGTACTGCATCGGTCCGTCGGTTTTGTGCGCATGGGTGAAGATAAAGCGCTTAAAAAAACCATCAAATTAAGAGACGAGCTTGGTAAAGAGCTTTGGGGTAAGTTTTGGAAGAAGGTTCTCAAGGAGCCTCACCTAATGACGCGCCTACCACATAGTTTAGAGCCTAAGATTGTATTCAAACCAAACCCTACACAAAGTGACCCTGAACATCGTGATGAGTGTTATATCGCGAAATGGCGTGTGTTCTCTGATAACGGCGATTACAAATACAAAACCAAGGTCTGCTCGATCAGAAAGCACGGTAGACTGGCCGCTTACAGCCAAACTAAGCGCGCACTACTTGATGCTCACAAAGACGTGATTGATTTACTCATATTCATGGGACGCTTAAACAGCATCGACCTCAAGTAACCACAGCATGGACAAAGCCAATCTCCTATGAACGAATACAAAAACAGCCGCAAATGCGGCTGCTTTTATTTCTAGAATCGTCATCTTAGCGCTTTGGAATATTGTCACGTACCAAGTAGATGACCTAGCCGCTCAAGTGATCCAACTTCAGATGGAAACCATGCAAATCTGTATGGGAAAAGCATTGAGATGATGCACAGCGGCGGGTTCAGCCCAACCCTAAACCTAAAGAATGTCGATGAACAGTGCGGTAAGCTCGATTGCATCACGGGCTCAGGTCGCGAACTGGATGTTGAATATCTGATAAGCAATAACTTTGTCTTCGGTGGTATCAACACCTCTATCATCTTCAAGAAAATCTAAGACTAGCTAGATAAAACTCCAAACAAATAAAAAGGGCCAGTAACCAAGTTACTGACCCTTTTATGAATCTAGCAATCGCTCAATTAAGCGTTAGCTTCACGCTCTACGATGAACTCAAGAGCCATCTTGATGCGAGCAATTACGCGCTCTTTACCAACAAGCTCCATCACAGCATCAACAGAAGGAGATTGACCACCACCTGTTACTGCTACGCGAAGTGGCATACCGATTTTACCCATGCCGATCTCTAGCTCTTCACATACTGCTGCAATCACACCGTCTTTGATGTTTGCCGTTGTGAACTCTTCAAGTGCTTCAACTTTAGCAAGAGCAAGCTCTAATGGGCCTTTAGCAACACCACGTAGGTGCTTCTTAGCTGCGCCAGCTTCGAACTCAGAGAAATCTTCGTAGAAGTAACGAGATTGCTCAGCAAGTTCGATAAGCGTGTTACAACGCTCGCCAACTAGCTTGATCACTTCAGTGATAGCTGGGCCGTTTGTTGTATCGATCTTCTGCGCGTCTAGGTGCCATTGCAGGTATTTTGCAACGTACTCAGGCTCAGAAGTTTTGATGTAGTGGTTGTTCAACCAGAGTAGCTTTTCAGTATTGAATGCAGACGCAGACTTGCTGATTGCGTTCAGGCTGAAGAACTCAATCATCTCTTCTTGAGAGAAGATCTCTTGGTCACCGTGAGACCAACCTAAACGTACTAGGTAGTTGTTTAGTGCGTTAGGTAGGTAACCTTCGTCGCGGTATTGCATTACTGATACAGCGCCGTGACGCTTAGACAGTTTCGCACCGTCATCACCTAGGATCATTGCACAGTGAGCGAAAGTTGGAACTGGCGCGCCTAGTGCTTCGTAGATGTTGATTTGACGAGGTGTGTTATTGATGTGGTCTTCACCGCGAACAACGTGTGTGATGCCCATGTCCCAGTCATCCACTACTACTACGAAGTTGTAAGTGGGAGCACCGTCTGTACGACGAATGATTAGGTCATCAAGTTGGCTGTTAGAAATTTCAATACGACCACGAATTTGGTCATCAAATACTACACTGCCTTCTTTAGGGTTGCGGAAACGGATAACGCATGCATCGCCTTCTCGTGCAGCTTCGTTAGCTGCAATAATTTTAGGGTGGTTCGCATCGTAACGAGCCATCTCTTTATTTGCTTCTTGCTCTGCACGAATTTCATCAAGCAGCTCTTTAGGCGCGTAGCATTTGTATGCTTTGTCTTCAGCTAGAAGCTTATCAACCATTTCGTTGTAACGGTCAAAACGCTTAGATTGGTAGTAAGGACCTTCGTCCCATTCCATACCCATCCATTGCATGCCTTCTAGAATTGCATCAACCGCTTCTTGAGAGTTACGCTCAAGGTCTGTGTCTTCGATACGTAGAACGAATTCACCGCCTTGGTTTTTAGCGAATAGCCAAGAGTAAAGTGCAGTACGTGCACCACCAACGTGAAGATAGCCAGTTGGGCTAGGAGCAAAACGAGTTTTAACCGTCATTTAAATACCTTGATTATGTAGGTGATTCTTTTAGTGGAGCCTATTACAAGGCTTGCAATAGTCAACCATCACTAAATTTTGAGCGCTATTTTATCACCACCGCTTAAATCTACAATCAGTAGTGAATGATTAATGTGCTGTTGTTGTACGAAAGCCGTTATTGAAAGAGCAATTGCGCCCTTAAAGATCGTAAATCTATACCTTTAACTAGTGGATTGTAGTCGTACATTATTAATTTCCCTCTTCCATTCCAGACTAAAACTACCAGCTAGCACTCCACCAAGATCAAATTCTTGAATTTATGTTTGACCTTACCCTTACGGGAAGGTTTATGTTAGGCGTAGATGAGAATTGGAGTATCGATATGAACCACTATACAACCGCGCTCAACGGCCTAAACTGCATGGGATGTGCGAGTAAAGTCCGCACACTGCTCGGCGATCTCGACAATACGACGATTAATGATATATCGCCGACCTATATCGATATTTCGACTCCATTTAGTTACGTTCAACTCAATGAACAGTTAGCGACACTTGGCTACAGCATGGGTAACAAGCTGCACCTTTCACTATCCGGCCTCAGCTGTGGCAAGTGCGTGAGCAAACTGACTCAAGCACTTGAAAAAACTGAGCAAGCCTCAAACCTAGAAGTCAGCAAACAGGAATTATCACTGGTTACCCTGCTTTCTGTATCTGAGGTTATTGAGCTAGTCGAAAGTGTCGGTTTTCACGCTACCCCCTACGCTGAATCTCATGACCAGTCATCAAGTTCAGATTTAGAAGAAGATAAAAAATCAGCACCTACAAAAACAACGTCAACTGAACCCGTTGCAAGTCAATATACTTATCACCTTGTTCTTGAGGGGATGACGTGCGCGAGTTGCGTTTCTTCAGTCGAAAAAGCACTGATAAAGAACGAGTTCGTCGATCAAGCTCAGATCAACCTTGCCGAGCAAACGGCCTTGGTTTTCACCTCAAAAACACGCGTTCTTATTGAAAACAAGCTCATCGAATCGGTGAAAGCCGCGGGGTATGGCGCTGAGTTTGTTGATGATGCGGCCACACAACAACAAAAACAGCAAGAGCAACAACTTCGCACTCAACAGGCCTTCCTGAAAAACTCAGTGAGTGCGCTACTGCTTGGCGGACCATTAATGGTATGGGGCGTCTTCGGCGGCAGCATGACCATTGCGACAGTTAACGACCAACTGGCATGGGGATTCATTGGTGTGGTTTGCATAGTGTTGTTAGCCACTTCTGGACGCAGCTTCTTCACTAACGCGTGGCAATCCTTGATGCATAAGCGCGCGACCATGGACACGCTAGTAGCTTTGGGTACAGGCGCAGCATGGTTCTACTCAATGTTGGTTGTGCTCATTCCATCATGGTTCCCTGAAGCCTCTCGCCATGTCTACTTTGAGGCAAGCGCGATGATCATTGGCCTTATTTCTTTGGGTCACTATATCGAAGCCAAAGCCAAAGCTCGCACTACAAAATCGCTACAGGCACTGATTAATTTACAGCCTCAAAAAGCGATGGTTATCGTCGATGGAAAAGAGCAACTCATTGCTGTAGAGGCTATCAGAGTGGGTATGCAGATACGCGTCAAACCGGGTGAGAAAGTTCCGGTTGATGGTGTTGTGGTATCAGGTGAGTCTTACATCGATGAATCCATGCTAACTGGTGAGCCGCTTCCCAACGTAAAATCAGTTAATGATAGTGTTTCAGCAGGTACCATCAATGGTGATGGCAGCTTAATTATTGAAGCGACAGGAATTGGCTCAAGCACTATGTTGGCTCGCATCATCCAGATGGTTCGCCAAGCACAAAGCAGTAAACCTGCAATTGCCAAGCTTGCCGACTCTATCTCTGCTGTTTTCGTTCCTGTTGTTGTCGCGATCGCAGCCGTTGCTGCCCTAGTGTGGTTTTTTGTTGGCCCACAACCAAGTGCGAGTTACATGCTTGTCATCTCAACGACTGTGCTGATCATTGCTTGTCCGTGTGCTCTAGGCCTTGCCACGCCGCTTTCTATTACAGTCGGTGTCGGAAAAGCTGCTGAGTTTGGCGTTCTGATCAAAGATGCGGATGTGTTGCAGTCAGCGAGCAAAATCGATGCTGTGGTATTTGATAAAACGGGTACCCTGACCCAAGGTAAACCAAGCGTTCAACAGGCCTTTTATCACAACCTATCAGAACAAGAACTGCTGACTTACGCCTATTCGGTTGAAGTTGGTTCAGAACACCCGCTTGCCAAAGCTGTTTGCCAGCATGCCGAGAATTTAGGAGTTTCAGCACTCCCACACAGCGACTTTGAAAACCGCCGAGGCCTTGGCGTGCAAGCCAACATTAACGGAAAACACGTTCAAGTCGGCTCTCTGAGATACCTCACCCAACTCGGTATTGATACTCAAATAGGTAGTGACTTTATTGAACTTTGCCGTAAACAAACATGGACGCCAACCTTCGTCGTCATCGACCAAAAAATGGAAGGCATCTTTGGCATTTCAGACGCGTTAAAAATAGATAGCAAACAAGCGATTACTCAACTAAAATCCGCCGGAATTCACACAGTGCTACTCACTGGCGACAACGACTCGGTTGCTCAAGCGATTGGCAAAAGCGTCGATATCGATGAGGTTATCTCTGAAGTACTTCCAGAGCAGAAAGCGCAACATATTATTCAGCTTCAACAACAATATAAGAGTGTAGCAATGGTTGGAGACGGTATAAACGACGCACCTGCACTGGCTCAGGCCGATATAGGTATCGCAATGGGCAGTGGCAGTGATGTAGCGATCGAGAGTGCACAAATGACACTTCTGAACTCGTCACCTCTTTCTGTTAGTAATGCGATAGAACTCTCCCAAGCAACGGTGAGAAACATGAAGCAAAACCTCTTTGGTGCCTTCATCTACAACTCATTGGGCATTCCTATCGCGGCTGGTGTGCTCTACCCGTTTTTCGGATTTTTACTCAGTCCAGTAGTGGCAGGTGCAGCGATGGCGATGTCGTCCATTACTGTGGTAAGTAATGCCAATCGACTAAGACTATTCAAACCGACCCATTCTAATATCAACAATAATCATATTCATGAGGTTAGCCATGATTCGTAAAATTATGACTCTTACTGCACTCGCTGCAATTTCAGGGCAAGCTCTCGCAACTGATGTTCTAAACCATAAATCACCATACTGCGGCTGTTGTACAGAATGGACAGAGCACATGCGTGATGCTGGTTTCGATGTAACAGAGAAGCTCCACGATGATATGAACCCAATCAAACAAAAGCTAGGGGTTACATCTGAGCTTGCATCTTGTCACACAGCAGAGATTGGCGGTTACGTATTTGAAGGGCACATCCCAGCACAGGACGTGAAAGCCTTTTTAGAAAACCCACCACGTAATGCGATTGGTTTAGCAGTACCGGGAATGCCAATGGGCTCTCCAGGTATGGAGTATGGCGATAAGAAAGACGAATACTCTGTATATGCGTTTAATGACAAAGGTCAGGTGTTTGAGTACCGTCATTACAAAGGCAACTAAAGTACTGGCGTACTAGGAGAAATAAATCCTAAGAAAGCTCCCGTATTATCTAGAATAGGATAAAATGGGAGCTTTCTGTTTATCGTGCTTATTGATTATTTCAGAGAAATAACTCGACTTACTTTCTCACCACTTTCTGAAATAGAACGGATGTAAGTTTCACCGGAGACCGATGGACGTTGCTGCTCATCATACGTTAGCCAGTTTTCACCATCTGCTGAGTATTGAAGCTCTACACCTGGGAATTGAACATTCATCGCTAACTTACCGTCAACAACCTTCGCACCCGGTACTGGTAGTCGGTAATCAATGCCCGCTTTTTCTAGTTTAGCCAGCTCACGTTGACCCACGACATTGGCGAAGCGATTGAAGTCGTGGTTTAGCGATTGCTTATTCACTAGGTTAGTTTCTTGAGAGTATTCAACGCCAACCTTGTAGTCGTTTTCCCAATCTGCTCGGTGCCATGCGCGCTCTGCTGCTGCTAGTACGCGAGGGAACACCATGTATTCATATTGCTCGTCAGTACGTACTGTTTCAGACCAAAGCTGTGCAGATAAACCGTAGAAAGGTTTCGCTTCAACCTCACCTTTGCCTGAGAAACCATTACCATCACGGTCTAATGACGTTTCTGCGTTTTGTGGCATGTTTTCTGGTGCGAAACTAAACACCTTACGAGTATCGGTTGCACGTGTTGCCCAGTAGTAACCGCGCTCTGCTGCATCAACTTCGTATGGCATATCCATGTATACGTAGTCTGGGTTAGAGACAATCACGTCATACCCTTTTGCTGACCAATCATATACTGATGAAGTTCCGCCCCAGTAAAGAACGTCCCAAAAGTTGACGCGTGTACTTTCGGTCGCAAATGCTTCCTCGCCTCCGCTGTATTTCAGACCATCTTGCCATGCTTGGAAATGAGGAATACCTTTGTCAGCAACAATCTTAGAAACCTGTTCTGCGAAGTGGCTTGGTAGATGACCGAAGTCGCTTACAGTACCATCAGCGATCAATGACTGACATTGTGGCGATTGTTGGAACGGCTTATCTTGCTTAGACAAGTCGATGTTGCCTTTCCAAGCCACTTTATCTTCCGTATTGATGTCCTGTAAGCCTGCACCTAACTTGATGTTTTTCGCTTCATCGCCGCCGAAGTGCCAAGTCGTTAGCGGAACGCGCGCTTCTTGGTGCATTGCCGCCACTTCAGAGATTACTTTATCGACGAAATGAGTTGATGACTCCATACATGGGTTAATGAAGCTTTGCTTATCGTAGAACTGAACCGTAGTTACATTCGATGTATCTTGTGGATCCATCAAGCGGTATTCGTTCGCTTCTGCTTCTTTGCCTTCCGCCATTAAACGAGTGTAACGCGCCTCCATTGATACCACAGCTGAACGAGCGTGTGCTGGCATATCAATTTCAGGGATAACTTCGATGCTGCGCGCTTTAGCGTAACTTAGGATCTCGACGTAATCCGCTTTACTAAAGAAACCAGAGCCAAAGTTGTCTGTTGTTGGACCCGAACCTAGCTGAGGCAGTAAGCAACGTTGTTCATCCAAATCAAAACAACGATTAGACCCTACATCCGTTAGCTCTGGTAAACCTGGGATTTCTAAACGCCAACCTTCATCATCCGTTAAGTGAAGGTGCAGTTTATTCATCTTGTATGCCGCCATTTGATCTAGCGTTGCTAGGATGGCATCTTTTGAGTGGAAGTTTCGAGCAACGTCCACCATCACACCACGGTAATCAAAGCGCGGTGCATCTTTAATTGACAGTTGTGGTAATGATTCAGCGTTCTGACTGTCTATTAGGCCAAAAATAGACTGAACTGCGTAGAAAGCACCCGTTTTATCAAACGCTTTAATTGCAATCCCCTCTTCCGAGATGCTCAGTTCATAAGCGCCAGATTTTGCTAAATCACCCGTAAACTGAGTAGGAACAACAGTAACACTTACAGGAAGGTCACCACTCACATCTACGTTTACCACATCTGCACGTTCTTCAATTGCAGCGAACTGATCAGCTGCGAATGCGTCTTTTGGTAAAGCAATACCACCACCAATGCTCACTGAACCTTCACCCGCTTCTACCGACATTGGCGTTGGCAATAGCGTTGTAGATACATCTTGAGTTGCTAGATCAGCATTCTTTTCAAAACGCGTCACCGCTGTCGCCATTACGTTATTATCATCAGGCGTACGCTTAAGGTTATTACCCTCTAAACCAGTTACGAACGATGCAATATCTTCTGTATTCAATGATGCAATCATCTTAGGTTCTGCGTTTGGCGCCGTCACGAATGCACCTGGCATAAAGTCAGTTTCAAACAGTTGCCAGTATTCACTCGTTAACGGAAGAACCACTTCTTCACCAGCCGCAAAGCCGTCGAATTTTTCAGTAGGTTCTAGCTTGTGAAGGTCACCAGTGACACGAGTGATCTTAAATTGCTCATTATCAACATCTAGAATAAGACGAATACTATGGAAGTAGATGCTCCAATCTTTAGAATTAATCGCTTCGCCCTCATTAGTTAATGTCATGTTTACTTTGTTACATGACGCCCACTCAGCACCTAGGTCCTGACAAGCTAAACCTTCATTCGCACCGTGGTTAGTTAGAATTTCGTACTGAATATCAAGATTGTCAGCCAGTGCATTCACTACTTTTTGTTCTGGTGCTTGTGTTACTGCACAACCCGTTAGGCCAGCCAATACCGCTACAGATAGTAAGTTTCTCTTCAACATCGTATTCACCCATAAATTAAAAATTGAGTAAGAAGCAAAATGGAGCGCTTCGAAAGTTAGATAAACTATATGGGCTTATTTTTTACCGTGAATTAAATCGAGTTAATAAAGTGATCGGCTTCAAATCTCAAAAATCTTAATAATATTATTCACATTAAAATCAATAGCTTATATCTAACGGCACTTCCGTCATTTTAATTTTGACGTAAAATTTGAGAAACGAATCACAATCTTTTTTGCAGATTTAATAAAATCGTGTCATTGATAGCCAGAAAGGATTTAGAGTTTCAGCGTATTGTTATACTTTTCGTACAAACAACGTGACATTGTTCTCAAAAAAAACCGTTAAAAAACTCCGTCAAAATCATTTTTAACGAGTTACGTCTTCCTTTAGGAGCTCTCTTTGCGCACATTCTTATACTTAACGTTACTCACTCTTACCTTTACTACTAAGCACGCATTAGCAGAGCCTCTGTATTGGCAAGCCAAAAAGGATGACCTGACCTTAACGATTTTAGGTTCTGTACACGTTGGGGATGAAAGCATGTATCCACTTCCCACGCAGATTACCGACACGTTAAAAGAGAGCGATGGCCTAATCATCGAAACGGATATCAGGAAATCCGAAGGTGTCGTATACCCGGCTACAACAGTCACCACGGCTGATGTACTCAGCGTTGAACAAAAGCAGTTACTAACAAGCATTTCAAAATCTTTAGGTATGCCGACTCAGCAACTATTGAGCTCTCCACCTTGGGCGACATCTCTATCGATACAAATACAACAGTTAAAGAATCTTGGCTATGGCTCGGCGGGCGGTGTAGACGCAACATTAGCATATAAGGCAACCATACAAGACGTTCCGGTGATAAGCTTAGAGCCTTTACAATTTCAAATTGACCTAATCGCCGGACAAAAAGACTCAGGAAAAGAGTGGTTGTTGACTAGCCTTAAAGAATTTGACCAAACGGACCGCGTCGTGCATTGCCTCATTAAAAGCTGGAAAGCGGGCGATGAGTCCAAACTTGAGGATTTTGCAGAGTTGTCTGAAATGCCAACCCAGCTTGAGAAAGCATTCCTAACGGATCGCAACGTAGACTGGGCAAACAAACTCTCTGCCAATGACTGGAAACTCAATACGAAAGGAAACTACTTGTTAGTCGTTGGTGCTTTACACCTGATAGGAGAAGGCAACCTGTTAGATCTGTTAGAAAAGAAAGGCTTTGTAGTTAATCAACAATCACAGAGCCAAAAAGCACAGTGTCAGTTTGAGGATCACTAGTTAATTTTGATGTAATGACTTTTTCATTATAAAAGCGTTTCCTTAATAACAGACATTTTACATTTAGCAACGCTATAGTGGTGCTATAATCTTCCGTTCTTTTATAAATGGTGTTGTTCTAATGAAACCAGTACTTTTCGCCTTTCCCCTAGCCTTTGCCATTCTTATGCCGACAGTCGTGTCTGCCAAAGAAACTTGTACGGTCGAACAATTTCAAGCTGTCGACATTCAACCAGATACAAAGGGTGGCGTGATAGATAAAGAAAGTGGGCAATTTCTGATTACTGAGAAACCGCCAATGCGATGTGCGACGGTAACATTCACAACATCAACCACGAGAAACCGCATCGCCAACCAAATGAATGGGAATTTTAAAGCCAGCTTTTACGATAACCAAACTGGAAACTCTAGTTCGGCTTCATTTAATGAAGACGAGCTGAAGGCTGGTTACATTCGAATTGGCCCAAATAACCCAACAGAAGCTTTTGTTTGTTTCGTCACCTCAGAGACACCGATCAAAGACATTACTTGTGACGTCAAATAATCAGCTAAGTAACCGATAAAAAAACAGGGCTACGGGTAAGGTCCATTTTCCGCATAGCCCTATTTTGCTGCTTACTCGGTTATCTAAAGTATGTCAATGCTCGCTTCAGAATAACGAGCGATGATTGGGTTTTGCATCGCATTAGGGTCACCAGGCGACCACATACCACGTTTCATTCCTTTAACGATTAAATGAATCACGGCCGCATCTATCGCAGACATTACGGCAATATTTACTGGTTCATTTTGGCTGTAGCCCATCTCTACTTCTAACAATTCTTTATAGTCAACAAAGCGAAATGCACCGAAGCCTATTTCATGGGAGGAAATGGTTTTAGTCGTCGTGACACTCAAAAGAACTTGCCCAGTTCGAACGTCGACGGCTCTCAAATTCACCGTAACTTGATCCGTTCTGTATTGCCCGGAACCACCAATACCTAAATACTTAGCGCCAGCTCCTCCGGTAACAATATTTGAGTCATAAGCCACAATCCCGCCTTCGATAACAATGTTAGCGGAACTCAAGGATGACAAATCTGCACCGTGATTATTCACGACTTTGTCTTTTTTCTGAGCCGCACGAATGATCTTACGTTCAGTCAACAAGTTCTGTAGCCCTTCACGTTCTAGAGGGAGGAACCATTGTGAATCAATTAATGCTGTCGTGAGTAGTGATGTACCGCCCTGTGGTACAGCCGTCGAGAAGTTACTATTTGGCTGCGGTTTGTATTGCCCCGTTTGGTCTCTAAAGTCATAGACTGAGACCAATATCTTACCGCGAGGCTGAGGTAATGAGATGAGATCGGTGTAAGTCGATCCTCTCGGCATCAGCTTAGGTGTTTCAGAAGTCTCTGGAATTTGCATAGAGTAGGTGCATCCCCCTAACACTAAGGCTAGAAAGACGATAATAATCGATTTCATAACACTATCCTTGTGATTAGAGGTCTGGATTTAATCCCGATACGCTGATTTCAGTTGACTCACCGGTCGCTTTGTCGACAATTTGAACCAATAAAGTCCCTGAGTCATCAACGATGTTAAGGAAGAAGTCTTCAGTTTCCAGTTGCCCGGTATTTCCGTTACCGACATCAGCGAGCAATTGGCTTATCAAGCGAGACTCTAAGCTGGAGGCTAAACGATCTAATGCGGATTCTTGTTCATCGAAAATATCCCTAGCACTTGGATTTTCATAATCATTGATAGCGTTAGCGTGGTTAAATAGGTGAGAACTGTTTAAAGCGTTTCCACCGAAACTTGGGTTTACGGGCGTATAAACCAATTCGCTCGCGTAAACCGAAGGGGAAGCTAACAACGCAATAAGCGCTGCCTTTCTAAATAGTATCGACATCCTTGACTCCTTAAAATTCATCATGGTCTAGGTCGTAAGTATCCTGAAAGAGCCTTTCCGCTTGCCATCTAATGATGTAATTCCCTACAACTCGTGTTGCATCGGCGGCTCGTTCTTTTGCTTGTCTACGACCGGGCGACAACGCTGTACGGAAGATCGGTTTTCTAGAGTGTTGAACCTCTATGATGCTTCCTGATAAAGCTGTTGGCCTCTCTTTTACCGTCAAATTCTCCATTAGGTCAGGATAACTCTCATTGAGTGATTGCGAGAAAAAGAAGTAGAAGTCATCACCTAAGCGCGTGATTGTTCTATCCACTATTATTCCGTTCACTTCACTAAAGTCGTTAAACTGTTCCTTCAGGTCATTTGTCGAATCCTCAAGTTTTGTTCCATTTTCCAAAGGAGCACCATTTTCAAGACCATGGCTCTTTGCGCCTGCGTCAAAAACACAAGACAATAGAGCAATTGTAAGCAGCTTGATTTTCATAAGGGCTCCCATTCAAAGTCCGTTTACAAAATGAGAATGTGATTCACTGAAACACAGTTAGAGCCTAATTCATGTCCCCAGTAGCATATATAAACTTTTGGATTAATTTCTATGATGATTTAATTAACTAATGAATGGATAAAAAAATCCAATTACTAATTAAATTAATCATATGCAATTAAATATTTTCACCTTTAAGTTTA
>NZ_LWEH01000245.1 GCF_001635455.1 Vibrio sp. HI00D65
AATGCGTCTGCTGTGTCCGTAAAGCCTGTTGAGATAGGGCGACCGTCGGTGTAAACCATGGTTACACCACGAAGTAGTGTCATGGTTACTAGCGTTGCGATGAAGGCTTGACCCTTACCCTTAGCTATAATCACACCACTAATAGCACCTAATGCTGCACCAGCTACTAGAGCCGTTGGTACTGCGATCATCACAGGGATTTCCATGCCAATCATGCTGG
>NZ_LWEH01000246.1 GCF_001635455.1 Vibrio sp. HI00D65
CACCATCACTTGATGGGTGGCTGGAACAAAGGATAAACAAAACGTAAAACCAAATGCTCCAACCATCTGTAATGCACCATAGATAGCACCAACCTGGCCTTTGTGATTAGGAAACAAATACAATGCAGATACACCCGCGACTGCTAACAAAAATGCTGAGCCAAACGCCATGACAGAAAACCCAATTAACATTAATAAATAGCTATGGAGAACAAGGC
>NZ_LWEH01000247.1 GCF_001635455.1 Vibrio sp. HI00D65
AGTGTTGATAAGAACTTAGATTGGGTAATTGCGAGCTTTCATGAGCCTGTATTCCGTCCGTCAGATTCTGCAGCTCATACTGAGGCTCTCTTAAATGTCATCAAAGGTGGTCGCGTCGATGCACTCGGTCATTTGGGTAATCCTAATTTTGATTTCGACTTTGAAGCCGTCATTCAATGTGCGGCAGAGCACAATGTCGCCATCGAGATAAATAACACGA
>NZ_LWEH01000248.1 GCF_001635455.1 Vibrio sp. HI00D65
ACAGAAATCACAGCAGCGGTTCACGATATTGACATGGAAGAGCTAATCGCTCAAGAAGACGTTGTAGTAACGCTTTCTAATGCAGGTTACGTCAAGTACCAAATCTTAAGCGACTACGAAGCTCAGCGCCGAGGTGGTAAAGGTAAGAGTGCAACTAAGATGAAAGATGAGGATTACATTGAGCGTCTGCTTGTTGCTAACACTCACGACAACATCCTATGTTTCTCTACGCGTGGTAAGACATACCGTCTGAAAGTTTACCAACTACCATTAGCAAGTCGTACTGCTCGTGGTAAGCCTATCGTTAACATTCTTCCTCTAGAAGAAGGTGAACGCATTACAGCTATTCTGCCTGTTTCTGAGTTCTCTA
>NZ_LWEH01000249.1 GCF_001635455.1 Vibrio sp. HI00D65
CCCATGCCTAACCTATGACCATGAGAGTCAAAACCAACCAACGGTGTAAGAATCAGGTCGAGTTGATGGCAAGGTTTCACCAACGTTTGATTAAGCTGTGGTTCAACGATGCCGTATTTATTTAATACCGTTGGGGTCGTCGGAGAGTAGTGCAAAAACAACAGATGCCCGTCAGAGAAGGGATGCAATACAGGTAAATAGGTCTGCTTACCTTGCGCCC
>NZ_LWEH01000250.1 GCF_001635455.1 Vibrio sp. HI00D65
TACCAACAGATCAAGATGAACTTCGAACAGCAAAAGAAAAGTTGGGCGATGACAGTGGAGCAATACGCTTAAAGTAAAGCAGCACACTTAACACACCAATAACAACACTGTTTGCTTCTTATACGAAGGCCCTCATAAAAAGCATGAGGGCTTTTTTAATTAGACCTGTAAATTAAACATCTGAATTTAAAGCTTTTCTTCAAATCATAAACACTGGTT
>NZ_LWEH01000251.1 GCF_001635455.1 Vibrio sp. HI00D65
ATGTCTCGAATTATTAGCACTACAATGAAGGCTTGCTATTCAAGAAGCCTGATTTTGAAGAGTGCCCCCTCACTTTGATCTTTGAGGAGAGCACTCAAAAGAGCAAACCAACTTAATAGTGCTGCTCTTTCTGCAAGGCTCAGGACAAATAGATATCTAGAGCATCTCTCTAATTACTCGGATACTGTAGTGCTTTCCACTCAGCGTAC
>NZ_LWEH01000252.1 GCF_001635455.1 Vibrio sp. HI00D65
TATCTGAGCCAGAGCAACAATCTTGGTTCGCTTCGTTAACAGTGTATCAAAAGCAGCAAGGTCGAATTCGCAGTCAGATGTCATCGGGATTTTGATGACCTTAGCACCGGTTTGTTCTGCCACGATTTGCCAAGGGACGATGTTGGCGTGGTGCTCCATTTCGCTCACCAGAATTTCATCGCCTGATTGAAGGGTGTTTCTAGCGTAAGTTTGAGCGATA
>NZ_LWEH01000253.1 GCF_001635455.1 Vibrio sp. HI00D65
GAGTGGGCATACCGTGCTGCGATTCAATATTCGAAGGATGACGGCTATTTTACAAGGGACTATGACGGTAAAGACGACGTTAATAACGTAAAAGACTTTAATGGTCGATTAAAAGTTCGTTGGGTACCCGTTGATCAGTCATGGGATGTAATTGCAACTGTCGATGCCCAAAATCGTAAAAATGGCAATATGTCATTCGCTACACTAGACCAGATTAATC
>NZ_LWEH01000254.1 GCF_001635455.1 Vibrio sp. HI00D65
CAAGGCCCATAACTAGACGACGGTTAACAACGCGCTTCATGTGGATCTCGTATGTTACTTTTTTCGCTGTAGGTAGGATTTGACCAGTAAATTTAACTTCACCAACACCTAGAGCACGGCCTTTACCTTCTCCGCCAACCCAACCAAGGTAGAAACCAACCAGTTGCCACATAGCGTCTAGACCTAGGCACCCTGGCATTACAGGGTCACCAGGGAAGTGACAATCAAAGAACCATAGGTCAGGAGTAATATCGAGCTCAGCAAGAACCAAACCTTTACCGAAATCACCTTCAGTCTCAGACATTTTAGTGATGCGGTCCATCATCAACATGTTT
>NZ_LWEH01000255.1 GCF_001635455.1 Vibrio sp. HI00D65
TACATAAAGTGATAAGATTAAAGATATTTTAATATATAATTAATTTTAAATATGATAAAAGCCTACTTTAAATAGGCTTTATTATTTGGAATTATAAATAGATTAGCGTTCGATCAGGCGACCGCCCCCCTCACGTCTGTAATGCCCTTGTCTATTATTGTATCCGTGTCGGCGTTCCTCTCGGCCTTGCTCTCGGCGCATATTGTCTAGGAATTCTTGTTCCCCTACATTTAACTTTTCAGAGTGCGTGAGAAGCTTAACCCAATTCCTATTCCATGCCCATTTCGCTACTTTTGCGGCCTCGCGAATAGCGTCAAAGCGAGTTTCGCCATCACCACCATCACCTTTTCTTTCGCCACCAACAACCAGCATAATCTCTTTATTTGATAGTTCTTTCATTATTCCCTCTGTGTATTTATTGTTTACTATTTAGTGGGTTGGTGAATGTACATTGCACTTGGTTTAAGTGCAATTAGTTGCACTTGTTTTTTTGTCAGTAAATCTTTTTTTTTGATTTTTTTCTTTATACATCCTGACTTTTTAAGAAAAAACCTTGACTCCCGCTCGGTAGTGTAAATTTTAAGGAAGCGGTTAGGTGGCTAGCTGCAAATCAATTAGAAGGAGCGCAGTATAGGGCACTTAGATCTGTGATTTAGCTATCACGTCAGTACTCATAGTGAATTGTATGTTTCTATGCGATATAAGAGGGCCACAAGGAGTTGTCGAATTAAAATTAGGCTTAACCATATCTAATCGAATTGTCCTTACAACCTTGCGTCGTTATTAGGCCCAAGCAAGTCATTTATTTAGTCGGAATGAAGACTTGACTGGAAAAATCAAAAAAAACAGCAGTGGATGGTGAGTATGCAAACTTTAGAAAGTAATATGTTATATAAGTGCTCCTGAAATTATTATGCTTGCCAATTGAGGTGAGAGTAGTAACTGGCGTTGTTGATCTAATCAGCTTGAAGATCAACGACACCATATGTAGCTAGCCGTTAGCTTCTAACAGGCATACCTAGTCCTATGACTTTGTGAATCGCTTTGACATTCGCCATGATTTCGCCCACTTGAGCGTTGTAACATCTCAAGCTTAATTCACCGCTTGTTAGTCCTTTATATCGGGACATAGCAGTCCCAGATATTGAACGATAGTGATAACCAGACTCTGTTTTCCACTCCGATATTGTTCCATCTCTCAGAGCCATTACCGCTTTGTTTCTGGGATGACCGTCTTCCCAAAGAGCTGCATTCTTTCGAGGCGGTATTAACGGAGTACAGCCTTTATTTTTCAGAGTCTCGTAGCAATTTTTTGTGTCATATGCTCCATCGGCGGATATGGCAGCGACCTTTCTACGTAGTGGGTTGAGTAACGTCGGTAACACTTTACTATCGCCTACATTTACAAGACTGACTTCCGCCCTCATCGTTTCGTGAGTATCCATATCTACAGCTAAGTGCAGTTTACGCCATGTCCTACGTTTTTCTGCACCATGCTTTTTCACTTTCCACTCACCCTCACCAAAGACTTTGAGGCCATTAGAATCAGTGGCTATATGGCGAATAGCCCCTCTCGATTTATTGCGATATTTGACCTGAACTGTAACTGTCTTCGAGCGTTTACTGATACAGGTGTAGTCAGGGGACGTTAGTGGAACATTTAATAGCTCAAAGATAGAGTCGATTAAGCCTTGAAGAGCGCGTAAAGGAAGAGAGAAGATGCACTTAATCATCAAGGCGGTTTCAATCGATGTATCAGAGTACTGAAAGCCTCTCCCACGCTTACCATGATGGGTTTCGCATCGCCATGCATCTACGGCTGAATCATCTATCCAGAATGTAACCGAACCACGTTTACAAAGAGCCTTATTGTACTCCGCGCAGTTAGTTATCTTCTTGTTTGATTTACCCATATCACCACCATTCCAATCGTTTCAAATGATCAGATCGCAGGACTTGGAAAAGGTTCAACTAATTTAGGCAACAACGCCGATTAGAGGGAGCGTAAAGTTAACCTAACTTTTTAGATGCTGAGCTCTATGAAGCGCAGTTGAACAAACAACTGGGCAGATTCATGCCGTGGGTAGCTCTCGCTAAGAGTTATTAGATATCCGTCATCTTATTATTTGCTCTAGTGTCTGCTGTTCTCAATACAACTCCACCATTGCTATTGGTTGTCTACGTTTTCAAATATTCGCCCCCTCAACTCTTTAGAGGCATTGCTCATGAGTTCTGTGGACAAAAGAGTTGATACCCTGAGAGATGCCCTTGATAGAAGTTTATGGATTTGATTAAGGTCTTGTCCGATAAATATAAAATCTGAGTGTTAAAGGAGCGTTCGTATTTTGACATCTTTAGAGGGGTGTTCAATCAACCACTCCATTTAATTACTCGGTATTAGGTTTGCAGGCTCTGCTATTTTCTACCTGAAATTTAAGGCTAAGCCGGTTTAATCACTGGTTGGTTTTAGGTAGTGAATAGCGGTCGCTTGCACCTTATCGAGCTCGTCTTGAAGTTCAAAAAGCTCTGGCTCGATATCTTCAATCGAAGTACCTGAGCGCAGCTCTTTCTCTATTGTGGCACAGACCGATTTAAGCCTTGGTACGCCACTGTATGAGCTGCTGCCATGCATTTTGTGGATGATGTGTATCAGCTGATCCACAGGGTAAGCCGTGTCTTCGATCGCTTTCTCCGCCGCGTCATACACCTCAGGTATAAAGTCGACCAGCATCTGCAGCATATCGCGTGCGAGGTCTTCTTTGTTGGCGGCTTGCTTCATCGCAGCTTGCCAATCAATGATGATGTTCTTGTGCACGCTCACGTTACTCTCAGACACTTGGCTGTTGTCGACCTCGGCTGAGACTGCAGGGTGATCTGGATTTATCTTTTCGATGTGCTCAACCTCAGAGGTTGGGCTCCAATGAATCAATACTTGCTGTAACACATGCTCTTCAATTGGTTTGGTCAGGTAGTCATCCATGCCAGCTTCTAGCAGCCTATCGCGCTCGCCTGTCATGGCGTGTGCGGTAACAGCAATCACAGGTGTGTTGGCGTTGTTGGCGAGCTTTTTGATGTTCTGACAAGCGGTGACGCCATCCATCTTTGGCATCTGAATATCCATGAAGATGATGTCGAACTGAGTCTCAGTGGCTTTGTCGATAGCCTGTTGACCACTGGTACAGCTAATAACGGTTTCAACGCGTTCTTTAAGTAGTGCGGTGATAAGCTTCAGGTTGGCTGGGTTGTCGTCTACAGCCATTACAGTTAGTGGCAGCTTCTCTTCCGAGTGGGTTTCAATTGCTGGAGCAATCAAGGTTGGCGCTTGGCTCGACACCAGAGTTTGCAGCAGCTTCTTACGTGAAAGAGGTTTGGTGATGCATTGAACATCAACTTCTTTCATCAATTGTTCGCCAAGTGCGAGCTCGGTACTCGGTGTACCAATGATCACGTTCTGAGCAATTTTCTTCGCGCCAATAGCCCAACCGCTGACTGTATCAAACTGATAGTCTTGGTTGGCTGCGAGGTTCAGCAGTACGTAGTCGTACGAAGTCGACTCGTCAGGCATCACCGAACGATAGGTAACGACTAAGCCTTCTTGGGTCAGGATTTGTTGAGTAATCGAAGCCGCTTGCATGTTTGGCTCGATAAGCAGTAGTTGCTTGTCTTGCAGACATTGAGTCTCAATTAGCTCTGTCATCGGCATATCAGTGGTTGATAGCCTTAGCGTAAACCAGAAAGTGGAACCTTGGTGTAGGCGACTGGTTAGGCTGATCTCACCGCCCATTTGGCTCACAAGTTTTTGGGTGATAACCAGGCCTAGGCCTGTACCACCATAGCGACGAGAGATACTTGCATCAGCTTGGCTGAAGGCTTGGAATAGTTGGGCTTGCTGACGTTCAGAGATACCAATACCCGTATCACGAACCATGAACTGCAGTTCGATGTTGTCTTCGCTTTGTGAACGTAACTCAACGCTAATATCGATGTTACCACGCTCGGTAAACTTGATTGAGTTACCCACTAGGTTAGTCAGGATTTGTTGGATACGCAGTGGGTCACCTACAACGCCTGCAGGCACTTTAGGGTCGATCTTAAGGGTAAGCTCTAGGCCTTTCTCATGAGCGTTGGTTGCTTGAAGGTTCACTACCTCTTCTAGGCTTGCTTGGAACTCAAATGGAATGTTTTCTAGGGCTAGTTTGCCGGCTTCAAGTTTCGAGAAGTCCAAGATATCGTTGATGATACTGAGTAGGTTATTCGCTGAACGTTCAATGGTCTGTAGGTAATCCGTCTGACTGTTCGACAGGTGAGTTTTAAGCATCTGGCGAGTAAAGCCAATCACACCGTTGAGTGGTGTTCTTAGCTCGTGAGACATGTTGGCCAAGAACTCAGACTTAACACGTGCTGCTTCTTGTGCACGTTTTTTCGCGATGTCTAACTCAACGTTTTGAATCTCTAGCTGTTCAAGAGTTTCACGTAGATCCGAAGTAGCTTGGTCGATACTGTGCTGCATTTCGACGTGATATTCTGATAGCGATACTGCCATCGCATTGATACCGTTTTTCAGCGAGTCCAACTCACCGTGCATTTTGCCTTCGATACGAACGTCTAAGTGACCACGACGAATTCGGTCCACCATATTCTTCATGTGCGTGATCGGTTGAGTTACATCGTGCATCAAGCGGAAAGCGAAAACACCAGAAAGACCCAGTCCAAGAATCAACACTAAGAAAGCAGAGAAGACTTCTTGGTATTGCTGCAAACGAAGTGAAGAAAGGTCCAACTCAATCGCAATATAACCAATAGCTTGGTTGGCTTGAGACTGACCGTTAGTCGAGTTGATGTACTGGCCTTCTGCAATAATCGGGGTTCGGAGAATCAGTGTGTTATCGAGTAGGTCAGAAGAGCTTAAATGAGGAATCGGTTTATCTTTTGGATAAGTCAGGCTTTCGAAATCAGGGTGAAAGTTTGAGGTTACAAACAATTCATGACGATCATCGAACACCGCGATACTGCGGACCAGCTTAGAGTTCTTTCGATGTGCATAGCTGATTAGCTGACGAACAGACTCTCGACTTTCGAGTTGCATGCCAGATTCACTCGCAATTGCCAGTGGTTCAATGATGCTAGTACCTGTGTTAACCACCTGACCTTCAAGGTCTTGATAGCGGTTAAATGAGAAAAATGCACTCAATAGCAGCCCAATAATCAGGGTTGGAGCTAGAGTTAAGGTAATTACACGGGCTCTTAAGCCATATCTGGTCATGTTCTTTAATTACATCGAGGTCTGGATATGGGAAAATAACGCACACAATGGCGGTTAAGTGAACGGTAAGCTTAATCAAAGCCGTGACGTTCGACAATGATTCCAAGACAGAATAGTGAGTCCTGGATACCAATTACTTATTAAAAGATACATTAGGCACAAGCAATGGCACGTTTTTTCCAACCAAAAAAGAAAACTCAACTCGAGACCAAGCATCAATCGGTTTTGGTTGAACGAATGGATCACAATGGCGCTGGCATCGCTTATCAGAAAAACAAACCGGTTTTCATTGATGGCGCATTGCCCGGTGAACAGGTGGTTATTCAGCTTACTGAGAGTAAAAGTAAGTTTGCACGCGCGAAACTCATCAAATTGCTGAAGCCAAGCCAACAACGTCTAAAGCCTTTTTGTAAACACTTTAATCAGTGTGGCGGTTGTCATCTCCAACACCTTGGTTATCAGTCTCAGGTAGACCACAAGACACAATCTCTTACGCACTTGATGAATCAATATAAGACGGATGAGACAGAGATGGCTCAACCGATTGTAGGTGATGAAACGGGTTATCGTCGTCGTGCGCGTATCAGCTTGTTTGTTGATAAGAAAACGCACAAGCTTCAGTTCGGTTTTCGTAAGAAGCAGAGCAAGCAGATAGAAAACATCACCGATTGTGCCGTGCTTGATCCTCGCCTAAATGTATTGCTGCCAAAGGTGAAAAATTTACTCAACACTTTCAGCAACCTTACGTCTTTAGGACATGTTGAATTAGTATTGGGTGATATTTGTCCGGTAATGGTGCTACGCCACCTCAAGCCTTTGATTGAAAAAGATGAGCAAGCATTGATTGCGTTGGCGAAAGAAGAAGGTGTGATACTGTACTCAATGCCAGAGACAGACAAGTTGGTCCGCCTGATTGGTGATGCGCCTAGCTACAGCGAAACGGGCGTTACCTTACCTTTTGAGCCAAACCACTTCATTCAAGTGAACCAGAAGGTCAACCAGCAGATGGTGGCTCAAGCGATTGAATGGTTAGAACCTAAAGCGGATGAGCGAGTACTGGACCTGTTTTGTGGCTTAGGTAACTTCAGTCTACCTATCGCTCAACAGTCGGCGTTTGTGGTTGGGGTTGAAGGTGTCGATGAGATGGTTCAGCAAGCCACATCTAATGCCAAATTGAACCAGTTGAGTAACACCGAATTTTACCAAGCGAACCTTGAAGAAGACCTATCTGTACAAGCTTGGGCGAAAGAGAAATTTGATAAAATCTTACTGGACCCAGCTCGTGCTGGAGCGAGTGGTGTTGTTGATCAAATTTCAGCATTAGGAGCGAAGCGTGTGGTTTATGTTTCGTGTAATCCTGCTACTCTAGCTAGAGATTCAGAGAGCTTAGAAAGGCAAGGCTACCAATTAGCCAAACTTGGTATGTTGGATATGTTCCCACACACCAGCCATCTAGAATCGATGGCTCTCTTTATCAAGGCTTAAAGGCCCTTAAATAAGGCTTAAAAATGAATGACAAAGGCGCAGGGATATTTGCGCTGATATCAATATGGTCGAACTAACTTGGAACCAGTTAGTCATATTGAATTGGGTATAAAACAGAATAACTAGGAAGGCACGATGGTTGCGGTACGAAGCGCACATTTAAACCCAAGCGAACAGTTTGAGCTAGAAAGTTGGATTGCGTCATTAAAACAAGACGCAAAAACCTCGAATAAACTGAACAAAGTTTACCGTCACTGTGAAGAGCTATTAAAAGATCACGAGCAAGCATCACTCTTGCTATGGCGTGGACGTGAGATGATTGAAATCTTGGTTACGCTGTCGATGGATCGTGCAACATTAGTCGCCGCACAACTCTTCCCAGTGGTATCAAGTGGCGTGTTTGAGCGCGAAGCCTTCGAAGAAAGCTACGGCAAAGAAATTGTTAAGCTGATTGACGGCGTTGAAGAAATGGCGGCCTTGGGCCAGCTAAACGTAACCCTTGAAGGAAGTGCTGCCTCGGGTCAGGTTGATAACGTTCGACGCATGCTATTGGCCATGGTTGATGATTTCCGCTGCGTAGTTATCAAACTTGCAGAGCGAATCTGTAACCTCATCGAGGTGAAAAAGGCCCCTGATGCTGTGCGCCGAGCGGCAGCAAAAGAGTGTACTAACATCTACGCACCACTGGCCAACCGTTTAGGTATTGGTCAACTTAAGTGGGAAATCGAAGATTACGCCTTCCGCTATCAGCAGCCAGACACTTATAAGCAAATTGCCAAACAGCTTTCTGAGCGCCGTATCGTTCGTGAACAATACATCACAGACTTCGTTGATGACTTAACTGCAGAAATGCAGCGTTCAAACATCAACGCTGAAGTGAGCGGTCGACCAAAACATATCTACAGTATCTGGCGCAAAATGCAGAAGAAAGGCTTGGCCTTTGATGAGCTTTTTGACGTGCGAGCGGTACGTATCATCGCTGACCAGCTACAAGACTGCTACGCTGGTCTTGGGGTTGTGCACACCAAATACAAACACCTACCGAGCGAATTTGATGACTATGTGGCGAACCCTAAGCCAAATGGTTACCAGTCGATTCATACCGTAGTCCTTGGTCCTGAAGGCAAGACTATTGAGATTCAGATCCGTACTAAGCAGATGCACGAAGACTCTGAGCTTGGTGTGGCGGCGCACTGGAAGTACAAAGAGGGCTCTTCTGGTGGTCGTAGTGGCTACGATGAAAAAATCACTTGGTTGCGTAAACTTATCGACTGGCAAGAAGAGATGTCGGACTCCGGTGAGATGCTGGATGAAGTACGTAGTCAAGTCTTCGATGACCGTGTATACGCATTTACCCCACGTGGTGACGTGGTCGACTTACCGATGGGCGCAACCCCGTTGGACTTCGCTTACCACATCCACTCAATGGTCGGACACCGCTGTATCGGTGCTAAAGTAGCGGGACGTATCGTACCGTTCACTCATAAACTATCGATGGGCGATCAAGTTGAGATCATTACGCAGAAAGAGCCGAACCCGTCTCGTGATTGGCTAAACCCAACTACAGGTTTTGTTCACTCTGGTCGTGCTCGAGCTAAGATTAACGCTTGGTTCCGCGCACAAAGCCGTGAGAAAAACCTAGAAGCGGGTCGTGACATCCTGGAAGTAGAGCTAGCGAAAGTAGGCGCAACGCTAAAAGATGCTGATCAATATGCACTAAGACGCTTTAACGTGAATACGCCAGACGAACTCTACGCAGGTATTGGTAGTGGCGACTTGCGTATTAACCAAGTGGTTAATCACATCAATGCGTTAGTGAATAAGCCAACGGCGGAAGAAGAAGACAAGAAAGCGCTAGAGAAACTGCTTGAGTCGGAAAGTAAGCCAGCACAGCAGAGTCGTCCTAAGAAAGACGCGGTGGTAGTAGAAGGCGTTGATAACCTTATGACGCATCTTGCACGCTGTTGTCAGCCGATTCCTGGTGATTTGATTAAAGGCTATATCACTCAAGGACGCGGTATCTCGGTTCACCGTGCCGACTGTGAGCAGTTGAGTGAACTAAGCCTGCACGCACCAGAGCGTATCATTGATACCGTTTGGGGTAATGGCTTTGTCGGTTCTTACATCCTTACGCTGCGTGTTGAAGCTCTAGAGCGTAATGGCTTGTTAAAAGACATCACCTCACTGTTCTCTAACGAGAAGATCAGCGTGACGACAATGAAGAGCCGTATCGATTACAAGCGTCAGCTATCGGTAATGGATTTTGATTTAGAAGTGACTAATATTGAGATTCTGAGTCGAGTGACGAGCCGAGTCGAGCAGATCAAAGATGTAATGAGCGTCAAGAGACTGGGATGATACTTGGTATCATTCTCGTCATTCCCTTCAGTGAGTGACGAAGGTGATATGGGATCTCGCCAAGCGGTTTGATACCCCAACTCGCTCACTCTTCACTCTTGAGGATGACGAATAAAGATAAAGGTGAGTGGTTTTGGCTGCTCACCTTTTTTAGTTTTAGAAGACGTTATAAATTTAAAAATCAAAGACAGTAATAGGAAGACAATGATGAATCACCCGATTGAACAACTTGAACAGATCATGACTAAGCTGCGCGATCCTAAAGATGGCTGTCCTTGGGATTTAAAACAAAATTTTGAAACAATTGTTCCGCATACTATCGAAGAAACCTATGAGGTCGTGGATGCGATCCACAACAAAGACTGGTCGAATCTGCAAGAAGAGCTTGGCGATTTACTGTTTCAGGTGATTTTTTACAGCCAGTTGGCGAAAGAGCTGGGGCTGTTTGAGTTTTCAGATGTGGTTGATGGCATCAATGAGAAGCTAACCCGCCGTCACCCTCATGTGTTCTCGGATGCCGAGTTTGCTAGCGACGAAGAAATCAATGCGAACTGGGAAGCGGAAAAAGCCAAAGAAAAGGCACAAGTAGGCAAAACTCAAGAAAGTATTCTAGACTCAATACCAAACTCTCTACCTGCGCTTTCACGTGCTACAAAGATTCAAAAGCAGGTAGCGAAATATGGCTTCGATTGGGACTCAATTGGCCCAGTTGCAAACAAGGTAATAGAGGAAGTGGATGAGGTGCTGGAAGAGGCGCTTCAAGTGACACCAAACGAGGATTTGGTTGAAGAAGAGTTGGGTGATTTGCTGTTTGCAACGGTGAATTTGGTGCGACATTTAGGTAAAAACCCTGAGTCGGCGCTCCATAAGGCCAACTTGAAGTTTTCACGTCGCTTTAAAGGGGTGGAAGAAAAAGTGCGTCAACAAGATAAAAGTTTGACCGATTTTTCACTACAACAGCTTGATTCCATGTGGGATGAGGTAAAAGTAGCGGAGAAAAGATAACCAAAGCTTTTATCATGAATTGATTTGAAGCAAAAAATAAAAAATAGCGGTGTGATAGATTTCACGTTGTGGCGATAAGGGGCTTCTGGTATATTTTCATCCCGTCCAGAAGTAGTCCATTTCCCTCATTCAACCAATTTCAGGTTAAACATGACGACAAATTACATTTTTGTTACTGGCGGGGTTGTATCCTCTCTAGGTAAAGGTATTGCTGCAGCATCTCTTGCGGCTATTTTAGAAGCTCGTGGTCTTAAAGTGACTATGATGAAGCTTGACCCTTACATCAACGTTGATCCAGGCACTATGAGCCCGACTCAGCATGGTGAAGTGTTCGTTACGGAAGATGGCGCTGAAACAGACCTTGACCTTGGTCACTATGAGCGATTCATTCGCACCAAGATGACTAAGCGTAACAACTTCACTGCAGGTCGTGTTTACTCAGACGTACTAGCAAAAGAGCGTCGCGGTGATTACCTAGGTGCAACTATTCAGGTTATCCCACACATCACCAATTCTATCAAAGAGCGTGTTATTTCTGGTGCTGAAGGCCACGATATCGCGATCGTTGAAGTTGGTGGTACGGTTGGTGATATCGAATCTCTACCATTCATGGAAGCGATTCGTCAGCTAGCAGTAGAATTAGGCCGTGAACGCGCAATGTTCATGCACCTAACGCTAGTACCTTACCTAGCAGCTGCGGGCGAAGTGAAAACTAAGCCGACTCAGCACTCTGTAAAAGAGCTACTGTCTATTGGTATTCAGCCTGACATCCTAGTTTGTCGTTCTGACCGCAACATTCCTTCGAATGAGCGTAAGAAAATTGCTCTGTTCTGTAATGTGCAAGAAAATGCAGTTATTTCTATGCGCGATGTTGACTCTATCTACAAGATCCCTCAGCTTATTAAAGCTCAAGGTACTGATGATCTTGTATGTAAGCGTTTCGGCATTACAGCTCCAGAAGCAGATCTGTCTGAATGGGAACAAGTAATTTACGAAGAAGCTAACCCAACGGGTGAAGTGACGATTGGTATGGTTGGTAAGTACATTGAACTGCCAGACGCATACAAATCAGTAAATGAAGCGCTAAAACACGCAGGCTTGAAAAACCGCCTAAGCGTTAATATTAAATACGTAGATTCACAAGACGTTGAGTCTCGTGGCGTAGAAATTCTAGAAGGCCTAGATGCAATTCTAGTACCAGGTGGCTTCGGTGACCGTGGTGTTGAAGGTAAGATTCTTGCTGCTCAATACGCACGTGAAAACAAAGTACCATACTTAGGTATCTGTCTCGGCATGCAAGTAGCACTTATCGAGTACGCTCGTAATGTTGCGAAAATGGAAGGCGCACACTCTTCTGAGTTCTGTTCTGAAACTAAATACCCAGTTGTTGGCCTAATCACTGAGTGGGTAGACGGCGAAGGTAAAGTTGAAGAGCGTACAGAGACATCTGATCTAGGCGGCACAATGCGTCTAGGTTCACAGCTTTGTCACCTAGCGAAAGGTACGAAAGCTTACGAATTATACGGTAGCGCGACGATCCATGAACGTCATCGTCACCGTTACGAAGTGAACAACAATCTTCGTCCACAAATTGAGAAAGCGGGCCTAAAAGTATCGGGTCTATCTGCGGACAAGAAACTGGTTGAAGTTATTGAGAACCCGAACCACCCATGGTTCGTTGCAGCTCAATTCCACCCTGAGTTCACTTCAACACCTCGCGATGGTCACCCATTATTTGCAGGTTTCGTTAAAGCGGCTGGTGAGTTCCAGCGCGGCGAGTTAGAGAAGTAAAAGGAATACAGGTAGCCGCGTAAGTTGTGCTGCTACCTTTAAATTTGACATTTATATATTCAACGAGAAGGAAACATTCAATGTCTAAGATCGTTAAAGTTCTAGGTCGTGAAATCATCGATTCACGTGGTAACCCAACTGTAGAAGCTGAAGTACACCTAGAAGGCGGTTTCGTAGGTATGGCTGCTGCTCCATCTGGCGCATCTACTGGTTCTCGCGAAGCTCTTGAGCTACGTGACGGCGACAAATCACGTTTCCTAGGTAAAGGTGTTCTTAAAGCAATTGAAGCTGTAAACGGCCCAATCGCTGAAGCTCTAGTTGGTAAAGACGCTAAAGCTCAAGCTGACGTTGACCAAATCATGATCGACCTTGACGGTACTGAGAACAAATCTCAGTTCGGCGCAAACGCTATCCTAGCTGTTTCTCTAGCGAACGCTAAAGCTGCTGCTGCAGCTAAAGGCATGCCTCTATACGAGCACATCGCTGAGCTAAACGGTACTGCTGGTCAGTTCTCTATGCCTCTACCAATGATGAACATCATCAACGGTGGTGAGCACGCTGATAACAACGTTGACATCCAAGAGTTCATGATCCAACCAGTTGGTGCTAAGACTCTTAAAGAAGGTCTACGCATCGGTGCTGAAGTATTCCACAACTTAGCTAAAGTTCTTAAGTCTAAAGGCTACAGCACTGCAGTTGGTGACGAAGGTGGTTTCGCTCCTAACCTTAAGTCTAACGCTGAAGCGCTAGAAGTTATCGCAGAAGCTGTTGCAGCTGCTGGTTACGAACTAGGTAAAGACGTTACTCTAGCTATGGACTGTGCTGCATCTGAGTTCTTCGACAAAGAAGCTGGCATCTACAACATGAAAGGCGAAGGTAAGACTTTCTCTTCTGAAGAGTTCAACCACTACCTAGCTGAGCTAGCTAACCAATTCCCAATCGTTTCTATCGAAGACGGTCTAGACGAGTCTGATTGGGCTGGCTTCAAGCACCAAACTGAACTACTAGGTGACAAGCTTCAACTAGTAGGTGACGATCTATTCGTTACTAACACTAAGATTCTTGCTGAAGGTATCGAGAAAGGCGTAGCTAACTCTATCCTTATCAAGTTCAACCAAATCGGTTCTCTAACTGAGACTCTAGCTGCAATCAAGATGGCTAAAGACGCAGGTTACACAGCTGTAATCTCTCACCGTTCTGGCGAAACTGAAGACGCAACTATCGCTGACCTAGCGGTAGGTACTGCTGCAGGTCAAATCAAGACTGGTTCTATGAGCCGTTCTGACCGTGTTGCTAAGTACAACCAACTAATCCGTATCGAAGAAGCTCTAGGTTCTAAAGCTCCTTACAACGGTCTTAAAGAAGTTAAAGGTCAATAATCTCTCTGGTTTTTAAACCAAAGGAATTGTTAATCTAAGCTTTGAATGCCTCGCTAATGCGGGGCATTTTTTGTCTGTAGAAAGTGGTGGGGAGAAGGTCCAAGTTCTAAAGCTCCCCCTTTTTATAACGAACGCGGTCTTTAAAACGTTAAAGTTCAATAATTCCAAGCGAATTGTTAACTTAAAGCTTTTGAAACGCTCTACTTCGGTAGGGTGTTTTTTATGTTTGTAGAAAAATGGTAGAAATAAGCTCTAGGCTTTAAAGCCCCTCCTTTGATACCTAAAGTTAGTCATTCCCTAGACTGACGAATAAAGAAGTAGGCAATCTCTTATTTTGCATTTTCCTCAACAGATTCCCAACTCAGTCGTTCCTCCTTCTTCGGAATGACGGGGCATGTGACTTAGGAAAGATGTTTTGTCTTTGGCTCTTTCGTTGCCGTGGATTGCATCACTTAGCTCCCTTTCTTGAGTATGACGAGAGCATATAGCATTGGGAAGGTAAACATCTTTTGTCTTCTGTTTTTCGTACTATCCGTCATTCTCGAGACCGACGGAGGAGGGCGTCGGGAATCTCATCACTGGTTCCCAACGACAATAATTCCCCGACTTATTGATTCCCTGACACCACATATCTCGCACCAATAAGCTCATTATGGTATATATGTGCCTTATTCTAGTTCCTTCTTTTTCAACCGGCGAAAGGTGTTATGCGAATTTTTGCTTTAGTACTGCTCATAGTGTTTGGCTGGCTACAACACACATTGTGGCTCGGTAAAAATGGTATCTCTGATTACTACGGTGTGAACAATGAAATCCAAGTTCAGCAGCAAGTAAACGAAAAATTAAAAGTTCGAAACGCTGAGATGTTTGCGGAAATCGACGATCTACGCCAAGGTTTAGACGCGATAGAAGAACGTGCACGTCATGAGCTTGGCATGGTTAAAGAAGGCGAAACGTTTTATCGCATCATTGGTGAGGAATCCCATTAATGTTGACTCAACCTCAAAGCGTGATTGCCGTTGTCCCTGCGGCGGGCGTTGGTAGCCGAATGAAGGCCGACCGTCCGAAGCAATATCTTACGATCAATGGTAAAACGATTTTAGAGCATACCGTTGAGAAGCTCCTAGCTCACCCGCAAGTCTCTCAAATTGTAGTCGCAATCAGTGATGATGACCCATACTACCCAGAGCTACCCCTTACTCAGAATCTACAAGTGATTCGAGTCGTTGGTGGAAGTGAAAGAGCGGATTCCGTTCTTTCTGCTTTAGATTACATCGAAAAGCAACAGCTCGGTGGTTGGGTGATGGTGCATGACGCAGCAAGACCTTGTGTTCAGCTAAGTGATATCGACAAGTTAATCTCGACAGCAATGAGCCATGATGTTGGGGCTATATTGGCAGCCCCAGTTCGAGACACGATGAAGCGAGGCGCTCAAGGGCAAATTGATCATACTGTCGAGCGAGCTGATTTGTGGCACGCCCTCACACCACAAATGTTCAGAGCTGAACCTCTGTGGAATGTATTGAGCGAAGCGCTGCAACAAGGAGTTTCGATTACCGATGAAGCCTCTGCTTTTGAATGGAAAGGCTTCTCGCCCGCTTTAGTCGCCGGGCGTTCAGATAATTTTAAGATTACTCAGCCTGAAGATTTAGCGCTCGCTGAGTTCTATTTAAGTCAGAATAAGGAATAATGATGATTCGTATTGGCCATGGCTTTGATGTACATAAGTTTGGTGGTAAAGGCCCGGTAATTATCGGTGGTGTGAGCATCCCCTATGAACAAGGTCTTATCGCACACTCAGATGGCGATGTTGCTCTTCATGCCTTGTGTGACGCGCTGTTAGGAGCGATCGCCGCAGGTGATATAGGTCGTCATTTCCCTGATACTGACGATGAGTGGAAAGGCGCGGATAGCCGTGAGCTATTGAAAGACGTGTACCGTCGAGTCAAAGAGCAAGGCTATGTGATTGGCAATGCCGATATTACTATCATGGCGCAAGCGCCTAAAATGGCGCCTCATATAGACTCTATGTGCCAAGCCATTGCACAAGATTTAGAAACCAGCATCAGCAATGTGAACGTAAAAGCAACGACAACAGAGCGTTTAGGCTTTACGGGTCGCAAAGAGGGCATCGCATGTGAAGCGGTGGTCCTAATTACCAAAAGTGCATAAGCACCAACACGAAAAGAACAGCATGTCAGATATTTTATCTTCATTGGCTTATCTAAACGGTAAACCAACTGCGAAAGCAAAACTAAAAGCGAAAGCTGAACACTTTGTCGTTATCGAAGATTTGGGTTTTGAGTTTACGGGTGAAGGCGAACACTTAATGGTGCGCATTCGTAAAACAGGTGAAAACACGAGTTTCGTAGCCAATGAGTTGGCTAAAGCCTGTGGCGTTAAGTCGAAAGACGTAAGTTGGGCTGGCTTGAAAGACCGTCACGCAGTGACCGAGCAGTGGTTGAGCGTACACCTACCTAAAGGTGAGCCTGACTTTTCAGCGTTCTTAGCACAGTACCCAAGCATCGAAATTATTGCGACAGCGCGACACAACAAAAAGTTGCGTCCGGGTGATTTAATTGGCAACCAATTCGAGTTGACCTTGTCTGAAGTAACAGATTGCGATGATGTCGTAAAACGTTTAGAAAAAGTCGCTCAAGTGGGTGTACCAAACTACTTTGGTGCTCAGCGTTTTGGTAACGAAGGTAATAACTTGTCTGAAGCTCGTCGTTGGGGTCGTGATAATGTTCGTACTCGTAATCAGAACAAACGTAGCTTATACCTCTCGGCTGCTCGTTCATGGATTTACAACCTAATCCTTTCTGACCGTATTGAACAAGATGTGTTTGCATCGGTATTGGTTGGCGATATCGTCGTTAAAGATGGCGCTCAACTAACGGTGACTGCTGACAACCTTGAAGCTGTAAGCCAAGATGTTGCGAATGGTACTGCATTGGTGACGGTTGCTTTGGCCGGTGACAACACTTTGCCAACTACTGATGAGCCTCAAGTTTTAGAACAGAAACACCTTGATGCTGAACCGGATCTGATGGCTCTGATTCGTGGTAACCGTATGCGCCATGACCGCCGTGAAGCGTCTCTGAAACCTACTGATCTAACGTGGGAAGTGAGTGAAGATAATGTCACTCTGAAGTTCTCTCTTGATGCTGGCTGCTTTGCAACAGCTATCGTTCGTGAATTAGTCGAAGAAGTACACGTAGAGAGAAGCTACGAGCAGTAATGACTCTGCCTGGCACTAAGTGACTTAGTATCGTAATTTAAGCCACTTAGCACTTGAATATGAAGAAAGGATACAGAATGAAGATTTTACTCAGCAACGATGATGGTGTGCATGCTCAAGGTATTCATGAGCTAGCAGATGAACTACGTGATCTTGCTGAAGTTATCATTGTAGCCCCTGACCGTAATCGTTCAGGCGCTTCAAATTCATTAACTTTAGAACAGCCTTTACGTGTTCAAGATATTGCTGAAAATACCTATTCGGTACAGGGAACACCGACCGATTGTGTGCATTTCGCATTAAATGAACTGCTAAAGGATGATATGCCTGACCTAGTATTAACGGGCATTAACCATGGTGCAAACCTTGGTGATGACGTGTTGTACTCAGGTACAGTCGCAGCAGCAATGGAAGGACACTTTCTAGGTGTTCAATCGGTGGCATTTTCTCTGGTTGGTAAAAAACATTTTAAGACAGCGGCAGTGATTGCTCGTCGTATTGTCGAACAACATTTAGCAAAACCAATCCCAACCAACCGCCTGTTAAACGTCAATGTGCCGGATCTCCCTTTAGAAGATCTATCAGGGACTCAGGTTACTCGCCTTGGCGCACGTCATCATGCTGAAGATATGATCAAGCAAAAAGACCCTCGTGGTCATGATATTTATTGGCTTGGTCCTCCAGGCAAAGAGCAAGATGCGGGCGAAGGTACCGATTTCTATGCGATTGAGCATGGCTTTGTGTCGGTAACGCCTCTGCAGGTAGATCTGACAGCACATGAGTCTTTAGGCGCTATGACAACATGGTTAGGAGAGAAGTAAGTGAGTAATCCACAAGCAGAGCGCTTAATTACTTTTCTGATTGAAAGTGGCATCCGAGACCAAAAAGTATTGGATGCGATTTACCAACTGCCAAGAGAGAGTTTTTTGTCTCAGGCTATGTATCATCAGGCTTATGACAATAATGCACTGCCTATCGGGCAAGGGCAGACCATCTCGCAACCGTATATTGTTGCTAAAATGACAGAATTACTCGAGCTGCAACAAGATAGCCGAGTTTTGGAAATTGGAACTGGTTCTGGCTACCAAACTGCTGTTTTAGCTCAACTTGTTGATCATGTTTATTCGGTTGAAAGGATAAAGTCGCTACAATGGGACGCTAAGCGTCGGTTAAAGCAGCTCGATTTTTATAATATTTCAACCAAACATGGTGATGGCTGGCAAGGTTGGTCCTCTAAAGGGCCTTTTGATGCGATCATCGTAACCGCTGCTGCAGAGTATATTCCTCAAGCACTTTTGCAACAGCTGATAGATGGCGGTCGTCTATTAATTCCGGTTGGTGATGACGAACAACAGTTATTGAAGATCGTGCGTCATGGTGATGAGTTTTTATCGAGTGTCATCGAGATGGTGCGATTTGTACCTCTGGTTCCTGGTGAGCTAGCTTAATAAAAGACTTATGGTGTAGGTGGATAGAGAGTCGATGCGTTCGAAGTTGTTAAAAGGAAGCTCCTTACTGCTTAGCTGTGCACTTGTTGGGTGTACAGCGAGTATGCCTGCGCCAGTTTCAAGCCTAAGTAAAAACTACTCATCGATTGATCGCGGTAGCTATCGTGGCAGTTACTACGAAGTGAAAAAAGGGGATACGCTTTATTTCATCGCGTATGTCACCAATAAAGATGTACAAGACCTGATAAGCTATAACAAACTTGCGGCCCCTTATACCATCCACCCGGGGCAGAAGCTTAAGTTGTGGCGTCCTAGCTATAACGCGCCAGCCTATGGTAAATCAACGGTTGTAGCCGCAGCAGTCGCTGCTCCTGTTGCCGCATCCACAGCATCATTGACGGCAAGTAAACCTAAAGCCACTCCGAAAAAGAGCAAAAACTCTAAACCTGCGCCAGCTCAAACTACAGCCAAAGTGGCGAAAAAAGATCCACCAAAGAAGGTTGAACAATCTAAATCAAAGGAGTATGTTGGGTCTAAAGGTAAACAGAATGTTGCACCGTCCACTAAACCAACAAGTGATAAAGTATCCAAGTGGTTATGGCCAACAAAGGGGAGGGTAATTAAGAATTTCTCTGTAGGCGAACAAGGAAATAAAGGCATAGACATAGCAGGACAGCGAGGTCAGCCAATAGTATCTACTGCAGGAGGAACGGTTGTTTATTCGGGTAATGCATTACGAGGCTACGGCAATCTAGTGATTGTGAAGCATAATGATAATTACTTAAGTGCATACGCGCATAACGACCGACTATTAGTATCTGAAGGGCAAAGTGTGAAACCAGGGCAGAAGATTGCAACAATGGGAAGCTCTGGAGCCAGCAGTGTTAGGCTGCACTTTGAGATTCGTTACCAAGGTAAATCCGTCAATCCAAAACGATATTTACCTTAAATACAGTACCCACTAATCACGTATTGTATTGAGTGACATAGTCATTTAGCGACATATGAAGTTGTAATGTCATGCTAATTTCGCCAGGGGGAGGCGTTATGAGTATAAGCAATGCAGAAATCAAAGAAGAGTTCGATCTTGACCAAGTAACCACGGAACCGGAAACACTTGAACAAGAGAAGCGAACTGCTACCAAGAAAGCCGAAGTTAAAGAAGAAACAGAAGTTACTTCCAAGAGTTTAGATGCGACGCAACTGTATCTAGGCGAAATCGGTTTCTCACCACTACTAACCGCAGAAGAAGAGGTGCTCTACGCACGTCGAGCTCTACGCGGTGATGAAGCAGCACGCAAACGCATGATCGAAAGTAACCTGCGTTTGGTAGTTAAAATTTCTCGCCGTTATAGCAACCGTGGTCTAGCACTTCTTGATTTAATCGAAGAAGGTAACTTAGGTTTGATTCGCGCCGTAGAGAAGTTTGACCCAGAGCGTGGCTTCCGTTTTTCTACTTACGCAACATGGTGGATTCGTCAGACCATCGAGCGTGCTTTGATGAATCAGACTCGCACTATCCGTTTGCCAATTCATGTTGTTAAAGAGCTGAACATCTATCTGCGTACTGCAAGAGAACTATCACAGAAACTTGACCATGAACCAACAGCGGAAGAGATTGCTTCTAAGCTTGATAAACCTGTTGGTGACGTAAGTAAGATGCTTCGTCTAAACGAAAGAGTGAGCTCGGTAGATACGCCAATTGGTGGTGATGGTGAGAAAGCACTACTGGACATTATTCCAGATGTGAACAACTCAGATCCTGAGGTTTCGACTCAAGATAGTGATATCAAAAACTCACTGATCTTCTGGCTTGATGAGCTGAATCCTAAGCAGAAAGAGGTGCTTGCACGTCGGTTTGGCCTACTAGGCTATGAACCGTCAACGCTAGAAGAAGTTGGTCGTGAAATCAGCCTAACTCGTGAACGCGTTCGTCAAATCCAAGTTGAAGGTCTTCGTCGTCTACGTGAGATCCTTATCAAGCAAGGTTTGAACATGGAAAACCTGTTCAACGTTGAAAACGACTAAACGATACCCATTAACCTCGATAAAAAAACGCTGACTTAATGTCAGCGTTTTTTTATCGAGGTTAAAGATACTTGCCTTTGATTAGAGCAGTTTCTTCAAGCGGTACAACTCTTCCAGTGCTTGGCGTGGCGTCAGATCGTCAGGATCCACGTTCGCTAATGCTTGCTCTACTTCGCTTGGTTCCGGGATAAGGCTCAGTTGGTTCCCAATATCAACGCCGCTCGGCTTCGATGTAGGAGACTCAATGCTCAACGCTTCAAGTTGTGTCAGTTTCGCACGAGCGTTCTTGATCACTGCTTTTGGTACACCAGCCAATCCTGCAACCGCTAGGCCGTAAGACTTACTTGCTGCACCTTCTTGAACTGCGTGCATGAAGGCGATGCTGTCACCGTGCTCTACTGCGTCTAAGTGAACGTTGGCCAGTGTTGGAATCTGGTTTGGTAGTTCGGTTAGCTCAAAGTAGTGTGTCGCAAACAGTGTCATCGCATTGATTTGATTCGCTAGCCATTCTGCACTTGCCCAAGCTAGAGATAGACCATCGTAAGTACTGGTACCACGACCGATTTCATCCATCAGCACCAAGCTGTTTGGTGTTGCGTTGTGCAGGATGTTGGCAGTCTCAGTCATCTCAACCATGAAGGTTGAGCGACCAGACGCTAGATCGTCCGATGCGCCAATTCGAGTAAAGATGCGGTCGATAGAGCCAATAGTTGCACTTTCTGCTGGAACATAACAACCGATATGTGCCATTAGCGCGATAAGTGCTGTCTGGCGCATGTAAGTCGATTTACCACCCATGTTTGGACCTGTAATGATCAGCATTTTACGCTTGTCGTTAAGGTCAATTGGGTTAGCAATGAATGGTTCATCCATGACTTGCTCAACCACAGGGTGGCGGCCTGCTTGGATTTGGACGCCAGCAGATTCAGTCATGCTCGGACGACAATAATCGAGTGTGTCTGCACGCTCGGCTAAGTTCTGTAAGACATCAAGCTGGGATACAGAAGAGGCGATGTTTTGTAGTCGCTCTAAATGTGGCAGTAGCAAATCAAACAGCTCTTCCCATAACTGCTTCTCGATAGCCAGAGCTTTCGACTTAGAGTTTAGAACTTTGTCTTCGTGCTCTTTTAGCTCAGGAATAATGTAGCGCTCAGCGTTCTTTAGTGTTTGACGGCGTACATAGTGTGGCGGCACAAGGTGGCTTTGCCCGCGGCTTACCTGAATAAAGAAACCGTGTACGTTGTTGTAGCCAACCTTAAGTGTGTCGATACCATGGCGCTCACGCTCTTCTTTCTCCAATTGATCAAGGAATTCAGTTGCACCAGCAGCTAGGTTACGCCATTCGTCTAGTTCGGCATTGTAGCCTTCAGCGATCACACCACCGTCGCGGATAACCACGGGTGGGTTTTCTTTGATGGCTCGCTCTAATAGGTCTGATACTTCATCCAAAGGAGAAGCATATTGAGCAAGTTGAGTTAGGTATGGGTGCTTAAGTTGGGTTAGCGTTTCTGCAAGTTCTGGTAGATACTCCATCGCTTGACGAAGTCGCGCCATATCACGTGGGCGAGCCGAGCGAAGTGCCAGTCGAGCTAAGATACGCTCAATATCACCAATCTGTTTTAGTGTTGGCTGCAGCTCAGTGAATAGCGCCAAATCTTTCATCTCACCAATCGCGTCTAGGCGTTGGTTAAGAGCCGAGATATTGCGCATTGGTTGATGTAACCAACGCTTGAGCATACGGCTACCCATTGCGGTTGCTGTGTGATCCAGAACTTCAGCAAGAGTGTTGTCGGTGCCACCGCCAAGGTTTTGCGTGATCTCCAGGTTGCGGCGAGTCGCAGCATCAAGGATCACCGAGTGATCTTGCTTGTCCATTGTCAGTGAACGAATATGCGGTAGCGCAGTTCGTTGGGTATCTTTCACATATTGAATAAGGCAGCCGGCTGCACACAAGCCAAGTTTCGCGCCTTCAACGCCAAAACCAACAAGGTCACGAGTGCCAAACTGTTGGTTCAACTGCTGCTTAGCGGTATCTAATTCAAATTCCCATACTGGACGACGACGATTGCCTGTGCGGCTTGCCATTAATTCAACGGGTTCGAAATCTTCAGGGAACAACAACTCACGCGGAGAGGTTCTCTGCAGCTCTGCTGCCATTGCTTCTTCGGTTTCTGGTTCACACAGTTGGAATCGGCCAGAGGTAATGTCTAACGTCGCGTAACCAAACTTGCCGTTGTGATGGTAAATAGCGGCGATTAAGTTGTCGACGCGTTCAGAAAGCAGTGCTTCATCGGTTACGGTACCCGGTGTCACGATACGTACTACCGCTCGCTCGACAGGACCTTTTGAAAGTGCTGGATTACCAATCTGTTCACAAATTGCTACGGATTCACCGAGTTGCACTAACTTTGCTAGGTACCCCTCAACGGCATGGTATGGGACGCCGGCCATTGGGATTGGTTCGCCATTTGAAGAGCCGCGTTTAGTCAGTGAAATATCGAGGAGTTGAGACGCTTTTTTTGCGTCATCGTAGAAAAGCTCGTAGAAATCGCCCATGCGGTAGAACAGCAGAATTTCTGGGTTTTCTGACTTCAGTTTTAGGTACTGCTGCATCATGGGAGTATGTTTTTGATCGGCTTTCACAGTTAACTTCTTTCGTTTATTTCTATTGCGGCTTAGGATACGTGAAAGCGTTTCGTGCGAAAAGCGGCTGAAGCGAAAAGATGCGTATCCAAATGTTCTAATGGTAAATAAAGGGAAGCTGATAATGCAGATGACTCAAGATCTTAGTGAAAAACTCGGACTGTTGCTTGCAGAGCACAATCAGGTGTTGGTCACCGCCGAGTCTTGTACTGGTGGCGGTGTAGCAAGTGCGGTAACGGATATCGCGGGCAGCTCTGCTTGGTTTGATCGCGCTTTTGTCACGTATAGCAATGAAGCAAAGCAAGAGATGATTGGCGTACAGTTAGAAACCGTAGTGGAATTTGGTGCGGTCAGCGAACCTGTCGTCATAGAAATGGCTAAAGGTGCGCTAGAGCATTCGAACGGAACCATCGCGGTGTCAATTAGTGGTATTGCAGGCCCTGGTGGCGGTACTGACGAGAAGCCCGTTGGTACGGTATGCTTTGCTTGGAAAGCGCTAAGTGGTTGGAATAAAGTGGAAACGTATGTATTTGATGGTGACAGATCACAAGTACGCCAACAAGCCACCCACCATGCCCTGCAAGTTATTTATGATTACCTATCAATGGAAGACAAGTAACATTTGTACAAATTATTTTCATACAGGTATGGACACTGTATGAATCAACAGTATAATAAAGCCAATTAGTCACCCCTATGTGGGTTAGAAATAGATTCTAAATCGCTTGTTTCACGACAACCGATTACCTGGAGATAGTAATGGACGAGAATAAACAAAAAGCGTTAGCCGCAGCCCTTGGTCAGATTGAAAAACAATTTGGTAAAGGCTCTATCATGCGTCTTGGTGACAACCGTACAATGGATGTAGAAACAATTTCTACTGGTTCTCTATCTCTAGATATCGCACTAGGTGCTGGTGGTCTGCCGATGGGTCGTATCGTTGAAATTTATGGTCCAGAATCTTCAGGTAAAACAACGCTAACACTTGAGCTGATTGCTGCAGCACAAAAAGTAGGTAAAACCTGTGCTTTCGTTGATGCTGAGCACGCACTAGACCCTATCTACGCTCAAAAGCTTGGTGTTGATATCGATGCACTTCTTGTTTCTCAACCAGATACTGGTGAACAAGCTCTAGAAATCTGTGATGCTCTAGCGCGTTCTGGTGCTATCGACGTATTGGTTGTCGACTCAGTAGCGGCACTAACACCAAAAGCTGAAATCGAAGGCGAAATGGGCGACAGCCACATGGGTCTTCAAGCTCGTATGCTTTCTCAAGCGATGCGTAAGCTGACTGGTAACCTTAAGCAGTCTAACTGTATGTGTATCTTCATTAACCAAATCCGTATGAAGATTGGTGTAATGTTTGGTAACCCAGAAACCACAACGGGTGGTAATGCACTTAAGTTCTACGCGTCTGTTCGTCTTGATATTCGCCGTACTGGTTCTATCAAAGAAGGTGACGAGATCGTTGGTAACGAAACGCGTATTAAGGTTGTTAAGAACAAGATTGCAGCACCGTTTAAGCAAGCTGAAACTCAAATCCTATACGGCCAAGGCTTTAACCGTGAAGGTGAGCTGATTGATCTAGGTGTTAAGAACAAGCTAGTTGATAAAGCAGGAGCTTGGTACAGCTACAAAGGCGATAAGATCGGTCAAGGTAAATCGAACTCTTGTAAGTTCCTACGTGAAAACCCAGAGATCGCTCTAGAGCTAGATACTAAACTTCGTGAACTACTACTGACTCCTGCTGTTCTTGACGAGAAAGAAGCAGAAAAAGAAGAAGAGAACGAAGAGTTTTAATCCAAATCGTTACTCTTAGCTAAGAACTTGAAGCCTCGCATTGCATGCGGGGCTTTCTTATTGGCTGAAACATTCTCCGCACTTCCTCCGTTTCTCATTGCGACGTTCGCTATTTACAAGCTCCCTTAAAACTAAGCCACTGATGTCTTGAACGACAAAATCATTTATTGCTGTGGGTTACCTTTGCAGTAAAAGGACTCCAGTAACGGAGTAATAATGGATGGATAAATATTGAGGCTGTCTAGCTTCTGTTTGAAGATACTTTGACTCTTTCGATTGTTGGTAAAAACAAAAGCATACATTGAAATGATGTTGTCTCGGAAAGCTGAATTAGTGATGCGAATGTAGATACTTTTTACATTGCACTGCGATAGCTCGAGGTGATTGATGTATGAGGTCATTTTGGAGTCAGTGATTGTATTTGATTGGTCATGAACATAAAGTGTGCCACTACCAAAGGGATAGGACTGGTAGTTGTCTTTATCTAAAAATGGCGCTTGCTCTTTGTTGTAATGAATGGAGTAGTAGGCGACCAATATGATGCCAAGCCACAGGGCACATAAATTTAACGTAAATTGACGAGGAAACTTGGTTTTCGTTTTCTGAGTACTGACTGGTTGCTGTAAATCTGGGCTTATTTTTTCTTCATTAATGCCAGTGCCAGCATCCGCCAATTCAAGTTGCACTTCCGCCTCAACTAAAGGCTTAATTTCTTCAACCTTCAGAGCTTGTTGCCTTGGTGAAATCACCAATAAATAACCTTGCTTACTGATTGTTTTGAGTTCTAACTCATTAGTATCTAAATTTCTGAATACTTTACGAATATAACTAATGGTGTTGGTTAGGGACTGATCGGTAACCAACACACCTTGCCAACACTCTTCAAATAACTCTTCTCGCGAAACGCATCTATCTTGGTGCTTTAACAAGTACAACAGAACTTTGAACGGCAGAGGGCGCATGCTGACCGTGATATCCGCGGGATGGTGAGTCAGTGTCCTTATCTCAATATCAATAGTGATGGAATCGGTGATATTACGCATTTGATTCATGGGCTTAGTAATTTAAATGAAGTTCATTTTGGCGGGCGGTACTTTAAGCATAGGAGGGCTGTCTGTAACTGTAAAATCTCATTGGTTATATAAAGATTACATTTAGCTATGTTGTTATGTTTTTGTTTGGCAATGGTTTGTGGTGGGAACGAGGGCTGGTTGCTAACGTAATGCCGCCTCGAGCTTGGGTGATAGCTTGACTTCTAATCGTTGTTTTAAAGGTAATTTGGATGCCAGAAATTAAACAGAAAAACTCTCAATCGGTGAATCAGCTGTTACAAGAGTATAAGGACGTCACTTCCATAGAGTCCTTTCAACTGGATGTTGTTCAGTCTCTTACTAAGATTTTTATCGATAAAGAGAAGAGCCTTGAACGCTGCGACAAGGTGACCTTACTCAAGGTTGCTCAGGAGCATATTGATCAAGAAATTGATTTCTCTCTTTCTGTTGGTTTCGACGATGCGGTTCCTATCCTCAATCAAATACGAAAAGTAATCGAAGCTGCCTAAGCGTTGAATTTGCGCCGAGGGTTAATAAACGTTTTTACTGACTCCACCGGTGTAAATTACGGATGACATATAGAGAAGAGATGTTCGATTTGAATGTCTTTAGATAATAGCAACACAGTCAGCTAGAACAGCTATTTTAAGAATTACATTGAAAGGAATAAACATGAACACAGTGACATTTGTGGGCGATAAAATCGCACTAGCAGGTAACTTCCCACAAAAAGGTGAAGTACTTACTACACCAGCAATGACATCGGTATCGTTAGCACCACTGACGATTTCAGAAAAAAAAGCTGATTTTAAACTGATCTACTTGTTCCCAAGCGTTGATACACCAGTATGTTCAAGCAGCACTAAGGTAATCTCTGAACTAGCAGAGCTAAAATCAGAGTCAGTGGATGTATACACGGTTTCAACCGATCTACCATTTGCGCTTGCTCGTTACCAAGAGAGCGAGGGTGTGGAAGGCGTGGAGCAGCTATCAGTATTCAAAAGTCCAGAGCTGTTAAAAGCATTCGGTACACAGTTTGAAGAGCATGCACTATCTGGCTTGTCAGCTCGTGCAGTTATCCTACTAGATGCGAACAATGTAGTTTTACACAGCGAACTGGTTTCGGAAGTAACTGAAGAGCCAAACTACAACGCTATTGTTGAAGCTCTGAAAGCTTAATCATAGCGAGAGGCCTTGGTGAATTTTGGGCACCAAGGCTTCACCGTTAATTAGGCGAAACTGTATGGATTACAATATTTTGCTGAACCTAAGCAGGTTTCAGTCTACGCTTATAATTCCAATGCTTGCTGAGGATAATAGGCAAGTAAGTAGAGAATTAAATCAGATACAAGGTGTCACGCATTGATAAAACCTAAGCCTGCAATTTTTGTCATGATTTCAGCGTTAGGTGCATTGATTCTGGCAATTGTCTTACTCATTCAACCTATCTCTTTAAGAGGGAGCCAGTGGGCATGTAACCTCAAACACTTGGGCTTTGTTACGCCATCGTATGCGCGGTACTCTGAGTTGAATGAATTTATGCTGTACTCGTTTAGTTCTGACGAAGATTTTTTTGTTAGCGATAGGATTCAAACTCTGAATCAGCACGGGGTAGTTGAAACGGCAGAGGTTGTGTTTGTCGGGAAATATACATTGCAAGATAACCATTTAGAAATGGTGTTTAATGAAGTGAACTTCAGGCATAAACATCCGAATGACATGATCAATCGTAATCAGGCACTGTATAAGGGTTTTACGATTCAATACGATATTGAATTGGATGGTGATTTTCTTTACCTGTTCTCAGCTAATAACAGCGAAGAGTTCAATCATATCTGTACTAAGCGCTAGTCTTCCCAAATCATCCACTCCTAGCGCAAGTGCTTGCTTGTCAATGTTTACTAAAGCTTCTCCCATCAACATTCACCCTACCGTTTTTCTTCATATCTACTTGTCACAACCTAGTTGAATATTCTTCAGTTTCGCTAATTCCAACTAAAATCCTACCCAAGGGCGTCTTTTCTACAAGAAAACTAGTCGAAGCCTTAACCATGATCTACAATACGGCAAAATTTTAACTCGACTATTTTCAGGAAGAGCTGCATGTACATGAGCACTGATGAGGTTCGCAACGCGTTCCTTAAGTTCTTTGAGAGCAAAGGACACCAAATCGTAGACAGTTCATCGTTAGTTCCACATAACGATCCAACCCTGCTATTCACTAACGCAGGTATGAACCAATTCAAAGATTGTTTCTTAGGCGCCGAAAAGCGTGCCTACACTCGAGCGACTACGGCTCAACGTTGTGTACGTGCTGGCGGTAAACACAATGACCTTGAAAACGTAGGTTTCACGGCTCGTCACCACACATTCTTTGAAATGCTTGGTAACTTCAGCTTTGGTGATTACTTTAAAGAAGACGCGATTGCGTTTGCTTGGGAATTCCTAACAGAAACTCTACAACTGCCAAAAGATCGTCTATTGGTAACGGTATATGAGACAGATGACGAAGCATTCGATATCTGGAACAAGAAAGTAGGTGTACCTGCTGACCGTATCGTTCGCATCGGCGACAAAGAAGGCGGTAAACAGTTCGAGTCTGACAACTTCTGGACAATGGGTGACACAGGTCCTTGTGGTCCATGTACTGAGATTTTCTACGATCACGGTGAGCACATTTGGGGCGGCCGTCCAGGTACTCCTGAAGAAGATGGTGACCGTTTCATCGAGATCTGGAACAACGTATTCATGCAGTTCAACCGTCACGCAGACGGCACAATGGAACCGCTACCTAAGCCTGCTGTTGATACAGGTATGGGTATTGAGCGTATCTCTGCAATCATGCAAGGCGTTCACTCAAACTACGAAATCGATGTATTCCAAAAGCTAATCAAAGCAACGGCTGAAACGATCGGTTACGAAGACCTATCAAACCAGTCGCTACGCGTTATCGCTGACCACATCCGTTCTTGTTCATTCCTGATCGCTGATGGCGTTATGCCTTCAAATGAAGGTCGTGGTTACGTTCTACGTCGTATTATCCGTCGTGCAGTCCGTCACGGTAACAAGCTAGGTGCACAAGGCGTATTCTTCCACAAACTTGTGGGTGTACTAGCTGAAGTAATGGGTTCTGCAGCAGACGAGCTGAAGAAGCAACAAGAGCTTGTTGAAAAAGTACTTCGTATCGAAGAAGAGAACTTTGGTCGCACACTAGAGCGCGGCATGGTTATCCTGAACGAAGCACTAGACGCACTTGAAGGCAAAGAGCTAGACGGTGAAACAGTATTCAAACTTTACGATACCTACGGCTTCCCAGCTGATTTAACTAACGACGTAGCTCGTGAGCGTGACTTCACTATTGATGAAGAAGGCTTCGAGAAGGCGATGGAAGTTCAGCGTCAGCGTGCACGTGAAGCTGGCCAATTCGGCACTGACTATAACGCGACTATCAAAGTGGAAACTAACACTGAGTTCTGTGGCTACACAGGTACAGAAGGTGCTGGTGAGATCTCTGCACTGTTCGTTGAAGGTGAAGAGGTTGCTTCTCTGTCTGCGGGCGATAAAGCAATCATCATCCTTGAAGAGACGCCATTCTACGCTGAATCAGGCGGTCAATGTGGTGATACAGGTACGCTAAAAACTGCGTCTGGTCTTTTCAAAGTTGAAGACACTCAAAAACTAGGTAACGCATTTGCACACCACGGTGAGCTAGTGGAAGGTGTGTTCGCGAAAGGGGATAAAGTAGAAGCTACAGTAGACGCTGAGCGTCGTGCTGCTATCTCACTTAACCACTCTGCAACTCACTTACTTCACGCTGCACTGCGCGAAGTTCTTGGTGAGCACGTGGCTCAAAAAGGTTCTTTGGTTAAGCCTGACAACCTACGTTTTGACTTCTCTAACCTTGAAGCGGTAACACCTGAACAACTTAAAGAAGTAGAGCGTTTGGTTAACGCGCAAGTTCGTAAGAACCATACAATTGAAACAAACATCATGGACATCGAGTCAGCGAAAGAAAAAGGTGCGATGGCACTGTTTGGCGAGAAGTACGATGATGAAGTGCGCGTTCTGTCTATGGGCGATTTCTCTACCGAGCTTTGTGGTGGTATCCACGCAAGCAACACTGGTGACATTGGCCTGTTCAAGATCACTTCTGAAGGTGGTATCGCAGCGGGTATTCGCCGTATCGAAGCGGTAACGGGTGAAGCTGCACTAGATGCAGTAGAAGCTCAAGCTAACGCTTACGAAGAGAAACTAGCTGAGTCAGCTAAGAAAGCGAAATCTCTAGAGAAAGAAATCCAACTACTTAAAGAAAAGATGGCTGCAGCTGAAAGTGCAAATATCATGGGCAAAGTAGAAGAGATCTCTGGTACCAAGGTATTGGTTGCTGCTATTGAAGGTGCAGACAACAAGAACCTACGTACTATGGTTGATAACGCTAAAAACCAAGTGGGTAGCGGCATCATCCTGATCGCTAACGTGGCAGAAGGTAAAGTTGGCTTGATTGCTGGTGTAACTAAAGATCTTATCGGCAAAGTAAAAGCGGGCGACCTAGTTAAGATGGTTGCAGAGCAAGTTGGCGGTAAAGGTGGCGGTCGCCCAGATATGGCTCAAGCGGGCGGTACTGACGTTGAAGCACTACCTGAAGCGCTTAAATCTGTACGTACTTGGCTAGAAGAGCGTCTTTAAGTTTAAGTAATTGATACAAAGATGCCCAATCAGTTGATTGGGCATCTTTTATTTTGCCTATTGGAAGAGTATCTAAACCAGGTTTGATTGAGATTAGCCAAGAAGTCTAATGTCAACGTTAGACTTCTTGGTTAATTTTTTATTGCTTCGCCATGACGCGGAGCATGTGTTTTTTTGTCATATATAGACATTGGTCTTGGGAAGGTGAGGACGGGTGAAAATGCCTCTTATCGTGCAGAAGTTTGGCGGAACGTCAGTGGGTTCAATAGAACGAATCCAACATGTAGCAGAGAAAATCATTGAAGCGAGAAATGAAGGCAATCAAATCGTGGTTGTGGTTTCTGCTATGTCAGGTGAAACAAATCGGTTAGTTAACTTAGCCACCCAAATCGATAGTGTACCAAATGCTAGAGAATTGGATGTGTTGCTAACGGCCGGAGAGCAAGTTTCCATGGCACTGTTGGCGATGACGCTGCACAAGTTAGGTTATGAAGCGACATCGATGACAGGCTACCAAGCTAGAATTCACACCGATTCGAATCATAACAATGCGACGATTGAGCGTATTGATACTGCTCCTATTCAAGCTCTTTTGGACGATGGCCTAATAGTGATTGTGGCAGGCTTTCAAGGCATCAATGCCAAAGGTGATATCACAACACTAGGTCGTGGTGGCTCTGATACTACAGCGGTTGCCTTAGCAGGAGCTCTGCAAGCCAAAGAATGCCAGATCTATACTGATGTTGATGGTGTTTATTCGTGTGACCCTCGAGTTGTTAAACACTCAAAGAAACTCGATACCTTAGATTTTCCATCGATGGAAGAAATGGCCCGACGTGGTGCTAAGGTGTTGCACCTTCCTTGCGTTCAGTATGCTTGGCAACACAATGTACCATTGCGCGTGCTTTCAAGCTTTGAACAAGGCGAGGGTACACTGATTGCAGGTGACCAGTGTTTGAATGATATTTCAGGCCTGGCTATACAAAGAGATATGGTGCGTATTGAGTGTTTGAATGAGGACCTAGATTCTTTCTTATCGCATTGCCAACTGTTAGGAATTGAAGTCTGTAGTGTGATCGAGGAAACAGATCGGGCAGCACTCATTATCAAACAAGACATAAGTGCCAAATTAAAACTAGTTTTTGATGAGAAAATCCGTAATAGTGAACGGGTTAGTTTGTTAACTGTGGTAGGAAGCCGAACACAAGAAATTGTGGTCAGTTCACATGGATTGTTGTCTGAAGGCGAAATTGATGTACAGCATCACTTATTGCAGCAGCAGTCTTTAACCTTGGTGGTATCACCAACGCAAGTCGATATGGCTGCTAACATATTACACAATGCATACATTGTAGCGCGTGAAGCACAGGGTTATCAAAAAAAGAAGTGCATTTTGGTTAAATAAACTCAATCGATAGTTTACGAAAATATAACTTTTGTTGGATAATGCTCTCGTAGCTAGATAAATTCAGAGATTACTCAAGGAGCAAAGAATGCTAATTTTGACTCGCCGCGTTGGCGAAACACTGATGATTGGTGATGAAGTAACAGTTACTGTACTAGGCGTTAAAGGTAACCAAGTACGTATTGGTGTTAACGCACCTAAAGAAGTATCTGTTCACCGTGAAGAGATCTACATGCGCATTCAAGCTGAAAAAGGTAATGGTAACGTTGCATCTGGCAACTACTAATACTTTGCGTAGAGAAGAGGCTAGCATTACTGCTAGCCTTTTTTGCACTTGGAGTATGAGAAATCGATGTTGGGGTATTGATTCACCGGATAGTGCGTTTGTTTTGATTCCATTGAGTGAATACACCAGTAAGCAGAGTGTTGTCTTAGCTCTTATCTGAAGAAGCTCGTAGCGATATTTATCTGCCACACTTCAAGATTTATTGTGTTCCCCTATAGCGCAAATACGCATCCCGTAGTATTGTTCATCCAGCGGTAGCACTTGCTGCTGGAGAAATTAGATAATTGTTTTTAGCGGTTTATTATTGCCAATCTTTCGCCTTAATTTTTAAGGGAAAAAGCGCGCTTTTGATGTTGTAAGTTCAAATTGCAAGCGCTTTGATTAAATAGCAAACGGTTGAGTGTTTTTGTCCAATTTTTTTCAATAAAGTGTTTGACATATTTTCGGTAAAACGTAATATGTGCCTCCGCAAGACGGTGAGGTGGCCGAGAGGCCGAAGGCGCTCCCCTGCTAAGGGAGTATGTGGTTTGTAGCTGCATCGAGGGTTCGAATCCCTCCCTCACCGCCATTTCTTGCGAGTCTAAACTTAGCAACTTAGACAATGTAAATGTGCGTCCTTAGCTCAGCTGGATAGAGTACCTGGCTACGAACCAGGCGGTCGGAGGTTCGAATCCTCCAGGACGCGCCATTCTCTCTTCTCTTATTTGTAAGTGATGTGAGAATTATGAATTAGGTGAGGTGGCCGAGTGGCCGAAGGCGCTCCCCTGCTAAGGGAGTATGTGGTTTGTAGCTGCATCGAGGGTTCGAATCCCTCCCTCACCGCCATTCGTTACAGGCCGATGGCCTTTTTTTTTCTTCATAGCAAGAAGAATGTGATATATTTCACAACTTCATTCTGAATGAATGAACACCGTGCGTCCTTAGCTCAGCTGGATAGAGTACCTGGCTACGAACCAGGCGGTCGGAGGTTCGAATCCTCCAGGACGCGCCACTATTTAAGGGTCTGTTGATCCTCGTATTGACTCAGTTGATACTAAAACCCGTGCGCTCTTAGCTCAGCTGGATAGAGTACCTGGCTACGAACCAGGCGGTCGGAGGTTCGAATCCTCCAGAGCGCGCCACTATTTTGGGTTTAGTTCTGATAAGAATGTGAATCTCGATATTGATAAATCGTTCGCCGAGAATTAATATCAAAACCGTGCGTCCTTAGCTCAGCTGGATAGAGTACCTGGCTACGAACCAGGCGGTCGGAGGTTCGAATCCTCCAGGACGCGCCACTATTAAGGGTCTGCTGATCCTCGTATTGACTCAGTTGATACTAAAACCCGTGCGCTCTTAGCTCAGCTGGATAGAGTACCTGGCTACGAACCAGGCGGTCGGAGGTTCGAATCCTCCAGAGCGCGCCACTATTTAGGGTTTCCGTTGTGAACTCCTGATATTGCGAATACCAATATCGAAAACTGCGCGTCCTTAGCTCAGCTGGATAGAGTACCTGGCTACGAACCAGGCGGTCGGAGGTTCGAATCCTCCAGGACGCGCCACTCTCTAGGGTTTCCTTGTGAACTCCTGATATTGGAAATACTAATATCGAAAACCGTGCGTCCTTAGCTCAGCTGGATAGAGTACCTGGCTACGAACCAGGCGGTCGGAGGTTCGAATCCTCCAGGACGCGCCACTCTTTAGGGTTTCTTGTGAACTCCTGATATTGGGAATACTGATATCGAAAACTGTGCGCTCTTAGCTCAGCTGGATAGAGTACCTGGCTACGAACCAGGCGGTCGGAGGTTCGAATCCTCCAGAGCGCGCCACATTATTAAAAAAAGCCTCGTTTTTACGAGGCTTTTTTTATGTTCGCTGCATAAATGTTGATTAAATGTTAGAATTGATTAGCATCTAACTTGTTGTATTTTAAGTGGTTATCGAATACTTCCTTGTTATTCCACTTTTCTCATATCATTTCTTAAAAAAGCTCTATTTAAGTCACTGTTTAATTCTCTAAAAATTACATATTTGACAGATTTATGTGATCTGACAGGCGAATAATTAACCTAATGTGTGCGTTATCCGTAACAGAACCTTAAACAAAATTGACAAAGTTTTACCAATCGAGATAATCCAAGGGTCGGGATCACTATTCGCTGAAATCCTGTACATATGTCAGGATGACGAAGAAAGGAAGCAACATGACTAATATTGGAAGCCTGCTAGGAGATGCGGCGACTCTGATGATAACGGGGATGTCCGTTGTCTTTATTTTCCTAACTATTCTAGTTTACCTCGTTCGGTTGATGTCAAAACTGGTACCAGAAGAAGTACCAGAGCCGATCGCAGCACCTAAAAAAATTCAAAAATCACAATCAAACCCTTCAGCTGTTAGTCCACAGGTAGTGGCAGCAATTTCGGCCGCGGTTCATCAATATCGTACGTCGACTGCTAAGTAGCATTTAAAGGATTAAAAAGGAGTTTATGAGCATGTCTAAACCACTAGCTATCACAGACGTGGTACTTCGTGACGCCCATCAGTCACTATTTGCTACTCGTATGCGTATCGAAGATATGCTGCCAATAGCGGCAGAACTGGATAAAGTCGGTTACTGGTCACTTGAGACTTGGGGCGGCGCGACGTTTGATTCGTGTATTCGTTTTCTTGGAGAGGATCCATGGGAGCGTCTCCGTGAACTAAAGAAAGCGATGCCAAACACACCAATGCAGATGCTTCTGCGTGGTCAAAACCTGTTGGGTTACCGTCACTACGCGGATGACGTAGTCGAAAAATTTGTTGAACGTGCCCATAAGAACGGCATGGACGTATTCCGTATTTTTGATGCGATGAATGATGTTCGTAACTTTGAGAAAGCGGTGAAAGCAACGATTGATGTTGGTGGTCACGCTCAAGGTACTTTGTCTTACACAACCAGCCCAGTCCACAACTCAGATACTTGGGTTGATTTGGCTAAGCGTCTGGAAGACCTAGGTTGTCATTCACTATGTATCAAAGATATGTCAGGTTTATTAAAGCCTTACGAAGCTGAAGAGCTAATTACGCGTATTAAAGCGTCGTGTGATGTTCCTCTAGCACTGCATAGCCACGCGACAACGGGCCTTTCTACAGCAACAGCAGTTAAAGCTGTTGAAGCGGGGGTCGATATTCTAGATACCGCTATCTCTTCAATGAGTTGTACCTACGGTCACACACCAACAGAAACGGTTGTGGCGATGCTAGAAGGCACAGATCGTGATACTAACCTTAAGCTGGATCAGATTGAGCCAATCGCTTCTTACTTCCGTGATATTCGTAAAAAGTACGCGAAATGGGAAGGCCAACTAAAAGGTGTTGATTCTCGTATCTTGATTGCTCAAGTTCCTGGCGGCATGTTGACTAATATGGAAGGCCAGTTAAAAGAGCAAGGTGCTGCAGATCGTATGGATGAGGTGCTTGAAGAGATCCCACGCGTACGTAAAGAGCTTGGCTACATTCCTTTGGTAACGCCAACTTCTCAAATTGTTGGTACTCAAGCGGTTATTAACGTACTAACCGGTGAGCGCTACAAGAGCATCACTAAAGAAACAGCGGGTCTATTGAAAGGCGAATACGGTCAAGCACCTGCTGAAGTGGATGCAGAACTGCAAGCTAAAGTATTGGATGGTGCGGAAGCGATCACTTGTCGCCCTGCAGATCTGCTGAAGTCTGAAATGGATGAGCTAACGACTGATTTGCTAGAAAAAGCAAAAGCAGAGGGTATCTCTCTAGCGGAGGATGCGGAAGATGATGTACTGACTTACGCACTGTTCCCACAAGTGGGTTTTAAGTTCCTTAAGAACCGTCGTAATCCTGAAGCATTTGAACCAGCGCCAACGGCAGAAGCTGCGGCTCCTGTGGTAGCTGCGACCCCCGCTCCTGTATCTGGTGGCATTGAGAGCTACAGCGTGAAGGTGGATGGTCAAGTTTATGATGTAGAAGTTGGTCCACAAGGTGAACTTACGTCGGTAGCGCCATCAGCAAAACCAGCTCAAGCGGTAAAAGCTGCGCCGGTAGCGGCCTCTGACGCTGAAGCGGTTCCAGCTCCACTTGCGGGTAACATCTTTAAAGTGAACGTTAAGGCTGGCGCTGAAGTGGCTGAAGGCGATGTTCTGCTTATTCTAGAAGCGATGAAGATGGAAACGGAAGTTCGTGCTGCTCGTGGTGGTATCGTTCAAGAACTGAATGTTAAAGAAGGCGATGCAGTTACTGTAGGCGCTCCACTACTAAGCCTAGCATAAGGGAGTACCATGGAAGGATTGATGACCTTATGGTCTGAAACAGGGATTGCTAACTTCGAGTTCGGCCAGATCTGTATGATGCTGGTCGGTTGCTTACTGTTGTTTTTGGCAATCCGCAAAGGATTTGAACCTTTACTGCTGCTACCTATTGGTTTTGGTGCTGTATTGGCCAATATCCCAAATGCTGGATTTACTGATCCGGGCGGTTTGTTGTACTTCGTCTACTACATCGGTATCGAAACGGGGATTTTCCCACTGCTGATCTTTATGGGCGTGGGTGCGATGACGGATTTTGGTGCGTTGATCGCTAACCCTAAAACCTTGTGGTTAGGTGCAGCTGCTCAGTTCGGTATTTTCGCAACACTGTTTGGTGCGATCTTGCTGAACTACATTCCAGGCATGGAATTTACAATGGCAGATGCTTCTTCAATCGCAATCATCGGTGGTGCAGATGGCCCAACGGCTATCTTCTTAGCGAGTAAGCTCTCTCCTGACCTGTTAGGTGCGATTGCCGTAGCGGCATACAGCTACATGGCTTTAGTTCCTATTATTCAGCCGCCAATCATGAAGGCGTTAACGTCTCCAGAAGAGCGTAAAATTAAGATGGCTCAGCTTCGTCACGTAAGCAAAGGTGAGAAGATCCTTTTCCCACTTGCAGTGTTACTGATGACGATCTTGTTCCTACCTTCAGCGACACCACTGGTTGGTATGTTCTGTTTAGGTAACTTAATGCGTGAAGCGGGAGTGGTTGATCGTCTATCTAAGACGGCACAAAACGAACTGATCAACGTTGTGACTATCTTCCTTGGTTTGGGCGTAGGTTCTAAGCTTCAAGCAGATACCTTCTTAAACTTAGAAACGTTAGGTATTCTCGGCTTAGGTGCGGTGGCGTTCAGTATCGGTACTGCGGGTGGTGTGTTGATGGCGAAGCTATTAAACCGTTTCTCGAAAGAGGATATCAACCCACTGATTGGTGCTGCTGGTGTATCAGCGGTTCCAATGGCGGCTCGTGTTGTGAATAAGGTTGGTCTTGAGGCTAACCCTCAGAACTTCTTGCTGATGCACGCAATGGGGCCGAACGTAGCAGGTGTACTAGGTAGTGCGGTTGCGGCAGGTATTCTATTAGCGCTAGTCGGTTAATGGATAGCTAGGTCATGTATCGTTACGTTAATTGGTCGTCAATTTACGAATGAGCTGTTAACTTAGCCTTATTAAATGGTTTATAGTCGAAGGGATGCTTGTGCATCCCTTTCTTTTATTCGTTAGGTTTTAACTAATTAGGGACGTGTTTAAATGGAAAATAGACAGATAGCGATTACCGAGTTTGGTGGGGTGAAAAACCTTGTACTTCAAACCAGTGTAATACCAGGGCCTAAAGCGGGCGAAGTAGTGGTTAAGGTCTCTTTTTCCGGCGTCAATCCGATAGATGTTAAAACTCGTGCAGGGCTCGGTTGGGCGGCTGCACAAAACAAAGATAACCTACCTTGGGTACCAGGCTACGATATCGCGGGGCAAGTGGTTACGTTAGGTGAACAGGCTGAGCGTTTTACTGTTGGTGATAATGTGGCGGGCTTTATCGGTTTCCCATTGCAAGGCGGTGGCTATAGCCAATATGTGTGTGTACCTGAAACTGCGCTGAGCATCATTCCTAACTCTGTAACGTTAGAAGCGGCAGCTGCTCTCCCTCTAGCTAGCCAAACGGCGGCACAAGCGCTCAATAAAGCGGAAGTGAAAGAGGGTGATCGTGTACTTATCTTAGCGGGTGCGGGCGGCGTTGGACACATTGCCGTTCAAATTGCCGTGGCAGCGAAAGCTGAGGTTTACACCACTTGTAGCGAAGCAAATCTTGATTACCTAGCAACGCTAGGGGCCCATGCTATCAACTATAAATTTGCTCCAGCATCTGAGCGTGTATCGGATGTTGACGTGCTGATTGATTTGGTGGGTGGCGATACGGCGCTTGATGCGTTGAAGTGCCTGAAGGATGGCGCAAGAGTGGTTACCGTTCCGACCCTATCAGCAGAGTTAATCAGTGAGAAGGCAAAACTTTTAGGTTTCACAGCATCAGGTATGTTAGTGGAACCTAACCCAGAGCAAATGGATACCATGCTTTATATGGTGAGTGTTGGATTGCTAAAAATAGAAATTCAAGGTATTTATCCGCTGGAAGAAGCACAGTCGGCTCATCTGCAGGTAGAAACCGGACACACCAGAGGCAAGGTACTGCTTAAGATGCAAGAAGGTTAATATGCAGTGCTAGACTTCTTTAATTCTCTTTTCGAAAACATAGCGCTGTGGTTCTCTGATTCAGCGCTATGGGTCTTATTTATCAGTGGCTTCTTGAGTGCCACCTTGTTGCCCGGCGGCTCTGAAGCGAGCCTTGTCGCAGCATTGAGCTTAGATCAATTCTCAACATCTTCGATCATTCTGGTAGCGACACTTGGTAACACCTTAGGTGGCCTCACCAACTATTGGATTGGTTTGTGGTTGCCTAATCGAACTCAATCAGAAAAGCATGGTCATAAGGCTATGGCTTGGCTAAGCCGTTATGGTTACTGGACTTTACTATTTAGTTGGTTGCCCGTTATCGGCGACCCTTTGTGTCTAGCTGCTGGTTGGCTGAGAATGAAATTTATCCCTAGCGTTATCTTGATTGCGATTGGCAAAGCTGCTCGCTATAGCTTACTTGCTGCTATCTATTTCGGTTTTTTCTAAGGAGAACCAATGAAAAAGGTTTTACTTGGTACATTTTCTCTTATCGCCATTGCTGGCTGTTCTAACAATGTACCTAGCTCAACATCCTTCTTTTCCTCATTACCAGAAGGTGTCACTCTTTTAGAAGAGATTAAGCCTTCTAAAGATAAAGTGGTGATTCCTTATACTAAGTATCAATTGGATAATGGCTTAACTGTTATTCTTTCTCCCGATGATTCTGATCCATTGGTGCATGTGGATGTGACTTACCATGTCGGTTCTGCACGTGAAGAGATAGGTAAGTCAGGCTTTGCGCATTTCTTCGAGCATATGATGTTCCAAGGCTCTGAGAACGTTGGTGACCAGCAGCACTTCAAGATCATTACCGAGGCCGGTGGTTCTTTAAACGGCACCACTAACCGTGACCGTACTAATTACTTTGAGACGGTTCCCTCAAACCAGCTTGAGAAAATGTTGTGGTTAGAGTCAGACCGAATGGGTTTCTTGTTGGATGCGGTTTCTCAGGAGAAATTCGAAGTACAGAGAGGCACGGTTAAAAACGAACGTGCTCAAAGCTATGAAAACCGTCCTTATGGCTTGATGTGGGAACGTATGGGTGAAGCGCTTTACCCTGAAGGACACCCATATTCATGGCAACCAATTGGCTATGTCGAAGATCTTGACCGCGTCGATGTGAATGACCTCAAGGCATTCTTCCTGCGTTGGTACGGCCCAAATAATGCGGTTCTGACAATCGGTGGTGATATCGATGTTGACGATACGCTTGAGTGGGTTAATAAATACTTTGGTCCGATCCCGAAAGGTCCAGAGGTTGATCCTGCTGAGAAACAACCTGCGGTACTAACAGAAGATAAGTACATCACTCTAGAAGATAACATTCGTCAGCCAATGGTATTGGTTGGTTGGCCAACGACTTATCGCGGCGAAGAGACCCAAGCGTCACTGAATGCGCTGTCCAACGTTTTAGGTTCCGGTACTAACAGTTACCTTTACCAAAACTTAGTGAAGACACAAAAAGCAGTGAGTGCAGGCTCATTCCACGATTGTGCTGAGTTGGCATGTACTATGTACGTATATGCGATGGGTAACTCTGGTAAAAAAGGTGACTTAACGGCTCTCAACAAGGAGTTAATGGATACCTTAGATAAGTTCTCGAAAGAGGGGGTTCAACAAGAACGCCTAGACCAGATTACAGGAATGGCCGAAGCGGATGCGGTTTTTGCACTGCAAAGTGTTAAAGGTAAAGTGTCGCAATTGGCATCTAACCAAACTTTCTATGGTCAGCCAGAACGTATTGAGTCCCAGCTGGATCAAATCCGTGCCGTCACGCCTGAAAGCGTTAGCAAGGCCTACCAAGATTTCATCGAAGGTAAGCATAAGGTGACTTTGAGTGTGGTTCCGAAAAAACAGCTTGATTTAGCCGTTCGAGAAGCAACATTTACCGCGCCACCACGTACTTTGCCTGAATACAGTAAAGTAACGGAAGACCAACTGAACTTCAGAAGAGCAACGGACACCTTTGATCGAAGTGTGATGCCTGAGGTGACCTTTGGTGTCGAAGCGACAATGCCAGAGCTGTATCGCATGCACTTTGCAAACGGTACTGATTTGATTGGTACTGAAACCAGCGAAACGCCGACGGTACAAATGCAAATCCAACTATCTGCAGGTGAGCGTTATGTTCGTAAAGGACAAGAGGGCCTAGCAAACCTAACAGCCGCTATGATGGAAGAAGGCTCTACTAAACGAACGGTTGAAGAGCTACAGGCGACCCTAGATAAGTTGGGTAGCAGCGTAAGTATCAGCGCTGGTAGTTACACCACAGATATTTCAATTTCTACGCTAGAGAAAAACCTGACTCAAACCTTAGCGATCGTGCAAGAGGTTTTGCTTGAGCCTAAGTTCGATGAGCAAGACTTTGAACGTGTTAAGAAACAGATGCTAGAAGGAGTGGTGTATCAGCATCAACAACCAAGCTGGATGGCATCTCAAGCAACCCGTGAAGTGCTGTTTGGTGATAGTATTTTTGCTCGTGCGAGTGATGGAACTAAAGAGTCTCTAGAATCGTTAACTCTGGACGATGTAAAACAGTTTTACAGTCAACACTATACTCCGGAGGGAGCTAATATTGTTATTGTGGGGGACATCTCGAAGAAAGAGGTTGGAAAGCAGCTACAATTCTTTGAGGAGTGGCAAGGCGAGGCAGCACCGCTGACACGCCCACAAATTCTTAAAGACCTAACTGAGCAGCGTTTGTATTTAGTTGATAAGCCGGGCGCGCCACAAAGTATCGTTCGCTTAGTTCGTAAAGGTCTGCCTTTTGATGCTACGGGTGAGTTGTATAAGAGCCAATTGGCTAACTTTAACCTAGCGGGGAACTTTAACAGCCGCATCAACCAGAACCTACGCGAAGACAAAGCATATACTTATGGTGCGAGTGGTTACTTTGCCAGTACTCGTGAAACGGGAGCAGTAGTATTTAGCGCACAGGTAAGAGCCAACGCGACAGTGCCATCGATTCAAGAGTTTATTAATGAACTGAATGAGTTTAGCCAAAGTGGATTAACTGACGAAGAGATGAAATTTATGCGCCTTGCCGTCGGTCAACAAGATGCACTCAAATACGAAACGCCAAGTCAGAAAGCTGGGCTGTTAAGTAATATTGTTGCTTTGAGCCTTGATGAAGATTACCTACAACAGCGTAATCAAATAGTTGAGACGGTCTCAAAAGAGACATTGAATGAACTATCGAAGAAATGGTTCGACCCGAATGATTATCAAATAATTGTGGTTGGTGATGCGGCTTCGCTTCGCCCGCAATTAGAAAAGTTAGATATTCCAATAGAAGAGCTTGAAATCATTCGTTAGAGTACACATTAAAGGGAGGAGGGAAGAGGCTCTACTTTTCTCCTCCAACCTAATTTATGATAGTTCTAATCAGAACGATATAAGATAAGTGAACTGAATTTTGACTGATTTTGCTGCGCGACTAAAGCAAGTTGCAACCAACCCTAAGACCTTCTCTCAATTTGGTCGTGGTGTTGAAAGGGAAACATTGCGCTACACGGAAGATGGGCACCTTGCTACTGGGCCGCACCCTAAGGCTTTAGGATCTGCGTTGATGAACGAGTGGGTAACGACTGATTTCTCTGAGTCGCTACTGGAATTTATTACACCTGTTTCAAACGACGTTCCTACTCTTTTGAATCAGTTGTCTGATATTCATCATTTCACACAAACCAAGTTAGACGGTGAAAAACTGTGGCCGCTCTCTATGCCTTGTTATGTTGGTAGCGAAGACTACATTCAGCTTGCGCAATACGGCACGTCTAACAACGGTAAAATGAAAACGTTATATCGTGAGGGCCTAAAACGCCGTTACGGTAGCTTGATGCAGATTATCTCTGGCGTTCACTTTAACTTTTCTTTCCCTGAAAGCTTCTGGGATAGCTTGTTTGGTGAACAAACAGAACAAGAGCGTAGTGACGCAAAATCAGATGCTTACTTCGGTTTGATTCGTAACTACTACCGCTTTGGTTGGTTAATCCCATATTTATTCGGTGCTTCACCAGCATTGTGTTCATCTTTCATCAAAGGAAGAGAAACGAATTTACCTTTTGAAAAGGTTGGTGGGACACTGTATCTACCAAAAGCAACGGCTCTTCGTCTGAGTGATCTTGGTTACACTAACAGCGCGCAAAGCGTATTGAAGATTGGCTTTAATAGCTTAGAGCAGTACCTTGAGGGCTTGAATCAAGCGATTCGCACTCCATCAGAAGAGTTTGCTGAAATTGGCGTTAAGGTTGAGGGCGAATACCGTCAGCTTAATAGCAACGTATTGCAAATTGAGAATGAGCTTTACGCACCTATCCGCCCTAAGCGTGTGGCGAAGAGTGGTGAGAAACCATCTGAAGCGCTGGCTCGTGGCGGTGTTGAGTACATCGAGGTTCGCTCTCTAGACGTAAACCCATTCAGCTCAATCGGTATCACAGAGCAACAAGTTCGCTTCTTAGATCTATTCCTAACCTGGAGTGTGCTAACTGACTCTGCTGAGATGGATAACTGTGAGCTTGAATGCTGGCGCGACAACTGGAACAAGGTGATCCTAGAAGGTCGTCAAGTGGGTCTAGAACTGCAAATTGGCTGTCACGGTGAGCGCTTATCTCTGCAAGATTGGGCGAAGCGCGTGTTCAAAGATCTACGCTCAATTGCTAAGATGATGGATGCTGAACAAGGCGGTCGAGCTTACCAAGAAACCTGCGATACGCTTGAAGTTTGGATTGATAACCCAGAGCTAACCATTTCTGGCCAATTGCTAGAAGAGACTAAAAAGTTAGGTGGCTTAGGTAAAGTTGGCTGTGCACTAGGTAAAACATACGCACAACAACACAAAGCACACCAATACAAAGTGTATTCAGCTGAGCTGATGGAAGCAGAGGTTCAACGCTCTGTGATTGCTCAGCAGCAAAGTGAAGAAGCGAGCACACAAGATTTTGACAGCTTCTTAGCGGATTATTTTTCGTATTTAAAAGCATAGCGAGACGTTGGTGGAAAGGAAGCAAGCCTTATTAGGTAATACTACTCGTGTGAGTAGCAATTGGTTACCTGTAGTCACTGTCGGTGTTGTCTCTAGCCTTTTGGTTGGGTGTGCAACACCACCGCCGAAACAGCAAGACAACCTATGTAGCATCTTCAGAGAGCATCCATCGTGGTACGAAGACGCCCTAGATATGCAAGAAGAGTGGGGTACTCCCATCAACGTAGCGATGGCTTTTGTAAAACAAGAAAGTAGCTTCCGTCATGATGCGCGCCCACCGAAAGATTACATTCTTGGTTTCATTCCTTGGGGCCGCGTAAGTAGCGCTTATGGCTATGCTCAAGCTCAGGACCCAGCTTGGGAAGACTTCCAAAAAACGACCAACAATGGCGGTTCAAGGACCAACTTTGATGATGCGCTGATGTTTATAGGCTGGTACACCAGTGAAACGCGTCGTCAACTCGGTATCTCGCTTTGGGACCCATATAACCAGTACTTGGCTTACCATGAAGGCCGCGGTGGTTATAAGCGCAAATCCTATAACAGCAAACCATCTTTAATTAAGGTGGCTCGTAAAGTCGAACAGCAAGCAAAAGATTATGGCTGGCAACTGAAACAGTGCCGCAAAGAATTAGAAGACAATCGAAGTTGGTTTTTCTAAAGCCAACCGTCACGGAGAATAGCAATGCCTTTATTAGATAGTTTTACTGTAGATCACACTCGTATGAACGCACCAGCAGTTCGTGTTGCAAAAACAATGCAAACTCCAAAAGGGGATACCATTACGGTATTTGACCTGCGTTTTACTGCACCAAACAAAGATATCCTATCTGAGAAAGGTATCCACACTTTAGAGCACTTATACGCTGGTTTCATGCGTGCTCAACTGAACGGTTCAGATGTAGAGATCATCGATATTTCACCTATGGGTTGTCGTACAGGTTTCTACATGAGCCTGATTGGTACACCTTCAGAGCAGCAAGTGGCTGATGCTTGGTTAGCGGCAATGCAAGCCGTGCTGAAAGTTGAGAGCCAGAACAAGATCCCTGAGCTGAATGAGTACCAGTGTGGTACGGCAGCAATGCACTCTTTAGACGAAGCGAAAGAGATCGCGAATACCATCATCGCTGCTGGTATCTCAGTAAACAAGAATGACGAGCTAGCACTGCCAGAGTCGATGCTTAAAGAGCTTAAAGTCGATTAGTCATTTGAGTTAGCTCTCGATGGGTAAGATATCAAAAGGCCCGGTTCATTGAACCGGGCCTTTCTCTTTTCTCACTTAGCAGGCCAATAGCGATTACTATCTGAACCTATTATCCATTTACGATCTGTGGAAATACACGTACTAGCTTGATACGGTTCTCTTCAAGCTCCACGATCTCCATTGGATGACTGGCAACTTGAACACTTAGGTGGCTCTCTGGTATGTCTTCAAGATGTTCTAGTATCAGACCATTCAATGTTCTTGGTCCATCTGTTGGGAGTGCCCACTGCAACCCTTTGTTGATATCACGAATGTTTGCACTGCCCTCAATGAGGAAGCTGCCGTCGCTCTGCGGTGTGATTTCATCAGACAAACTTGGCGTAATTGAAGTGGTAAACTCACCGACAATTTCTTCTAGAATATCTTCTAATGTCACCAAGCCATTGATATCACCGTACTCATCAACGATTAGACCGATGCGCTGTTTGTTGCGTTGGAATTTTAGTAGCTGAATATTGAGTGGGGTTGCTTCAGGAATGAAGTAGATTTCGTCTGCGGCACGCAGCAGAGTCTCTTTGTTGAATTCGTTTTTTTCAAGCATCAAACGATACGCTTCGCGCAGCCTTAGCATGCCAACTACTTCATCAATTTGGTCACGATAAAGAACAACTCGGCCATGAGGGGAGTGGGTCAGCTGGCGAACGATGGATTTCCAATCATCATTAATGTCAATACCGGTAATCTCGTTACGAGGCACCATGATATCATTCACGGTAACGTGCTCTAAATCTAGAATAGACACCAACATATCTTGGTGACGTTGAGGTATTAGATTGCCCGCTTCATTTACAACGGTTCTTAGCTCTTCAGAGCTCAAATGATCGGTCGCGTCGTGACTGGCTTTGACACCCAGAATACGAATGAAGCCATTGGTAATGAAGTTCACTAATATTACCAGTGGTGACAGTACCTTCATCAGAATCATTAGCAAGATGCTGCTAGCGTAGGAGACACGTTCAGGAAACAGAGAGGCGATGGTTTTTGGTGTGACCTCGGCGAATACGAGGATCACGAGAGTTAGGGTACCGGTTGCAACAGCCACACCTATGTCCCCGTAAATACGCATACCAATAATGGTTGCGATCGCAGAAGCGAGAATGTTGACAAGGTTGTTACCGATGAGAATGAGGCCTATCAACCTGTCGGGGCGGTTCAGAAGTTTTTCTACGCGCTTTGCACCTTTATGACCCGTGTTGGCCAAGTGCTTTAAACGGTAGCGGTTCAAAGACATCATGCCCGTTTCTGAACCAGAGAAATAACCAGAAATTACAATGAGACACGCGAGTAGCGCAAATAAGATACCCGTTGATATGTCGTCCAAAACTATTCTTTTCCTATTTGTGTATCTTAATTAACTTATGACCGAACATGGTCTAGATGTCAATTGAATCTATCTGACTCAATATTTTAAAGGCAAGGTATACGTAACCTTGCCTCTAATTTAGGTGTTATCTCAGGATGATTTCCTGAACGAAGCGACTACCGAAGTAGGCTAATGTGAGCATGCTGGCACCGGCAAGGGCGAACCAAGTCACCTTCTGACCACGCCAACCTTTTTGATAATGACCCCACAGAAGAATGGAGTAGATAACCCAAGCAATAAAAGATAATACGGCTTTGTGTGCTTTGCCTTGAGCGAACATGTCTTGTACGAAGATAAAGCCAGTCAACAAGGTACCCGTCAATAAGCCATTACCGATTAGGATGATCTTGAAAAGTTGTCTTTCGACCATCATTAATGGAGGTAGGTTAGGGTTGATAACCAATGCTTTCTTCTTTTTAAGTTTGTGATCTAGCCACGCAAGCTGTAGTGCGTATAGGGCACCAATGGTGAGCGTCGCGTAAGAAAACAGCGCCAAAGAGATGTGCATCAGCAATTTTGGATCATTCTCTAAATGTTTGATGAAGGTACTTGGAAGAAAAGTTGCCGCCATCAAGTTCAGTGCTGCGAAGCTATAAACCACAGGAAGAATGAACCACAGTCGGGTTTTGAGCATAGCACCGCTCATCACTAGAGAAATGATTAAACTGATCAGTGAGGCAACGTTTAAGATACTGAGGTTTTGACCACTGGCATTAAAGATTAAATCGCCAAGCAACCAAGCATGGAAAGCTAGAGCAAGTAATGCGCTGATAAACACCGTTTTTACACGTATCCCTGTTTGGTGCACGAGACCTGGAATGATCGTGGAAATCGCCATTGTATAAAGAAAGGCTGCTGCGATCGCAATAAGACTGTCCATGGTATCCATTAAAATGATTACTAATTGGCGAATTATACCTTGCATCGCTCTTTGGGGCTATGGTGAACCTCACTCAATTCCAAGGGAACACCGTCTCACATCACAAGCATGGATGATTAACGCTCTTCAACGGGTATGACTCTAATCCACGCTAATGTATACTCAACTTAATAGTCGCAGGATTGAGCGAAGAGAAAACTATGTTTGATAATTTAACGGATCGTCTATCCAAAACGCTGAAGAATATCAGCGGTAAAGGTCGTCTGACCGAAGACAATATTAAAGATACGCTACGTGAAGTGCGCATGGCGCTTCTTGAAGCTGACGTGGCACTGCCAGTTGTTCGCGATTTTGTTAAGCGCGTAAAAGAAGGCGCTGTGGGTGTTGAGGTTTCTAAATCTCTAACACCTGGCCAAGAATTCATTAAGATCGTTCAAGCTGAACTTGAAGCGGTGATGGGTGAATCTAACGAAGCGCTTAACCTAGCAGCACAACCGCCAGCAGTTATCTTAATGGCAGGTCTACAAGGTGCGGGTAAAACCACATCGGTAGGTAAGCTATCTAAGTTGCTGACGGAGCGTGACAAGAAGAAAGTATTGGTTGTGTCTGCCGACGTTTACCGTCCTGCGGCGATCAAACAACTTGAAACGTTAGCTAGCGATGTTGGCGTTGACTTCTTCCCATCTTCGGCTGACCAGAAGCCTATTGATATTGCTAATGCTGCAATCGACCACGCGAAGAAGAAATTCTACGACGTGCTACTTGTCGATACCGCTGGTCGTTTAGCAATTGATGAAGAGATGATGGGTGAGATCCAAGAGCTTCACACTGCAATCAACCCAGTTGAAACTCTATTCGTTGTTGATGCTATGACAGGTCAAGATGCGGCGAATACGGCAAAAGCCTTTGGTGATGCGCTTCCACTAACCGGTGTTATCTTAACGAAAGTTGATGGTGATGCGCGTGGTGGTGCAGCGCTGTCTGTTCGTCATATCACAGGCAAGCCAATCAAATTCTTAGGTGTTGGTGAGAAAACTGACGCACTAGAACCATTCCACCCTGATCGTGTTGCTTCTCGTATCTTAGGTATGGGTGACGTTCTGTCACTTATTGAAGATCTACAGAAAAACGTTGATACCGAGAAAGCAGAGAAACTGGCTAAGAAGTTCAAAGAGAAGAAAGGTTTTGACCTTGAAGACTTCCGTGAACAGCTAGGTCAAATGAAAAACATGGGCGGTATGATGGGCATGATGGATAAGCTTCCAGGCATGTCTCAACTACCAGACAACGTGAAAGATAAAGTTGATGACAAGATGTTCAAGCAGATGGAAGCGATCATCAATTCTATGACCATGAAAGAGCGTCAACGTCCTGAGCTAATTAAAGGCTCACGTAAAAAACGTATTGCCGCTGGTTCTGGTACACAAGTACAAGATGTAAACCGCATGCTTAAGCAGTTCACCCAAATGCAGAAGATGATGAAGAAAATGCAGAAGGGTGGCATGAAAGGCATGATGCGTAACATGCAAGGTATGATGGGCGGCATGGGTGGTATGGGTGGCGGCTTCAACCCGTTCGGCCGATAATCGCCTAATGTAACCTGTAGCACCTTTACTTTTCATAGTGTTATCTGTGTCACAGAAAGAATACAGACACTATGTTGGTGAAAAAATAGCTAAACCCCTTGCATTGCCCCGGAATAAGAGTAAAATTCCGGGGCTTTAATTTGGCACGAGACCCCAAGCTGTTTAGTGATAAATGGTTATTGGGGTTAATTATTTTATTAAGAAAGCAAAGAGGACGACATGGTAACCATTCGTTTGGCACGTCACGGCGCTAAGAAGCGTCCATTCTATCAAATCGTAGTTGCGGATAGCCGTAACGCTGCAACTGGCCGTTTCATCGAGAAAGTAGGTTTCTTTAACCCTACTGCTCAAGGTCAAGAAGAAGGTCTACGTCTAGACCTAGATCGCGTTAACCACTGGGTTGGTCAAGGCGCATCTCTATCTGATCGTGTAGCTAAGCTAGTTAAAGACGCTCAAAAAGCGGCTTAATTCTTTTTTAAAGAGAAATAGCTTATGTCGATGAAGGGTAAAGAAACGATGAGCAAGCAAGACGAAAAAATTGTTATGGGCAAGTTTGGTGCTACCTATGGCATTCGTGGCTGGCTTAAAGTTTTTTCCTACACAGACAACGCTGAAAGCATATTTGATTACTCTCCATGGTACGTTAACCAAAAGGGGAAGTGGGTTGAATTCAAAGTAGAAAGCTGGAAGCGCCATAACAAAGGTATGGTGTGTAAGCTGGAAGGTTTTGAGGTCCGCGAGGACGCTCATCTACTGACTAACTTTGAAATTGCTATAGACCCGGCTTCATTACCTGAATTGTCAGAAGAGGAATTCTACTGGCGTGAATTGTTTGGTATGCAAGTAGTAACCACTAAAGGTTACGATCTAGGTGTCGTTACCGACATGCTAGAAACTGGCTCAAACGATGTTCTAGTAATCAAAGCAAATCTTAAGGATGCTTTCGGACAAAAGGAACGGTTAGTACCGTACCTTGAAGAGCAAGTGATCAAGAAAGTTGATCGCGAAGCTCAACGGATCGAAGTTGACTGGGATCCTGGATTCTAACTTTAAAATCATAGAGCGAGAGAACACATGTGGGTTGGCGTAATTAGCCTATTTCCTGAAATGTTCCGTTCAGTTACTGATTTTGGAGTAACGGGTCAAGCGGTAAAGAAAGGTCTTTTATCTATTGAGACATGGAATCCTCGTGATTTCACTCATGATAAACATCGCACTGTTGATGATAGACCTTACGGTGGTGGTCCTGGCATGTTAATGATGGTTCAGCCTTTGCGCGACGCTATCCAAACTGCCAAACAAGCATCACCGGGAAAGACGAAAGTTATCTACCTTTCACCTCAAGGTCGTAAACTCGACCAGAAAGGTGTTGAAGAGCTGGCAACAAACGAGAATTTACTTCTTATTTGTGGTCGCTACGAAGGAGTAGATGAGCGCATCATTCAATCTGAAGTCGACGAAGAATGGTCGATTGGGGATTTTGTGATGACGGGTGGTGAACTGCCAGCCATGACGCTGATTGATTCAGTCTCTCGGTTTGTACCGGGTGTACTTGGAGATTTTGCTTCAGCAGAAGAAGATTCTTTTGCAAATGGTTTGCTAGATTGCCCTCACTATACGCGCCCTGAGGTGCTAGACGACAAAGAAGTGCCTTCGGTGCTCAAGTCTGGAAACCATAAGGACATTCGTCGCTGGCGATTACAACAATCGTTGGGCCGAACTTGGCTAAGAAGACCAGAACTCCTGGAAAACCTAGCTCTGACTGACGAACAGGAACAATTACTGGCTGAATTCATTAAAGAGCAACGCTCTTAACGAAAAGCAAGCAGTAACCTATTAAATTTAGTATCAGTTTATTCTAGGAATTTATACAAATGAGCAACATCATTAAGGCTCTTGAAGAAGAGCAACTAAAATCAGACCTTCCTAAATTCGCACCAGGTGACACTGTTGTAGTTCAGGTTAAGGTAAAAGAAGGTGACCGTGAGCGTCTACAGGCTTTCGAAGGCGTAGTAATCGCTATTCGTAACCGTGGTCTTCACTCTGCATTCACAGTTCGTAAGATCTCGAACGGTGAAGGTGTAGAGCGTGCGTTCCAAACTCACTCTCCAATGGTTGATAGCATCGAAGTTAAACGCCGTGGTGCAGTACGTCGTGCCAAGTTGTACTACCTACGTGAACGTTCTGGTAAGTCTGCTCGTATTAAAGAGAAGCTTGCTAAGAAGTAATTCTTTTTGCATTCTATCGATAAAAGCGGAGCCACTTGGCTCCGCTTTTTTGTGTCTGCTGTTTAGAGCTTTGAAAGTAAGATATCCCTAACTCGTTCGTCTATTACTAATGAAGGTGACAGAGTGAACCGAATACTAAAGTTACCGTTATTCCCTAGACAGACGAAGGAAGGAGTAGGGAATCTCTTTTGGCAAACACCAAACAATCGGCAATAAAAAAGGATTGACGCAAACGCCAACCCTTTAATAATTCTTCTCGAATCTTAATACTGGTCTTCTGACCAACCATCGCTATCAGACATATCTGGTGCGCCAGCGATACTGTTCTCTTCGTCTGCCCATTCACCGAAATCAATCATCTGACATTGCTTACTGCAAAACGGACGGTGTGGGCTCTGTTCACCCCATTCAACGTCAGTATTACATTGAGGGCATTTAACGATGGTGATTTTGTTCGACATAGTGATTCTTAATTAGAGGGTGTAATAACAAAGAGTTTTGGCTCAAGTGTTCGTTCAAGCCAAACGCTAAAGGAAATTAATTAGGTGCAGATAGCCAGCTCAAATTCGATATCTTGAGTAAAGGCTTGCCCTGTTTCAAAACTCATGAATTTAACAGCAAAGCGGTTTTTGTGCCCTGAGATCATCGGATAGGCACCGTATTGCATTGGAATGGATAGGCGAAGGATATTCGCTTCTTCTGCATCGCTCTGGAAGAAGCCAGCGCGAGCAATTTGCTCTTTGAAGTGGCCAGTCTCTCGAGTTAGCTTTAACCATAGCGTTAGCGCTTCGTACAGAGGCTGTAGGCTATCCATCCACGCTTTGGCATCTCTCATTCTCTTATCAAGAGGGAGGTGCAACCAATAATGCAGTGCCGGTAAGTCAAAGCAGCACGAACCGCCAGGCAGATTAAAACGTTGGCGAATGGCACTGAGAAAGCGGTCTTCCTTAAGTGATTGACCAAAACGCTCTGCGTGCATTAAGTCACGATAGATGTTGCCAATGTCATTGAGCAGTGACGCAAGCATCTCTTGATCGACACCTTCAACGTCTAACCAGCTTTTGTAGGTTACACGTTGCTTCTCAAGATCTTTTGCAAGTTCGCTCTTGAGTTGGATCTGCTCGAAGATTTCAATCAGATCAAAGATAGAGCGGAAAAAGAGTTGATACTGTTGAGCATCGGAAAATGTAGAAGACAGGTGTAACTGCCTCAAGAGCGATTCCACTCTTAGGTAGATGCGTGTTTTCTCATTTAGAGGATGTTCAAATTTGTGGGTGATCATCGAGCAAGCCTTCATTCAACATAGTTCTATTCTGACCCATCTACTGTACTGATTGCCAGATACTTTTTATGTAAATCTGTGATTTGCGGCAAAAGTTCTTGGTTTTTAGTATGGTTTTTAATCACGTCATCTGCAACTGCCAAACGTTGTTCTCTTGAAGCTTGTGATTTCAAAATTGATGCAACTTGTTCCCTAGAAACATTGTCACGGCTTATCGTTCGTTCAATCTGCACTTCGGTAGGCACATCAACAATTAATACGCGATCCGTCATGCCTTGCATCTGGTTTTCAACCAGTAGAGGTGCGACTAATAAACCATAGGGAGAGGTGACTTTAGACAGGTCACTGTCAATTTTGTCACGGATCATGGGATGAAGAAGCTCATTGAGCCATTGCTTTTGCTCTGGGTCTGAGAAGATCAGCTCGCGTAGCTTAGCTCGATTGAGCGTACCATCTTCAAGCAGGATAGCCTCGCCAAAGTGTTTGGTAATCTGCTTTAGCCCTTCACTACCCAGAGCGACCACTTCGCGTGCCACGATATCGGCGTCGACAATATCAATGCCAAAGTGTTCGTTGAATAGGTTGGCGACAGTTGTTTTACCACTGGCGATACCGCCACTTAATCCGATAATGATTGCCATGGTTACATTCCTAGTACTGAAGTGAAATACCAACCCATGATGTCGTTGCCCCACATCAAACTCACCCAGCCAGCAATCGCAAGGTAAGGGCCGAATGGGAAGGCTTTATCGATGCCTTGTTGTTTCAAGCGTAGCTGAATCAACCCAAACACTAGGCCAACGAGCGAAGACAACAGGATGATCATTGGAAGGTGCTGCCAACCAAGCCATGCACCAAGTGCGGCTAGTAACTTGAAGTCACCGTAACCCATGCCTTCTTTGCCTGTCAGTAGCTTGAACAGCCAGTACACTGACCATAAAGCGAGGTAACCAGCCATGGCACCGATTACAGAGTCTTGAAGCGATACTGGGCTGATATCAAATAAGGCTAAAGCGATACCAGACCAAACTAACGGTAAGGTAATTTGGTCCGGCAATAGCATGGTGTCGAGATCGATGAAAGTGGCGGTAATTAACGCAAAGGTTAAAAATATCAGTGCAATAGTGTAAAAATTGAAACCAAAGTGACTCGCGACAACTGTGCAAAGTATTGCATTCAGAAGTTCAACCAGAGGGTAGCGAATGCTGATCGGAGTGTTACAACTGTGACACTTACCCTTCAAGAATAACCAGCTTAACACTGGGATATTGTCGATGATTCTTAATTGAGTGTTGCATTTAGGGCAGGTAGAGCGAGGAACACTGAGGTTGAATTTTCCTTCTGGCGCGGGAATCTTATATTGTGAGAAATACTCCGAGCACTCTTGTTGCCATTCACGTTCCATCATAATTGGTAAACGATGTATGACGACGTTAAGGAAGCTGCCAATCAGAAGACTAAAAATGAATGCTAATACGGGGAATAGCCAAGGATAGTAGTGAAATACTTCCATAGTGTCCTTTACCACTTAATCAAGGTGAGTAGAGGTTTCTACTCATGGGTGTTTAGTTGCTTTTGGCTATCCTAACACACTCATAAGATTAAAGATCGGTAAGTACATCGCAACCACAAGACCGCCTACGACGGATCCTAAAAATACAATGATCAGCGGCTCTAATATTTTGCCCAAATTATCGACGGTATTGTCTACTTCAAACTCATAAATCGAAGCGACTTTGTTGAGCATTTCATCAAGGTTTCCTGACTCTTCGCCAATCGTCACCATCTGCAACATCATCTCAGGAAACGCATTGGTATTGCGCATGGCAATATACATGGGGATGCCAGCAGCGGTTTCACGATGTACTTCAATGATTGCTGATTCAAAGTGCAGGTTTCCTGCGGTTTTGGCCGTGGTTTTTAGGCTCATGAGAATGGGAATACCAGAGCCGAAACTGGTTGATAGTGTTCGACTGAACTTGGCAATAGAGGCTTTGGCCATGACACCGCCTAGAACTGGAAACTTTAACCCTAAGCGGCTGGTAGATAATCGAATCGAGTAGGAACGCTGACAGAGTTGATAAATAACTACGCCTGCCAACCCTGCACCTATAAACATATAAAAGCTGTATGCCTGCATCCAATGAGAAAGCTCAAGTACTTGCTGAGTCAACCAAGGGAGGTCGGCACCAAAGCCCGAAAACATAGACTCAAACTCAGGAATCACCATGGTCAGCATTAAATAAGAGACTGTGAGTGCGACAGTAACCACCATTGCAGGATAGATGAGCGCTTTGATGACCTTAGACTTGAGCTGTTCACTCTTCTCTCGATATGTCGCTAGGCGTTCAAATACTTGCACGAGGTTACCCGAGAGCTCACCCGTTGCGACTAAATCGGTATAAAGATCATCAAAGTGGCGACTCGCGGTTCGCATCGCTTTGGAGATAGGTGTGCCAGCTTCGACACCTTTACAGATGTGTGACAGGATAGATTTCATTTCAGCTTTACGATGATTATCTGAGACCAATTTAATTGCCTGCACAATTGGGACTCCGGTTCCTAGCATGGTCGCAAGCTGGCGGGTCAATACGGTTATATCCCGAGATTTAACTCGATGGGTTAAACGAATTAGTGCTGAAATACTTTTCTTTTTGATTTTATTTATCTGGATATGCTGATCTTTGAGCTTTTCTCGCACCTCCAATTCAGTAAGCGCTAAGGTTTGCCCTGACACTTTTTTGCCAGAGCTGTTGATACCTTTCCAGTGATAGCTTTTTAATTGTGATTGCTTAGGTTTAGTGATCATTGAAGCTCCAATAGACTATAGGTACAGAACACGTTGCAGTTCTTGATAGCTGGTGGTGCCTTCAAGTAGCTTGTCTAATCCTGACTCTTGCAGTGTACGCATCCCTTCTCGGCGAGCGAGGTCTTCTACCTCCAATGCATTTGGTTTGCTGATAAGGCTGTTTTTGAGTTTGTCGGTGAATGGCATCACTTCATAAATACCGACCCGTCCTGAATAGCCTTGATTGCACCCATTACACCCTTGTGGGTTAGCCCTATAAATGGTTTTGCTGTTAGGGATGGAGTGACGCAGGAAGATATCTGGTGAGTCGTCAACGGTTTTGCATTGATTGCACAAGCGCCTTGCCAGTCGCTGGGCAATGATCAAGCTCAACGATGAGGCTAGATTAAAGGGTTCAATCCCCATATGAGCGAGTCGAGTCACCGTTTCTGCCGCAGAGTTTGTGTGGAGCGTTGAAAGCACTAAGTGACCGGTTTGTGACGCTTTGATGGCGATCTCTGCGGTTTCTAAATCACGGATCTCACCGACCATCACCACATCTGGATCTTGTCGTAAAAATGATCGCAGGGCTTCAGCGAATCCAAAGCCAATCTTTGGCATTAATTGCACTTGGTTGATACCACATAGGTTAATCTCTACCGGATCTTCTGCGGTGGAGATATTACGTTCCGTGGTGTTCAATACTCGAAGGCCAGTATAAAGCGAGACGGTTTTCCCGCTGCCTGTAGGGCCAGTCATTAAGATCATTCCTTGCGGGCGTTTTAGTGCATTCATGTAGAGGGCTTTTTGATCGTCGCTGTAACCGAGTTTGTCGATATCGAGATTAGCTGCGCTGCTATCGAGTAGCCGTAAAACGATCTTCTCGCCCCATAGGGTTGGCAATGTGGAGACGCGCAAATCAATCGCGAGTTCGTCATTCAGGCGCAGTTTTATTCGTCCATCTTGAGGTAAGCGACGCTCAGCAATATCAAGCTTAGCGAGAATTTTTAAACGGGCGGATAAACGTCGGCTCAGGTGAGAAGCGGGTTGCTGGATCTCAACCAATATACCGTCACAACGCAGACGAACACGGTAGTGCTTTTCGTAAGGCTCAAAATGGATATCGGAAGCACCTTTACGTACTGCATCGACCAGTATCTGATTGATAAATCGGCTAACTGGAGAGTCGTCTTGACTAAGGTCTTCAATCGACGCGAGCTCGTCGTCAGATACTTCAACTAGGTTAGCCAGTTCATCTTGGGTGATTTCTTTGCGTTTTGAGTCTTGCCCAGAAATCGAGCGGCCGTATAACTTGCGTATCGCACCTTCCAGTTCTGAATAATTGGCGACTGCCAGTTCTATCTGCAGCCCAGTTGCAAAGCGAAAATCATCTTCAGCTTGTAAGTCGGTCGGGTCGGCGGAAGCAAGTGTGAGCGTCGAGTTAGAGACTAAGATCGGGATAGCTCGATATTTGGTAATTAACTCGCGAAGCCCTAGTCGGTCACACAAAGCTTCATAATCTGTGGTGCCCAGTTGAACTAACGGTAAGCCGAAGATGGCTTGTATATTGTTCGCTAGGGAGTCGCCTGTGAAGAGATCAAGAGCGAGTAAAGCTTCAGGAGTGGAAATACCTGAAGCTTGTATATGTTCTGCCACGGCTTGTTCTTGGGTCAGGCTAAGTAAATCAGCTTGACGTAGAACGGTTGGGAGGTTGGTGAGCATTATGGGCAATAAGTATCTTGTGTTGTGGTAAGAGTTGCATCTGTATAACATTCCGTAGCCCATGTAATACCTGTTGCGCCATAAAATGCTGTCATAACATAGGTTTCCCCTGTTTTGATTGGCCCTTTAGCAGCTGATGCCTTTATTCGAACATCTACCGCTCCTGAAGCACTGCCTCCGATAGCTTTAATTTCCATATTGTTTAATGTCAGTACATCTGGGACACCGTTATTGTTTGATACACAGCTAGTTTTAAATGTTGTGGCGTCTGACGCTGTTTCATGAGCACATAACTCAACTGCCATCTTTACTGCAGCTGCAGCTACAGGAAACTCAGATATAGTCGCTTTCTTCGTGTAGTTTTGATAAGCAGGTACAGCAAAGGCAGACAAAATGCCGATAATCGCCACCACGATCATCAATTCAATCAGCGTAAAGCCTTTTTGGTTCGTTCTTTTGTTCTTGTCATTCATTATCTAATTCCATTCTTTAGTTTGTTTCAGTGCGAGCACAAGATGGTAGAGAGAATAGAAGTCGAGGTGGGGAAGTGGAATGGTGTTCAGGTGTGGTCGCGAGTGGTTTTGAATTTATTGAATAGCTGTTGCATATAGCGCGCAAATTTATGCGATCAACTTAAATAACGCTTTGAAATACTGGTACTTAAGGCAATAAAAAAGGCACTGTCATCAATAGTGCCTTTATAGAAACTATTTACTATTCAGTAGATTACGCTTTGAATCTCATTGATAGATCCATTGCTTTCAGGTGCTTAGTTAGTGCACCGACAGAGATGTAGTCGACACCCGTTTCTGCGAACTCAGCGATGGTGTCTAACGTCACGTTACCTGAGTTTTCTAGTGCAGCACGGCCTGCGTTGATCTTCACTGCTTCACGCATCATGTCAGTGGTGAAGTTGTCTAGCATGATGATGTCTGCGCCCGCGTTAATAGCTTGCTCTAGCTCTTCTAGGCTCTCAGTTTCCACTTCAACAGGCTTACCCGGGTTTAGCTGTTTTGCTGTTGAGATAGCTTTTTCAATACCGCCACATGCGATGATGTGGTTTTCTTTGATTAAGTAGGCATCGAAAACACCGATACGGTGGTTGAAACCGCCACCACAAGCCACAGCGTATTTTAGTGCACTACGTAGGCCAGGGATGGTTTTACGAGTATCTAGCAGACGGCACTCTGTGTGTTTGATTTTGTCAGCATAGATAGCGGTTGCGGTCGCACAACCAGATAGCGTTTGAATGAAGTTCATTGCGTTACGCTCACCAGTTAATAGTGCGCGCGCTGGACCGGTTAGGGTACAAAGCGTTTGGTTTGGTTCAACCTTATCACCATCTTCTACGTTCCACTCGATCGTCACTTCACCACCTAGCTGCTTAAACACCTCATCAGCCCATGCTTTACCGCAGAATACGCCGTGCTCACGAGTGATGATGGTTGCGCTGTTGATAGCGTCAGCTGAGATTAGACTTGCCGTAATATCAGCCGCAGGATCTAACGTACCGCCCAGATCTTCTTTGATTGTTTCTGCGACAGCACGAGTGATCTCGAGAGGCAGCTGCTCTTTTAAGTAGTCAAGGCGTTGGTAGCTGTTATGTGTGTTTTTCATCGCAAATCTAATCTTGAAAGGGAGTGGGAATGGAATGATACTCTTGCTTAACTTCAAATTAAAGAGGCTAGCGCGACTGCTCTATGGGTAAGGTCACAATCTACCGTGCTAGCAAAAAAGAAAGTGAGACCAAGATGACGATCTGCTCCAAAGGATGGTACGAAAACGCTCGGCATGTTCCTTCCCCGTATTTTGACGCTCGGCCGAGTGTTGATGATATCTCTCTGCTGGTGGTCCATAATATTAGCCTGCCACCAGGGCAATTTGGTGGGCCTTATATCGAGCAGTTCTTTACGGGTAACCTCGATCCAGCGGAACACCCGTTTTTCAAAGTGATTCATCAAATGGGTGTATCGGCCCATTGCTTGATTCGCCGCGATGGTGAAGTGGTGCAGTTTGTTTCTTTCCGCGATAGGGCTTGGCACGCCGGCCAATCGAGCTTTGCTGGTCGTGAAAGGTGTAATGATTATTCTATTGGTATTGAATTAGAGGGCAGCGACTTTGTTGCCTATACCGAGCAGCAGTATCAAGCCTTGACTGAGCTAACGGAAAAACTGGTATCGAGCTTTCCTCAGATCACTGATGAACGTATCACTGGGCACCAATACATAGCGCCTTTACGCAAAACAGACCCTGGTTTGGTCTTTGATTGGACAAAATTTAAAAGTAACTTGCGCTTCTAATTCCTCATATTCTTCATGGCTCTGCTAATTACAGAGTCTAGCTTAATCAACGCTTCGCATAACTACTTGTGAATTTTTGTTGTTGCAATGTAAAGAAAGTGGTTGGCGGGTGTACGTCGATAAATCGAGAGTGTGACGAGCTTATCAAACACCTAGATATTAAAGCTTGTGAACAGAATTTCCCTCCCAAATGTGCACTTGGTTCGATTTTTGACCGACTTAGGCTAATCTTTCTGAAACAATTCATTTTTATCCTGAAACTTTCTAGCACGAGTACTCCTAAAAAGTATTAGCGCTGTAAATGGTAAGACCAATTTGGTTGCTGTTTTAAAATTCATTTGTTAAATCGTGGTTAATTCACACTGCGTTCTATGATGCAGGTCAATTTTACGCTGGACAGTGGCGTTTTAATTATGTTAATTTCTGCCCAACTTAAAATTGGTATTACCAATTGTCAGCGAAGAAAAAGAAGAACAACAAACTATGGCTTATCAAAGGATTCGTCAGCCAAAACTCTCCGATGTAATCGAACAAGAGTTAGAAAGGTTGATTGTGGAAGGAACACTGGCTCCAGGGCAGCAGTTGCCGCCTGAGCGCGAACTGGCGAAACAGTTCGATGTGTCTCGTCCTTCAATCCGAGAAGCGATACAACGTTTAGAAGCAAAACGCTTGCTTACTCGCCGTCAAGGTGGAGGTACGTTTGTTAGCGAAAATATCTGGAAAAGCTTTTCAGATCCATTGCTTAATTTGTTGTCATCCCATTCTGAAACCCAACTAGACTTGTTGGAATCGCGTCATGCGATGGAAGGGATTTCGGCTTACTTCGCGGCATTGCGTGGCACTGATGAAGACTTTGCTCGTATTCAAGCATGCCAAGAAAAAATTCACGGCGCGCAGGATAAGGATGATATTGAAGCTGAATCTGCAGCGGTGATGGCTTTCCTTATTGCTTTAACAGAGGCAGCACACAATGTGGTGTTATTGCACATTGTTCGCAGCTTGGCTCCGTTACTCGAACAAAACGTCTTGGAAAATTTAAAGCTGTTGCATCGTCGTAAAGACGTTGTGGAGAAAGTGAGTATACATCGAGCTAATATCGTAGATGCGATCGTTTCTGGCCAGCCTGAGCAGGCGCGTGAAATGTCACACTCTCATTTAGCTTACATCGAAGAAACATTGCTGGATTTGACGAAGGAAGAGTCGCGCCGCGAACGCTCTCTACGTCGAATTCAACAGGGTAAATAGCCGTAATACTTCGGCTTTTTACGTGTTTAGTAGAATCCAACTAACAAAAAGGATAGATCGCCATGTCTGACATGAAGCATGACGTAGACGCACTGGAAACTCAAGATTGGTTAGAAGCTCTTGAGTCAGTAGTACGTGAAGAAGGTGTAGAACGTGCACAGTTCCTACTAGAAACAGTTCTAGAGAAAGCACGTCTAGATGGCGTTGATATGCCAACTGGTATCAACACTAACTACATCAACACGATTCCGGCAGCACAAGAGCCAGCATACCCAGGTGATGTAACTCTTGAACGTCGTATTCGTTCGATTATTCGCTGGAACGCAATCATGATCGTATTGCGTGCTTCTAAGAAAGACCTAGACCTAGGTGGTCACATGGCTTCTTACCAGTCAGCTGCTGCGTTCTACGAAGTTTGTTTTAACCACTTCTTCCGTGCTCCTAACGAGACGGACGGTGGCGATCTAGTTTACTACCAAGGTCACATCTCACCGGGTATCTACGCTCGTGCATTCGTTGAAGGTCGTCTAACTGAAGAACAGCTAGACAACTTCCGTCAAGAAGTAGATGGAAAAGGTATCCCGTCATACCCACACCCTAAATTGATGCCTGAGTTCTGGCAGTTCCCAACAGTATCTATGGGCCTTGGTCCAATTTCTGCGATCTACCAAGCACGTTTCCTTAAGTACCTGGACGGTCGTGGTCTAAAAGACACATCTGCACAGCGTGTATACGCATTCCTAGGTGACGGTGAGATGGATGAGCCGGAATCACGTGGTTCATTGTCTTTCGCTGCGCGTGAAAAACTAGACAACCTAACATTCCTAATCAACTGTAACTTACAGCGTCTAGACGGCCCTGTAATGGGTAACGGTAGCATCATCCAAGAGCTAGAAGGTCTATTCAAAGGCGCTGGTTGGAACGTTGTTAAAGTTATCTGGGGTAGCAACTGGGATGCACTACTTGCTAAAGATACAACAGGCAAGCTTCTACAGCTGATGAACGAAACTGTGGATGGTGACTACCAAACATTTAAATCTAAAGACGGTGCATACGTACGTGAGCACTTCTTCGGTAAGTATCCAGAAACTGCAGCACTAGTTGCAGACATGACTGACGATGAAATTTTCGCACTTAAGCGTGGTGGTCATGAGTCTTCTAAACTTTACGCAGCTTACAAGAACGCAGCAGAAACTAAAGGTCGTCCAACAGTAATCCTAGCGAAGACTGTTAAAGGTTACGGCATGGGTGAAGCGGCTGAAGGTAAGAACATCGCGCACCAAGTTAAGAAGATGGACATGACTCACGTACTACACCTACGTGATCGTCTAGGTCTTCAAGACATCCTAACTGACGAAGCAGTAAAAGAACTGCCATACCTGAAACTTGAAGAAGGTACAGCGGAGTACGAATACCTACACGCTCGTCGTAAAGAACTCAAAGGTTACACGCCACAGCGTCTACCTAAGTTCACTCAAGAATTCAAAACACCTGAGCTAGAAGAGTTCACTCCGCTACTAACTGAACAGAAGCGTGACATCTCAACAACAATGGCTTACGTACGTACGCTAAACATCCTGCTTAAGAACAAGAACATTGGTAAGAACATCGTTCCTATCATTTGTGACGAAGCTCGTACGTTCGGTATGGAAGGTCTATTCCGTCAGATCGGTATTTACAACCCGCAGGGTCAGAACTACACACCTCAAGATCGCGACATCGTTTCTTACTACAAAGAAGCTACGTCGGGTCAGGTTCTACAAGAAGGTATCAACGAGCTAGGCTCAATGGCTTCTTGGGTTGCAGCTGCAACATCATACAGCACGAACGATCTACCAATGATCCCGTTCTACATCTACTACTCAATGTTTGGTTTCCAACGTGTAGGCGATATGGCGTGGATGGCTGGTGACCAACAAGCTCGTGGTTTCCTACTAGGTGCTACTGCAGGTCGTACAACGCTAAACGGTGAAGGTCTACAGCACGAAGATGGTCACTCGCACATCATGGCGAACACGGTTCCTAACTGTATCTCTTACGACCCAACATTCGCTTACGAAGTTGCAGTAATCATGCAAGACGGTATTCGTCGCATGTACGGTGAGAACCAAGAGAACGTGTTCTACTACCTAACTGTGATGAACGAAAACTACGCAATGCCAGCAATGCCAGAAGGCGCTGAAGAAGGCATCCGTAAGGGTATCTACAAGCTTGAGTCTTACGCAGGTGAAAAGTCGAAAGTTCAGCTAATGGGCTCTGGTACTATCATGAACGAAGTACGCAAAGCTGCGACTATCCTAAGCGAAGAGTACGGCATCGCATCTGACGTGTTCTCTGTAACATCGTTCAACGAGCTAACTCGTGACGGTCAAGACGCAGAGCGTTACAACATGCTTCACCCAGAAGCAGAAGCGAAAGTACCTTACATTACACAAGTAATGGGTACTGAGCCAGCAATCGCAGCGACTGACTACATGAAGAACTACTCTGAGCAAGTTCGTGCGTTCATGCCTTCTGAGTCTTACAAAGTACTTGGTACTGATGGTTACGGCCGTTCTGACAGCCGTGAAAATCTACGTCGTCACTTCGAAGTTAACGCAGGCTACGTAGTAGTTGCAGCGCTAACTGAACTGGCTAAACGTGGTGATATCGAGAAATCTGTAGTTGTTGAAGCAATTGCTAAATTCGACATCGACACTGAAAAAACAAACCCACAATACGCTTAATACAGCGCTTAACTAGAAGGTAAATAAGCAATGGCAATCGAAATTAATGTACCTGACATCGGTGCGGATGAGGTTGAAGTTACTGAGATTCTTGTAAGCGTTGGCGACAAGGTTGAAGAAGAGCAGTCTCTAATCACTGTTGAAGGCGACAAAGCTTCTATGGAAGTTCCAGCTTCTCAAGCAGGTATCGTTAAAGAAATCAAAGTAGCTGAAGGCGATTCAGTTTCTACTGGTTCTCTAATCATGATTTTCGAAGCCGAGGTTGCAGCTGAAGCTGCACCAGCTCCAGCAGCAGAGGCAGCTCCTGTAGCTGCTCCTGTAGCGGCAGCAGCGGCAGAACTGAAAGAAGTTCACGTTCCAGATATCGGTGGCGACGAAGTTGAAGTTACTGAGATCATGGTTGCTATCGGTGATGCAGTAGAAGAAGAGCAATCTCTTCTAACTGTTGAAGGTGACAAGGCTTCAATGGAAGTTCCTGCACCATTCTCTGGTACAGTTAAAGAGATCAAGATCGCTTCTGGTGACTCAGTTTCTACTGGCTCTCTAGTAATGGTATTTGAAGTAGCTGGCTCTGCACCTGCAGCAGCTCCTGCTCCAGCGGCGGCAGCACCAGTTGCAGCGGCTCCAGCAGCATCAGCTGAAAAAGAAGTAAACGTTCCAGATATCGGCGGTGACGAAGTAGAAGTTACTGAAGTAATGGTAGCGGTTGGCGATACAGTAGAAGAAGAGCAATCTCTAATTACTGTTGAAGGCGACAAAGCTTCAATGGAAGTTCCTGCACCATTCACTGGTACAGTAAAAGAGATCAAGATTGCAGCTGGCGACAAAGTGTCAACTGGCTCTCTAATCATGACGTTCGTTGTTGAAGGCGCAGCTCCAGCTCCTGTTGCAGCACCTGCACAAGTAGCAGCTCCTGCGGCGGCACCTGCACCTAAAGCTGAAGCTCCAGCGGCAGCAGCTCCTGCAGCAACAGACGACTTCCAAGAAAACGGTGAGTACGCACATGCGTCTCCAGTTGTACGTCGTCTAGCTCGTGAGTTCGGTGTAAACCTAGCGAAAGTTAAAGGTACTGGTCGTAAGAGCCGTGTACTAAAAGAAGACGTTCAGTCTTACGTTAAAGATGCACTTAAACGTCTAGAGTCTGGTGCTGCGGCATCTGGCAAAGGCGGTGACGGTTCTGCTCTTGGTCTACTACCATGGCCAAAAGTTGACTTCAGCAAGTTCGGCGAAACTGAAGTTCAGAAGCTTTCTAAGATCAAGAAGATCTCTGGTGCAAACCTACATCGTAACTGGGTAATGATCCCTCACGTTACACAATGGGATAACGCAGACATCACTGAGCTAGAAGCATTCCGTAAAGAGCAGAATGCAATCGAAGCGAAGAAAGACACTGGCATGAAGATCACTCCACTTGTGTTCATCATGAAAGCTGTTGCTAAAGCACTAGAAGCGTTCCCAGCGTTTAACTCTTCTCTTTCTGAAGATGGCGAAAGCATCATTCTTAAGAAGTACGTAAACGTAGGTATCGCAGTAGATACTCCAAACGGTCTAGTTGTTCCTGTATTTAAAGACGTGAACAAGAAAGGCATCTACGAGCTATCTGAAGAACTAATGGCTGTGTCTAAGAAGGCACGTGCTGGTAAGCTAACTGCAGCTGACATGCAAGGCGGTTGTTTCACAATCTCTAGCCTTGGTGGTATCGGTGGTACTGCATTTACGCCAATCGTAAATGCTCCAGAAGTAGGTATCCTAGGTGTATCTAAGTCTGAAATGAAGCCTGTGTGGAACGGTAAAGAGTTTGAACCACGCCTACAACTTCCACTGTCTCTATCATACGACCACCGTGTGATCGATGGTGCTGAAGGTGCACGCTTCATTACTTTCCTAAACAGCGCACTATCTGACATTCGTCGTCTAGTACTGTAATTGAGAAAGTAAATATTAAGGTGGCTTTCGGGTCACCTTAATTCTTTATACAAAGTATTTTTTAGAGAACAGTTCCCTCTTTTCTCATAAAGCGAAAGGGAAGTGTTGTCTAGCTCACAGGCTAACTTAAAGCTACTTTCACACTGTTAACATCTCTGTAAAATGTTGGCTGTTTGAAAGCCCAATAATTTAAGAACATCTACTCAGCCTGTTAGGGATAATGACTACAAGAGGTCACAATGAGCAAAGAAATTAAAGCCCAAGTTGTTGTACTTGGTTCAGGTCCTGCTGGTTACTCAGCTGCATTCCGTTGTGCGGATTTAGGTCTAGAAACAGTACTAGTTGAACGTTACAGCACTCTTGGCGGTGTATGTCTAAACGTTGGTTGTATTCCATCAAAAGCACTTCTTCACGTTTCTAAAGTAATTGAAGAAGCGAAAGCGATGGCAGAGCACGGCGTTGTATTCGGCGAACCACAAACGGACATCAGCAAGATCCGTATCTGGAAAGAAAAAGTAGTAGACCAACTAACAGGCGGTCTTGGCGGTATGGCTAAGATGCGTAACGTAACGGTTGTTAACGGTTTCGGTAAGTTCACTGGTCCTAACAGCATCCTAGTTGAAGGCGAAGGCGAAGCAACAACAGTTAACTTCGACAACGCAATTATCGCTGCAGGTTCTCGTCCAATTAAACTGCCATTCATCCCACATGAAGACCCACGTATTTGGGATTCTACGGATGCACTTGAGCTGAAAGAAGTTCCTGAAAAACTACTTATCATGGGCGGTGGTATCATCGGTCTTGAAATGGGTACGGTTTACCACTCTCTAGGTTCTAAAGTAGACGTAGTTGAGATGTTCGACCAAGTTATCCCTGCTGCGGATAAAGACATCGTTAAAGTTTTCACCAAGCGTATCAAGAACAAGTTCAAGCTAATGCTTGAAACTAAAGTGACTGCTGTTGAAGCGAAAGAAGATGGTATCTACGTTTCAATGGAAGGCAAGAAAGCACCAGCTGAAGCTGAGCGTTACGATGCAGTTCTTGTTGCTATCGGTCGTGTTCCAAACGGCGCACTTATCGACGCTGAAAAAGCTGGTATCGAAGTTGACGAACGTGGTTTCATCAACGTTGATAAGCAAATGCGTACAAACGTTCCTCACATCCACGCGATCGGTGACGTTGTTGGTCAACCAATGCTTGCTCACAAAGGTGTACATGAAGGCCACGTAGCCGCTGAAGTTATCTCTGGTAAGAAGCACTACTTCGACCCTAAAGTAATCCCATCAATTGCCTACACTGAGCCAGAAGTTGCTTGGGTAGGTAAGACTGAGAAAGAAGCAAAAGCTGAAGGCATCAACTACGAAGTTGCGACTTTCCCTTGGGCTGCTTCTGGTCGTGCAATCGCTTCTGACTGTGCAGACGGTATGACTAAGATGATCTTCGATAAAGAAACTCATCGCGTAATCGGTGGTGCTGTTGTTGGTACTAACGGTGGTGAACTTCTTGGTGAAATCGGCCTAGCAATCGAAATGGGTTGTGACGCAGAAGATATCGCTCTTACAATCCACGCTCACCCAACTCTACATGAGTCTGTTGGTCTAGCTGCGGAAGTATTCGAAGGTTCAATTACTGACCTTCCAAACAAAAAAGCAGTAAAAAAGAAGAAGTAATTCTCCTTTAGTCACTCGCTAATGTTTTTAAAAGCCGCTGATTCGTCAGCGGCTTTTTTATGCGTCATTATAAGTGAGTTATTTTGCTGCAAGAGATCCCCAACTCGCTCGTCCCTCGCTCTTGAGGATGACGGAGCGTGAGATGCTGAAGTTTGTGTTTTAGTGATTCTTGAGTGTGAGAGAGCTCAAGTTCAGTATTCCCGTCATTTCCCACACTGATGAGGGAGGAAAGAGGTAATCTCTGGCTTGGATGGTGAAGTGAAGGCTCTCTTTGGAGCGATCATTCCTTAGACTGACGAAGGAGGCAGTTGTTAGTCTCAGGCTGGAATGGCTGATTCATTTCTTCGACGATGAAGTTCAGGAGTTCTTTATATCCGTCATTCCCTAGACTGACGAAGAAAGGAGTAGGGAGCCTCTTTCAACCTACAGCTATCTGCTCGTAACAAAAAAGGATTGACGCAAGCGCCAATCCTTTCAATAGTTTTAACTGAATCTCGAATCTACTTATAGATACACAACATGTTTAAGTAGTTATCAGTAAGTTTAGACAGTTCTTCATTGGTATCGACACGTTTCGCTTGGATGAACAGCGAGTAGCAGATGCCATGGAATAGATTTGCAAGATGCTTAGGATTGTGATCGTCACAAACTTCGCCGCGCTCAATCGCTTTACTAAACATGTTTTGTACCAACATTTGGTTAGTGCGGTTTGTCGTTACAAACAGTGGCCATACTTCATCACGCGTCGATGCGCTCCATTCGAACCATACGTTCAACCAATGGCTGTCTTGAGCGACTAGTGTCACCATTTCAGTCGCAATATTATGTAGGTTTTGTTTTGCGTGAATATCTAGATCGATATTGTCTGAAAGGAAGTTCGAGAATTGACGGACAACATGATTTAGAACTTCATCAACCAGATCTTCACGAGTAGGGAAGTAGTTAAATACAGTTGCTACAGATACCTGAGCGATATCCGCAATGTCAGCGTGACCACCACGGCCAATGCCGCGACGAGAGAATACTTCAAGCGCGATTTCCATCAGCTGAAGTTTTCTTTTTAAAGGTGAAAGCCTAGTTCTAGGTCTCTTAGATATTGAGTCCATTTTATTTTCCTTGCCAACGATTTTTTATATTAATGATTTTATTATTATTTAAGCCAGGATGAGTGTAATGGTGCATATGCGAATGGTCAATCCTTTGAGCTTATTTAATAGACAGTTACATCAAACTTGATCCATAAAGCGTGATCCACATTGATATGAGATAAGGCAACTATCAGACAAGGCACAAGTGCACATTTCGTTGATAATCTGACAGTAAATTCGAACCATAAGGTGGTGTGGGTATTTGAGCAGTGCTAGACTTACGCACAAAATTGAGCGGCGCTAATGGCAAAACTGTCTACACTTGTCGCAATCACCAAACAAAATGAGAGTAGTATGAAGCATACAGTTGAAGTCATGATCTCTGAGCAGGAAGTTCAGGATCGAGTGAACGAACTAGGCAAACAGATCACGGAACACTACAAAGGCAGTGAAGATCTAGTTTTAGTTGGCTTATTACGTGGATCGTTTGTCTTTATGGCGGATCTTGCTCGTGCTATCGATTTAACTCACCAAGTTGATTTCATGACCGCGTCTAGCTACGGCAACAGCATGGAAAGCTCGCGTGATGTTCGTATCTTGAAAGACCTAGATGACGATATCCAAGGTAAAGACGTTCTACTTGTAGAAGACATCATCGATACTGGCAACACACTGACTAAGGTAAAAGAGATCTTGAGTCTACGTGGTCCTAAATCTATTGAGATCTGTACACTACTAGATAAGCCTTCACGTCGTGAAGTTGAAGTTGATACGAAGTGGATTGGTTTCGAAATCCCAGACGAGTTCGTTGTTGGTGTTGGTATCGACTACGCTCAAAAATACCGTCACCTGCCATACATTGGTAAAGTGGTACCGCAAGAGTAATCACGACACTTCCTGAGACAAGACATAAAAAAGCCCGCTTGATGCGGGCTTTTTGTATTTGATAGAGATAATTAGCCTTGTTGACTAAGAAGAGGCGTCGTTAAGATTTTATTTAATGCTTCAATGTGGCTGCTCTCTAATGTGTCGATACTTGAGCAACGTACGCCAAGGTCTTGTAACTTGCCATCGCCAATACCATATACCACACCATGGATCTCGACCTCTTGGCCGCGTTCCCATGCACTTTGCATAATGGTTGAGTTACCTAGGTTGTAAACCTGCTCTGCGACGTTAATCTCACAAAGCTTATCACCCCAATGCTCGCGCGGAAGTGCTTCGATCTCTTTGCGGTATTTTAGGTAGTTATCGCGAATGTGAAGTAGCCAGTTGTTGATAAGGCCCAGTTTCGGATTATCAATTGCCGCATTAACACCGCCACAACCGTAGTGACCACAAACAATAATGTGTTTCACTTTAAGTACATCCACTGCGTACTGAACAACAGATAGACAGTTTAGATCGGTATGAACCACTTGGTTGGCCACGTTTCGGTGAACAAACAGTTCTCCAGAATATAAGCCAGTCAGGCGTTCGGCTGGAACTCGGCTATCTGAACAACCTATCCATAGAAAACCCGGGCTTTGACCCTCTTCAAGCGTTGTAAAATATTCTGGTCTTTCAGAGCGAATTTCTTCAGACCATTTGGAATTGTTCTCAAAAAGCTGTTTTATTTCTGGCATCTTGCTTCTTACATCCCATCAATTAAGATACTTAACTATACACAATGTTACAATTTCAATCTCGTAAAAACTGCGTCAAAATGTACTCATCTGACGTGTTCTAGTACGAAAAATCATAAACTTAGCCCGCTATCAATGTTCCGGTTATAAGACATGAATAATGTGATTGAATTAACACTTTCTGAACACTTAATACATTTGTTAAAGTGATGAGGTTTGTCATTTCATCATCAGGAAGGTGTGTTTTGTTTGGAAGTCGTTTTACGGATATCAATCTCAAAGGGGATATGTTTGGCGGTGTGACTACAGCCATCATCTCGTTACCTTTAGCATTGGCATTTGGTGTTGCTTCTGGTGCGGGAGCTGAAGCTGGCTTGTGGGGCGCCATCATGGTTGGCCTATTTGCAGCATTGTTTGGCGGTTCCAGTAGCTTAATTTCTGAACCTACCGGTCCAATGACGGTGATCATGACAGCTGTAATGACAAGTATGGTGGCTAAATATCCTGAAACGGGCATGGCCATGACCTTTACTGTCGTAATGATGGCTGGTGCGTTTCAGATATTATTGGGCACGTTGAAGCTAGGAAAATACGTCACTTTGATGCCATATAGCGTGATCTCCGGATTTATGTCGGGTATTGGCGTTATTCTGATCATCTTGCAGCTGTCCCCACTGTTAGGACACGCCGCTCCATCCGGTGGTGTAATGGGCACGCTTTCTGCTTTACCTGATACGATAGCAAACTTAAAAGTGAGTGAGCTATTTCTAGGTGCACTGACACTCGGTATTCTGTTTGGCTTCCCGGCTAAGTATCGTAAATATGTACCGGCGCAACTGGTCGCGTTGGTGGCCGTCACTCTGTTGTCCGTTATCTTCTTCGATACCGATTCTATTCGCCGTATTGGTGAAATCCCAGCAGGTCTGCCTTCTCTTGTTGTCCCTACTATCAGTGCTGAACAATTCACGACTATGGTTATCGATGCCTTGGTGCTTGGTACATTGGGTTGTATTGATACACTTTTGACCGCTGTTATTGGGGACTCATTGACTCGTAAAGAGCATGACTCTGATAAAGAGCTGCGTGGTCAAGGTATCGCAAATATGCTTGCGGGCTCGTTTGGTGCGTTACCAGGTGCGGGTGCTACCATGGGGACCGTGACCAATATTCAGGTAGGCGCACGCTCTCCTCTCTCTGGTGTGATTCGAGCTCTCGTATTAGCGCTTGTGGTATTGGTTGCTGGTGGATTAACCGAACCTATTCCTATGGCTGTTCTAGCTGGTATTGCTATGTACGTCGGCTTCAACATTCTTGATTGGAGCTTCATCCAGCGTGCACACAAAGTAAGTTATGCTGGTATGGGTGTGATGTACGGTGTAATGCTATTGACCGTGTTCGTTGACCTGATTATCGCGGTTGGACTAGGTGTATTTATCTCTAATATTCTGATCATTGAAAGGTTAAGTCGTGAGCAAGCAAGGCAAGTTAAAGCTATAAGTGACGGGGATGATGAAGACGATATTCCATTGACTGATAGTGAACGCCAACTGCTTGATAATGCCAATGGCAAAGTGTTGTTTTTCTATCTATCTGGGCCGATGATCTTCAGTGTCTCAAAGGCGATTTCACGTCAGCACTCGAGTATTTCTGATTACGAAGCGATGATTTTAGACTTGACCGATGTACCTATGATTGATGTTACGGTTGGCCTCGCGCTAGAGAATGCGATCAAGGATGCGCTAGACGCACAGTGTGAGGTGTACTTGCTGTGTCCTAACGAGAATACGCGTCAACAGCTGGAGAAGTTCCACGTAATTGATTTAGTACCGGAATCGAACACATATCGCTTCCGTTATGAAGCTCTGACAGCTGCGACTAGCTACGTTGAGAGAGACGAACACCAATTTGAATCGGTTTAATATTTTTATTGATTTACTGTAATTGAACAATAGTTATCAATTTTGGTCATGAGTTTCTAATAACGGGAAGTACCGCTAAGTGAATGTCTTAGCGGTATTTTTTATTTGTGATATTCGAAATAGAGCTTTATGCAGCCTTAGATCTTTTAAGTTTTATAACTAAACCAATAATCGATATTTGTATTCATCGTCATTCAACGATAGACTTGTTTGCAAAATGGCCGCGTACATCATCTTGAGCTAGTTCAGCTAGTTCAGCTAGTTCAGCTAGTTCAGCTAGTTCATTTCAGGTTTTGTTCTCTTCATCCTGTCCGGCTACCACACTATTTATAGCAAATGGCAATCATCTCTATGTATGCATTAGAAATTGAGCAATTAAGAAAAACTTATGCTGGTGGCTTCGAGGCACTTAAAGGCATCAGTTTACAGGTAGCAAAAGGTGACTTTTACGCGCTACTTGGTCCAAATGGTGCGGGTAAGTCCACCACCATTGGTGTTATCTCTTCGTTAGTAAACAAAACCTCTGGTAAGGTTAAGGTATTCGGCTACGACATTGATACCGATCTGGAGCTGGCAAAGCAAAACCTAGGCTTAGTTCCTCAAGAGTTTAACTTTAACCCGTTCGAAACGGTTGAGCAGATCGTTTTACAGCAAGCGGGTTATTACGGTGTGCCTAAATCTCTGGCAAAAGAGCGAGCGAAAAAATACCTATCTCAACTCGATTTGTGGGAAAAACGTGGCGAACGTGCGCGTAACTTGTCTGGTGGTATGAAACGCCGCTTGATGATCGCTCGTGCTTTGATGCATGAGCCCCAGCTGTTAATCCTTGATGAACCTACGGCAGGTGTCGATATTGAACTGCGCCGCTCGATGTGGGAATTCCTCAAAGAGATCAACGAGAAACAGGGGATTACCATTATCTTGACCACGCACTACCTAGAAGAAGCGGAAATGTTGTGTCGCAACATCGGCATCATTAATCGTGGTGAGTTGATCGAAAACACCACCATGAAGGCGCTCCTTGGTAAGCTAAGTGCGGAAACCTTTATCCTTGATCTGGAGGATGGAGCTACACAACCTAAGTTAGAAGGCGTGAATAACCAAGTCTTGGTTAATGGTTCTTTAGAGATAGAAATTGATAAGAACCTAGGTTTGAATACCATTTTTGCTCAGTTGAGTGAGCAGAATGTGAAAGTCCTCTCGATGCGTAACAAAGCTAACCGTCTAGAAGAACTATTTGTAAGCATCGTGCGTGAGGGGAGTAAATAATATGTATAGCCTATATTGGACTGCTTTTCGCAGCTTACTGACCAAAGAGATCAACCGTTTTACTCGTATTTGGGTGCAAACGCTGGTTCCACCTGCAATTACTATGACGCTTTACTTCATCATCTTCGGTAACCTGATTGGTGCACGAATCGGTGAAATGAAGGGCTTTAGCTACATGGAATACATAGTGCCGGGTCTGATCATGATGTCGGTAATCACTAACTCGTACTCGAATGTGGCTTCATCATTCTTTAGCGCTAAATTCCAAAAGAACATTGAAGAACTGTTGGTTGCACCTGTACCGAACTACGTGATTATTGCTGGTTTCGTGATGGGTGGTGTGGTGCGCGGCCTATTGGTCGGTACTATTGTGACTTTTGTTTCTTTGTTCTTCGTTGACCTTCAAGTTGATCACTGGGGCGTGATCATTGCGACCGTTTTCCTTACGTCGGTGGTATTTGCGTTAGGTGGTCTTATCAACGCGGTATTTGCACGTACGTTTGATGATATCTCAATTATCCCAACCTTCATTCTGACGCCGCTTACTTATCTCGGTGGTGTGTTCTACTCGATTAGCCTGTTGCCTGAGTTTTGGCAAGGTGTGTCGAAGTTGAACCCTATTGTCTACATGGTGAATGCGTTTAGATATGGCTTCTTGGGTGTATCTGATGTGGGTATTGTGACGTCGTTTGGCGTACTCGGTGTATTTATCATTGTGTTGTATGGCATTGCACATTACCTAGTGACTAAGGGCATTGGCTTACGCAGCTAACTCCGCGCCCCTAAATTGCAGGCAAAGAAAAAGGTCGATATTACATCGACCTTTTTTGTCTCTTTTATTTATACTTTTGCTTTGCGTTAGGAGCTTGTTTACGCAGAGAGAAGAACGCGATTACTCAGCGGTTTCTTCTTTCACTTCTTCTTTAGTTTCCGTTACCAAGTCGAGAACTTGGTTGTCGATAAGACGGGTCTTACCTAGGAAAGCCGACATAAGAATTACAGCTTGAGTGGATTCTGAAGTGATGGCTTGCAGAGTCTTAGCGTCGCAGATGAAGATTTCATCCGGTTGTAGATCTGCAGCACGAAGCTGGTCTGTCGCATCTTCAATCACTGATGCGTAGTCATCACGTCCACCGCGAATTGCGCTGCTGATCCAACGCATAGTACGCGCTAAAACTGGTGCACGTTGGCGCTCATCAATAGTGAGATTGCTATTGCGAGAGCTCATCGCTAAACCGTCCATTTCACGAACCGTCGCAACGCCTACAATTTCAATGTCTAACGCTAGGTCAGTTGTCATTTGGCGAATTACAGCAAGTTGCTGGAAGTCTTTCTCGCCGAAGCATGCAAAATCAGGCTGAACGATGTTAAACAGCTTAGTGACAATCGTCGCTACGCCACGGAAGTGACCCGGACGAGACGCACCTTCCAACATGTGAGATAACCCTGGCACTTCAACAAACGTCTGTTTGTCTAGGCCATCTGGATACATCACTTCTGGCGTTGGTGTAAATACCAGTTCAACGCCTTCGCCAGTCAATTTGCTTAAATCAGCCTCTAACGTGCGAGGGTAGTTGTTCAGGTCATCAGCACGATCAAACTGCATCGGGTTAACAAAGATGCTTACCACGACGATATCTGCCAGTTCACGAGCCTTCTTTACCAGAGTAAGGTGGCCTTCATGCAGGTTTCCCATAGTTGGTACAAAAGCAACCGTTCGTCCATCACGCTTAAACTGTTTAATCTGCTCACGAAGAGCCGCTATTTCAGCAAAAGTTTGCATACTTACTCCTAAGCGATTGTATGAGCATCATCAGGGAAGCGTGCGCTCTCTACTTCTTCTTTGTATAGAGCTACTGCTTTGCGCATGTCACCTGTTTCTGCTAGGAAGTTCTTAGAGAACTTTGGCATGTAGTTCGCAGAAATACCGAACATGTCATGCATAACCAAGATCTGACCATCGGTAACATTACCTGCACCAATACCAATAACTGGCACGTGACAAGCTTCTGTAATTCGTTTTGCCAATGAAGCCGGTACACATTCAAGTAGAACGATTTGAGCACCTGCGTTTTGTAGTGCTAGTGCGTCAGCAACCATTTTATCAGCTTGATCGTCATCGCGACCTTGAACCTTGTAACCACCAAAGATGTTCACAGATTGTGGCGTTAAGCCTAAGTGTGCACATACTGGTACTGCGCGTTCTGTTAGCATCTTCACAGTATCAACCAACCAGCTTCCACCTTCGATCTTTACCATGTTCGCGCCAGCACGCATCAAGGTAGCCGCGCTCTCACAAGCTTGCTCTGGAGTCGCGTAGCTCATGAAAGGCATGTCAGCCATAAGAAGACAATTAGGGCTACCAGCACGCACAGAGCGAGTGTGGTAAGCAATGTCTTCAACACTTACTGGTAATGTGTCGTTATGGCCTTGTAGAACCATACCTAGTGAATCACCGACAAGCAGAACAGGCATCTCTTGGCTTTCGAATAGTTGAGCAAAGCTCGCATCGTAAGCAGTTGACGTCGCGAATTTACGGCCTTCAAGTTTACACTTGATCAGGTCGTTAATGGTTACTTTTTTCATTGGTTTTCCTTAATGCGCCTGGCTATTGCTGCCAAACATTGAGCCCGTTTTTATCTACAATTTTCAGTAGTTCCGTCAGCTCAGTCCCATCAGGGAGTTGTAAACTTGGTGCGATTTCAGCAAGCGGGTAGAGTACAAACTCTCGTTCTTTCATTCCATAATGAGGAATGGTTAAGCGCTCTGAATCGATCACCTCATTGCCGTACAACACGATGTCGAGATCCAAGGTTCTTGGTCCCCAGCGTTCGTCTTTACGGACACGCCCTTGCTCTAACTCGATTTTTTGAGTGCAATCAAGCAGTTCAATAGGCGTTAATTCGGTCTTGATAGCGACTACCGCATTGATGTAGTCCGGTTGATTTTGCGGCCCCATTGGAGTGCTACTATATAGCTGAGAGGTCGCAATAAACGTTGATCGCGGTAGGCTTTTTAGCATTTCGATAGCCAAATTTGCTTGGCTAACTGGGTCGGCGAGGTTGCTGCCGACCGCAATATAAGCAGTTATCATTCGGCTTGCTTACTCTTTTTGTTTCGGTAAGTCTTACGGCGACGATGACCTGACTTTGATGGTGCCGCTACGTCGTTAGCCATTGCTTGACGCATGTTGCGACCGGCTGTCTGATAGCGCTCCCACCATTTTGCTAATTCTTTTGTCTCGCCACCTTCAATCTCGCCACGCATCTCTAAGAAGTCGTAGCCAGCGCGGAACTTGTTGAGCTCCATTAAGCGAACGGCACGTTTACCGTTGCGGCGAGGTAGTCGCAGCTGCAGTTGCCAAACTTCGCGAATGGTTGCTGTGTGGCGACGAGGGATAGCAATGGATTTTACTTGCTGATCAAGAATGATGTTACTTGCTTCCATGATCGCGTCGTAGTGCGCCAGGCCTTGCTCGGCAACAAGCTTGTCTGCCAGCTTGTTCATTGGATACCAAAGAATCGCAGCAAACATGAATGCAGGGTTTACTCGTTTACCATCTTCGATACGAAGGTCAGTAGAGTCGAGCACCAAATCAAGCATTTGCTCAGTCGGTGAGTCGTAATCTTCAGTGAAGTATTCAGCTACCGCAGGGAACATCTGCTGGAATAGGTTGTATTCACGCATCAGGTGGTAGGTTTCTAAACCATAGCCCGATTGAAGTAGTTTTAGAGATTCCTCGTAAAGACGAGCTGCTGGTATGTCTTTTAGAAGGTGAGCCAAACCTTCAATTGGGTCTGCGGTGTCTTCTTCAATATCGAAATCCAGCTTCGCAGAGAAACGCATTGCACGCAGCATGCGTACAGGGTCTTCACGGTAGCGTGTCTCTGGGTCGCCAATTAGACGGATTAGCTTGTCTTCTAAATCTTCTACACCACCTGCGTAATCGTGGATGCTGTAGTCTGCAATGTTGTAGTACATTGCATTGATCGTGAAATCGCGACGCTCTGCATCTTCATCAACACTGCCGTACACGTTGTCACGTAATAGCATGCCTTCTTTCGATTGTGCAGATACGTTTTTAGATGGCTCTTGATGGTGGCCTCGGAAAGTTGCCACCTCAATGATGTCACGACCAAACATGATGTGTGCCAAGCGGAAACGACGGCCGATTAGGCGGCAGTTTCGGAAAAGGTTCTTGATCTGCTCTGGCGTAGCGTTGGTCGCAATATCGAAATCTTTTGGTTGAGAGCCAAGTAAGATATCACGGACACCACCACCGACTAAAAATGCGTCAAAACCCGCACCATTCAGGCGATATAGTACTTTTAGTGCGTTATCGCTGATCTGCTTACGTGAAATATTGTGCTCTTGGCGAGTATAAATATTCAGTGCTAGTTCGTGGAATCCGCGTTGTTCGCTTGGGGTATTGTCGTTTGTATTCATTAGTTTAGAACAAAGTAGGTATCGCCAACTTTGCTTTTCTCTTAGTCCAAAGTGGTAGTGCAGAGTTTAATTGCGGCTAATAATAGCTTAGCGCGAGCCATTTGAGAACATCGTCTGCTTAACCACAGTGATTGGTTATGGCATTTCTGTGTATCGTTTGTACTATTTGCCGTTAGTTTTGAGCTAATTGCAGTGTTGTTTTTGTAAACTATCAGGTAATTGAGCAACGTTCCATTGCTGGCAGCCCCATGCCAAAATCTCATCAATTGAAGCTTCACAAACGTCCTTGGGAGTTTCAAAACCTAAGAACTGCATGGCATTGATCAGTGTTGGTTTTGGGTTATCTAAGTCAATAGCGGTAGCGTGATTCTGCTTTGATAGTTTATTACCAGACGCGTCGGTCGCCAAAGGCAAGTGCAAGTAGCTCACTGTATTTTGTTTCAGTGTCTTATAAAGACTGATTTGGCGGCCCGTAGGTTCGATGAGATCAGCGCCTCTCACCACTTCCGTTACGCCTTGCTCGATATCATCAAGTACCACGGCTAAGTTATAAGCAAACAGACCATCACGGCGTTTGATGATGAAATCTTCTTCAGCTAATGCTTTAGGAATTTGAATGGTCCCATGACGAACATCGTTGAATGACTCGATTGGGAAATCCATACATAAACGCACGGCTTGCTCGCCCGTATCAGTTAACCCTGCCTGTCGACAATGGCCATTATAGAAACCACCCAAGGCTTTTATCTGTTTGCGCGTGCATTGGCAGTAGTAGGCCTGGTTGTCATCCATCCATTGATCAATTTGAGTTTGGTACAGATCGTGACGTTGGCTTTGATAAACAACTTTGCGATCCCAAAATAGGTGGTAAGCCTCAAGTGTCTTCAGAATCAGGTCTGCAGCGCCAGCTATTTCTCTTGGGGGATCTAGGTCTTCCATACGTACCAACCATTGTCCCTGATGAGATCTTGCTTGGAAGTAGCTGCCAAGAGCAGCAACCAGTGAGCCAAAATGAAGAGGACCTGACGGTGATGGTGCAAAGCGCCCGATATAATTCATATGTGAACAACCTAATCCAGAGGATACCGCAGTAGCCGATTCTTAAGACGTTTAATGTGTTTCTTGTATGCAGTGAGTACTGTTGTTGCTTAGTACTCGTTTTTACACTGCTATTTGCTATCTAAGGTATATCGCTTAGGCAGCAAACAAAAAAGGGAGCCAAAGCTCCCCTTCTTTACATTCGCAAGAATTAACCCTGCATTTGTTTCTCTTTGATTTCTGCAAGTGTTTTACAGTCAATACAAAGGTCAGCAGTTGGACGAGCTTCAAGGCGACGAATGCCAATCTCGATACCGCAAGAATCACAGAAGCCGAAATCATCTTCTTCGATCTTGTCTAGTGTCTTCTCAATTTTCTTGATTAGACGACGCTCACGGTCACGGTTACGTAGCTCTAGGCTGAATTCTTCTTCTTGAGAAGCACGGTCAACTGGGTCTGGGAAATTCGCTGCTTCGTCCTGCATGTGGTGCACAGTACGATCAACTTCTTCCCTGAGCTGGTTGCGCCAAGCTGCTAAAATTTTTGTAAAATGTTCCGTTTGCTCAGGTGACATGTATTCTTCACCTGGCTTTTCTTGGTACGGTTCAACACCTGCGATGGCTAGGATGCCTAGCGCTTTTTTCTTAGATTCTGGCATACAGCATCTCCTATTTACACCTAGTCAACTGCAAAGCAGCTAATTTTAAGGCGGGTATCTATAGCAGAAAGAACGAATGGTGGCAAATACTCTTATTCAAACTTGCAATCCATGTGATTTGTTCAACATCTTTGTTCAGTTATTGATAAATTCAACAGATTGTTTTAGTTGTATTTGAGTACTGCTGAGCTCTGCTTTATAGCAAAGCACTTCAACTCCAGCGTCTTGTGCTTGTTTTAGTAATAACGAATATTTGGCGTCTATATGGTGTGCTGCAGACACTTTTTCAATACCTGAATGTAAAACAGTAAATAAAAGTACGGCTCTATTTCCAGATTTGACCATTTCTGTGAGTTCACGCAGATGTTTTTGGCCTCTGGTTGTCACCGCATCAGGGAAAAAACCTTGCCCTTCAGTTGAGGTCTCTTGTTCATCGAGTAAGGTGACACTTTTTACTTCGATATAGCAAGGCGGCTTTTCGTTATCTTCAAGCAGAATGTCAATTCGACTGTTCTCGCCGCCATACTTCACTTCGGTTCGTAACGCGTTATAACCTAAGAGTTCAACTATAGTCTTATTTTCAATTGCTTCCACTGCTAGCTGGTTTGCTCGCGCAGTATTTACACAAATCCGGTGACCTTTGTCCGTTTCTGAGATCTCCCAGCTGTTTGGGTACTTTCTTTTTGCGTTATCGGAGGTTGAATACCACACAGTATTACCTGGAGTCGCGCATCCTGTCATCGCTCCAGTATTGGCACAGTGAATAGTACGCTCGCTGCCGTCGGGAAGTTTGATGTCAGTGAGGAAACGTTTGTAGCGTTTGATAAGAGTCGCTGACTCTAATGGCGGATTGAACTGCATATTACTTATTTAGACGGGTAGGTTTTTATGTACAATGTTGCCAACATTACACCACAAGGTTCTCCCATTGCCACAACTGCCCATAGAAGCTGTGATGCCAGATCTGCTCGCTGGCATAGAAACACATACTCAACTTATTCTTAAAGCGGCTCCCGGTGCGGGTAAGTCAACGTTCTTCCCTTTACAGCTGGTTAAGACCAATGCCGTTCAAGGCAAAATCATCATGCTTGAACCTAGGCGATTGGCGGCAAGAAACATCGCGACATATTTAGCTAGCCAGTTAGGTGAAAAGGTTGGGGAGAGCATTGGTTACAGAGTTCGTGGTGAATCTAAAACCAGCAGTGCAACTCGCTTAGAGATCGTTACCGAGGGGGTCATGACCAGAATGATCCAAACCGACCCAGAACTCATTGGGGTCGATATGGTGATCTTCGATGAATTCCATGAGCGCAGTATTCATGCGGATACGGCATTGGCGTTTAGCTTGGAGATCCAAGAAGCGCTACGTGATGATCTGAAAGTGATAGTGATGTCGGCCACTTTAGATCAGCAAGCTCTGCAATCATTGTTGCCAGAGGCTAAGTATGTTGAGTCGCAAGGTCGCACCTTTCCGGTTGAATTCCGTTACCAGCCTATGGGTACTAATGATTACTTGGCACCTAAAATGGCGAACGTGATTCGTTCTCTGATGGAGAAGGAGTCGGGGTCACTATTGGCGTTTCTACCTGGAGTATCAGCAATAAAGCAGGTGGAAGCTCAGTTAGAGAACTTAGCCTGTGACATTGATGTGTGTCCTCTATACGGGCAGCTTAACTTTTCTCAGCAACAGAAAGCGATAGCACCATCAGAGAAAGAGCGCCGCAAAGTGGTATTGGCCACCAATATCGCGGAGACCTCTTTGACTATCGAAGGTATTCGATTAGTGGTGGATTCGGGGCTTGAAAGAGTCGCTAAGTTTGATTTGAAAACTGGTACCACCAAGCTCGAGCAAGTCAAAATCTCACAGTCTTCAGCTGAGCAGCGTGCGGGGCGTGCTGGGCGAATTGAAGAAGGTCTGTGTGTTCGTTTGTACAGCGAAACGCAGTTAATGCAGCAACCCGCTGTACCTGAACCGGAAATTCTACATTCCGATCTATCCTCGCTAGTGGCAGAATTGACACAATGGGGCACAGCAAATGCGGATGAACTGCAATGGCTCGATATTCCACCACGAGCCTCTATTGAGCAAGCCAAGCAATTGCTGAAAAGTCTTGAGCTATTAGACACTCATGCTCAATTTACTCTGCTAGGTAAGCAAGCTCAGCGATTAGGTCTTGAGCCGCGAATTGCAAGCATGCTGATCAAAGCTCAGCAGGGCAGTCAAGCCTTGTTGAATGTAGCTATTGTTACTGCCGCTTTATTGGAAGAACCAGAGCGCAATGTTACGGATATTCAGCATTCGTTACATAGGCTAAAACAAAGAAAGCACTCTAAAAATAGCGTTGTGACTCAGCGAGCGAAAAACCTCGCTAGCAAACTGAATCATCACTTAGATTTGTCACAACTTGACGAATCATTGCTACCATTGGTGCTTTGTTTTGCATTCCCAGATCGAATAGCTCAAGCGAGAAGTACTAACAGCAATGCTTTTTTGCTAGCAAATGGCCATGGCGCAGAGGTGCGTGATGACGATCCATTGGCAAATAATGATTACATCGTGGTGATTGATTTGATGCGTAGCTCTGGGCGTGGGCGTGCTAGTCAGGTTTTCTTAGCGACGCCCGTTGATATTGCACAGCTAGAAGAAGCATTTCCAAAGCTTTTTGTTTGTTCAGATTATGCTGACTGGGACGAAAAACGAGGCCGCTTAGTCGCGGAGCAAAGAGTTACTTTGGGTAAACTTGTTATCAGCACCAAGGCTTTACCTGAGCCTGATGCGAGTCAGATTAGCCAAGCGCTGTTGAATTATATCGCGCGATGTGGACTGGACCGTTTACATTGGACGCCATCTGCGAAACAACTTGTTGAACGCGTGCGCTGCGCTCAACTTTGGATGCCGGAGCATGATTGGCCAGAAATGGACGATGCGAGCCTAGTTGAGCATCTTGATGTTTGGTTGTTGCCGTATTTGAATGGCGTTAAATCTGCGAAAGGGCTGGCGAACGTTTCGATTGAGCAGGCATTGTCGGCGTATCTCGGTTGGCCTCTAAATCAAGAGATTGACCAGTGGTTGCCAATATATTATGTGATGCCTACAGGCAGTAAAAAGGCTATCCGATATCAGTATCAATCTGAACCCGTGATCTCGGTTCGAATGCAAGAGGTCTTTGGTGAACAAGACTCACCATTGATAGCCCAAGGGCGTAAAAAGGTTGTGCTTGAGTTACTTTCTCCTGCACAGCGCCCACTACAAATTACTCAGGATTTAGCTGGCTTTTGGGCTGGCGCGTACAAAGAAGTGCAAAAAGAGATGAAAGGCCGTTACCCAAAACATCCTTGGCCCGATGACCCTGCTAACCATGTTGCAACCACTAAAACTAAACGACAGTTGAACCGATGATGACCAAAATGTTAACGCCAAAAAAGGCACCACCTAAAAAAGCGCCAGCAAAGAAGTCACCAGCGAACAAAGCAAAACCTAGAAAGCCGAGGGCGGCCGCTAAGAAAGGCAAATCGAAAGCGAAAAAGGCGGGTAACAGAGGTTGGTTAAAGATCCTATGGGGTATAGCGTGGAAGGCTGGCTTAGCACTGGCTGCGTTGCTGTTGTTTTTCGGTATCTACCTAGACTCTGTAGTGAAGCAGCGCTTTGAGGGCCAGTTATTTGATTTACCAACGGTCGTTTATGCGCGAGTGTTGGATTTATCCCCTGGTACTCAGATTAGCCTCGTTCAGGTGAAGAATGAACTGGATGTACTGAATTACCGTAAGGTGAGCTCTCCTCGTCATCCTGGTGAGTATTCCTCTTCATCAACTAAAATTGAGATGATTCGTCGTCCGTTCGAGTTTGTCGATGGGCCGGAAGCCGATCGCCACGTGATGTTGCACTTCAATGGTAATGAGTTAACTCGTATTCAGTCGCTGGAGAAGAAAGGCGACATGGGGTATTTGCGTGTCGAACCTAAGATGTTGGGTATGCTTGAGAAAAGCAACGATGAGCAACGTCTGTTTCTAAAACGTAACCAATTTCCTGAAGTGATGGTTGATGCCTTGTTGGCGACGGAAGATAGAAACTTCTATCAGCACGATGGGGTTTCACCCTTGGCGATTGCTCGTGCGATGGTGGTTAACGTCAAGGCTGGGCGTACTGTACAAGGTGGTAGTACACTGACACAGCAGCTCGCGAAAAACCTGTTCCTATCTAGTGAACGTACGCTTTGGCGTAAGATTCGTGAGGCTTATATCGCGCTTATCTTGGATCATCGTTACAGCAAAGACCGAATTTTAGAAGCTTACTTAAACGAGGTTTACCTTGGCCAAAATGGCGGTGAAGCGATTCACGGTTTTGGTTTGGCTTCGCGTTTGTACTTCGGCCAACCGATTCAAGAATTGCGTATTGACCAGTTAGCCTTGCTGGTGGGCATGGTCAAAGGGCCATCGTATTACAACCCAGTTCGTTACCCAGATCGCGCCAAAACTCGAAGAGATCTGGTTCTGCGCTTGTTGATGCAACAAGATATTTTGACTCCAAGACAATATGAAGAAGCAGCAAGCCGTGATTTAGATATTCAAGACAATCCGCGGATTGCCAGCCGTCAGCCTGCTTATTTCCAACAGGTCAACATCGAACTGAAAAAGTATGCTGGTGATAGGTTCCAAGCGAAGAAAGGGATACGTGTCTTCACCTCTTTAGATCCGGTTTCACAAGACAAACTAGAGAAGTCGATTGCTCGCAAGGTACCTGAATTATCGAAAACGGCGGGTGATAAATTAGAGGCTGCAGCGATAGCAGTAGATCGCAACACTGGTGAAATCCGTGCGATGGTCGGTGGTAAGCGTACTGGCTACGACGGCTTTAACCGTGCGTTGAATGCAAGCCGTCCTATCGGTTCTTTGGTGAAACCGGCGGTTTATTTAACCGCACTTGAGCAGCCTGAAAAGTACACCTTGGCAACGACCTTGATGGATACGCCACTTAGCTTAAAAGGCAGCAAGGGCAGTGTATGGAGCCCGAGAAATTTCGACCGTAAGTTCCGCGGCGAAGTGCCTTTATACGTGGCACTGTCTAAGTCCTATAACGTGCCAACGGTTCGTCTAGGGATGCAGTTAGGGATTGATAAGGTCTCCGACACTATAGGTAAACTGGGTGTCGATAAAAACGAGATTCGTCCAGTACCATCGATGTTTTTGGGTGCATTCTCTCTGACACCATTCCAAGTGTCTCAGATGTTCCAGACCATCACCAACTCAGGTCGTATTGCTCCTTTGTCTGCGCTTCGCTCTGTCGTTGATAGTGACGGTGAGGTTTTATACCAATCTATCCCTCGAGTATCGCAGCGCGTTGACCAGCAAGCTGCTTGGCTAACCACTTACGCAATGAAGCGTGGTGTATCTGAAGGTACAGGTCGATTCCTACAGAACCAGTTTGCATGGGCAGGGTTAGCCGGTAAAACAGGTACTAGTAATGACAGCCGCGACAGTTGGTTTGTGGGCGTTGACGGACGCGAAGTAACAACTATCTGGCTGGGACGTGATGACAATAAACCGACTAAGCTCACTGGTTCTAGTGGTGCATTGCGTGTCTACGCTGATTACTTGAAGCAGAGAACGCCTGAACAACTACTACTGCCTTGGCCAACCGGAATCACAACCGCGAGCTTCACTCGTACGCCTGATGGTGCGTTGGAATTTGACTGTGATGGTGCAGTTAAATTACCGGTTTGGGATGAAAATGGAAACATTAAAAAGGGCTGTGAAAGTCAACCAAAACAGTGGCTAAAGAAGCTTTTTCAATGGTAAAGTCATAACAGAAACAATGGCAAGGATAGTGTAAATAATGATTTCTCGTTGGTTAGTGAGCGGCTTAGGTATGGTTGGTACGGTGATCAGTTTTCAACTGTTCGCAGCGACTGCAACACAGGTTGATTCATCCGAGCATGTGGAAGTTGAACCAGCTCATAAGAGGCCAACTGTCGCTCTTGTACTCGCAGGTGGCGGCGCAAAAGGTGCCGCTCATATTGGCGTACTTAAAGCGCTCGAAGAGATGCAAATCCCGGTTGATTACATTACCGGTACCAGCATGGGGTCATACGTTGGTGGTCTTTATGCGACAGGGATGAGCGCAGACGAGATTGAAAGCTTTATTTACACGGTTGATTGGAAGCATGGTTACCGTGACCGTGTAAACCGAAGTGACCGTCGTATACGAGACAAAGAGTATGAAGATCGTTACCAGTTGAATACCGACCTTGGACTGGGTTGGGAAGAAATTAAAGCTAAAAAAGGCGTGGTGCAAGGCCAGAATATGCTTCGCATTTTGCGTGAAACTACAGGTAACTTATCGCCTCTCGACTCTTTTGACGATCTTGCCATTCCTTTTCGCTCCGTTGCAACTGACATTATTGAACTTGAGGAAGTGGTGATTGACCACGGCCATCTTGTCGATGCCATGATGGCAAGTATGTCGGTACCTGGCGCTCTTCCACCTTATGAAGTTGATGGGCGAATGCTAGTTGACGGTGGTGTAACCAACAACATGCCAGTTGATGTCGCAAGGGCGATGGGCGCAGATATCATCATTGCGGTTGATATCAGTACCAACTACAAAGGCAAAGAGGATTTTACGACCTTTTTAGCCGCTGCCGACCAGCTCTCCAATTATCTTGTTCAGCGTAGTACCCAGGAACAAGCTGAAACACTCAAAGACAATGATGTATTCCTCCAACCTGATGTTGGAGAAATGGAAACCACTGAATTCGATAAAATGCCATCAGCTTACGAAGCTGGTTACGAGTCTGCTAAGCAGCATTCTGCTGAACTTTCTAAGTTGTCACTCTCTAATGCTGATTACCAACACTACATCGAAGACAAACAAAAGGCACGCAGACAGCTGAAGCACGGTGACAAAACTGTGGTTGATAAGGTGGTAATCAACAACAACACCCACTATTCAGATAAGCTGCTTGAGAATCGCTTGAACCTTCATTCAGGCAAGGTTCTCAAAACCAGTGAAATTGAAGCAAAAGTACAAGATCTTTATGCATTGGATCGATTTGAGTTGATCACTTATGAGTTCGATAATGTTGACGGGGAAGAGCAACTTACAGTTGATGTTAATGAAAAATCTTGGGGGCCGAATTACCTCAACTTTCGTTTCTTCCTTGAAGATGACTTTTCAACGGATAGCCAGTATTCACTGGGAGCTTCTGCTAACTTTACTGACCTAAATGCACATGGTGCAGAGTTAAGAACTAATTTAGAGATGGGGACTGACAAGCGTATCGAAGCTGAGCTGTTCTCCCCATTTTTTTCTAGTCAAAAGCTTTTTACTTCAGCATCTGTTACCTACAGTAAACAGAATCGAAATTTGTCTGTAGGGAGTCAAGAGATAGCAGAGCCGACGTTAGATGTAACTGAAAATTACCTTTCTTTGACCTACAGCGAGTATATTGGTGAATTCGCAATAGGTTATCAGCCAAATTTGTGGCAAGAGCTGAGGTTTGGCGTGCGTTATAAAAATGGTCAAGTAAGTATGGCTTCGTTACCTGGATTTGGGGGGGGCGACTATACTCGTTTAGGCGGTTTTATCAGGTATCGGTTAGATACATTGGATGACTTCAATTTACCAACTGAAGGTCATTTTGTCGATCTTGAGTATTTTGTCTCACATGATGATTTTGAAAATGATGACAACGGAACCTATGAACCCGATTTAGCTTCTCAAAGCGATACAGTCTATGAGTTCTCTGCGAACTTGATGGTGGCAAAAAGCTATGAGCGACATACGTTCGTTGGTAGGGCTGATTATGGCGTTGTGGAGAGTAAGAACTCCATTTTTCCAATTGATCCAAAAGAGCTCGGTGGCTTTTTAAATCTTTCAGGTATACCTCGAAATAGTTTGATTGGTCAAAACCTGGCTTATACCAGTCTTATTTACCGATATAGATGGTTTGACAATGATTTCGGGTTGTTTGAATCCCCTTTCTACGTAGGTGCATCGTTAGAATATGGCGGCGTTTGGTCGAATAATAACTTAACCTTTGATGAAGCACCTGTGTATGCTGCAGGGTCTGTTTTTGCGGGTATCGACTCCCCTATAGGGCCAATCATCTTGGCCTATGGACGCACGGAAGATAACTTCGATTCGGTTTACTTAATTGTTGGCACGTCTTACAAATAATCATGCGTAGAGTCGTCATTTTAGTGCGTAAATAGGCAAAATAGTGGGACTTTCGTCCTAACTTGCTATGTTGGTCAAAATGATAAGATTTTAATTTAACGTTAAATTTGCTATCCTACCGCCCACAGTTTGGTCTCTATGACGCCACTCATCAATACAAATTGAATGACAAAAATGGCAATGGAGAGCCAAGTTTCCAAGGATGTTCACTTCTTTATTTTACTAACAATTATGAAGGTGAGAAGTGAACCGCAATGAGAGGAAAAAAGTCGTGCTTGAAGCCTACCGTAAACACGTCGAAGAACGTGCTGCCGAAGGAGTTGTTCCAAAACCACTAGATGCTGAGCAGGTAGCTGGCCTAGTTGAACTTCTAAAGAACCCACCTCAAGGTGAAGAAGAGTTTATTCTTGACCTACTAGAAAACCGCATTCCACCAGGCGTAGATGAAGCTGCCTATGTAAAAGCGGGCTTCCTAACGGCTATCACTAAAGGTGAAGTAGCATCTCCACTAGTAAGCAAAGCAAAAGCTGCAGAATTGCTTGGTACTATGCAAGGTGGTTACAACATCGAATCTCTAGTATCTCTACTTGATGATGCTGAGCTTGCTCCAATCGCTGTGAAAGCACTATCTCACACTCTACTAATGTTTGATGCGTTCTACGATGTAGAAGAGAAAGCAAAAGCTGGTAACGAATCAGCTCAACAAGTCCTTCAATCTTGGGCTGATGCAGAATGGTTCACCGCGAAAGATAAAGTCGCTGAAAAAATCACTGTAAAAGTATTCAAAGTCACTGGTGAAACTAACACCGATGACCTATCTCCAGCACCTGATGCATGGTCACGTCCAGATATTCCAGTACACGCAAAAGCGATGCTCAAAATGGAACGTGATGGCATCAACCCAGATCAACCAGGTACGGTTGGCCCAATCGCTCAAATCGAAGAACTTCAAAAAGACGGTATTCAGCTTGCTTACGTAGGTGATGTTGTTGGTACAGGTTCTTCTCGTAAGTCGGCGACGAACTCAGTACTTTGGTTCATGGGGGAAGATATCCCTTACGTACCAAACAAGCGTACTGGCGGTGTTTGTCTGGGTGGTAAAATTGCTCCAATCTTCTACAACACAATGGAAGACTCTGGCGCACTACCTATCGAACTAGACGTACAAAACATGAACATGGGCGATGTTATTGACATTTTCCCATACGAAGGCGTTGTACGTAAAAACGGTGAAGAGATCTCTAGCTTTGAGCTAAGCAAAGTACTGCTTGATGAAGTTCGTGCGGGTGGTCGTATCCCACTTATCATCGGTCGTGGCCTGACAGGTCGTGCTCGTGCTTCTCTTGGTCTTGAAGAAACAGACCTATTTGCTAAGCCAGTTGATCCAACTGTATCTAATCAAGGCTACACACTAGCTCAGAAGATGGTTGGTAAAGCATGTGGTGTTGAAGGCGTTCGCGCGGGTCAATACTGTGAGCCTAAGATGACGACAGTAGGTTCTCAAGATACTACTGGCCCTATGACGCGTGATGAGCTTAAAGACCTTGCATGTCTTGGTTTCTCTGCTGACCTAGTGATGCAGTCTTTCTGTCACACATCGGCATACCCGAAACCAGTTGACGTTAACACCCACCACACGCTACCTGATTTCATCATGAACCGTGCTGGTGTTTCGCTGCGCCCTGGTGATGGTGTTATCCACTCATGGTTAAACCGTATGCTTCTACCTGATACTGTAGGTACAGGTGGTGACTCGCATACTCGTTTCCCTCTAGGTATCTCATTCCCTGCGGGCTCTGGTCTGGTAGCATTCGCGGCAGCAACAGGTGTTATGCCTCTTGATATGCCTGAATCTATCTTGGTTCGCTTTAAAGGTGAAATGCAGCCAGGTATCACGCTACGTGACCTAGTACATGCGATTCCTCTATACGGCATCAAGCAAGGTTTACTAACCGTAGAGAAAGCAGGCAAGATCAACGAATTCTCTGGTCGCGTACTAGAAATCGAAGGTGTTGAACACCTATCTGTTGAGCAAGCGTTTGAGCTTTCTGATGCATCTGCTGAGCGTTCAGCAGCAGGTTGTACCGTTAAATTGTCTCAAGAGTCTATCGAAGAGTACTTGAACTCAAACATCGTAATGCTTAAGTGGATGATCGCTGAAGGCTACGGTGATGTTCGTACTATAGAGCGTCGTATTACGGCAATGGAAGAGTGGCTAGCGAACCCTGAGTTGCTGTCTGCTGATTCAGACGCAGAATACGCTCACGTTATCGAAATCGATCTTGCGGATATCGATCAGCCAATCCTATGTGCACCAAATGATCCAGATGATGCTCGTCTTCTTTCTGACGTTCAAGGCACAGAGATCCAAGAAGTGTTTATAGGTTCTTGTATGACCAACATCGGGCACTTCCGTGCTGCAGGTAAGATGCTTGAAGAGTTCAACGGCTCGCTAAGCACTCGTCTATGGGTGGCTCCGCCAACTAAGATGGATAAAGACCAGCTAACAGAAGAAGGCTACTACGGTATCTTCGGTCGTGCTGGGGTTCGTATCGAAACACCGGGTTGTTCACTATGTATGGGTAACCAAGCGCGTGTTGCAGACAAGTCGACAGTAATGTCTACGTCTACTCGTAACTTCCCGAACCGTTTGGGTACGGGTGCTAACGTTTACCTAGCATCTGCAGAACTTTCTGCAGTTGGTGCGATTCTTGGTCGTATCCCAACGAAAGAAGAGTACCTAGAGTACGCGGATAAGATTAACGCAACTGCTGCCGATACATATCGTTACCTGAACTTCCATAAAATGGGTCAGTACACGGAGAAAGCGGACACGGTTATCTTCCAAGAGCCAGCATAACCGCTGATTGATTAAATCATTGATTAAACGCCTTCTATTCGTAAAAGGCGTTTTTTTATGTCTGAATATCGGGTGACGAGCGACTCGACCTATAAAACACTTCGCTATATACTCTCGCCTCATTTTTAACCCTGTCTGCACTTACTGCGTGGAGCCACTATGGAATTCGAATTTACAAGAAACACTCTAATGGGTGAGTACTACGTGAAATGCAGCATGGGGCACGAGATCGTTGGCCGCTGGTTACAAGAAGAGATCGGTAAAGATAAAAAGAAACTGGTTCATGTGATGGCGCTTATCGAGCAATCACGACAGGATCTGAGCAACGAAGTGACGTTACTTGGTAAAGAGATCAGCCTAGCGATTAATGAAGATGAAGTAACGATTCAAGAAAACGTACTTGGTCATGATCAAGAGATGGAAGAGGGCAGCGAGTTCGACTTCTACAATTGTGAGAGCCAAGCAAGTTGTGGAATTGACGACTTCGAGTTGCTAATCGAGCGTTGGATTGAGTTTCTAGGTTACTAGCCGTTGTCACAAAAGAACTTAGAACTCAGTTGCCCAAAACTGGAGCAATAATAGAGTCACGCATTAAGATAGTGAAAAGGTCGCACCAAATTGGTGCGACCTTTTTTGTTATCAGTATCTTATTATCTTAATGCTGTTAAAAATCAACAGGTTAAATTTTTGGCACACTACTTGGATTGTAATAAGAGAAGTAACGGAATTAGTGAAGAATTTAAGGAACGAATATGAAACTAATAAATGCCATTGTTAAGCCATTCAAATTAGATGACGTACGTGAAGCGCTATCTGATGTGGGTATTGAAGGTATGACGGTCTCTGAAGTGAAGGGCTTTGGTCGTCAAAAAGGACACACTGAATTATACCGTGGTGCAGAATACCAAGTCGACTTCCTGCCAAAGGTGAAGCTAGAGATTGCGACTCAAGCTGAAAACGTTGACCGAGTTGTTGAAGCGATCAGCCAAGCAGCACACACAGGCAAAATCGGTGACGGTAAGATTTTTGTGTATGACCTAAGCCAAGCCGTGCGAATCCGTACTGGTGAAATGGATGCAGAAGCACTTTAAAGAATTACAAGGACTGGAGACTTTAATATGGAACTTACAACAACAGTAACGGAATTACGTTACGCACTAGATACTTTTTTCTTCCTCATTTCAGGTGCGTTGGTAATGTGGATGGCAGCAGGCTTCGCAATGTTAGAAGCTGGCCTAGTTCGTTCAAAGAACACCACAGAGATTTTAACTAAGAACATCTGCTTGTACGCTATTGCATGTACTGCGTTCTTAGTCGTTGGTTACAACATTATGTATGTCGATAATGGCGAAGGCGGTTGGTTACCATCATTCGGTACTCTGATTGGTACTCAAGGTGAAGGCGCAGACCACTCTTTAGAGTCAGACTTCTTCTTCCAGGTAGTATTCGTTGCAACCGCAATGTCTGTGGTATCTGGTGCAGTAGCTGAGCGTATGAAACTTTGGTCATTCCTAATCTTCTCTGTAGTACTAACAGCATTTATCTACCCAATGGAAGGTTACTGGACTTGGGGCGGTGGTTTCCTATCAGAATCAGGCTTCAGTGATTTCGCAGGTTCAGGTATCGTACACATGGCGGGTGCAGCAGCAGCGCTAGCAGGTGTTCTACTACTTGGTGCTCGTAAAGGTAAATACGGTAAAAACGGTGAAATCTACCCAATTCCTGGTTCGAACATGCCACTTGCTACATTAGGTACATTCATCCTTTGGTTTGGTTGGTTCGGTTTCAACGGCGGCTCTCAACTGATGGTTTCAGATTTTGAGAACGCAACAGCTGTGGGTCAAATCTTCCTTAACACCAACGCAGCGGCAGCAGCAGGGGCAATCGCAGCACTACTAGTATGTAAGACAACTTGGGGTAAAGCGGACCTAACCATGATTCTTAACGGTGCGTTGGCTGGCCTAGTCGCAATCACGGCAGACCCTCTATCACCATCACCTCTGTTTGCAGTGGCAATTGGTTCAGTATCTGGTGCACTAGTGGTGTTCAGCATCATTGCCCTAGACAAAGCTAAGATTGATGATCCAGTAGGTGCTATCTCAGTTCACGGTGTGTGTGGTTTCTTCGGCCTAATGGCTGTGCCACTAAGCAATACAGACGCGACATTCGGTGCACAGCTATTCGGCGCAGCGGTCATATTTGCTTGGGTATTTGGTGCGAGTCTAGCGGTATGGGCTGTACTTAAAGCGACAATCGGTATTCGTGTAAGTGAAGACGAAGAGCTAGAAGGTATGGACATGCATGACTGTGGTGTAGGTGCTTATCCAGAATTTGTGTCGGTAAAATAATTTACAAACATTTACATTTAACCTACTTGAAACCTGCTCAGATGAGCAGGTTTTTTTGATGTTTAACGTTGTGTTTAATCTAATGATACATATAATAATGCAACTGATAAATATTATCATTTCTATGCAAAAAGGATTGAATCATGAAAAAACTGCTAACTCTTTCAGCTATTGCGTGCAGTACTATCGCACCAGCAGCAATGGCTGCAGAAGAAGTAAACGTATACTCTTACCGTCAACCTTTCCTTGTTGAGCCAATGTTCGATGAGTTCACTAAAGAGACAGGTATCGAGGTGAATGTTAAGTTTGCTAAGAAAGGTTTAGCAGAGAAGCTAGCTCAAGAGGGCGAATACAGCCCTGCAGACGTGGTATTAACTGTTGATATCAGCCGGCTATCTGAGTTAACTGAAAAAGGTTTAGTTCAAGCGGTAAACAGCGACGTTCTAGAAAAGAACATCCCTGCTCAATACCAAGATACAGACAACGAATGGTTTGCTCTGACTACTCGTACTCGTAGCGTTTACTCTTCACGTGACCGTGTTGGTCGTCTAGGTGAAGACTTCACATACGCAGACCTAGCTAAGCCTGAATTCAAAGGCAAAATCTGTACTCGTAGCGGTAAACACCCATACAACGTTTCTCTCGTATCTTCTATGATTGCTCATAAAGGCGAAGCAGAAACTAAAGAGTGGCTAGAAGGCGTTAAAGCAAACCTAGCTCGTAAACCTCAAGGTAACGACCGTGCACAAGTTAAAGCTATCAAAGAAGGTCTATGTGACGTTTCTCTTGGTAACAGCTACTACTTAGGTAAGATGATTAATGATAAAGAGCAAAAAGCTTGGGCTGATGCTGTTTACATCAACTTCCCTAACCAAGAGACGACTGGTACTCACGTAAACATCTCTGGTATGGCAATGGCTAAGTACTCTCCAAACAAAGAGAACGCAGTTAAGCTAATGGAATTCCTATCTGGTAACACAGCACAAGGCATGTACGCAGAAGTAAACTACGAATACCCAGTTAAAGCTGACGTTAAACCTTCTGAACTAGTTGCTTCTTGGGGTGAATTCAAAGCAGATGCAATTTCTCTAGACGAAATCGCAGATCACCACGAAGCTGCAATCAAGCTTCTAGACGAAGTTAAATTCGACCTGTAATTATTAATATAGGCTTCGGCCAATATTAGATTTAACGACCTCAAGTTGCCGTTTTTGGTGCTTGAGGTTGTTTTGTTTTTAGTTAAGTCACTTTTTGAAACAAAGCTCTTGATGGAACCAGAGAGTTATTAGCTCAGCTCCTTGAAGTCATTACAGTATATGGGTATAAATAACCCCCACCACTAAAAGGGCATGAGATGTATTTGCAACTGCATTTGTGTTTCATTAAGCCCCGTTGTAATTAGACGATGAAAGAAAAGAATTATTTATGGAATACCAGTAGTGGGGTGATTGCTGCACTACTGGTTTTTCCGATCTTAGCGATATTCACCACCGCTGTGGGTGAGACAGATGAGCTCTTCTCTCATTTGATGTCCACGGTGATGCCGACTTACGCATATAACACTGTCGTTTTGGTGATAGGAACCATGTTCTTATCGCTGCTATTTGGTATCCCTTCTGCTTGGATTATGGCGATGTGTCGTATCCCTGGTGAGAAGGTGTTGCAGTGGGCTTTGGTTCTGCCGCTGGCTATGCCGGGTTATATCGTTGGATACATTTTTACTGATTGGTTCGATTTCGCTGGTCCAGTACAAATTTTGCTTCGTGACCTGACTGGTTGGGGACCGGGAGAATATTGGTTCCCCGATATTCGAACCTTAACTGGCGCTACCATCGTCCTATCTTTAGTGCTGTACCCTTACGTTTATCTGCTGTGTCGTGCAGCGTTCATGGAGCAGAACGTTTCTCTATTGCAATCCGCGCGACTCCTGAAATGTTCTCCATGGGAGAGCTTTCGACGTATCTCTTTGCCTTTAGTCCGCCCTTCGATAGCGGTTGGCTTATCGCTCGTTGCTATGGAAACCATTGGTGATTTTGGTACGGTGAGCTACTTTGCGGTTAACACACTAACCACTGCGGTATATGACACTTGGCTGGGCTACTCTAGCTTGACTGCTGCAGCTAAGATTTCAGCTATTATGCTGATTATCGTGATACTGCTTTTAAGTTCTGAACGTTATAGTCGTCGTAAGCAAAAACTGTTTCAAAACCAGTTCAGCAGCCGAGAAGACTTTCGCTACAACTTAGAGGGCTGGAAAAAGTGGCTAGCGCTGTTTTGGTGTTGGGGTTTAGTCTGCGCAGCATTCATATTCCCTCTAGGGCAGTTACTGATTTATGCCTACAAGTATTTTGCACAAAGCTGGACCGCTGAATTCCGAGAATACGCACTCAACAGTTTGAATGTTTCAATACTTGCAGCCTTAATTGGCGTGGCGATTGCACTTATCGTTAACTTTAACCAACGTGTTAATCCAGCGAAACACAACCTTGCCTTTATGCGCTTATCCTCTATGGGCTATGCGGTGCCGGGAACGGTATTAGCGATTGGTGTTATGGTGCCAGTATTGTTTATGGATCATCTAGTTAACGACATCGCGAAAATGATGGAGTGGGGACGTCTGGGGCTGATCTTTTCTGGTTCGATGTTTGCGCTTATCTTCGCGATGGTAGTACGTTTTTCTGCGGTTGCTATCGGCAGTGTGGAAAGTAGCTTAAGCAAAGTGTCACCGTCTTTGGATATGGCTTCAAAGACCATGGGTTGCAACACTAATCAGATGTTACGCCGAGTGCATCTACCTCTGATTAAGCGTGGGGCTTTGATTGCGGGACTATTGGTGTTTATCGAATCGATGAAAGAGTTGAATGCTGCGCTGCTGTTGCGTCCGTTTAACTTTGAAACCCTAGCAACCTATGTTTACAACTATGCCTCAGATGAGCATCTAGAGCTGGCTGCGATGCCTGCTGTGTTACTTGTTCTAGTGGGTCTAATCCCGTTGATCATCGTCAACCGTTCTTTGGAGCAAAAAAACTAATGAGCTGTGCATTATCTATTAAAGATCTGACTTGTAAGTATGAATCTCAAACGGTTCTCGAGTCGCTTTCTCTTGAAGTTGAGCATGGCGAGATCGTATGTCTACTTGGCGCTAGTGGCTGTGGTAAAACCACCTTATTAAAAGCAATTGCTGGATTACTTCCATTGAGTCATGGGGTAATGAATCTGAACTGTCAGACTATTGATGATGGTAAGAATTGGTCACCACCAGAGCAACGTAACATCGGTATGATCTTCCAAGATTATGCGCTGTTTCCGCACCTTACCGTCAATCAGAACGTAGCATTTGGTTTGCGTGATATGTCTGAGCAAGACAAGAAGGCAAAAGTGAAAGAGATGCTAGAGCTAGTTCACCTTGATCAATATGGTGAGCGTTATCCTCATCAGTTGTCTGGTGGACAGCAGCAACGTGTCGCTATTGCTCGCTCTTTGGCTTATAAGCCTGATCTACTGCTACTTGATGAACCGTTCTCGAACATTGATACCCAAGTTCGTCACGAGTTGATTTCTCAGATCCGCAAGATCTTCAAAAATCAGGGTGTAACCGCTATTTTTGTTACTCACAGTCGTGAAGAAGCGTTTGCCTTCGCGGATAAAATGGCCGTAATGAACCATGGTGTGATTGAACAATATGGCTCAGCATCTGAGTTGTACTTCCACCCATCAAGCAAGTTTGTGGCTGATTTCTTAGGTGGTGGTAGTTATTTAAATGCTCAGCGTATTTCAGATAATGAATTCGAAACCAGCTTGGGCTTAGTGGAAGCAAAAGCGCAAACGGAAATTGATGTTGGCTCTGAGTGTGCACTGTTACTACGACCTCAACATATTGTCGCGAGCCACGATACAGAGAGTAACTTGTCGGTATTGGAGCAGCAATTTATGGGCGACCATTGTCGTTATGTGATTGAAGCTAATGGTCAAAAGCTACTGGTGACCTCGTCGGAAGCACTAGAAGTTGGCATGCCAGTAACCGTGAAGGTAGACACTAAAGGTGTGTTGGCATTTTAATTTAGCTAGTTGCTGAGCTAGCAACTCGGCATAAAAAAACCAGTACTTTCAGCAAAGTACTGGGCAAGAGTTCTTCACCTATAGGCTTAACAAGGCAGTGGTTTGTTAAGTCCCATACCAAACTGCTGTACTCTATAAGCCTATAGAGAGAGGAAGTCTTTCACTTTTTGAAGAACACGTTCTGCTGTCTCTTTATCTTCCATTTCAGCGAAGATTCGTAGTAAAGGCTCTGTTCCAGAGAAACGAGCAATAACCCAGCCGCCATTCTTAAAGTACACCTTGGCACCATCTTCATAGCTGACTTTTTCAATCTCATACTCAAACTCAGGCAGCTGCTTCTCTACGTAGATCTTGGTGTAGAGCGCTTCTTTTTCTGAAGGTTTGAACTTGCAATCGCCTTCTGCTGTGTAGGCATAGCCATATTTCGAGTAGATTTCATCAAGCAATTCAGACAATTTCTTACCCGTTACACTGAGCATCTCAACCAGTAGGCTAGATGCAAAGACACCATCTTTACCTTTGATGTGGCCGCGAATGGTTAAACCACCGGAACTTTCACCACCAATCAGAGAGTCGTCGGCTTCCATCTGCGAGCTGATATGCTTAAAGCCTACTGGAACCTCAAAGCTTTTTTCACCATGATCGGCCGCCACTTTATCGAGTAGATGAGTGGTTGCGATATTACGCACGACCGATCCTTTCCAGCCCTTGTATTCCAACAAGTAGTAGTAAAGCAACAGTAGTACTTCGTTAGGGTGAATGAAGCTACCTTTCTCATCGATAATACCTAAGCGGTCAGCATCGCCATCGGTACCAATACCGATGTCATACCCTTCAGCTGCAACCAGGTGCTTCAAGCGATAGAGCGTAGCTGCGCTTGGTGATGGCATTAATCCACCAAAATCTGGGTTTTTACCATCGTTGATCACGTCGACATCACAACGGCCATTGATAAGAACCGTTTGTAGGGCGTTTTTCGCTACACCAAACATAGGATCAATCAGTACGCGCAGGTTTGCTTTCTTGATTGACTCGATATCGATGAAGTTAATGATCGAATCAACAAAGTCGTTCATTGGGTTGATGATTTCGATCTCTTTGTCGTTCAACGCTTGTTCGAAGTCGACACGGATAACGTCTTCGTTGGTTAGAGTTGCGATTTGCTGTTCGATCTTCTCTGTGATGATCTCATCAGCATCACGACCACCTTCAATAAACACCTTGATGCCGTTGTAATCCGCTGGGTTGTGAGAAGCGGTAATACAGGCCGAGTAGGTGCAGCCCATCTCTTTAGCTTGGAACATTACGATAGGGGTTGGAACAAACTTGTCGATGAAGCTGACCCTGATGTTGTTAGCGGTTAATACTTCAGCAAACCAACATGCAGCTTTATCAGAAAGGAAGCGACGGTCATAACCGATCACAAATCCGTTTTTAGCAGCATCTTCATTGTTGATGATGTTTGCCAGTGCTTGTGCCACAAGGCGAACGTTCTCTCTGATGAACTCTTCACCAATGAAAGCACGCCAGCCACCTGTACCAAATTTAATCATTAGAAAATCCTTTTAGTCTCTTTGCCTCAAACCTAATAGGCTTGAGGCAAGAGTGGTTGGTTAAATAGCGTGACTAGCCTAGAACAACGACAACATCGTTCACGCTGCCTTCTGCTTGAACTGGGATTGCGCCTTCTACTGACTCACCGTTGATAGTGATAGAGGCAACCCCTTTGCTTACTGCATCCGGGTTCTGTACCGTGATGTTGTATGTCGCCCCACGCCATTGGCGAGTAACCTCAAACTCTGGCCAATCTGTTGGAATACAAGGATCTACGGTTAAGCTTTCAAAGCCTGTTCGAACACCAAGGATGAAGTTGGTTACCGCAAAGTAAGCCCAACCGGATGTACCGGTTAACCATGGGTGGTTTGCACGGCCGTGGTCTTGGTGGTCTTTACCCATGATGAATTGCACGTACGAGTATGGTTCTGCGTAACGTGTTTCAATCATGTCATTTTGGTTGTATGGGTTAAGTGCATCGTAGAATTTCATTGCACGGTCACCACGACCAAGCTTCGCTTCTGCTACCCAAGCCCATGGGTTCGGGTGAGAGAAGATGGCGCCATTCTCTTTTACACCTTGGTAAACGCGAGTGACGAAGCCGATGTCATCGTTTGGTGTCGCGAATGATGGAGAGTTTAGGTGTAGGCCGTATTCAGAGAATAGGTTCTCATCGACTGCATCCATCGCTTTCTCACCACGCTCTTGAGAAACCGCACCAGATAGAACGGCTAGTGTATTTGATTCTAGGTGTACACGACCTTCTGCTTGTTGAGCAGTACCGATCTTGTCGCCATTTTTGGTTAGACCACGAATGTACCAACCGCCTTCTTCATCCCAAAGGTGTGTTTCACACGCTTCACGTACATTCGCTGCCATTTCAGTGTATTTCGCAATGTCAGCATCATTATTGCGGAACTTAGCGAGATCTAAGAATTCTTGCAGGGCCCAGAAGTGAAGGAATGAAACCATTGACGACTCACCACCACCTAGGTTCAAGCAGTCGTTCCAGTCAGCACGCAGACCTTTACAGATACCTGTTTGACCAACGTATTCTGCAGAGAAGTTCAGTGCTGCTTTCATATGTTCGTAGACTGTCGCTTCACCGCCGTCTGCGTAAGGAATCACTTCATCAAAGAAGTCATGTTCACCGGTTTCCATCACGTATTTGATGATGGTCGGAACGATCCATAGATGATCATCAGAACAAGTATCTTCAATGCCGTGGATCTTGTCGTCGTCTGATGGAGTTGGAACTACCGTTGGTGATTTCGAAGGCTTAACATCCGCTTTCTCTGGATCGAACCAGTCTGGGTCGAATAGGTGTAGACCATAGCCCGCTCTAACTTGGCCGCGTAGTAGGTCGACGATACGTTTTCGAGTCATCGTTGGGTTAGCGTGAGGTACTGAGATAGCGTCCTGAGCTGTATCACGGTAGCCAAGACCTGTGCGGCCTCCCACTTCAATGAATGATGCAAAGCGCGACCACACCACACAGGTTTCTGCTTGATATAGTGTCCACGTGTTGATCATGGTGTCTAAGCCTTCGTTTGGAGACTTAACTTGGAACTTGTTACAACGCTCGTCCCAGTGATCTTTGATACCTTGGAACGCAGCATCTACGTTTGCAATGTCTTGGTATTTCTCACGTAGGCGTTCACCGTTACCTTTGCCGATACCTAGTACGTAAGCAAAACGAATTTCTTCACCCGGTTGGATGGTGAATTGCTTATGCAGAGAGCCACAGTGGTTGTAACAGGTTTGAGCGCTGTTCGAACATTTACCGTTTTCAACCGCAATTGGATTCGCTTCATTGCGGTACATACCAAGGAAGTTGTCACGCTGGCCGTCGTAGCTATCTGGTGAGAAGGTGGATGCTAAGTAGTAGAAGCCTTCAAAGTCGTTAGTGTTGTAGTAAAGATCGTATTCCAATACACCTTCTTGGTAAGACGTGCCAGCAGAGTACAGAGACATCTGGTGGTTTTGGTTGTCTGATTGAATATGGCTGAACGAGAACTCTACAAATGAGAATGTGCTGATAGTACGTGGCTTATCAGTGTTGTTCTTTAGTAAAACGTCCCAAACTTCTGCATCTTCGCCTTTAGGTACGAATAGCGTTTTGGTTGCGGTAATACCGCTGTATTCACATTTGAACTTTGAGTATGACAAGCCGTGACGAACTTCGTAGTTTGCTTCATCTAGGCTCTTTGCCACTGGCTGCCAAGAGATAGACCAGTAGTCACCAGTTTCATCATCACGCAGGTAAACATAGTGTCCTGGGCGGTCAAAGGTGCCGTTCGGACGGAATTTAGTAACACGGTTGTATTCCGGAGAGTTGTAGAAAGAGTAACCGCCCGCATTGTGCGAAATTACAGTACAAAACTTTTCAGTACCTAGGTAGTTAGTCCAAGGTGCTGGTACATCAGGGCGAGTGATGACGTATTCGCGATTGTCGTTATCGAAATAGCCGTATTTCATTGTCATTTCCTTTTTAACAAACTGCATCTATGCAGCTAATTTTTAAATAGTGATGCTGAGTTTTATTAGACAGAGCACTTTAATTTGAGTCAGCTATCACTCGGTATGAGTGTGCTGTGGTTTTGTTTTATTCAGCTTCCCAAGGGGGGCGATAATCAACATTAAGTCTGTCGAGTAGGGGCAAGTGGCCCTTTAGGCGAGACAGGTAATCTACCCAGTTTCGGTTGTTTTTATGTGTCCAACATCCTTCAGCTAAAGCACTAATTCTTGGGAATACCATGTAATCCATACGCTTTTGGTTGGTGACGTTCTCACACCATAGAGCACATTGAATTCCACGGACCCGCTTACGAATTGGGTCGGTGTCGGATATCTCAGCAAGTGCTTCGTAGGTATAAGCTTGTTCTAATGGGGTAACGGCAGCCCAATCTACGCCCGGCTCTTCCGGTGCATAATCTTGGGTCATGTCGAGATAAGTAAATTGTGCGGGTTGCAGTACCACATCAAAGCCTTGGCGAGCACAGTTCACAGCGGCTTCTTCGCTAAGCCACGAGTAGATGATAGTCTCTTTGCTCACCTTGTCGCCGTGTTGTGCCTCTTCCCAGCCCACCATGCGTTTGCCTAGCTGCTTAAGTTTGTTCTCGGCATAGCGGAACAGGTGGCCTTGTAGATCTTTGCTGTCTTGGTATTGATGCTCTTTCATCAGTGCTTGAGCTGCAGGGCTGTTGGTCCACACACCCGGCGGCACTTCGTCTGCGCCCATGTGAATTAATTCACTCGGGAAGAGTTCTGCGACTTCTTCAATTACGATATCTAAGAACTGATAAGTACCCGATAAGCCAGGGTTTAGTACATTATCGTTGTAGTGTTGAATGCTCTTATATTGAGTGGTGTCCGCTTTCTCTACTAACATATCAGGCAGTGATTTGATCGCGGCGCGGCAATGTCCCGGGATATCGATCTCAGGGAGCACCGTGATGCTGCGTTGCTCTGCGTATTCTATAACTTCGCGAATCTGCTGTTGTGTGTAGAAGCCGCCATAATTCTCTGTAATGTGGGTATATTGCGGTTCTAATATATGGTCAGGACCACGCCAAGCCCCTATTTCTGTTAGCTGAGGTAGTTGCTTAATCTCGATTCTCCAACCTTCATCATCGGTTAGGTGCCAATGAAAAACGTTGAATTTGTAGTGCGCCAGCTGGTTGATTAAACGCTTCACTCGTTCCACAGAGTGGAAGTGACGTGCGCAGTCCAACATCATGCCGCGGTATTTGAAACGAGGTTGATCGGCGATTTTGCAACATGGCACAGAGAAGCGCTCAGCATCTTGTTGTTGAACCAATTGGATTAAGCTAGCGACGGCATGCGTGAAGCCTGCTTGACTACCTGATTCTACGACCACTTGCTGAGCAGTGATCTTTAGCTTGTACTCGGCTTCATCTAAAGTCGGGTTGCTGCGAAATAGAATGTCTCCGCTAGCTTCTGGTGATAGTTCTGTTGAAACCGTTAGCTCAAACGTAGTCAGTAATTCTTGTTGTAGCCAAGCATTAGCTTTCTCGGCAAGGTGAGACTGAACTTCAACTTTGCACGCTTTGTTCAGTGTGAAACTGCCTTGTTTCAGCTTGAATTGATTCGGTTGGGGGATCAGTGCTACCGCTGCTGCATCTACTTCTGGGATTTGGCTGCGCTCACGATATGGTGAAGCCAGTACTATTGGTGATATTGCTACTGGCAGTACCGAGGTTTCGCCTTGGTTATGCGTTTGGATAAAGGCGTCATTGAGACCATCAGAATAGAAACGGAATGGGGCGCTTTGAATACTGAATTCTAGGTAGTAATGGTTGTTCGCCTTTAACACGGTGGCATTTGGCTGGTAAGAACAAAAGCTTCCTACCTGAGTTAATTCGCCTTGCGACAGACTCTCTGGAAGGATGAATCGGTCAAATGCAAAGTGGAGCGACCAATCTGTAACGTCAAGATCACTTAAGTTATGTACCGTAAGGCCAAATCTGCAGTTATTTTTTTGTTCAGAAAGAACAGCTAAGTCGATGCGATAATTCATATAACTTCCCTGCTAAGCCCGTTGATATAAGTTGTGTTGTGGTTTTCCGGCAAGCATCAATGCGCCCTCGATAGCGTCAAGCTGAGGTTCAACGATCCATTGTTGTACCGGTGGTGATAGCCAGTTGAGAATGCGTTCTGCGATACTTCCCATTAGGCACACCTTGTCTGCACCTTTGCGATGCAGTGCTAGTACAAACATTTCGATATCAGCGGCGGTTTGCTTGAGCATATCGATAGCGAGCTCATCGCCTTCGTTAGCCAGTTGAAAAATCACAGGCGAGAATTGACCGTAGTCTTTTGGAATGGCGCCTTTTGACCATTCGACGATGGCATCAACATCATTGCTAAAGTGATTCATTACGTGTTGAGTCAGTGGTGTCTTGTTGCGAATACCATCTTCTGCAAGCAGGACTTGTTGAATCAAACGAAGACCCATCACCGCGCCACCACCTTGATCGGAAATTGGAAACTCACGGCCACCAACGACATGTTGCTTACCATCTTGTAGGTAGATGCCGCATGAGCCTGTTCCACCTATCATGATGGCGCCGTTTTGGCCGTTGTGAGCACCAATGCAAGCACCATAAGCGTCAGTGTTGAGCGTCATGCCAGCGAAAGGGTGCGGTTGCGCCATGAAGTCAAACCATGCTGACTTTTGTTCTGCACCTGCCAGCGCTAGGCCAATATGCATATTTGAAAAATGAATTGAATCGAGTTGCCCTTGCTGTGCCGCTTGAGTAATGGCATCGACAATTGAGCTCATTGCAACATCAACACCCAAAAGGATGTTAGCGCTGCCGCTTTTCGCTTCACCAATGAGTGTACCTTGCTCATCGCGAATACGAGCACGACAAGAGGTGCCGCCGCCATCAATACCTACGTAATAAAGCGTCATTATTATTGCTCCTTACGTTGTGCTAGGTAATTAAATTGCGCAGTGGTTGCCAATAGGAACCATGCACCATGAGGGATCCATTGTTCGCCCCAGCGCCAGTTCTGAAGCATGTCATCTTTTTGTGCTGGTGGATTAAACGCTATGTCTTGATCATCTTCAAAGCCAGCGGTAATGCCGTTACAGATACCGCCTTTGGCATTGAAAAAACCAAGCTGAGGTAAGTAGTCAGGATTGTTATGACCGTGACCATCAAGCATGCACATGTGGTAAGGGTTGAGGCCCAAGATCCAGTCGAGGCTGTTCTGTGAAAGCTGGATCAAACGTTCTTGCAAGCTACGGTCTTTAATGTGTGGCTGAACGAGGTAAGCCATGGTTGCGATGGAACCAAGACGAGCGTTTTCGCCTTGCCACCAGTAACCTGTTTCGTTCTTCTGAGCGACGAAGAAAGCATCGCGCTTATCACCATCAACATTTTTAACGTACTGCCTTGGGTAGCCAAATGGGTTGGTGACTTTACCTGTGATGTTGATTTCGAACTGACACGCCTGCTCAACAATCTTACGAGCTTGTTCTTTCAGATCTGCGTCAGTTTCATTATTGATGTACTCGCACAGGGCTATCACTGGCAACCCAGCTTCTGCAGCATGGAAATATGGACGAGATCCATCAGCATTGGCTGACCAGAAGTGCTTAAATGAATCATCAGATTGCTGGCGAGCGCTCAATCTCGTAGCCCAAGTTCTGGCTTCTGAAAGGTACTGGTCGTCTTGTGTTGCTCGGTAAAGCTCGTTGGCTGCGAGTAGGGCGCAATACTCATCGATGATGTTCTCTTCACTATCGTTTAGGTACTGTAAGTTGTATTCTTTTAGGTGCCAGTAACCTTTAGTCGCGGTATCAAGATAGGTTTGGCTCGAGTAGCTACCAGATATGTCTAGTTCAGACGCTGCGGCAAGTGCTGCAATAGCCACACCTGCGCCTTGTCGGTAGCCGGCTTGCAAGTCTGTTGATTTATGGCCTTCTTGAGTGGAGTACGCGCAGATGTCGCGTTGGTTGATATCTTTACTCCACTTATCGAATACCGTCATGTAGAAGTAGCCGACCGCGTCTTGCATACGTACTAAGAAATCGGCACCGAATAGCGCTTCTTCCGTTAGTCGTGTCATCGAGAATTTAGGGAAGTCTGGGTTGTTGCTAGTTAAGCGCACGCTTTTGAGCATGTTCCAAACTACCATTGGAATCTGTTGTGGGTTCAGGTAATTGCTATAAGACAAGTGGCTAAAATACTTACTCACATCCCCTGATGCGTCGTACCACCCACCATGTACATCAACGTATCGGTCGGTGCCAAGAATTTGGGCTTGGCGATCTTTCTTATCAAAAATGCCACTACAACGTTGTGACTTAAAGTAGTGAAGCACATCAGAAAGTGTGTGGTTCATTAGTAGGTTATTACCAATATCAAACACTTCTGAACGAAGGTTGTCAAAGCGTAGGTAGTAACGTCCACTCTCAGTGAATGAGCTGAAATCGATCGTGAAGAATTGCCCTTGATGCCAGTTTGCTACGCGACCCTGTTTTACAACGTCGAAGTTACCCACGGTAATATGGTTGTCGGCACACACTAGCAGTGCAGTAGTGCTGGATAAACGCGCTTTCTTTGTCTGTAGAATAGCTTGCTTAGGAGCCGAAGATTCGTAGCCAATATGGTTGGTCAATAACAGCATCAATATTCTCCAAAGGTCCTAGTTTCTTTTGGCTAGGTACCTGAATTGTGTTGGATATAAGTAGTTAGGGCCCGTAGACCCCAACTCAGTCTTAATGTTTAGCTTTCGTGTAGGTAACAGCGAACGAAGTGGTTCTCTGCTAATTGAGTCACGCCAGGAAGTTGCTCTTTACACTTATCCATTGCGTGAGTGCAACGACCAGCAAATGGACAGCCCACAGATGCAGGCGTCCAAAGCGGGATTTCACCTTTGTTGCCGGCCAGTTGGTCATGGATTGATTTCTTTGGTTCTGGAACCGCTGAAACCAATAGTTGGGTGTAAGGGTGCTGAGGGTTAGCAATAACGTCATCGGTATCGCCCCATTCAACCATGTGACCTACGTACATTACTGACAGGTCTTCAGCGATGTAACGCGCGGTTGCGATATCGTGGGTGATGTAAAGCAGAGACATTTGTTTCTCAAATTTCATCTCTTCCATCAAGTTCAGAACGCCGGCACGAATCGAAACGTCGAGCATTGACGTTGGTTCATCGGCAAGAACGACTTCTGCACCTACTGCGATATTACGAGCAAGGTTTACACGCTGACGTTGGCCTCCAGACAGTTGGTGTGGGTACTTTTTTGCTGTCTCTTTTGGTGGGATTAGGCCAACTTGTTCTAAAAGATCGTATACAAGCTCTTCTAGTTCTCTCTTGTTGCCAGGAGTCACCTTCTTGTGGATCAACAGTGGTCGAGCGATGTGGTGGAAGATGTTATGTGTTGGGTTTAGAGAACCAAACGGGTCTTGCCATACCATTTGCACACCTTCACGGTACTGCATCAGATCTTTACGGCTTGAGATATCTTGAATATCACGACCTTTGTACTCAATGGTGCCGCCCGAAGGTGCGTACATTTTTGCGATCATTTTTGCTGTGGTTGATTTGCCTGAACCAGACTCACCAACAACGGCTAGGCCACGGCTTTTATACATCTTGAATGACACATCGTTAATCGCACGCATCATTGGGGTTTGAATAGTGGTACTGCTTATTGGGAAGTCTTTTACGATGTTCTTACCTTCTACCAATAATTGACCGAAATCTTTGCTCATAATTGTCTCCAGAATCCTTATTCGCTTTGCTTGCTTTTTGGCGGACGAGGCCGCCTTATTCGTTATTCACGCTGAATCAGCGTGCAAGCTATAGCTTCCTTTGTACTATTGGGTCACCATACAGGTGGCAGTTCGACAAGTGTCCCGGCTCGATAGAGCGAAGCTTGGTTGGTACCTTAGTACAGGTTTCATGTACACGGTCACAACGAGCTTGGAAGCGACATCCTTCAGGAATCTCTAATAAGTTCAGAGGGTTGCCTGGAATGCCAGTTAGTTTTGTCTTTGGCCCTGTTAGTGGAGGGAAAGAACTACCCAGCCCTTTGGTGTAAGGGTGGTAAGGGTTTTCTAGAATATCTTGTGAGTTAGCGACTTCGATCAGTTCACCTGAGTACATGATGCCGATGCGGTCAGAGAACTCGACCATTAACGACAAGTCGTGTGTGATAAACAGAATTGAGAAACCAAACTCTTCTTTTAGCGCATAGATTTTTTGTAGGATTTCGCGTTGTACAACCACATCGAGTGCTGTTGTTGGCTCATCCATGATGATCAGTTTTGGATTCAGTGCTAACGCGATAGCAATAACTAGGCGTTGACGCATGCCACCAGAGAATTGGTGAGGGTAGTCACTCAAACGGCTAGGGTGGATATCTACGATTTCCAGTAGGCCTTCTGCGCGCTGTTTAGCTTGCTCACGAGTCATGTTAGTGTGACGCATGATTACGTCACAAAACTGCTCTTCCATTGGTAATACTGGGTTGAGTGCGTTCATCGCACTCTGGAATACCATCGACATCTCACTCCAACGGAACGCTTGCATACGTTCATCACTGTATTTAAGAATGTTTTCACCATTGAAGATAACCTCACCACCACTGATGTAAGCTGGCGGCTTATGAAGGCGCATAAGTGAGAAAGCAACGGTTGATTTACCACAACCTGATTCACCGGCCAGACCAAACACTTCACCAGGCGCGATATCGAAGCTAACGTTGTTACACGCACGCACATCGCCTGACTCTGTGATGTAATCCACGCATAAGTTGCGGATAGAAATTAGTGGTTCAGACATGATTATTTATCTCCGCTCCAAAGTGCATTTTGTGGTATTAGTTCTGGTTCGCGTTCTTGTTTGTCTTGAGCTGCAAGCTTCTTCCAACGCTTCATACCTTTGTGAGAGCGTAGTTGCGGGTTAGCAATCTCATCGACAGCGAAGTTAAGCAGAGCAAGGCCTGTTACTAGCATTGTCAGTGCGATACAAGGAGCTAGCAGTTCCCACCAAGCGCCAATCAGCATTGATGAAGAGGTTTGAACGTTGTAAAGCATGATGCCCCAGCTGATTGTGTTCGGGTCACCAAGACCTAGGAACGAGATCGTTGCTTCCATCATGATTGCGTACATTACTGAGCCGATGAAACTTGCACCTACGATAGAGATAAGGTTTGGCAGAATCTCAACGAAGATGATGCGAATTGGAGACTCACCAAGCACTTCCGCTGCTTTAACAAACTCTTTTTCACGCAGTGCTAGAGTTTGGGAGCGAACAACACGAGCACCCCAGGCCCAGGACATAAAGCCGATAACCAAGGTTATTGTCAGTGGCCCTGCCTCACCGATAAAGGCTGCTACCACGAACAGTAATGGGTATTGAGGGATAACCAGCATGATGTTCATTGCAGCGGTTAGTACATCATCCACACGACCACCGAAGTAACCTGCCGAAACACCGATAACGGTTGCTAGTAGACATACTGTTAGACCAGCACCGAAGCCTACTGATAGTGATACGCGTGCGCCGTATACCACTTGTGACCAAACATCACGGCCCATACGAGTCGTACCCAATACGTGGTCAGCCTTTTTAGACATAATCAGTGTGCGACGGTCGTCTGCAAGGTTTTGTGCCACCCAACCGTTCGGGCTAGCTTGTGCAGACTTAACAACAAAGCCAGGGTACTCGTGTGGGTTACCTGTACGCTTGTCTGGTGCATGTTTGGTGATCAGTGGAGCCGCAAGAGCGCCAAGAACAAAGATACTTAGAATGATGACGCCTGTTAGGGCCATCGGGTTACGCCAAATGAGTTTCAGAAAGTCTTTCATGATTATTTACCACCCTTACGAAGACGAGGGTCAAGAACTACGTAAAGCATGTCTGCAACCAAGTTAAAGAACAGCATGAATAGCGTCATGATAAGTAGCTGACCTTGCAGTACTTGGTAATCACGAGCGTTAATTGCGTTGAAAAGTACGCTCCCAAGACCTGGGTAGTTGAAGATGATTTCGATAATTAGCTGCCCACCGATTGCCATACCTAGTGACATAGAAAGTGCGGTCACACTTGGTAGCATTGCGTTACGTGCTGCGTAGTTGAATACCACTCGGTTTTCGCTCAGGCCTTTGCCTTTCGCCATAGTGATGTAGTCTTCAGCAAGCAGGTTGATCATGTTGTTACGCATGTTCACTAGGAAGCCGCCAATTTGAACAACTGAAGCACAGAACAGTGGTAAGAAAGCGTGGTATGCAACATCTTTAATGAATGCCCAGCTTGTCCAATCAGGCACAGTACCAGCGGTATAAGCGTAACCCGTTGGGAACCACTTCAAACCGATTGCAAAGGTAAATAGTGCAATCATCGCGATAACGACTTGAGGAACGGCTTGTAGAATCAGCATTCCTGGTGTCACAAAGGCATCGTATTTACTGCCACGTTTCCATGCCGCGAAAATACCTAGGATTGAACCGATAGAGAAAGAGAGAATTACAGCGGTACCAGCTAAGAACAGCGACCAGCCGAATGCTCCACCCAACAATGAGTTTACAGAAAGAGGGTAGAATTGAATCGATGTACCAAGCTCCCAGCTTAGAATATTCTTCATGTATGCTACGTATTGAATAAAATAGCCGCCATCAACGAAACCTAATAGCTCTTTCATTGCAGCAATACGTTCTGGAGTAACTTGTACAGAAGCGTTCGCAAACATCATGGTAACTGGGTCACCAGGCATTGCTCTTGGAATAATAAAGTTTAACGTCGCTGCAACTAATAGCGCGACAAAATAAAATGACAAACGTCTTAAAAAATAACCCATAACTCACACCTTACTCACCCAGATTGTTTCCCTGTTTCTGGATTCAGGTCGCTCCTAGCGAAATTTGGAACGAAAAATCCCCTGACGACGAGCGCCATACTTTCAATTGAGAATGTGGGGATTTTTATAAGCGGCGTAAGAGATTACGCCGCAAGGATTGAACGATTACTTATTTAACTGGTTTTAAGTCCAGTACATGAAGTAGACGTTCTGGAATACCAGCCCAAATTTGTGGGCGGCCTTTTGGATTTTCTTCGTTCCACCAACCAGTGAAGCGAGTTGTGTTGTATTGGTACATGTAAGCACCAGACATCACAGGGATTGTCACTTGGTCTGCAGCGATGATTTGCTGGATACCGTGTGCAATATCTAGCTGTTTGTTCTTATCAGCTGTTTTGTAGAAGCTGTTTAGAAGACCATCTAGTTTATCGTTTTTGTAGAAGTGCATGGCGAAACGAGGCATACCGTCACCAGATTGTAGTGATGAGTTGTAAGCACTGTTCCAGTACGTGTATGGATCCGCACCGTGGAAGTAGTTTGTGTATGCTACGTCGTATGTACCTTCTAGCATTGCTTGGTTGTATACAGAGAAGTCTGGCGTACGAGCTTTTGCTTTGATGCCAACTTCGTTTAGCTGTTCTACCGCTAGTTGAACTGTGTTGTTAAAGTCAGTCCAGCCGTTTGGCGACTGGATCATTAGTTCGAAAGACTTACCAGATGGAGTGTCAACAAAACCATCGTTGTTTACATCTTTGAAGCCAGCGTTAGCAAGAAGCTTCTTCGCGCCTTCAGCGTTGTAAGTGTTAAAGCCTTTGTACTTGTTGTGAGTCTTTTCATCAGACCAAGCTTCGAATGCGTAGCCAAGGCCAGATGCGAAGTCGTTCACTGTACCGCCACCGTAGAATGCGATGTCGATGATAGTTTGACGGTCAAGCGCCATGGAGAAGGCACGACGGAATTCAACATTGCTTAATGCTTCATGCTTTGCAGCATCTGGATGCTTGAAGTTTACAACGAAAGCTTGTGTACCTGCTGGCGGGTACCAGTAGTGGTGTTTAGGGCTGGCTGCAGCGTATGTACGGTCGATATCTGGAACGAAAGAAGACGTCCAGTCCATTTCACCGTTTACGATTTTACCTAGGAATTGGTCGTTATTCGCAATTTGTGGAACGCGCAGACAGTCAACATCTAGGTTGTCTGCATCCCAGTAATTTGGGTTTGCACACTGAATATATAGTTGCGAAGTAAATGTATCGATTTCTGTAAATGGACCAGAACCTACCGGGTTTTCATTAGTAAACGTTGATGGATCTTTGACGTCTTTCCAGATGTGCTTTGGTACTACAGGTACTTTAGCAATTTCGTAAGGTGCATTCGAGTTGGCTTCTGTTAGGTTGAATTTAACTTGATAGTCGTTAAGCTTTTCTACGGAAGTTACCCAAGAGTTGATACCAGATTGGTCAAGTTCTGGTCTCTCTTTTACAAGGTTGAAAGAAAAAACAACATCATCAGCAGAGAAAGTTTCCCCATTAGACCACTTAACAGCCTTACGAATGTCGAAAACAACGCTCATCAGATCATCTGACATTTTGAAGTTTTCAGCGAGACGGAACACTGGAGTGTTACCGTGCATTTCGTTAAATACAACTAATGGTTCGTAGAGGAAATCCCAAGTTGTATGTAAATGAGTTGCGCCTAAATACGGGTTAAAGTTACGTACAAAGGTAGTGAACTCTTTGGGGTGAATAGTCAGTTCGCTGCGTTCTGCAGCTGTTGCTACTGATGCAAAACCTGTTGTAGCAGTTGCAATAATTGCTGTTGCTAGGGCTGTTTTTTTTATATTGGCAAGCATAGCTGTTCCTTACTATTTGCTTTCATTTCACTAATGGATTGAATGTTATCTATCGCTACTTGGTTAGTAGGTACACACTCTGGTTAAAGGCCTACCTCTTCTTCGTTGCTCCAGATTCATCGCTGTTTCTGAGAAGTGGTAAGAGTGGCCTGTAGGCCTTTCGCAGGAGTAAGAAAACACCTTATCGATGAATTAATCAAACTCGTTTCCCGTCAAAAACGTTAAAAACAGATAAACTCACGTCGTTAACGTCAAAATAGGGCGCTTTGGTGGTTTTTTGTTCGTGATTGTTAGGGTGATGTGACTCGCAACTAGTTGAGTGTTGAATATTGAATGTAAGTGATTACTTACACTTTGTGTTTTTAAAGATGGTGATTATTTCTAATTTAATCTAATTGTAGATCTTGGTCACTTACTCATTTTACGTTAAATTTTTCGAGAAAATTAAATCTACCGTTCTGTTGTGACTCGCTTCTCAAACTGCAACAAATAGTCAGGCTGCGGTTAGAATCGATGGAGAATAGAGCGAAAATTGGTAGCTGGTGCCGATACTAATTACGTCGAAATAGCGTGATATTTCTCTTGTTTAAAGCTGTAAAAGAAGTGGGTGTGAACGGCTCTAATTGTGCTTTTTTAACACTCTTATATGTACAAAAAAGCCCACGCAAGGTGGGCTAATAGAGTGATGTTAGTTCTGGGTTAACTGGTCAGCAATTTCTGCAGTTTGTCTCTGAGCATCTCAATGTGCGTTCTCTCTGGTGTCTGCTCTTTACAGTGTTCGAGAATGAACTCGATAGAGCTTAGAACTGTTCGCCAGCGAGGTGTTTTAGGCAGCGTTTCTACACGTAGATATTTGTCTAACGTTCGCGTTTGTAGTGTGCTTCTGTCTAGATAAACGCGCCATAGACCGCTCTTCTCTGCGAACGCAAACTTGGTTTCTCCGGTAACCGATTCCCAGTAAAGGATGGCGTTGGTCATCGCGTCGACTAAAACTTCACGCATTAACTCCTGTTTGTTTTTACCTTCTCCAGTGGCTTTATCTGCCAGACGAGTAAATTCACCACCGAGTTCTTTTAATTGTTGCAGTTTGTCCTTATCACCTTCAAAGGCATAGCTAGAAAGCGCTTCAACAGCCGTCTCAAGGTTATTAATACGGTTTGAGCTAACACCACCGCCAACATTGAAGATGTACATGGTGTCTAGCCCTGAGCCTTCAGGTAACTTGAGGATGTCACTCGGTATCCGCTGACGAGTGTCATCTATATAGATGTCGATATCGCCACAGTAGTGTGCTTGTTCCACCTTAAGGTATTTAGGCGCGATGATCTCGTCGGCCATTGAACGCTTGAGTTGCTCTTGCCCACGTCTAAATAGCTTTGCTGCGGCTTCGTTGGCAAAGCGAATGCGTTGGTCATCACGAATGCAGATGATGGCCTCTGGCGCTGATTCTAGTTGCTCAAGTAAACGTCCCTGAGTTTCTAGCAAATTAGCTTCAACCATCGCTCTGTGCTTGAGTTCGAGTTGTAGTTGGTCGTTCTCAAGGCGTCTCTGCTCAGCTTTACTTGCTGATAGATGTGCTGTGATTCGAGCGGCTAGTTCTTGTTTGTTGAATGGCTTAGACAAATAGTCATTAGCGCCAGCTTCGAAACCGCGTACACGGTCTTCTGCTTGGTTGAGAGTGGTCAGCATTATGATCGGTAGTTGCGCATGGTCATATTGCTTACGCAGTGTTTCACACACTTGATAGCCGCTCATGCCCGGCATCATGATATCAAGCAGCAGTAGCTCTGGCTTCTCTTTTTCAATTAGTTCAATGGTTTCAGGGCCATCGCAGGCTGTACGTACTCGATAACCTTCTAGTTTTAAGAAGCTGTCTAAGACACGAAGGTTAACGGGTTCATCATCGGCGATAACCAGTAGCGGACCATCAGGGTTCTCATTGATGACGCTGTTTTCCTGCTGCGTGTTATCAATCAAATCAGGCGCTTTGAAGTGTGAGTAGCTTCCTGATTCGTTGTAGTTTTTAAGTTCTTCTTCTGTGGCTAAAGGCAGAGTGAAGCTGAATGTGGTGCCAAGCATTGGCTGGCTACTTACGTATAGTGAACCACCCATTAACTCAATTAACTGACGGCTTATCGACAGACCAAGGCCTGCACCTTGGCGATAGTTACTGGCGTCTTGGCCTGCTTGAATCAGAGGTTCGAAGATATGCTCAAGGTACTCTGCTGGTATGCCTTGACCTGTATCGACCACTTGCACACGAATGTTGTCATCGATAACGCTTGCAGAGATAACGATTTTACCTTCTGATGTATACTTGATCGCATTGCCGACCAAGTTATACATCACCTGCTCAAGGCGCTGAGGATCGGACGACACTAGCCCTAAATCGCTTGGTACTTGGTTAATGATACGAATCGGTTTATTACCCAATAGGTGGTGAGATAGCTCGAGCACCAAGCTAGTGGCTGCAGATAGATCAACGGCAGATTTTTTAATGTCCAAACTGCCGTAACGCATCTTGTGATAATCAAGCAGATCATCAACCAAGGTTGCTAGTCGCTGACCACTATTGATAATGATATCCAGCTGGTATTTCTGGTTAGCCGGGATAGGGCCATTCGCACCTGATATTAGTGCTTCAGCAATACCAACCATACCGTGCAGAGGTGTTCTCAACTCGTGTGAAGTGGTTGCTAAGAATTCATCTTTGAGTTTATTGGCTAGCTGCAATTCATCATTTTGTTTCTGAATGGTCTTAAGGTTATCCTCAAGTTCATCATTTTGACTCTTGATCAGCTGCATCTTGTCACGAATTGAACGTTGCATTCGCTCAAAGCTGACTGCCAAGCGACCAATTTCGTCTTTGCGCTCGGTATTGATCATAGTTTCATCAAGATCGCCAGCGGAGACTTTTTCGGCTGCCCATGTCAGTTTAAGCAGCGGTGAGGTGATGAAGTTTGATAAATAGTGTGATGCAACTACCACCAGAATGATTGCCGTGAGCATCACGATAACGAAAATCTTTTCAAGCTGGTGAATACGTGCGAAGGCTTCTTTTTCCGGAAGCTCAACGATCAAAGCCCAAGTGGCGTACTTGAGTTCAATAGGTGTATAAGCTGCGATGATGGCTTGATTCTGGGTGTTATCGAATGTGCCAACTGCGGTTTCGCCTGCCAGTGCTTTGTCCACCACATCTAGGCTTAGGTTGATAGATTCTTGCGAATGAGCAAGGCTACGAGGTAAGTGGTCACTACCAACGAGCAGAGTCTGGATGTTAGAACTCTTGTTTAGATCGGCAATCAGCTTAGTGATACCGTTGATTGGCAGCCTAAACATCGCGTAACTGTGTAAATAACCTTGCTGCACTATAGGTGCACCTAGCCATGCTGTTTGTTTACCGTTCTCATCTTTAAAGTCTGAGACAATAACTGGCGTGTAATCTTCGTTGGATTTACGTCGGTCAGTGACGTCTTTAGCTAGTCGCTTGAATGTAATACCTAGGTTTGAGTCCTTGTATTTACCGGTTAGCAAGTTCGTGCCGTAATCGTCATTCTTAAAGACGGAGTAAGCGACGTTACCGTTGATATCAACCAATAAAATGTCGTCAAAATCAGAGCGTTTAAGCAACTCTAGATACGCGTTATGGTAGCGCTTATGCAGCAAGCGATAACGCTCACTGCCAATATAGCTGCTCGATTCTGGAAGAATGGATGTTTTGATCTGATCACCAGAACTTTGAATGTAACGTTGCTGAGCATTGCTGCGAGCTTCGTCAATATCCAAACCCAAACGCTGGAAAGCATTGATCAAGCCATAGAAGCGTCCACCACTGGCATTGGCGAGTTCTGAGCGAACAAAGCCCATCACTTGGGATTCTTGAGCCTGTAGGTAGTCGACAATCTGTTGTTGCTTAGTATCACGAACAGAAACAAGGTGCGAAGTGCTTTGTTCCTGAAGATCCTGACTGTGCGATTGAAGGAAAAATATCGCGATAAGTGTCACTGGAGTAATACTGAGGACAAGAAATGCCAGCATTAGGGTGTTTTGAAGGCGCTTAAACTTCTGCTTACGATAAAATCTAAACATAAATTGGGTACTACTTTCCTTTGATGTACTGCTAAAAGGGCCGAAAACAAGTACAGAGAATAGAATTAATGGTTTCCAATTTAACGAAATTAACGAGTTTTTTTACTTTGACAAGTAAGTGGTATTTAAAGCGTGTGCAAAAGCTCACTTTTACAGACTTTAGATAAAAACATGAACAGACAGCGCAGATAATGACCCTGCGCTGTGCTGGAGAGGCTACTTGTTTGCGTGGTAGATCGCGAATTTAGTAGTCTTATTTAGAGTCGCGCATTTTCCAAATGCTTGCTCAATAATCGGGATGTATTTTAAAAAGCTGTTGGCAACAATGATCAGCTCACCAGAACGGTTTAAATACTGTGGAGCCTGTGCCAGAAGGGTTTCTGTTGCACTGTAGCTCGTATCCAAGCCTGAGTGGAATGGTGGGTTGCTGATAATGAATTGATAGTCTTGCGCTGTATCAGAGTAGACATCAGAAGCGAAAACTTTGCCCGTTAATCCATTCGCTTCCAGGGTTGCTTGGCTAGACGCCACTGCAAATGCACTGATGTCACACATCTCAAGTTCAATACCAGGGTTGCGAGAGGCCATCACTGCACCGAGTACACCGGCACCGCAACCGAAGTCCAGCACTTTCCCCTTTAACGTTGACAAAGTATCGAGCAGAAGTTTGCTACCGACATCGAATTCACCATGGCTAAAGACACCTGGCAGACTTTTTACGGTAAGTGATTGCTCACCAATGTTCACCGAGTAAGTTTTAAACCAGTCTTGTAGGTCAAAAGCGGCTGGCTGCTCAAAGCATTGACCCCAGTAGAAAGAGCAACGACGCGCTGAATCGTATTTTGCGACCTTACCGTAAGCGGTAAACATTTTCTCGATGCTTTTCACACCAGAGCGGTTCTCACCAACCACAACAATCTCAGTATCTTTGCCTAGTTTGGCAAACAGCATCGCCAGCAAAAACTCAGCTTCAGCTTTTGCTTTTGGCCAGTACAGCATCACCAAGTTAGCTTTGGTCTCTTCGGTAAACTCAGCACCGTAAAAACGTTGAATAGTACTGTAGCCTTCAAGCTGACGGTAGTAGCTGTAGTTTGAAGTAAATACAGAAACAGACTCACAGTGTTTTGCTAACTCAACAGGGAATAAGTCTTCAGCCTCACCGGCAACTAAAACATGTTTGCCTTCAAAGTAGGCAAGTTGGCGCTCAGCAATCTGGCTTGGGGCAATATAAGCTGACATAGGACACTCTATTGAATTGTTAGCAAAAAATGAGGGCGGATTTTCGCATAATCCGCCCAAAGCTTGAAGTGTTTAATACTCGTTCGGCAAGTAAGTGATTGAAGAGCGGTTTAACTCTTGTCTTGCTGATTTAAAAAGTCCTTAAACTCTTCATCGTAGATGTTAAATAGAACAATGGTAATCGCAAAAATCAGCGGGCCGTAGATAAGACCAATCAGTCCGAATAGTTGGATACCACCCAGTAGCGAGAAGAAAATCATCAGGGTGTTCATACCCGCACTGCCTTGCATTAACAGCGGTCGTAGTAGGTTATCTATCGAACCAACAATTGCCACGCAGTAAACTGTCAAGAAGATAGCCCAAGTCGTGTCACCGGTTAAGAACAAGTAAGCCGCCGCTGGGATCCAGATGAGCGCAGTACCGACCACTGGAATGAAAGAGGCAAAACCCATCATGGTGCCCCAGAACAGTCCTGGGAAGCCAGCAATCCACATACCGAAACCACCAGCTATACCTTGTGCAATTGCAGTTAGGAATGATCCCATCACTGCTGATTTCGATACTTGCTCAATCTCAGCGAGAAGTTTGTCTTCTTGGCTGCGAGACAGAGGAAGAATGTGGCGAACTACGCTGATGATTTTGTCATGATCTCTCAGCAGGAAAAACAGAACGAACAGCATCAAGAAGAAGTCCATCAAGAAGTTGGTCGCATCACCAAGGATCTTCGCACTAATGCCGACAAGCTTAGAGCCAAAGCTTGTCGCGAACTCACCAACTTTCTGTGCGATTGCTTTCGGTTCAATGTTATCGAAAGGCAGGTAGTTATTAATGAGAGATAACGCTTTAACCACGATAGGGTGCTCAAACAGGGTTTGAATACCGCCATGTGTGACCCATTGATAGGTGTTTTGAGAAAATAGAGAGCCTTGCTGCACGATCGCTGCAAATACTGCCAGTAAAGGGATAACAATAATAAAGGTTAAGATCACACAAGATAGCAATGAGACTAGATTTGCTTTGTTCGGGATCTTCTTTTCAAGCCACTCATGGATCGGAAACATTAATAATGAAATGATGAAGGCCATTACGATTGAGTTAACGTATGGTTCTATAAGTAAGTAACAAGCATAAGCCGCGGCGAGCAGCGCAATGATGATTACCCAGTGACTGGAATTGATTTTAATTTTTTCTGACACGGTAATGGTCTCTATATTTGCGTTCTAAGTTTATAATGGCTGTAAAACAGAGAGTTAGCAATGAGGAGTTTTGATAATGGGATGCTGTAACAAAGACAAGAAATGCCAAGATAAAGAGCAGCAAACGAAAAAAGAGATCCCTTGGTTCAGAATGTTCCTTGGTACGCTCATGCTGTTGGTTTTCTTGTTCTGGGAACGTTAACCGCTTTGCCGACATAGGTCGACGTATGTGACAGAGTGAATTCCCTTCATAAGTTGAGTGCTATCCATTAAAAAGGGCTGCGTTAATGCAGCCCTAAATTCAATCAGTTAGCGACTTATTTGCGCTTTTGATTATTGGCTCTCTGCAGCAATAATAGCAAGAGAACGGTCAGCGGCTTCTAGTGTCGCTTCAATCTCTTTTGAACCGTGAGCAAGAGATGTAAAGCTTGCTTCGAATGCAGAAGGAGCAAGGTATACACCGTGCTCTAGCATGAGGTGGAAGAAGCGCTTGAAGCGTTCTACATCACACTTAGTTACATCTTCGTAGCATGTTACTGCTTCTTGCTCAGTGAAGAAGAAACCAAACATGCCGCCAACTTGGTGAACTAGCATTGGAATGCCGTGCTTGTCAGCTAGTTGCTTGAAGCCATACGCTAGCTGCTTAGTTTTTGATGCTAGACGCTTCTCGTTGCCTTCTTCACGTAGAAGGTTCAGACATGCATAGCCCGCAGCCATTGCTACTGGGTTACCTGAAAGAGTACCAGCTTGGTAAACTGGGCCCGTAGGTGCGATGTATTGCATCACGTCTTTACGACCACCAAAAGCACCCACTGGCATACCGCCACCGATAACTTTACCAAGACACGTTAGGTCTGGCTTGATGTTGTAGTAAGCCTGTGCACAGCCTTCAGCAACACGGAAACCTGTCATCACTTCATCAAAGATCAGTAGCGCACCTTCTTGGTCACAGATCTCACGTAGACCTTCGTGGAAGCCTTCTACTGGTGGAATACAGTTCATGTTACCCGCTACAGGCTCAACGATGATACAAGCGATCTCACCTTTGTTTGCTTCAAACAGCTCACGTACAGAGTCTAGGTTGTTGAATGTTGCCGTTAGTGTGTGTTTAGCGAAGTCTGCTGGTACGCCTGGAGAGCTTGGCTGACCTAGAGTCAGAGCCCCAGAACCTGCTTTTACAAGTAGGCTGTCTGCGTGGCCGTGGTAGCAGCCTTCAAACTTAAGAATTTTGTCACGGCCAGTAAAGCCACGAGCAAGGCGAATTGCACTCATCGTTGCTTCAGTACCTGAGCTAACCATACGTAGCTGTTCCATTGAAGGAACCATCTCAGACACAAGCTCAGCCATTTTGATTTCAGTTTCAGTTGGAGCACCGAAGCTAAGACCACGTTGAGCCGCTTCAATTACTGCATCACGGATAACAGCGTGGTTGTGACCAAGGATCATTGGACCCCAAGAGCCAACATAGTCGATATATGCTTTACCATCAGCATCAAAAATAAGTGGGCCATCAGCGCGTTCTACGAAGATTGGAGAACCACCTACGCCATTGAATGCACGAACTGGAGAGTTTACGCCACCAGGAATAGTTTGCTGTGCTTTTTCGTACAGCTCTGCTGATTTGGTCATTGATATATCCTCTTTTGAATGTCGGACCAATTGGCAGGCATTGTACCTATCCATAATCCAACTAGGAATGGTTTAGCTGATATAATCGCCCGAATCTGATTATTTTGTGTGGTTGCACATTCATTTTGTTTTTATTTGATGAGTTTTTAGCAGGAAAAACGGCGATCAGGTGGTGAATACTTGAACGTTTCAGTCAGGTATTGGATAATCAGCAGAATATAAGAAAATACTCAACAACTATGGTCTCGAATTAGATTTGTATCATGTTGTTTTTGACACAGGTAAGAGAGGTTGTCGTGAGCGAAGCAAATATCCCATTGTCTTTTTCTGATGCAGCAGCTACCCGCGTACAAACGCTGATTGCTGAAGAAGAAAACCCAGAGCTAAAACTGCGTGTATACATTACAGGTGGTGGTTGTAGTGGTTTCCAATACGGCTTCACATTCGATGAAAAAGTAAATGATGGCGACACTACTATTGTAAACAGTGGCGTAACGCTGGTTGTCGATCCAATGAGCCTACAATACCTAATGGGTGGCGTGGTTGATTACACTGAAGGCCTAGAAGGTGCACGTTTCTTTGTGAACAACCCAAATGCAACAACTACATGTGGTTGTGGTGCATCATTCAGCGTATAGGCCGAGATTAACGTCGCTTAATTGAAAGCCATATTCGAAGCATCGTAAACGCTGAACTTATGTTCGGCGTTTTTGTTTTTTATCCCCTTCATTTTTACCTCCCTTTAGTACACGGCATATTTTTAAACTGTCGATAACGTGCTCAACTTTATTTCTCCTGTCCTGTTAATATTATTTATTTGTATCAGTGAGTCTCTTGCGAGGCTGTTGCGCCAATTAATGCACCTAATGCGCCAGAAAAGGATTTGTTATGCCCACTCTACCTTCTAACTCAGCACTTTTTCAGAAGCTTAAGCAGCCATGGTTAGTTTCTTTGATTTTAGTGATGTTGCTTTCTACCTGGCTGTGTTTAGGTGTGGGACAAGCCGAAGAGTCGCCTGAACGCAAAGCGACAGAGATTCCATTAGCCAAGGTTTCCTACCAAACATTTATCTCATCACCCACCTTTAGAACCATTGATTTATACGGTCGAACAGCACCAGATCGACACGCACGCCTAGGCGCAGAAGTTGCAGGTAAGGTCGTTAGGTTGAACGTTGCCAAAGGTGATAGCGTTAAAGCAAGCCAAGCCATTGCTCAGATCGATAAAGGCGACTTGGAAATACAGTTAGAACGAGCATCGGCTCTGTATCGCCTAAAGCAGAAAGAATTTAAAGCGGCGCAGTCACTGAAGAAAAGAGGGCTGCAAGGGGAAATTGCTTACACCACTGCAGAGGCCTCTTTGACAGAAGCGAAGGCTATGATGCGCAATGCGGAGTTGGCTTTAAAGAATACTGTTATTACTTCGCCTTTTTCGGGTGTGGTTCAAGATTTAATGGTCGAGTTGGGTGATTTCGTTGGCGTAGGCGATCCCGTTGCCAGCGTGATTGACCTCGATCCTCTGGTGATTGAAGCGGATGTCAGTGAGCGTCATATTCAGCATCTGTTAGCTAATCAAGATGCATTGGTTCGTCTACTTGGCAGAGATGAAGTAGAAGGGCGATTGCGTTATGTGTCTCGAATCTCTTCAGCTTCTACTAATACCTTCCCAATCGAGATTGAAATCGATAACTCTAAAGGCCTACTGCCTGCTGGTGTGAGCGCTGAAGTGAAGCTCAACTTAGAAACACGAGACGCTATTAAGGTGACACCTGCTATGTTGGCATTGGATGAAGCCGGAAATCTCGGGGTTAAAACATTGGTGTCAGTCGGTGATACACCAAGTGTGGAATTTGTTGGTATACAGCTCGTTAAGGCAGAGCAAGATGGCGTGTGGCTCACTGGGTTGGGTCAACAGGTCGATATTATTACCGTCGGACAAGGCTTTGTTCGTGATGGTGATTCGGTGATTGCAGTTGAGCAAGGTGCTGATCTCTCAAGTTCAGTGGCTGAGTAGGAGGTAACCTATGTATTCAATTATTGATGCAGCCTTGTCTAGTGCTCGTACCATGCTTTCTCTGTTGGTACTCATCTTGGTCGCAGGTGTTATTACCTATATCACGATCCCCAAAGAATCGAGCCCAGATATCACTATCCCGATTATCTACGTTTCCGTTGGGCACCAAGGGATATCACCAACCGATGCTGAGCGCTTGTTGGTACGACCTATTGAGCAAGAACTTAGATCCATCGAAGGCGTAAAAGAGATGAATTCAACCGCCGCAGAAGGACATGCTTCTGTAGTGTTGGAATTTAATGTTGGGGTTGATCTCACCAAAGCGATGGCAGATGTGCGTGACGCCGTTGAGCTTGCCAAGCCAAAACTCCCAGAAGACAGTGATGAGCCGACCGTAAATGAAGTAACTCTTGCTTCTGAGGAACCAGTGCTATCTGTCGTGTTATTCGGTACCGTTCCTGAACGCACTATTGTACAAATTGCCCGAGAGCTAGGAGATAAATTAGAGAGCTATCGCCAAATACTAGAGGTCGATATTGCAGGTGATAGAGAAGACATCGTTGAAATCATCGTAGATCCTCTGCTTATGGAAAGTTATAGCCTAGACCAAGCGGATATCTATAACATGATTGCATTGAACAATCGAGTGGTTGCCGCCGGTTTTGTTGATACGGGCTACGGTCGTTTCTCGGTCAAAGTTCCTTCGGTATTTAACTCTTTAAAAGATGTGCTTGAGCTACCGATCAAAGTGGATGGCAAACAGGTCGTTACTTTTGGTGATGTGGCGACAGTACGCCGAGCATTTAGAGATCCGGAGAGCTTTGCTCGCTTAGATGGCAAGTCTGCGGTGGTCTTGGATATCAAGAAGCGTGCTGGTGAGAACATCATTGAAACGGTTGAGCTGGTGAAAGCGGTAATGGCTAGTGCTCAGCAGCAAGCCGAGTGGCCAAATAACCTGCTGGTCAAGTACACCAAAGATGAATCTAAAGATGTGAAGATTATGCTCAATGATCTGCAAAACAATATCCTATCCGCCATTATTCTGGTGGTGATCGTTATCATCGCTATTCTTGGTGTGCGTACTGCTTTGTTAGTGGGTATTTCTATTCCCGGCTCATTCCTAACAGGGTTACTCGTCCTCTCGGTATTCGGTTTGACCGTTAACATCGTAGTGCTGTTTTCGCTGATTATGGCAGTCGGAATGCTGGTGGACGGCGCGATTGTGGTGACTGAATTCGCAGATAGAAGGATGCAAGAGGGAGAAGGGCGTAAAGATGCCTACCGAGATGCAGCCAAGCGGATGGCATGGCCGATAACGGCATCAACCGCAACGACTTTAGCAGCGTTTGCTCCGCTATTGTTCTGGCCTGACGTGACGGGCGAATTTATGAAGTTCTTACCGCTAACCCTGATCGCGACTTTAACGGCTTCATTGATTATGGCGCTGTTGTTTGTGCCGGTGTTAGGTGGTTTGATTGGTAAACCTCAGTACGTTTCACCTCAGAATCAAGCTCGAATGGTCGCCTTGCATAACGACGACTTTTCTCAAGCGACAGGCTTAACTAAGGCGTATTACCACACACTTTCTTTAGCGATTAAGCATCCGTTTAAAATTATCTTTAGCGCTATATTGCTTGCGGTTGCAGTCGGATTTACTTACTCCAAAGCTGGCTTAGGTGCCGAGTTTTTCCCAGAGGTCGATCCGCCATTTTTTAACGTTAAAGTGCGCTCTCATGGTGATCTTTCTATTCAAGAAAAAGATGACATCATGCGTGATATTGAGCAAGTGATGTTGAATCATGAAGAGTTCGATACCGTTTATACGCGTACCGGTGGTGACGACCAGATTGGCTTGATCTCGATTACGCCTGTCGACTGGCAATATCGCCGCAGCGTGAAAGCGATCATTGAAGAGTTAAAGCAACAAACCGACCAGTACGCTGGCGTTGAGATCGAATATAAGTTCCCAGACGCAGGGCCTCCAGTTGAAAATGACTTGGTGATCGAGCTCTCAGCTAAAACACCAGAGCAGCTCAATCAGGCAGCAAAGATCGTGAGAAGTTGGGCGGATGGTAATCAAACACTAACCAATATCAGCGATACAGCAAGTAAAGATGGTATCGATTGGAAGGTGGATATCCGCCGTGACGATGCCGCGCGTTTTGCCGCTGATGCTACCTTGGTGGGTAATACCGTTCAATTCGTGACTAATGGATTAAAGATCGGTGATTATCTTCCTGATGACTCAGCAGAAGAAGTCGATATCTTGGTGCGTTATCCGAATGATAAAAGGGATATCGGACGTTTCGACCAGCTAAGAGTCAAAACGCCAGCTGGTTTGGTTCCAATAACTAATTTTGCTCAGATCATTCCAGACCACAAGCAAGACACCATCAAACGTCTTGATGGCAAGCGAGTCGTTAATATTATGGCAGATATGGAAGAAGGGTATAACCTTGCTCTCGAGCTACCAAAGATCGAGCAGGCGTTAAGTGAACTAGGGCTACCAGATAGCGTAGGCTTTCGCATTCGCGGTCAAAATGAAGAGCAAGAGAACTCTTCAGCCTTTTTACAAACTGCATTCTTAGTGGCTCTAGCGGTGATGGCTTTGATTCTTATCACTCAGTTCAACAGCTTCTATCAAGCCTTCTTAATTCTAAGTGCTGTCTTGTTCTCTACGGTTGGCGTATTCGTTGGGTTGCTTATCTTCCAGCGTCCGTTTGGTATTGTGATGTCTGGTATTGGGGTGATTGCGTTAGCTGGAATTGTGGTGAATAACAATATTGTGCTGATCGATACCTATAACCAGTTGGTTAAAAGAGGCTTAGATAAGCGAGATGCAATTCTAAGAACCGGTGTGCAACGTTTAAGGCCAGTAATGCTGACTACCGTCACAACCATTTTAGGATTGATGCCGATGGTGCTTGAGATGAACATCGATCTGATTAATCAAAAGATAGAATTCGGAGCGCCGAGTACGCAGTGGTGGTCACAGCTTGCGACCGCTATAGCTGGTGGTTTGGCGTTTGCCACGGTGCTGACCTTGGTGCTGACTCCTTGCTTGTTGATGCTAGGGCGCAACAACAAACCCGAAAAACACTAGATGGGGGTGTTACGCGAATATAAAAAAAGAGCGCCTTGACGGGCGCTCTTTTCATTTTTCTATTTTGCTCTGAAGCTACAAGTCTTGAACTTTCTAGTTCGTCGCTAGCAACTGACCGTATCGCTCAAGGTTTTTCAATCGAATCTCAGAGTTTGCAATAAAGGTTGCTTTTACCTTACCCGTTAGCGACTTAGATTGAGGCAACTTCACGGTACGCGCATTCTTGTGAACGCCATTAACTAAGAATTCGTAGTGTAGGTGTGGACCAGTTACACGGCCTGTGCCGCCCAGAGTACCAATAGTTTGACCTTGTTTGACTCGCTGCCCTGTTTTTACCATGCGCCTCTTCATATGCAGGTACTTAGTGATGTAAGTACTGCTGTGTCGGATGAACACGTAGTTACCGTTGAATTGGTTGTAGCCAGATTTCTGTACGATACCATCACCTGCTGCCCAGATAGGTGTGCCAACAGGTGCTGCATAGTCGGTACCGCGGTGCGGGCGTACTTTGCCGGTGACTGGGTGCTTACGACGAGGGTTGAAGTTCGAGGTTACACGACGAAAATCGATAGGAGCGCGCAGAAAGGCTTTCTTCATTGCTCGGCCGTTTTCGTCGTAGTAGTTACCGCTCTTATCGTCTAATACCGCAGTAAATGAATCGCCTTGGTTGGTAAAAATGGCAGCCATGATTTTGCCACGGCCAATCACTTCGCCTTCAACCACTTTCTCTTGATATAAGATTTTAAAGTTGTCGTTCTTACGAATATCCAATGCAAAGTCGATATCCCAACCAAAGATACCTGCAAGTTCCATGATTTGATTGGCAGTTAGGCCGGCACTGACACCTGCATTCCAGAAGTTGGAGGTTATATTGGCTTCGGCGTAGTTGTATTGGTAAGCGACTTCTTTTTTATCAAAATTTGAGGTGAATGAATCGCCGGATTTGGTGATTTTGAAGCTTTCAAACGCGCTAAGTTGTCGTTTGAGCTGAATAAGGTCGTTGTTTTCATCAAATCCGAATTGCAGCACATCACCAGGTCTTAGGTTTGAGAGCTGCTTTTTAATGTCTTTATTGGTATTGAGAAGATTGAGTAACAAACGGTATGAGAGACCAATACGTTCAAATAAAACAGAAGTGCTTTCGCCAGAGCGAACCGTGTATTTTTCCCATTTCAGGACAGCTGTTGGTGGTGCGTCATTCGAGCTTACTAGCGCGGAAGCATCGATGCTCAAAGGGTAATGTTTACCTACGACAAGTACGCCCGTATCGTCGCGCAAGCTGTTGACGTCGGGAAGTAAGAAAATCGCGATGAAAATTATGGCACTAAAAAATGCGATAAAGGCCCGGTGCAATATAGGAAGGCGTGCAAAAATAGACAACATGTTCCGGTTCGTTCTGTAAATATGATGAAAATCGGCGACGGAATAGTGTAACTGGTTTCAAAATACATCGCTATTCAAGTAAGATGTCTAACTATTATATTTTTGCCAAATCTGTGGGAGTGAACAAGAATGGCGAGTATTGAAGCTGCACTAGCCGAGATCAAACGTGGCGTAGAAGAACTTATTCCAGAAGACGAGCTGATTGCTAAATTAAAAGAAGGTCGTCCTTTACGTATTAAACTGGGTGCCGATCCAACGGCTCCAGATATCCACCTAGGCCATACGGTTATCTTTAACAAGCTTCGTGCTTTCCAAGAGCTTGGTCATGAAGTGACATTCCTGATTGGTGATTTCACTGCAATGGTTGGTGACCCATCAGGTAAAAACTCAACGCGTCCACCACTAAGCCGTGAAGACGTATTGAAGAATGCTGAAACTTACAAAGAGCAAGTATTCAAAATTCTAGATCCTGCGAAAACACAAATTCGCTTCAACTCTGAGTGGCTATCTGAGCTTGGCGCAGAAGGCATGATTCGTCTTGCTTCTAACCAAACTGTTGCTCGTATGCTTGAGCGTGATGACTTCAAAAAGCGTTACGCTGGTGGTCAACCGATCGCTATTCACGAATTTATGTACCCACTTCTACAAGGTCACGACTCAGTTGCACTAGAGAGCGACGTTGAGCTTGGCGGTACTGACCAGAAGTTCAACCTTCTAATGGGTCGTGAACTGCAAAAAGCGGCAGGTCAAAAACCACAAGCGGTACTGATGATGCCACTGCTTGTTGGTCTAGACGGCGTTAAGAAGATGTCTAAGTCAGCACACAACTACATCGGTATCAGCGAAGCACCAAGCGAGATGTTTGGTAAGATCATGTCTATCTCTGATGACCTAATGTGGAGCTACTACGAGCTTCTTTCTTTCCGTCCGCTTGAAGAAGTGGCTGAGTTGAAAGCTGGCGTTGAAGCGGGTAAAAACCCACGTGACGTTAAAGTACTTCTGGCTAAAGAGATCATTGCTCGTTTCCACAGTGAAGCGGATGCTGATGCAGCAGAGCAAGAGTTCGTTAACCGCTTTGCTAAAAACCAAGTGCCAGACGATATGCCTGAGTTCGAATTCGAAGCAGGCCTACCAATCGCTAACGTTCTAAAAGAAGCAGGCCTAGTAAACTCGACTTCTGATGCAATGCGTATGATCAAGCAGGGTGCTGCTAAGATCGAAGGCGAGAAAGTTGAAGACAACAAACTGGTACCTGAAGCGGGTACTGCAGTTTATCAAGTAGGTAAGCGTAAGTTTGCTCGTATTACTATCAAGTAATAACGCACATCAATGATTGAATAAAAGGCATCTACGGATGCCTTTTTTATTGACACAAAGTTGACGAAGAACTTTTTACAGGATTGCTACACTATGCGCGCTGTCGAGCTGACAGTAATTTTGGAGATTTTTATGAACAATACCGACCATCCTCCTAGTTTGAATGGAGAAGAATAACCTGTCTCGGTATTGATCTATTGTCCTGCCGTTCAGGTAGGGTATCTTTGTTTTCCCCTCATTCTTTTCCACACTCTAGATTCTAACAAGTAGACACATCAGTGCTTTAAGCTCTTGGTGCGCTCAGTTATATGCTTTATGTATCGAATTATACGCTCTTGGTGTATACCGCTTTATGTTTGTGAAGTACTCACTGTAGGCTACTTGTTTTGATGGTCGTTACCTTTGCCAATCGGGAGATTCGCCATGACGGTAATGAACAACACTTTTTTATCTATTGAAGCTCTGTACTCAGAGCAAGACATCCAAGCTGTATCAAATGCATTTCAGCAATATGGGCGTGAACAGCAGGTCAGGCTTTTGAACTGTATGCCGCTTGAGGATGCAGTACTTGTGTTAGGGCAATGCTCTTTAAGTACGATTCAAGCTCTACTTAGTGAGTTAGAGGAGCAAGGCTTTGAAAAGCGCTCGCGACATCTAGCTCACCAACTAGGGCTAATCTATTCAGAGGTTGAGCCTCAACAAGGTTACCTTTCTACAGGTGTATTAAGCCATGTTAGACAGCGTATTGGTTGGATTATTTCGCTGGCACTGCTAGGTATCGTCTCTGGGCTTATCATCGCTCAGTACGAAGACATCCTAAGCCAATTGGTGCTTCTGGCTATCTACATGCCAGTCATCGCCGCGGCAGGTGGTAACACGGGAACTCAAGCCGCCACTCTGGTAATTAGAGCCTTAGCCACTGGTGAGGTGAAGAAACGCCAGTGGGCCAATGTTCTGTGGAAAGAATTTAGAGTGGCTATTTGTTTAGCACTGGCGATTGCAGCGGTAATGATTGGACGTATCTTGCTGTTCAGTGAAAACCAATCCACTGGTGGTTATGGCATTAATATGATTGCCTTTGCTATCGCGGTTGCTCTGTTTATCCAGGTGACCATTTCAACGGTTCTCGGTGGTGGGTTGCCTATTGTAGCTCGTTTTTTCAAGTTGGACCCTGCGGTGTTGGTGAGCCCAGTATTAGCGTCAATAGTAGACATCTCAGGGATGTGGATCTATTTCAGCGTCGTAAATGCGTTTTTAGGCATTGCCTAGCGCCTATTAAATAGTAACAGCACTTCGAAAATAAAAGTGGCGCTGAAGATTTAAGATCTTCAGCGCCATTTTTTGTTGTGTAGTAAAAAGCTTACAACAAACTGCTCGTTATTTGGATTGGCTCTGTGTTTGACTATATTCAATCACATCTTTATAAAAAGCACGTTCAAACTGCGTAATCGGCGCTTCCACTGGTTTGTCTGGGTCCTGCTCTTCAGGGAAGTAATCACGAACAAACTGTACGAATAGAGAGCTTGGCTTCCCTGACTCATCTAAACCATACCCCGCCATATTGTAGGTTCCGTACAGAGAGCCACTTTTAGCTATGATATTACTCTGAATCGGTGTCTTCCTCATGCTTTGTCGATACTTAAGCGTCCCATTTATACCAGATATTGGCATGGCGTTGATTAGGTTGAGCTGTGAGTCGCTTTCCCAGATATAACGAAGCACTTTAGCCATGGTCTGCGGTCTCATTCGGTTGTTTCTCGATAAACCAGAACCATCAACGAGCTGCGCTTTGCTGAGGTTGATATTCGCTTTAGTCAGTAGTATCTGTTTTATTGCTTGAGTACCGTTATTGAAACTGCCCGGCTGCACATAAAACCTTGCTCCCAAGGTTTTGGTGAGGTTGTCTGCGATCAGGTTATCTGATTTTTTTAGCATGGTATCGAGCAGCTCTGGAAGTTTCGCTGAGTGGTGGCTAGCCACTAATGTCGTTTTGTTTGTGCCTTTTTTAGCTCCAATGATTACATCCCCCTTTACTTGTATTTTCAGCTCTTTAAGTAATGAGTTCACCACATGAGAGGTGTAAAGCTCAGGGTTTTGAATGGCGAACTTAAGGGGAAGAGGCTTCTTACGTTCCACTAAGCAACCGGAGAGTGTGTAAGAGTTGTTTGGCGTGGTGATGAGCTCTAAGTCGCACTGGGTGGCTTTTTGTCCAGAGCGCGTCACAGTAGCTGCATTGGTTGTCACTTCTATTGGATAATGAGCTGGAATATAGACGCGGGTGCTGCCGTTATTTTTTGTATAAATAGAGGCTTGTGCGCAATTGCTGTCTAAGGTCATTGCACTAGAAGGCGCACTGTAACAAACGCCTAGAATGTCCCAAGGCCACCCCACCGCTCGTTGATAGCCAGTATAAGCCGTGTTATCCAAGTATAAGTTGCCTTTGATGGTCCTGGATTGAGACTTAGCGTACCGAGCTAACAGGCTTTTTAGCTGTTCACGTTGCAGAGTTGGGTCGCCGCTAAATGAAATGATTGAATCACTACCAGATCGAGTAATGCTGGTGGTGTAATAAAAGTTGTCGCCTAGCTCTAATTTAGCCGCTAAAGCCGTCACCAGTTTTAACGTGCTGGCTGGCGGATAAAAGCCATCACTGTTGGTATTCATTTTATTTGGACGGCCACTTAATGATTCTAAGATTAGACTTGTGCTACTACCATCGGGCAGTGTATCAAGAGGGTCGTATGCGAAAGCGTTGATAGATAAAGTGCTAATGGAAAAACTACATAGCAGTATTGTGGATAGAAGGCGCATAGAAGATTGTCTTGGATGGCTGATATTTTCAGTATACAGATATAAAAAACGCCCGCTAGAGAGCGGGCGTTTTGATTCTTAATTAACTAATCAATCAGATAATCAGAATTAGAAGTCGTAACGTAGACCTAGAGCGATTTCGTCTTCAGCATCAGCTTTAGATGCTGTACCAGTAACTAGCTTAGTTGTATCACCAAACTTGTCGCCTTCAGAAATTAGGTTGAAGTTGTACGAGATGTACGTACGGAAGTTCGGTTTGAAGTAGTAAGTTGCATCGATAGCAACGTTATCAGCAGCTGTCTCGTTATCGAACTCAGCGTTGTTGTACGTTAGCGTGAATGCAGTCTTGTCTAGTGTGTATGCTGTTGCGAATTCGTAACCAGTGTAATCACCGTTCTTCTTCGCTAGTTCACCGTCTGTGAAAGTACCTGCAAAGTATAGAGACTCAATGCGGTAAGATGCAGCAAGCATGTACTCGTTTTGCTCGTTTTGGTCAGCGTAACCAGCACCTAGATCAAAGCCAGAATCGCCGATTGAGTAGATACCAGATAAAGAGTAGCCATCTTCGTTGTTATCAGTGAAGTCGCCTGCAGTTTCAGAACGGTCAGCGAAACGGTAGCTTGCTTTAACTGCTAGGTCTTGGAATTCACCTTTGTAAGAAAGCATGTTGTCAGTGCGGTCTGCTGCAGCAATTTTGTATGCTGCTGAGTTACCGTGGTAAGACATGATATCGGTGAAGTCAGTGATTACGCCTAGTGCACCATCGTTTTTACCGTAAGTTACTTCACCGAAGTTACCGCCGATACCAGCGTACGTGTAACGGTTGTCAATCGTATCATTACCACTCTTATCTACACCATTTGTATCACGGTCCGCAGTAGTGAATTCACCTTCGTAGAAACCAACACCGTATAGGCCGTCTTGGATTTCAACTTTACCTAGGAAGTTAAGACGTACACGTGTTTTGTCTTCAGCTTTGCCATCTTTTAGAGATAGACGTGCTTCAGCACGGCCACCGATCTCTAGAGAAGTGCCGTTAGAGCTGTATACAGAAGTGCCGTCGATACCACCAGCTTGTTTACCTTCCGCTGCTACTGCGTTAGTAGCAAGAGCTGCAGCAGATACAGCAAGCGCGATCATAGTCTTGTTCATGTTATAATTTCCTAATTACTGTCCATAGAAGTTTTTATTAAGGATTTGAACCCTTTTGTGTATTGCCCGTATTAATCAGGCTTCATAACCATGATTAGATCAGAAGTCTGAAAAATGCCAGTGCAATCCATGGGTTACTTTTTACCTCTAAAGTTCAATTGTCAGTTAGTAAAATGATATAAAACCAAAAAATGAACACTGTTTTATTATATTCTTTGTTGTTTAAGTTTCTGTTTTATATGGTTTTTTATTAAAGTGTGATCTGCGTTTATTTTGTTTGTTTTTTGTTTTTTTAGGTGTTTATTTTTCGGCTTATTGATTTGAGGGTTATTATTCAATTTTGTGATGTCTGTAATTTAGACCTAGATACAGCTTTTAAAACGCAAAGTGGAATAAAGATGATTTAGCCATAAAGTTTGTTTACACTAAGCCAAATCGTTTTGTTTCTACTACCCAATAAAATAAGTTGGGTGTATTTATGTTGGCCAAAGAAAGCTTTGGCATAGAGGTAAAAAATGGAAAAGGTTCCAATGACAGTACGTGGCGCTCAGCAGCTACGTGACGAATTAGATCGCCTACTCAAGCTACGCCCTGTTATCTCAGCAGCTATTGGTGAAGCACGTGAACTAGGTGATTTAAAAGAGAACGCTGAATACCACGCTGCGCGTGAAGAACAGGGTATCTGTGAAGCTCAAATCCGCGACATTGAATATAAACTTTCAATGGCTCAGATCATCGATGTAACTCAGATGGAAAATACGGGTAAGATTATCTTTGGTACAACAGTCACTCTAATTGATGTTGATACAGACGAAGAGTACCGTTACCAAATCGTTTCTGAAGACGAAGCCGATATCAAAACTGGCCGTATCTCAGTGAAGTCACCAATTGCTCGTGGTCTTATCGGTAAGATGGAAGGCGACGAAGTAATGATTTCGACTCCTGGCGGTGATAAAGATTACGAAATTGACAAAGTAGAATATATCTAATTGAATTTTCTTTGTTTCTGATAAGTAAAAAGGTCGCTAAATGCGACCTTTTCCGTTTCTCACGCTACACTAAAAGATAAGCGCACTGGCTATCCTTCTGTGAAGCTAGCTGATTAAATGGCTAACTTACTTACGTGGAATCTCGATTTTACGTGCTTCTGATTGACGGAATAGTACTAGAACTTTACCGATAGTCTGTACTTTCTCAGCTTTAGTTTCACGTACAATTGCATCGATAATTAGCTGCTTAGTTTCACGGTCTTCTGATGCAACTTTAATTTTGATCAGTTCGTGGTGATCTAGAGCTAATTCGATTTCCGCTAGAACAGCTTCAGTAAGTCCATTTGCGCCCATTAGCACTACAGGTTTTAAACTGTGAGCCAGGCCCTTTAGATGCTGCTTTTGTTTGGTGCTTAGGTTCATTACGCGGCCAATTTTCTTTACTATTAGGGTTGAAAAAACCTATTTTAACGCCATCTAATGCTGAAGACTATAATTTATTCGGCAATTAGTACTTTCCTCCACTTTAGGTATCCAATGAGCAAACAGAAACACTCGGCCAGTTCAGGCCGTTGGTTGAAGGAACACTTCGACGACAAGTACGCAAACGAAGCAAGAAAGAAAGGCTATCGCTCACGTGCTTATTTCAAAATGGAAGAGATTCAAACGAAAGATAAATTGCTGTCTCCAGGGATGACCGTTGTGGATTTAGGTGCAGCGCCTGGTGGTTGGTCTCAATATGCTGCTAAGATTGTTGGAGACAACGGACAAATCATTGCGTGTGACTTGTTACCAATGGATCCGATTGCTGGTGTTAGCTTCTTACAGGGAGATTTTCGCGAAGACGCTGTTCTTGAAGCCTTATTGGAACGTATACAACCAAATATGGTTGATGTCGTGATGTCAGATATGGCACCTAATATAGCGGGCAACAACTCTGTAGATCAGCCTAGAGCTATGTATTTAGTTGAATTAGCTTTGGATATGTGTCGACAAGTTCTATCTACCGATGGTAGTTTTGTTGTAAAAGTATTCCAAGGCGAAGGGTTTGATCAATACGTTAAAGACGTCCGTGAGATGTTTAAAACGGTGAAAGTCAGAAAACCCGACTCTTCTCGAGCTCGTTCTCGTGAAGTGTTTATCGTAGCCACTGGTTACAAAGGTTAACGATTCTCTTCCAAGAGTGAGAGTTAACAATATGGCTACAGGTTACAAACTGTAGTACCCTACCTTTAATTACAATTAGTTATCGAGAGGCTGACACCTTGAGTGACATGGCAAAAAATTTAATTCTGTGGCTTGTTATCGCAGTAGTGTTGATGTCGGTATTCCAGAGCTTCGGCCCTGGGGAAAGTAACGGCAGAGCAGTAGATTACACCACGTTTGTACAGGAAGTTGGCCAAGGCCAGATTCAAGACGCACAGTTCAATAACAGTGAAATCACCTTCACACGTCGTGGCGGTGGTGCTAAGTATGTAACTTACATGCCTGTTTATGATCAAAAGCTGCTTGATGACTTAATTAATCAAAACGTAAAAGTTCAGGGCACACCACCTGAAGAGCAGAGCCTATTAGGCACTATCTTCATCTCTTGGTTCCCTATGATCTTACTGATTGGTGTGTGGATTTTCTTCATGCGTCAAATGCAAGGCGGCGGCGGCGGTAAAGGCGCGATGTCTTTTGGTAAGAGCAAAGCTCGTATGATGAGCGAAGAACAGATCAAAACGTTGTTTGCAGATGTTGCTGGTTGTGACGAAGCAAAAGAAGACGTGAAAGAATTGGTTGATTACCTTCGTGACCCAAGCCGTTTCCAAAAGCTGGGTGGTAAGATCCCTACAGGTATCCTGTTGGTTGGTCCTCCTGGTACAGGTAAAACGTTGCTTGCAAAGGCGATAGCTGGCGAAGCGAAAGTACCATTCTTTACTATTTCAGGTTCTGATTTCGTTGAAATGTTTGTGGGTGTTGGTGCATCTCGTGTGCGTGACATGTTCGAACAAGCGAAGAAAGCAGCACCTTGTATCATCTTTATTGATGAGATCGATGCGGTAGGTCGTCAGCGTGGCGCTGGTGTTGGTGGCGGTCACGATGAGCGTGAGCAAACACTGAACCAAATGCTGGTTGAGATGGATGGTTTCGAAGGTAACGAAGGTATTATCGTTATCGCAGCGACTAACCGTCCAGACGTACTAGACCCAGCACTACTTCGTCCTGGTCGTTTTGACCGTCAGGTTGTGGTTGGTCTACCAGATGTACGTGGCCGTGAGCAGATTCTTAAAGTACACATGCGTAAGGTTCCACTAGCAGGTGATGTTGAACCATCTCTTATTGCTCGTGGTACACCAGGCTTCTCAGGTGCAGACCTTGCGAACCTTGTGAACGAAGCGGCGCTATTTGCAGCTCGTGGTAACAAGCGTAATGTTTCTATGGTTGAGTTTGAACTTGCTAAAGACAAAATCATGATGGGTGCAGAGCGCCGTTCAATGGTTATGTCAGAAGAAGTGAAAGAGTCAACGGCTTATCACGAAGCAGGTCACGCAATTGTTGGTCGCTTGGTACCAGAACACGATCCAGTGTACAAGGTATCAATCATTCCACGTGGTCGTGCACTTGGTGTGACTATGTACCTACCAGAGCAAGATCGTGTGAGCATGTCTCGCCAACACCTAGAGTCTATGATTTCTAGCTTGTACGGTGGTCGTCTTGCTGAAGAACTTATTTACGGTAAAGACAAAGTGTCAACTGGTGCATCTAACGATATCGAACGTGCAACTGATATTGCTCGTAAGATGGTTACGCAGTGGGGCTTCTCTGAGAAACTGGGTCCTCTTCTTTACGCAGAAGAAGAAGGTGAAGTTTTCCTAGGTCGCGGTATGAGCCAAGCTAAGCACGTTTCTGATGACACGACTAAGCTTATCGATGAAGAGATTCGTATTCTTATCGACCGTAACTACGACAGAGCTAAGAAGATCCTCGAAGATAACATGGATATCATGCATTCGATGAAAGACGCTCTGATGAAGTTCGAAACGATCGATGCAGGTCAAATTGATGACTTGATGGAACGTAAGCAAGAGATTCGCGATCCAGCTGGTTGGGGTGATCAGGTAAAAGCTGAGCCTGCAAAGGAAGAAGCAAAACCTGAAGCTAAGGCAGAAGAAGCAAAAGCGGAACCTAAATCTGAAGAGTCAAAAGTTGAAGAAGTTAAATCTGAATCAGATGATGCTCAAAACAAAGATTCTTAATCGCTAAATTATCAATTAAAACCCTGGGTACGCTCAGGGTTTTTCTGTTTATAGCCTTTGGTGTTTTACCCTTTAAGATCGGCCTTCCATGATATTAAAAGCAAATAATAAAACTCTCGTGTTAGATCGCCCACATGTGATGGGGATCCTCAATGTCACCCCTGACTCTTTCTCTGATGGTGGAAAATTTAATTCACTCGATAATGCCTTACAGCAAGCAGAACGCATGATTAAAGCAGGCGTCAGCATTATCGATATTGGTGGTGAGTCAACTCGACCTGGCGCTCCTGATGTTTCGTTAGAAGAAGAGCTTGCGCGTGTCATCCCTGCTATTAAAGCGATTCGTGCCAAGTTTGATGTGTGGATCTCGATAGACACCAGTAAAGCGGAAGTGATGCGCCAAGCTGTTGAAGCAGGCGCTGATTTGATCAATGATGTGCGCGCTTTGCAAGAGCCTGGAGCATTACAAGTCGCTGCTGATGCCAATGTTCCGATTTGCCTGATGCACATGAAAGGCCAGCCAAGAACAATGCAAGCTAACCCAAGTTATGATGATGTTCTTCAGGATGTAGAAGCATTCTTGCAAGAAAGGGTGGAAGCTTGTGAGGCGGTTGGTATTTCAAAAGAGCAGCTGATTCTTGATCCAGGCTTCGGTTTTGGTAAAACCATCGAACACAATTACCACCTACTAGCGCATCTTGAAAAGTTTCATTCGATAGGCTTACCTGTTTTAGCTGGGATGTCGAGGAAATCGATGATCTTTAAATTGCTAGACAAGGTTCCAGCCGACTGCATGGTCGCAAGCGTAACTTGCGCGACTATTGCTGCGATGAAAGGCGCACAAATTATTCGCGTTCATGATGTCGAGGAGACATTGGAAGCGATGAAAATAATCGAAGTGATGAATAACAATCACTAAATATAATTAAGGAAAATCATCATGTCAGATGAAAGACGTTATTTCGGCACAGATGGTGTGCGTGGCAAAGTAGGCCAGTACCCGATCACACCTGATTTTGTTCTGAAGCTTGGCTGGGCTGCTGGCCGTGTACTTGCGAAGCAAGGTACAAAGAAAGTTATTATCGGTAAAGATACGCGTATCTCTGGTTACATGCTGGAGTCTGCGTTAGAAGCTGGCCTTGCTGCTGCGGGTCTTCAAGCGACGTTTACTGGTCCTATGCCAACACCTGCTGTTGCTTACCTAACACAAACATTCCGTGCTGAAGCGGGCATTGTAATCTCGGCTTCACACAACCCTTACTACGATAACGGTATTAAGTTCTTCTCTTCTGAAGGTACTAAACTTCCAGATGATATCGAGTTGGCGATTGAAGCCGAACTTGATAAAGACATTGAGTGTGTTGACTCTCCTGAGCTTGGTAAAGCGGTTCGTCTAAACGATGCGGCAGGCCGTTACATTGAATTTTGTAAAAGTACTTTCCCACATGAAATGACGCTTGCTGGCATGAAGATTGTTGTTGACTGTGCTCATGGCGCGACTTACCACATTGCTCCTGCGGTATTCAAAGAGCTAGGTGCTGAGGTTGTTGCTATTGGTGTTGAACCAAACGGTACCAACATTAACCATGAAGTGGGTGCGACGGATGTTCGTGCTCTACAGACTAAAGTGCTAGAAGAAAAAGCTGCACTAGGCCTTGGCTTTGATGGCGATGGTGACCGTATCATCATGGTTGATGAGCTAGGTAACAAGGTTGATGGTGATCAAATTGCTTACATCATTGCTCGCGATGCACTACGTCGTGGTGAGTTGAAAGGTGGTGTTGTTGGCACACTGATGACAAACCTAGGTATGGAAAACGGCCTTAAGCAGCTTGGTATTCCATTTGTGCGCGCTGCAGTTGGTGACCGTTATGTAATGGAACAACTGCTAGCAAAAGGCTGGAAGATCGGTGCTGAAAACTCAGGTCACGTTATTCTACTCGATAAAGTGACAACTGGTGATGCTATCGTTGCAGCACTGCAAGTTCTTGCTTCAGTGGTTGGTAGTGAGATGACATTGAATGAGCTTTCTCAAGGCATGACGTTATACCCGCAAGTCTTAGAAAACGTTCGTTTCAGTGGCGACTCAAACCCACTGGAAGCTGAAGCGGTGAAAGCGGCAGTTGTGGAAGTAGAAGCTGAGCTTGGCGAGAAGGGCCGTGTATTATTACGTAAGTCTGGTACAGAGCCACTATTGCGCGTAATGGTTGAAGGTGAAGATGCTGATTTAGTTCAAGCTTCAGCACTTAAGATTGCAGATGCAGTAAAAGCAAACTGCTAATTTAGAGCTTTACTCAGCAGGTACCATCAGGAGTACCGTACGCAAAAACGGTTGAATTATAGAGTGGTAAAAAGGAGCATAAATGAGTTTTGTGTTGTTTTTGGCTTTTTTTTAACCGTTCACTTGGTAAAGGCTTATTTTTTAGCAAATTCTCCTTGTCAGTCATCGCTGCATTCGCTAGTATTGCTCGGCCTTCAGTTAGGAGGTCGCTAGCCTTGTTCTTAAAAATAACTTTTTTGAACGGCGCTGGCTCAACAATTAGGAACATAGGTGGAAAAATGTTTACAGTTCTACTTGTGATTTACCTGTTGGCAGCGCTTGGTGTAATTGGCCTAGTGTTGATTCAACAAGGTAAAGGCGCAGATATGGGAGCCTCTTTCGGTGCTGGCGCTTCAAACACTGTGTTTGGTGCTAGTGGCTCAGGAAATTTCCTAACCCGAATGACTGCAATTTTTGCAACTACATTTTTTGTCCTTAGCTTAGTGCTTGGTAATATGTCTACACATAAAACTGAGTCACAGTGGATGGACCCGACTCAAGGTCAGGTTATCCAGCAAGCTGAAGACGCAGTGAGTGAAGTTCCGGCGCAAGGCGACGAGATTCCACAATAATCTGTAAAGATTTGATGCCGAGATGGTGAAATTGGTAGACACGCTAGCATGAGGTGCTAGTGCCTTAGGGTGTGAGGGTTCGAGTCCCTCTCTCGGCACCATGTTTACAAACTTGTAAAACATCTTGTTGAGCGTATAATGCTCGCAAGCCGGACGCGGGATGGAGCAGCTTGGTAGCTCGTCGGGCTCATAACCCGAAGGTCGTCGGTTCAAATCCGGCTCCCGCAACCAATTTAAAGTGCTATATTTAGTCTTGATTGGTAGCAAGTTTGCACAGTGTGAACCTCACTGTGAGTTAAGTGTAATATCGAATGTGATGGCACTTAGCATATAAGGGTCCAGCAACAAAAACCCCGGCTTATACGGGGTTTTTTGTTATCTAAGCATTTGTAAATGCGTTTAGATAATGTTTGCTTGGAATTTAAATTGGGCTTTGAGCCCTTTTTTTGTTTCTGGAGTGGTTAAATGACTGGTTTAGAAAGACAACTTACTGAAATGCTTGACGCTCCAGTAGCAGCATCAGGTTATGAGTTAGTTGGATTAGAATTTATTCGTGCTGGTGAGCACTCAACGCTACGTATTTACATCGATTCTCCAAACGGCATCAATGTAGACGACTGCGCTGAAGTTAGTCACCAAGTAAGTGCCGTAATGGATGTTGAAGATCCAATTTCAGTGGCTTATAACCTTGAAGTGTCTTCACCAGGTTTAGAGAGACCACTGTTCAAAGCAGAGCATTACCAGCAATTTATTGGTCACGAGGTAAGCATCGTTTTGAAAATGGCTGTCGGCAACCGTCGTAAATGGAAAGGTGATATCCAATCTATTGAAGGCGAGACAGTAAAAGTATTAGTTGAAGGACAAGAAGAAGAATTCGTCCTGAGCAATATTGCGAAAGCGAACCTGATCCCTAAATTTTAGTTCTCCTAGAGAGAAGAGCTTAAGAGGCTAGATTAATGAACAAAGAAATTTTGGCGGTAGTAGAAGCTGTTTCTAACGAGAAAGCAGTTCCTCGTGAGCGTATTTTTGAAGCGCTTGAAATCGCGCTTGCAACGGCAACAAAAAAGAAAAGCGAACTAGAAATTGAAGTTCGTGTTGAAATCGACCGTAAAACAGGTGATTTCGAAACTTTCCGTCGCTGGGAAGCTGTTGAAGTTGTTGAAAACCCAACAAAAGAGATTTCTCTTGAAGCGGCTAAGATTGACGAGCCAGAGATCGAGCTTGGCGGTTTCATTGAAGACGACATCGAGTCAGTAACGTTTGACCGCATTACGACTCAAACTGCGAAGCAAGTTATCGTACAAAAAGTACGTGAAGCTGAGCGTGCTCAAATCGTTGAGCAGTTCATCGATAACGAAGGTGAGCTAGTAACAGGTGTTGTTAAGAAAGTTAACCGTGACACTATCATCCTAGACCTAGGTAACAACGCTGAAGCGGTAATCCTACGTGATGACCAACTTCCTCGTGAAAACTTCCGTCCAGGCGACCGTGTACGTGGTCTTCTATACGCAGTTAAACCTGAAGCTCGTGGCTTCCAGCTATTCATTACTCGCTCTAAGCCAGAAATGCTAGCTGAGCTATTCCGTGTTGAAGTACCTGAGATTGGTGAAGAGCTAATCGAACTTAAAGGTGCTGCACGTGACGCAGGTTCTCGTGCTAAAATCGCTGTTAAAACAAACGACAAGCGTATTGACCCAGTGGGTGCGTGTGTTGGTATGCGTGGTGCACGTGTACAAGCGGTTTCTGGCGAACTTGGTGGTGAGCGTATCGATATCGTTCTTTGGGATGATAACCCAGCTCAGTTCGTAATCAACGCAATGGCTCCAGCTGATGTTGCTTCTATCATCGTTGATGAAGATGCACACTCAATGGACATCGCTGTTGAAGCGGACAACCTAGCACAAGCTATTGGCCGTAGCGGTCAAAACGTACGTCTAGCATCTCAACTAACTGGTTGGGAACTGAACGTAATGACGGTTGAAGACCTTCAGAAGAAACACCAAGAAGAAGCCGTTGCTTCGATTGAAAACTTCATGAAGCACCTAGACATCGAAGAAGACTTCGCTCAGCTACTTGTTGAGGAAGGTTTCTCTACACTAGAAGAAGTCGCCTACGTACCAGTAAACGAACTTCTTGAAGTTGATGGCCTAGACGAAGGCATCGTAGAAGAACTACGTAACCGTGCAAAAGATGCACTAACGACTCTAGCACTCGCGAAAGAAGAGACGTTTGACGGTGTTGAACCAGCTGAAGACTTGCTAGCACTTGAAGGCCTAGAGCGTGAAATGGCTTACAAACTTGCAGCAAAAGGCGTGGCAACATTGGAAGACCTAGCTGACCAAGGCGTTGATGAACTAGAAGGCATTGAAGACCTAACTGCAGAACGTGCTGGTGAGCTAATCATGGCTGCACGTAACATCTGTTGGTTCGGCGACGAAGAATAATTCAGCAAGGAGAGAAAGCGGTATGACACAATTAACAGTTAAAGCACTGAGTGAAGAGATTGGTACGCCAGTTGACCGCTTAATTGAACAACTTGCTGATGCAGGCATGAAGAAATCAGGGTCGGATCAAGTAACTGATTCAGAGAAGCAAACATTGCTAACGCACCTTAAAAAGGAGCATGGCGATACTTCTGGTGAAGCAGAGCCGACTCGTTTAACTCTTCAACGCAAGACCCGCAGCACGCTAAGTGTTGCCGCTGGAGGCGGTAAGAGTAAGGATGTTCAAGTAGAGGTACGTAAAAAGCGTACTTACGTGAAGCGCAGCGCTATTGAAGATGAAGCGAAACGTGAAGCTGAGGAAGCAGCGAAGCGTGAAGCGGAAGAGAAAGCACGTAAAGAAGCTGAAGAGCTTGCGAAACGTGAAGCTGCAGAGAAAGCACAGCGCGAAGCTGATGAGAAAGCAAAACGTGAAGCGGATGCAAAACGTGAAGCTGAAGAAAAAGCTCAACGCGCCCAAGCTGAAAAGGCTAAAAAAGACATGAATTCAAAAAATGCAGACGCTAACGCACAAGCGAAAAAAGAAGCGGATGAACTAAAAGCTCGTCAAGAGCAAGAAGCACAGCGTAAAGCTGAAGCTGAAGCGGCGAAGCTAGTTGAAGAAGCTCGTAAACTAGCTGAAGAGAACGAAGCGCGCTGGTCTGAAGAAGAGCAGAAGAAGAAAGAACAAGAGAAGTCTGCGGACTACCACGTGACAACTTCTACTTACGCTCGTGAAGCTGAAGATGCAGCTGACCAGAAAGAAGAAAAAGCGCCTCGTCGTCGTAAAAAGAAAGCAGCTCCAGCTAACCAACCTGGCAACAACCGTGGTGGTCGTAACCAGCGTGGTCGTGGTGCTAAAGGTAAGCTTGCTAAACCAACTTCAATGCAGCAAGGCTTCGACAAGTCAGCAACTGTTGCTAAATCTGACGTTGCTATCGGCGAAACTATCGTTGTATCTGAACTGGCTAGCAAAATGTCAGTTAAAGCAACTGAAGTTATCAAAGTAATGATGAAGATGGGCGCTATGGCGACTATCAACCAAGTGATCGACCAAGAAACAGCACAACTTGTTGCTGAAGAAATGGGTCACAAGGTAATCCTACGTAAAGAAAACGAGCTTGAAGAAGCAGTACTAGCCGATCGTGATAACGATGCTATCGCTGAAGGTCGTGCTCCAGTTGTTACTATCATGGGTCACGTTGACCACGGTAAAACATCGACACTTGACTACATTCGTAAAGCACACGTTGCTTCTGGCGAAGCTGGCGGTATCACGCAGCACATCGGTGCTTACCACGTAGATACTGACAACGGCATGATCACTTTCCTTGATACTCCTGGACACGCTGCATTTACTGCAATGCGTGCTCGTGGTGCTCAAGCGACAGATATCGTTGTACTAGTTGTTGCAGCAGACGATGGCGTAATGCCACAAACAATCGAAGCGATCCAGCACGCGAAAGCGGCAGGCGTTCCTCTGATTGTTGCTGTGAACAAGATCGATAAAGAGGGTGCAAACCCAGACAACGTTAAGAATGAGCTAGCTCAATACGACGTAATCCCTGAAGAGTGGGGCGGTGAGAACATGTTTGTTCACATCTCTGCTAAACAGGGTACAAACATCGATGGCCTTCTAGAAGCAATCCTTCTTCAGTCTGAAGTTCTTGAACTGACTGCAGTTAAAGAAGGCATGGCATCTGGTGTTGTTGTTGAATCTCGTCTTGATAAAGGCCGCGGTCCAGTTGCAACAATCCTAGTTCAGTCTGGTACTCTAAATAAAGGCGACATCGTTCTTTGTGGTCAAGAGTACGGCCGTGTTCGTGCAATGCGCGATGAAAACGGTAAAGAAGTAGCGACAGCGGGTCCTTCTATCCCAGTAGAGATTCTAGGTCTTTCTGGTGTACCAGCTTCAGGTGATGAAGCAACAGTAGTACGTGATGAGCGTAAAGCTCGTGAAGTTGCGAACTACCGTCAAGGTAAATTCCGTGAAGTTAAACTAGCTCGTCAACAGAAAGCGAAACTAGAGAACATGTTCTCTAACATGGCTGCTGGTGAAGTTGCTGAACTGAACGTAGTACTAAAAGCTGACGTTCAAGGTTCTGTAGAAGCAATCGCTGACTCTCTACTGAAACTATCAACTGATGAAGTTAAAGTGAACATCGTAGGTTCTGGTGTTGGTGGTATTACTGAAACTGACGCAACACTTGCAGCAGCTTCTAACGCTATCATCCTTGGTTTCAACGTTCGTGCTGACGCAACTGCGCGTAACACGGTTCAGAACGAAAACCTAGATCTACGTTACTACTCAATCATTTACCAACTGATCGACGAAGTGAAACAGGCAATGGGCGGTATGCTTGCACCTGAATTCAAACAAGAGATCATTGGTCTTGCTGAAGTTCGTGACGTATTTAAGTCACCTAAACTTGGCGCGATCGCTGGTTCTATGGTTACTGAAGGCGTAATTAAGCGTAACAACCCAATCCGCGTACTGCGCGACAACGTTGTTATCTACGAAGGTGAACTAGAGTCACTTCGTCGCTTTAAAGATGACGTTCAAGAAGTTAAGAATGGTTACGAGTGTGGTATCGGCGTTAAGAACTACAACGACGTACGCGTTGGTGACCAGATCGAAGTATTCGAAATCGTTGAGGTTAAACGTACTCTAGACTAATCGTCTGTACGACTCGACATATTGACTAAGGTTACTAACATTACTAGTAAAGGTAAGAAGTAATCGGTTGTTGAATACACCATGGGGGGCTGGTAATTACCAAGCCCCCCATCTTTCTAAGTGAGAAAAGAAAATGTCAAAAGAATTTAGCCGCACACAACGTGTGTCTCAGCAGCTTCAAAAAGAGCTTGCTCTTATCCTACAACGTGAAGTTCGTGACTCACGTATCGGTATGGTAACGATCTCAGACGTAGAAGTGTCTCGTGACCTTGCGTACGCAAAAGTTTTCGTTACTTTCCTGTGTATTGGTGAGCAAACACCTGAATCATGCCTTGCTGCTCTTAAAGAGCATGAAGTGCCAATCCGTATGGCTCTAGGCAAGCGTATTCGTCACCGTCTAACACCTGAAGTACGTTTTACTTACGACAACACACTAGTAGAAGGCATGCGTATGTCCAACCTAGTAAGTGAAGTTCTGAATGACGACAAGCGTAAGCAAGAAGCTGCTGGCCGTACTGACGAAACTCAGTCTAAGGGCGAAGAGTAATGGCTCGCCGTCGTAAAGGTCGCCCTATTAACGGGGTAATTCTTTTAGATAAGTCAACTGGCATTTCATCTAATGATGCACTGCAAAAAGTAAAACGTATTTACTTTGCAGAGAAGGCGGGGCATACAGGTGCACTGGATCCTCTTGCGACTGGCATGCTGCCAATCTGTCTTGGTGAAGCAACGAAGTTCTCTCAGTTTCTTCTAGATTCTGATAAGCGCTACGTTGTGATTGCAAAGCTTGGTGAGCGTACCAATACTTCGGACTCTGATGGTGAAGTAGTTGAAACTCGTGAAGTGAATGTGACTCAAGAGCAACTTGAACGTTGCATTGAAAGCTTCAAAGGTGAAACTGACCAAGTTCCGTCAATGTTCTCTGCGTTGAAGTACCAAGGTAAGCCACTGTACGAGTACGCTCGTGCTGGTATCGAAGTGCCACGTGAATCACGTAAGATCACTGTCTACTCGATTGATCTGCTTCGCTTTGAAGGTGATGAAGTTGAGATGGAAGTGCACTGTTCGAAAGGCACTTATATCCGTACGATCACGGATGACCTTGGCGAAATGCTAGGTTGTGGTGCTCACGTCACCATGCTTCGTCGTACTGGTGTTGCAAAATACCCTTACGAGCGCATGGTAACATTAGAGCAGCTCAACGAGATCTTAGAGCAAGCACAGGAGCAAGATATTGCACCTAAAGAGTTGCTTGATCCGTTATTGATGCCAATGGATACTGCCGTTGAAGATCTACCAGAAGTTAATTTGAATGCGGAGCTGACTGACCTAGTTCAGCACGGTATGCCTGTTCAAGTTGCTGGTGCGCCAACAGAAGGTACGGTTCGTATGACAAGCGGTGAAGAGAAGCTGTTTGTTGGTGTTGCTCAGATTGCTGACGATGGTCGAGTTGCACCAAAGCGTTTGGTTGTTTTCAGAGATGAAGAGGCACAAGCATAACGCTTAAACCGAGTTAGGTATTGGTATTTTGCTTTGAAAAGCGAATCAATAAAATAGAAAGCGAGCGCTTAATTTAAGCGCTTCGCTTTTTTCGTTTCTAAGGCCATCGATTGTTATTGCACCAACTGACAAACTTCCCTATAATCCTCGGTTCGCGTAGCGGCTGAATCAGAGATTGGCTGCTACAAATATTAAACTACTCTTATCAGGAGAGAATTATGTCTCTGAATGCAGAAACTAAAGCAGCAATCGTTGCAGAATACGCGCGCTCTGAAGGCGACACAGGTTCACCAGAAGTACAAGTAGCACTACTTACTGCTTCTATCAACCACCTACAAGGTCACTTCAAAGCTCACAAAGGCGATCACCACAGCCGTCGTGGTCTTCTACGTATGGTTTCTAGCCGTCGTAAGCTTCTTGACTACCTGAAAGGTAAAGACCTTTCTCGTTACCAAGACCTAATCAAGCGCCTAGGCCTACGTCGTTAATAGCGATGTCTGCAAAGACTGTTTGAAGAAAAAGGAGCATTTATTGCTCCTTTTTTTGTATCTGAAAGACAGAGTTTTAACTATTTCACGGAGCTTTTTCAGTACGAAAATATCCCTGTATATAAAAATAGTTTATACTATGCCTCGCCTGTACAGCTAACTGTATAGGTATTATACGACCCAGAAGTTACAGTCACAGATGTCGGCCAATAGGTCGCGACTATTCAAAGTGGATGTACGCTGTATTTTTTCGATACAGCGAATCAATTCCGTCTGCTTCGACTAGTCGCGATTGGTGATTTTTGGGTTTCAACTTACTGACTCTAAAGAACAATCTTTAGGTAAAGGAAATACAATGTTTGAGAAACCAGTTGTAAAAACGTTTCAGTACGGTAACCACACAGTTACTCTAGAAACTGGCGTTATTGCTCGTCAAGCTACTGCAGCAGTTATGGTAACAATGGACGATACTTCAGTATTCGTATCTGTTGTTGGTAAAAAAGAAGCGGTACAAGGTCAAGACTTTTTCCCTCTAACGGTTAACTACCAAGAGCGTACATACGCTGCTGGTAAAATCCCAGGTGGCTTCTTCAAGCGTGAAGGTCGTCCATCAGAAGGCGAAACACTAACGGCTCGTCTAATCGACCGTCCAATTCGTCCTCTTTTCCCTGATGCATTCAAGAACGAAGTTCAAGTTATCGCTACAGTAATGTCTGTAAACCCAGACGTTCAGCCTGACATGGTAACAATGATCGGTACTTCTGCAGCACTTGCTATCTCTGGTATCCCGTTCAACGGTCCTATCGGTGCAGCACGTGTTGGTCACATCGACGGTCAACTAGTACTTAACCCAAGCAACACTGAGTTAGAAACGTCTAAGCTTGACCTTGTTGTTTCTGGTACTGCTGGCGCGGTTCTAATGGTTGAATCTGAAGCAGACAACCTAACAGAAGAAGAGATGCTATCAGCGGTAGTATTTGGTCACGATCAACAACAAGTTGTTATCAACGCGATCAACGAATTCGCAGCTGAAGTTGCTACTCCTGCATGGGATTGGGTTGCTCCAGAAGAGAACACTGCGCTTAACACTCGCATCGCTGAGCTTGCAGAAGCTAAGCTAGTTGAAGCGTACCAAATCACAGAGAAAATGACTCGTTACGACCGTATCCACGAGATCGCGGCTGAAGTTAACGAAGTGCTAGTATCTGAAGATGAAGAAGTGAACCTAAAAGAAGTTCACTCTATCTTCCACGACCTAGAGAAAACTGTTGTACGTCGCAGCATCATCGCTGGTAACCCACGTATCGATGGCCGTGAAAAAGACATGGTTCGTGCACTAGACGTTCGCACTGGCGTTCTTCCACGTACTCACGGTTCTTCTCTATTCACCCGTGGTGAAACTCAAGCTATCGTTACTGCTACGCTTGGCACACAACGTGACGCTCAAATCATCGATGAGCTGACAGGCGAGCGTAAAGACAACTTCCTACTACACTACAACTTCCCTCCATACTGTGTTGGCGAAACTGGTTTTGTAGGTTCTCCTAAGCGTCGTGAAATCGGCCACGGTAAACTAGCTAAGCGTGGTATCGCTGCAGTAATGCCTTCTGTTGATGAATTCCCATACACAGTTCGTGTTGTATCGGAAATCACTGAATCTAACGGTTCTTCTTCAATGGCTTCTGTATGTGGTACATCTCTAGCACTTATGGATGCTGGTGTTCCAATCAAGTCTTCTGTTGCGGGTATCGCAATGGGTCTTGTTAAAGAAGGCGACGACTTCGTAGTTCTTTCTGACATCCTTGGTGACGAAGACCACCTAGGTGACATGGACTTTAAAGTAGCAGGTACTAACGACGGTATCACTGCACTTCAAATGGACATCAAGATCGAAGGTATCACTAAAGAGATCATGCAAATTGCTCTTAACCAAGCGCAAGGTGCACGTAAGCACATCCTTTCTGTAATGGATGAAGCTATCTCTGGTGCTCGTGAAGAGATCTCTGAATTCGCTCCACGTATCCACACAATGAAAATCAGCTCTGATAAGATCAAAGATGTTATCGGCAAAGGCGGCGCAGTTATCCGTGCTCTTTGTGAAGAAACTGGTACTACAATCGAAATCGAAGATGACGGCACAATCAAGATTGCAGCTACTGAAGGCGCAGCTGCGAAAGAAGCTATCCGTCGTATCGAAGAGATCACAGCTGAAGTTGAAGTTGGCCGCATTTACCAAGGTAAAGTTGCTCGTCTTGCTGACTTCGGTGCATTCGTAACTATCCTTCCAGGTAAAGATGGTCTAGTACACATCTCTCAAATCGCTGACAAGCGCGTTGAGAAAGTGTCTGACTACCTAACTGAAGGTCAAGAAGTGCCTGTTAAGGTTCTTGAGATTGACCGTCAAGGCCGTGTACGTCTAAGCATGAAAGAAGCAGTTGAAACGCCAGCTGAAGGCGAAGCACCTGCTGCTGAGTAATTCTCAGTGTGTCGATAGTAATATCGCTTTTTAGTGATTTTTAACCTATCGTCAACAAAGCATGTTATAAAGGGGAGCATATCGCTCCCCTTTTTAATTGCGGTCATAACAGGAGTAATTATTTGTGAAATGGTTTCAAACCGCGAGTATGTGTTTTCTGCTTGTACTAACTGGTTGTGCAACAACATCAGATAACGCCTCAAGTTGGGTTTACCCGCCAATGGCTGTGCCACTGCAACCGAGCGTTCAGCAAGAAGTTCAGGTTGCACGTTTGAGTCAGCTACTGCAGCGCCCAGATCTGAATGATGAAGTTAGAGCTAAGATGCTGTTTGAACGTGGTAACTACTACGACAGTGTCGGCCTGAGGGATTTAGCGCGTTTAGACTTTAATCAATCTCTTTCATTGAACCCAGCTCAGCCTGATATCTTCAACCTTTTGGGTGTCTACTTCACGCAAGTAGGAGAGTTTGATGCGGCTTATGAATCTTTCGACTCTACGCTCGAGCTTGATCCTGCGAATTCATATGCAGAGAGAAACCGCGCTATCGCACTCTATTATGGTGAGCGTTACGACTTAGCGAATGAAGAAATGATGAAGCACTACGCCGATGATCCGAGTGATCCATTCCGCGCGCTTTGGTTATACATCATTCAGCATGAGCTAACGCCTGAACAAGCTAAGCTTGACCTGCAAAAACGTTATGAGAATCATGACGAGCAGTGGGGCTGGGTATTGGTCGCTATCATGCTCGATGACATCACTGAAGAACAGGCATTCAAAGCGATCTTAACGGGTACTCGTGACAATACGTTGCTTGCACAGCGCTTAACCGAGACATACTTCTATCTGGCTAAGCGTTACCACATGAACGGTGACTACGCGAATGCGATCTCTTTGTATAAGTTGTCGGTCTCTTTTAACGTATTTGAATACGTAGAGCATCGTTACTCTTTCTTAGAGTTGAGCCGTATTTTCACTACGCTAAAAGCAGAGCACCTCGCTCAAGCTAAGCTGGCTGAAGCAGAGCAAGCAGCTGATGCTCGCTAAATAGATTATTTTTACTACTAAAGCCGCTGCCAGTCAGCGGCTTTTTTGTGCCTACCTTTTATGATCTTTGTCTCGTTTGGGATTGCTTTTTATTTAAACAGGATTAAAATAGTTAGCCTTGCTAACTAAATGCCATTCTTTGATTGGGTGAGTATGCTAAACCAGAACTTAGAAAAGATAGAACGCTTCGCCTCGAAAGTATGGCGGACACAGGTAAATGAAGATCCTATCTGCCAGTTGAGCTTTAACGAATATGATTACTTGAAGGTGATTCAGGCGTCTCCTGAGCCGATTCGATTGACCGATCTTGCTGTTGAAATGCAGGTGACCAAGCCTTCAGCGACGACTATGGTACAAAGGCTTGAGAGAAAAGGCCTTGTGGAGCGTAAAGCGTCACTGGAAGACGCGAGATCTAAACTCGTGGTACTGACCCACAAAGCAGAACTAGGTTTAGAAGAAGAGAGCAAGGTCTATCAAGTGATGGCACAAATACTGGAAAGTCGTTTGTCTGAGCAAGAGTCTAAGCAACTGAACCAGTTATTAGACAAAGCGTTGAAGTAATTAATTTAGATATTTAGTTAGCCTTATTAACTAATTTATCGAGTCATGTCCCACTGATATGTGACGCACAATGAAAGTAGAGTAAGAAATGAGTAACTCAATTAGTCGCCAATTTTGGCGATACACAATCCCAACGGTAGCGGCGATGCTGGTTAATGGCCTCTACCAAGTCGTGGATGGCATCTTTATTGGTCGTTATGTTGGCGCTGGTGGACTGGCGGGGATCAACGTCGCGTGGCCGGTGATCGGTTCGATTCTTGGTCTAGGTATGCTGGTGGGGGTCGGTACTGGAGCGCTGGTATCGATTCGCCAAGGTGAAAAAGACACCCAAGGTGCTAAGCAGATCTTAGCTACGGGTTTGACCTTGTTGTTAGCCATAACACCAATTGTCTCTGTCTTGCTGTACCTGTTTGCCGATAACTTTTTGCTTTGGCAGGGCGCAGAAGGGCGAGTGTATGAACTTGGTTTGCAGTATTTGCACATATTGATTGGCGCTAGTGTATTTACCTTGGGTTCTATAGCGATGCCGTTTCTACTGCGTAACGATGACAGCCCGAATTTAGCGACTATCCTGATGATTATTGGTGCGGTCATTAATATCGTTCTGGATTACCTGCTTATTGCCCTATTTGGATGGGAGTTGATGGGCGCGGCATTAGCTACAGCGATTGCTCAGTTTGTGGTAACGGCTTTAGGTCTCGCTTACTTCTTCTCACGACGTGCAAACCTGCGTTTACGTTGGAGTGAGTTGAGATTGAAGCTTGCGGTAATTCCACAGATTTTCGCGATTGGTACATCAAGCTTCTTTATGTACGCTTATGGCTCAATGATGGTGGCATTGCACAACGCTTTGTTCTCTCAATATGGCGACCAGTTGATGATTGGTGCTTACGCTATTTTGGGCTACATCGTGACGGTTTATTACCTAACTGCGGAAGGTATCGCTAACGGTATGCAACCATTGGTGAGCTACAACCATGGTGCACGTAACCAAGCGAATATTCGCAAGTTGCTTAAGATTGCGATGTCGAGTTCTGTTTTGGTTGGTGTTGCATTTGTGTTGCTATTGAACGTATTCCCACGTGAGTTTGTGTCAGTGTTTAACTCGGACGAACCTCAGCTAGTTGAATACACCGTATTGGGCATTCGACTGCACATGTTCGCATTGGCACTTGATGGCTTCTTAGTGGTTGCGGGTGCTTACTACCAAGCGGTGAACAAAGGTAGTAAGGCTATGTTCGTGACGGTAGGTAACATGCTTATTCAACTACCGTTCCTGTACATTATGCCTAAACTATATGGCGTGCCGGGGATCTGGATTGCGTATCCACTGTCTAATATCGCGTTGAGCGCGGTGGTGATGGTGATGCTCTACAAAGACGTAAAGAAGCTCAATGCCTCGCCGATGGAAACCGCAACGGCATAGGTCGATTTTCTTGAGACAAATAAAAAGGTCTTAGCATGTGCTTGACCTTTTTCGTTTTGAAAATCGCTTCGTTTTGAAACTAGTATTTAGATGTTCTTAACGTCTAAACCTGCAAGCTGATGCCAGTAGCCATTACACTGGCGGCGCTCAATCTTCATTGGGTTTTGACCCTGTTCGTTGGCTCTGAAATTATTGATTTCATTGAAGGTATCAACACCAAGTGGGCTTAAACGAACCGCATCCACTAAGTCATGCATGTTTGGTAAGTCATTCACCAAGTTGTAGCAGTAGCCTGATTGAGTCTGGATGCCGTTAAGGTTGAAGACAGATTGACCCTCTTGGCTCTCAACTTGAAGGCCTGTTGGATACTTGATACAGCAGGTCTCACAATCGTCTTTGGCTTTGTTCTCTGCACGAGCCGTAAAGCAGCGAGCTGAATACGCTAGTGGTAAGTAGCCGTGGCTAAACACTTCGACTTCAAACTTGTTGCGGATGTTTAGCTCGTCACACTGTGCCATCACATTGCTCAGCCATTCACGAGAAAGCTCTACCGGCATACACCAACGCGTCATACCTTGCTTTAAGAATAAGTTCAACGTGCGTGCGTTGTAGGTGTTTACTGCTGGACCGACTACGAATGGTACTTTGCTTTCGCTTGCCAGTTGAATGGCAGACACATCGTTCGCTTCAATGGCAAAGTCACCGTTATCAATGTACTTCTTCATGATGTTGACTTCGCTAGGCGCTTCCAGTAGTGCCATGGTCGACAGTACCACTTGCTTACCTGATAATGACAGCTCTTTAGCAATGTCCATCCAGTGCTTTGCTTTCATCTCGCGGCGCTTTGAACATACGGCTTCACCTAGGTAGATGATGTCTGCTGAGCTTGACTTTGCTTGCTCATAGAAGCTTTCAACGTCTTGTTTTGGCCAAAAATAAAGTAGAGGGCCTAATGCGTATTTCATAGAGTGCTCCAGTTGGCTCTATTGCCATTTACGGTGATAAGCGCCAAGCGTGGTTTGTGTACCTTCAGATACATTCGCTAGTGTCGCATTCCAAGCTTGTTCTACTTGGTACTGTTCAGGGTTTGCTAAGTAGCGGTCGATGGCAGTACGCCAAGTACGAGTCACTTGTTCTACATAAGCAGGGCTACGTTGACGACCTTCAATCTTCACCGACGCGACATTAGCCGCGAACAATTCAGGCAGCATGGATAGCGTGTTAAGGCTCGTTGGCTCTTCGAGTGCATGATAACGCTTACGTTCACCATCGATATCTGCTTCAAAACGGCCTTTACATAACGTTGGGTAGCCTGCGTTTTCACCTTCCACGTACTTATCGATAAGGATCTCATTCAAACGAGATTCTAGGCCGGTTTCTGACTCTTGCCAGCGAACGTATTTCGCCGGAGAACAGGCGCCAACCGTATTCGGTGATTCACCTGTCATGTAGGAAGATAGGTAGCAACGACCTTCAGCCATGATACATAAACTACCGAAAGCGAATACTTCGAGGTCAACGTCAGAAGTGATGTTGCGAGAAAGCTGTTTGACCTGATGAATCGATAATACACGCGGCAGTACAACACGTTTTACGTTGAAGTTCTTGTGGTAGAAGTCGATCGCAGCAGCATTGGTTGCAGAAGCTTGAACTGATAGGTGAAGTTCTAGGTCTGGATATTTGTTTGCGGCGTATTCAAGAACAGCGATGTCAGCGATGATCAGTGCATCAACACCCAGAGCAGCTGCGCTGTCCACTGCGTCAGTCCAACGTTCGAAGCCATTTGGGTGAGCAAACGTATTTAAAGCAACATGAATTTTCTTGTTGTGGTCATGTACATACTGCACAGCACGATCGAGTTTTTTACCCGCAAAGTTAAGGCCTGCAAAGTGTCGGGCATTCGTATCGTCTTTGAATCCGATATAAACAGCATCCGCTCCGCAATCAATGGCGGTTTTCAAAGCAGGTAAGTTACCCGCTGGGCATAAGAGTTCCATTTGCTCACTACCAGTAGAATTAAGTTGAAGCGGGTATTTTATGAAGAATTATGAATGACAGAATTGATGTAAGGCAGGTTTAGATGGATAAATCTGCTTTTACGTCGTTTGAGGTACTGACGAGTGGTGATTTGTGTGTCGTTTTTCTGAAAAGAGGAGAGGGCTTGAATCGTGTAATTAGTTCTTATGACGACGGTTTTGTGCGAACAACTCTTCGACATCTTGTTTTGGCTGCGGACGATAGAAGTGGAAGCCTTGAATCGAGCTGCAGTTGAGGTTCGACAGGAGCGTCGCTTGCTCACTGGTCTCGACACCTTCTGCAACCACGGTTAAATCGAGGGATTTACCAAGGTTGATGATGTTTTCAATCACGGTGATCTGTTTTGGAAGGGTATCGATATCCGAGATGAAAGCACGGTCTATTTTAAGCTCATCGATTGGGAAGCGAGCTAGGTAAGACAGAGAAGAGTAACCAGTACCAAAATCATCGATGGAGAGAGCAAAGCCGAGCTTTTTAATCGCGTTAAGCATTTGTACGGTGTGTTCACTGTCACTCATCACAGCGCTTTCAGTGAGCTCAAAGGTAATTGCACTTGGGTCTAGCTCAGTCGAGCGTAGTAGTTTCTCCATGTAATCAATCAGTTTAGGGTTGCCAAACTGTTCTGGAGAAAGGTTGATTGCCACACGACCTGGCAGGATCCCTTGCATCTTCCAACGCTTCACTGTTGCAAATACTTCGCGCATGACCACACGGCCAAGTTGTTCGATAAGACCAGCACGCTCTGCGACAGGGATAAATGCAGCAGGACTAATATAGCCTTCAACAGGGTGCTTCCAACGGACCAGGGCTTCTGCACCGTTGATGGTAAAATCACGAGCATTAACCTTTGGTTGATACCAAACCTCAAGCCCATTCTGCTGAAGTGCTTTTTGCAGTTCGATTTCAAGCCACAGTCGCATACGCGCTTCTTTGTTCATCTGCTCGTTGAACTTAATTAAGCGGTTACGGCCACGATCTTTGGCTTCGTACATCGCGGTATCGGCATTTTGCAGCAAGATACGCGCATCGATGCCGTCTTGAGGAAAGCGTACGCTACCAATCGAACAAGCTAGGCGCTTACTAAAATGGTGAAGGTCAAAGGGCTGATTGATCAGCGAAATGATCTTTTCTGCCAGTGTTTCTGAGGTTCTTGGGTGCTCAGGCTCTGGCAGAATGATACCAAATTCGTCGCCTCCCAAATGCCCAATCACAGATTGGCGTGGCAGCAGGCGTTTAAGTCGCGAAGCTACTTCCTTAATCACTTTATCACCGATGTGATGCCCTAGTGAATCATTGATATTCTTAAAGTTATCAAGATCTAAGTACATCATGACAACTGGAGTGTCATTGTGAATGAACTGTTCCAGACGCTTAGTAAGACCCACTCTATTGTAGAGTTTAGTGAGTGAATCTATGTAGGCATCTTCACAGTTGCTGGGCGTATATTGTTTAGTGGTCTCTTGAGCGTCTTGAATGAGCACAAGCTGAGTGCTACTGCCAAGAATCGCAGTGGAGTCTATATTGAGTTGAACCTTACGTTCAAAGCCGCATCGAGCTCCTGTTAAGCAAACCAACCCAGACTCAGAAATAATAGAGCTGAGACTATTATTAAAGACCGTTTTGGTTTGTTCATCGATAAACAAGCGCCCCAACTCTTCACCGATGAGTTCAGTAGGAGAGTTAAAACCGAGCAAGCGCGCAGCCGATGGGTTAGACGACAAGATATAGTCGTTTTCAACCAGTAGTAGCCCGTCAGGTAGTAGCTGAGATAGCTTATGAAACTTGGCTTCGGATTCTTCTAAAGAACGGACGAGTACTTGATTTTCTGATGTATCAAAAGCGTGGAAGACGATGTAATCGGTATTCTTGCCATTGGTAAGCGGGGACAAACTGAAGTGGAGGCTAGTGTCGAGGTCAGTTTCGTTAAGGGTGACTTCGGCTTCAATGGTTTCGCCGTTGAATGCTCGTTCGTAGTAAGGTTTTAGATGTTGGTAGAATTGTTCGCCTAAGGTTTGGCGGTCGTTCATGCCTGCAAGCTCAGTTTGGCTTAAACCAGCAATATCGCAATAACGCTCATTCACCATAAAGTAGTTATGTTGAGCATCAAGCACTGCAAAAAAGAACGGGCTGTTTGCAGTTAGCTGAGTAAACCAATGTTGTAGTTGCTGGGGAGGCATCAAAGTACTACCAATTCTCCAAGAGCTTGATTATTCACAATCGATAAATATTTATTTTTGTATGGTTGTCTATATTCACCTGTGAGTGCAGCGATCTGCTGTAATTCTCATTACCTAAGTTACTATAACTGTGATTTTCAGGATATTAAAGGTCGAGCATCAAACAGAAGCTAATTTGATACATAACAGTAATTGAGATCTCAACATCATCTATGATGCATTCCATATTATTGACAAAGTTACGGATAAGTCACGTGATAAACAAGATTCGCACCCAACTAGTTCAAAATGCCGCATCAATTTTGCGATCTCCAGTCCAGTTATTGCCTAAAACAGTACAAAAAAGAGCCTTGTTCGAGGGGCTTAAGAGCATATTCAAAGAAGCGCTAGAAGACGGCGACTTTGAGTTTTTAGAAGATAAATGGCTTAAAGTCTCAATAAAGGATATGGGGTTAAGTTGGTGTATTAGCTACCAAAATGAGCAACTAGTCGTAGCTGATAAAGAGGTTGTTGAAGATGTTAGCTTTAGCGGCAATCTCAATGATCTTGTGTTAATTGCTGGTCGTAAAGAAGACCCTGATACGCTTTTTTTCCAACGTAGACTGTCTATAGAGGGCGATACAGAGCTCGGTTTAGAGGTTAAAAACTTGATGGACAGCGTAGATTTAGACTTATTGCCAGCTCCCTTGAAAACTTTCTTAAATCAATTAGCTGATTTTGTGCAGAAGGGAGTACAATCCCCGAATACACAAAGTGAGGTAATGAATGCTTATTCGAACTGAAGCACCGGCAGATATACTTGTCATTGATCGTTTATTGAAATCTGTTTTTGAAACGGATGCAGAAGCTAACCTGGTTATGAGCCTACGTGAGAATAGTCATTTAACACTATCGCTGGTGGCTTGTTCTGATGAGGGCGAAGTTGTTGGCCACGTAATGTTTAGCCCGATTACTCTGCACGGTGAAGATCATAATTGGCAAGGGCTTGCTCCGCTTGCAGTGAAAGAAGAGTTTCGCAATCAAGGCTTTGCTAGAACTCTGGTTGAAGATGCGTTCTCTACATTGGTTGATTTTGGTTACCCAGCGTGTGTTGTGCTTGGTGATCCTGCTTATTATGGCCGTTTTGGCTTCAAAGCCGCGAGCGAGTTTGGTTTAAGCTGCGCTTGGGATGTTCCTGAAGGTGCTTTCCAAGCCATTGAACTGGTTGAAGGGGCACTAGCTGGGCACTCTGGTGAAGTGGCTTATAGCTCTGAGTTCAATGAGTTATAAAGTAATGTCCAACACAATAAGATGCAAACGGGTTTAGTCTAAATAAAGGAGCTTGATGCTCCTTTATTTTTTGTTAGTATCAGCCCAATTCTAATGAGCTATTTTTAGTTTGTCCTAAGGAGCAGCTCAATATCAACCTAAGGTAATAACCGCTAGATATGTCACAAACACACGCACAGTACCTGCAAGAGATGGGCATCAGCCAATGGGAGCTTAGTCACCCAGAACGTTTGGCGGGTTATGAATCGAAACGAACTCCACTATCTAATGAGTGCAAACTATTGCTCGTTTCTCCTGAAAAACCTCAGGGCGATCTCGCCGTGATGTTTGAGCGTGTGCTGAAAAGTATCAAGCTTGATTTATCTCAGGCTCTACACATTCAGCCTCAACACCTAACGTCAATCGAACTCGGTGATGTTGAGTGGCTGTGGTTTGCTGGATGTGAATCGACTCAAGAGATCCAAGCAAAAACACTGCAATCCCCATTGCTGTCTGACATTAATGGCAATAATCAACATCGCCGCGACTTATGGCAACAAATTTGTGCATATGACTAATCAATTTTTACCGACTTCATCCCATCATCTAGACGCTATTTGGCAGATAGAACAGGCTGCGCACTCTCATCCATGGTCAGAGACTATGATCCGAGATCTCGATTGCCGAGGTGCTTGTCATCATGTTCTTGAGGTTGATAGACAAGTGGTCGGGTACTTTTTCGCGCAGAATATCGTTGGTGAAGTGACGTTACTTAACATTGCTGTGGATCCAAGCCAACAAGGCAAAGGCTATGGTAAGGCGCTGACTGAGCACTTCCTAGATATGTGTGAACAAGCTAACGCAGAAAGCGCGTGGTTAGAGGTTCGCGAAAGTAATGTGAACGCGTTTAACCTTTATGAAAAGGTCGGCTTTAATGAGGTGGACCGCCGTCGTAACTATTACCCAACCAAGCAAGGACAAGAAGACGCCATCATTATGAGCTATCTTTTTATGTCTTTTAGCTAGTCACCTTGTCGCTTTTCGCTAAGCAGAGAAGTAAGCGACAGAATAGGGTGCAAACTGACCCTTTAGAAAGTGACACGCTTTCTGTATAATCCGCACACAGAATTCAAGGGCAAGTATTATCTACTTGCCCTTTTTACGCTTTAGATCAGCAAAGGGCGACTATGTCTTTCCAACAAGAAGTGAGCAAACGTAGAACGTTTGCAATTATCTCTCACCCGGATGCGGGTAAGACCACGATTACTGAAAAAGTTCTTTTATTCGGAAACGCGATTCAGAAAGCAGGTACCGTAAAAGGCCGTGGCTCTAACCAGCACGCTAAATCTGACTGGATGGAGATGGAAAAAGAACGTGGTATCTCGGTAACTACGTCGGTAATGCAATTCCCATACAATGATTGCCTGGTAAACCTACTAGATACTCCAGGACATGAAGATTTCTCGGAAGATACGTACCGAACATTAACGGCGGTTGACTCTTGTTTGATGGTTATCGATGCTGCAAAAGGTGTCGAAGATCGTACTCGTAAACTGATGGAAGTAACGCGTCTACGTGATACACCAATCGTAACGTTTATGAACAAACTGGACCGTGACGTTCGTGATCCAATGGAAGTGCTTGATGAAGTAGAAAGCGAGCTAGGTATGGCTTGTGCTCCAATTTCATGGCCAATCGGTTGTGGTAAAGAGTTTAAAGGTGTTTACCATATTCACCGCGACGAAACGATCTTGTACGAATCTGGCCACGGCCACGAGATCCAAGAAGTTCGTATCATCAAAGGTTTAGATAACCCTGACCTAGATGAAGCGGTAGGTGCTGATCTAGCGGAAAGCGTACGTGAAGAGCTAGAGCTTGTTATTGGTGCTTGTCCTGAGTTTGATCACGACCTGTTTCTTGCTGGTGAGCTAACGCCTGTTTACTTCGGTACTGCACTTGGTAACTTTGGTGTTGACCACATGCTTGATGGCCTAACGAAGTGGGCTCCGGCACCGCAAACTCGTCAAGCTAATGAGCGTGATGTTGTTGCGACAGAAGAGAAGTTCTCTGGTTTCGTATTTAAGATCCAAGCAAATATGGACCCTAAACACCGTGACCGTATCGCTTTCATGCGTATCGTATCTGGTACTTACAGCCAAGGTATGAAGATGAACCATGTTCGTACCGGTAAGAACGTTAGCATTTCTGATGCGGTAACTTTCATGGCGGGTGACCGCGCACGTGCTGAAAAAGCGTATGCAGGTGACATTATCGGTTTGCATAACCACGGCACAATTCAGATTGGTGATACCTTTACTCAAGGTGAAAACTTGAAGTTCTCTGGTATTCCAAACTTTGCGCCTGAACTATTCCGTCGTATTCGCCTACGCGATCCTCTGAAGCAGAAGCAACTTCTAAAAGGTCTGGTTCAGCTTTCTGAAGAAGGTGCAGTGCAAGTATTCCGCCCTATGCAGAACAACGACCTGATCGTTGGTGCGGTTGGTGTACTTCAGTTCGACGTGGTTGTAGCGCGACTGAAAGCAGAATACAACGTAGAAGCTATCTACGAAGGCGTAAACGTTGCAACAGCTCGTTGGGTTGAGTGTGATGACGTTAAGAAACTGGAAGAGTTCAAACGTAAGAATCAATCTAACCTTGCGCTAGATGGCGGTGACAACCTGTCTTACATCGCACCTACGATGGTGAACTTGAACTTAGCTTCAGAACGTTTCCCAGACGTTAAGTTCCGAGCGACGCGCGAGCACTAATTTCTTCTAGCTCTATTCGAGCTAAACAAAAACGTCTATTGTTCTACAATAGGCGTTTTTTAATGCGTGTTATTTGAGACAGTAAGCTTGAGGTAAATATGTACGGTTGGATAAAAGCTTGGGTTAGGAAATACGATAAGTGGTGTGAAGAGCTTGGACTAACACCTGAAAACAAGCGTAGCTGTGTACCTTATCGTAGAGATCCTCAAGGGCAGCAAGCTGAGAGTGGGAAAGATGACACAGCAAACAAGTGATTTTCCGCTATTTGATACGCATTGCCACGCAGACTTTGAGGCGTTTGAGCAAGGTTTTACCCTCGAGCAGAGCAGCATTGAGGGGTATATTAAAGAGGCAAAACAGGCTCAAGTCGAGAAGTTACTTATCCCTTCTATCGGTCAAAACAACTGGCATAAGCTTGATAAGATCGCGCAATCTCACTCCAATGTTTACTACGCATTAGGCTTCCATCCTTACTTTTTAGAGCAAGCGGATGAGGTGCAATTTGAAGAACTTCATCAATTACTCGCATCAAAAACACGTCAGTGTGTGGCCATTGGAGAGTGTGGGTTGGACTTTTTTGTGGATGTGGAGCTGGAGAAACAAGAGCGCTTTTTCATCCAACAAATGGAGCTTGCCAAGGCGTTTAATTTACCTCTGATTATCCATGAAAGGAAGTCTTACAACCGTCTTATTCAGCTAATAAAGCAGCATAAGTTTACTTTAGGTGGGGTAATTCACGGTTTTTCTGGAAGTGAACAGCAAGCTTTGGCTTGGATTAAGCTCGGTTTCTATATTGGCGTCGGTGGAACGATAACTTACCCAAGAGCGCAAAAAACACGCACAACCATCGCTAAATTGCCGCTTGAGAGCTTGGTGTTAGAGACCGATGCTCCGGATATGCCAACCCATGGAAATCAAGGAAATGTTAATCATTCCAAATATTTAGTTACGATATCAAATGAACTTTTTTTGCTTAGGAAAGAGCCAAAGCAATCGATTGCAACGCAAATTTGGCAAAATAGCCATCGCGCACTCGGTATATGTGAATAAAATCTAATGTTTTTGTTTATCGTTTGCGTAAATTGCACTCCCATTGTGATTTGAGTCACATTTGTGTGTGAATGGTACATGAATCTTCTACGAAAGTGTGAGAGCGGCATTACTTTATTAGTGGTAGCATGAGTATAATTGCCCCCGCTTTATAGCCCCATTTTGTAACACGCCAATAAATAACTAATAAGGAAGTCATAAACTATGAGCCTGTTTATGAGCCTAGTCGGTATGGTTGTACTGATTGCAATCGCAGTACTACTATCTGACAACCGCAAAGCTATTAACTTTAGAACGGTGGGTGGCGCATTCGCTATCCAATTCGCACTTGGTGCATTCGTACTTTACATCCCTTGGGGTCGTGATTTGCTTGCAGGTTTCTCTGCTGGTGTAGCAAAAGTAATCGACTACGGTAAAGACGGTACTGGTTTCCTATTCGGCAGCCTAGTTAACTTCTCTGTTGACGGTATCGGTTTCATCTTTGCCTTCCAAGTTCTACCAACACTGATCTTCTTCTCTGCACTTATCTCTGTACTTTACTACATTGGTGTAATGCAGCTAGTAATCAGAGTTCTTGGTGGTGGCCTTCAGAAAGCTCTGGGTACTTCTCGCGCTGAATCAATGTCTGCAGCTGCAAACATCTTCGTTGGCCAAACAGAAGCTCCTCTAGTTGTTCGTCCATTTGTTCCTAAGATGACTAACTCTGAACTATTCGCAGTAATGTGTGGTGGTTTAGCATCTGTAGCTGGTGGTGTACTAGCGGGTTACGCATCTATGGGTGTTCCTCTAGAGTACCTAGTTGCAGCGTCATTCATGGCAGCACCTGGTGGTCTACTATTCGCTAAAATCATCAAGCCTGAAACAGATACGCCAGACGACAACATCGCTGACGATATCGACGGCGGCGACGACAAGCCAGCTAACGTTATCGACGCAGCAGCAGGCGGCGCATCAGTTGGTCTACAGCTAGCTCTAAACGTTGGTGCAATGCTACTAGCATTCATCGGTCTAATTGCTCTAATCAACGGTATCCTAGGTGGTATCGGTGGTTGGGTTGGTTTCGAAGGCCTAACTCTTGAGTGGATCCTTGGTAAAGTATTCTCTCCACTAGCATTCATTATTGGTGTGCCATGGGCTGAAGCAGATATCGCTGGTTCATTCATCGGTCAGAAGATCGTAGTTAACGAATTTGTTGCATACTTAAACTTCGTACCATACGTTGGTGAAAACGGTCAAGTTGTTGCAGCGACTGGTCAAGTGATGTCTGAGAAGACTCAAGCTATCATCGCATTCGCACTATGTGGTTTCGCAAACCTTTCTTCTATTGCGATTCTACTAGGTGGCCTAGGTGGTATTGCACCAAGCCGTCGCCAAGACATCGCACGTATGGGTATTAAAGCGGTTATTGCTGGTACGCTATCTAACCTGATGGCAGCAACAATTGCTGGCTTATTCCTATCTTTCTAATTAAGTAAATTAGATTATATAGACGCCACTTTAATCCCGCCCCGTAGCAAGAAATTGCTGCGGGGCTTTTTTGTTTTTAAGCCTGTTGAACCTGAATATGAGTTTGATTCGATGGTGGGCCTAGAATGTTTTTTTGAGATACAAACCGTTTGCGTTCTAAGGAACACTACAATTTATTGATGGATACCTATAACGTATAGGCTCAAGGGATAGGATGTCCCTTGTTGGCAAGAAAGTAACTGCTTGGATTCGTCTGCAGTTATTCTTCTGGGATTAAGCCAAACTTAGCGATACGCTATAGATGTTAGACACAACATGACTGATTTGTTGTGCCATAGACCAAACTGGTACTGTGCGGTGACAAGGATTGCAATTGGTGGCGAAAGTTATCAAGTCTTCAGGGAACCAAGTCCGTTCATTTGTGACTACTGAGCATTACTAAAATATCCATCTATACTGGATGGAGGGCGAAGTAGTTAACTATTTGAATATATTGATCGGAGATAGAAATGAGCGATTTAAAAGCAGCAGCTCTACGTGCACTTAAACTTATGGACCTAACTACGCTAAATGACGACGACACAACTGAAAAAGTTGTAGAGCTTTGTCACGACGCGAAGACTGCAGTAGGCAACACCGCTGCAATCTGTATTTACCCTCGCTTTATCCCAGCAGCTAAGAAAGCGTTGCGTGAGCAAGGTACTCCTGAAGTACGTATTGCGACTGTAACTAACTTCCCTCATGGTAATGATGACATCGAAATCGCCGTTACTGAAACAAAAGCAGCAGTAGCATACGGTGCAGACGAAGTAGATGTAGTATTCCCATACCGTGCTCTAATCGCTGGCAACGAAGAAGTAGGTTTCGAGCTAGTTAAACAGTGTAAAGAAGCATGTGGCGACATCACACTGAAAGTAATCATCGAAACAGGTGAACTTAAAGAAGAAGCATTGATCAAGAAAGCATCTGAGATTTGTATCAAAGCAGGCGCTGACTTCATCAAAACTTCAACAGGTAAAGTGCCAGTAAACGCGACTCCAGAGTACGCGCGCATGATGCTAGAAGTTATCCGTGACATGGGCGTAGCTAAAACTGTAGGTTTCAAACCAGCAGGTGGCGTACGTACCGCTGAAGATGCAGCACAATACCTAGCAATGGCTGATGAGCTACTAGGCGCTGAGTGGGCAGACAACATGCACTACCGCTTTGGTGCTTCAAGCCTACTAACTAACCTTCTTAATACATTAGAAGTGACAGACGAAACTGCTGATCCAGCAGCATACTAATCCTTTAAAAGTCTGTTTGATGGAGTGACGTTAAGTCACTCCATATTACCTCTTTTCCCTACAAACCATACTCACCAGAGTTTGGGAGGCACTAATGTATCTACCTCAAGAAATTATTCGCAGAAAACGTGACGGTGAAGTCCTAACAGCTGAAGAAATTAACTTCTTCATTCAAGGCGTCGCTAAGAACACGGTTTCTGAAGGCCAAATTGCAGCATTCGCAATGGCTATCTTCTTCAACGAAATGACAATGTCAGAGCGTATCGCACTAACATGTGCAATGCGTGACTCAGGCATGGTGATCGACTGGAGCCACATGAACTTTGATGGCCCAATCGTAGATAAACACTCTACTGGTGGTGTTGGTGACGTAACTTCTCTGATGCTAGGCCCTTTGGTGGCAGCATGTGGTGGTTTCGTTCCAATGATCTCTGGTCGTGGTCTTGGCCACACAGGCGGTACGCTAGACAAGCTCGAATCTATTCCTGGTTACAACATTACGCCAACCAACGATGTGTTCGGCGAAGTAACTAAAGGTGCGGGCGTTGCTATCATCGGTCAAACAGGCGACCTGGCGCCTGCTGATAAGCGTGTTTACGCGACTCGTGATATCACAGCGACAGTAGACAATATCTCGTTAATCACGGCTTCAATCCTATCTAAGAAACTGGCTGCTGGCCTAGATTCTCTAGTGATGGACGTAAAAGTAGGTTCAGGTGCATTCATGCCGACTTACGAAGCGTCTGAAGAACTCGCGAAATCTATCGTTGCAGTAGCAAACGGTGCTGGCACTAAAACTACTGCAATCCTAACGGACATGAACCAAGTTCTGGCTTCTTCTGCGGGTAACGCAGTAGAAGTTCGCGAAGCGGTTCAATTCCTAACGGGTGAATACCGCAATCCACGTTTGCTAGAAATTACGATGGCATCGTGTGCTGAAATGCTAGTACTTGGCAACCTTGCAAAAGATTCAGAAGAAGCGCGCGAAAAGCTGATGGCAGTACTGGATAACGGTAAAGCAGCAGGGTGCTTCGGTAAAATGGTAGCGGGCCTTGGTGGTCCAGCAGACTTCGTAGAAAACTACGATAACTACCTAGAAAAAGCAGAAATTATTAAACCAGTGTACGCGCTAGAAAGCGGTGTTGTATCAGCAATGGATACTCGTGCAATTGGTATGGCTGTAGTTGGTATGGGCGGTGGCCGTCGCGTAGCAACGGACAGCATTGATTACGCAGTCGGTTTCGATAGCTTCATTCGTCTTGGCGAAGTAGCAAGCGATGAGAAACCATTAGCAATGATTCATGCTCGCAACGAACAACAGTGGCAAGAAGCTGCAACGGCATTACAAAATGCAATCACTGTGGGCGGAGAATATACAGCAACACCAGACGTTTACCGTCAGATTCGTTCCGAGGACGTGTAAATAACCGCTATTGGTATACCTTGCGTATACCGATAATCAAAAGCGCTGGTGCAAAGAGCAATAAGTTGGTAAAGAAAATGAAAAGAGCATTTATTTTAGTTTTAGATTCATTCGGTATCGGTGAGACAGCGGATGCAGATAAATTCGGTGATGTAGGTTCAGACACTATGGGTCACATCGCGGACCATTGTGATAAAGGTCTTGCTGACAATGCCGACCGTCAAGGTCCTCTGACGCTACCAAACCTGTCTAAACTAGGTTTAGCGATGGCTCACAAAGAGTCTACAGGTCGTTTTGCTCCAGGTATGGATGCAGACGCAGAAATCATTGGTGCTTACGGTCACGCTGCTGAGCTGTCTTCAGGTAAAGATACGCCATCAGGCCACTGGGAAATCGCGGGTGTACCGGTACTGTTTGACTGGGGCTACTTCACCGACAAAGAGAACAGTTTCCCTAAAGAGCTAACTGATCGCATTCTTGAGCGTGCAGGTTTGTCTGGTTTCCTAGGTAACTGCCATTCATCTGGTACTGAGATCCTAGATAACCTAGGTGAAGAGCACATGAAGACTGGCCTGCCAATCTTCTACACTTCTGCGGATTCTGTTTTCCAGATCGCGTGTCATGAAGAGACATTTGGCCTACAAAACTTGCTAGATCTTTGTCAGATTGCTCGTGAAGAGTTGGAAGAGTACAACATCGGTCGTGTAATCGCGCGTCCGTTCATTGGTCCTGGTAAAGGTCAATTCGAACGTACTGGTAATCGTCGTGACCTTTCAGTTGAGCCACCGGCTGCAACGATTCTTCAGAAGCTTGTTGATGAGAAGGGCGGTAAAGTTCACTCAATCGGTAAGATCTCTGATATTTACGCTGGTTGTGGTATTACTCAGAAAACAAAAGCAACGGGTATCCCTGCGCTATTTGAAGCGACTAAAGAAGCGATCAATGAAGCGGGTGACAATACTATCGTATTCACTAACTTCGTTGATTTTGACTCAGCTTACGGTCATCGCCGTGATGTTGCGGGCTACGCTGCTGCGCTTGAGTACTTCGATGGTCGTATCAATGAAATCATCGATATGATGAAAGTGGATGATGTACTTATTCTTACTGCTGACCACGGTTGTGATCCAACATGGCCAGGTACAGACCATACTCGTGAACACATCCCAGTGATTGTTTACGGTAAAAACGTTCCTACTGGTTCTTTAGGCCGTCGCGATACGTTTGCTGACATCGGCCAAAGCTTAGCGTCTTACTTTGGTACATCGCCAATGGAATACGGTGCAAGCTTTCTATAATTGGTAATGAATAAAAGAGAGGGAAACCTCTCTTTTCTTTTTTGTTTTGAGATAAAGGATATTTTCAATGGCTACTCCACATATTAATGCTGAAATGGGTGCGTTCGCTGACGTTGTATTAATGCCTGGCGACCCGCTACGAGCTAAATACATTGCTGAAACCTTCTTAGAAGATGTGGTTCAGGTGTGTGATGTACGCAATATGTTTGGTTACACAGGTACTTATAAAGGTCGTAAGGTATCGGTAATGGGGCACGGTATGGGCATTCCATCTTGTTCTATTTACGCGACGGAGCTTATTAAAGACTTTGGTGTGAAAAAAATCATTCGTGTCGGCAGTTGTGGTGCAGTAAGCGAAGATATCAAAGTACGCGATGTCGTGATCGGTGTGGGGGCATGTACTGACTCTAAAGTGAACCGTATTCGCTTCAAGGGCCATGACTTTGCTGCAATTGCAGACTACAAAATGGTGCGCGCGGCAGAAGATGCAGCTAAAGCTCGCGGTGTTGACGTGAAAGTAGGTAACTTGTTCTCCGCTGAACTTTTTTATACGCCAGACCCGGAAATGTTTGAAGTGATGGATAAGTACGGCATTGTTGGTGTAGAGATGGAAGCGGCTGGTATCTACGGCGTTTGTGCTGAATACGGTGCGAAAGCGCTAACAATTTGTACTGTCTCAGACCATATCAAAACCGGTGAGCAAACTACATCAGATGAGCGTCAAACGACCTTCAATGATATGATGGTAATTGCATTAGATTCTGTACTTCTTGGTGACCAAGAGGCGTAAGACTTTATCTACTTAGGTCGACAGATAAATAAAAGCCCCGTTGCTGCCTGAGCTTCGGGACTTTTTATTGGATAACGTAAATACGCTATTTATGAATTTACGTTTTTCAGAAGTAAGTTCTCGCCTGATTTGGTCGGCCTTCTACGAATCAACATAATAAACAGTACGCCACTGACGAAGCCCATCAATACCATGCCGATCATGTAGCGATCACTTTTGCGGTAGTGGTGATCCGATATTGCTGTCATTTTACCTGTCTCAAAGGTGACGCGGATAAAACCAATGATGGTGTTTTCTTTCGAGTAAATTGGCTCTACTAGCTGCTGTCTACCGATACTCGCGGTTGAAAGTGGTGTATCTAGGCCAAGAACCTCACGAACTGAAAGTGCCTTTTCGCTAGAAGCTAGGCGAATGCCTTCAGCATCATAGATGGTGGTATCGAATACCAGTCGATCTTGAGATAGCTGATTGGTCAGATCAAGCAGTCGTTCTTGGTCTTGTTGTGCGATCATTTTGCTGGCTGAAAGGGAAGCCTGAGAGATAAGTAGCTTGGTAAGTGTCTCGAGCTGTTTCGCTTGGATCTTCTCGTTCCCCTTGCTGATCACGACCGTATTTTTAATCGTAACGACGAACATAGTAGCCAACAAAATGAGGGCTAACATTCGCAAAGCGTTACGTATTGAGAACAATGATTCATTCATGTTTAACAGGGCCTGAAATAAACAAATGTTATGATTAAGACATATTGAGACTTGCGTTTTCAAATTGCAATAGGTTAACGTTTAGCGTAGTTAATTAGGAATCATACACATGGACGCTCAGAAATACCTGCCGATGAAAAGGCATACCACATTATTAACTCGACTCCCCGAGACTCGTTTCGCTTCTCAACTCGCTAAAGCTAAAGCCAACTGGATTGTATTCGGCGAGTACCTATCACCGCAATCTTTCGATGACATCGACTTTTTCACTGGCACTTACAACACCATTTTAGATACGTGGAAAGTTGGTCATTACGAAGTGGCATTGATGTCTGGCAACCTAACGCCAGCACATGAAGAAATCTTACAGGCTCTTAAGCTTGATTATGCTTGCCTTAGCGAAGTACCAGACTTATCTAAGCCAGGTTTGATCGTGATGGATATGGACTCCACAGCGATTCAAATCGAGTGTATCGATGAAATAGCCAAGCTCGCTGGAGTAGGTGGGTTAGTCTCTGAGATTACAGAGCGTGCTATGCAAGGTGAGTTAGATTTCGAACAAAGCCTACGCCAACGAGTTGGAGCACTAAAAGGTGCTGACGAGTCAATTCTAGAGCAAGTGCGTCACTCACTGCCTTTAATGCCTGACTTAGTGGGGCTTGTGAATACGCTTAACAAATTGGGTTGGAAAACCGCTATCGCATCGGGTGGCTTTACTTATTTCTCTGATTACTTAAAAGACACACTAGACCTAGATCATGCTCAGTCGAATACTTTAGAAATTGTTAAGGGTAAATTGACGGGCGAAGTGTTAGGTGATGTCGTTTCGGCGCAAACCAAAGCCGATATCTTAGTCAAACTGGCGGAAGAGTATGAGCTGGAACTGCATAACACGGTGGCTGTCGGTGATGGCGCGAATGACTTGGTGATGATGGGGGCTGCTGGTTTAGGCATTGCCTTCCATGCAAAACCAAAGGTTGAGCAACAAGCTCAAACGGCTGTGCGTTATGCTGGCTTGGGTGGGGTATTGTGTATCCTGTCTGGCGCGTTGGCTAAGCAACAAAAAATCAGCTGGCAGGCGAAACCGTCAGGTTCGTAACAGTATGATTATTTAATCGTGTGATATTGAAAGGCAAAAAAGTAGGCACTGAGCCTGCTTTTCTATTTTGTGGTGTCTAGATATATCGGGTGATTGTGACTAACGCGTTAGTTCCAATCGGATCAACACTTCATCAGTAATGTCCTCTATTTCACCATAACCGATAAATGCGGTGATCTCGTTTTCTAGCTTCTTCGCTTGGTGCATGCTTATACGGGCAAGCTCTTCTAAATCCGATTGGAACAAGGTGGTCAATGGATTAAAGATTGGCGCGGTCGTAACACGAAGTACATACACATCACCTAAGTGCTGCGCTTTCTTAATGAATAAGATTCTTTCTTTTGCTGAGGCAAAGTCCTTCACCAGCTTAGTGTGTACTGATTGAATTTTGTCACCAAACTTCACCGCAGCGATATAAACGTCGTGGTGTTTGGGCTCTGCATCTTCAACTCTCTTGAGTGGCTCAGCCAGCAGCGAGTTGGTGTGGCCTTTAAAGATAGGCTCCAATGAGAACTTTTGATTGTGACCCAGTTTCGCCAGTAGAGTGAGGTGCTTATTCAGCGGGAAATTCACACCAATGATCTTACAGCGCAGTGTTGAGCTTGGTTTATCAATGAAGATAGGGGTGCTCACCATCTTGGTCAACAAAATATTGTGCAGCGACTCAAGCAAGGAGTTCGTTGGCAGTATCTCTCCCTTCTTAATCAGATTACTTTGGTTTTGAACGATAAGCCCATTCAAGAATGCGATGGTACGCATTGTCTTAGCGTTCTCAGCAATCACCAATTGGACATTTCGGCCATTCGGGCTCACACGAATCACGTGGTAAGGCACTGTACTTAATGGCAGGTTCTTATCGTAAAGTTGTAGCTCATTAAAATTCACGATCACAGGGTCATTGATCTTGAGTATCATCGGGTGCTCAAGAGTAATGCTCAACCCACGTTTCGAGATATCTAAGGTATGAGCGTTTACCGCTTCACCATCTTGTGAGGTGATCTGCAACGGAGACTTAAATTGATATCTAGGTTCTTTACGTCGAGTTTGTGAGTCAAAGTAGATGCTTTGTATGTTACCAACCACAGCGCGTGGATGACGAAAGCAATTCAATTCACTGCTTGGAATTCGAGGCTTTTCACTCAATAGGTAATCCGCGGCATTTTCGTGATCGCCAATCTCTTGCAAGATACCGCAATGGGTCAGTTGTGCTGAGCTTTGTGCTAGTGTGTCTGAATGCTTAGCTAAAGCTTGTCGTTCTGTTTCTGATAACTCAAAAACAGAGAACTTGAATGCCTTCCAGCTTTTACGCTTACCACCAATGTGCCAGAACAGTTGTCTTTGTTCACGAGTCGCTTCAGGTAACATCATCGAATAGAACAGCGTCTTATCTTGATGTTCGTGAGTAAACGAGTAGATAACATTACTGGTGCCTTTCACACCGGGCTTCGCCAGTAAGTTCATGCGCTGTTCGTTGAACAGAGTTCCGAGAGCTTGCTGGTTTCGCTCGTCATGCCAGTATTGCCATAGCGGATGGTTGTTATCCGTAAGCAAGGCGAGTTTGAGCTCACTGCCACTGAAAAATAGGGGAAGGTTGCAAGTATGCTTTAGATAGGTGTGCTCGATACCTCGCGTGCGAGTTCGAATGATTCTATCTTGGTTCTCGTGGCTGGTTTTCTTACTGGTGCTATTTAAAGATTCATCGAGCAAGCGAGCTACAATATTGTTGTCACTGACCTTTATGGTTCTTAGGAATTTAACCGCGTCGTTTTCGTAAGAATCATCAATACCCAAAACGCGAAATTCAACCACTTGGTTTACATCGGCTTCGAGTGATTTTTCTACCAGTTCAGTGAACTTGACGCTAATGATCTCGCCTAGGTTATAGCGAAAGGCACTCGGTACTTTGAATTTTGCACCTGAAGGTGAGATATCAACCGTAACACCGTGCAGGCTTTGCCCTTTAGATGTGGTGACTTCAACCTGTGAGCTTATCTTGAGTCGGTTTTCTTGACGTTTTAAGTCATAACCAAGGTTTATAGTTTCGGCTTCATAGGGGCTGTTGGCACTGGTGATGCCTTGATTACTTTGAGACGCACTCTTAACCACACTACGCAGAGGCTGAATTCGTGGCGCCATAACTAGCTCCCAAGCCCCTTCGGTGTAGCCTTTGAATTTTTTTGTACCACGTTGATAGGCATTTAAAGCGATGTCGTCGAGCCAGTGTTTTCGGCCATCGAGTGTGAATTGACGACATTCATTATCGATACGTCCGCGTAAATCAATGCTCTTTGTACACGGAGCCATGATACGATTCAGTTCCATTTTAACGAGTAGTTTCAGAGACGGCGATTCACCTTCTGTCATTTGAGAAAGAAGGAATTCGAAATCTTCGGCGTGATAAGCCGGGATAAGACGCTCTGCTACAGATAGAATTTCAGATTGCTGCATACTTTTCTTGTTAGAATGGACGGTACATTTATGTTATCGACTAGTTTAAATTGATCTTTAAATATAAGTGATGTGACTGCAACGTTTATTTGCACCCGTACGGTCAAATAAGTCACAAATTGACAACATCATTGTGTAACTGGGTAAATTATTGAGGTTTTATGGCTAAGGCAAAGCGAGCTTATGTGTGTAATGACTGTGGTGCTGACTTTCCACGTTGGCAAGGACAGTGCAATGCGTGTGGTGCTTGGAACACAATTACCGAAGTTAGGTTAGCTGCTTCTCCTCAGGTAGCACGCAATGAAAGGTTAACTGGCTATGCAGGTAGCGCGACCGAATCTAGCGTTCAAACCCTGTCGGAAATTGATCTACAGGAAGTGCCTCGTTTTAGTAGTGGCTTTAAAGAGCTCGACCGCGTACTTGGTGGCGGTGTGGTACCGGGTGCTGCGATTCTTATTGGTGGTAACCCAGGTGCGGGTAAATCGACACTACTGCTACAAACCATGTGTTTGCTTTCTTCTCAACTTCCTACTTTATATGTGACTGGTGAGGAATCGTTACAGCAGGTCGCGATGCGTGCTTCACGTCTTGGTTTGCCAAAAGAGCACTTAAAAATGCTCTCTGAAACCAATGTCGACAAGATCTGCCAGGTAGCTGAAAAAGAACAGCCTAAGATCATGGTCATTGACTCCATCCAAGTAATGCATGTTGCTGATGTTCAATCTTCACCAGGTAGTGTGGCTCAGGTTCGTGAGTCAGCGACGGCACTGACTCGTTTTGCTAAGCAGAACAACGTGGCCATTTTCCTAGTAGGACACGTAACTAAAGATGGTACGCTAGCGGGCCCTAAAGTACTTGAGCACATTATTGACTGTTCAGTATTGCTAGACGGCGGAACAGATAGCCGTTTCAGAACATTACGCAGCCATAAAAACCGTTTTGGTGCAGTGAATGAGCTGGGTGTGTTTGCGATGACAGGCCAAGGGCTAAAAGAAGTCAGCAACCCATCGGCTATATTCTTGTCTCGTGGCGAAGAAGAAACGTCAGGCAGTTCAGTTATGGTGGTGTGGGAAGGTACCCGCCCACTGCTTGTTGAAATCCAAGCGCTGGTGGATTACTCCCAGTTGGCGAATCCTCGTCGAGTCGCGGTTGGTCTTGAACAGAACCGTCTTTCTTTATTACTCGCCGTGCTGCATAAACACGGCGGCTTACAAATGGCTGACCAAGATGTGTTTGTGAATGTCGTCGGTGGTGTTAAAGTAACCGAAACTAGTGCTGACCTTGCATTAGTCATGGCATTACTCTCTAGTTTCAGAGACCGCGCATTACCTAAAGATGTGGTGGTTTTTGGTGAAGTAGGCCTAGCGGGAGAGATTCGTCCTGTACCAAGTGGGCAAGAACGCTTGAATGAAGCATTTAAACACGGCTTTAAGAAAGCAATTGTCCCTGCTGCTAATATGCCGAAAGGTGGTATCCCTGGAATGCAAATCCACGGAGTGAAAAAACTATCAGAGGCAATTAATGCTTTTGATGAGTTGTAATTGAACTCACTTCAGCTAATCTATACAGCAGAAATTCAGTCTAACTTTAACGCCGATTGGGCTTGAGGTTAGCACTATAATTAACAATCATTTAGGTTGTTTCTACAGCGTGCCTTTTTCTACATGTTAGGAAAAGGCAAAGTTTTTTAGTCCCAAATGCATGCAAAGCTATCAGTCTTCACAGATTGTGATATACTCTGCGCGCATTTTATATCCTATTAACAGAGTAAGACAATGGCAGATTTATCGAAATACAGAAACATTGGTATTTTCGCGCACGTTGATGCGGGTAAAACAACTACCACTGAGCGTATCCTTAAGCTAACTGGTCAAATCCACAAGACCGGTGAAGTTCATGATGGCGAATCAACGACTGACTTCATGGAACAGGAAGCTGAGCGCGGTATTACTATCCAATCAGCAGCTGTAAGCTGTTTCTGGAATGGTCACCGTCTAAACGTTATCGATACTCCTGGACACGTTGACTTCACAGTTGAAGTATACCGTTCTCTTAAAGTACTTGATGGCGGTATCGGTGTATTCTGTGGTTCTGGTGGTGTTGAACCTCAATCAGAAACTAACTGGCGCTACGCTAACGAATCTGAAGTATCTCGTCTGATCTTCGTTAACAAACTAGACCGTATGGGTGCTGACTTCTACCGCGTTGTTGACCAAGTTAAGAACGTTCTAGGCGCTACTCCACTAGTAATGGTTCTACCAATCGGTCGTGAAGATGAATTCGTTGGTGTTGTAGACCTACTAAGCCGTAAAGCATACGTTTGGGATGACACTGGTCTTCCTGAAAACTACGAAATCAAAGATGTTCCAGCGGACATGGTTGATGACGTTGAGCAATACCGTGAAGAACTAATCGAAACTGCTGTAGAGCAAGACGATGACCTAATGGAAGCTTACATGGAAGGTGAAGAGCCTTCTATTGAAGATATTAAGCGTTGTATCCGTAAAGGTACTCGCGATCTAGCGTTCTTCCCAACATTCTGTGGTTCTGCATTCAAGAACAAGGGTGTTCAAATCGTTCTTGACGCTGTAGTTGATTACCTACCTGCTCCAACAGAAGTTGATCCTCAGCCTCTAACTGATAAAGAGACTGGTGAACCTACCGGTGAAGTTGCGACAGTATCTGCTGATGAGCCACTACGTGCTCTTGCGTTCAAGATCATGGATGACCGTTTTGGTGCACTAACCTTCATCCGTATTTACTCTGGTGTTCTTAACAAGGGTGATACAATTCTTAACGCTGCTACAGGTAAAACTGAGCGTATCGGCCGTATGGTTGAGATGCAAGCTGATGAGCGTAACGAACTTACATCTGCACAAGCTGGTGACATCATCGCTGTTGTAGGTATGAAGAACGTTCAAACTGGTCACACTCTATGTGATCAGAAGCACGAATGTACTCTAGAGCCAATGATCTTCCCAACTCCAGTAATCTCTATCGCTGTATCTCCAAAAGATAAAGGCGGTTCTGAGAAAATGGGTATCGCGATCGGTAAAATGGTTGCAGAAGATCCATCTTTCCAAGTTGAGACTGACGAAGAAACTGGCGAAACTATCCTGAAAGGTATGGGTGAACTTCACCTAGACATCAAGGTAGATATCCTTAAGCGTACATACGGTGTTGACCTTGTAGTAGGTGCTCCTCAAGTAGCTTACCGTGAAACAATCACGAAAGCTGTTGAAGATAGCTACACTCACAAGAAACAATCTGGTGGTTCTGGTCAATTCGGTAAGATCGATTACCGTATCAAACCAGGCGAAGCTGGTTCTGGCTTCACTTTCTCTTCAACTGTTGTTGGTGGTAACGTTCCTAAGGAATTCTGGCCTGCAGTTGAGAAAGGTTTCGCATCTATGATGGAAAACGGTGTTCTTGCTGGCTTCCCAACTCTAGATGTGGAAGTTGAACTATTTGACGGTGGCTTCCACGCAGTTGACTCATCTGCAATCGCATTTGAAATCGCAGCGAAAGGCGCATTCCGTCAATCTATGCCTAAAGCGGGTGCACAACTTCTTGAGCCAATCATGAACGTTGACGTATTCACTCCAGAAGATCACGTTGGTGATGTAATCGGTGACCTTAACCGTCGTCGTGGCATGATCAAAGATCAACAAGCTGGCGCTACTGGCGTACGTATCAAAGCTGACGTACCACTATCAGAAATGTTTGGTTACATCGGTCACCTACGTACTATTACTTCAGGCCGTGGTCAATTCTCTATGGAATTCCTACAGTACTCTCCATGTCCAACAAACGTGGCAGACGAAGTAATCGCTAAAGTTAAAGCAGACAAAGAAGCTGGTAAGTAATTAGCTCTTTTCTAAATTAACTAGAAAGCCCCGCAAGTGAAAGCTTGCGGGGCTTTTTTATTAGAATCATAGTGCGAGATGCGAGATGCGAGATGCGAGATTGAAGTGGCCCCAAAGTAGGCACAGGGGCAATCCCGTATTCAACAATACGGGATTGATAAAGCGAGGGGAGGCTAACGTTTTAAATCAATGTAGATTTGCTCTACCTTAGTACGGGCCCATTCTGTTTTGCGCAGAAACTTTAAGCTCGATTTGATGCTGGGGTCCTTTTTGAAGCAGTTGATGTTTACCATGTAGCTCAACTCTTCCCAACCATAATGTTCAACCAATTCTGTTAGCAGTTTTTGCAATGTGATGCCGTGAAGTGGGTTATTTGCTTGTGTCATGAGATTTACTCGTCATTTATTTGCCCTCAGTATATCAGTTTCATCTCATCAATTATCAGACCATTTGAGCTCGTAACTTATCTCGATAGAAGAAAGTTCTTCCAACTTTTATTCCCAAACAACTGAACCTGACTTTGTACTCAAGTTTTAAAGCTTTTGATTTTCTCTCGATGGAACTATCCCGTGAGTGCACAAAACAAGCAATTGTATTTGGGTTTGAGTGCGATATGACCTACCCGTATCAGTTCTTTTCCTAATAAATACTAAAAAACAAACAGTGTTTAACTAGTTAGACACTTTGAACGGATAATGCGTTTTTCAAAACAAAATGCGAACAACCAAGTTGAAGTGATGAGAAGATGTCACTATTTATAAGTTGAACTTACAAAAAAGGAGCCTTACTGGCTCCTTCTTAATTTTTATTACTGTTCCCAAACCACTAATTTATCTTTTGGCCAGTTATGGCCTACTTCGTGATACTTCTGTTCTAAGACATGGCGTTTGATCTTTAGGGTCGGTGTTAATACGCCATTATCAATACTCCATGGTTCTTTAATCATAAGTACGCCCTTAATTTTCTCATGAGACGCAAGCTTCTCATTCATTCTCTCGATCACTCGCTGAGTTGTTCTTTCATAGCGAGCGCGATCAAAGTTAGGGAAGTCATGCGGAACAACGAGCAGAATTGGACCTGGTAAGCCAAGGCCTATTAGACACATCATTTCTACGCGGCTGTACTCAAAAAGCTTGTTTTCGATAGGGACTGGCGCTACAAACTTACCTTTCGCAGTTTTGAAAGTATCTTTTTTACGCCCACGAATAGTGAGGTAGCCTTCGCTATCGATATCACCAATATCACCAGTGTGCAACCAGCCTTCAGAATTGAATGATTCTTGCGTTGCAATATCATTTTTGTAGTAGCCAGAGAACAGCCCTTTACCACGAACTAAAATTTCTTCATCTTCGGCAATCTTAAGTTCAATACCTGGACCAGCATTTCCGACCGTGCCAATTTTATCCGCTCTGAACGGGTAGTTTAAGGTGCTATAAGCGAAAGACTCTGTCATTCCCCATGCTTCAGTGATGTTTAGACCAACGCTTTCGTACCATGCTAGTAGTGCTGGTGATACTGGCGCAGAACCACAACCTAGGACACGAGCTTGGTCTAGACCTAAGCCATCTGCAAGCTTCTTCTTAATGATGTTATTAATGAACGGGATCTTCAGTAGGATGTTCAGTTTTTTCTGTGGAAGTTTATCTTGGATACGCTGTTGGAACAGGGTCCATAAGCGAGGGACAGAAATAAACAGAGTCGGTCGTTGCATCTTAACATCATCAATGAAGGTGTCTAAAGATTCTGGGAATGCAGTAACGACACCGCCCATTACTGATGAACCAAAGATGTAGACACGCTCTGTAATATGAGCAAGTGGTAAGTACGAAAACAGACGATCATCCTTTTGGATACCTATGTGATCGATTAGGCTCTGAACTGACCATGTAAAAGCACCGTACGTGAGCATTGCGCCTTTCGGCAAACCAGAGGTACCAGATGTATAAACAAGAGACATCAGCTTATCATCATTATGCTGAGGGCGTTTTCTGGTTGGTTCATGTTCTTTGATCAGCTGTTCAAATGTGTGCTTACACTTCGGTGCTGTATCGTAGGGTAGCGAGATGCTAATTAAATTTGTGTTGTCATTGAACACTTGTTGTGTTGCTTTAGGATCATCGAGCTTACCTGCAATGACGATCTTACTTTCACTGTGTTCAATACAGTATTGGATGGTATCTGAACCTGCAGTAGGAAAGATTGGGACGCTGACAAAATCTCCCAACATTATGGCGAGGTCACAAATAAACCACTCTGCACAGTTTTTGGAAATGAGCGCGACTCGATCTCCGGGTTCTGCTCCAAGTGCTTCTAGTGCGGACGCCAGTTTTAGTGCTTTATCAGCCACTTCTTTGTAGGTGAACTCGACAAACTGGCGGTTAATAATTTGTTTTAAATAGACTTCATTTGGGCGTTCTTCTGCCCATTTTAGAATCATATCATTGGGTGTAGGGAGAGCGGTTGCTTGTTCTTGGCTAAACTTGTTAGGCTGAATCATTGTCTAACTCCATGTTTTTCGCTAAGTTATTTTTGTTAATATCGTGTTAAATGTACCATGGTTTTTTCTTTTAGGGAGTAAAATTAGCGTTTTCTGTTATCCGTGTAGGCTCTTGTTTAGCTTATAGAGTCAACCTCTGTTCTTTTCTTCTCTAATATTTGAAAAGTATGATATGTCTCGTGGGCATCATTAATCATAAATCACTGCTATTTTTGATCGGTTTTTTACTTCGTAGAGCTGTTGTATAACCAAATTAGATGGTTATACGTGGAATTATGAAAGCTCTTCTCAGAGTGTAGTTGAAAACCTAAATGGGAGTAGCTAACTGTAAAGCGTCCATCTCTTCAATCTTGGCTTTGTTCCTCAAGCTACGTTTATTCACTGACCATAGCTCGTCCTCTAATTTCCATGGAACCAAGCTTATAGGCTAAGTTTCGTTATTTTTAACTCAATAAACCTATAAATGAGCCAAATAACATGAATGCACCGACAAGCCCTACGATTGGCATCTTGACCGTTTTCAATAGCCACACACCTACGATGATCAGAGCGAAGTCTAAACCGTTACTCACCGCACTTGTGAAGATTGGCTGATACAGAGCCGCAAGTAGTAACCCGACTACCGCTGCATTCACACCGATAAGTGCACCAGCAACGAATGTTTTACTTGCGATTGCCTGCCAGTTTTTCAATACACCCAGTAGTAATAAGAAGCCCGGTAAGAACACGGCGATTGTCGCTAACAAAGCGCCAGTTATTGGTGCCGATGGCATTAATACATAGCCTAGGTATGTCGCTAAGGTAAACATTGGACCAGGTATGGCCTGTGCTGCAGCATAGCCCGTTAGGAACGCATCTTGGGATAGTTGGTCACCAATACCATTCTGCAACAATGGAAGTACCACGTGACCGCCACCGAATACTAAGCTGCCAGCTTGATAGAACAGCCCAAATACCTCAATACCTTGAGAATATGCACTGAACAGAGGAAGGCCAACCAACAGCGCGACGAAAATAACGAGCGGCGTTATGGAAATCTTGTCTGTTGATGGAACCGTTTTGATTTCTTTTGAGGTCAAAAACTTGCTGCCAATGATTGCGGCAAATAAAAGTACCAAGATTTGCGGCCAGATCCCTGGTAGCAACAGGAGAACCACGGCAGTGATGACACACAAAGCGGTCGCGACTTTCGATTGGCAAAAGTTTTTGTACATGCCAAATGTGGCATCAGCAACCACCACAACTGCAAGCAACTTCAAACCGTGAATGATTGAATTGAATAGAGGCGCTTCCAATAGCTGATTGCTCACCAAAGCTAATATCAACATTAAGATGACAGATGGGGAAGTAAAGCCGATAAACGCAGCAATCGCACCCGTTAAGCCACCTCTTTTGTAGCCAACTGCAAAGCCAACTTGGCTTGAACCTGGTCCAGGTAGAAATTGACTAAGCGCGACAATTTGCCCGTACTCTTCATCAGATAGCCAGTTAAGCTTCTCAACAAAGGTTTTACGGAAGTAGCCAATGTGTGCAGCTGGTCCACCAAAGCTAATCCAGCCAAGCCAAAAAAAGGTTTTAAAAATTGAAAGCATGATCGATTCCAGATAAACGCTTAGCGTAATTTATGGTGACTTAGACTATGATTCAAATTAATTGTTTTAATTGTAACTATTAATAAAATGGGTTCTTTGAATGCATGATTTTAACTGGAAAGGGATCGACCTTAACTTATTGATAGCGCTGCAAGCGTTGTACAAAACGAACAGTGTCAGTAAAGCTGCTGAGCGTTGTTATGTCAGTCAGTCTGCGATGAGCCATAGCCTTCAGCGACTTAGAAAGCTGTTTGATGACCCTCTGTTTGAGCGAGTTGGGAGCAAGATGGAGGCGACAGAGAGAGCGATAGAGTTATCGAGCACCGTCGATGCTTTGCTCAATACCATTCAATCTGACGTATTACTTTCTAAATCGTTTGATGCACCAACGTACAAAGGTAATTGGAAGATCGGTCTTACCGATTATGCCGAGCAGATGTTTGCTCCAGTGTTGTTTGATCTCATTAAACAGTCTTCCCCTGATTCTCAAATTGCTTTGTTCAACGTAAACCGTGGTAACTATCAGCGAGTATTTGAAGATTCTAAGCTTGATATGGCGATCGGTAGCTTTGGTGAAGTGTCTAAGTTATACAGAACCAAGCACTTGTACACCGAACAGCACGTCTGCTTGCTCGATAATTCAGTGTTGTCGATCGAAGAACCCATGTCTTTAGAGCAATTTGCATCTGTTGGGCATGCTTTGGTTTCTCCTGCTGGAGTAATAAAAACGGGAGTCGACAGTCGCCTAGCTGAACTAGGTTTAAGCCGAAAAGTAGTTATTGCTTCGGGTAACTTTTTAACGGTGAAGCGCTTAATTCGTGGCAGAGAATTACTCTGTATTGTTCCTAAGCTGGTGGCTCGCAATGACACTGAGGATGAAGAAGCATTGTTATCTGTCAAGCCACCGATAGATGTACCGGATTTCGATATACAGCTTGTCTATCGGAAAGCGAAGCATTTAGATGATAAAAATAATCTACTTAGAAGACTGATTATAGAAGCTGTGTCGTCTGTGATTGCTGAGTAATTTTTTGCATTGGGAAGTAACCCCATTTTTTCTGATTATTTAAGAAAAAGTCAGGTTAATAATAAGGACCCTACTATACTTAATTTACGGCTCAAAGCAGTCGTTAACAATAGGCTTTTGATTTACCTAAGTAATAAAAGTGGTTATATCGATATGATATAGCTTAAAAAGCTGCCAAGCTAAAAGGATTTAGTTGGTCTAAAAAGCGCTAGCTCCCCCTAGCGCTTTTTCTTTTTTATCAATCAAATTTACTAACGTATCTTCAATCACTTAAAGCGAGAAACGAGTCCATTTTTTTGCCCGCCAGCGATACGCCATAATGATGCCTCGGAACCATTCATCCATCGCGATCGCCATCCAAGCACCAAGAACACCATACCCCCAGTGCACGCCGAGCAAATAGCTCATGGCAACCCCAATGCCCCACATGCTGAGTATACCCATTTTCACTGGGAACTTAATATCGCCAGCGGCTTTCAAGCATGAGATGAAAATGAGGTTAAATACTCGGCCGGCTTCGAGAATGATTGACCCCGCAATCAGCCCTGCCGCTAATGCGATGATCTTATGATCTTGTGTGAAGAGGTCGAGAATCTCATAACGGAACAGGTAAACCACACAGGTGATCGTGGTAGAGGCGATGAAGCCCATCACAAAGTAGCGCTGTACGCGTGACGTGATTTCATCGATCCACCCTTTACCAATGTAATAACCGGTTTGAATTTGGCTACCTTGACCAATGGCTAAAGCAAACGCGAACGAAAGGCGTGCGATGTTCTGAGCGTAGGTAAAGGCCGCCAATGATGATGTGCCCATCTGAACGACAAAAAAGGTAATGCTAATTTGTGCCATGTTGTAAGAGAGCACTTCACCCGCGTTCATCGAGCCAATCTTCATTATCTTCTGATAGATAGATTTCGGTATCGATTTAAACCGTTTCACGGGTAGGTCTATGCCTTTACTTCTGACCACACCAATCAAGATAAACATGCCAATCACTTGGCTAGTCACGGTTGCAATGGCAACCCCTTGAACGCCGTATACCGGCAAGCCAAAAGGTTGGTAGAGCGCGCAGTAGTTCCCGAAGATATTGATCACACCTGCAATCATATTGATGACCATTGGAGATTTAGAGTAACCATGACTGCGGAGGATAGTGGTGAGTACCACTCCTATCGTGACGTTGAAAGTGAGGGCACCACTGATGAACAAGTACTCCTGTGCGTACTGTTCAACCTGAGCTTCAAGCTGGTAGAGCGGAATAAAGTACTCTGCCCCCAGAACCGCGAAAATACTCAGCAATACACCCGTAATAATCGCCAATATGATGCTGGCAACACCAACTTGAGCGCTTTCTGTATCGCGTGAGGCGCCATTGTATTGGGCAATGAGAATACCAGTACCACTGCTGACCATAGTCGATACGATGATTAGGAAAAAGGATATCTGAGAGATAACACCAACGGCAGACACGGCTTTGTCTGAGTATCCAGATAACATGAATACATCACTGGTGTTTAGTGCAGTTCGAAGCAGCACTTCGATAAAAATTGGCCAAGTGAGCGCAACGATTCCCATGCGTTTGTTTAGGGTGGAATCAGCATTAGGCATTTAGGTTTTCTCAAAAAAAGGAAGGCGAGACTATAGTTTAGTGGTTATTGGGTAAACGAATATCAAATTAATGTCCGGATTATGAATATGGGTAAAGATATTTTGAATAAACCCGTGTTGCCCACATTTTAGCTCTCTGTGATGAAACTTATTCGCATGTTTCATGGTGTGAGTCGATCGGATTTCTGCCACTGAAAAGTAGCAATAAGAGCTCAACGTGCAGGAATGAGAGTAAAAGGATCATGGTAGGCCAAGTGCTATGATAGCTTGCCGTTTGCTTACATTGTTTCTATGTTTCAAGGCCACCCATAGCTGGCAGCCTTTTTATTTAAATGAAAGATAAGCTACTTTGTCGTGTCTCGTAGCTTGAGCTCGCTCGGCACGTAAACTCTTAATGGTATGCTTCGGGCGTCACGAGATTTTTCAATCAATAAGTTAACACTTTGAGTTCCCATTAATTCAGAATGAATACGAACGGTTGATAAAGATGGGAAGGTAAACTTAGCTGTTGGGCAATCATTGATGCTGATCATCGCGATGTCATCTGGAATGCTTAATCCATGTTCATGAATGGCACGTAAAACACCAATTGCGATTGAGTCTGATGCGATAAGTATTGCTTTGGGGTAGTTACCACTTTTTAGCATTTGATTCGCCAGATTGTAGCCTGAAGAACTAGAGAACTCGCCTCGGTAGATATCTTGCTCACTGACGACGTTCTTCAAATGACCGTATTCTGCAAAGGCTATCTCACGAAGATCTGGGGTGCGACTGTCGTATTGCCCGCCAATGAAACCAATGCGCTCGTAACCTTGGTTAATGAAAAAGTTGGTGATTTCTTTGCTGATGCGGGCGAGGTCAATATCAACGGAGTCATAAAGTTCTGAGTGATCTGTATAGTTAACAAAGCAGATGTTACTCGTGAGTTTCTTTGCTTGTTCAATAACTTCTTTAGTCATCCTGCCAACGAGTAAAATACCGCTAACTTGGCGTGAGTTTGTCTGTATTTTACTTTCGTAACAGTTGATTAGGCCAATATTCATCTTTTCGCACTGGTTTTCGATGCCGTGGCGAATTGATAAGTAGTAAGGGTCCTTAACTTCAGCGTCCTGTTTGTAGTTATACAGTGCAAGAAAGTGGTGCTGCTTTTTGTTAGTCGCCGTTTTACGCGAGCTACTGATTTTATAATCTAGCTTATCTGCAATTTCAAAGATACGCTTTTTGGTCTCCGCTTTGACGCTTAATGTTGGATCTTCATTGAGAACTCGAGAAACGGTAGCTAATGAAACATTAGCTTCAAGCGCGATATTTTTTAACGTAGCCATACTCACTTCCTGTAATTGGAACATTGCGCTGCTTTCAAATTTTTCAGTTTAAAGGCAATGTATCCCTTGATTGCATAGTCCCATCGCAGTCAAACGAAAGGCCATACATTAGCGGTCAGTAAAATCAATGTTTAACCACTTTATGTTGTTTTGAATCTAATTATAATTAAATATTTTATTTAAATTCAATGGATTATAAACAGCTATTGGTTGTTTTTTCAATGGGGTAATAGATATGTTCGGTATGGTTTCCTGTCTATATTTACAGTTTGTAGCGCTTAAGCTAAAAGTACTACGAGATTGGCAGTGCGTATTTTGATAAATACGAGCTCGTATTGAGAGGAGGAGGCTGATTAAGTTATAAATGAAAGCAAAGAGAGGCTAATTGTAAAGGTACGATTTCACCCGTTTGATTTAATGACGTTCAAAAAACAGTCGATGGAAGAGCTCATGCCAAGCCGAATGTACCACTTTTTTTCTAGGACTTGGAGTCTGACTGGCGGTGGCAGAATTTTTGAATGACACAAGCGTAGAACCGACATGAGTCGATGATAGCAATCGCAGTAGCACAGGGGGCTCTCAAACCACAATGCCAGCTGAAATTCGAGTGGTTTCACAATTACCTTGAATGAAGCATTCACGTTATTTATGTTTTGTGTCTCAATTTATAAATCCTGATATTGGTTAATGTGCTTTTTTACTTATACTCGTGAGCTTTCAAGGTTTCATAAAACATTGGTAAATAAGGAATTATAATGAGAAAAGCCCTGTCATTAATGGCTTTAGGTGCAGTTGTTGCGTCTACGTCAGTTCAAGCGAATGAAAATTGGTATGTTGCAGCTGATGTATTCAAGACAGAGTTAGATGCAGAATCGTTTGCAGGATCGTCTAAGATGGGCTCTAGTACTGGTGTCGGTATTGCACTTGGTACGGAATATCAATATTCGAATGGCTTAAGTCTGGCTTGGGAGTTTGAGTACATTCACTTTGGGACTTTCACTAAATTCTGGATGGTACAGAACCCTGATTTCGACAAAGTAAAAGCTGATATTGAAGCTCAGTCACTCAACTTTAATGTTAAACCTAAGTATTATTTTTCTGGTTCAGGTTTTTATTTGGGTGCGATCGCAGGTGTAGGAGTCACGAAGGCAGATCTCAAATTGACAGCGGTAGATCTCAAATTAACAACGAAATCTAACAACCCTTCTACAGGAAACCAAACTACTTCAGATGACGACAGTGACTTTGGCTTTAACTACGGTGTTGAAGCCGGTTACGAATTTACATCGGGTGTGGTTGTTTCTGGTGGTTACCGTGCATCCTCATTGGAAATTGGTGTGGAAGGCGGTGGCGAGCTCGATTTGGACTTCGATAGCTTTTACGTTGGTGTAGAGTATCATTTCGGTCCTTAGTTAGAACTCAATCTGCATTATTCAAAGGAGCCTCTAGGCTCCTTTTTTAGTTAGTCGATCAATCACCCTATGGTGGTGCTCGGACACTCCCGCTAGGTTGCCATATTTAGGCTGGTGGCGATCATTTTCTAATGGGTGGTGCCAACCTTGTGTGTGTTTAACAAAGTGTGCCGCAAAGCTTTCAGACACCTCTAAGCATCCAGCTATGACTGTATCGACATAGGTTTGAACGATAGGGCTGTTTTCACAAGGCGCCTCGATTTCATCTTTCACATAAACCCAAATAGATTGGTCTTCTTTGAATTCGGTTTGGCTCTCTATCTGATTAGCTTTTAATTCGACGCGGTGATAGCCACGTTCACGACGATCAAACTCAGCAAGTGCCATCTCGTCGACTTCAAGTAAAACACCATTCACTTGCCCTTCGCCAAGATTGACGATCAAAGGGGATAACACGTAACTGTCGTCGATCTTACTCCAATGGCGCACCAAACCATGAACAATCGCTGGGATTGCTTGACCCGTTTGGCTGGTAAGTTGACGTGAGGAGGAGTTGATCAAGCTGCCATAACCAAAAATATACATCGCGTTCCTTGTCTGAGTTCTGCCATTTAAGTCTAGTCTTACTATATGTGGGGCAATCATAAAAGTCAGTAATTTTCTATTTATACTCTTATGTGTCTTTATGACTCTTTTAGTTGTGTGGTTTTGACTTTTTGATTGGACAATGAACCTTGTGAGTAGTTGTTTTTACTGGCTTTATCTTGTTGGCGCGTTTCATGCAATGTGAACTGCACATTGCATCAAGCTTGATGCACACCAAATTTAGGTTTAGGTAATACCTTGGCCGCTTATCTGAGAGTTAGGAGCGAGTTTGTTAAATATCACAGATAAAAGTGTGGAAGACGCGATTCCAGCCTATTTGCGTTTAGGCTTTCGACCTTTCTTCTTTCTAGGCAGTGTTTATGCCGTAATTGCGATTGTGGCTTGGGTCATCATGTTCCAAAACGGCCAACCTGAAATTCTAAAGGTGCCCGCGTTATGGTGGCACGTGCATGAGATGTTGTTTGGGTTTTCGATGGCGATTGTTGTTGGCTTTGTACTGACGGCCGTACAAACATGGACTGGCGTCAATGGCACCAAGCATTATCGATTAGCAGTATTAGTCGGCTTGTGGTTGGCACCTCGCATCCTATTTTGGACACCGGCACCGCTATGGCTAATTTCGTCGATTGAAGCGCTGTTTTTAGCTTTTTCTGCTTACGAGATTGGTTTTCGAGTCGTGCAATCGAAAGGGTGGAAAAACCTATTCTTCGTCCCGCTGTTTGTACTGGCGATTGTGGCGAACTTTGCGAGTTACGCGACCATCAAGGGGATGCCGCCGTTTCCTTCTTCAGCGGTATGGCAAGCCATGCTGTGGTGGTTTACTTTGCTGCTATCGGTGATGGGGGGACGAGTAATCCCATTTTTCACGGCGCGTCGCTTTAACTTTGAAAAAGCGCAGCCATTGGTGTGGTTGGAATGGTTAGCAAATCTACCTTTGGTGGGGCTGTTTATCTTGAGCTTCTTCCCTTTGGCCTTTGCTCAAGTGGGCAGCGGATTAATGGTTTTTGCTGGTGTTGCTCAACTGGTACGCTTTATCCGTTGGAAACCTTGGACAACCTTATCTGAACCCTTGGTTTGGTCGCTGCACGCTGCATATGTGTGTATTCCGCTAAGCTTGCTGTTACGTGGCTTGTTAGATAATCCATTTGCCAGTCACAACATGCTGCACCTGTTTGCGATTGGTGGTTTGAGCGGGCTTATCTTAGCGATGATTAGCCGCGTGACCATGGGACACACTGGCCGTGCTATCTATAAAGGGCCAAGCATGGCGCTCGCATTCTCTGCAATTTTTATGGCAGCGCTGGTACGTAGCTTAGGTGTCACCTTCTTCCCTGGTTATTTGCTTGAGATGGTAAACATCAGTGCAGGCTTGTGGATGCTGGCGTTTGGTCTGTTTATCTGGAAATTCGGAATGATGTTACTTACGCCAAGAGTGGATGGTCATCCAGGGTAAATTGATTTCAGTATCTTGATTATAAAGGGAAGCATTGAGCTTCCCTTTTTTGATTGAAATAAACGCTTATCAACTTATTGAGTGTTAGCTATCAAGTATTGACGTACCTGTGTAATCAGGTCCTCTTTGGCATGAGGGGAGATGAAACTTGCTTCAACGGCATTAATACTGAATTGGGCTAACTCTTGATGGGTGACTGGGTGGGCATTGGCAACCGCGAGGAAATTGTCATTCATGTAGCCGCCAAAGTAAGCTGGGTCATCGGAATTGATGGTGACACAAAGCCCTTTTCTCAGAAGCTCGACAATGTTGTGCTGCTCCATAGTATCGAAGACTTTAAGTTTGGTATTCGACAGCGGACAAACTGTCAGTGGAATACGTTTTGCTGCCAACTTTTCTACGAGTTCTGCATCATCGATACAGTGAACTCCATGGTCGATCCGGGTGATACCTAACATGCTCAATGCATCAATAATGTTTTGCGCTGGGCCTTCTTCTCCGGCATGTGCGACAGTCAAAAAGCCTTGGTTAAGCGCTTCTTGGAATACATGTTTAAACTTCTCGGGCGGGTTACCCTGTTCCGATGAATCTAAACCAACCGCAATGATTTTATCTTTGTAAGGCAGAGCCTGTTTGAGTGTCTCGAACGCGCTGTCTTCGTCAAGGTGGCGCAGAAAACACATGATAAGTTGGCTGCTTATCCCAAGTTCATGTGCAGCTTGGTCGAGTGCACGAGTGATGCCTGTGATAATAGTGTCGAAGATGATACCTCGCTCAGTGTGGGTTTGCGGGTCGAAAAAAATCTCAGTGTGAACCACATTGTCTTGTTGGCACTTTAGTAGGTATGCCCAAGTGAGGTCGTAAAAGTCTTGTTCATGTATCAGTACATTGGCGCCTTGATAATAGATGTCGAGAAAAGACTGCAGATTGTGGAATTGATAGGCGTCTCGCACTTGCTCTGGGTTCTCAAAGGGAATCGATACGTTATTGCGCTTGGCCAGTTCGAACATCAGTTCGGGCTCCAGTGTGCCCTCAATGTGTAAGTGCAGCTCAACCTTCGGTAAATTTTTGATGAAGCTATCCATAGCAACTCCTTAGCTATTTTAATTATGGGCGGAGTAGGGGGAGATAATTAACGTCTACCAAGCTAACGAGTTAGACGACTCATTGATCTCTGTTTGAGCATAGTTCATTTCATGGTTGTCGATGAAATGAGGCTGAAATTGTTAGGGATTAGAGGCTGTTGAATGCTTAAAAATGAGCCGCAAACGATTTGCAGCACTAGAGTGTGATCCGCTGCAAATATTTGCAGCAATATTCGTTGATTTATGCTCTAATATCGCGCTTACCAAGGGATGGTGTTAAAAGATGCTCACTTAGATGGAGTTATCAAAGTTGACCGATCCCTTAATGATCTCCCTTAGGAAAAAATAGAACATGTCTAAGAACAAAAAATTTGATATCCGCCTTACAGAAAAACGCAACGGCTGGTGTGCAGAGATTACTCGTCAGGTAACGTCTCGCAGCACAACAGTATCTAAGCGTGAGTCTGGTTTCGAAACAGAAGCGCTTGCACAAGAGTGGGCTGAGAAAGAGCTAGCATCTTTCATCGCAAACCAAGCTGAACGTAACGAGCGTAAAGCGGAACAACGTAAAGAGCGCGATGAACTACGTCACGCTAAAGAGCTTAAAGCTGAGCAAGCACGTGAAGCACGCGCTAAAGCTCGTGCAGAAGAGCAAGAAGACACTGAGTAATTCGGTGCACGATTAATTTATAGGTCTCTTAATTTTAAGATAAGGGACCTATAAAAAAGCCCCAATATAGTCACCTATATTGGGGCTTTTTCGTTTGTGGAGTTCGTTGCTGTTTTGCTTAAGAGCGACGGTTTTGGCTTTTCGCTTTTTACATCGCTCTCTCAAGCCTTAATCAGTTGTTTAGCGTAGTTAACCAATCGTCCTCTGCTACTTCTTCAATGTAGCTTTCTACGGTTTGTCCGACTTCTTCATCGTCTTGCTTGAAGTAAGCGATGTGGAACACAGCATCACCTTCATTCACCAAAGGTAGAGTTTGTTGGCCAATCACGATGCCGCCTTTAGTCGTGATAACTTGGCTCTCTTGGTGACCTAATGGAGAGCTGATGTAAGCAAGTGTTTGTCCTGCTTCAACTTGTTCACCCAGTCTTACCATGTTACGCAAGATGCCGTCTGATTCTGCTCGAATCCAGCTGGTGGATTTGCTCAATACTGGTTCTGGCAGCTTCTTACGGTTCGGGCGCAACATGCCGATTTCTTTCATTACTTGGTGAATGCCAAGGTAGCCTGCTCGAATCGCTAGGTGATCAAAGCGTAGCGCCTCACCACCTTCGTACGTCAGTACCGGAATACCCAACTTTTCCGCTTCGCTTCGCAGTGAACCATCACGTAGAGGTGAGTCGATGATCACCGGTGTCGCGAACGCTTTTGCGATACGCATGGTCTCTGGGTTCGAAAGGTTCGCACGAATTTGTGGCAAGTTGGTACGGTGAATCGCGCCCGTGTGTAGATCCAGAATGAAATCACAGTGCTTAGCCACGTTCTCGAAGAAAGTGTAAGCGATACGCGATGTTAGCGAGCCTTTCTCACTACCTGGGAAGCAACGGTTTAGATCGCGACGGTCTGGTAGGTAACGAGACTTATGGATGAAGCCGAACACGTTAACGATCGGCACGACAATCAATGTCCCTTTCAATTTCTTAGGATCAATCGCATTGGTGAGCTGGCGTGCAATCTCAACACCATTTAACTCATCACCGTGAATCGCAGCGTTTACCATCAGTGTTGGACCTGCTTGGTGACCGTGAATGATTTCAACCGGGATCGAAAGTGGAGAGTGCGTGTAAAGCTGAGCTGCTTGCAGTTCAATCTCCATTCGCTGTCCTGGCTGAACAGTAGAACCAAGTAATTCGAATGGTTGATTGGGTTTTAGTCTTGCCATTTAGGTTGTTCTCAATATGGTGATAATTCGTTAACACGGAATGTAGCAATCGTTGATTTTTAGTACGAATCAATCGGTTTACGGTAACGACAAAACTTTTTTGTGGAGGCGCATCGAGAACGGTATTCCATGGGGGGCGGCCAATTTCAAATATCGGGATGCAAATGAAAAAAACAATTTCAAAGTTGTAGCACTTGCAGTGGTGTCTGTTGCTTTATCTGGCTGTATTGGTAGCAACGCAGTAACGGGTTACCTAATGAAGTTCAACTTTAAAGCTGTTGATAACCGTTATGCACGTGGCGGTTTAAACTTGCTGTTGGCACCGGCATACGGTCTAACGGTTGCAGCAGACTACCTAGTATTTAACTCTCTAGAGTTCTGGACAGGTAGCAACCCACTAACGGGTGCGCCGCATATTTTTGATACTAAGGTTGATACTTACATTGATATTAACCATCAGTTAGATCCGTCTCTAACGGAAGCGCATGTAGGCCCAATCACTAATATAAATATGATAGAAAAAGGTCAGATGCAGCAGATTGATGAAAACACTATCCAAATGGACATCACTTACCAATCTGGTTAGCGAGCGACACTAATCGGTGTTCGTGATGGCGAGATGGTGACGTACTTCATCGATGGCGAAGTGGTTGCACAAACTTCAATTGATGAGCTAGAGAGCTACGCAGCTTCACGTGCTTAATGTTTTAGCTGATCGCAAAGCTTAGATACAAAAACAGGTACTCATGAGTACCTGTTTTATTTTGTGTCGATGAATAGTATTTACCGCGAAACCCTATCTATCGAAAACATAATAGCTCGAATTATGCTTTTTCTGGGATTGCTTCTAGCAGCGCAACCATTTGGTTCCAGAATAGCTCAACCGTATCAATCTTCACTTTCTCATCTGGAGAGTGAGGGAACTTGATTGTCGGGCCGAAAGAAACCATGTCCATGTTCGGGTAAGGTTCTTTGAATAGACCACACTCAAGGCCTGCGTGGATAACCATGATGTTTGGCTTGTGACCGTAGATACCTTCGTACATGTCGCGGAAGATGTGCATGATTTCTGAATCTGCGTCTGGCTTCCAACCTGGGTAAGCGCCAGAGAATTCGATGCTCGCACCAGCAAGCTCTGCTACAGAGTGAAGCATGCTTTCAACTTGGCTACGACCAGAGTCGATCAGAGAGCGAATTAGGCAAAGTACAGTGATTGAGTTCTCTTCTGTCGTGATAACACCCACGTTTAGAGATGTCTCAACAACACCTTCAATCTCATCACTCATACGAATCACGCCGTTTGGCGCCGCGTTAAGTGCTGCGATGAAGCGAGCTTGGTCAGCAGCTGCAAGAGCGCCCATTTCAACTGAAGCTTCTTCGTTGAAAGTCACGATGCTGTCTTCTATTTTACCTAGCTCTGTAGAAAGTAGCTCTGTGTAGTAGTTGTATAGCGAAGCCAGTTTCTCTTGGTTTGCCGCTGGAACAGCAACGGTAACGAAACCTTCACGAGGGATCGCGTTACGAAGGCTACCACCTTTGAATTCTACGATGCGTAGGTCTAGCTCTTTCGCGTGACCTGCTAGGAAGCGAGCAAGCAGTTTGTTCGCGTTTGCACGACCTGTGTGAATATCACAACCTGAGTGGCCGCCTTTAAGACCTTTAAGCGTTAGCTTACGAGTCACGAAATCTGCTGGGATTGCAGTACGAGCAACGTCAAATGTCATTGCGCCGTCGATGCCGCCAGCACAACCCATGTATACTTCGCCTTCTTGCTCTGAATCGGTGTTAAGAAGGATGTCACCCTCTAACCAACCCGCTTCAAGACCGAACGCACCTGTCATACCTGCTTCTTCGTCTACTGTTAGGAGAACTTCGATAGGGCCGTGCTTGATTTCGCTTGATGCAAGAACCGCTAAGCATGATGCCATACCCATGCCGTTATCTGCGCCAAGTGTTGTGCCTTTTGCAGTAACCCACTCACCGTCGATGTACGGTTGGATTGGGTCTTTAGTGAAGTCGTGAACCGTATCTTCGTTCTTTTGTGGAACCATATCGATGTGAGCTTGTAGTACCACACCTTTTTTGTTTTCCATACCCGGCGTTGCTGGCTTCTTGATGAATACGTTGCCCGTTGGATCACGGCGTACATCTAGGCCTTGCTCTGTTGCCCAAGCAATAATGTATTGAGCAAGCTCTTCTTCATGCTTTGAAGGGTGTGGGATTGAGCAAATCTTATCGAAGAACTGCCAAAGAGGGGCAGGGGATAATTTACTGATCTCAGAATGGAATTCAGACACGGATGACTCCTTTTTTATTTGATAACCATATATTTAGAGTTTTTGTGGGTATAGACATAGAACAAAAACCTAAAATATAGCTCTGTTTTGATGCCGACAGCATACCACTAGACCGTTTTCACGAGTAGCGCTTCTAAACCTTAAATCCTTCAAATTTTGAACACCATCCTGTTCATTTGATCTTACTTAAGCGCCTTGATGCTTATAGAAGAAACAAGCAAACGTTTATTTAAACTTAACCTTGTAATTTAATTACAGAATTGAGTTTGCTAAATAACCTTAAATGACTAAAATTGTGATATAGAGCAAAGAATACTTGTAATCTTTTTTCTTTGAGGTATATTTATAACCAACTTCTGAAGTGAAGAGTAAATGCTCAAAGGATGAGTCCGTTTATCGCCTCCAAGGAACCGAGAAATCAAATTCGTTTTTTATTGATTTATTAAGGTGATAGTTATGAAAGGTTTACCATCTGCAATGTTCTGGCTTAACAACTCTGTTTACACTAGCAACTTTGCATACCCTACAAGCTTCGGTTACTAATACCGTAAGCATGTAACTCGAACAGTTTTGTTCACCCCTATATATTGGAATTCTCATACAGCCCTCTTGGTTGACAGATTCTACCGCCACTCAGTTTTGAGTGGCGTTTTTTTTGCCTGCTACTTTATCCCCAGCTGTGATTCGTCATCTATTTACTAACTATGCTCGGTTGTTTTTCAAACAGCAAAATATCAATTTGAGGCTTATTACCGATCCTGTTGAAAATCGGACAACTCTTGTGGGTTTGAATTGGCAAATTTAGCGCCAGATTCTTAATGAAAATAACTGATGGTTGAAAAAGTAATCAAATAAATACGACTATTAAATTGTTTTTAGTCTATTGTTTTTAATGTGTATTTTTCTTTTTTGATGTGATTTTTAATCGCTTGGTTTCATACGTCATTCTGATAAATATTATTTAGAGCCTTAATTCTATCTGGAATTTGTTATTTGATAACTTTATAATCCATAGCCAATCGATTACGCAACCGTTTACTTTTTACCCTTATAGGATTCGATAATGTTCGAAAAGCTATTCAAACTCAGTGAAAACGGCACCAATGTGCGCACTGAAATCATCGCAGGTCTAACAACCTTCCTAACAATGGCTTACATCATTTTTGTAAACCCAATGATCCTAGCTGATGCTGGTATGGACCACGGCGCTGTATTTGTAGCAACCTGTTTAGCGGCGGCTATTGGTTGTTTCATCATGGGCTTTGTTGCTAACTACCCAATTGCTCAAGCTCCAGGTATGGGCCTGAATGCCTTCTTTACCTACGCGGTTGTGATGGGCATGGGTTACACGTGGCAAGTTGCTCTAGCGGCAGTATTTGTTTCGGGTGTTATCTTCATCTTCTTGAGCATTTTTAAGATCCGTGAGTGGATCATAAACTCGATTCCTATGTCTTTGCGTGTAGGTATCTCTGCGGGTATCGGTCTTTTCCTAGCATTTATCGCGCTTAGCAATGCTGGCATTGTGGTTTCTAACCCTGCAACTAAAGTATCACTTGGTGATATTACTGCTATTGCACCTATCCTTGGTGCTCTTGGTTTCTTCCTCACTATTGCTCTTGTACACCGTGGTGTGAAAGGCGCAGTAATGATTGCAATTCTAGCAATTACAGCTCTTGGCATTATCATTGGTGACGTTCAGTACGGCGGCATCATGTCTACACCACCAAGCCTTGCTCCGACTTTCATGCAGCTTGATTTCTCGGCAGTATTTGAAATCGGTATGATCTCTGTTGTATTTGCGTTCCTATTTGTCGACTTATTCGATACAGCGGGCACATTAGTAGGTGTTGCGACAAAAGCAAACCTAATCAAAGAAGATGGCAAACTACCTCGTCTGAACAAAGCACTGCTTGCTGACTCAACAGCAACGTCTATCGGTGCACTTCTGGGTACATCTAACACAACTTCTTATGTAGAGAGTGTTTCAGGTGTTGCTGAAGGTGGTCGTACTGGTCTAACGGCTGTTGTCGTGGGCGTACTTTTCCTTCTTGCTCTTTTCTTCTCGCCACTTGCAGGTATGATTCCGGCGTACGCAACATCAGGCGCACTTTTCTATGTAGCAATTCTGATGATGTCAGGCCTAGTTGGCATTGATTGGCGTGACCTTACGGAAGCAGCACCAGTCGTGGTAACATGTCTACTTATGCCGCTGACGTACTCTATTGCTGAGGGTATCTCACTAGGTTTCATCGCTTACGCTGCAATTAAGCTGCTAAGTGGTAAAGGTCGCGACGTTTCACCTGCTGTGTGGATCATGTCGGTAATCTTTATTCTTAAATACATTTTCGCTTAATCGTCTAGATTTCTGCTTAAACGCTGAAGAGGCTATGTTCGGCATAGCTTCTAATAACATGAAAAATTATTAGGTTTTATACTATGAGCAACAAATTCGTTATCACTTGGGACAACATGCAGACTTACTGCCGTCAACTAGCAGAAAAGCAAATGCCAGCAGAGCAGTGGAAAGGTATCTGGGCTGTAAGCCGTGGTGGTTTGGTTCCTGGCGCAATCTTGGCTCGTGAACTGGGTATTCGTCACGTAGATACGATTTGTATTTCTAGCTACGACCACGATCACCAACGTGATATGACTGTCGTTAAAGCACCTGAAGGTGACGGCGAAGGTTTCCTAATTGTTGAAGATCTTGTTGATAGTGGTGACACTGCACGTAAGCTTCGCGAAATGTACCCTAAAGCAAAACTGATCGCTGTATGTGCTAAGCCTTCAGGCGCTCACCTACTAGACGAGTACATTGTTGATATCGCTCAAGACACATGGATTGAGCAACCTTGGGATACTAGCCTAAGCTACGTTGAGCCAGTAAATCGCAAGTCAAAATAAGTGTAAACTTAGTTTTTTGAGAAATGACCCTTTATAGGGTCATTTTTTTTTATATTATTAGTGAAAATCATTTCTTATTAAGTATCCCAATGTCTGAATCAGAAGAAACGAGCTCGAACCTTTCGGAAACCTTGTTTGTAAAACACAAGCAGGCCAAAGAGACCTCAATGCTGACACAATACATGCCAAGCTCTGAAGCGTTATTGGATGAGAAGCGTGAACAGCAAAACTTGTCATGGTACCGAAACCTAAGACGTCTTCAGTGGGTATGGCAAGGCGTGAATCCTATTGAGCAAGAAGCTGTACTGGCTCGAATCGCGTCTTCAAACAACTCTCGTACTACTGATGAGTGGCTAGACACAGTGATGGGATACCGCAGTGGTAACTGGGCTTATGAATGGACCAAGTTGGGCATGTTGCATCAGAACCGCTCCAACGAAAAAAGCGGTGAAGAGGTGGCTGAAGAGCTGTTCTCAGCCTCTTTATGTTTCAGTATTGCAGGTTATCCGCACCTAAAGAATGATAACTTGGCGGCTCAGGCCCAAGTGTTAGCGAATGCAGCCTATTCTGAAGCGATTAAGCACACTAAGCTGATTGTTAAGCAGATTGAGGTGCCGTATAAAAACAAGAAAATCAAAGCCAACCTACACCTAGCGAAAACCGACAAACCGCAACCTGTTGTGATCGTGAGCGCAGGCTTAGATAGCTTGCAAACGGACATGTGGCGTTTGTTTAGGGATTACCTGGCGCCAAAAAACATTGCTATGCTTACTGTCGATATGCCATCGATAGGGCACAGCTCTCATTGGCCATTAACCGAAGACTCTTCGTGCTTGCATCAGGCAGTATTGAACGAGCTACCAAATATTCCATGGGTTGATCACCATAAAGTGGGTTTGTTTGGTTTCCGTTTTGGCGGCAATGCGATGGTGAGGTTATCGTTTATCGAGCAACAGAAGATCAAAGCTTGTATCTCTCTTGGCGCGCCAATCCACGATATCTTCGTACATGCAGACAAGTTGAAACAAATGCCGAAAATGCATTTAGACGTACTGGCTTCTCGTTTAGGTAAAGGCGCGGTTGATATCAATAGTCTTTCTGGTCAGTTGATGGCGTGGTCTTTGAAGGTGCAAGGCCTGTTGTCGAACAGCAAAACCAGTGTTCCTATCTTAGCGTTGGCCTTAGAGGGCGATCCTGTGTCCCCGCCAATGGATAATCAACTGGTTGCTATTTACAGTGATTACGGCAAGGCAAAGAAAATTAAATCGAAATCAATTACACAAGGTTATGAGCAATCCCTCGAATTAGCGATAAAGTGGCTTGAGGATGAATTATTTAGATGACATTTCTCCTAAATTAGTTAAGCATGAAAGTGTACAGATTAAGTACCTGATACTCAGAGGGAATTTATAAATCCAACTGCGTGGTTTCAACGTATTGCAGTCTGAGTAACGTCATTCTTAACATTGAAAATGGAGATTCAATATGTCAGAAGTGACACAAGAACCAACACATTATCGCTTGTTAAACGTATTAAAGGCCATTGGGCCATACTTGAGGGAGCCGCAATCAGATGAGGGTCACTATATTTTTGATTGCTTATCAGTGTGTGTGAACGATAAAAAATCACCAGAAGAGCGTGAGTTCTGGGGCTGGTGGATGGAGTTGGACAAGTCGGAAGAGGGGTATTCGGCGAAGTACAACATTGGTAAATACAACATTGAGGGCAAGTGGGATTCATTACCTCTGCCTAAAAAGGCGGTTACTGAGGTCACTAGAACTCAAGAGGCCTTCCACCAAAAACTGGTTGATGAACTTCAAAGTAAGTTTGAAATCAGCATTCAATTAGACAAAGAGTCTGTCGAATTCGTCTGATTTTAAAGGTTACTCTCCTATATAAAGTAAAAAGGTGCGATTTCGCACCTTTTCTGCTTGTGAATTCCCCTGTTGATTGCTAAAACATCACCTCTTATTTGTTTTATCCATAAAAGACTTCATGACAACGAATCATCAAAGCGGGACAACAGCGCAGCGTAAAACTGTCGTTGTTAAACTGGGTACCAGTGTCTTAACTGGTGGAACATTGGCATTAGACCGTGCTCATATGGTTGAGCTGGTTCGTCAATGTGCTGAATTAAAAAAACAAGGCCACTCTGTGGTAATGGTTTCGTCTGGCGCAATTGCAGCAGGACGTGAGCACCTTGGTTACCCCGCACTTCCCAACTCAATGGCGAGCAAACAGTTGCTTGCTGCAGTTGGGCAAAGTCAGTTGATTCAAGTGTGGGAGTCTTTATTCGCTATCTATGGCCTTAAAATCGGCCAGATGCTACTGACTCGTGCTGATCTCGATGACCGTGAGCGTTTTCTGAATGCTCGTGACACGATCAACGCACTCGTTGAACACGATATTATTCCTGTCGTGAATGAAAACGATGCAGTAGCGACCAACGAAATCAAAGTAGGCGACAACGATAACTTGTCGGCACTGGTTGGTATTCTATGTGGCGCTGATAAGCTTTTGCTACTGACAGACCAAAAAGGTCTATTTACTGCAGACCCTCGCAAAGATCCAAATGCAGAGCTCATCAAAGAAGTAAAAACCATTGATGACACGCTGCGTAAGATTGCAGGCGGTAGTGGCACGACTTTAGGTACCGGTGGTATGGCGACAAAACTGCAGGCGGCGGACATCGCTCGTCGTGCTGGTATTGAAGTTATCATTGCAGCAGGCAGTGCTGAAAATGTGGTTTTTGACGCTTTGAGTGAGAATCCTCAAGGCACTCGTTTCTTGCCGTTAGCTGAGGCGCTTGAAAACCGTAAGCGTTGGATTTTAGCTGGCCCAGCTTCTGCTGGTGACATCGTGGTTGACGATGGTGCGGTGAATGCCGTTAACACCAAAGGCAGTAGCTTGTTGGCAAAAGGGGTGGTTCGAGTTAAAGGCGAGTTCTCTCGTGGTGAAGTTACCCAAGTCACAGACAGCAAAGGCAAAGTAGTAGCGCGTGGTATCGCTAGCTACTCAAGCCAAGACCTTGCAAAAATAGCAGGCAAGCACAGTAAAGATATTGGCGACATCCTTGGTTACGATTACGGGTCAGAAGTCATTCATCGTGACGACCTTGTCATTATCTAAGAATAGTTCGAGATGACAAGGCGATGAACGGCGCATCTAGTTTTTGCACTAGTTCCAGGTAGTACGCATCGCCTTTTTCATCCAAAAGTAGACAGAATTTAGGGAGAGTTAAACGTGGATTTAACTAACATGGGTATCGCAGCAAAAGATGCTGCTTTTCACCTAGCGACCGCATCAACGGCGCAAAAGAACAAGGCATTGGCGCTCATTGCCGATGAGTTAGAAGCAAACGCAGCCGCTATCTTAGAAGCGAACACGAAAGACATCGAACTGGGTCGCGAAGCGGGTCTAACGGACGCACTGCTTGACCGCCTACTTTTGAATGAAGAACGCTTAACTGGCATCGCTAACGACGTTCGTAACGTTATTAGCCTGAACGATCCTGTGGGCAGCGAAATCGACAGTAAAGTACTGGAAAACGGTATGTCACTGTCTCGCCGTCGTGTACCGCTTGGTGTTGTTGGTGTTATCTATGAAGCACGCCCGAACGTAACGATTGATATCGCGGCACTGTGTTTGAAAACGGGGAACGCAAGCATCTTGCGTGGTGGTAAAGAGACCTTCTTCTCGAACATGGAACTGGTAAAAGTTATCCAATCTGCACTGGAGAGAGCGGAGCTGCCTGCTGCTTCTGTTCAATACATTGAAAAGCCAGATCGTGAGTTGGTTTCTCAGTTGCTTAAGCTAGATGACTACGTAGATATGATCATTCCTCGTGGTGGCGCTGGTCTACACAAGATGTGTAAAGAGAACAGCACTATTCCGGTTATCATTGGTGGTTTTGGTATCAGCCATATTTTCGTTGATGAGAGCGCGGATCTTGAGAAGTCTGTTGATGTGGTTGAAAACTCGAAAGTACAACGCCCATCAGCATGTAACTCACTAGATACTTTGCTTGTTCATGAAGCGGTAGCTGAGGAGTTCCTTAGCAAGCTTAAAACACGTCTAGCGGATAAAGTGACATTAGTAGCTGACTCAAGCGCGAAGGCACTTCTTGCTGACTTTACTGACGTGCGTGATGCAGGTGAAGATGACTTTGACACCGAATGGCTAAGCTACACACTTGGCGTAAAAGTGGTTGCAGATGTTGCAGAAGCGATTGACCACATGCACGTGCATAACGCGAGCCATTCAGATGCGATCATGACCAATAGTTTAGAAAGCTCTGAGCGTTTTATTAACTCGGTAGGCTCAGCAGCAGTGTACGTGAATGCATCAACTCGCTTTACTGATGGCGCACAGTTTGGTTTAGGCGCAGAAGTGGCAGTCTCTACTCAGAAACTGCACGCTCGTGGTCCTATGGGCTTAGAAGAGCTGACCAGCTACAAATGGGTGGGTAAAGCGAATTATCTCGTTCGCGGTTAACGTTTCTCGTTAGCTTTACTCTGCAGCTCATTTTAAAAATTGCTATCGCGTGGCAATAATCAACGAATCAGCACACAAAAGGGCCTTAATTGGCCCTTTTTCTTTCCTAACGTTTGGCAATTCCGTTACACTGACATTCAATTATTTGGAGGTGATATGCATTGTCCTTTTTGTTCAGAGAACGACACTAAAGTAATCGATTCAAGACTGGTTGCTGATGGCCATCAGGTTCGTCGTCGCCGTCAATGCCTTGCATGTAGCGAGCGTTTCACTACGTTCGAATCGGCAGAACTCGTGATGCCGAAAGTCATTAAGTCGAATGGAAACCGCGAACCGTTTAACGAAGATAAAATGGTTGGTGGTGTGCAACGTGCTCTGGAAAAACGCCCTGTGAGTGCTGATGCGATCGAACTTGCTATCAGTAATATTAAGTCACAACTCCGTGCAACAGGTGAGCGTGAAGTGCCAAGCGAAATGATTGGTAACCTAGTCATGAGCCAATTAAAAGAGTTAGACAAAGTCGCGTACATCCGTTTTGCTTCTGTTTACCGCAGCTTTGAAGACATTCGAGAGTTTGGCGAAGAAATCGCTAAATTAGAGGATTAATCCCTCAGTCATGTCTAACTTTTCTCCCCTAGATTTTCAAATGATGTCGCGTGCTATCCATTTAGCGAAACGCGGCATTTACACCACTGCGCCAAATCCAAATGTCGGTTGTGTGATTGTACAAACCGATCGACAAATTGTTGGTGAAGGCTTTCATGCCAAAGCGGGTGAACCTCACGCTGAAGTGCATGCTATGCGAATGGCGGGTGATAAGGCAAAAGGTGCGACGGTTTATGTCACACTAGAGCCTTGTTCTCATTATGGTCGTACACCACCGTGTGCCGAGAGCTTGATCAAAGCTCAAGTGGCTAAAGTCATTTGCGCGATGCAGGATCCAAACCCTAAAGTCGCTGGACGTGGCATCAAAATGCTGCGTGATGCTGGCATTGAGGTTGAAATCGGCTTACTGGAGCAAGATGCTTTAGACTTGAACCCAGCATTTATTAAGCGTATGCAAACAGGCATGCCTTTTGTTCAGCTTAAGATGGCAGCCAGTCTCGATGGGCAAACGGCACTAGCAAATGGTCAGAGCCAGTGGATCACATCGCCAGCAGCACGTCGTGATGTTCAAAATTATCGAGCAAAGGCGGGCGCTGTATTATCAACTAGCCAAACGGTGATTGATGATAACGCTTCACTTAATGTTCGCTGGGCTGAATTACCAAGTAGCGTACAGGCTCATTACGCTGAAGCTGACGTGCGTCAGCCTGTTCGCGTGATTCTTGATCGTCAAAATGAACTGCGCCCTGAGCTCAAGTTATATCAATTGGCAACACCCATATTAAGAGTCGCAGAGGCGTCCGCTGACATTGAGGTGGGCACGACGGAGACAGGTCAGTTAGATTTACATGATCTGATGCGCCAATTACCTGCCAATCATATCGACCATATTTGGGTCGAAGCGGGTGCAACATTGGCGAAAAGCTTGGTTGAAGCACAGTTGGTGGATGAGCTAATCCTTTATTTAGCTCCTAAACTTATGGGTAGTGACGGAAGAGGTTTGATGGGCGCGTTAGGGCTCACTTCGATGTCTGATGTTATTGATCTAGAAATTAAAGATGTTCGAAAAGTTGGTGTGGATATTCGCATCGTAGCGAAACCCGTATTACTAAACCGACAGTAACGAAATGATAGTGGAAATAAATCCGCGCCCTAGATACATGTTGTTGACAACAAAAAGAGTTTTAAAATGTTTACAGGAATTGTAGAAGCCGTAGGCACATTGAGTGCAATTACTCCCCGCGGAGAAGACATTACCGTAACGGTTAACGTAGGTAAGCTTGATATGGCCGACGTTCAGTTAGGTGATAGTATTGCTACCAATGGTGTGTGTTTGACGGTCGTCGAATTTAACGACCACAGCTACAGTGCAGACTTGTCACTTGAGACCCTGAAAAAAACGGGTTTTGTTGATTACCAAGCGGGTGACAAAGTGAATCTAGAGAAAGCGATGCTACCGACGACACGTTTCGGTGGTCATATCGTATCGGGTCACGTGGATGGCGTGGGTGAGATTGTTGAGCGCAACCAAGTAGGCCGTGCGATTGAGTTCTGGGTCGAAATGCCCGCTGAAATCTCAAAGTATGTTGCTCAAAAAGGCTCGATTACCGTCGACGGTATTAGTCTTACTGTGAATGATTTACGTAAGAATACATTTAAGCTGACGATTGTCCCTCATACTTCTTCAGAAACCACCATCGATCAATTCCATGTTGGTCGTAAAGTGAATCTAGAAGTCGACGTGTTAGCGCGCTACATGGAGCGCCTACTGCAAGGTCAGCAGAAAGAGTCTGAACCTGAATCTCGATTGACGATGGAATTCTTACAACAGAATGGTTTTGCCTAATCGTAGAGGCAAAGTGCATTTAGCGTCACTTTGTAGAGCGAAGCAATATCATCAGGTTTAAATAGTGTCGGTTCTAGGAAGCAGAACCATTTCAAAGGATATAGAACAATGCCAATTAGTACTCCTCAAGAAATTATTGAAGACATTCGCCTAGGAAAAATGGTTATCCTGATGGATGATGAAGATCGCGAAAATGAAGGTGATCTGATCATGGCAGCAGAACATGTGACGCCAGAAGCGATTAACTTCATGGCAATGTACGGCCGTGGCTTAATCTGCTTAACCTTGACTAAAGAGCGTTCAAGCCGCATGGGGCTAGCGCCTATGGTTCAAGATAACAACGCACAGTACACCACTAATTTTACCGTTTCGATTGAAGCGGCAGAGGGGGTAACCACGGGGATTTCTGCCTCTGATCGCGCAGTGACGGTTCAAGCAGCCGTTGCGAAAGATGCAAAAGCGGCTGACCTTGTTCAACCTGGTCACATCTTCCCACTAACAGCACAAGAAGGCGGTGTTCTAACTCGTGCTGGTCACACTGAAGCGGGTTGTGATTTAGCACGCCTAGCGGGTTGTGAGCCTGCATCGGTTATCGTTGAGATTCTAAATGACGACGGCACCATGGCTCGTCGCCCTGATCTTGAAGTGTTCGCTGAAAAGCACGACATCAAGCTAGGCACGATTGCTGACTTGATCGAATACCGTAACAACACAGAAACCACGATTGAGCGTGTTGCACAGTGTCATCTACCGACTGAGTTCGGTGACTTTGAGCTTGTGACTTACCGTGACACTATCGATAATCAAATCCATTACGCAATGCAAAAAGGTGACCTAACGTGCGAAGCGCCACTGGTTCGTGTTCACCTACATGATACCTTCACCGACCTGCTTCACTCTGATCGTGGTACCGAGCGTAGCTGGTCGCTTGATAAGGCGATGAAGCGCATTGGTGACGAAGGTGGCGTGTTGGTTATTCTGGGCAACGAAGAGTCGTCTGATTCTTTGATTCACAAAGTTAAGACATTCGAAGCTCAAGATAAGAACGAGCAACCAACCATGGCTAAGAAGCAAGGTACTTCTCGTCGCGTTGGTGTCGGCTCTCAAATTCTACAAGACCTAGGTGTTCATGATATGCGCCTATTGTCTTCAAGCACCAAGCGTTACCACGCTCTTGGTGGTTTTGGTCTTAACGTTGTTGAATACGTTTGTGAGTAACTACTTACATACTGGTTTATAGCAACATAAACTTATGATGATGTGAGTGGCTCTTTTGGTTCGAAATAGGACGAAAAGAGCCGAGCCGCTGCGTCTGACTTATGTCCTGTCAAACGTTGGCGCTTAGCGGCTTGTTGTTCCCAAATGGTTGGGAGCGAGGCTTGGTTATCATCTTTACATCTCCGGTGTCTGTTCTTCTAAATTAGCATTAGATATTGCTCACAGTTTTATGCTAGAATCCGGCGATTCTCACTTGATGAAAACAGTTAAAGGAAGGCTTATGAAAGTGATCGAGGGTGGCTTCCCAGCGCCAAATGCAAAAATTGCTATCGTTATTGCTCGTTTCAACAGTTTTATTAACGAAAGTTTACTTTCTGGTGCAATCGATACTTTAAAACGTCACGGACAAGTAAGCGAAGACAACATTACTGTTGTTCGTTGTCCTGGTGCAGTAGAACTTCCACTTGTAGCGCAGCGAGTTGCAAAAACGGGTAAGTTCGACGCGATTGTATCTCTTGGTACAGTAATTCGTGGCGGTACGCCTCATTTTGACTATGTTTGTAGTGAATGTAATAAAGGTTTGGCGCAAGTGTCTCTGGAATACTCTCTTCCAGTAGCATTCGGCGTACTAACTGTTGATACCATCGATCAAGCTATTGAACGCGCAGGAACCAAGGCTGGTAATAAAGGTGCAGAAGCTGCACTAAGCGCACTTGAGATGATCAACGTTCTTTCTGAAATCGATTCCTAATGGGGGCCAGTGTGAAACCAGCCGCACGTCGTAACGCACGTCAATTTGCTCTACAAGCAATTTATTCTTGGCAAATTACTAAAGAAAATATTGCTACCGTTGAAGAACAGTTTTTATCTGGTGGTAAGTATGATGAAGAAGAAAATCATGCTGCAGAACCTGCACTTGCTATGCCAGAAACAGACGTTGCATACTTCCGCGACCTACTAACTGGTGTTGCTCTTAGCCACATGGAACTTGATAGCAAGCTTCGTCCATTCGTATCTCGCCCTATGCAAGATCTGGACTTAATGGAACTTGCTCTTCTACGTTTAGCTATGTACGAGATGACTCGTCGCGAAGATGTACCATACAAAGTGGTTATCAACGAAGCTATCGAGCTTGCGAAAGTATTTGCAGCAGAAGACAGCCATAAGTTTGTGAATGGTGTGCTTGATAAAGCAGCGCCACACGTACGTAAGAAGTAATCTCTACGTATATTGAATATAAAGGTCAGCTTTCATGCTGGCCTTTTTTGTAAGTAAATTTCAAAGATAGGGCATGTGATGTCTGGTGAATTCAACCTAATCGATAAATATTTCGTCAACCGGCAGCCTCAACGTAAAGACGTACACCTCGCCGCCGGTGATGACTGCGCTTTGGTGAAAGCCCCAAGTAATGTTGAGATCGCGATCAGCACCGATACCTTAGTCGCGGGCACTCATTTTCTAGCAGAAGCAAATCCGGCTTGGGTCGCGCACAAAGCGTTGGCTTCAAACATCAGTGACCTGGCTGCTATGGGCGCCACGCCCGCGTGGGTCTCTTTTGCCTTAACCATGCCAGAAGCGGATGAAGCTTGGTTAGCGCCGTTCTGTGACTCTTTCTTCAAACTAGCGGATTACTTTGGTATTCAGTTAATTGGTGGCGATACCACGAAAGGGCCACTAAGCCTGACATTGACAGTGCAAGGCTTTGTACCAGAAGGGAAAGCCCTACGTAGAGACGGTGCCAAGGTTGGAGACTGGATTTATGTGACAGGCAATCTGGGCGACAGCAAGGCAGGTCTAGAGGTTCTATTAGATCCAACAGCAAACCAATCTAAGCCTTATGCGAAAGAGCTTGAAGAGAGACACTACATCAGTTCTCCTCGAGTGTTAGCTGGCCAAGCGCTTGTCAATCTTGCTTCATCGGCAATTGATATCTCAGATGGTGTCATCTCGGATTTGAAACACATTCTTAAGCGCTCAGAGGTTGGTGCAAGCATCGACGTGAGTACCTTACCTATTTCCCCTGAATTACGCCAGTTTGCCCTAGATATCGCTACGGCGCAGCAGTATGCGCTGACCAGTGGTGAAGAGTATGAGCTTTGCTTTACCGTGCCAGAAGAGAATAAAGGTTCATTGGAAAGTGCTTTGTCACACACTGGAACAAAAGTCACCTGTATTGGTCAAATAAGACCTGTAGAATACTTTGACCTACACAATAATGGTGAACCGTTAAGTTGGAGCTTAACAGGTTACGATCACTTTAAGGTTAATTGATGACAAACCCACTATCTGCAATCTCTCTTAAGAACCCTTGGCACTTACTAGCAACGGGCTTTGGCAGTGGCTTATCGCCTATTATTCCTGGAACCATGGGGACACTTGCATCGATTCCGTTGTACCTGTTATTGGTTCAATTTCCTTTCCCAGCTTATGTGGCGGTGGTCGTGGTAAGTTGCATTATTGGTATCAAAATCTGCCAAGTGACGTCTGATGATATGGGTGTTCACGATCATGGTTCTATCGTGTGGGATGAGTTTGCGGGCTTTTGGATCACCATGAGCCTAGTACCAATGTTGAGCATTCCTGCCGATGATTGGAAATGGCTACTGACTGGCTTTGTTCTATTCCGCTTCTTTGACATGGTAAAACCGTGGCCGATTGGCTGGTTAGATGCCCGAGTTCATGGCGGTTTAGGCATTATGATTGATGATATTGTGGCTGGTATTATGGCGGCGATTTCACTGTATGCTGTGGCCCATTTTGCAGGTTGGTTAGCGTAAGCAAAGATTAAATAACACAAGGAATTAAAATGTCTAAGAAAGTTTACTGTATTGCTCAATTTCAACCGAAGGAAGGCAAACTGAACGAGCTGTTTGAGGTTTTAAAAGCACTAGAGCCAAACACTCTGCGTGAAGATGGCTGTATTCAATACACAGTAACTCGTCATATCCAGAGCCCGTTTGCGGAAGGTCAGAGCTTCCCGATCGCTTTCAACGAAATCTGGGCGGATAACGAAGCGTTTGAAGCGCATTGCCAACGTCGTGAAATTCAACAGTTCTTCCAAGAGCAGTGCGTTGATGAAACAGGTTTAGTTGAGAACTTCAATGTTGCTATCTACTCTGACGAACCTGAGAACTATGACGCACCTGTTCTTAAGCCGTGCTGCTAATTTGCTGCAACAACTGACTTAAACAGTGGCTATCTAATGAGTTAGCTGATACTAAAAAGGTTGGCTCTTGGGCCAACCTTTTTTGTTTTTGTTGCTTGTGCAGCTCGCTACTGAAAGCTATTTAGCAAGGTAGTCAGAGATAGACTTCTCAATACCTTTCGCGTCTAAGCCTAGTTCTTCATGTAGCTCACCTTGAGTGCCCTGAGCAATGAACTTGTCTGGTAGGCCAAGGTTCAGTACAGGTATTAGCAGTTTCTCTTGCATCAAGAATTCGATCACACCTGCACCTGCACCACCGGTAATCGCATTCTCTTCGATAGTCACCAGTACATCGTGGTCAGCGACAAGTTGTTTGATTAGAGCTTCATCTAGCGGCTTAACGAAGCGCATGTCTGCAACGGTAGCATCGATAGCGTCAGCAGCTTGAAGTGCATTTTCTAGGAAAGTACCAAAGCTCAGGATAGCAACCTTAGCACCATCTTTTGCTTGTGAGCTTTCACGAACGATACGGCCTTTACCAACCTCAATTGCAGTAAACTCACTTTGGATTTCTGTGCCCATGCCATTACCACGAGGGTAACGAACTGCACTTGGTCCATTGTGCTGGTGGCCAGTGTAAAGCATTTGGCGACATTCGTTTTCGTCGCTTGGTGCCATGATCACCATGTTTGGAATGCAGCGCATGAAGCTTAAGTCGAACGCACCTTGGTGTGTCTGACCATCAGCACCCACAAGACCTGCACGGTCAATGGCGAACATAACCGGTAGATCCATGATAGCGACATCGTGGATAAGTTGATCGTAGCCGCGTTGTAGGAAGGTCGAGTAAATAGCCACAATCGGCTTATCACCCGCAATCGCCATACCCGTTGCTAGCGTCACGGCGTGCTGCTCAGCAATCGCTACATCGAAGTATTGATCTGGGTACTCCTTCGAGAAACGCACCATGCCAGAACCTTCACGCATGGCTGGCGTTATCGCCATTAGCTTAGGATCTTGCGCTGCCATATCACACAGGAAGTCACCAAAAACCTTTGAGAAAGTTGGCTTAGAGCTGGTGCTCTTAGGTAAGCTTGAGTGTGCAGGATCGAATTTAGGTACGCCGTGGTAACCAATTGGATCTTTCTCCGCTGGCTCGTAGCCTTTGCCTTTCTTGGTCATGATATGCAGGAACTGAGGACCTTTTAGATCTCTCATGTTCTTAAGCGTTTTAATCAGCTCGTTTACATCGTGGCCGTCTACTGGGCCAATGTAATTGAAGCCTAGCTCTTCGAACATGGTGCCAGGAACAACCATGCCTTTTAGGTGTTCTTCTGTACGACGAACTAGCTCTTTAATTGGCGGAACGCCAGATAGCACTTTCTTGCCGCCCTCACGAATAGACGTGTAAAGACTGCCAGAAAGAACTTGAGCAAGGTGGTTATTAAGCGCACCTACGTTTTCAGAAATCGACATCTCGTTATCGTTTAGGATAACCAACATGTCATTGTGGACATCGCCTGCGTGGTTCATGGCTTCAAATGCCATACCAGCAGTAATCGCACCGTCACCAATCACACTCACAACTTTGCGGTTCTTGCCTTCTTTTTTGGCGCTGATCGCCATGCCGAGTGCGGCACTGATCGATGTTGAAGAGTGACCAACAGAAAGTGTGTCGTACTCGCTCTCTTCACGCCATGGGAATGGGTGCAGTCCATCTTTTTGGCGGATAGTCGACAAGCGGTCACGGCGACCTGTCAGGATTTTGTGCGGGTATGCTTGATGGCCAACATCCCAAATCAATTGGTCAAAAGGCGTGTTGTACACATAGTGCAGAGCTACGGTGAGTTCTACCGTACCTAAGCCTGACGCTAAGTGACCACTTGATTGACTCACTGAGTTAAGAAGATAGGTGCGTAATTCATCACAAAGCTGTGTTAGCGTCTCTTTTGGGAGGAGACGCAAATCCTCTGGCTTATCAGCCAAAGCAAGAGTTGGGTATTTTGATATATCAAGAGTCATAGGTAATGCGCGCTTATTGTCTTAGTTCTTGCGCTCGATGACGTATCGGGCGAACTCTTCGAGTAACTGGGTATTGTATGGGATCGCGGCCAAAGCTTGAAGCGCTTCCTGCAGTAGAGATTGCGCTTTTTCTTGAGCGCCCTCTAAACCTAGCAAAGAAGGGTAGGTGCTTTTGTTCAAATCTTGGTCAGAGCCCTGTGGTTTACCCAACGTTTCGGTGTCGCCAATGACATCCAAGATATCATCTTGAACTTGGAAGGCTAACCCGATGGCATCTGCGTATTTATCTAACAGAGGCAGTACCTCGAACGCTTTTTCACCTGCAGCTAGCGCACCTAAACGGATTGCACTCTTCATAAGAGCTCCAGTTTTATTGCGGTGAACTTCTTCCAGCTCTTCAAGCGTCACTGCACGGTTTTCAGCTTCGATATCGAGTGCCTGACCGATACACATACCTTGAGCCCCAGAGGCTTCAGCTAGGCGTTGAATCATTCGAACGCGGTTGCTTTCCCCATCAGCACTTAATGTGCCTTCTGCAAGTATAGTAAATGCGAGAGTTTGTAGTGCGTCGCCTGTTAAAATAGCCGTCGCTTCATCGAATTTGATGTGACAAGTCTGGTGGCCGCGACGCAGTTCATCGTCGTCCATTGCTGGAAGGTCATCATGAATCAGAGAGTAGGCATGAATACATTCGACTGCAGAAGCTGGAGTATCAAGTTCTTCCGCGGTGCAGCCGAGCATTTCCCCTGTAATATAGACAAGAAATGGACGCGCGCGTTTGCCGCCTAAAAGCAACCCATAACGCATTGCGTTGATCAGACTCTGATTTTGGTGTGGCAGGCGGTCAAGCCAAAGGTTCAGTTGCTCGTTATTACGTGCTTGATAAGACAATAAAGTCTCGATCATAGGGGATCTCATACAATTCGTTATTCTGGTTGTGGGTTAAAGTCACTCAGTTCTGCATTTTCGTCATCTTGCAATAGGATGCTAACACGTTGTTCTGCATCGTTTAGTTTACTTTGACCTGCACGAGCGAGGGAGATGCCTCGTTCGAATTTTTTCAGCGCATCATCTAAAGCTAGATCACCGTTTTCTAGTTGATCAACCAAGCCATCGAGCTCTTCGATTGCCGCTTCAAAGCTCATATTTTCAGGTTTCTTAGTAGCCATAATAAATCTGCGTTTGGAAAGATGAACGAACGTTACCCTAGGGCGTTCAGATGGTCAAATGTAACCAATAAATTTTGTTAGAAAGTTCGTTTTTAAGAGGCTTGAAGCCGCTTTCTTTTAATAACCCTACCTTTCTCGAGTTTATGGTTGTTCGAGAAGGGGGAAGCGAGTAATAGTTGTGATACAAAAAGCAAAAGTGTGATACTTAGACCAAGAATTTACTAAAAGATCTTATAGTCTTGCCGATAAAAGGATTATCGTCGACGTAGAGCTACAAAAAAGCATGAGGAGTGCTCAGTGGATTTAGCAACCCTAATAGGTTTGATTGGTGGATTTGCCTTTGTAATCATGGCAATGATCCTTGGTGGAAGCCTTGGGATGTTCTATGACACGACATCCATTTTGATCGTGGTTGGTGGTTCAACGTTTGTTGTTCTAATGAAGTTCACCATGGGACAGTTCTTTGGCGCGGCTAAAATTGCCGGCAAAGCATTTATGTTTAAAGCTGATGAGCCTGAAGATCTTATCGCTAAGATTGTTGAAATGGCGGACGCAGCACGTAAAGGTGGTTTCTTAGCTCTGGAAGAGATGGAAATTAGCAACAGCTTTATGCAAAAGGGCATCGACCTGTTGGTTGATGGCCATGATGGTGATGTAGTGCGAGCAGCATTGCAAAAAGACATTGCGCTTACAACAGAACGTCACGAGCAAGGCGCGAAGGTGTTCTCTGCATTTGGTGATGTTTCACCTGCGATGGGGATGATCGGCACCTTGGTTGGTTTGGTTGCCATGCTTTCGAACATGGATGACCCTAAAGCGATCGGCCCTGCGATGGCAGTTGCACTCTTAACTACGCTGTATGGCGCAATTCTATCGAACATGGTGTTTTTCCCAATCGCAGACAAACTAGCGCTGCGTCGTGACCAAGAGACATTAAACCGCCGCCTGGTTATGGACGGTGTGTTGGCTATTCAAGATGGTCAAAACCCAAGAGTTATTGATGGTTACCTGAAGAGTTACCTGAATGAAGGTAAGCGTACGATTGATGGTGAACCTGCGTAAGAGGAGTTGAAGATGGATGAAGAGAATCCATGTAAATGTCCTCCTCCGGGTTTACCTCAATGGATGGGAACATTTGCTGACTTGATGTCACTGCTGATGTGTTTTTTCGTACTTCTGCTCTCATTCTCTGAGATGGATGTACTGAAATTTAAGCAGATCGCTGGCTCGATGAAGTTCGCATTTGGTGTACAGAATCGTTTGGAAGTAAAAGATATCCCGAAAGGGACCAGCATCATTGCACAAGAGTTTCGCCCTGGTCGTCCAGAACCAACACCGATTGATGTGATCATGCAGCAAACGATAGATATCACTCAGCAGACGTTGGAATTTCATGAAGATGAATCTGAGCGCGCTGGTGGTACCATGCGTGACCAAGGCAAGATGACCGGAGGCAAGTCGCCAGAGGTATCGACTCACGACAACCAAAACTCTGAGTCAGACCAACAGCAACAGCAAGCCGAAGATCAATCGCAAGAGATGGAAACCTTGATGGAAAGCATCAAGAAGGCGCTGGAACGAGAAATCGATCAAGGCGCGATTGAGGTAGAAAATCTTGGTCAGCAGATTGTGATTCGAATTCGTGAGAAGGGTGCATTCCCATCGGGTTCTGCTTTCTTACAGCCTAAGTTCCGACCTTTGGTGAGACAGGTGGCTGAATTAGTGAAAGATGTTCCGGGCATTGTTCGAATCTCTGGGCATACTGATAACCAACGTCTTGATTCTGAACTGTATCGTTCGAATTGGGATCTGTCCTCTCAGAGAGCAGTATCTGTTGCTCAAGAGATGGAGAAGGTGCGCGGATTCTCTCATCAACGATTGAGAGTACGTGGTATGGCGGATACTGAGCCTGTAGAGCCGAACGATACTGAATGGCAGCGTAGCCTGAACCGTCGCGTCGAGATCAGTATCATGCAAGGTGAGCCACTTTACAGCGATGAGGTCCCAGTGATTTCTGAATAGTACCTAGCTACGAGCTAAGCTGACTTATTAAACCAACCAGAAAGCCCAACCTTATGATGAGGTTGGGCTTTTTATTTACGTGATGAGTGTTGGTTTATCTACCCATCTATCTATAAGAATGCCGACTGTGAGTAAGCATGCTATTTTTAATAGGGTGTGTATTTATTACTGGTGCCAAAGCAAGCACTCTTTTCCTTGTTTCACTTTCTCATGTATAATTCGCGCCCTTAGATTTAGATATGATCTACTCTTGCTTCAAGTGCTGCGTAAATTCTCCAATTTACTTGGCGAAGAGCCTTTTAAAATTTTGAACATTAATGTTGTGAACGTACTATGAAATTTATTGTTAAGCCCCATCCGGAAATTTTTGTAAAAAGTGAATCGGTGCGTAAGCGCTTCACAAGGATTCTAGAGTGCAACATTCGTAACGTTATTCAGCGTCGCTGTGAAGGTGTTGCGGTATTTAACCGTCGTGACCATATCGAAGTGACGTCTGGGAGTGATAAGTACTATACAGAAGTGTTAGAGGCTCTGACTCACACTCCAGGTATTCACCACTCTTTAGAAGTACAACAGTCAGACTTCAAAGACTTGCACGATATTTATGAGCAAGTTTTAGAGCGCAGCCGTGCTGACATTGAAGGTAAAACGTTCTCTGTTCGTGCTAAGCGTCGTGGTAAGCATGAGTTCACGTCTATCGAGCTTGAGCGCTACGTAGGTGGCGGTCTGAATCAAGCGGTTGAGTCGGCAAGTGTTAAGCTGAAAGATCCAGAAGTAACGGTTAAAGTTGAAGTGGCTAATGACAAACTGAACCAAGTGCTAGCGCGTCACAAAGGCCTTGGTGGTTTCCCTCTAGGTACTCAAGAAGACCTACTGAGCTTGATCTCTGGTGGTTTTGACTCTGGCGTATCAAGCTATCTACACATCAAACGTGGTTCTAAAGTTCACTACTGTTTCTTCAACCTTGGCGGTCCTGCGCACGAGATTGGCGTTAAGCAGGTGGCTCACTACCTATGGAACAAGTACGGTTCTTCGGCAAAAGTGAAGTTCATCTCTGTTGATTTCGAACCGGTGGTTGCTGAGATCCTTGAGAACGTAGAAGACGGCCAAATGGGAGTAGTGCTTAAGCGTATGTTCATGCGTGCTGGTGGCATGGTTGCAGACAAGTTCAAGATCGAAGCATTGGTTACTGGTGAAGCACTAGGTCAAGTATCCAGCCAAACTCTAACTAACCTGCGTCATATCGATAACGTAACAGACACGCTGATCCTTCGTCCACTTATCAACTGGGACAAAGAAGACATCATCGATCTTGCGCGCGAGATAGGCACCGAAGACTTTGCGAAAGTAATGCCTGAATACTGTGGTGTTATCTCTAAGAAGCCAACAGTGAAAGCTAAGAAAGGTAAACTTGCAGCAGAAGAAGCTAAGTTTAACTTTGAAGTGCTAGAGCAAGTGATTGAGAACGCTCGTGTTATGGATATCCGTGATATTGAGAAAGAGAGCCAAGAGCAAGCTCCAGAAGTGGAACAGGTTCAAGCTGTTGCTGAGCACGCTATCGTTCTTGATATCCGTAGCCCAGATGAAGAAGAAGATAGTCCATTAGAAGTCGATGGCATTGATGTAAAACACCTACCTTTCTACAAGCTAGCGACGCAATTTGGTGACCTAGACCAAGGCAAAGAGTACCTATTGTACTGTGACCGTGGTGTTATGAGCCGTCTGCAAGCGCTTTACCTGCAAGAGCAGGGTTTCAAGAACGTTAAGGTGTACCGCCCATAGTCTGTTAGCTTAGAGCACGACTTAGGTTGTAACAGATACAGAAAGCCGCTTACTGAAAAGTAAGCGGTTTTTTATTTATCGGTTGATTGTTATTCTGTAATCGATACCGTTATTTCACTGTGTTGCTCGTATGGTCTTTTGTTTACAAACAAGCTGATGTTATACATCTATTTTTAGGTTGCAGCGTTAGCATTCGCATTTTTACTGAGATATACAGCTAGGTGCGTATCTTTGTATGCGTATGATTGTTTAAGTAAGCGAAGGTTAGATTTTGTGAGTAGAGTGAAAAATAGTAAGGACTAATTAGTATAGCTATTGATAAACTTGTTGTTACTTTTCTTTGGACATAAAAAAACACCGCCTAATAGGCGGTGTAAACAAATTTGACAGACAGGTCAAAATAAATACAGGAAGTAGATGCCTCGTTTCAGCGCGTAGCTACAACAAAACATTTGGTAGAACTCTACCCAACTCGAAAAGTACGAGTTTGCAAACACAACATCGCAGGAGCTAAGCCAATTGATTCTAGAGAGAATCAAGCCGTTCAGGCTAGCTGCTGCGGAATGAAATATAGAATTTCTCTAGCCGCTAGGCAACGGACAAATTATAATGTTTCAGATAAAAAAAACTAATGCTTATTTAGAGAGTAACTATGTCTCGTCGATTACCCCCATTAAACTCACTAAGAGTGTTTGAAGCTGCGGCTCGACACTTGAGTTTTACGCGTGCCGCTGAAGAGTTGTTTGTTACTCAAGCTGCGGTTAGTCACCAGATAAAAGCTTTAGAAGAGTTCCTGTCTTTGAAGCTTTTTCGCCGAAGAAACCGTTCTTTGCTGCTCACTGAAGAAGGGCAAAGCTACTTCTTAGATATCAAAGATATATTTACATCATTGGCTGAGGCCACTGATAAGGTGCTTGAGAGAAGTGAGAAAGGTGCGCTAACCATCAGTTTGCCACCAAGCTTTGCGATTCAATGGTTAGTACCAAGGCTTGCTGACTTTAATCAACAAGAACCTGATATCGATGTTCGAATTAAGGCCGTTGATATGGATGAAGGCTCGTTGACCGATGATGTGGACGTCGCAATCTACTATGGTCGAGGAAACTGGCCGGGCTTGAGAGCCGATAAATTGTATCAAGAGTACTTGGTTCCTCTCTGTTCCCCATCTGTGTTACTGGGAACAAAACCATTAGAATCTCTAAAAGATTTAGCATGCCATACGCTACTGCATGACACCTCTCGAAAAGATTGGAAACAGTTTGCGAAACAAAACGGCATTGATGGCGTTAATGTAAACCATGGACCGATATTCAGTCACTCAACTATGGTGCTTCAAGCTGCCGCACACGGGCAAGGTATTGCATTGGGCAACAACGTTCTCGCACAACCTGAAATAGAAGCGGGTCGCTTGATCGCGCCGTTTGATGAGTTTTTGGTAAGCAAGAATGCTTTCTATGTTGTCTGTCATGAGAAACAAGCCGACATGGGGCGCATCGCTACTTTCCGTGATTGGATGCTGGCAAAAGCGCAAAGTGAACAAGAGGATTTGCTTGATGAGTAACAGCATTATTGATGGTGAAGATAATCCCATCACCTTTATCTTTGCGCACGGCGCGGGCGCTGGTATGGACCATGAATTCATGCAGTCAGTAGCCAAAGGGTTAGCCTTTAAAGGGATACGAGTGGTTCGTTTCAACTTCCCTTATATGATTAATCGTGCTGAAGATGGTAAGCGTCGTCCACCAGACAGAGCACCTAAGCTGATCAAGGCCTATCAAGAGATCATTGAACAAACCGATGCTGATAAGCTTGTGATTGGTGGTAAGTCGATGGGAGGCCGTATGGCGAGTCACTTATCTGAGTTGGATAAAGTAGCAGCAATGGCTTGTTTAGGTTTTCCTTTTCATCCTCCGGGTAAGCCAGAGAAGTATAAAGGTGAACACCTCGCTTCTTTGCAAAAGCCATGTCTGATTCTTCAAGGTGAACGCGATACCTTTGGTAAGCGTGAAGAGTTTGCTGATTTCGACTTATCGGACTCTATTCGTGTTGAGTTTATTCCTGATGGTGATCACAGCTTCAAACCACGCAAGAGTTCTGGTTACACGGAGCAACAGAACATTGCGTTAACGGTTGAAAAGCTCTCTGAATTCATAAAAGAGGTGCTTAATGAAAAGTAAGTACCTACTTACCTTCGCTGGTCTATCTGGCGGTATTGCGGTGATGCTTGGCGCGTTTGCTGCGCACGGTTTAAAGGCGACTTTGCCTGAGTATCTCCTAGGCGTGTTCGAGACAGGGGTTCAGTATCAGTTTATTCATACGTTAGCGATATTAGCGTGTGGTGCTCTGCTACAGATGAAACTTGGCGCGAAATCACAAAAATATTTTTTCATTGCGGCAATTTGCTTTATCATCGGCATCCTTTGTTTTAGTGGCAGCCTGTATGCGCTGGCACTGACAGGAATAAAATGGTTTGGCCCAATAACTCCGTTTGGTGGTCTACTATTTATCATTGGTTGGGGAGTCTTCTCCTTCGCTGCTTTGAATATAAAAGAGGTAACTCAGTGAAACACGTACTACTTTATTGTCGCTCTGGTTTTGAAAAAGAATGTGCTGGCGAAATTCAAGACAAGGCAACACAACTGGAAGTGTTTGGTTTTCCTCGCTTAAAGAGCAATACCGGTTTTGTATTGTTTGAATGTTACCAAGCTGGTGAAGCGGATAAGTTGATCAAAGAGATCGATTTCCAATCATTGATTTTTGCTCGTCAAATGCTAGCTGTAGCGGTTGAAATCAAAGATCTACCAACCGATGACCGCATCTCTCCAATTCTTGAAGCACTTTCTGAGAAAGAAGGTTTCCCTCGTTGTGGTGATATCCGTATTGAAACTCCAGATACTAACGAAGCAAAAGAGCTACTGAAGTTCTGTCGTAAGTTTACCGTTCCAATGCGCCAAGCAATGCGTGGCAAAGGTTTGATGACAGCTAAGGATAATGCTAAGAGGCCTGTGCTTCATTTATGCTTCATCGCACCGGGTCACTGTTTTGTTGGTTATTCTTACCCAACCAATAACTCACAGTTCTTCATGGGCATCCCTCGTTTGAAGTTCCCTTCAGATGCGCCAAGCCGTTCTACATTGAAGCTAGAAGAAGCGTTCCACGTCTTTATTCCTCGTGATGAGTGGGATGAGCGTCTTGCTCCGGGTATGTGGGGTGTCGACTTAGGTGCTTGTCCAGGCGGTTGGACTTACCAACTAGTGAAACGTTCTATGTTCGTTCACTGTGTTGATAACGGCATGATGGCAGACAGCCTGATGGAAACTGGTCAAATCAAACACCACATGGTGGATGGCTTTAAGTTCGAACCAGATCGTAAGAACGTCACTTGGATCATCTGTGACATGGTTGAGAAACCTGCGCGCGTTGCACACCTTATGGGGGAGTGGATCATCAAAGGTTGGGCGAAAGAAGCACTATTCAACCTTAAACTGCCAATGAAGGGCCGTTACGATGAGGTTCTGCAAGATATTGAGAACCTAAAACTGTTCCTGATTGAGAACAAGGTGAAGTTCAAGATGCAGGCGAAGCACCTATATCATGACCGTGAGGAGATCACCGTTCATATTCAGTCGCTTTCAAACATCTCACCGCACTAATATTAGCGTTGATATACCAGCGATAAAAATGCCCCTTTAAGGGGTATTTTTTGTATCTAAAATTCGTCAAACACTCGGATTTGTGCATCTTGATGAGCATAAAATCGTCGAAATGCCGGCTATTTCAGTATTCGAATGTTAAAAAGGCCGTAAGTGATCGAGACTTACGGCCACCTATCTTCAGGGGTGATACGAAGCAGGATTTATTCAAAGATTCAGCAGCAAAACGAAGTAAGTTTTACAGCGAGGGCATCTTAGCAAAATTTGTTTTATGAAAAGTAAGTGAACGTAAGTAAAGAATGTAAATGATAAGAATTATCATTCAATTTATGTAATATTCACGTCCCCCTGACTTAAATCTATAAAATATAAAAACACAGTATGAAACTTAAAGCACTTTCAGTAGCCGTTACGGTTGCCTTAACTTCATTTACAGCCCTTGCTGCCGACGAACAAGAAACGGTAGTGGTAATTGGCTCAGCTCTTGATCAACTTGTTCAGACTGAAATCAACTCTGAAACACTTGAAAAGAAACAAGCATCAGACATTAAGGATGTACTAAATACTATGCCAAGCGTAACGGTAGACGGAAACGCACGTTACTCTCGCAAAGTGTATGTACGTGGTATGGAAGACAAGTTTGCCGTGGTGACTATCGATGGTGCTCGTCAAGAAGGTCAGCTGTTCCACCACTCAGGTGATCAGGCCATTGACCCAGCGATGCTTAAGCGTGCTGAAATTGAATTAGGCGGCAACTCTGCACTGTCGGGTTCAGGTGCGATTAACGGCTCATTTAGCTACGAGACAAAAGATCCAAGCGACCTTCTTAAGCCAGGCGAAAGCATTGGTGCTCGAGTTAAAACTAGCTACCAAACGGCTTACGAGCGTTTTGCAACCAACGTTGCTGTATATGCAAAAGTAAACGATAAGCTGCAATTTATGGGGATTGCAAACTACTCTGAAGATGGTGACCTGCACATCCCAGATCAGGAAGCGGTGACGTCTAAGCAAGGCGAATTGAAGTCTGGCATCGCGAAAGTGGTATTCATCCCGAATGACGCTAATGAATTTAAACTGACTTTTAACCGATACAATGATGGTGGTAAACGTCAGCTTTCTGGTGAGAAGGCCGGTGCTCTGTATGCGGATGAAGAGCACAATTACCACTCGCTTAACCGTGATACTGTGACTCTGCAACACGAATACGATGCAGGTAGTGACTTGGTACACCTAAAAACTAATATCTACTACAACCGCCAGTACATGGACCGTGATGCTCTAACTGAAGAGTACGGCGATTGGAATCAAGTAAATGGCTCTTGGGAATTTACTAAAGATGGTGACTTATCAATCCCACATCGTGAATACAACGTGACAACCATTGGTGGTGACATTCGCAATATCTCTTGGGTTGGTGAGCATGAGCTAACTTACGGCCTTGATGGTTATAAAGCAGAGCAGTGGATTGACGCGGGTGACGGCGTTTACCAAAGCGGTTCCAAGCAAGGCGAGGCTAAGAAGTACGGCATGGATGGCGGTACCGTGACAGCTTACGGTCTTTACCTGCAAGATATGTACGAGTTTAGCGACTTCCGTTTAACGACAGGTTTGCGTTATGACGTTCATAAGCTTGGTGGTGTTTACGATGGCGACTTCGACCAGTTGTCCCCTAAATTTAAAGGAGAATACCAAACCACGGATAATCTAAAACTTCGTGTAGGCTACGGTCGTCTATTCAAAGGCGCGTCATTGCCAGAGACTCTGACAATGAAAGCTGCTGCAGATGTTAAACAGTCTGATACTAAGGCGATGACGGGTAATAACTATGAGGCTGGTTTTGATTACGAGCTGACACGTCTACTGGCAGCAGACTACGCTATTCTAGGTTTTACAGCTTACACCTACAATCTAGATAATCAAATGCACCCAACTAAGAACAACACAACACTGGCTAACCAGTACGATGTTGAAGTGTGGGGTGTAGAAACGGTACTGAGCTACGCACTAGACTCTCTAAGTGTATACGCTAACCACTCTTACTCGGATGGTGACCAGAAAGATCTAGATAATGGTAAAACAAGCCACATGAGTAAAACTGGTATTCATAACTTCAAAGCGGGCTTTAACTACAGCCTAAACAGTGAGTTTGTGTTTGGTTGGGACTCTCGCTTCGTTCCTGGTAATGACTACACGGATGAAGATGGTGAGCAAGTGAAGCGTGCTGGTTTTGCTACGCATAATATCTGGGCGGCTTACACACCTACGTTTGCGAAAGACCTAGAGATGAATATAGGTGTTGATAACATTCTTGATAAGAAATACGCAGAGCATACTGGCTTTGGTATCTCTTGGGGGTCAGACAAGTACACCAGCTACGAAGCCGGTCGTAACTTCAAAGCTTCTATCGCTTATAACTTCTAATCATCCGATTAAGTTCAGTTAGGCGGCAGCCGAAAATAACAAAAAGCCTTAGTATCGACTAAGGCTTTTCCATATTTGGAACTTGGTATAAAAAAGGGTTTCTATGTAGAGCTAAGCGCTCGCTTCGTAACGAATATCTTGCAGGTTAAAACCTAAATCTATGTCAGTTTTGAGAGCTGAGACTTGCTTACACAATCTAGCTGACTCAATGTGTTCATCAAACTTCTTACGATATTTCTTCGGTAAGTCTTCCGCTTGGTATGCAGTTTCAATATCGGGGTACGAGGTTAATATTTCTTTTGCTGCTTTTGGCCCCACGCCTGGAATACCTGGCACTTGGCTAGAGCTTACACCGGTTAGTCCCCAGTAATCTGCAAGCTGCTCTGGCTTTACACCAAATTCCGCCTCGATAAAGGGCGTATCTAACCAGCGATGTTGGAAATAGTCTCGGATCTGCAGGGTTGGCGACAATAATTGGCAGTAGCCCTTGTCTGTAGAGATGATGGTGACGGTTTCGCCATGGTCTGCGACTTTCTTAGCCAGCGTTGCCACTAAATCATCAGCTTCATCACCATCGGACAGTAATGAGTCTATGCCTAATTCCCACCAAGCTTGTTGGATCGCATCGAGGCCTTGCATGAGCGGCTCTGGCATGGGTTTTCGGTTCTGCTTGTATGCCGGCAGTACTTCCGCGCGCCAGCCTCGGTCTTGCAGGTGGTGATCAAACACCGCGATGATATGAGTCGGCTTGGACTCGGCAATAATCTTATTCAGAGTGCGCGTTGTCGTGGTGATGGTTCTTGCTATATCGGTTGGATCCGGCTGAGCAGAGTGCACGCGTCGGATGAGGTTCAAAGCATCGATAATCACAAGATGGATAGACATAAGTTTCCACTAAATAGACAATAAAAAAAGGGGCTGCTAGCCCCTTATAGTAACGTATCAGTTAGTGAGTTGAAACGTTGGTAACGTAAACGTCTCAATCACTTGAAGCGATTTTGTAGCAAGGCACGTAATCGGTACCGCCCGGTAGCTTCATTCGATGTTGTTCAACAAAGTCGTTAAGTAACTGGTCCATCTTAGTCATCAGCTCTTTGTCACCATCGATAATGAATGGACCGTGTTTTTCTATCTCTAGAATACCCTCAGCTTTGACATTACCTGCAACAATACCCGAGAACGCTTTACGCAGATTTGCCGCAAGGCTTTCTGTTTTCTGGTCCATATGTAGGTCGAGTGCTGCCATCGATTCGTGAGTCGGTTCGAACGGCAGTTGGAACTCAGGTTCAATATGCAGTGACCAGTTATAGCTGTAGGCATCACCGGTCTCTTTACGGTGAGAACGTACGTCCGGCATAGCTTGCTTCATGATTTTCGCAGCGCGAGCTGGGTCATCAATCACGATCTCATAATGTTTTTGCGCTTCTGGACCTAATGTCTCGCCAATAAACTTATCAATCGAGCGGAAGTAAGCTTCGCTCTCTTTTGAGCCCGTTAACACAATCGGCATTGGCTGATCGGCGTTATTCGGGTGCATCATAATACCTAAGATGTACAACAGCTCTTCGGCAGTACCTGGACCACCAGGGAAAATGATGATGCCATGTGCCATACGAACAAACGCTTCAAGACGCTTCTCGATGTCTGGCATGATCACTAGCTCATTCACGATAGGGTTTGGTGGCTCTGCCGCAATGATGGATGGTTCAGTTAGACCTAGGTAACGGTGAGCAGTGTAACGCTGCTTCGCGTGACCAATTGCCGCCCCCTTCATTGGGCCTTCCATCGCGCCCGGTCCACAACCGGTACAGATGTTGAGTTCTCGTAGACCTAGTTCATTACCCACTTCACGAGTGTATTGGTATTCGTTGGCATTGATTGAGTGACCACCCCAACACACGATAAGGTTCGGTTCGATACCCGGAGTTAGTGCTCCAGCGTTTCTCAAAATACCAAACACTAGGTTAGTAATATGAGTGGCGTTGGTTAGGTTAAGCCTTTGGTTGTCGGCTAGGTGCATGTTGACGTACACAATGTCACGCAGCACTGAAAATAGGTGTTCTTGAATACCCTTGATGATTTCACCATCAACAAAGGCATGCTCTGGCGGATTGCTCAGCTCGAGCTTAATACCACGCTCACGGCGCACGACTTCTACATCGAACGATTTGTATTTATCGAGCAATTCCTTGGAGTTGTCGGTATGGCTACCCGAGTTAAGTACCGCTAACGTACAGTTACGATACAGTTGGTACAGATCACTAGACGCGGTTTTCTTAAGACGCTCAACCTCAAGTTGAGAGAGTAAATCCATGCTACCGGCAGGGCTGATATGAGTGATCATAGTGCCTCCTTGTTGATAAGAGCAGGGGGAGACAGTTAAGTAACCCTCTGACTCGAGAGTGAGAAGCAAACGTTGAAAGTGTTTGGTTAAAGGTGAGAGAGTTAACCAGACGAAACGGATACGACAGCGTTGCTTAATGGATTATATAAACTGCTCAAGAGCGAATATATGGCATTGCTTGCCAAGAATGCTTGTTAAGCGAATGTTAATCATTAGCTTAGCAAACATTGAGGAAATTGGTATGTGATAAGTATTTGAAAAAATGAAATAAATTAAATTTAAGGCCGCTTAGTGCCAAACAAGTTGGTTGCTACCGCGCTGTTTTGCCTTATTTAAAGTTTTATTGAGTCGCTCTAATACTTCTTCAGGTGTATCTGACTCTTTGAACTGAGTACTTGCAGCACATAAAGTTATCGTGATTTGTTGGTCACGGAACTTAAATGGTAAACGGCTCACTTGAGTCTGAATGTTGTGTATCACCTGATGGCAGTATTCATCGGCTTGCTCAGGGAGTAGTAAGACAAACTCTTCACCAGAAAAACGAGCCACAGTATCAGTGGTGCTGGTTTCTTTGGTGATGGTTCGTGCGATGATTTTCAGAGCTTTATCGCCGGCTGTGTAACCAAAGCTATCGTTGATCGATTTGAAGTTGTCGATATCAAGCAGTACTAAACGTAGCGAGTGTTGTGCACGAATCCAACGGCGGTACTCAAGTTCTAAACGATCAGTAAAAGCAGTACGGTTGTAAACCTTCGTTAGAGGATCAAGTAGCATGCGCTGAGCCTGATCTTCTAGACGTTTGCGGTAATCTTGCGTTACTTCGTACAGTGAATCGAGCTGAGTTTTTCCGTAGCTCATTCGTTCGATCAGTGCCTGCTCTTTTTGCTCTGCATGATTCAGTCTTTCTGATAGAGAGGCAATTTCATTGAGTAGGGGACTGATCGACTGCTTTAAGCTATCAATATCCATCGCTTTATCTAAAGAGTTCTGACTCTTACTCACTAGCTCCGTCAGCTCTGAGTTTAGACCTTGGCGATGCTCAAAATAACTTTGGCTTTGATCGGTATTTTGAGCTGCCGTTTTGATGCTCGATGCGAGTGACGCGTTGAGTTGATCGATGAACTGCTCAGATTTTTTTCGCTCTAGCGTGGTGCCTTCAATGACCAGTTTGAGGATCTGAAGTGTCAGCTCAAGCAGGTTTTGTGAAGAAACACCAAGCAATAGCTTTGCGCGAATATCGGTTAGCATGTCACCTGATTCTCCCTCAAAGTCGAGTTCAGTAATCAGATGTTGTAATTCGTTTGATAGGTCGGAAAGGAGCTCTTGTTCCGGAGATTGGGCAGCGTCAGCAAACTGCGAACGTGAGTTGTTCGCCATAATCTTTATGGCACGCTCATAAATCCCGAGTAGCTTTATTGCATGGTCGACTTTCTGACTGCTATTGCATTCGGAGAAGCTAAGTAAGTTTCGTAGGTCTCGTTTGATCTGCGCTGGAAGACCAGTTATGCGTTGCAGCGTTTCCCCACTGTGCTTAATGCTATCGTCCAGATATCCGTTCTGTTTATCCATAGCCAACGTTTTCTGCTTTAGCATCCTTTCAAGTACTGCCAGCTTTGGGATCATTGAGCTAATATCTTTTTGCTTTTCTAGCTCTTCCCTAAGGGCAATGAGGTTTTCATCTAAATGGCTATTGCTGCCAACGCACGCGTCGCTTAACGATGTGACGATACGCTTTAGAACTTTTTGCTCGCGAATAAATTTGAACGAAGTGTCTCTTTGCGTCAAACGAACTTGCTCTAACTGAAATTTCAGCTGGTGGAGTTGCGCCTGAATGTCTTTTTCAAGAATGCCCATAGATGTATTAAATAGCGCCGCGTAGATCGAACTCGATCATTTTGATGAAATTCCGTTACATCGATAATAACAAAACTAAAAATAAGGTCACGAGTTGCAAGTCTTAACCGCTCGCAAATCAGTCATCTTTTAGCATTTTTTTGATGTTGTCCTCATTCTGGTATGAGGATTGTACTTTTATTAGCCCTTGATTAATCGCATGTTTACAGGCTTCTCTTATGTTACCTGTTGCAAGGCTAGCGGCGGGTGCATTGTCGATGGCTTTGAGGTATACCCATTGGCTGCTGCGCTCTTTGAGACTTATCTCACGCGCTAGGTTTGTTGACATCAATAGTACATCTAATAGCTCTTGATCGTTTATCGCAGTGTACGCACGTGGCAAGAATGGATAATCAGCGATACCCATGCGAACGTTACGATTAATATTACGTTCGGTCTCGAACTCATTTACCCAATCTTGAACCTTTCTGAACATGGCTTCAGGCGATGAGTCTCGGTCTGAATTCGGTTCGATGTAGAGTAGGTTGGCATCCGAAAAATGGTAAACGCGAGAAAGGCCTTCCAGTTTCGATTTGAGGTACTCACCGAACGCATCTTCAAGCTCAAGGCCGGCTTTGTAACCATTCTGCGTGTACATATTGCGTAGGAAAGGTAGATCAATCATTACGAAGCGCAAACGGTCGTTCAGTGGTTCATGAATCAGTTCCCCCATCTGCCATTGCTCAAAGGTTTGACTCGTTTGCTCCAAAGAGTTCGACAGCTTGGCGTTTAGCATTCTTAGGTTAGGCAGCTTGGAACGTGAGTGCGTAAAGAGATCGGTGCGCAGTGAATCGACTTCTTTAGCCAAGGTTTGAATGATGTAGCCTCGGCGTAGAACGAAGAAGAACAGCACAATACTGAATAGGAATAGCGCGAAGGCGATCTTCTGGAACTTGCGATGTTCAAGTTTGTATTTTTCTAGTTCTTGCGCTTGACCTGCGTAGTGCAAGGTCTGCTCGGCAAACTCTTTCTGTTGGCGGAATGCATCTTCACCAACACGGTTGAGTTTTTGCTGCTCTAAAGAGACTAGGCTGTTGTACTGCTTGAGGTTAGCAAGAGCCTGCTGTGGGCGACCGGCTTGCTCGTAACCCAAAGAAAGCAAGTAGTATGAGCGTTGTGACAAGCGAGAGTTCTCGACTTGGCGTGATATCTCAAGTGCGCGTGTCGCATGCTTGATCACATCCTCGCTCTCTTGCAGGTGGTAAGCCAGCCCAGCCGATAGCAGTGCTGCACGGCCTTCTAGTTTTGGTATATCGGTATACTTGAGCAGTTCAAGAGCACGAGTGAGGTACTGTTCTGCAAGAGGGTAATTATAAAGGCGCAGGTAAGTCGCTGATAAACTTAAGCGAATATCGATGACTTGGTAGATATCTCGGTCAGTACTTTCGTGGTCTAATACATTGAAGAAATGCACTAAGGCAAGATTGTATTTGCCTTGGTAGAAGTACACATCACCCATTTTCTTAAGCACTTGAGCTAACACTGGCGAGTTTTCAAAGTTATCATAGAAATCAGCGGCTTGAGATAGATGCTCTAGTGCTTTGTCTAACACTTGGCGCTCGAAGAACAGCTGTGCAAGTAGACGGTTAACTTTTGCTAAGCGTGCACTTAGGTTGACTTCAACTGACTTCCAGTAGCCATATAACAATTCAGACAGCGCGTGATTGTACTCTTTGTGGTTCAGGTAAAACTCGCCGACTGCGATGTGGTAGTCGATGGATACTTTTTCTGGATAACGTTGGTCGAGGTAATTCTTGGCTTCTTGGTAGTACTTTTCCGCTTCATCGATCTTGTTGTCGTATGACGCAATGTCTGCTTTCAACATGATTAAGCGGTAGGTAATACCTTCCGTTAAACGTAAGGTTTTGCTGACTGATTCTAGGTTTGCTTCGATGGTTTCGAGTTCGGCTTTGGCTTTGGCTGACTTTCTGTCATTGAGCCAAACTAAGCGAACTTTTAAGATCTCAAGATCCACCTTTAGATAGTCGAGCTTGTAGGTTTTAGCGAGCTCAGAGGCTTTTTCGATGTGCTTGATCGCAATACGAATATTGCCAAGGTTGTACTCCGCTTTCGCTAAAATCTTGTAAGCATCAATACTGCTGTTTGGGGTGCGGATTGAAGAGTCTGTTTCTTCTCGAGAAATCGCTGAAGGGCTTTTCTCGCGCTGATCAGAAAGGACACGCAGCGTCAGGTAGCTGTTGGCCATTTTTTTTGCTTGGCTTGGTTCTATCTCAACTAAATTATTGGCTTCGTTGAGTAGCGCCGAAGAATAGACCGACGCGTTCACCGAGGTGCTCAAGCTTAAAATAAATAGGCTAACAACGTATAACCAACGCATTTCAGTGTCCTTTAAAGATTAGGTAGGTGCCAAATAAGTATGTGGTTTGAAGATTATTGGCGAGCCATGCGCTTATTGTGGCTTGGTCTATCTTGCTCTGTTGAACGGTATGGGTTGATATCCAGACCACCACGACGCGTGTAACGTGCAAACACTGTTAACTTCAAAGGCGCGCAGTATTTCATGATATCGGTGAAGATACGCTCAACACATTGTTCGTGGAATTCGTTGTGCTCACGGAAAGAAACTAAATAGCGCAGCAGGGCTTCACGGTCAATTTGCTTGCCTGAATATGCGATCTCAACGCTGCCCCAATCCGGTTGATTGGTGATCAAGCAGTTCGATTTCAATAGGTGGCTGTGCAGTGTTTCTTCGACTTCTTGTTCGCCAGCAGCACCTTCAAGCAGAGACGCTTCAAAGTCGTAGCTGGTGATTTGGATATCTTGAGTATCGATACATTCACCTTCCATCGTCACGATAGGTTGGTTGGTGTAGTCGGTTACCGAGTTAACATTCACGATTACAGCTTCGCCTGCACATGCCGACAGATCTTGAGTTAAGCGTTCAGTCACTTGTTCCCAGTTTTCGAATTGAGTCTGGTTGTAGCTGTTTAGATATAGCTTGAAAGATTTTGATTCAATTAAATTTGGGCTCGTTGCTGGGATGAAAACTTCACCTACCGCCACTTGTGGTAGGCCATTTGTGTTCAGCCATGAAAGCTCGTACATGGTCCAAATATCATGACCAACAAAAGGCAATTCGCCGTTTAGCGCGAGATCGTCACGATTCAGGCTGCGAGGTACTGGTTGCAACAAACTTGCATCGTATTGGTTAGAGTACTCAGTTTTTTGGCCTAGCGTTAAGCCCGCTAGTTCTTTTGCGTCAGAATATTTGCTCATACTTTCGTTTCAAATTCGATTAGAATAGGGTCGATTTTACTGAATCCCCTTTACCCTGTCATTACTTATTAGACAAGCTTATTTGGCAAGGAAAGGCTCAGATTCTACTTATTATTATGTGTTTAGGAGATTTTCATGACTCAACGTGCTCAAGACGCACTGGTTTCTTTTAGTCAGCGATACGTTGACGCGTGGCAACAGCAACACCAAAGCTTACCTCGCAATGAGGAGTTGGTGGACATCGTATCGCCATGCGTAGAAGAAAAGAGCGGTGACGCTGTGTTATGGAAACACTACCCACGTGAGCAATTTGCTGATTTTACCAATGTAGAAACAGGCATCGAGCTAACGCTGCATGAAGACATCAAAACCTTCTATGGCGCTCAATACAGCGCAGATATGAATGCGACATTTGATGGTAATGAGCTGACTCTTTTGCAAATTTGGAGTGATGAAGACTTCGAATGCCTGCAAGAAAACATTCTAGGTCACTTGGTAACGCAGCGTCGTCTAAAGCTGAAACCGACGGTTTTCATCGCAGCAACTGATGCAGAGCTGGATGTTATCTCTATCTGTAACTTGACTGGCAACGTTATTTTAGAGCGCTTAGGCACTAAAAATCGTGATGTACTCGCTGAAACATTGGCTGAGTTTTTAGAAAAGTTACAACCAGCGGTATAGATAGATGTACGTACTAGAACTTCAATTTGAGTGTTTTGATAACACAACGGTAAGCGCTGTCGACAAGGCGGTGAATGGCTTAATGGATGCACTACGTTATAACGGACAAGTACTAGGCCGTGAGTTTCCTATCGTGATGGGTGACGGCGAGTTTTACGTTCGTGTTGTCTGCCCGGAGCAAGATAGCTTACACCCTCGTAATCACTCAGATTTTGTGAAAGTGTGCTTGGATCGTTTGTCTAATGCGAGTCTGCTGACTCCTAAAATGCGCTTGCTGGGTCGAGATTTGAACTCAGAAGAAGTGGCTGAAGATGAAGCGCCTAGTTGGCAAGTACTGTACACCACCTTTGTCCATACCTGCTCACCGCTACGCAGTGGTGATAGCTTGTTGCCGATCCCACTATACCGTAATCCACCTACCTTTAATGGCGACCATAAAGCTGTGCTGAAATGGCAGACGGAATGGCAAGCCTGTGATGAAGTACAAATGGGTGGTGGTTGTCGAGCTGAACACGCGACTTTGGCGGAAATCAGCGATACCAAAAGCGTACTGTTCAAACGCGGTTGGGGCTTAAGAGGGCGTATCGAATACCTGACTAAGATTCCTACTTACTACTACTTGTACCGTGTGGGTGGCATTAGTTTGAAAGGCGAAAAAGAACGTAAATGTCCGCAATGTGGTGGCGAATGGCTGCTAGATGCGCCGATTCACGATATTTTCTATTTCAAGTGTGATGATTGCCGTCTGGTATCAAACATCTCTTGGGATCAGCTAAAGTAATGACGGTGTTCTTAGCATGATAGGCTTATGAGTGAGCTTCGAGTAATCGAAAAAGGGGCTGACATAATACCAGCCCCTTTTGGTATCTATAGGGTAGTGAAGTGAGGCAGATTACCAGCCTTTAACTACGCCACCTTGGAAGATGTCAGAAGCTGCTTTGTACACTTCTTCAGTTTGGTAAGCTTTAACGAAGTTTTGTACGTTCTCAGCGTTTAGATTCTCTTCACGAGACACAATTAGGTTCACGTATGGAGACTCTTTGTCCTCAACGAATACGCCATCTTTTTGTGGAGTCAGGTTGATAGAGCTCGCGTAAGTTGTGTTGATGATAGACAGAGCTACGTCATCAAGAGAACGTGGTAGTTGTGCTGCGTCTAGCTCAACAATCGTTAGGTTCTTAGGGTTCTTAACGATGTCACGTACTGTTGCAAGAAGACCTGCACCTTCACGAAGTTCAAGTAGACCTTGTTGTTCAAGAAGCAGTAGAGAACGACCTAGGTTTGTCGGATCGTTTGGTACAGCGATGCGCGCGCCTTCTTGGATTTCGTCTACCGATTTCACTTCTTTCGAGTAACCAGCAATTGGGTAAACAAACGTGTTACCAACGATTGTCAGTTTGTAACCACGGTCAGCCACTTGCTGATCTAGGTAAGGTGCATGTTGGAATGCGTTGATGTCGATAGAACCGTCATCTAGTGCTGCGTTTGGTGTTACGTAATCAGTGAACGTTACTAGTTCAACATCTAGGCCGTACTTCTCTTTCGCTACTTTAGCTGCAACTTCTGCAACCTGAGCTTCAGCACCTGCCATTACGCCCACTTTTACTTTAGAAGTGTCGACTTCTTTATCACCACAACCTGCTAGAACTAGCGCTGAAGCTGCCGCTGCGATAGTTAGTAAACCTTTAAGGCTAAATTTCATAATAATCTCCTTTTTATGAATCTATTTAATTTGGTTCAGACGACTCTGCTCTTAAATTGTTTGCGTGAAAACGCTGAGTCTTATCTGTGGTCAACACGGCGAACTAATGTATCACCGATTGATTGAATAATTTGTACGAGCACAATCAACATCACTACAGTTACAGCCATGATGGTCACATCATAACGGTGGAATCCGTAACGAATAGCCACATCACCTAAGCCGCCACCGCCAACCGTACCTGCCATTGCTGAGTAGCTCACTAGGGTAACTAGTGTGATGGTTACTGAGTTGATAATAGTCGGTAGTGCTTCAGGAAGCAGAACTTTGCTAATGATTTGTGTTGGTGTCGCGCCCATTGATTGCGCTGCTTCTACTAAACCTGTTGGTACTTCAAGCAGTGCACTTTCGATGAGGCGAGCGACAAATGGGATTGCGCCAATAGTGAGTGGAACAATCGCCGCCGTAGTACCGATAAAGGTACCAATCAGCATCTTAGTCAGTGGAATAATCGCAACCATTAATACCAAGAAAGGCACTGAACGGCCTACGTTGACTATCGCACCAAGAATTTGGTTGAGCTTAGTGTTTTCTAGCAAGCCGCCTTTTTTGGTGGTGTGTAGAATCACGCCTAAGGGAATACCGACAGCAAAGCCAACAATGCCTGCTACTGCAACCATGTAAAGTGTTTCGCCAGTTGCTTCTAATAGAAGGTTACCGTTAAGGCTGATCCAGTCAGCAATCTCGTTGAAACTAAAGGACATAACCAAGTACCTCTACTTTTACATTGTTATCGCGTAGAAATTGGATAGCAGCATTATCATCTGCTTCGTTGCCGAACAGTTCAGCTACCATCATGCCGAACTTCACGCCGCCAGCGTAATCAAGGTCAGAACTTAGAATGCTGACATCTATATTAAATTTACGAGCGATTTGCGTCATTAGTGGAGCATCAACGGTAGCACCTGTGAACTCAAGGCGCACCAGAGGGTAACTGCCATCTACTCGAGTTTCTTGCAAGCGTGCTTGGTAATCTTCAGGGATCGTTAGATCTAAGGTTGAACGAATAAATTGATGCGCTAACTCAGTCTTAGGATGCGCAAAGATGTCGCCAACCGTGCCTTTCTCTACCAATTCACCACCACCGATGATCGCCACTTCGTGACAGATGCTCTTAACCACATCCATTTCATGCGTAATAAGCAGGATAGTAATGCATAGTTTACGGTTGATTTCACGCAGTAGTTCAAGAATCGATTGAGTGGTTGCAGGATCCAGAGCGCTGGTCGCTTCATCACACAGTAGTACTTTCGGGTCTGATGCCAGTGCACGAGCAATCGCGACACGCTGCTTTTGACCGCCACTTAGGTTTGCAGGATAAGTATCACGCTTGTCTGCAAGGCCAACCAGTTCAAGTAGTTCACTGACTTTCGCTTCAATAACCGCTTTATCTTTACCTGCTAGCTCTAGAGGCAGTGCTACATTGTTAAATACAGTACGAGAAGACAGCAGGTTGAAGTGCTGGAAAATCATGCCGATGTTACGGCGTGCTTCGCTAAGTTCTGATTTGCTGAGCTTTGTTAGGTCGATACCGTCAACAATCACTTCACCTGAAGTTGGGGCTTCCAACATATTTACACAGCGGATTAGAGTACTTTTGCCTGCACCTGAAGAGCCGATGACTCCAAAGATTTGACCTTGAGGAATGTGGAGGTTGATATCAATTAAAGCATTGATTTCTTGAGTGCCTTGATAAAAAACCTTATTGACTTGATTCACTTTAATCATAGAGAAACCCGTGCAGGTAGAACAGAATAATATGTCGATAGCTCGCTCGATTTACGGATGATGCTATGGTGTTCCGTGATCTAAGTCAATAGATATTTTTACGTCTAGACGGCTAAACGTCGATTGTATTGCTGAGATGGAAACAGATCGTTAACGAACGCAAAACTAAATAGATAGTGATGAAGCAAATAAAGCGTGTAATAATTAATGATTAATAGAGAGTTGATAGAGAACAAAATTTTGTCTAAACCTGCTGTTTTTTTAGATCGTGATGGTGTGATTAATGTTGATCACGGCTACGTACATGATGAGCATGATTTTGAATACATCGATGGTGTGTTTGAAGCGGCGAAAGCGTTTAAAGATATGGGTTATTTGTTGGTGCTTGTGACGAACCAGTCTGGTATTGCTCGCGGTATGTTTAGTGAAGATCGTTTTCTCTCTTTAACTCAGTGGATGGATTGGAACTTTGTCGATAATGGCGTTGAGTTAGATGGCATTTACTACTGCCCTCACCACGCTGAACATGGTATTGGTGACTACAAGCAAGATTGTGATTGTCGTAAGCCAAAGCCTGGTATGTTCATTTCTGCGCGCGACTTTCTGAAGATCGATATGGCTAACTCTGTAATGATCGGCGATAAAGCTGAAGACATGATGGCTGCAGAAGCGGCAGGTGTTGGCACTAAGGTATTGGTAAGAACTGGTAAACCAATCACTGAAAAGGGTGAAGCCTTGGCAAGTGTTGTCCTTGATAGCATTGCGGATGTGCCTGCTTTCCTAAAAGGCTAAGACATTTCACTACCTTTAACGGTATAAAGATGAGGAACGAATTATGAAAGCTATGTTAGTAGCATCTATGTGTACGGTAACATTAATGGGTTGTTCTAAGTCAGCAGCACCTGAAAGTGCTACATCGGACAATCAATTCGTGACTTATCAATGTGAGTCTAACGTTTCATTTGAAGTGGCTTACCTTGATAATGAAAAAGCGGTATTACGTTTACCTGAAAATGAATATCGTCTGACTCAAGTAGCGGCTGGCTCTGGAACCAAGTACATCTTAGATGATGGCACTGGAGAGTTAATCAACAGCGTTACATTACGTACCAAAGGTGATAACGCACGCCTCGAACTTGGTCGTGTGGTATATCGAAACTGCAGCAAGTAAGCCATCTTTAATTGTTCAGATTTACAAACAGTTAAGTGAGGGAGTATGCCCTCACTGCTTCTTTTCCTTCCTTTGACGTTAGACTTTTTATGAGCAAAAAACTCACTATTCTTGATATTGCTAAGCTGTCTGGTGTTGGCAAGTCGACCGTATCTCGCGTTCTGACCAATGATCCTAAAGTGAAACCTGAAACCCGTGAAAGGGTAGAAAGAGTAATTCAAGAGTCTGGGTATACGCCTTCAAAGTCTGCGCAATCGATGCGTGGTGGTAGCCAAAAAGTGATTGGCGTGATCATCTCTCGTTTGGATTCTCCTTCTGAAAACAAAGCCGTCAGCACCATGCTGTCTGAGTTGTACCAAGCGGGCTACGATGTAGTGATCATGGAAAGCCAGCTTGACAGAGAAAAAGCCAACGAGCACTTGCAGGTTCTCAAGCGTCGTAACGTTGATGGCATCATTGTGTTTGGTTTCACTGATTGCGATATCCCCGCGATCGAAGCGTGGGGACATAAAGCCGTGGTTATTGCGCTCGACACCGAAAACGTAACATCGATTAACTATGACAACCAACAGGTAATCAATCGTGCGTTGGCGTATTTAACGGATCAGGGGATCTCTGACATCGGTTTTGTTGGAGTGGATCCTAGCGATAAATCAACCGGTGAACTGCGTCTAAAGGCTTACCTCGATTGGTGCGAGAACAGCGGAGTGATGGCGAACTATCGTACTGGTCAACTTCATCATGAAAGCGCTTATCAGTTAGTGGATGAAGTACTCACTCCAACGACTCAAGCGATTGTCTGTGCCAGTGATACTCTTGCTCTTGGTGTCATCAAGCGCTTGCAAGAACGACAACGTGAAGATGTGGTGGTGACTGGCGTCGGCGGTAACGATCTTCTTTCTTTCCTATTTCCTCGGGTCTTTAGTATTGATCCGGGCTACCAATCAGCGGGTAAACTAGCCGCTAATCTATTGATCTCTCAACTTTTAGGTAACACAGAGATCTCTCATCATACCCAATCACCTATTCAATAATCTACTCAACTAAGCGAAACAGAACCGCTTAGATTAAAATTAGACTGTGATCTCTTTCAATTAATGGGACTGTTCCCATTTAATTTCTCATTCAGCTAGGCATTATAATAATTATTTTTGGGAATGTTCCCATTGATCTAAATCTGAGTGGTTATTACTCAATGATTTAGATGAGTCATTGAATAAAACCAGGGTGGGGTAGTATGAGTAAGATAGCGAAGCAAGACATTGCGCGTCTTATCGAGTTAGTTGGTGGTAAAGAGAATATTGCGAGTGTCAGCCATTGTCTGACTCGACTACGTTTCGTATTGAATGAGACAGGGCAGGCGAATAAAGCAGAACTCGAAAAGCTCAAGCTAGTAAAAGGCTGCTTTACTAACGCAGGCCAATTTCAAGTGGTGATTGGCACCGAAGTTGACGAAGTGTATGCACTGTTGATTGAGCAAACGGGCAAAGAGGCTTCATCAAAAGATGAAGCGAAATTGGCTGCTCGTCAGAACATGAACTTCCTCGAGCGTGGTATTTCCCATTTAGCCGAAATTTTTGTGCCACTGCTGCCTGCCATTATTACTGGTGGTTTGATTCTTGGTTTCCGTAATGTGATTGGCGACATTCGCATGTTCGACGGCAAAACCTTAGTTGAAATCAGCCAATTCTGGGCAACCGTTCACTCTTTCTTATGGCTGATTGGCGAAGCGATTTTCTTCTTCCTACCGGTTGGTGTGTGTTGGGCGACGGTTAAGAAGCTCGGCGGAACCCCTATTTTGGGTATCACGCTCGGTGTGACCTTAGTGTCGCCGCAGCTGATGAACGCTTACATGATAGGTAAAGCCGTTCCTGAAGTGTGGGACTTTGGCTTTTTTGTGATTGAGAAAGTTGGGTATCAAGCACAGGTGATCCCTGCGATGCTTGCGGGTGTGGCATTAGCCTTCATTGAAACTAACCTTAAGCGCATCGTGCCAGCTTACTTGTATCTTGTGATTGTGCCATTTGTATCGATCATTTTGTCTGTGATTCTGGCTCACGCCTTTATTGGTCCATTCGGCCGTATGCTAGGTGATGGCGTCGCATTTGCAGCGAAAGCAGCCATGACCGGTGACTTCGCAATTCTGGGTTCAGTGGTATTTGGTTTCCTTTACGCACCTTTGGTTATCACGGGTATTCACCATACAACCAACGCAGTCGATTTGCAGTTGATGCAAGACTTAGGCGGCACGCCAATCTGGCCTTTGATTGCGCTATCTAACATCGCACAAGCTTCAGCGGTTGTTGGCATCATTATTTTAAGTAAACGTGAAGGTGAGCGAGACATCTCGGTACCAGCAGCTATCTCTGCCTACTTAGGTGTGACAGAGCCAGCGATGTACGGCATCAACTTGAAATACAAATTCCCAATGTTGAGCGCAATGATAGGTAGTGCCGCAGCGGCAGCTATTTGTGGTAGCGCAGGTGTGATGGCGAACGGCATCGGTGTGGGCGGCTTGCCAGGTATCTTGTCGATTCAACCGCAATATTGGTCTGTTTATTTAGTGGCGATGTTGGTAGCGATTTTACTGCCAGTGACCTTAACGCTGTTCTTTTACAAGCGTGCACAGTCAAAAGGTGAGCTCGAAACAGCAAGCGCGTAGCGCATCATATCAGCGGTGACTTCAAGCCGGTCATCGCTTTTTTCTTTAGAAACGGCTTCTATCGACCATGTGAACATGGTGATTTTTATTTATTATTTTTTGGTAAGTGAGTGTTAGAGATGGCGATGACTGAACATGATGAAAGCTGGTGGAAAACCGCAACCATCTATCAAATCTACCCAAAGAGCTTTTGTGACAGCAGCAGTAAAGGTACTGGTGATATCAAAGGGATCATTTCGAAACTGGACTACCTCAAACACTTGAGTGTTGATGCGATTTGGTTGACCCCAGTTTACGCATCTCCAATGGTCGACAATGGCTACGACATTTCAGATTACTACGCGATTAATCCTCAATTTGGCACCATGGAAGATTTCGATCTATTGCTGGCTGAAGCGCATCAGCGTGGTATTCGTATCGTGATGGATATTGTGGTTAACCATACATCCACTGAACATGCATGGTTTCAATCCGCATTGGGTGACAAAAATAGCCCTTACCGTGATTACTACATTTGGAAAGATCCTGTAAACGGCGAAGCGCCAACTAACTGGCAATCCAAGTTTGGCGGTAATGCATGGGCGTTAGACGAAGCGACTGGTCAATATTACCTTCACCTGTTTGCCAAGGAGCAGGCCGACCTGAACTGGGAGAATCCGGTCGTACGTGAAGAAGTGAAAGACGTTATCAGCTTCTGGGCTGAGAAGGGCGTCGACGGCTTCCGCTTGGACGTGATTAACCTGATTTCAAAGCAGCAAGATTTCCCTAATGATGATATTGGCGATGGTCGCCGTTTTTACACAGACGGCCCACGTGTGCATGAATATCTAAAAGAGATCAGCGAAGCGGTATTCCAGAAATATGGTAGCGTGACAGTAGGCGAGATGTCTTCAACCACATTGGAGCACTGTCAGCAGTATTCGAACATTGATAACAGCGAGCTATCGATGGTGTTTAACTTCCACCACCTTAAAGTGGATTACACCAATGGTGAGAAGTGGACCAATGCACCATTTGATTTCTTGCAGCTCAAATCGATCTTTAACCATTGGCAAACGGGCTTAAATGGAAAGGGTTGGGGGGCATTGTTTTGGTGTAACCATGACCAACCGCGAGTGGTGAGCCGTTTAGGTGATGATAAGAACTACCGTGTTGAGTCGGCTAAAATGTTGGCGGCGTCTGTTCACATGATGCAAGGCACACCTTATATCTATCAAGGTGAAGAGATTGGTATGACGAATCCTGGTTATACCGAGATCAGCCAGTATCGCGATGTAGAGAGCACTAACATGTACGACATCATGGTCAATCACGATGGTGTGAAGCATCAAGATATGATGGCGATTCTAGCGCAGAAATCTCGTGATAACTCTCGTACACCGATGCAATGGAGTAACGAAGCATATGCGGGCTTTTCAAAATCTCAGCCATGGCTGGATGTTGCGAACAACTACCCTGAGATCAATGCAGAGCAAGCACTGGAAGACAGAGATTCAGTTTTCTATTTTTACAAGAGTTTGATTGAACTTCGTAGAGAAGTGCCTGTGATTACTCATGGTAGTTATCAAGATTTGCTACCTGAGCATCCGTCAGTATTTGCGTATTCTCGCGAGAGCGAAGGGCAGACTCTGCTGTGTGTTAATAACTATTATGGTGAAGAGACGGAATGTGCTTTACCTGAGCGTTTTGTTATGACGAATGCCAAGTGTTTGCTTTCTAACTATCAGGAGACAGACGATTCAGTAACATCGTATCATCAAGTATTGCGCCCTTACGAGACTCGTATTTTGTTGATTGAGGGCTAGGTAGTCAGGTTACTTTATTAAGGTCTATCTAAACACAAAATAAAGCTCATGGCCTTTAGTACCCCGTTGGTCATAAGCTTACCAACAATGCTTTGGATTGCTCCACTTACATTAATTCAATCTGGCTAATCTTTAAGTGAGCTATTTGTGCTGGATAGGGTGCGCAAAAGCTAAATACTAGCTGTTTTCGTTATGAAAAACAGCTAGTAATTCATTGATTGGATCGCTGGTGTTAAGACGCGTAGTTCACAGAATAGCGCGTTGGCTTATGATTCATCGCTAGTACGATATTCAATACCGCTGTACCTAGCACTGACACTGCAATCACCCAAGGCGATACAAAGAAGAACGAGGCAAACAGAATACACGCGTCGATCGCCATTTGAGTTTTACCCACTGAGATGCCGTAGCGATCTTGAATAAACAAACACAAGACGTTGAAGCCACCCAGGCTAGAACGATGACGGAACAGAATCAGCATACCTAAGCCCATTAATAAGCCACCGGCAACGGCGCAGTAGATCTCATTATGAACTTCGAGCGAAATAACCAAGTATAAATGATCAGCAAACACAGACACTAAAGCGCCGGAAATCGCACTGCTGATCGCAAAGCTGCGGCCAAAACGCTTCCATGCCAATAAATAGAATGGGCAGTTAGCGGCAAAGTATAAAATACCAAAGGTTACAGGCAAAAATTGACTCAACAGTAGAGCCAAACCAGTAGTACCACCGGTAAGCAGATTCGCAGACTGCAAAAAGAAGACGCCTAACGCTACTAAAAACGTGCCCGTCAGGACTGCAATCCAATCTTCTTTACGTGAGTGTTTTTCCATCGTTTTAATAACTACCTAATCAATAAAGGCGTGCATAGTAGTTAAAAACTTAAGCTTTCGGTAGCTAGAGGTGCAAAATTAAGGTAAACCTATGTAATCTGCGTTTTACAGGGTGTAAATCGTAAAATTGACAGTAAGGGACATCTTTGGTTGGATAAGCCGAAACCATGATGAATCTTATTTGTGATTATGAAAAAACTGCATGATAAAATTGCAATTAGCTCTTTATGACCTAGATCAAATTATGTAGAATGCTTCACATCAAAATGGTGACGGAAACGTTTGCTTTCGGTCGTTGTGTGGTTTTTTTGAAACTTTCAGTACAATCTGAGTCAGGAGATACAGATGCTTAAGCGTGACATGAACATTGCTGATTACGATGCGGATCTATTCGCAGCCATCCAAGAAGAAACTCTTCGTCAGGAAGAGCACATTGAACTTATCGCTTCAGAAAACTATACAAGCCCACGTGTAATGGAAGCTCAAGGTTCTCAGCTAACAAACAAATACGCTGAAGGCTACCCAGGCAAGCGTTATTACGGCGGTTGTGAGTACGTAGACAAAGTTGAAACTCTAGCAATTGAACGTGCATGTGAGCTGTTTGGTGCTGAGTACGCTAACGTACAGCCTCACTCAGGCTCTCAAGCAAACAACGCTGTATACATGGCGCTACTGAACGCAGGCGACACAGTTCTAGGTATGAGCCTAGCGCACGGTGGTCACCTAACTCACGGTTCTCCAGTAAACTTCTCTGGTAAGCTTTACAACATCATCCCTTACGGTATCGACGAAGCAGGTCAAATCGATTACGAGGAGATGGAAAAGCTGGCTATCGAGAACAAGCCTAAGATGATCATCGGTGGTTTCTCTGCTTACTCTCAAATCTGTGATTGGAAGCGCATGCGTGAGATCGCGGACAAAGTAGGTGCTTACCTATTCGTAGATATGGCTCACGTAGCTGGTCTAATCGCTGCAGGTGTTTACCCGAACCCAGTTCCACACGCGCACGTTGTTACAACAACAACGCACAAAACGCTAGCAGGTCCACGTGGCGGTCTAATCCTTTCTAACGAAGGCGAAGATCTTTACAAGAAGCTGAACTCAGCAGTATTCCCTGGCGGCCAAGGCGGTCCTCTAATGCACGTTATCGCTGGTAAAGCAGTAGCGTTCAAAGAAGCACTAGAGCCAGAATTCAAAGAGTACCAAGCACGCGTAGTTGCTAACGCAAAAGCAATGGTTACTGAATTCCTTGAACGTGGTTACAACATCGTTTCAGGTTCTACAGAGAACCACCTGTTCCTAGTTGACCTAATTAACAAAGACATCACAGGTAAAGAAGCAGATGCAGCACTAGGTGCAGCAAACATCACAGTAAACAAGAACTCAGTACCAAACGACCCGCGCAGCCCGTTTGTAACGTCAGGTATCCGTATCGGTTCTCCTTCTATCACTCGTCGCGGTTTCTCAGAAGCAGACGCGAAAGCGCTAGCAGGTTGGATCTGTGACATCCTAGATAACATGGGTGATGAGTCTGTTATCGAAGCAACAAAAGCAAAAGTGCTAGAAATCTGTCAGCGTCTACCGGTTTACGCTTAATTTTTTCTTATTAGTAATTTGAACTTCGTTGTCGAGCATGCTCACTTACATTCGTAAGCTCCGCGTGCTCTCCTAGAATTTCAAACAACTACTTTGAAAAACGATGATAAAAAAGCTCCTTCTATAGGAGCCTTTTTTATTGGCATAGAAATGCTTAGAGAGTGAACGAATTTCTGTGTCGCACATAATCATTTGCTAGCGCAAACTCCGTGTGAGCTCCTTGAACTTTGCTCATCTACTTTGAAAGATGCTTTTAAAGGTCCCTTTTGGGGCCTTTTTTGTATCTTGTGACTGGTGGTTTTGAGAGCAGAGAAAGGCAGGCACTAAAAAGGGCTAATGCTTTCACATTAACCCTTTGTATTTTTTTGTGTTGGTTCTACTTTTTGATGCTAAGTAGGGTGCCTGATTTACACTTGAACGAGTAGTAATTACGGCTTTCGTTAAATTTACCTAGGCCTTCGCCATCACAGTAATCGATATTGATTTCGCGCATCACTTCTAGTGTATCTTCGCTGTTTAAAGCGAATTTAGAGCCATCAGAACAGACGATACGTACTCTCTCATCATGGCTTACAGAGTAAATATCGACTTCGGTATTACACAGCTCAAAAGAGGCTTCACGAAAATTATCTTGCTGAGTATTTGAAGCGCAACCCGCTGTAAGAGCTGCAGTAAACACCGTTAAAAGTCCGAGTCTTTTCATTGTTAATCCTTCGCGATCATCAAGTTGGTTGATGATTTATTATTTGCTATTTGAGATAGACTATACAACTACACGTTACGATTCAAGGCGCGTTCTTAGAGTCTAAGATATAAAAAGAGAGTCAGGAGGAGATAATTTATATTCTGTAGGCTGTGTGGGTTGAAACTTATACCTATAAAAAAGACCAATATCGAATTGGCCTTGATCTATCAATCTGAATTTACATCATTATCTAAACTGTTTTGCTTCTGGCAGGTATTCAAAACCCGCAGAGGCAAGTTTAGAGATTAATGCTGCTTTGTCGATTTCATAGAAGTTAACCACTCGGTCCAAGTCTCCGTCGAAGTCGTCACGTAGCTTCATGTTGACGATGCTCATCAACATAACAGGATCCATCTTTTCAAAATTAGAGAGGTTCATATTAGTCCTCGAAATCTGAAATGAGTAGGTTAGCAGCTGCAAATGCCGCGCGTTCGCGAGCTTCTTTTGGAAGAGATTCATCTGCTGCAAGGTCGTTTAATGTTTTTACTGCGCAGGTGATCGCTTTAGGAATGTAGCCTTGGTCGCCACTGCCAATTTGAGAGTACAGTTCACGTACCAAATCACAACAATCGTATACTTTCATTTTTATACCTAACCAAATGATAACTGATATCAATATACACATAGAGATAAGCAAAAACAAAGCGGATCTGACGAAGAGCAGAGTTAGTTTGTCCTTGCTCAATATCTCATCTTATTGCGCTTCAGTTTGTCACTTTATTAGGTGACCTGTTAACCAATGATTGGTCAACTAGCCGGCGACTTGCTGTTCCAGCTGGTATTTCACTTTATCTGCAAGGTTGAGTTGCTTGGCGAGCTCTTTGAGATAAGCCTTTTCCATGAAGTTTTGCTCGTCAGCCACAATCAAAGAGGCTAAGTAGATCTCACTGGCTTGTTGCGGTGAGCTTGCAAGTTGAGCTATTTCTCTTGGGTCGAGCGTCTTGTGCAGCTCTTCAGACACTAACTTAGTCAGCTGATAATCTGCGCCCATGTTTTCGACGGTTTGTTTAATTTTAGCCATCTCTTGCTCATCGACATGACCGTCCGCTTTAGAAGCCGCAATCATAGATCTTAGAATAAGTAGATTATGACAAGCATCTTGTTCATCAAAGGTGGCTTGTGGAGATGAGTCTGGTGTGCCTTGTTTGGCTTGGTAATCGTTATATACCTTGTATGCCAAAGCACCAAGCGCTGCTGCTCCACCAATTCCCACGGCCTTCTTGCCGAACTTTTTGGTTTTCTTTGAGCCCATGAGTGCTCCCAGCAAACCGCCGCCAACGGCTCCAGCACCTAGTGCGCCAAGTGTACTTTTGTTGCTGCCTTTACTGACCTGTGTAAGACCGCTTAGGCCAGATGAGCTTTGTGAGAGTTTTTGAGTGCCTTGTTTAACAAGGTCTGACTTAAATGCTTGGTTAAGTAGGCTTTTTAGATCCATCGATACCTCCAATGGTAAACGCGTCTAATGGGTTGATGAACCCAATATACGTATTTAAAGATGAACCGGAGATTAACTTACGTTATTTACTTTATCGAGAAATGAGAGAGTGAGTGAAGGTGAATAGGAGGAATAAAAAAGGCCACCAGATGGCAGCCTTCTATTATTTGCTTTGCAAGATCACTTACTTGACAGAGTTTGCTTATTTAGCAAATTGAGAAGTAACGTGTTCAACGATTGAATCGATAGCAACAGCCTCTTTAGTACCATCACGACGGTTCTTGTACTCGAAGTTTCCTTCTTTCATTGAGCGGTCGCCGATCACGATAGTGTGAGGGATACCAATTAGCTCGATGTCAGAGAACATTACACCTGGACGTTCTTTACGGTCATCGAATAGTACTTCGATACCCATAGCTGTTAGTTCAGCGTATAGCTTCTCAGCTGCTTCTTTAACTTCTTCAGACTTGTGCATGTTCATAGGAACGATAGCAACTTGGAAAGGTGCTAGTGCGTCTGGCCAGATGATGCCGTATTTGTCATGGTTCTGCTCGATTGCAGAAGCAACAACACGTGATACACCGATACCGTAACAACCCATCTCAAGGATAACGTTCTTACCGTCAGGACCAAGTACACCACAGTTCATTGCTTGTGAGTAAACGTTACCTAGTTGGAAGATGTGACCAACTTCGATACCACGTTTAAGCTGAAGCGTACCTTTGCCACATGGGCTTAGGTCGCCTTCGATTACGTTACGTAGGTCTTCTACTTGAGCAAGCTCAACGTCACGACCCCAGTTGATACCGAAGTAGTGCTTACCATCTACGTTTGCACCCGCGCCGAAGTCGCTCATTACAGCAACAGAGCGGTCAACGATGAATGGTAGCTCTAGGCCTACAGGGCCAAGTGAACCTGGGCCAGCGCCAACGAGTGCACGAATTTCTTCTTCAGAAGCCATCTCTAGTGGAGAAGCAACTTGTGGAAGGTTTTCCGCTTTTACTTCGTTCAGTTCGTGGTCGCCACGGATGATTAGAGCAATGATGTCTGCATCTACTTCATCAGAAGCTTTAACGAATAGAGTCTTAACTGTTTTCTCGATTGATAGACCGTGTTGCTCTACCAACTCTGCGATAGTTTTCGCGTTTGGAGTATCAACCAGTTCCATTTCTTGAGTTGGTGCAGCAGCTTCTTCAGTTGGAGCTAGTGCTTCAGCTTTCTCGATGTTTGCTGCGTAATCAGACTCTGTAGAGAATGCGATTAGGTCTTCGCCGCTTTCAGCTAATACGTGGAACTCTTGAGAACCACTACCACCGATAGCCCCAGAGTCTGCTAGTACTGGACGGTACTCAAGACCCATGCGGTCGAATGCATTACAGTAAGCATCGTGCATCGCTTGGTAAGACTTTTCTAGGCCTTCTTTGTCGATGTCGAAGCTGTACGCATCCATCATAGAGAATTCACGAGCACGCATAACACCAAAACGTGGACGACGCTCATCACGGAACTTAGTTTGAATCTGGTACAAGTTCAGTGGCAGCTGTTTGTACGAGTTTACTTCGTTACGAACTAGGCTAGTGATTACTTCTTCAGCTGTTGGGCTAAGAACAAACGGACGAGAATGACGGTCAGTAAAGCGCAGTAGTTCTGGGCCCATTTTTTCGCTACGACCAGTCTCTTCCCATAGCTCAAACGGCTGCACTACGGGCATTAAAGTCTCAACTGCACCTGCATTATCGATCTCTTGGCGAACGATGTTTTCGACTTTACGCAGTACACGCAGACCGGTAGGTAGCCAAGTGTATAAACCTGAAGCTAGCTTACGGATCATACCTGCACGTAGCATCAGCTGGTGGCTGATAACTTCTGCGTCGTTTGGAGTCTCTTTCAGAGTAGAAAGAAGATAGTTACTGGTACGCATTCTATGGTATCCGTTTCATCATTAATAAAAGTAAATTTACTGCCGCTATTGGCAACAGTAAATCCGATATAGCCGCATATAATATCAGCCTATTTGGGATCTCAAAAGCGTTCAATGTCAGTTACATTGATGAAAAACGCTTCAACAACGAATTTCACGTTGAGATCGAACAAATTTACCGCATATTCCTTGTTGTCTTGCTTGCCTTTCTTATAGGCAGGGCGAGGGTCTTGGCCTAATACCTCTTTGATCACCTGAATAATATGGCGCGACTCTGGGTGCAGTGCCAGTTTGCTTTGTGCCTGCTGTGAAAAGTTAACCTCTAACACCTCGGGCTCTTCGGCTGCAAACCCTCCCTGTGCATCCGGAATGGAATCGGAGTAGGGGATGTAAGGCTTGATGTCGATAATTGATGTCCCGTCGACTAAATCGACACTGCCAACGTCTAGCCAAGTTTGCCCTTTATCTTGAGATACGCCTTTCAGCTCTACCGCTGACATGCCAATTCCATTGGGTCTGAATGTGGCTCGAGATGCAAAAACCCCAATACGTTCATTACCACCCAGTCGAGGCGGCCTCACCGTAGGCTTCCAGCCTGCTTCAAGGTTTTTGTCGAACAGAAATAGGAGCCACACATGGCTGAATTGCTCGATGTTGCGAACCGACTCTAGGCAGTTTGCCGCGTCAACAAGCCTTACTCTAGCGGTTGATGCCTGCACCAACCTAGGCTGCCTTGGTACCGCGAACTTCTCTTTATAGGGAGATTCTATAAAGCCAATAGGTTCAATGGAGTGCATGGGGGGAAGTTCTCTAATTACGATCTATGGCCGGAAAATATCACAAAATAACTTGTTTTTCTTTTGATAATGATTATCATTTGCAATGTTATAACGTATCAAGCAATGATTTAGAGGGAAACAAATGAAACCAAATATCCATCCTGATTACCGCACTGTGGTTTTTCATGACACCAGTGTTGATGAATACTTTTTGATAGGTTCAACCTTGAAAACAGACCGCACTATCGAATGGGAAGATGGAATTACCTATCCTTACTTCACTATTGAAGTGTCTTCAAAGTCCCATCCTTTCTATACAGGTAAGCAACGAGTGATTCATAAAGAAGGTCGTGTGGCGAACTTTACTCGCCGCTTTGGTCAATTGGGTAAGGGAGCTAAATAGATGAAGGTTGTAAAATCACTTAAAAGTGCAAAGAGCCGTCACCCAGATTGTCAAATCGTTAAGCGTAGAGGTCGCCTCTTTGTAATCTGCAAAACCAACCCAAGGTTCAAAGCGGTTCAAAAATAAGCAGTCAATTTGGTGTGACACACCTGTAAAAAAAATGAGGGGAAAGTCAAACTTTATTCATTTAACGTTTTTTCTTTTCCTTCATATGCAAGTTGATTAAATACCGAGTGACTACTTATCGTACGGTGAACTCTATTTTTAAATTAATCAAGAGGTTATATCGTAAAGTTATTTTAATGATGAATGTGTGGTTGTGAATCATAAAGCTGATTTTTGTACTTATTTTGGTTTTATTTGCTAACAACTTGTTAGAATTAAGTTAAATGCTGCTATTTGTTACACATTTTGTAACATTTTGAATTTCTAATTGATTATTTTGTCAAGTACCCTTCGTCTGCAATTTGAACATTTTTGTCACAATTGCATAGGAATCACTACAAGGAGGGAACTGATGAGTTCATCAGCTTCAATAAAAAACAACTCGCCAAAGAAACCCATTTTTACCCGTTTTCTCGATGGTGTTGAGTATTTGGGGAATCTATTACCCCACCCTATCACTCTTTTCGCAATCTTCTGTGTCGCAATCTTAGTTACTTCTGGTATTGCAGGGTACTTTGAAGTGTCTGTTATGGACCCTCGTCCGGAAGGTGCTCCTGGTCGTGCTGCTGACGGCATGATCCATGTTGTAAGCCTACTTAATGCTGAAGGCTTACAACTTATCGTAACTAATTTAGTTAAAAACTTTGTTGGTTTTGCGCCATTAGGTACCGTGCTAGTTGCAATGCTAGGTGTAGCGATTGCGGAGTACTCAGGTCTACTATCTGCTGCGATGCGTGGCATGGTAATGGGCGCGTCTAAGCGCATGGTTACAGTAACTGTGGTATTCGCAGGTATCATTTCTAACACAGCTTCAGAGCTAGGTTACGTGGTACTGATTCCACTTGCAGCAATGCTTTTCCACTCTTTAGGTCGTCACCCTCTTGCTGGTCTAGCGGCAGCATTCGCTGGTGTATCTGGTGGTTACTCTGCAAACCTTCTAATCGGTACGGTTGATCCTCTGCTTTCTGGTATTACAGAAACAGCAGCACAAATGATCGACCCGACTTACACCGTTGGTCCAGAATCAAACTGGTACTTCATGTTTGTGTCTACTTTCTTCATCGCAATTACAGGTGCATTCGTAACGGAGAAGATTGTTGAACCAAAACTTGGTAAATACAACGACGAAGAAGCGTCTGAAGATTTATCAAACGATACAATGGGCAAGCTAACAGACGTTGAGAAGAAAGGTCTTAAGCTAGCAGGTATCGCAGTTCTAGCAGTATCAGCTCTTCTTGCTTGGACAATTGTTCCTGAAGACGGCGTTCTGCGTTCTGCAGCTGGCACGGTAGCAGGTTCTCCGTTCCTTAAGAGTATCGTGGCGTTCATCTTTGTATTCTTCGCAGTTCCTGGTTTCGTTTACGGTAAAGTTACCGGCATAATGAAAACTGACCGCGACGTTATCGATGCTATGTCTAAGTCTATGTCTTCTATGGGCATGTACATCGTACTTGTATTCTTCGCTGCTCAGTTTGTTGCTTTCTTCAAGTGGACTAACTTCGGTCAAGTATTCGCAGTAGCGGGCGCAAGCTTCCTACAAGACATCGGCCTAACAGGTCCAATGTTGTTCTTCGCATTCATCCTAATGTGTGGCTTCATTAACCTGATGATCGGTTCAGCTTCTGCTCAGTGGGCAGTAACAGCACCTATCTTTGTTCCAATGCTAATGCTTGTTGGTTACGCACCAGAAACGATTCAAGCGGCTTATCGTATCGGTGATTCAACAACGAACATCATTACTCCAATGATGAGCTACTTCGGTCTTATCCTTGCTGTAGCAACGCGTTACGTGAAGAACCTAGGTATTGGTACTCTGATTGCAACTATGCTTCCATACTCGATCGTATTCATCGTTGGTTGGAGCTTAATGTTCTACGTGTGGGTATTCGTATTTGGTCTGCCAGTTGGCCCTGGTGCAGCAACGTACTACACGCCATAGAATCTAATCATTGTTTTATGATTACACCGAAAGCCTGCACATTGTGCGGGCTTTTTCTTTATTGGAAAATAGTGATTACAAGCCTGCAAATCGGTAGGTCATCCGAACCTCCAGCGGCCACCCTACATCCCTTTGGGTGAGAGGGCTGTTCGAGTTGTTGTGAGTCAATTCCATTTTGTTGATACCAGTCCAGCGTGGTGTAAATTTATAGAGGCCAATGAGCCCAGCTTGATAAACAAAGGTAGACCCTGCATCAAACTGATTTAGCCCTGATGCAGAGGATTCGCTATTTGAAATACCGTAGAGGTGATTAGAAAGTTTTTGTCACGATAATCGACTTCGAGGTAGGGGAATGGTTAATGGCTTTGCCCATGTTTCTAACGCCCTGCCCAGATGCAGCTGAACTTCGTAGCTATTATGCTCCGAGGTTACGTCGTGTAAGTAGGTGAACCTAGCGCCTACTATCCCCAGCGTTATCCCGAGTGCGCCATTGCCATCTCTGTCTTGAATGCCATTGGGTAGGTCAACGAAGGTATCTGATACTTCAGCGAATCGCCAGTTTCCAGATAGTCCGACAAAACGGAGTAGGTCAATTAAAATTTTACAGATCTCATTGTTGCCTAAATGAGACGTTCCCAGATCTCTCTGGAGAAGAAGGGAGGGTTAGCGCTTTGCTAGCAGGCGATCAAGGTGGTTAGCGAACTCACGACGGTCGGTTTGAGAAAGTGAGCTTGGGCCCCCTGTTTGGATGCCACTTGAGCGCATGGTTTCCATAAAGTCGCGAATGTTTAGGCGCGCTTTAATGGTCTCTTTTGTATAAAGCTCCCCACGAGAACTCAGCGCTAGTGCGCCTTTAGTGATAACTTCATCAGCTAGAGGGATATCTGAAGTAATCACGAGATCGCCTTTCTCTGTACGTTTTACTATTTCATTGTCGGCGATATCGAATCCGCTTGACACTTGAATTGAGTGAATGTTGTTACGCTTCGGTACTGGGACAACGTGATTTGCGATGAAGGTGCATTCAACACCGGTTCGCTCAGCTGCGCGTACGATGGTTTCTCGGATAACTTTAGGACAAGCGTCCGCATCAACCCATATTTTCATAGTGTTCTATTTCTCTGTTAGCTAATCTGTGGATTTATTACTGTTAACTTATTTCTCGGCTAACTTATCGCTCAGCTAATTTGGTTTCAAGCGTGGCGACGCGAGCGGTAAGTTCAAGAATTTGTTTTTCTAGTTGGTCAATACGATCGACCTCTGGTTCTTGTTGTGCAGCGACTTCTACCTTGGGAACGCGGTTCGCGTTTTTCCAGCTTTTAATGGTCGTGATTAACGCAGGCATTGGAACCGATGTACTCATGCGAGCTTTTACTAACGCAACGGTTGGCTCTTTGCCTTGTGCTTGCAGTCCTTCAAGCACTGATTTCAACTCTTCAGAAACATCTTTTGTCAGCATGTTGACCTCCATTTTTTAGTCTTTGGTCATTTTACTCGCTCCGGTGACCGATAGCGAATCATAAAACCGTCTATGGCGTGTGAGAGATCTCTTACAAACGCTGTGAGATAACGCGAATACTTCTCTAGAGAAATTGATACGTATATGATTAAAGTGTTGAATTTTAATTGTTTTATATAATTAACAACTTGGTCGAATTCAAAGTGTGATGCAAATCTATTGTCCGAAATCCTAAATCGCGTAAATTAAACCTTGTCGGAAGGATTCTGACACGGAACAGGAAAGCACCAAGGAATTGGTTATCTTCAGGATGAAGATTTGGTTACTTAGGATTGAGTGATCAAGCATGGAGCGCAAGGACATTGTAGGGACACAGTCAGTTAACAGGAAGTTAGCTGCAATGGAATGACAATGGACACCTTTAGGATAAAGGGTTGGATTAGCATCAGGATGATGTAAAGGACACCGCTCACGGAACAAGTGATGTGCGCTAACTAGGATTGTTAGCTTTCAGGATGATTGGACACCGCTAGGACGGCGAAGTAAAGGAAAGAGCTGAAGGATTACAGCCACTATTACGGATGATGCATGGAGCATTAATTAGTAGCCGGATTGCTGCGAGTAAGACCCTAGCCCTGACACTTCGGTGTCGGGGCTTTTCTTTATCTGGACATTTCACCCATCTAGAGGCTCTTTATTTAAGAGCAATACATCTGCTTTTCTGCTAATGGTCAACACAAGGAGTGTTTTATGACGATAGCAACCTCAAGAACGCTGTTAGTACCTTATACCGAACAGCTACAGCACGACTTCATCAAGCTCAACTGCTGCCCGATTAATCGAGCAGAAATGAATGGGCCGCATTCTATCGCTTCTGCGAAGCAACTATTTCAAGAGATACTGCAAGACAACGCCGGCTTTTGCCGTGCCATTATTCATAACCAAACCCGTGAATATCTTGGGCATGTATTTATCTCATCAGAAGAAGGTAAGCACGAGTTAGGTTTTATCTTGGACAAAGAGTATTGGAATCAAGGTTTTGCTAGTGAGGTACTGAAACCTTTCTTTAATTTGGTGTGCTTTGAAGAGCGTTTAACGAATGTTTTCGCGACCGTCAATGTCGGTCATAATCCATCGATCAAGCTTTTAGAAAAACTCGGCTTTGTATTTAAAGAGACCAAACAAGATCAGTTTGGTCCTTATCATGAATATCGATACACCGCTTATTGCGACGTTACATTCTATGAGGCTGTAGCTCAAACCGCATAGAACGGAAACCTACCATGGTCAGTTTCCCTTTGTAACAGTCATCCCCTAACGCTGAAAACTCAAATTGGTAAATGGTGTGCCAGCGCCAAACGGTCCTGAGTTCATGGCGCATCTTCAGTTTATGACCGCTAAAGGCAACACTTAACAGTTGCAAGTCGAGCTCTTTACACTTTCTGGCAATGGCAGTTTTTGCAAGCTCAGATTGCCTGCGCTGCTGCCAAAACAGAAAGCAAAAGAAGCACAGAAACAAAATAGCCAATAAGTTATCTATCATTTAATCCATACTTCCTTTTACTTTGTCTTCCTATTTGACTCTAGCTTTAAACTTTTTATTGAGTATTATCAGGTGGTTGCTAAAGTATTACTGAGATTTAGTCGCCTGTTGTAACTCGATCAGTGCATTCGCCAATTCTGGAGATGGATTTGAATTCAGCAATGGTAAAAACACCATTCTCAGAGCTGGAATCATTACTAGATCCGCAAACAGCTGGTTGAATAGGTTTTGATTGCCAGTTTGTGCGAGGCGCAACAAGAATTGCTCGGCAATGGCTGGGTCTTGTAGAGCGTGCCAGCTTCGACCTGCTAAACCAATCAGGACTTCTTGATGACTTAAGCGTGGGTTTGCCAGAACTTGGTTAATCACTGCATTGGTGATGTTTGGCTCTGCACCTGATAGGGCGCGCACTAGTGCAGACAACAAGAACAGGTCTGGGTCGCTGCTGTTGATCTCGTTCTCAGCCATCTCTTGTAAGCGTTGAGCTAGCTTGTCATTAATCTTCGTGTGTTCAAGTGCGCCTAATGTAGCGTAAAGCGGCTCAGACGGGAGCTCATTGAAGGCTTTACGAATCGCGACACCATTTTGTTGGCTGCCAAGACGGGCACACATATCAGTAATGCCTTGAAGGCCAACAGTCTGCCAATTGTCCCAACCTAATTCACCGGTGAAGTAGTGCTGAGCATGTTCGTAGTATTGGCTGGTCGCAAGATCTAATTCTGCTCTTACTTGGCTATGAAATACCGCCATTTTGTCTTCAGAAGGCTTGAAGGTGTAAGGGTTGTTCGACAGCTTCTCTTGTTGCTCTTCGCTGATCTCACCACTTAAACGTGTACCCATCGCTTCTAATACGAACTTTAAAAAGTTACCTACATCGGCTTGGTTGAGTAGACCTCTTTCATCCAGTTTGAATTTTAAGAACCAGATCCATGGTTGCTTCTGTTCATTCCAGTAGCTGATCGCTAAGTGAGCTTGTTTCTGAAGTGGAAATGGGTATGGCTGTTTCCCTTGCTCAACATCTAAGAATAAGGAGTTGTCGATCTTCTGGATACGACGACCGAGATCGTAGATATCGTATTGGCAACCGCTATTATTCAATAACTGAGTGAGCGTGTGAATGGTTTCCATAGTAATAAGCTCCTAACTTTCTTTCCTCAATAGATGGTACTCTATGCCCCAATTTCAAGGTCACTAGATAAATAACTTGGTGAAAAATGACAGCTGCCACAAAGTTACCTCCATTACTTCAACAATTAGAACAACAAATGCGGCAATGCTCCCTCTGGAGTAGCGTTGCACCGTCGGATGAAGCTCTGGCGAGCGTTGAACCTTTTGCGATCGATTCATTGCAACCCGAAGAGTGGTTACAGTGGGTCTTTATCGTAAAGATCAATGCGATGATTGACGCGCAAATGCCTTTACCTAAAGGGTTTTCTATTCATCCATATTTTGGTGAAGTGTGGAAAAACGAGGCGGACAAAGCTGAGCTACTGGTGACTATTCAGTGCATTGATGAGGTATGCGCCTAATGTTAGAGATCATTTATCATGATGAGTACTTTGTCGCGGTAAATAAGCCTGCAGGAATGCTGGTGCACCGCTCATGGTTAGATAAACATGAGACTCAATTTGTAATGCAGACTCTGCGTGACCAAATTGGTCAACACGTGTTCCCATTGCACCGTTTAGATAGGCCGACTTCTGGCGTATTGGTGTTCGCACTCTCAAGTGAAGTTGCTTCTGAGGTGATGCCGATGTTCGCTAACCATAAGATGCAAAAGACTTATCATGCAATTGTTCGTGGTTGGATAGAAGAGGGCGATACGCTTGATTACCCACTTAAGGTCGAGCTAGACAAGATTGCGGATAAGTTTGCAAAAGAGGACAAAGAAGCACAAGAGGCTGTGACGGCTTATGAACCTTTGGCAAAAGTGGAAGTACCATATTCGACAGGGCGTTTTCCGACTAGCCGTTACTGCTTAGTAGAGATGTTGCCGAAGACGGGCCGTAAACATCAGCTGCGCCGTCACATGGCCCACCTAAGACACCCAATTGTTGGAGATACTTCTCACGGTGACGGCAAGCATAACCGGCTGTTCCGCGAAAACTTGGATTCACACCGTTTGTTACTGCACGCTTCAGAGTTACGCTTTATTCACCCTTTCACGAAAGAAGAATTAGTGATGAAGGCAAGCCTTGATGAAACTTGGCTACAGTTATTTGAAGCCTTTGAATGGGATACAAATTTAGTCGATGCGTAAGTACGGTCGTCTAAATAAAAGTTAGATAGGACAAAGGGCTGATAGCGATATCAGCCCTTTGTCTTGTCTGTATAATCTGAGTAGATCAACCAACGATAGTCATTAGTTGCCTAGCATCGGGATCATTTTAGTTTTTCTAGATCCGCTTCGATCTCAGCGATCTTGCTAGACACCACCTTCTCTAAATGGCGTAAGTCGGTCAGGATCTTCTGTTTTACATCCATCTCAGTGGTTGGCGTAGGTTTGGTGATCTTATTAAGCTCATCAATCACAAGCGTGAGGTTGCGGTTAATCTCAGTCACTTCTTTGTATTGATTATTGCCACCGCTAACAAGCACACTTTTTACTTGTCGTGGGTACTTAAACTTAACGCTTTTCGCGAACAGCTCGCCTTTCTGCTTACGAAAATAAATCTTAAGGATATCTTTGTGTGCTTCTTGGCGAAGGGAGTAACGTTCAATCTGTTTAGGCTCGTGGATACCTAAGCCAGTGAGGTTTGGATACATAAGCGACCTCTAGTTTATGAATGTAATACTTTTATGTAATTGACTTAATCAATGTAGCAGCCTAACGACGAGCTAGATAGTTGATATCTGTGAATTGATTGTAAGTTGTGGGCAAGATCGCTCTCTATCTTCACCCACACTTATTTACTCATTAAACCGGCGAGTTGTACTCTATTCGCATTCTAGGGCGCAAGCTCGGAAACATGCTCGGTTAGCCTCTTTCTGAGGGCTTGTTCTTGTTCTTCAGAAAGTCGCCCACCTGTGTCACTGGTCAGAATAAACAAATCTTCTGCACGTTCGCCAATGGTCGTAATTTTAGCGCCATGTAGGTTGATACCTAACTCTGCGAAGGTTGCACCAACTTGTGCCAATAGCCCTGGAGTATCGAGTGCTCTTAGTTCCATCAAGGTGCGTTTTTTACTCTTGGTTGGTAGGAACTCAACCAGAGTCTTGACCTTAAAGTGCTGTAAGTTACGCGGCGTGCGACGTGTCTTAATCTTCGTAGGGCGACCAGAGGCTAGAACATGGGTTAGATGTTTTGCGACAGCCTTTTGTCTTGCTTCGTCAATCGCATTGCCATGCTGGTCTAGTACGATAAAGGTATCAAGAACATGACCATCTTTGCTCGCCATAACCTGAGCGTCATGAACGTTGAAGTTACGTCTGTCGAGCTCGGCAACCACGGTGGCAAATAGTGCTGCTTGGTCTTTGCAGTAAACAAAGACTTCTGTGCCGCCTCGTGTTGCTTTTTTGCTGATCAACACCAAAGGTTGGCTCGGATCTTCTAGGCGCAGTAAATGCTCACAATGCCATGCGATCTGCTTGTGGGTATGACGCAAGAAGTAGTCGGCTTTAAAACGTTGCCACAACACCTCAATCTCATGAGCGGTGAAGCCTTTTTTACGCAGTAGGGCGGATGCCATTTGTTGGTTGTGACGAATACGGTCTCGAACGTCGACCGGGTTTTCTAGGCCGCGGCGCAGTGCACGTTGAGTTGAATGGAATAGCTCTGCAAGTAGGGTTCGTTTCCAACTGTTCCATAGCTCTGGGTTAGTTGCGCAGATGTCGGCGACGGTTAAGCAAACCAGAAGCTCTAGTGATTCTTCGTCACGCACCTTTTTGGCGAATTCGGTTATCACTTCTGGATCGTAGATATCGCGACGTTGAGCGGTAACAGACATCAACAAGTGGTTTTGTACTAGCCATGCCACTTGCTTGGCTTCTGGTTTTGATAAGCCATGCTCAATACAGAAAGAGTACGCTTCGACCGCACCAATCTCTGAGTGATCACCGCCACGACCTTTACCTATGTCGTGGAAGATAGCGGCTAGGATCAGCAGCTCTTTCTTCTGCACTCGTGGGTAGACTTCACAACAGATAGGGTGCTTGTCGTGGTTTTCTATTTGACCGAAGCGATTGATGTGCTTGAGCAGTCGAATACTGTGCTCATCGACGGTGTAAACATGGAACAGGTCGAATTGCATCTGGCCGACGATCTGGCTCCACTGTGGTAGATACGCTGAGAGCACGCCCAATTTGTGCATCAAGCTAAACGCTTTGTGCAGTGCATTGGGGTGACGAACCAAGGTCATAAACTTCTCACGCGCTTCAGGAATAGTATGCAGGAAGCGGTTGAGCCTGCGACGCGCAGTACGCAGTTGTCGCAATGTTGGAGGGCTAACCCCTTCGATGGAAGAGTCATTGGCGATATGGATAAACATATCGAGAATGGTCTCCGGCCTCGCTTGGAATAGGGCAGGCTTGCGCGCTTCTATCAGTGAGCCTCGACGCTGGAAGTCATTATCGAGAATTTCAGCTTCTTCTGTCTCACCACCATTAATGATTGCTTGATCGAATAGCTTGAGCAGCATTTTGTTGAGCTCTGCCACGCGGCGAAGGGTTCGATAAAACTCCTTCATCATCATTTCGACACTGCGGTTGCCTTCGCCTGTGTAGCCAAGGTGTTCGGCGACTTGTGCTTGATGGGCAAACGTCAGGCGATTGTCGTAGCGGCGCAACTCAATATGCAGTGCGAAGCGAACGCGCCATAAAAAATCTTGGCATTCCACGAGCTCACGATACTCAGCATCAGTAAGGAAGCCATACTTGCTCATTTCAAGCAGAGAGGTCGCACCGAAGTGGCGGCGTGCCACCCAACTGAGCGTGTGGATGTCTCGTAGGCCGCCTGGCGTAGATTTGATATCAGGTTCAAGGTTGTAAGTGGTATCGTGGTAGCGCGCATGACGCTCTCTCTGCTCTTGAATCTTTGCCTTGTAGAAGGTCTCACTTGGCCAAAATGAATCAGAATGAATCTTCAGTTTAAGTTCTTGAAAGGTATCTTCACTGCCGCACAATAAACGTGACTCTTGTAGGTTGGTGGCAACGGTTAGATCATCGAAACCAATATCAATACATTCGGCAATGGTACGCACCGCGTGGCCAACTTCGAGCCTCAAGTCCCACAGTAAAGTTATGAAATTACTGACTTTTTCACCAAGGGCTGGTGGCAATATTTTTTGGGATACGATTAAGATATCAATGTCCGACAGCGGGTGAAGTTCACCACGACCATAACCGCCCACAGCAACCAGCGAGATATGAGGTAAATTGCTAAAACCGAAGTGCTCCCATAAGCGTCTGAGTAATAAATCCATGTATTCAGAGCGGAGCAATACTAAGTCCGTGACAGGGTGGTGATTTAGGAATTCATTTTTTTGGTACTGCGTGAAGCTCTCGAGCTGATTTTTTAATTCGCAGATTTCAATTTGTTCGTCATTGAACGTAAGAGGGCATTGATAAGGCATGGTCTGCTATCCGTGCAAGCAAGTGAGAATATTAAACAATTTACCAGAAGCTGGTGGAAAATCGAAATTGAGCGGATAAAAAATATCCTCGACAATGCGAGGATATTTTTAAAGGTTTGATGCGTTTAGCTCAGTGAACTAAGCGTTTTTCATGATACGTGGAATTGTATCATCGCTACGTAGTGTTAGAACTTCACAACCCGTGTCTGTTACGACTAGTGTGTGCTCCCATTGAGCTGAGTTCTTGCTGTCTGCTGTGTACACTGTCCAGCTATCTTCATCATCAAGGCGGCAGCCAAACTTGCCCGCGTTGATCATTGGCTCAATGGTGAAACACATGCCCGCTTTCAGTACTGTGCGGTCGTTGTTTTTGTAGTGTACGACTTGTGGATCTTCGTGGAACTCAGAACCGATACCGTGACCACAGTAATCTTTAACAATAGAGAACTTAGCGCGAGGGTTGTTCTTGTTGTTGGTCTTGATGTACTTCTCAATAGCTGTACCGATTTGACCAAGTTGAACACCAGGCCTTACTTGGCGCATGCCTTCGTAAAGTGCTTCTTGAGCAACCATGCATAGACGCTTGTTTGCTGGTGAAACTTCACCCACAAGGAACATCTTAGACGTATCACCGTGGTAGCCTTGAGGACGAGTGCTTAGATCTGCATTCTCGTCGTCAGGGATGATTACCGTGATGTCTACGTTAAGGATATCGCCATCTTTAAGTACAGCAGGCTTAAATTGACCTGTGCTACCAGTTTCGTCTTGTGATGCCGGGATACCGTGACACACGATGTGGTTAATAGACGTACAGATAGACTTAGGGAAACCGTGGTAATCAAGTGGTGCTGAGTACGCGCCTCTTTCTAGAGCGTAGTCATGACAGATTTGGTTTAGCTCTTCTGTCGTCGTACCTACTTGGATGTGAGGTTCGATCATCTCTAGAATTTCAGCAGCCAGTTTGCCGGCGACGCGCATTTTTTCAATTTCTTCAGCAGTTTTTATTTTTACAGCCATTGCATATCTCTTAATTTGGTAGCACCTAAGTGTGCATATTGGGGCTATTCTATCAGTGCAGCAATTTAGCGCAACATTACCATGTCCGTACAACGCTGGTGGATACTGTTAACGTGATTAAATAATGCTCGGCTAACGGAGGCAGAAGCCGTTTAATACAGATACTATTTTATAGAGGAAATTTACCTTTAGAGATCAGTATAGCAGTCGCCATTTTTCGATTTTTTTCTAGCCATAGATAGACAAAATATGGTATAAAGCGCGCCGGACATCAGGACTGTTTTCTCCAACTGGCGAAACAGGCTTTGGTATCCACTAACTTATATCTTTAAATCACACACATTCCGTCACATGTTCCGGGGTGCTTCAACAACACAGATAACGGCTGAAAAGTGGTTAGTTGTTAGGGGTCGGATTCATGGGGGATGTGGAGGCCTAACCCCATAGAGGATTTTAAAATGGCAACTGTATCAATGCGCGATATGCTTAAAGCTGGTGTTCACTTCGGTCACCAAACTCGTTACTGGAACCCAAAAATGAAGCCATTCATCTTTGGTGCTCGTAACAAAGTACATATCATCAACCTAGAAAAAACTGTACCAATGTTCAACGAAGCTCTAGCAGAAATCGCTAAAGTTGGTGAGAAGAAAGGTAAAGTTCTTTTCGTTGGTACTAAGCGCGCTGCATCTGAAGCTGTCAAAGAAGCTGCTGTAAACAGCAACCAGTTCTACGTTAACAACCGCTGGTTAGGCGGTATGCTAACGAACTACAAAACTGTTCGTCAGTCTATCAAGCGTCTGAAAGAACTTGAAGCGCAAGCTCAAGACGGTACTTTCGACAAGCTAACTAAGAAAGAAGCTCTAATGCGCACTCGTGAAATGGAGAAGCTAGAGAAGTCTCTTGGTGGTATCAAGAACATGGGCGGCCTACCAGACGCTCTATTCGTAATCGATGCTGATCACGAACACATCGCAGTTAAAGAAGCAAACAACCTAGGTATCCCAGTTTACGCTGTAGTTGATACTAACTCTAACCCAGACGGCGTTGACTTCGTTATCCCAGGTAACGACGATGCAATCCGTGCAGTACAGCTTTACCTTAACGCTGCTGCAGAAGCGGTTAAAGAAGGTCGTAACAAAGACGTTGCTGCTGTAGCTGCTGAGAAAGATGGTTTTGTAGAAGCTGAATAATAGCGGCTCTGAATCACGCTTGGCTTAGCTAATATAGATTTTGAAATCTTTATTAAATGTAAGCTAAGTTATAGTTAGATCGGGGGCCTCATTTTGGCCCCTGATTTTTACCTTATTTTCGAATCAACCGAGGAATAGAGAATGGCAACTGTAACTGCTGCTCTAGTTAAAGAACTTCGCGAGCGCACTGGCGCTGGCATGATGGAATGTAAGAAAGCGCTTGTAGAAGCAAACGCTGACATCGAACTAGCAATTGAAAATATGCGTAAATCTGGCGCAGCGAAAGCAGCTAAGAAAGCTGGTAACGTTGCTGCTGAAGGCGCAATCATCATCAAAGAAGAGAACGGTGTAGCTGCTCTTCTTGAAGTTAACTGTCAAACTGACTTCGTAGCAAAAGATGCTAGCTTCACTGCATTCGCAGAAGAAGTAGCAGCTGACGCAGTAGCTACTCAAGCTTCTGTAGAAGAGCTACAAGCTAAGTTCGAAGAAACTCGCGTTGCTCTAGTTGCAAAAATCGGCGAAAACATCAACATCCGTCGCGTAGCATACGTACAAGGTGCTGCTCTAGCTTCTTACCGTCACGGTGAGAAAATCGGTGTTGTTGTAGCTGGTGAAGGCGAAGCTGAAACCCTTAAGCACGTTGCTATGCACGTAGCTGCTTCTCGTCCTGAGTTTGTTAACCCAGAAGACGTACCAGCAGACGTAGTTGCTAAAGAGAAAGAAGTTCAAGTTGAAATCGCTATGAACGAAGGTAAGCCTCAAGAGATCGCTGAGAAAATGGTTATCGGCCGTATGAAGAAATTCACGGGTGAAATCTCTCTAACAGGACAAGCTTTCATCATGGAACCTAAGAAAACTGTTGGCGAAATCCTTAAAGAAAAAGGCGCTGCAGTATCTAACTTCGTACGTCTAGAAGTTGGTGAAGGTATCGAGAAAGCTGCTGAAATGAGCTTCGCTGACGAAGTTGCAGCGGTACAACAAGGTTAATCCTTAGCGTATTGTTTGAAAAAAGACCGTGGCAAATGCTGCGGTCTTTTTATGAATAGTGAATTATTTTTGAAGGCAACGTTAGTGGTTATGAATGCAAACTGACTTACTCAGTTTTTATTCATGACTGTTAATCATCAACTCTTTGGAAGGTAAACTCCATGACTACGAACCCTAAACCAGCGTATCAACGTATTCTGTTAAAACTTAGCGGTGAAGCGCTACAAGGCGAAGAAGGTTTTGGTATTGACCCAACGATCCTTGATCGTATGGCTCAAGAAGTAAAAGAATTGGTTGAACTAGGCGTTCAAGTTGGTGTTGTTATCGGTGGCGGTAACCTGTTCCGTGGTGCTGGTCTTGCTGAAGCTGGCATGAACCGCGTTGTTGGTGACCATATGGGTATGCTTGCAACAGTAATGAACGGCCTTGCTATGCGTGACGCTCTGCACCGTGCTTACGTAAACGCACGTGTAATGTCTGCAATCCCTCTAAAAGGTGTGTGTGACGACTACAACTGGGCAGATGCAATCAGCCAACTACGTCAAGGTCGCGTTGTGATCTTCTCTGCTGGTACTGGTAACCCATTTTTCACTACTGACTCTGCTGCATGTCTACGTGGTATCGAAATCGAAGCTGACGTAGTTCTAAAAGCGACAAAGGTAGATGGTGTATTTACTGCTGACCCAGTAGCAAACCCAGACGCAGAGCTGTATGATACTTTATCTTACAATACAGTTCTTGAGAAAGAGCTTAAAGTAATGGACTTGGCTGCATTTACGCTAGCACGTGATCACAAAATGCCAATCCGTGTATTTAACATGAATAAGCCAGGCGCACTACGCCGCGTGGTTATGGGTGAAACTGAAGGTACATTAATCAGCGACGCTGACTAATTTTTCGGGCTTACTGGGGGCTATACTCTGGTAAGCTTTATCCTTATCACTCCAAATAAAAAGCTTTCTTGAAGAAAGAACATAATCAAGGTGAAATTGTGATTAACGAAATCAAAAAAGACGCTCAAGAGCGCATGGAAAAAAGTGTTGATGCACTAAGAAACAGTCTGCAAAAGATTCGTACAGGTCGTGCACACCCAAGCCTACTTTCTGGCCTTACAGTAGAGTACTACGGTGCACCAACGCCTTTGACTCAAGTTGCTAACGTTATTGCTGAAGACGCTCGTACTCTAGCAATCACAGTGTTTGATAAAACATTAACGCCTTTAGTTGAAAAAGCGATCATGACATCTGACCTAGGTCTAAACCCTATGTCTGCGGGTACGGTTATCCGTGTTCCACTTCCACCGCTAACGGAAGAGCGTCGTAAAGACCTAGTTAAAATCGTTCGTGGCGAAGCTGAAGGTGGTCGTGTTGCTATCCGTAACATCCGTCGTGACGCGAATGGCGATCTAAAAGCACTTCTTAAAGACAAAGAAATCTCTGAAGATGAAGATCGTAAAGCACAAGACGAAATTCAAAAGCTAACTGACGCTGCGGTTAAGAACGTAGACGAAGTTCTAGCAACTAAAGAAAAAGAGTTGATGGAAGTTTAATTTTCCACATTCTTTTCTTTCCGGAAAAACGCTGTACTCACTGTTCAGCGTTTTTTTATGCTACTCTGTTCGACTATTAGAATTTGATTCACTCTTTTATGCATAATTCTCAAGCGTTCACAGACTCTCTTCCTAAACACATTGCTGTCATTATGGATGGTAATGGTCGCTGGGCAAAAGCTCAGGGCAAGCCTCGCGTCTTTGGTCATAAAAACGGTGTTCAAGCCGTTCGCAAAACCATCTCTTCTGCTGCCAGACTCGGCATTAAAGCCGTTACACTTTTCGCATTCAGTAGCGAGAACTGGCGTCGGCCAGAGGAAGAAGTGGGTATTTTGATGGAACTCTTTATCTCCGTGCTTTCAAGTGAAGTGAAAAAACTCCATAAAAATAATCTACAACTGCGTGTTATTGGTGATAAAAGTCGTTTCAATGATCGACTACAAAAGAAAATCGAAGAAGCGGAAGCTTTGACTAGCACCAATACCGGTATGGTTATCAATATCGCCGCTAACTACGGTGGTAAGTGGGATATTCAGCAAGCGATGACTTCAATCGCTCAACAGGTAAAGTCTGGCGTTATGAATGTAGAAGACATTGATGAAGCTATGATTACACAGCACCTGACAATGGCGGATATTCCTGAAGTTGATCTTCTGATCCGCACCAGCGGTGAATGCCGCATTAGTAATTTCATGCTTTGGCAGTTGGCTTACGCCGAAATGTACTTTACTGAACAATTCTGGCCAGACTTTAATGAAGACAGCTTAGTAGAAGCTGTGACTTGGTTTGTAAATCGTGAGCGCCGTTTTGGCTGCACCGGTGAGCAGATTAAAGCTCTGATGGACAGTTAATAAGGATTTTTTGGTTTGAAACAACGAATTATTACGGCGTTGATTTTAGCTCCCCTAGTTATTCTAGGAATTTTCGAGTTATCACTTCCTACGTTTATCCTTTCATTGGCGGTTATCTCGTTATTGGGTTACTGGGAGTGGACTCAATTTGTTGAAAGCAAATCGCGTTATGTAGCGTTGATTCCAACGGTTGTGGTAAGTGCTGCAAGTTTTGCTTTTATCCCTTTTGATGCATTTAGCCTAAATAACTTGTCGAGTGCTCACTACGCCATTCTAACGATTGGCTCTATTTGGTGGGTAATCGCAAGTGGTATGGCAGTGACTTACCCTAAGTCTATGCCTGCATGGAAAGACTCATTGTTTCTCCGTCATGGTTTTGGTGTACTAACTCTGCTGCCATTCTTTTGGAGTGTAGTGATTTTGCGCGCTAACGGTATCGATGTTGATCCATACCACGGTGCAAAACTCGTGATGTTTGTGTGTCTTCTGGTATGGGCAGCAGACAGTGGTGCTTACTTCTCTGGGAAGAGCTTCGGTAAGCGTAAAATGGCTCCTGCCGTTAGCCCGAACAAGACAATTGAAGGCCTGATTGGCGGTATCATCACCGCGGTGATTGTGGCTTGGATTTTTGCTGACTGGTTCAATATCCAATTCTCAAGCACTCTACACATGATTGTGATTACACTTGTGACCGTTGTTATCTCTGTTCTTGGTGACCTTGTCGAAAGCATGTTCAAGCGTGTTTCTGGGGTCAAAGACAGCAGTAATTTGATTCCTGGTCATGGTGGTATACTAGATAGAATCGATAGCTTAACGGCTGCATTCCCTGTCTTTGCTCTGCTTTACTTAGCATTCTAATTAAAAGGGCAGTGAATCTGCCCTTTATTACATTTCTACGGTCATATGTGATGCGAAATATAACTATCCTAGGCGCAACTGGCTCAATTGGTGCAAGTACACTAAAAGTCGTTGAGCAAAACCCAGATCTTTATTCAGTCGTTGCGCTGGCTGCTGGCTCGAATGTTGAAAAGATGCTGGCGTTAGTAGAAAAGTGGCAACCAAGCTATGTTGCTATGGCTTGTCCTGATGCTGCATCTCAGCTAACTGACACCTTGTCTATCAATCACCCTAACGTCCAAGTGCTCTCAGGCTCTGAAGGCATATGCAAGGTTGCTTCTTTGGGGGAAGTGGATACTGTGATGTCTGCGATTGTTGGCGCGGCAGGCCTACTTCCTACTATGTCAGCAGTTAAAGCGGGTAAACGTATCCTGCTGGCAAATAAAGAAGCCTTGGTGATGTCTGGACAGCTATTTATCGATGCTGTAGAAAAGTATGGCGCTGAACTTCTTCCTGTAGATAGTGAACACAATGCTATCTTCCAATGCTTACCACAAAACGTCCAAACCAATCTAGGTTGCTGTGATTTAGAAGCTAATGGTATTAACCATATCCTATTAACTGGTTCTGGTGGCCCTTTCCGTTATACTGACGTTGCTGAACTGGAGTCAGTGACTCCTGAACGCGCTATCGCACACCCTAACTGGTCTATGGGACCTAAGATCTCAGTCGATTCTGCGACTATGATGAATAAAGGTCTTGAGTACATTGAGGCGAAGTGGCTATTTAATGCGTCTCAAGAGCAGTTAAAGGTGATCATCCACCCTCAATCTGTGATTCATTCTATGGTTCAGTACAAGGATGGTTCAGTTCTTGCTCAAATGGGTGAACCAGATATGGCGACACCCATCGCATTGACGATGTCGTATCCTGAACGCACTGAAGCGGGTGTTAAGCCTCTGGACTTCACTAAAGTCGGTGAACTGACTTTCTTAGAGCCTGACTTCAACCGCTACCCTTGTTTGAAATTAGCCATTGAAGCGTGTTACTTGGGCCAGCATGCAACGACAGCGATTAACGCAGCAAACGAAATTGCGGTCGACGCTTTCTTGAACAATCAGGTTAAATTTACCGATATTGCTGTCATTAACGAACATGTTATGAGCAAAGTATGTGAACAACATAACTCTGAAGGCTTAGATAGCTTGGAAAGCCTGCTTGAGCTAGATAATATGTCTCGTCAAATAGCCATTCAATTTATTAAAGAGCAGCTAGCATGAGTGGAATTCTGTGGAACTTCGCATCTTTTATCATAGCGCTTGGCATTCTGGTCGCGGTTCACGAGTTTGGACATTTCTGGGTTGCTCGTCGTTGCGGTGTAAAAGTTGAAAAATTCTCGATTGGTTTTGGTAAATCAATCTGGAGCAAAGTTGGCCGTGATGGTACGGAATACAGCTTGTCTGTGATTCCACTGGGCGGCTACGTAAAAATGTTCGATGGCCGTGTCGATGACCTAGCAGAAGACGAGCAGCAGTACGCGTTTGATAAAAAGCCACTGTGGAAGCGAACCGCGATTGTTGGCGCTGGTCCTGCGTTCAACTTCATTTTTGCTGTGTTTGCATATTGGTTAGTATTTTTGATCGGTGTGCCAGCTGTTAAGCCCGTGATTGGTGAGGTAACTCCACAATCTATTGCTGCACAAGCCGGAATTGAAACTGGAATGGAACTTAAATCTATTTCGGGAATCAAAACCGCAGATTGGGAATCAGTCAATATGGGTTTAATATCGCATATTGGTGATCAATCGATGACAGTAACGGTGTCTTCGCAAGACGATATCGGCTCTGAGCACCAATTGACGTTGGATATTTCAGACTGGTCGTTCAACCCAGAAACTGAATCTGCAATGACAACGCTTGGCTTTAGACCATACTCTCCAGAGCTCTCGACAGTGCTGGCTCAAGTGATTGATGATGGTGCTGCTTACTCTGCTGGTCTCGAAGCGGGCGACCAAATTGTTGAAATTAATGGTCAACCAATTGAGTTGTGGCAATCAGTGGTTGAGTTAATTCGCTCAAACCCAAGGACACCTTTAGACGTTGTCGTATCAAGAAACGGCAGTGAGCAATCACTCGTTATGACACCGAAAAGCCGCGAGCTTTCTGATGGTTCAACAATCGGCTATGCGGGTATTGCTCCGGAAGTCGCAGAATGGCCAGAAGATTATCGCTTTGAGTTACAATTTGGTGTAATTGAGTCTGTAGGAAAAGCATTTGATAAAACAGGTCAAATCATTGGTCTGACGCTTACTATGCTGAAGAAGCTCATCGTTGGTGATGTTGGCTTAAACAACTTAAGTGGCCCAATTTCAATTGCTAAAGGTGCAGGTACAACCGCCGATTACGGTTTGGTTTACTTCCTAGGCTTTTTAGCTCTGATCAGTGTTAACTTAGGTATTATTAATTTGGTTCCGCTGCCTATGCTTGATGGCGGACATTTGCTCTTTTTCGCTATTGAGGCTGTTACTCGTAAACCAGTCCCTGAGAAAGTCCAGGAGATGGGATACAGAGTGGGAGGAGCGATCCTCTTCTCTTTAATGGCTCTGGCAATATTTAACGACTTTACTCGTCTGTGAATGGTTTCTCACAGGCATTGGTAGTAGCAAGGAATAATTAGAATAAGTATGGCGATTAAGCAAATTCTGTTCGCAAGTCTATTGGCCACCAGTGTGGCTGCGAACGGTGCACAAAACTTTGTAGTTCAAGATATCAAGATCGAAGGTTTACAGCGTGTTGCACTTGGTGCGGCTCTACTGAAAATGCCAGTGCGTATTGGCGATGATGTAGATGAAAGTGATGTCTCTGAGATCATTCGTGCATTGTACGCTTCGGGTAACTTTGAAGACGTTAAAGTGCTTCGCGATGAAGGTGTCTTGATTGTTCAAGTGAAAGAACGACCAACCATCGCAAGTATCTCTTTCTCGGGCAACAAAGCGATCAAAGAAGAACAACTTCAGCAGAACCTAGATGCATCTGGTGTTCGTGAAGGTGAGGCTCTTGACCGTACTACGCTAAGTAACATTGAGAAAGGCCTTGAAGATTTTTACTACAGTGTTGGTAAGTATAATGCGACAGTAAAAGCGGTTGTAACACCTCTGCCACGTAACCGTTCTGACCTTAAATTTGTCTTTACTGAAGGCGTTTCAGCTAAGATTCAGCAAATTAACTTTATCGGTAACGAAGTGTTTACTGATGAAGAACTGCTTAGCCGCTTTAATCTAAATGTAGATGTGGCTTGGTGGAACTTCCTAGCGGATGAAAAATACCAGAAGCAAGTGCTCGCTGGTGATATTGAAGCGCTTAAATCTTACTACCTTGACCGTGGTTACCTGAAATTTAAGGTTGACTCTACGCAGGTGGCTATATCTCCAGATAAGAAAGGTGTTTACATTACGCTTGGCCTAGATGAAGGCGAAGCTTACACTGTTAAAGACGTATCATTCCGCGGTGAGCTTATCGGCCGCGAAGCTGATTTTGAAGCGCTTGTGCCATTTGAAGACGGTGATATTTATAACGGTTCTTCTGTGACATCACTGGAAGAAGGCGTTAAGCGTATTCTTGGTGAGTCAGGTTATGCGTATCCACAAGTTCGTACGATTCCAGAATTCAATGACGAAACCAAAGAGGTTTCATTGGTTATTAACGTAGAAGCGGGTAGCCGTATCTACGTGCGTGACATTCGTTTTACAGGTAACAACTCGACAAAAGACGAGGTGTTACGTCGTGAAATGCGCCAAATGGAAGGCAGCTGGCTTAACTCTAAATCGATTGATACTGGTAAGAGCCGTCTTAACCGTTTAGGTTTCTTCGAAACAGTTGATGTACAAACCGTTCGTGTACCAGGCAGCGAAGACCAAGTTGATTTGGTTTACAACGTTAAAGAAGCAAACTCTGGTAGCATCAACTTTGGTGTCGGCTACGGTACTGAATCTGGTGTGAGCTTCCAGGTTGGTCTTCAACAAGATAACTTTGCGGGCTCTGGTAACCGTGTTGGCGTAAGTGCCATGATGAACGATTACCAAAAGAACGTGAGCTTAGACTACCGTGACCCATACTGGAACCTAGATGGTGTGAGCTTGGGCGGTAAGGTATTCTACAACGAATTTGAAGCATCTGAGGCGGGTATCATTGACTATACCAACCAAAGCTATGGTACGAACTTAACATGGGGTTTCCCTATGGATGAGCTAAACCGTCTCGAGTTTGGTGTTGGCTACACACATAACAAGATCGGTAACGTACCGACTTATATCCAAGTGGATCAGTTCGCGAGAAGTATCGGGCAATACGGTGATGATCATATCTTAACTAATGACTTTGATATCAATATCTCTTGGACACGTAACAACTTGAACCGTGGTTTCTTCCCAACAGAAGGTAACCATCAACGTGCTTTCGCTAAAATGACAGTACCTGGCTCCGATGCTCAGTACTTCAAAATGCAGTACGATGTAAAACATTACATCCCGCTGACCAAAAAGCACGAGTTCACACTATTGATGCGTGGCCGATTAGGCTATGGTAATGGTTATGGTCAAACGGATGGTAACGATAACTTGTTCCCATTCTACGAGAACTACTACGCGGGTGGTTTCACTACCTTACGTGGTTTTGGCTCTAACTCGGCAGGTCCGAAAGCCGTTTACGGAAGCAGCACAGGTAACAACCCAACCTACGACACCGCTACGGATGATTCAGTAGGTGGTAACGCGGTTGCTTTGGCAAGTTTAGAGCTAATCGTACCTACGCCGTTTGCGTCTGATGAAGCACGTAGCCAAATTCGTACTAGTGTCTTCTTCGATATGGCAAGTGTATGGGATACCGAATTTGTAGACCGCGGCGCACCTAACAGTGGCAGTAAGTACTACTACGATTACTCTGATCCAACGAATTACCGTTCATCTTATGGTGCCGCTCTTCAATGGATGTCACCGATGGGCCCATTGGTTTTCTCTCTGGCGAAACCAATTAAAATTTACGAAGGTGATGATGAGGAATTCTTCACATTCACCATTGGTAGAACTTTCTAATATTTAAAGGACAATATTTTGAAAAATATGATTAAAGCAGCAGGTTTAGGCCTTGTAGTTCTTAGCTCTTCTTTCTTTGCAACGGCTGCTGAAGCTGCGCAAAAGGTGGGTTATGTAAACACTGCACAAGTTTTCCAGGCTCTACCTCAGCGTGAAGTTGTTCTTCAAAAAATGCAGGAGGAGTTCAAAGATAAAGCGGCTGAGCTGCAAAGCATCCAAGCGGAAGCTAAGACTAAGATTGAAAAGCTTAAGCGTGATGGCGAGTTACTAGGTCCAGACGAAGTTGAGAAGCTTCGTATCGAAGTTGGTCAACTAGACAGCAAGTACAAGATCAAGGCTCAAGCTCTAGAAAAAGCAAGCCAACGTCGTGAAGCACAAGAGAAGCAGAAGCTATTCAAAGTGATTCAAGATGCTGTAACGAAAGTTGCAGAGAAAGAAGGCTACGATATGATCGTTGATATTCAAGCGCTACAATACGGCAAGCCTGAATACAACATCTCTGAGAAAGTAATTAAAGAACTAAAATAAGTTTTATGAAGACACTGACTTTAGCCGAATTGGCAACCATTACCGGGGGGGAGCTACATGGGGACGGTACCGTAACCGTCTCTGCTGTTGCTCCTATGGATAAAGCGCAAGAAGGTCACATTACGTTTCTTTCTAACGTTAAGTACAGCAAGCACCTAGGTGACTGTAAAGCATCAGCGATTATGGTTAAAGAGAGTGAGCGCGAACTGTGTGAGACTAACGTGATTGTGGTCAGCGACCCTTACGTTGCTTTTGCTAAGGTTGCTCAAGCGCTTGATACTACTCCTGCACCGGCTGTAGATATTGCTGATTCAGCTTCAATTGCGAGCGATGCAACTCTTGGACAAAATGTGTCTATTGGTGCGAACGCCGTGATTGAGTCTGGTGTTGTTCTTGGTGATGATGTGATCATCGGTGCAGGTTGCTTTATCGGTAAAAACGCAAAGATTGGCGCTGGCACTAAGCTTTGGGCTAACGTAAGCATTTACCATGAAGTCGTGATTGGTGAAGCTTGTTTGGTTCAATCAGGTACTGTGATTGGTTCTGATGGCTTTGGCTACGCGAATGAGAAAGGCGAGTGGATTAAGATACCTCAAGTGGGTACTGTTCGTATTGGTAATCGCGTTGAGATCGGTGCGTGTACCACGATTGACCGCGGTGCGCTAGATGACACGGTTATTGAAGACAACGTTATCATCGATAATCAAATGCAAATCGCACACAACGTTCACATCGGATATGGTTCTGCTCTTGCGGGTGGTACTATCGTGGCTGGCAGCACAACGATAGGTAAGTACTGTATTATTGGTGGTGGTAGCGTTATCAATGGTCACATTGAGATCGCAGACGGTGTAACTATAACTGGTATGGGTATGGTTATGCGCAGCATCTCTGAGAAAGGCATGTACTCTTCGGGTATTCCTTTACAGCCAAACAAAGAATGGCGTAAAACAGCGACGCGTGTTCATCGTATTGATGAAATGAACAAGCGTTTGAAAACCGTTGAAAAACTTATCGAGAAGAGCGCGGAATCATAATTCCAGCATTTCTAATAAAAGGCTCGCGTACAGCGAGTCTTTTTCGTTTATAATCTTTCTAATTAAATAAAGAATACATATAGGAATACGACTTTGACTACTGAACAGACAACGATGAACATTACTGAAATTCAGGAACTATTACCTCATCGCTACCCATTCTTAATGGTTGATCGTGTGACTAGCTTTGAAAAAGAAAAAACACTGACTGCAATTAAGAATGTTTCTGTTAACGAGCCTCAGTTTACTGGCCACTTCCCTCAACTTCCTGTATTTCCGGGTGTATTGATCCTAGAAGCGATGGCGCAAGCTACAGGTCTTCTTGCATTTAAATCTTTTGGTGCCCCTTCTGGTAACGAGCTTTACTACTTCGCAAGTGTTGACAAAGCGAAATTCCGTAAGCCAGTAGTACCTGGTGACCAGCTGGTTATCGAAGTTGAATTCCTAAAAGAGCGTCGTGGCATCGCGTCATTTAACGGCATTGCGAAAGTTGACGGCGAAGTAGTATGTTCAGCTGAACTTAAATGTGCTCGTAGAGAGTTTTAATATGATTCATGAAACAGCAAAAATTCACCCGGCTGCAGTGATTGAAGGTGATGTAACGATTGGTGCGAACGTAACAGTTGGCCCTTTTACTTACATTGCTGGTAATGTAACCATTGGTGACGACACAGAAATCATGTCGCATGTTGTGATCAAAGGTCACACAACTATTGGTAAAGAAAACCGCATTTTCCCACACGCTGTGATTGGTGAAGAGAACCAAGACAAGAAGTACGGTGGCGAGCGCACTACGGTTGTGATCGGTGATCGCAACGTGATTCGTGAAGCGGTTCAAATCCACCGTGGTACGGTTCAAGATAAAGCAACCACAGTGATTGGTGATGACAACCTGCTTTGTGTTAACGCTCACGTAGCGCACGACGTTATTGTTGGTAACCACACCCACATTGGTAACAATGCTATCTTAGGTGGTCACGTAACAGTTGGTGATTACGCAGGTGTTATGGCGCTTTCTGCGATTCACCCGTTTTGTTCAATCGGTGCTTACGCTTACATTGGTGGTTGTTCTGCCGTTGTTCAAGATGTACTTCCGTACGTACTTGCACAAGGTAACCATGCAGCACCATTCGGCCTTAACCTTGTAGGTCTGAAACGTAACGGGTTCGAGAAAACAGAGATTCGCGCGTTGCAAAAAGCGTACAAAGAGCTTTACCGCTCTGGCAAAACACTTGAAGAAGCGAAAGCGGCTTTAGTGGAAATGGCGAAAGAGTTTGCTTCGGTAACTCCTATGCTAGAGATGCTAGAGAACTCTGAGCGCGGTATTATTCGTTAATACCAGGTGTGATTGATATAAAAAAGATCGCTACTTTTAAGGCGATCTTTTTTGTTTTAGGCGAGAAGGGAATTGGAAAAATATGGCACAGCAAGACGCACAAACCAATAACTCAGGCTTTGTTTCCAACGAGCCACTGCGTGTAGGTGTTGTTGTTGGAGAACTCTCTGGCGATACCCTTGGCGAAGGTTTTATTAAAGCGATAAAAGCTCAGTACCCGAATGCAGAATTTGTCGGTATTGGCGGGCCAAAAATGAAAGCGCTAGGCTGTGAATCTTTGTTTGAGATGGAAGAGCTTGCCGTAATGGGCCTTGTTGAAGTTCTTGGTCGCTTGCCTCGTTTGCTCAAAGTAAAAGCTGAGCTGGTTAAATATTTCACTCAGAACCCACCAGATGTGTTCGTTGGTATTGATGCTCCCGACTTTAACTTGAGACTGGAGCTAGACCTTAAGAACGCCGGTATAAAAACGGTTCATTACGTTAGCCCTTCAGTATGGGCATGGCGTCCAAAACGTATTTTTAAGATCGATAAAGCAACCGACCTGGTACTAGCGTTCTTACCATTTGAAAAAGCGTTCTACGACAAATACAACGTTGCCTGTGAATTTGTTGGTCATACACTAGCAGATGCCATTCCATTCGAGCCAAATCAAGCGGAAGCACGAGAACTGCTTGGCCTAGAGCAAGACAAGCAGTGGCTGGCGGTTCTACCGGGGAGTCGTGGTGGTGAAATGAAGCTTATCGCGCAACCGTTCATTGAAACCTGTAAACGTATCAAAAAAAAGTACCCAGACATCAGTTTTGTGGTGGCTGCTGTTAATGAAACTCGCAAGCAACAATTTACTGAGATTTGGCAGGCGACAGCACCAGAATTGGATTTTGTCATTGTGCAGGATACAGCTCGTAACGTGATCACTGCTGCGGACTCTGTACTATTGGCATCCGGCACGGTTGCTCTTGAGTGCATGCTGCTTAAGCGTCCAATGGTTGTGGGCTACAAAGTGAATAAGTTGACAGGCTACATTGTGAAGAAGCTGGCTATAACTGAGTTTGTGTCACTGCCGAATATCTTGGCGGGCGAAGAAATCGTCAAAGAGCACATTTTGGAAGAGTGCCATCCAGATTTCTTATTCCCTTCGGTTGATAAGATGCTAGCTGCCGATAACAGTGCGTTGATTGAACGCTTTACTGAAATGCATCACTGGATCCGTAAAGATGCAGACGAACAAGCCGCCAACGCGGTGCTGAAATTGATCGGCCGAGAGTTTGTTGAATCCTAACGTGCTAGTTTCAAAGGCACGGGCTTAAAAGTTACAAAGAGAATTGTCATGGCAGTAAAAGAGAAAAAAGAGCTTCCACCTTTCGAATACCCTCAAGGCTACCAGCTATTTGCTGGCGTCGATGAAGTAGGGCGTGGACCATTGGTTGGCGATGTAGTGACAGCTGCGGTTATCCTAGACCCTAATAATCCCATTGAAGGTTTGAACGATTCAAAGAAACTGTCTGAGAAAAAGCGCCTTGCTCTGCTTCCTGAAATTAAAGAGAAAGCATTGGCGTGGTCGGTTGGTCGTTGCTCACCGCAAGAAATTGATGAACTCAATATTCTACAAGCGACTATGGTTGCGATGCAGCGCGCGATTGCTGGATTAAGTGTTCAGCCAGGTATGGCTTTGATTGATGGCAACCGTGTCCCCGAGCTGCCAATGCCCTGTATTGCAGTGGTTAAAGGTGACTTGCGCGTCGCTGAAATCAGTGCAGCGTCTATTATTGCTAAAGTCGTACGTGACCAAGAGATGGAAGAGCTTGATAAGCTTCATCCGGAGTTTGGCTTTGCTAAGCACAAAGGTTACCCGACTAAGGCGCATTTCGAGGCAATTGAAAAGCACGGTGTTACCGAGCACTACCGTAAGAGCTTTAAGCCAGTAAAACGTATTTTAGGTATTGATTAAGTGCTACACAGATAAGCGTTCATCTTTGAATAAATTTGCTTACTAGCAGTAGAAAAAAATAGAATACGCTCAGTTGTAATCCTAGGCTCCGGTCTAGAACTCAGGAAAAATAATGTCAGATCCAAAATTTGTTCACCTACGCGTACACAGTGACTTTTCTATGGTCGATGGCCTGTCTAAGGTGCCACCATTAGTTAAAAAAGTCGCTGAAATGGGTATGCCAGCTCTAGCACTTACCGACTTCACCAACCTATGTGGTTTGGTGAAATTTTACGGTACTGCCCATGGGTGCGGGGTTAAACCAATTATTGGCGCTGATTTTTTGATGCAATCTCCAGAATTTGGAGATGAGCTGACGAAACTGACGGTTTTAGCGTCTGATAATAAAGGTTATAACAACCTTACCTTGCTGATTTCAAAAGCTTACTTGCGTGGTCACATACAGCATCAACCTGTGATCGACAAAGAGTGGTTAATCGAAAACGCTGAAGGATTGATTATCTTATCGGGCGCCAAAGAAGGCGAGATCGGTAAGGCATTACTGAAAGGTAACCGTGATCTCGTCGTGAGTAGTGTCGAATTTTACAAGACTCACTTCCCCGATCGCTTTTACTTAGAACTGATTCGTACCGGACGTGCCGATGAAGAGTCTTACCTGCACTTCGCGTTAGAGCTTGCTGAGCAACAAGACTTACCGGTTGTGGCAACCAATGAAGTAGTGTTCTTAACCGAAGACTTGTTTGATGCCCATGAAATCCGCGTAGCGATCCATGATGGTTATACTATGGTCGACCCGCGTCGTCCTAAAAACTACAGCGCGCAACAGTATCTTCGTAGCGAAGAAGAGATGTGTGAGCTGTTCTCAGATATCCCTGAAGCGCTTGAAAACAGTGTTGAGATAGCTAAGCGTTGTAACGTTACTGTTCGTCTTGGTGAGTACTTCCTCCCTAACTTCCCGACTGAAGGTCTAGCGATCGAAGATTTCTTGATTAAGAAATCAGAAGAAGGCCTTGAACGTCGTTTAGAATTCCTGTTCCCAGATGAGCAAGTTCGAGCTGATCGCCGTCCTGAATACGATGAGCGCCTTAAAGTCGAACTGGAAGTTATCAACAACATGGGTTTCCCGGGTTACTTCTTGATCGTAATGGAGTTCATCCAATGGTCTAAAGATAACGATGTGCCAGTAGGCCCTGGTCGTGGTTCGGGTGCGGGTTCATTGGTGGCGTACGCATTGGATATCACTGATCTCGACCCACTTGAATACGATCTACTGTTCGAACGTTTCTTGAATCCAGAACGTGTCTCGATGCCCGATTTCGATATCGACTTCTGTATGGATAAGCGTGACCAAGTAATTGATCACGTTGCTGAAATGTACGGTCGTGATGCGGTATCTCAGATCATCACCTTTGGTACCATGGCGGCAAAAGCGGTAATCCGTGACGTAGGCCGTGTACTTGGTCACCCGTTTGGTTTCGTCGACCGTATTTCTAAGCTTGTACCGCCAGATCCGGGTATGACACTTGAGAAAGCTTTTCTTGCCGAGCCTGCATTGCCAGAACTTTACGATGGTGATGAAGAGGTTCGCGAACTGATCGATAAGTGTCGTATTCTAGAAGGTTGTACGCGAAACGCCGGTAAACACGCGGGTGGTGTTGTAATCTCACCAACCACAATCACAGATTTTGCGCCTATCTATGCGGATGCAGAAGGTAACTTCCCGGTAACGCAATTCGATAAGAATGACGTTGAAACTGCTGGCTTGGTTAAGTTCGACTTCTTGGGTCTACGTACTCTGACCATCATCGACTGGGCGTTGGGCCTAGTGAACCCACGCTTGAAGAAAGAAGGTAAAGAGCCGGTTCGTATTGAATCGATTCCTTTAGATGACCAAGCGTCGTTCAACTTACTACAAAACTCTGAAACCACTGCGGTATTCCAGCTGGAATCTCGTGGTATGAAAGACCTGATCAAACGTCTTCAACCTGACTGTTTTGAAGATATCATCGCATTGGTAGCCTTGTTCCGTCCGGGCCCACTGCAATCAGGCATGGTAGATAACTTTATCGACCGTAAGCACGGTCGAGAAGCCGTCTCTTACCCAGATGAAACATGGCAACATGAATCGCTAAAAGACACGTTAGAACCAACCTATGGCATCATCCTTTACCAAGAGCAGGTAATGCAAATTGCACAGATCCTAGCGGGTTATACGCTGGGTGGAGCGGATATGCTGCGTCGTGCGATGGGTAAGAAAAAGCCAGAAGAGATGGCTAAACAGCGTGGTACCTTCAAAGAAGGCGCAGAAGCCAACGGTGTTGATGGCGAGCTGGCCATGAAGATCTTTGACTTGGTAGAAAAGTTTGCGGGCTACGGCTTTAACAAATCGCACTCAGCTGCTTACGCATTGGTTTCTTACCAAACACTATGGCTGAAAACACACTATCCCGCAGAGTTTATGGCCGCGGTAATGACGGCGGATATGGATAACACTGAGAAGGTTATCGGCCTTGTTGATGAGTGTTTCCGCATGAAGCTCAAACTGCTGCCGCCTGATATCAACTCAGGTCTCTACCGATTTAATGTCGATGATGACGGTGCGATCGTTTACGGCATTGGCGCGATCAAAGGGGTAGGTGAAGGTCCAATTGAAGCGATCATTGAAGCGCGAAATAAGGGGGGGTACTTCAAAGACTTATTCGACTTCTGTGCACGTATTGATTTAAAGAAAGTTAACAAGCGTGTTATCGAAAAGTTGATTCTATCGGGTGCGTTAGATAGATTAGGCCCTCACCGTGCAGCGATGATGGCTTCATTGGCTGATGCGGTTAAAGCGGCAAGCCAATATCACCATGCAGAGTCGTTTGGGCAATCCGATATGTTTGGTGTATTGACGGATGCTCCTGAAGAAGTCGAGCACAAGTACACCCAAGTACCAAGATGGCCAGAAAAGGTTTGGCTCGAAGGTGAACGTGAAACGCTAGGTTTGTACCTGACGGGTCACCCGGTTAACGCTTACATCAAAGAGTTAGCGAAATATACCAGCTGCCGTCTGAAAGATGCGACGCCAACACGCCGTGACCAATCATTAACGATTGCTGGCTTGGTAATTGCAGCACGAGTTATGACTACCAAGCGTGGTACTCGAATTGGTTTGATGACCATCGACGATCGATCTGGGCGTATGGAAGTGATGCTGTTCTCAGATGCGCTCGATCGTTACGCAGAATTGCTCGAAAAAGACAAAATTGTGGTCGTTTCTGGACAGGTCAGCTTTGATGACTTCAACGGTGGGCTTAAAATGTCCGCGCGCGAGGTCATGGACTTAGGAAGCGCCCGTGAAAAATATGCTCGCGGGGTATCGATATCTATCGATGAATCCCAAATTAATGGTCAATTTTTTGAACGATTTAGTCAAATCTTAGAACCTTATAGAGCCGGAACGGTCCCAGTCAATGTATACTACCAGCGTGCCGACGCTAGAGCGCGGTTAACATTGGGCACAGAATGGCGCGTGACGCCAAGTGATACATTACTAGACGAATTAAAACAGCTGCTTGGAAATAGCCAAGTAGAACTCGAATTTAACTAAAATTTAGCTTTGCAAATGCGGAGCTGAATCAACAAGGATTCATAGATGAGCCTGAACTTTCTAGAATTTGAAAAGCCTATCGCTGAACTTGAAGCAAAAATCGAAGCGCTACGTGACGTTTCGCGTCACGGTGGTGACACAGCGGTAGATCTAGACAAAGAAATCGAACAACTAGAGAAAAAAAGCTTAGAGCTTAAACAGAAAATCTTTAGCGACTTAGGTGCATGGCAGGTAGCTCAACTTGCTCGTCACCCACAACGTCCTTACACAAAAGATTACCTGGAGCATGCATTCACAGAATTTGAAGAGATGGCGGGCGATCGCGCTTACGCTGACGACAAAGCAATCGTGGGTGGTATGGCTCGTCTAAATGGCCGTCCTGTTATGGTTATTGGTCATCAGAAAGGTCGCGAGACTAAAGAAAAAGTACTTCGCAACTTTGGTATGCCAAAGCCAGAAGGTTACCGTAAGGCTCTTCGCCTAATGGAAACTGCTGAGCGTTTCAACATGCCTATCATTACTTTCATTGATACAGCTGGTGCATACCCAGGCGTTGGCGCGGAAGAACGTGGTCAGTCTGAAGCTATCGCTAAAAACCTTAAGGTTATGGCTGGCCTTTCTGTTCCAGTTATCTGTAACGTTGTTGGTGAAGGCGGTTCTGGTGGTGCACTAGCAATTGGTGTTGGTGACTACGTGAACATGCTTCAGTACTCTACGTACTCAGTAATCTCTCCAGAAGGTTGTGCTTCGATCTTATGGCGTGATTCAGATAAAGCACCACAAGCTGCTGAAGCGATGGGCCTAATTGCTCCTCGTCTTAAAGAGCTTGAGCTTATCGACGAAATCATCCCTGAGCCGCTAGGTGGTGCACACCGTGATCCAGTGCAAACCGCTCAGAATATGAAAGACCTTTTAGTTAAACAACTAGAAGAGCTAGAGCAGTTTGATAACGAAACGCTTCTTGAGCGTCGTTACCAGCGTCTAATGAGCTACGGTTACTGCTGATAAGCTGCCTCATTCGAAGGCGGACTTTATGTAACAAGATGATGAAAGGGTTGGACTCAGTGCCAACCCTTTTTTATTATTTAAATATTACCTTTCAAACACCTTCTTGGTTTATTAAGCTTCATGACTCACTTAATCGAAATGTTTACCTCCGTATTTGACCAAAGCGCAATCAAGCCTCAGCGGATGGTGATTGCCTTTAGTGGTGGGGTTGATTCACGAGTGTTGTTGGAGTTAGCTGCGCAATACGCCAATACTCATGGTATCGATTGTCAGGCAATCCATGTCCATCATGGCTTGAGTGATAATGCGGATCAATGGGCTGAGCAATGCCAAGCGTGTTGTGATGATTTGTCAGTGCCTTTGGCTGTGGAGCGTGTCTCACTGGATGTTCATAGTGGTGAAAGTATTGAAAAGCTCGCTCGAGATGCCAGATATAACGCCTTCAAATCTCATCTTCGACAAGGGGATGTGCTGGTTACTGGTCAACACGTCGATGATCAAGTCGAGACTTTTCTATTGGCGTTAAAGCGCGGCAGTGGTCCAAAAGGTCTCTCATCGATGGCGAAAGTGATGCCATTTTCAGGTGCTTATATTGTTCGTCCTATGCTGTCAGTGACCAGAACAGCGATCGAAGCGTTCGCTCGCCGTATGGGGTTAACTTGGGTTGAAGATGAAAGTAATCAGGATGTGCGTTTCGACCGTAACTTTATTCGCCATCAAGTGACTCCGGTGCTGACCGAGCGTTGGCCCAGTTTTCGAGAGTCTGTCAGTCGCAGCGCTCATCTTTGTGCCGAGCAGGAGATGTTGCTAGACGAGCTGTTAGCTTCTCATTTGCAACAAGCCCTCGGTGCTGATCAGAGCTTGAGTATTGAGGTGTTATCTGAGCAATCTGCTTTGCTAAGGGCACGCTTGTTGAGAATGTGGTTAGGTCATTGCCAGCAAGCAATGCCGAGCCAAAAGCAACTTCAGCTTATCTGGGAGGAAGTGGCGTGTGCTCAGCGTGATGCTAACCCTAAGCTGGTGTTAAACGGCGTTGAAGTTAGGCGTTTTAATCAAAAACTCTATTTGGTTCGAGAGACTAAAGACCTATCAGGCTGGCAAGGCGACGTTTCTCTTGGAGGAAGGTTGCTTCTGCCTGATGGTTTGGGAGATGTCAGCTTGCAAGTGTGGACATCTGAATCCGAACCGGGTCCCCAGGTACAAACGTTCAGCTTACCAGACCAAAATACGGTATTACGTGTTACTTTTAATCCCGAAGGATTATCGGCGCACCCAGTTGGACGCGGGCATAGCAGGAAGCTCAAGAAGCTGTTTCAAGAGTACCAAGTGCCTAGCTGGTTGAGGCGCAGAACACCTATATTAATGGATGGTGATCGAGTGATCGCTGTTTTAGGGTTATTCGTAGATAAAAACTACGATGGTCAAGATTGTGAAGCGCTTTGGAGCATCTAGAAAAAGTTTGTGTCACAATTCTATGTCATTTTAATAAAAATAATTAATGGAATTTGCAATGAAGAAAATTACACTAGGATTAGTTCTTGGACTTGGACTACTGAGTGGTAACGCTCTGGCAGGTGATGTTGCTGCAGGACAAGCAAAAGCAGCAGTGTGCGCGGCTTGTCACGGTGCTGACGGCATCGCAGTGATCCCGGGTTATCCAAACCTTAAAGGTCAAAACGAGCAATACATTGCTTCAGCAATCAACGCATATAAGAACGGCCAGCGCACCGGCGGTTTGGCTGCGGTCATGCAGGCTCAAGCTTCAATGCTGAATGATGAAGATATTGCTAATCTAGCTGCTTACTACGCAAGCCTTAAGTAAACCCTTCTTAAATCACAGATAAACAATACGATGAATTTCGAGCCAGTGCTTTGAAGCTCTGGCTTTTTTCATTGAATGTTTACTATAGCTATCCGATAATGAGCCATTCGCACAGTTTAAGGGATGAACATGAAAAAGATTGAAGCCATTATCAAGCCATTCAAACTTGATGATGTACGTGAGGCGCTTGCAGAAGTGGGCATTACGGGTATGACGGTATCTGAAGTTAAAGGTTTCGGACGCCAAAAGGGTCATACTGAGCTATACCGTGGCGCAGAGTACATGGTCGACTTTTTGCCTAAAGTTAAGTTAGAGATCGTTGTTACTGATGAAGTAGCAGACCAATGCGTTGATACCATTATCGAGACGGCTCAAACTGGTAAAATTGGCGACGGTAAGATCTTCATCACAGACGTTGAACGTGTGGTACGTATTCGTACTGGCGAAGAAGACGAAGACGCCGTATAAAAAACTATTACCTTAAAAGGAGTGTTTATCGCTCCTTTTTCATTTCTGGTAGGGTGCTTTATGTTCAAGAAAACCATCATAGTTATCACATTACTGATAACACTGGCTGTTGTTAGTTTTCATTTTATTTTCGTAATCCCAAATAAGCCCAATCTTATTACGACTTCTCCAAATACCAGCAATGACATCTACAGTTGCTACCAAAACTCTGAACCTAAAGCGCTGGATGTGTCTGACGGCTTAAGTCTCACTGTGTGGAATATTTATAAGCAAAACCGAGGTCATTGGCAGATGGAACTCAATAAGCTTACAGCGGGAAGCGATTTGGTACTGCTACAAGAAGCGAGCATGACGGATGGACTTCTTCAGTGGGTAACGAGTGGTCAATGGGGAAGTACTCGAGTCAATGCGTTTGAGGCATTTGAAAAAAGTGCAGGTGTGCTCAACCTCGCGACTCATTTGCCTATCGAGGCTTGTGCTTATACTCATGAAGAGCCTTGGTTGCAGTTACCTAAGTCTGCTCTTTGGTCACGTTACAAGTTGAGTAATGGGGAAGAGTTGGCGGTGATCAACATTCACGCCGTGAACTTTACCTTTGGTACCGAAGATTATGAAGCTCAGCTTAAGAGTTTGACTAACAACCTAAAAAAGTACCGAGGACCTGTCATTTTTGCCGGTGACTTTAACAGCTGGAGTGAGGCTCGATTTACCGTATTAAAAGAAGCATTGGAAAAGGTAGGCTTGGCTGAGGTCGCTTTTGAGCCGGATAATCGCACTCAGTTCATAACGGGGCTAGTGCTAGACCATGTGTTTTATCGTGGGCTAGAGTTAGAAAAAGCAAAAGCGCCCATAACGGACGCTTCTGATCATAATCCAATGTTAGTCACTTTTAAGACTAAATAGCGTAAAGATAAGACTCGGTAACGGTTATCTACGAAACTAAAATGTAGATAGCCCAGATTAGGTAATAGCCAATCCACGGTAAACCTGAAATCACCAGTGCTTGTCCACGCTCAAACTCTGTCCACGTTAATACAGCAGCGTAACCAAGTACGATGTACCATGGCAGTAGCAGTGGTAATGAGCTAGCAAATTGTGACCAATCACTGTTAAGCGGTAACTTGATTAAGCCGTTTAAGCTGTTCAAGTCAGCGGCGTAGTTCATCACATGACCATGCTTTAGGATTAGACTTGCGTAGCTAGCAATGTCACCTAAAACTGCAGGGAAGATGATAACTGATGCTGCTGCAAACCATCGCCAAAAGCTATGCTGATGTTGGCTTGGTTTGGTTGCAAGGTTAAACCACAATGCTAAAAGAACGATAGTGAGCGTGCGGCTAAACACATCGCTAATAATTTCACTGGCAAGTAGGGTATTACTATCAAGTAACGCCAACTGGTCTGGGTTTGTTTGAGCTAATTGCTTCGATAGCTCTGCACTTAACCAAGCAAAATCTACATTCGAAAAATAAGCACCCCAAAATAAAAATGGGCTAAGCATCAATACGACGTAGGGTTGCCATCCCCAAGCACTTCGTTGATAAAGCGCTAAGAAACAAGCTGTTGGTGAACGGAATATATCCAACAGCATGACGAGTGGGTTACTTGACGGGTTCATACACTTACCTTAGTTACATCAACATACAGCTTAAGCTTTTGTCCTGGCTGTAAGTATTTCTGGTTCTGCAAAGTGTTCCATTTTACAACATCTGAACCCTTTACCTTGAACTTTGATGCAATACCGCTGACTGTGTCACCTGATCTTACGTTATAGAAAATGGTACGGATGATGGCGCCATCAGAACCGTTCTTCCAGATGACCAGTTCTTGACCAATTCGTAAGGTGTCACGTGGTCCCATGCCATTCCACTTCGCAAGCGACTGGTGAGATACCTTGTTGGTGCGAGCAATGGTCCACAAGCTGTCGCCGCTTTTTACTTTGTGGGTCAGCTTGTATTGACCGCGACTCTTTGACTGTGTGCTTGCTAGGCGGTTTGAAGCGCTGAGAGCGTATGCCTTATCATCTTTGGTCGAAGTAGGAATCAGTAGGTGCTGACCGATACGAATGTTGTTATTGGTCAAACCATTGGCAGTGCGGATCACCTTGCTGGTGGTGTTGTATTTGCTTGCCAGTACGCTGATGCTGTCACCAGACTTAACCTTGTAACGAACCAGCTTCATTCCTTTGCCTTTATTGGCCGCTACTTCTTTGTTGAATTTTTCAACTGCGTCTAGAGGAAGTAATAGCTTCTGATGCTTTTCTGGTGCTGTCGCCCACTGATTATATGCAGGGTTATAGCCTTGAAGCTCTTTTACTGGAATGCCTGCGTAGTTGGCAGCAATAGCCAAATCCAGTTGCTCTTCTGGGTTAACCAGAGTCAGCACAGGCTTGTTTGGGATTGCAGGTATATCAATGCCGTACTTTTCATGGTTGGCAATTACGTCTGCCAGTGCCAGTAGTTTAGGTACGTAGCTACTGGTCTCTTTCGGCAGATCCAGTGAGAAGAAGTCGATTGGTTTGCCTAGCTTCTTATTCTGACGGATTGCGCTGTTCACACGACCACCGCCACTGTTGTATGCCGCGATTGCGTGTTGCCAGTCACCGTCAAAACGTCTGTTTAGGTCGCTTAGAAAATCTAACGCAGCATCGGTTGAAGCGGCAACATCTCGGCGCCCGTCGTACCAGAAGTTCTGCTCAAGTCCGTAGTCTTTACCTGTGCCTGCGAGGAATTGCCATAGGCCAGCAGCACTGCCGTGAGAGTAGGCAAATGCGTCGAATGAGCTTTCAACAACCGGCAGCAGTGCCAGTTCTAAAGGTAGTTCTCTTTCTTCGATCTTGGTAGTGATCAAGTAAAGGAAAGGTTCAGCTCGCTTGGAGACTGTTTTTAGATGACTAGGGTGTTTTAAATACCAAGTTCGGTAGTAGTCGACCTTCTTTTGGTCTGGTACTTCCATTTCAAGTTGCATCGCAATACGTTTCCAAACATCTTCTTGTGCTTGTGGAGTGACGACAGGTGCTTCAACTTTTTGTTCTTCTTTGGTCGCTTCAGATGAAACGTTCGCTTGAGAAACTTCTGTAGGAGATGTGTTAGTTTGCTCGGAAGCTTGGTCTGGATTCTCTGACTGAGTTAATTGGCAACCAGATAGTAGTAATACCAAAGCCCAGCTGTACTTAACTCGCATGTTACAGCCTTTTTAATAAACGGCCGATGATAATACTTGCCACTCCCTATAAGTGACAAGTCTGTATTTGTTAAAATTCGTTCTTCCAAGCACGTAAAGCGGTAAATACTGACAAAGGATCGGTCTGTTCCGTGCGGTTAGATACTGATTTCACTACACTTGGTTCGGTGTAGCGCAAGAAAGGGTTCACAAACTTCTCTTGTCTCAAATTTGTGGGAATGGTCGACTTGTTTTGTGCGCGAAGTCGGTTAACCTGGTCGCGATATTGCTGCAAATGGGGGTTATCTGGCTCAACAGCAAGTGCGAAAGCGATATTGGCTGCTGTGTACTCATGTGCACAGTAGACCTCGGTTTCTTGAGGAAGCGCCGTAATCTTATTTAATGCATCAAACATCTGTTGCGGAGTGCCTTCCATGATACGACCACAGCCCGCAGAGAACAGTACATCGCCACAGAATAGCTTTGCATCACCAACGTAACCGATATGGCCCGCCGTGTGACCGCTTAGCCCAAGAACCAAGAATACTTCGCCAAATAACTCCAGCTGGTCTCCGTCATCCACGGGATGTGTCAATGTTGGGATAGGCTCATTCTTCGGGCCCACCACGTCAACTCCTGGGAATTGTCTAACTAACTCTGGAACGCCACCAATGTGATCGTGGTGGTGGTGTGTAATCAAGATTGCATCTAAAGTTAGCTCATGGTGTGCTAAGTACTCTAATACTGGAGCCGCATCGCCGGGGTCGACGACAGCACAACGACGATCGCTATTTTCAATCAGCCAGATGTAATTGTCGTTAAATGCAGGTATGCTTTTGATATGTAACATTATTGGTTCTCCAGTCACTTTTAGTGCGACAGAATAAGTGAGACAGATTATTGATGAAGCCAGCACGTAGCAGAAAGAAGTTTGAGCGTCCTTACACTTGGGCACAATTGCACAATGGGGACTGGTTGAGAGAATCAATTCAAACTCGACTCGATGAGTGGTTCCCAAAGTTATTTGGTTACCATATGCTCAAGCTCGGCGGTCTCAGCAGTGAGATTTCTAGCTGCACATGTAACATTCAACATCAAGTAAACCTAGATATCCAGAACCCATTACATAATGTGATAGCGGATGGCTATAATTTGCCCTTTTTGGAGAAAAGTTTTGATGTTGTGGTACTTAGTCATCAATTAGATTATAGCAACGACCCACATCGGTTATTAAGAGAAGTCGACCGAGTGATGATGGACGATGGCTATATTATCATCACTGGCTTTAACCCATTCAGTGTCATTGGGCTTGCCAGCTTAATGCCTTGGCGTAAGAACAGTTTACCGTGGAGTGGGCGAATGTATACGCCAAGTCGTGTAAAAGACTGGTTGGGCGTTCTGAACTATGAAGTGATTCATTGTGATACTTATGCATTGTTCCCGATGAGTAAGTATCAAGCGATGTGGACTTGGCTTGAGAACGCATTAGGCGGCTGTGCCTCGTTTGCTGGAAGCCAATATTTTATCGTTGCTCGCAAGCGTACTTATCCACTCAAGCCTATTAAGCCACACTGGCACCTCAAACGACGCTTCTCTCCGGTTGGTGCTAGCTTTAGGACCGATACTCGCTGCACGTTGCATTCCATTCGAGCGCTGCGCCCGCTAAAAACAGCAAAAGCCGACTCGTAGTCGGCTTTTGCTATCGGATATCCTTATCCGCTCCCAATATCAGCTTGGCTGATAGCCCGTGTCTTCCTGGGTTGGGCTTTCTGCGGCGGTACGAGCTAGCTCATCACACATCTCATTCTCTCGGTGACCTGCGTGTCCTTTCACCCAACGCCAATCTACTGTGTGACGTGCTGTCTCTTTATCGAGCTTTTGCCAAAGATCGGCATTTTTCACCGGCTTTTTGTCGGCGGTTTTCCAGTCGCGCTTTTTCCAGTTATGTATCCACTGCGTAATGCCCTGACGAACATATTGGCTATCGGTAGTCAGAATCACCGAGCACGGCTCTTTGAGGGTTTGTAGTGCAACAACAGCAGCGAGCATTTCCATGCGGTTGTTGGTCGTTAGGGTATAGCCCTGCGCGAGCGTCTTCTCTACTTTCTTGTAGCGAAGTACGATGCCATAGCCGCCAGGCCCTGGATTGCCTAAACAAGAACCGTCAGTGAAAATTTCAACTTGTTTCGTCATGATTTGATACTATTACCTCAAGCACATTATCGGCATAGTCTGACACAGTTATCCTTATGAATACCAGTAGCACTCCAGAACAAACCGCGAACGAAAAAAACAGTTCGAATGAAAACAAGCGTATCGTCGTACTCGATACCGAAACAACCGGTATGAATACCGAAGGTGGTCCTCATTACATGGGTCACCGCATCGTAGAGATCGGTGCCGTAGAGATCATCAACCGTAAGTTAACTGGGCGCCACTTTCACGTTTACATCAAGCCAGATCGCGCTATTCAAGAAGAGGCGATTGGCGTTCATGGTATCACTGATGAATTCTTGGTTGATAAGCCTGAATACCAAGACATCCATAAAGAGTTTCTCGACTTCATCAAAGGCGCTGAGCTGGTGGCTCACAACGCGCCCTTCGATACAGGCTTCATGGACTATGAGTTTGAGAAACTGGATCCTACGATCGGTAAGACAAACGATTACTGTAAAGTTACCGATACCCTGGACATGGCGAAAAAGATATTCCCGGGTAAAAGAAACAACCTAGATATCTTATGTGAACGTTATGGCATCGATAACTCGCACCGTACTCTCCACGGCGCTTTGCTCGATGCGGAGATCCTAGCTGACGTCTATTTATTGATGACGGGGGGACAAACGTCACTGCAATTTAACGCTGGTCAGCAAGAAGGTGGCGTAGAAAGTATCCGAAGAGTAGAAAGTGGTCGAAAATCCCTAAAGGTTTTACGAGCAACGGCCGATGAAGTAGAAGCGCATCAAAGTCGTTTAGATCTCGTCGAGAAAAGTGGAAGCTGCCTCTGGCGTCAGTAGGGAGAAAGTATGTTAAGGGTATTGGCTACCGGTTGTTTGCTGCTGTTAAGCTTTAGCTTGCACGCGGCAACAGAATCCGTAATGAGTTTATTGGACAACCGATTCCGAGTTGATCCCAGCATAGAACAAATTACCTTTATAATTTATCGAGCCGATAACTCTAAACCTGTCGTCTTAGTTCGTCCTGACGGCAAGAAATACTACTCTTGGCGTAACGCTGATAATGTCCGTTGGTATGAAGAATCCTCAATGGATATTGTCTCTATTGATAAGCCGATGCCAGGCCCATGGCAAGCGGTAGGTAAGGTATCTCCTAAGAACAATATCAAGCTACTGTCTCACCTTGTTTTGGATGCTAATGAGTTTCCAGATAAGTTGTACCAAACCGAGCGCATCAAGTTTACCGCCCGTCTCACCTCTGACGGTAAGCCTTTGGTGCTACGTGATTTCCTTGATCGTGTAAAGCTAAAGGTAACGTTTACCAAGTTTGTCGAAAACGAAGAATCTTTAGTGAGAGAAGCGCGCCCAGTTCCAGTTGTGATGGGCGAGTTCGCTGACGATGGCGTTGATCTTGATGAGAAAGCAGGGGACGGCGTCTTCACTGTCGCTTTGCCTATCGATATCGAGCCGGGCAAATACCGTGCGCGCATCACTTCCGGTAACGGTGTGTTTTTGCGAGCGCAAGAGCAAGAAGTCTTGGTTTACCCAACACCAATCACTACTACCTTTATTCAATCTCGCAAAGAAGGCTTACCTCATACAATTGTGGTTTCTGGTGAGCAAGGCATGATAGCACCGAGTTCGTTAGCGGTGCACGTTGAACACAAAGCACCAGATGAGTATGTGATGTATAAGCAAGGCCAAGCGGATGTCGATGCGATGAAGGTGCCTTTGGAGATCCCTTACAATGGTGAAATTGGGATTTATAACTGGTCGGGAATGGTATATGCCACTGATGCTTCTAGCCAGCGTGCACTGACGTTTCCGATTACTGAGCACTCTTACAGCGTGGTTCAAGATATTGATTTAGCGGAATCTCGCCGTATGCAAGAAGATGCACTATCTGAGCAGAAGCGAATTGCCGCTGAAATGATGATACTGAAGAAGCGAGAAGAAGATAGAAAGCGCAGTATGATCATTATTGGCGTAGGTAATGTGGTTGCGATTCTTCTGGGCTTGTTGATTTGGTTTGTGGTTCGCAAGGTGACTGCTAAGAAAAGAGCTCAACCAGAGATGCAACTTAAGGCACCCAAGTAATTCCCAACATGATTGAGTTGTTTTAAGAGAGCTACTTAACCCCTAACTTAGGTCAAATACAGCACCTATATTTTGAACAAAAAAACGGGACTCCAATGAGTCCCGTTTTTGTTTCTAAAACAGAATCTAAGCTACGTTATCAATCGATTGGTCTGGATACTGTGGCTTTGCTGCCAGCTCCTCTGGTGAGAAGTCATCAACATTGATGGTGTACAGTCGATGTTGCTCTGCACTCTCTAACAGTGCCGCTTCTTTCTCTGTCAGAATACCTTTCTCAAGACCTAATTGAGCGACCAAATCCAGTCGTATGAAGGCGCGTTTCTGATACGTCTCTTTACAGACTTTATCGAACAGAGGCTCAGCTTGAAGAATGACCTCCAATGCTTTCTCAATTTTACCTACCGCATTGTATTGAGTATCCGCTAAGTATTGACCGCGGCCGATACGTGAGCGTGTTGCACTCGGTGTTTGTAGGATGTGTGCGACTTGGCTATCCAGTTTGTCGTTTGGTGCGCGACGGATACGGCCAAATGGCATTAATACAACACGCAGAAGGCGTCCAACCACTGGGTTAGGGAAGTTTGCTAAGAACTCATCAATTGCCACTTCAGTTTGACGCAAGCTGTCTTGCATACCCCAGTGTACTAGCGGTAGGTCTTCTGCATTGCTGCCTTCGCTCTCAAAGCGTTTTAGTGTCGCAGAACCTAGGTATAGTTGGCTCAGGATATCACCTAGACGAGCAGATAGGCGCTCTCTACGTTTTAGTGAGCCGCCTAATACAGCCATTGAAATGTCAGACAGTAGCGCTAGGTTAGCACTGTAACGGTTCAGCTGTTGATAGTAGCGTTTTGTCTGTTTATCTGTGTTATTGGCTGGCGTTGGCGTATCCGAACCACGGCCATCAGTTAAACCAAACCACAAACTACGAACTAGGTTACTTAGTGTAAAGCTAACGTGTCCTGCTAACGCTGAATCAAACTTATCAAGCGCATCGCTGCTTTCTGAGTATGCTGCTTCCATTTCATTGAGAACGTAAGGGTGGCAACGAATTGCACCTTGACCGTAGATGATCATTGAACGAGTCAGGATGTTTGCACCTTCAACGGTAATCGCAATTGGCGAACCTTGGTAGCCACGAGCTAGGAAGTTCGATGGGCCTAAGCAAATACCCTTACCGCCTACGATATCCATCGCATCGATGATGCTGCGTTGACCACGGTGCGTACAATGATACTTCACGATTGCAGAGATAACTGAAGGTTTTTCACCAAGGTCGATACCTGCAACGGTCAGGTTGCTCGCTGCATCCATGACATAAGCATTACCACCTAGACGTGCCAGTGGCTCTTCAACTCCTTCCATGCGACCAATTGGTTGCTTAAATTGACGGCGGATACGAGCGTAAGCACCAGTTGCAAGCGCTGCTGTTTTGATGCCACCGGTTGAGTTTGATGGCAGTGTGATACCACGACCCACTGACAGACATTCAACCAGCATCCTCCAACCTTGGCCTGCCATTTTCTGCCCGCCAATGATGAAATCGATAGGGACGAAAATATCGTCACCTCGCGTTGGGCCGTTTTGGAAAGGAACGTTCAGTGGGAAGTGGCGGTTGCCAATCTCCACGCCTTTCAAATCAGTCGGGATAAGAGCACAGGTGATACCAAGATCTTGCTGGTCGCCCAGCAAGCCTTCTGGGTCGCGCAGTTTAAAGGCCAAACCCAATACGGTCGCAACCGGTGCCAGAGTGATGTAGCGTTTGTTCCAAGTCAGGCGCATACCAAGAACTTCTTCGCCTTGCCATTCACCTTTACAAACCACACCGTAATCTGGGATTGAACCCGCATCAGAACCTGCTTCTGGGCTAGTTAGAGCAAAACACGGGATCTCTTTACCTTCAGCCAAGCGCGGAAGATAGTGGTTTCTCTGCTCTTCAGTACCGTAATGTTGCAGCAGCTCACCTGGTCCTAACGAGTTCGGTACACCAACGGTTGATGACAGTACGCTAGATACGCCCGTTAGTTTTTGTAGAACCAAAGACTGAGCATAAGCTGAGAATTCTAAGCCACCGTATTTTTTCTTGATGATCATCGCGAAGAACTTGTGGTCTTTCAGGTATTGCCATACTTCTGGTGGTAAATCAGCAAGCTCATGAGTGACTTGGTAATCATTGACCATTTCACACACTGTGTTTACTGGACCATCGAGGAACGCTTGTTCCGCTTCAGATAGTTTTGGGTCTGCGATGTTCTGTAGTTTTTTCCATTCAGGTTTGCCTTTGAATAGCTCTGCTTCCCACCAAACAGTACCGGCTTCCAGTGCTTCTTTTTCTGTCTGAGACATCGCCGGTAGTACTTTCTTAAATACAGAAAGTGCTTTTTGGCTGATGAGAGTTTGTCGAATGGCTGGGACAGCAAAAATAGCAACCGTTAATAGGTAACAAAGCCAGCCAGTAACCGCTACGTTGCCGAATAGTGTTAAAGCTACCATTGCGACAGTTAGTGCGATTAATGCGCGTACCAAGCTAACTCTGTGGTAGAGACAGACACCTAAGATAGCTGTCATGCCGAGTAGGGAGAGCAATATATTCATGATCGATTTCCTTTTCAGAGATCACTTATTGTTATTAAGTTTTAGGTAAGAGGTCTAACCAGTTAAGTGTAAACGAAATATTAAATATTTGTAAAACTCCAAATTGAATAAAAAGTGATCTTAGTAGAGTTAAAATTCTAATTGTGAGAGGTTGGTGGCGATTATTTGGACGAATTAGCGATGACTGACTAATTAAGATGGCAATCTTTGGGCTTAACTGTCGACACTATTTCATGTTTGTGGGTAAACTCAGGTAAAAGAGGGAAAAAACCTCAGCTCTCATATCGCGCACGCTAAGCTGTGTCATAAAAATAAGAGATAAGCCTTATGTACCAAGACCTAATCAAAAGTGAATTGAACGAAGCTGCTGACGTTCTTAACAAGTTTTTGAGTGATGATCATAATATTGCTCAAATTGAAGCAGCGGCAAAAATGATTGCTGACTCATTCAAACAGGAAGGTAAAGTGCTTTCTTGTGGTAATGGTGGCTCACACTGTGATGCAATGCACTTTGCAGAAGAGCTGACTGGCCGATACCGTGAAAACCGCCCAGGCTACGCTGGTATTGCGATTTCAGACCCTAGCCACTTATCTTGTGTGAGTAATGACTTCGGTTACGACCACGTATTTTCTCGTTATGTAGAAGCGGTTGGCCGTAAAGGCGATGTGTTGTTTGGTTTATCAACTTCAGGTAACTCAGGCAATATCCTAAAAGCCATTGAAGCAGCTCAAGCGAAAGGTATGAAGACGATTGCTCTGACTGGTAAAGACGGCGGTAAAATGGCGGGTTGTGCGGATATCGAAATTCGAGTACCACATTTTGGTTACGCAGACCGCATTCAAGAGATTCACATTAAGATCATCCATATTGTGATTCAGCTTGTCGAAAAAGAGATGGAATAACAGTTTTACAGACATTTGGAGCCTAGGTTTGTGGCTTTATTGGTTTTAATAGGGAGTAGATTTAACCATGTGTGAATTGCTCGGTATGAGCGCGAATGTGCCAACGGATATTTGTTTTAGCTTCACTGGTCTTATGCAGCGCGGTGGCAATACTGGCCCACATCGTGATGGTTGGGGGATTACCTTTTATGAGGGCAAGGGCTTTCGTACCTTCAAAGATCCTAACCCTAGCTGTGAATCTAAGATCGCTGAATTGGTTCAAAACTACCCAATTAAAAGCCAAGCTGTTGTTAGTCACATCCGTCAAGCCAACCGTGGTGGTGTTAATCTAGAGAATACACACCCTTTCACTCGTGAGCTTTGGGGACGATACTGGACATTTGCTCACAATGGCCAACTATCAGATTACGATGACTTAGTGAGTGGGCGTTTTAGACCGGTTGGTGAAACCGACAGCGAGCGTTCATTCTGTTGGTTACTTAAGCAACTAGAAGAGCGTTTTCCTGAACCACCACAAGACATGGAAGGCATGTTCCGCTTTGTTGCTGAGTGTTGCGATAAGCTGCGAGAGAAAGGCGTTTTCAACATGTTGTTGAGCGATGGTGAGTACGTAATGACATACTGTACCAATCACTTGTACTGGATTACGAGACGTGCGCCTTTTGGTAACGCGAGCTTGATCGATGAAGACGTCGAGATTAACTTCCAAGAAGAAACCACACCGAATGATGTGGTGACGGTAGTGGCTACTCAACCCCTTACTGGTAATGAAGAGTGGTTTAGAATGAAGCCGGGTGAATACGCCTTGTTCCATTCTGGTGAATTGATTGGTAATAACCACAAAGAGCTGGAAGATGTCGCTTATGCCCCTAAAAAGGTTGCAAGCCAAGCGCCTACTGAACCATTGAGCTAAACGTCTCATTACTTGATTCGATAAAAAGGCCGTTAACTGCACTTGTCAGTTAACGGCCTTTTTGTATTCTCGATACTACTCTTCTGCGTAACCGTGTTTGCCTAGCACTTTTCCGTCTAACACCGCTTGTCCATCAACCATAGATAAACGGTCTTCTGCGAACCACTTACAAACCATCGGATAGATTGCGTGCTCTTGAGTGAGTACTCGCCCCGCTAGCAGCTTGGCATCATCGTCCTCAAACACAGGAACCTTGGCTTGTAAGATAACAGGACCACCGTCAAGCTCTTCTGTTACAAAGTGCACACTTGTTCCGTGTTCTTTGTCTTTTGCATCAATCGCACGTTGGTGGGTATGTAAACCAGGGTATTTAGGTAATAGAGAAGGGTGGATATTGACCATTTTTCCTGCGTAGTGACGAACAAATTCTGAACTCAAGATACGCATATAGCCTGCCAGTACGATTAAGTCTGGTTGATAGGTGTCGATCTGAATCATCAACTCATGATCAAACTCTTCACGCGAGCCGAAATCTTTTGGGTTCACTGAGCGTGCAGCGACGCCAGCATTTTTTGCTCGTTCTAAGCCGAATGCTTCTGCCTTGTTTGAGAAGACAGCTTTGACTGAAGCATCAATCATATTGCTATCACAGGAATCTAAGATCGCCTGCAAGTTACTGCCGCTTCCTGAAACTAACACAACGATATTTTTCTGAGACTGAGTGGTTTTCTGAGAGTGATTGTTTTTCATAAAGTGGGTCATATGATTGATTAATTGAACTGTTTACAATCTACCTACATAAACTAGGGTTTTCTGTGGGCCAAATAGCAAAATGAGGACCATTCGGTCCTCATTGATTAATTAGGTGAAGTGCTCATTTAGTTGATTTCAACTTGCTCTTCGCCAGCTTCCGCGTTCGCGATCTCACCGATAACCCAAGCGTTTTCGCCTTCAGCTTTCAGTAGTTCAACAGCAGCGTCTGCTTGGTCTTTAGGTAGAGCAACAACAAGGCCTACGCCACAGTTGAAAGTGCGGTACATTTCAAATGTTTCCACGTTGCCTTTCTCTTGTAGCCAGTTGAAGATAGCAGGCCATTCCCAGCTCTTACCATCAATCACTGCTTTAGTACCTTCAGGAAGTACGCGTGGGATGTTTTCCCAGAAACCACCACCAGTAATGTGCGAGATAGCATGGATGTCATGCTCTGCGATCATCTTAAGTGCTGATTTGATGTAAATCTTAGTTGGCTCTAGTAGGTGCTCACCGATAGTGCGACCTTCTAGCTCTTCGTTCTTATCTGCACCAGATACTTCCAGTACTTTACGAATTAGAGAGTAACCATTTGAGTGTGGGCCACTTGAGCCAACAGCGATAAGTGCGTCGCCAGAAGCTACTTTAGTACCGTCGATGATGTCCGCTTTTTCTACGACACCAACACAGAAGCCAGCAACATCGTAGTCGTCGCCTTCGTACATGCCTGGCATTTCAGCGGTTTCACCACCGATTAGTGCACAACCAGCTTGAACACAACCTTCAGCGATGCCAGAAACAACATCTGCAGCTGTATCTATATCTAGCTTACCTGTTGCGTAGTAGTCTAGGAAGAATAGAGGTTCACCACCTTGAACGATTAGGTCGTTCACACACATTGCCACTAGGTCGATACCAATGGTGTCGTGTTTTTTCAGATCCAAAGCAAGGCGAAGTTTAGTACCAACACCATCAGTACCTGAAACAAGTACTGGCTCTTTGTATTTCGTTGGAAGTTCACATAGGGCGCCAAAGCCACCAATACCGCCCATTACTTCAGGGCGACGAGTGCGTTTTACTGCACCTTTAATACGGTCTACTAGTGCATTACCTGCGTCGATATCAACACCAGCGTCTTTGTAGCTTAGAGAAGAAGTATTACCACTCACGGGATAGTCCTCGAACTTAAGTTGGATGTGAAAACGGCGCTATTCTAACAGGGCTTGAATATGAAGAGCAAACGTTTGCGCGGTTTTTTTTATTAGAATAAAGATTCTGAAATAACCACAGAGTTCGTGTATAATCTACAAGTTTGTTTAAATATTGCCGGAGTTGGAAATGAAAGTTGTTGAAGTGAAACACCCGCTAGTAAAACATAAAATTGGCCTGATGCGTGAAGGTGAGATTAGCACTAAGCGTTTTCGTGAGCTAGCGACAGAAGTGGGTAGCCTTCTAACATACGAAGCGACATCAGACTTTGAAACTGAGCGTGTAACTATTAATGGTTGGGACGGCCCAGTTGAAGTTGACCAAATTAAAGGTAAGAAAGTAACAGTAGTGCCAATCCTACGTGCTGGTCTAGGCATGATGGACGGCGTTCTTGAGCACATCCCAAGTGCACGTATCAGTGTTGTTGGTATCTACCGTGACGAAGAAACGCTTGAGCCAGTACCATACTTCAACAAGCTTGCATCTAACATCGATGAGCGTATTGCTCTAGTGGTAGACCCAATGCTTGCAACAGGAGGTTCTATGATCGCGACTATCGACCTCATGAAAGAAAAAGGTTGTAAGCACTTTAAGATTCTTGTGCTTGTAGCGGCTCCAGAAGGTATCGCGGCTCTAGAAAAAGCGCACCCAGATGTTGAGCTTTACACTGCTGCAATCGATGAGAAGCTAAACGACAAGGGCTACATTGTTCCAGGTCTTGGCGATGCTGGCGATAAGATCTTCGGTACTAAGTAATTCGGTTTTTAGGTTAAGTTGGTTCTACGGTTTCAAACTTCTGAATTGACTTAATGATCTGTATTAATACAAAAGGGAGAGCATTCGATGCTCTCCCTTTTTTGATCTTAAATTTTGTTGGACTCTAAACGGGTTCAACCATTAGTCGATTTGAGCTTTGTCTACGACTGTGTTATCACCTAACTCTTCAGGAAGAACTAGGTTAAGTAGAATCGCGACGATACCGCACAAGCTTACGCCCTGTAGGCTGAAATCGCCGATGCCAAATGCCATGCCGCCAATACCGAATACTAGGGTAATGCCCACAATGACAAGGTTACGTGATTTGTGTAGGTCAACGTTGTTTTTGATAAGTGTGTTCAAGCCTACTGTTGCAATAGAACCAAACAGAAGAATCATGATGCCGCCCATTACCGGAACCGGAATGGTTTGCAGAAGAGCGCCTAGCTTACCAACCAATGCAAGAACGATGGCTGTTACTGCAGCCCAAGTCATGATCACCGGGTTAAATGCTTTCGTTAGCATTACCGCTCCAGTTACTTCACTGTAGGTTGTGTTTGGCGGAGCGCCCAGCATAGAAGCTGCAATGGTTGCTACACCGTCGCCTGTGATTGTGCGATGTAGGCCTGGTTTCTTAAGGTAGTCTTTACCCGTCACGTTAGAAATCGCAAGCATGTCACCCACGTGCTCTACGGCTGGCGCAATCGCGACAAATACCATGAAGAAGATAGCGTTGATGTTGAACTCAGGCACCGTAAAGTTTGGTAGCGCTAACCAAGATGCTTGTGCAACGGGGGCGAAGTCTACTGCCCCATAGAATAGGCTTGTAATGTAACCTGCGATTATCCCACCAAAGATAGGCAGTAGCTTTAGGAAACCCTTCGAGAATACGCTGATGATGACGGTAACTAGTAGGGAAGCTGATGAGATCCAAAGTGCTGCGTCTGCATCAACAAGTTGAACAGCGCCATCGCCTGTCTTACCTAGCGCCATGTTTACCGCAACTGGTGCTAGGCCTAAACCAATCACCATAATCACAGGACCAACAACCACAGGAGGAAGTAGCTTATGGATGAAGCCAACGCCTCTCAATTTGATAAGAGCACCCATTAATACATACACAACACCTGCTGCCATAAGGCCACCCATGGTTGCGCCAATACCCCAAGTTTGGATACCAAACATGATAGGCGCGATGAATGCAAAAGAAGACGCTAAGAAGATTGGCACTGAACGGCGTGTAATAAGTTGGAATAAAAGGGTGCCGATACCCGCGCCAAAGAGTGCAACGTTAGGATCAAGTCCTGTCAGTAGCGGCACGAGTACAAGCGCACCAAAAGCTACAAACAGCATTTGTGCACCTTGCAATGCATTTTTCATGATATGTCCTTAGATTGGTCGTTATATGAAAAGTAAAAAATAAAATTCGCGCGATTCTATCACTTGGCAATCGATTGCTACACAAAATAGATCAAATTTATTTATCATACTGATATTTTATATCGAACAAGGTCCGAAAATTCGGTTTATAAGTTAGCGCTTTATCATGTTCAGGTGATATTTTGTGGTTATTAAACACAGTGGGCGCTAACGACCTTGCCCCTCAATCCATAGTTGCTTATCATCAAGGCACAAGCTTTGAATATTAGGATCAATATGCGCTATATAGCATTGTTGTTGATGGGGCTATTAGCCTTTCCGAGTTACGCCTTAACGAAAGTAGATATCTTTAGTGCTGAAGTTGCGATTAACGCCGAAGATAAACAACCAGAACAAGTGGCAAGAAATACCGGTATGGAGCAGGTATTGATACGTGCGACTGGCCAAACTGACGTTGCTGCAAATGAGACCATCCAAAAGGCGATGCGTAAGAGTGCGCAGTACATGTCTCAAATGAGTTTTGGTGAGCGCAATGACCAATCAACATTGCGTATGCGCTTTAATGGCGCCCAAATTCGTTCTCTACTGACTCAAGCACAACTGCCGTATTGGCCTGAAACTCGCTCAAACATCTTGGTTTGGCTGGTGGAAGAAGACAGCTTCGATAAGAACATTGTGTGGGAGCACTCGAACTCACCACTTGCTGCTCAGTTGCAAGCTAGTGCAAAAGATCGTGGTTTGCCTTTGACTCTTCCTGTCGGTGACTTCGATGATATTACTGGTATCGCGACCTCAGATTTGTGGGGCAGCTTTGTTTCACCGATCAGTCGAGCAAGTCAACGCTACCCAGTTGATGCAGTGTTAGTGATCAAAGCTCAATCTTCAGGATTGCGTTGGACGCTGTTCGACCAAAAACCAAGTCAGTTAACCAGCACGCCAACGGCACCAATCACAGGTTCAGTGTCGGGTAACAGTGCAACGGCTTCTAAGAAGCTCGTTGACCAAATCAGTAACTACTACGCGGGTAAAAGCGCGGTGACGGTGGCGAGTGAGTCATCAGAGTCGATTCTAACTCAGTTTATTAGCCTGAATAATGCTCAAGACTTCTTCCAGCTAGAGAATGCACTTAAGCGTCTAAACTCGGTTGCTAGCCTAGATATTCTTAAGATTCAAAACAACGAAGTGACGTTCCGTATTCATTTGCTGTCGACTCAACAAGAGTTTGAGCAAGAAGTGGCAAGTATTCGCCAAGTTACGAAGGTTGAAGACTCTTATATTGAACCAGAAGTCAGCCCTGAATTTGAAACACAAGACAACACCATGTCTGTAGGCGATGATTCAACAATTGCTGTTAATACTGAATTAACAGCAACTGATGCAGATACTGATGTTCAAGTGATCAAAGGTAATGAAGTTGTTGGTGATGATTCGCTAGCTGGTTCAGACGCTAATCTAGAGTTAACGAGTAGCGAAGTACAAGAAGCCGCAGCTCCACAGCATGCAAAACCAAGCTTGGTATACGAGTGGAACCGCAGTTAGGCAATTGCTGACATTCATCGTCTATACGAAGAGTAGGTAGACGAAAATAAAAGAGAAAGCCCTGCTAGAGAAATCTCGCAGGGCTTTTTGTTTGTTCGTTATTAATTGTGCTAGCTGAGCGGGGATGTCGAAACTAATCTTATTGCTCGAACTTCGCTTTCTCTTTCTTTTCTACTTCAGAAAGGCGCTTAAGCTTGATACCTAACTCTTTGGCTCGGAAACGGGTAAATAAGATGTTTCCGGCAAAGCCGATCGTGGTTAGCACCAGCTCAACAGAGGCTAATAAGCGCTCACCACCATCTATGTATAAAAGGGTCAATGCGTGTAGGAAATAGAGCATTAAGATGAAGTTTGCCCAAGCGTGCGTATAAGGTTTGCCGATTAAAATGCCAGGTAATGGCAACAGTAACGGCACTGCCCATACGATAGCAAGCGTGACATTATCTAGGTGAGGATGTGGTGAAAGCGTCATTTGCCAAGCAACAACCCAACCTAACAGTAATAGGTTACCTGCTAATGCTAGGTACCGGAATAGCTTTGTCTTAGGAGACATCGCCTTCTCTGACATGTACATCATTGAGAGATTCCCTTCTGATTTATCGCAATGCGCGCTAGGCGTTTGCCTAGGTTCTGCGCCAGCTCAATTTCTTCTTTGCTTAGTGAAGCACTTTCGCCTGTACTGCTTGCACCATAAGGCGTACCACCAGTTTGAGTGGTATGCAATGCAGGCTCTGAGTAAGGGATGCCTACCACTAACATTCCATGGTGAAGCAGTGGCAGCATCATGCTTTGCTGTGTTGTCTCTTGCCCGCCATGCAGTGATGAAGAAGAAGTAAATACACAAGCTGGCTTATCGATAAGATCGCCATTGATCCACAATGATGTAGTGCTATCCCAAAAGTGCTTCATCGGCCCTGCCATGTTGCCGAACCAAACCGGACTGCCAAGCGCCAAGCCATCACAAGAACGGAGCTCTTGCAGCGTGGCGATTGGGTCCGTGGGTTGATAGCGAGAATCTGGCTGCTCTTCCAGTGTGTACACGTCATTAACGGTTCTTAGCATAGCTTCACACTCAGGTATGGATTCCACCCCTCGTGCTATCTGCCTTGCGAGAGCTTGTGTGTTGCCGTGACGACTATAGTAGAGAACAAGAATGTTGATGCTCATAGCCGCTTACAGAATCTCTAGTACTTGCTCAGGTGGACGACCAATCTTGGCTTTGTTATTTGCTACAACTACTGGGCGTTCAAACAGTTTTGGATTCGCAGCCATGGCAGAAAATAGGTCTTCATCGGATACAGAAGCATCACCAAGGTTCGCTTCTTTGTAGTCTGTCTCTTTTGTGCGCATCATCTCGCGAACGCTGCTAAAACCAAGCTGAGTGAACAATACTTTTAGCTGTTCAACAGTTAAAGGTGTGTCTAAGTACTTGATTACTTGGGGTTGTACGCCGTTTTTTTCAAGCAGTTCAAGCGTTTGACGGCTCTTTGAGCAGCGTGGGTTATGATAAATCACGACAGACATGGTTCTTCCTCATTATTATCTTTTATTTAATTTTCAGGGGAGGCCAGCTATTGGCCTCCTCACTGTATACGTTGAGTCTTGTTCTTTTGGCTATTTTCGCGCAATACAATGATTATTGCAGTGCTAAAAAGCGCTCGCGCTGAATCATCAGTTGATCAATTCGAGCATCGTAGCGAGCTTGCTTCAAACTACCGAGTTCTGCGATTTGACTTGCTTGCGTGTAGTACTGAATTGCTTTGTTCCAGTTGGCTTGCAATGCCAAAATTTCAGCGCGAGCAGCAAGATCTTCATCACTGTTTCCAAGGCTCGTGTTCGCTTTTGAGAGCAGATACCAGCCATTGGCGTCATTCGGATTGTCATGTGTATAACGTTGTAATACGCGGACAGACTCTGCAAAGTCTTCTTTTTCAATCAAGGCGTTTGCATAGTTGATAGTAAGAACTGGGTTGTTTGGCTGACGGACCAAAGCAGGCTTTAACTCCTTAATGGCAAGCTCAGGCTTTTCCTGTTCAATGTGAAGGTCGGAAATCGCATCCAAATAGAATAGGTTAGTCGGATCACTGGTAATCAGCTTGGTCAGTATAGTCTCAGCTTTATCAAATTTTTTAGAGTCGAGGTAAACCAACGCTTGTCCGTACTCTAACGAAGGGATGACCTCTTTTGGTGCCTTTTTCAATTGGCGAGAGAACCAGTCCAGTGAAGCTTCACTATTGATACCGGCATATCGAGCAACGATTCGTGCTCTTGCTAAGTGGTAATCTAAGGATGGAGCAAGCTTTAGCGGTGGATAACTGCGAGCGCGAGCACGAGAGTCGGTAATACGGTCTTCTGGTAATGGGTGAGTCAACAACATCGGTGGTGGTGTACTGGCATAACGGTATTCATCAGCTAAACGGCTGAAGAAGCGTGGCATTGCGTTGACGTCAAATCCAGCCTTGGCGAGTGTGTTGATACCGAAGCGATCGGCTTCTTTCTCATTACTACGAGTGTAGTTGATTTGACTCTGCATGTTACCCGCGGTGGTTGCGGTTAAGGCCGCAATACCGGCTTCAGGTGCGGCAATCGCCAGTAATATGGAGCCGGCAAGCGCTGCAATAGTCGCAGGAGAGCGACGCGCTTGATCTTCCATACTACGCGCTAAGTGACGCTGCGTAACGTGTGCGATTTCGTGCGCTAACACAGATGCAAGTTCACTTTCCGACTTTGCATGCAAGAAAAGACCTGAGTGCAGCGCAACATAACCGCCAAAGAAAGCGAAAGCGTTGATGTTGCGGTCACGGATCATAAAGAACTGAAAAGGTGTTTTTACGTCATTGGCATTCGCGACAAGGCGATGACCTAGTGTGTCGATATAAAGGTTTAGAACTGGATCATTGATGACAGGCTGGCTGCTTCTGATGATGCGCATGTACGCATCACCATAGATGAGTTCTTGATCTATAGTGAGTGTGCCGCCAGCCGCGGTGCCGATGTCCGGTAAATCCAAGCTGTTGGTGTTAGCCAACGTTGGGGTGCTTAATGTGGCTGCAATGCATAAGCAAGCAATTGAACGAGCGCGTTTAAACATATTAGTCAGTAATACTCCGTTTCTTCTGACAGTAAGACAAGGGCAATGCAAATTGGTTCTTTATCTGGTTTAACCTTTGTTAAGTGCGTGCGCTATCCTGAAGGAAGATGAATCAATGATGGCACGTTTTCAAAAACAGATTACAATATGTCCCTTATAATAAGCATCGAGCCCAAGAATGACACCTAATATTCTAGATTTACGCCAAGAGCGCTGCCCAATGGCGTTATTATTAGCCAAGCGTCACAGTGTAAAGTTAGAAGTAGGGCAATCTTTGTCAATTTATGTATCAGATAACAGCTCGATGAAAGATATTGTTACGTTTTTGTCTAAGCAAGCTTATGTTGTCATGACAGAGGTTTGTTCTAATTACCACCATCTCCTCGTCACTAAAAAGGAATCGCAGTCAGATGCTTGAAATGGTCAGTCGTTGGTATAAACGACGTTTCTCTGATCCACACGCTGTCAGTTTGGTTGCCATCATTCTATTCGGCTTTATTACTATCTACTTCTTTGGTCACCTGATCGCACCATTGTTGGTGGCGATTGTCTTGGCTTATTTGCTCGAGTGGCCAGTGACTCAACTTCAACGACTCGGTATTCCAAGGACGCCATCGGTGATGTTGGTGATCTTGATGTTCTTTAGCTTAATGCTTTTAGCGATATTCGGGTTAGTGCCAACCATTTGGGAGCAAGTGGGCAACCTGATCAATGATATTCCTAGTATGTATGGTAGCTTGCAGAAGTTCATTGCAACGATTCCAGAGCGTTACCCTGAGCTGGCTAACTTACAGATTGTTGAATCTGTGATGTCTAACGCGAAGAACAAGGCGTTAGGTATGGGGGAAAGTGTGGTGAAAGGCTCATTGGCGTCTCTGGTTAGCTTAGCGACGCTTGGTGTTTATCTTATCTTAGTTCCACTGCTTATTTTCTTCTTACTGAAAGACAAAGAAGAGATGATCAGAATGGCAAGTGGTGTGCTTCCTCGAAACCGTCGCTTAGCGACCAAAGTATGGGAAGAGATGAACGAACAAATCTCGAATTACATCCGAGGTAAGGTGCTAGAGATTTTAATCGTGGGTAGCGTCAGTTATGTTACTTTTGCGATTTTAGATCTTCGTTACTCTGTGTTGCTCGCGGTTGCTGTCGGTTTCTCGGTATTGATCCCATACATAGGTGCAGCGGCGGTAACCGTACCAGTTGCCATTGTTGGCTTGTTCCAGTGGGGGCTTGAGCCTCAATTCTACTGGCTGTTATTGGCTTACGGCATCATTCAAGCCCTAGATGGTAACGTGTTAGTGCCGGTTCTGTTCTCTGAAGCTGTGAATCTACACCCTGTTGCGATTATTGTGGCGGTATTAGTGTTTGGTGGACTTTGGGGCTTCTGGGGCGTGTTCTTTGCAATTCCACTGGCGACCTTAGTGAAGGCGGTTTGGAATGCCTTACCTAGCCATGCATTAGATGATGACCCTGTGCATCATCAGTAACGAAAAATGAATTGTAAAAAGGCGACTATCGATGATGGTCGCCTTTTTATTGTCTTACATACAGGTCACCCCTTTATTGTTAAAGCAATGCCTTGTCGACGATATCTCATTGGGTTGAATTGGTTTCTTCGATAGAAGAAAACAGCAACATCGGTCAGGTATTTTTTTTCGCTTTTATTAATATATCGACAATCGAAACCAAAGAGAAAAAGCATATGAAAACCATTCCACTTTTAGAATCAGAAAGTAACAGTGCTCGTTATGATGGGATCATTTCAACCATTTCAAGGTTCAGAGGAAGAGCTCCTGTTAATGAGCTAACACGTCGGTTTGAAAGTATTCTCGAAGTTAACCCTTGGATTACCTCAACACTAAAAACTCAAGGAAATAACGAATTTTTTTGCGAATATGAAGATGTCATTAATGACATTTCACCATGGTTTGAATTATATGATATCAATGACTTATTACAGGATGATAAGAGTGTCGATAAACTAGTTGAAATGATTTCTCTTGGAGAAGATAGAGAGTTAATGGATAAGCTTTATATTCTTCCTACAGAAGACTGCATAGATACCGATGCTCAATTGATAAAGTTCTGTCTAATAGAAGATAAAGATAAAAAAGAATTTTCAATAATATTTTCTATGAATCATATCATTTCTGATGGGACGAGTTATTATAATCTTTTAAACTCATTAAGTTTCGATGAGGATATCATTCCTTTTAATTTTAAACGTAAACTAGAGTTCACTCGATTGGGTTTTGATAAAAATCACTTTTCATTGAAAACAATGAAGGAAAATAAAAAACATAAATTTGTTAAAAAAGTGAATCTAGAGCTAATAGAAAAAATCAAAAAAGATACAAATGAAATATTAGAAGATGAATGGGTATCAACTCATGATGTTGTAAGTTCTCTATTTTTCAATTCTGTAAAATCAGATGTGTCAATATATCCGGTTAATGCGAGGCCTTATATCGATTATCTGAGCGATATTGATGTGGGAAACTATATTAAGCCAGTTATTTTTAAAAATAAGCATGAGATGAAAGCACAGGATATTCGTCATGCAATAAATAAGCTTAAGAATGATCCAGAAAATAATGAATCTTGTATAAACAAAAATGAAGATGGCTACATAAGTGATAATAGCCAAACGATTCAAAGTGAGAGTAGAGCCGCGCTTACAAGTTGGGTGCAGAGTTATAAGCAAATTTCATTAGGCTCTGAATGTTTATACGTCGCTCATTACCCTCTCAAACCTAGTTATTTACATGGTGAGTCATTGAATGCATTTGAACACGGTGCCATTTTATTCTGTCTAAATTCTGCAGTGTGGATACTGGCAGGGGTAACTTCTGATGTTTCTTGGTTAGAGAACAATGTTTTATTTTTAGAAGGCTAGTCTTGTTTTTAGTTAAAGGTATGTGAATATTTTCTAAGGGTGAACATGGAGAATATTCCTAGCTCAATTGTAAGTACAAAGCAATAGTAATCAGGAGTTTGGGAATATCCTTCCAAGCCATGCAATAGATGATGCCCCTGTGCACCACCCTTAATTCAATGTGTTACAAAAAAGGCGACCATCGATGATAGTCGCCTTTTTTGTTGTCTTACATTGTTTCAGGTTACCCCGTTATTGTTAGAGCAATGCCTTGTTGGCGATAGCTTATTGAGTTGAATTGTTTTCTTCGATAGAAGAAAACAGCAACATCGGTCAGGTATTTTTTTTAGCTTTTATTAATATATCGACAATCGAAACCAAAGAGAAAAAGCATATGAAAACCATTCCACTTTTAGAATCAGAAAGTAACAGTGCTCGTTATGATGGGATCATTTCAACCATTTCAAGGTTCAGAGGAAGAGCTCCTGTTAATGAGCTAACACGTCGGTTTGAAAGTATTCTCAAAGTTAACCCTTGGATTACCTCAACACTAAAAACTCAAGGAAATAACGAATTTTTTTGCGAATATGAAGATGTCATTAATGACATTTCACCATGGTTTGAATTATATGATATCAATGACTTATTACAGGATGATAAGAGTGTCGATAAACTAGTTGAAATGATTTCTCTTGGAGAAGATAGAGAGTTAATGGACAAGCTTTATATTCTTCCTACAGAAGACTGCATAGACACCGATGCTCAATTGATAAAGTTCTGTCTAATAGAAGATAAAGATAAAAAAGAATTTGCAATAATATTTTCTATGAATCATATCATTTCTGATGGGACGAGTTATTATAATCTTTTAAATTCGTTAAGCTTCGATGAGGTTATCATTCCTTTTAATTTTGAACGTAAATTAGATTTCACTCGAATTGGTCGTGAAAAAAATGACATACCAACCAATGGAATGAAAGCGAAGGAAAGATATGGATTTATTAAGAAAGTCGATTTAGAGTTAGTAGATAAAATAAAAAATGGTACAAATTTACTATCTAAAGGTGAGTGGGTATCCACTCATGATGTTATAAGTTCTCTATTTTTCAATTCTGTAAAATCGGATATGTCAATATATCCGGTTAATGCAAGGCCTCATATCAACTATCTGAGTGATGTCGATGTAGGGAATTATATTAAGCCAATTATCATTGCAAAAGAGGGTGAAGTAAAACCACAAGACGTTCGTCATTCAATCAATAAGTTTAAGCAAGAACCAGTAAACAATGAATCCTGTCTAAATATAAATATGGTTGAGGATGACATGAAAAGTAAAGCCGTTATTACAAGCTGGGTACAGAGTTATCAAGAGCTTTCATTCGGCTCTGAATGCTCTTACGTTTCTCACTCTCCCCTTCAACCGATCTATTTATATGGTCAGGCATTAAATGAACTGGATCATGTCGCTGTTTTATTTTGCTATAATTCTTCGACGTGGATGTTAACAGGTTTGACGTCTGATACTTCTTGGCTAAAAGATAATGGTTTATTCTTAAAAGAATAGCCTTTACCTTTTGTGTATAACTCAATCAATAATTAATTTAAATTAGTTATTATTATTCATAGATAAAGGTATATAGATTTTTGTAATTAATTCTGTTTCTGGGACAAAAAGTGGAGAATTAACGTGTTCAAAAAGAGCGGGAGCTGGTAATGGCTCCCATTCTGTTTTGGGTAGAAAGTCGGTAATAACTTTAGAGATTGCATGAACAAAGCCATGAACCTCCCTTTGCCCGATATAATTAAGAACAGCAAAATCTCCACCAGGGATGACTCCAGAAAATATTCCAAGTTCATTGGTGGGTACATGGCAATCAATTGGAATGGCGATATCACATCGATAGTCAGAACTAGCAGTTATTAAAGGGTTCGAATAGGGTATCGTGATAAATGGTATCGTGTTTATACTTGACTCTGTATAGTAATCATTTTTTACTAGCCACGATAATAATGTATCGAAGGCTGTCATGCCTTCCAGATACTCCCCTCTGTGCGTTATCATCACACACTTTCTACTCGACTTCTTTTCTATATTAACGTCATACTTTTTTTCTCTTACAGGAACACGAATATTAAATTTGTGTCCCCAGTTTGCCCATTTAGGTCTCTTTCTAAAATCTGTAGGTGTTTGTTCAAACAATCGAACAAATGCGCGAGTAAATGCTTCAGGGCTCTCGAAGCCTGCTGAAATTGCGATATCGATTATTTTGAGATCTTTAAAATAAGCTAATTCAAAAGAAGCTTGACGTAAACGAGAAAGTAAGATGTAGCGATGTGGGCTAACACCAACGACAGACTTAAATAGTCTTTGAAAATGATACTTGGAGATTCCTGCGATATCACTCAGTTCTTGTAATGAATGTTTTTTATTCGGGTTACTATCAATTGCATGACACACAAGGCTAAGCTTTCTTTCGGTGGTATTAACTTTCATTCTAATATTGAGTAATTGATTAACTTACAATGTGTATCTTATCATACTGTTATTATCATTGCGTTAACACAGTGTTATT
>NZ_LWEH01000256.1 GCF_001635455.1 Vibrio sp. HI00D65
TGAAAGTGTTTATAGATAAAATTAAATTTAATTTCTTTGATTTACGGGCGGATAACTCCATTTTAGTGATTTGTTTTAATTATCTATTGAATAGCGCGGATATAAATTTTATATATTAATTTCGATTGAATTTTGAGTGAAATATTGTGTTGTCAAATAAGATAAAAAGTTCGTTTTTACCTTTAGTCATTTTTAGCTCGTGTGTTGCTGCAGAAAGCGAATTTGTCATTGAAGACATTTTAGATGGGCAGCAAGTTTCGCATTTTGCCTTAGGTGATACCGATGGGGATGGCTCCGATGAAATAATTTTTATGGACCAATATGGAAACGTAAAAATAGCCAAAAATTTAACAAACCCAAATACGCTCAATATGTTAGTTAATACAAGGTGGAGTTTGTCGGAAAATTGGAAGTTACAATTTCTTGATCAAGCTTATCCGAGTACAGATATCCGCGTTGCAATGACTTATGAACATAATGGTAATGTATTTAAATCAGGTACAGGGATAGCTTCTAAGAAAGATGGGAAAATAGAGGTGAACATCAATGGTTTTTCTGGAAATCCAGCAGTGACGATTAATTATGTCTCTGTTGCAAAAGGAACAATGAAGGGTAGTTATAAAGATATTCAGTATAGTGGTTCAAGAAGTTATCCGATGAATGCACGTAAAGAATAATCATTACCTAAGTTAGCGTAAATTATATGCGCTGATCCTGTTTAATTATTTCTATTATTGGTTTTTTTCAGACTAAACGTTAATCAAGGTAAAGCAAGCTCTGACCCAGCTTGTTTTACCTATCATTTTATTTGCTTGAGGTAACGAGAAAGTGCCTCCACTAAGTCTGACTTAATCAGTGGTTTCGTTAACACTTCATTTGCACCTGCCTCAATAAAAGCTAGAGTTGATGTTTGCATGATATCGGCAGTCCAGCCAAAAATAACAAGGTCATCATGTCCTGCTTGTCGTATTTTTCGAACTGTTTCCAAACCATTCATTTCCGGCATATGGTTATCAATAATGAATAGGTTGAAACCGCCTGATTCTAAGTGTGTTAAAGCCTCAAAGCCACTATTGCAGGTAACGCACTCTACGTTTAATTTATCCAAGAATCCTTTGGCGATGATAAGGTTCATTTTATTGTCATCTGTCACAAGAATCTTAAATGGAGACAGATCGACTTGCTCTGTTATTGGATGCTTATCATCTTCAGCCTCAATTGATGGTAGGTTTATGACAAAGCTGAACTTGCTTCCTGTACCAAGCTCGCTTCGTACAGTAAGTTTGCCGTTCATCAAGGTCACAAGTTTATGGCAAATTGCCAATCCAAGTCCGGTCCCACCATAGTGCCGAGTTGTTGAGACGTCTGCTTGTTCAAACTCATTAAAGATTGAGCTCAGTCTTTCTGCTGGGATGCCGATGCCTGTGTCTTCGACCATAAACCCCATCGCTGAGTGAGCCAGTGGATTGATACTGACAGTAATTGAACCGCTCGCTGTAAACTTCAATGCGTTCCCAACTAAATTTAGAATGACTTGTCGTATCCGAACTGAATCGCCCCTGTAGACAGAGGACGTATTGCTGTTATCTAGTAAAGAAAACTCAATCCCTTTTTCTGAGCATAAGGTTTGATAAGTGTTTAATACGGGATTAGTGATGTCACACATTTTGAATGAATGCGAATCAATTTCTAGACTGTCATTCTCTATTTTGGCTAAGTCTAGAATATCGTTAAGAATGGCAATTAAGTGCTCGCCTGAGTCGAGGGCTAACTGAAGAACTTCCCTTTGCTCAGCTTTTTCCAAGTCTTCAACCAACATTTGTAGAATACCCAGCAAGCCATTCATTGGAGTTCTAATTTCATGACTCATGGTCGCCAAGAATAGTGATTTTGCATCATTTGCCTGGCGTGCATTATTTGCTTGTTCTTCTAACTCCTTCTCAAGCTGTTTAAATTCTGTGATATCACGTTCAATGGCGATAAAGCGTTCGACGTCACCTTTAACATTCCTTAAAGGTACGATATCAATATCAATCCAGTAGGGAGTTTTGTCGATCGCGTAATTCAATATTTCCGCTTTAACTTGGTTCCCCTGTTGAATCGCAGAACCTATTCGATTTGCCGTGCTAACAGAAGTCCCTTCACCTTGTAGAAATGAGCCTGGTCTTAACCCTTTTATGGAGTCTAAGCGATAACCTGTCATTCGTTCAAAAGCGCTGTTTACCCACTCTATACGCCCCTTATTATCAGTTATCACAACGCCATCTCTGGCTGTCTTGACTACGGTGGCAAGAAGGTGACTTTCTCGTTCTTGCTCTGCTAACCGCTTGTTTGATTCCTCTAGTAGCTTTTTAGAACCTGCCAATTCTTTATGTGGGTTAACGAACAATTTTTGCCCGAGAAAAAACACTAAAACAGAGCTGAGTACTAAGACAATCAAAAGCCCATTTAACAGCTCCTTCTGTAAGCTTGAGAGCTGGTCGGTAACAAATAAGCGGCTTACCCCTTGGGTTAATACTAAGCCTCCTCTTGTTAAAGCCGTTTGAGTCAATAACCAGTCTTCTTCATTGTATTTATTTTTAATTGGTATGTGTGAATCATGGCCATGTGAGTGTGTATGCGAGTCATCTTCTCCAATAAGAGATGCTATTGGTGAGCTTATTTGACTGAGCTCGTACCAACGCTCTCGGTTCGTGACAAACGAGCCAAAGAAATCATCATAATCGACAGCGGTTTCACCATATATCACGCCTACGAAATCACTGCCTTGAAGTAAAGGCATAAATAGTTTGAGACAAATATGATTGGTGTCATCGTGCAAAAGGTACAGAATGCGATCGTCGACTTCTTGATTCGCAATTGCTTCAAAGATTGCTTGCTCTTGCTTTGATGCAGGGTGACGAAACGTATCTTCAAACAACAGCTGACCGGTGCGGTCTCGCACGGCAAATTGCATTGATTGGTTCTGTCCCTTGAATCGTTCAAGATGAAATGAGAGCCGTTCTATATTAGAGACCGATACTGCGTCGATGACCCCTTGGTATTGCGAAGCTAAAACAATACGGTCTTCTGCAACCTCGAGATACTTTTCCATAAAAATTTTGGCAGACTCAAGCTCAAAGCGACTGTTACCGCTCTGAAGTTGTTTTACGGTCGATTGGCTGTGATTAGAAAGCACATAAAGTGAAATGCCACCGTAGGTCAAAGACGTGAGCAAGAGAAATAGCACAAGCAACACTTTAGGGCTGATTAAAGATAGCTTAGTCATACTTAAATGACTTCCATGTTATTTTTTGGAGTTATATGAAAAATATAGGATAGATATCTTGTCTATGGGCTTCTTTATCCTTTTTGTCGAATAGAATGGACGATGACTAATTCCATTCTCATTGCCCTTGATTAGCCGAGATATTGCAAAACTTCCTTAAATATCTATGTTTAGCATAGGAATATCAATACAAAATGGTCATTAAAGTATGGATGCCACTCCCGTCAAAGTTTTGTTTGTGTGCGTGAAGAAAGGTGTAAGAGCGGCTATCTCCAAAGCGATTGTCGAGCTGCAATCTAATGGGATGATACACGCTAGTTGCTTTGGTTTTGAGCCAGGACCAACCCCCCAAGTTCTCTTAGATGAGTTGTCTAACATGCTTGACGTTGCAGTCATTGTTGAGAGTAAAACATTATTTGAATACAGAAAGACCAATGAAAAATTTGACTACGTGATTACGCTTTGCGACCAAGCAAGTAATGAGCAGTGTCACTTGTTTGTTGGATGTGTCAACCTGGTTTGCTCTCACGTGCCCCATAGGCTCCATTGGGCCATCCCCAATTTGGCTGGTGCAATAGATCTGCCAGAGAGAGAAAGAGCGCAGTTTGTAAGAGGTGTTGTAGAACAAATAAATTTAAAAGTGACGAAACTTGTGGCAATAGCACAAGCAAACGGCTAAATGGTCTCTCTGTTTGGTTTAACGCGGATTTACTCACCTTACAGGTAATTTTTTTCTTGTCTTTACCTGTCCAAACGCGAAGCTGGATTCAATTGAAGCAATATTGGGCAGGCGAGTTAAATGTTTGCGAATAAACTGCTCGTAGCTTTTTAGAGACTCACTCACCACATGCAATAGGTAGTCGTGATTCCCCGTCATTAGAAAACACTCCAACACTTCATCAATCGCTTCAATGTGCTGCTCAAAGTCTCGCATGTTATCTTCAGTCGGCTTTTCAAGCTTTACCAACACAAACACATTTACGGGCAGGCCGCACGCTTCTTGGTCGATACTGGCGTGATATCCACGAATGATTCCTTGTTTTTCTAGTGCTCGAACTCTGCGTAGACAAGGGGAGGGGGAAAGCGCGACGCGGTCGGCTAACTCTTGATTGGTGAGTCGTGCGTTGCTTTGCAGTTCAGCCAGTATCTTTTTGTCGATCTCATCCATTGGCATATTCCATCAATATAAAACCATATTCGGCAATATTATTGCTCAAAGTGTATGTCTTACTTCGTAAATAGCAATCTTTAACATCTATGTAACACTAAAATTAAAGGAGGTACAACAAGGATGGAATGACTTAGCAATTATGAATACTGCAACTCAACTTAGCCCACTGCGAAAAACCACCAAACATGAACAAGCAGAAGCCCTTGCCATTGAGCAAGCAAAACACTTTGGTATTGATCCAAGTAGCGATTACGGCACCACGCTGGTGGAATTGGCGACGACACTGTACAAAGCCAATACCAAAACACATGATCTTTGGGCTTTGACGGTTGATGGCCTTTCAGAGCTAGATAAGAGTGACCGTATCGCTTGGTTCAATGCCAAACGCTTTTTGTCGTTCCAGATCGCTAAGATCCTCGATAACCTGCAAAACCCGATGCGTGCGACTTACCAGTCTATTGCGACTAACAATGGTAATTTCGCCTCAAAAGGGGCGTATCCTATTTTCGACAATGTGGCGGCTATCTTTTCTGCCAGCCCGGTTATTACTCGCACGGCGACTTATCTGTTTGCCTGTACTGAGTGGATTGAAGATGCGTTCAACGGTAAAGAGCCACTTCACGATATTTACTCTCGATTGCTGAACCCAACATCAATCTCTCTGGCAAACCATATGGTTGATCTTGAAGCAGGATCGAGAGCCAACGAGTACCTTGCGTGGAACTTTAACTCGGGGATGGCGGCCATAGATGGCTTACTCAGTCACTTGCTAGGTCATGAAGATATTGTTTTGGCTTCACGCAACATCTACGGCGGTTCTTATCAGCTGTTAGAAGATTGGTTTGGTAAACCTTCGAACCTCAATGTCGCTGTCGAGTGGGTGGATGGTTACTCCGGTGACGATTTTGCGGCTCGCCTTGGTGAGGTCGCACACAAGTATGCTGATCGCCTCGCTGCAGGTAAGAAGATCTATGTCTATCTTGAGTCACCGTGTAACCCACATGGCTACGTGTTAGATGTCGCCAACATTAGTAAGGTGACTCATTCTCGTGGTTGGGATGTGATTGTGGATTCGACTGTAGGTACGCCGCTGTTACACCCAGTTCTCAAGCGTGATGATGTGATGGAAAGGCCGGATTACGTGATTCACTCGTATACCAAAGAGCTGGCCGGATCTGGCACCACTACAGCAGGTGTGGTGATTGGGCGCAACGAGACCATGTTTGTGCCAAAAGGAGAGGAAGTGACTTTCACCAAGCCCAATGGTGAGGGGGTGACGATTCCTTGGAATGAAACCCTGTTTTGGAATGTGTATTACATTAAAGGTGCCTTCTTAGATTCAGACAAAGCGTTTGAAGTGCTCAATGGCATGAAAACTTATGAGATGCGTGTGGTGCAGAAAACCATTAATACGCTGACTCTAGCGAAAATTTTTGATGCTCACCCAGACATTAATGTGTCTTGTCCTGCTTTGCCAGACAGTGATAACTACGAACACTGTCGAAACAATATGTACTTAGGGCTGCCAGCCGCACTGTTTACTATCGATATGGAAGGGAATGGTAATCGAGCACCAATCAATCGAGATGGATTTAAGCAGTTCTTCGACGTGCTTGAACCCGCTATCGGTATGCAAGTAAGTCTTGGGCAAACCAATACGGTGGCGCTGTGTCCTGCATTGACCACTCACTCAGAACTGAGCGACGAGGCACTCAATGAGGCGGGAATCAAGCCAACGACGATGCGTATCTCGATTGGTTTAGAAGATCCTCGCATGTTCATTGCACACATAATCGAAGCCGCTAAGTTATCGATTGACCATAAACATGTTGATTTCTCATCGAGCTTCCCAAGTAACGAGCACATCGACGAGATCTATATGCAAACTTATATGGACGTGCACCAAAGGTTTGTGAAGAGTCTGCCTAAGTTCAGTCAGCTGAGTCAGTAAAGGCGGTTAGAATTCCGCGAAAGCAAATCAAAAGTATGGGTAAGTAAACCCTCCAAACTTTTTCGCCGATACAGTTCCGGCATCGAAACTTCTAAACCCGAATAGAGCAGCATGCCTGTTTTCAGAACTCGAATCATAATTTTCACCAGTGGGCCAATTTGACAATTTGCGTACCCAGATAATCCGGTCATACGCCAAAACGGTTGATCATAAATCGCGAAGATTTTCTCATAGGCAGCCATTCATGTGGGTGTTCTTGTCATAGCCTCCAGTGCCGTTGTTGGAAGCGCAGGCGTAAAGCGGATGTTCGTTCCAATTAAACGGTGAGGGAGCGCAAAATAGTGTTACCACTTTCTAAGCGTATGAGGTTTTTCTGTTGTAGAACATCTAATACAAACTCTAGCCCTCAATGCAAGTAACTAAATGTAATTTTAAAGGAACATAACTCTCGCATTACTTTAGATGGTACAGTGGAAAACATAGCACTTTTTAGACGTTTCGTAATGGATATGCGCTAACAATATGTTTATGTAGCGCTATGCTAAAAAGTGAAACTGAAAAAACTAGATGGAGCGACGATTATCATGCACGAGTCTTCATTGGGGCATAAATTCATTAAAGTATGCTCCCGTTCTGCATTAGAGGCTACTCGATGACTAGCCTTCGATCAGAGGGAGTAGCAATATGCTGCCCCAAGAAGGATAGATTTGATTTTATGTACAGTTCAGTTGGGTTGAAGCGCTTTATTCAAGAAGAGAGACTGAGACGCATTCACTATGCCTATCTAAAGAACAAAGGGTGGTTGTAATGTGATTATATATATGAATGGCACAATAGAGATTTGTGGTGAGGTGTAAACTTGGTTGGATTATTGAACAATGACAAACCAAGTTTAACTCAACCGGCTTGTTGCAAAAAGCTCACGCCCCAGCAGACTCTAGCTATGATAATCACTGAACAGGCTTTATAATCGAGTTTGAATTCTAAAGGTGACATACACACTCTAACTTATGGTGTGTCGTAACCTTTGTATTTCTCTAGTACCATGAACACCGCCAATCTTAGTGATCTGCTATCCGATTAACGTTGGTTTATGCATTACACTCCCATGTGCTACGGTTTGTCACACAATTAAATTTAGAAACAAACGCCCGCTTTATATTCTTTTTAGTCATTAAGAAAAATTACCTCAGTAAGTTTGTTTAACGTTTGTATCCTCGCGTAAGTTTGAACCATCTGCACATGTAATTTCTTTAACTCAATCGTCCTCGTAACAATTATTTCACTTGGTACATCGCGCTTTTTGACAGTAAAGGCTTACAGTATCCATACTGTTCTTTCCAATACGCGCTTTAACCGTGCACCTTCTGGTGGCTCTTATATAGTGATCGAGATCCAATAAATTACGATGAAATCAATCGCGATTTATAAAATAGTTGAAACGCATATATCAACTAAGTAGCATATAAATAAAAGGAGGTTCAACTTGAATAAAGAAAAAAGAAAATTGGATTATATCGATCGGAAAGAGAAAAAAATAACACTTTTCGAGAGATTTCGTGCTGTGTTAACTGGTAAAAATAAGAGTAAAAGTAAAAGTAAAAGTAAATCATCCATATATCCTTTAAGGTAATAAAATGCCAAAAAAAATATTTTTATGGGGTCCTGCTAGAAGCGTATCCACTGCCTTTCTTAGAGCATTTCAGCAACGAAATGACACAATCGGATTGTTCGAACCATATACCGATTGCTATTATTTCTCAAAAGATAGAAAAACAGACATGTATGGTGGAAAAGAAGAGCTATGGGAAAGAACTGGACCAATAGTTGAAAGTGAATTTAAGGACTATCAATCCGAAATATTATTTATTAAAGAAATGGCATATTTTGGCCTTCCTTATATAGGAGATGAAATTTTTAACGAATCAGTGCACACATTTATTATTAGAGACCCTAGATATACGCTTTACTCAAGGAAAAAAGTAAGGAAAGACACCATAGGTGAATGGGAATTCGGCTTCACAGCATTAAAAGAAATGTGGGACAAAGTTAGACATAATGGAAAAAAAATTATTGTTGTAGACGGTGATAAAGTGAGGGTTAACCCTGAGTTTTATTTGAGGAAGTATTGCGAAGAGCTAGGTATTCAATTTCAAGCTAGCATGCTCTATTGGGATGACGGAAACGTAAAGAAATGGGAAGAACACGAAAAAGATGCACATGCAAGGTTTCATAAGACTCTAGAGTCATCTAAAGGTTTCATTAGTGGAAATAGCTTTAAAGAAGAGCTGGAAATGAACTTTAGTAAAGATGAGTGGGGTATGGTTAATAGGGCTCTTGATATTTATCACGAAATGCTTCCTCACAGTATAACTGAAGAATAATATCACTGCTCAGTTATATACTGAGCAGTATCTAATAAAAGTAGTCTTGTATAATGATAATTTTTAGTCTTTTTCTATGTTTTTACATTGTAAACTTTAATATTCTCTTTGTTTTTTCCCTTACGCCATATCTAAGAGACGTTCTAGGTTTTACAAGCGTAGAGGTAGGTATCTTTGTATCGATATTCTCTGCGACAGCATTTTGTATCAATTTGTTGATTGGACCAGTTATCAATAAAATTGGATATAGAAATTCTATAGTTTATGGTTCTTTTCTTTGTTCTATTATTTTCTTTTTACATGCACAATTCAAAAGTAGTGAAGCGCTAATTTTTTTAAGGTTTGTTACTGGGTGCATTATGCCTGTGATTGGTATTTCAATTCTACCATATATTAATAGTCTTTATGCGAAAGAAGAGTTAGTAGAAAAGACTGGTCGTGCTATGGCTGCATCGTCTTTAGCCCAGATTACATCTTTGCCTATTGGCTCATTAATCGGCGTATATATGGATTGGTCAACACCTTTTTATTTAATATCTCTATTGCTATTTATTTCTTTTTTGATTGGGTTTTTCTTTATAAAGGAGGGAAGGCCAATTAATAAAAAAATTGATGTCGGCTACTTTAAAGTTTATTCTATTCTTTTAAAAGAAAAAGATCACTTAAAGGTTGTTATATCCTTCATAATGATTGTTTTTTCTATTTTTCTATTAATAACTACATTCCCGACTTGGTTTTCTAATTCCTTCAGTGAAAAAGGATATGAGACGCCGCTAGTTCTTTTATTTTCAGGGCTGTCTGCTATGATTGGTTCTAACTACTCTTATCAGTTCGGTACTCTTATAAATAAGGAAAAACCGGCATTAGGCTTGTTGGTGCTGTTAACGATTTTTTATGTGCCAATATATATTGTTTTTGATACATTTGGAATTTTAATTTCTTCAATTGTGTTCGTTGTATATTCAATGTTTAGACAAAGTTTAATCCCTCATTTGGCTACAAATTTTTTTAAAATAGGGGGAAAGGAACAAAGTACACATGTTTCAGCAATGTTTAATGCATCAACTCAAATTGCAATCTCTGCATCCGCACTAGTATCGGGAATTATATATTCCTGCTTTGGGATGAACACCCTGATTTTAATATCTGCACTAATTTCACTTTTGTCAATTACAACTTTAAGGAAATAGATAAATATCATGCACATTTTATATTGTGATTGTAATCCCTCTGGAATAGAGAGTATGGCGAGGGCTATCGAGAATGGACATTATGTTTCATTTCTAGAGCAGACTTCACATAATTTTTATAATAAAAATGAACGTTACCAAAGTATAGTGAGCCAAATAAGTAATATTTTTAGAGTTGACGTGTTAACCGATTTTCAAACGCTTTACAACGCAGTGGAAACGATAAACTCGTATCGTAAAATTGATGCGGTTATTGCTCCATGTGAGCCGTCACTAGAAATGATCAGTCAGGTATGTCAAGAGCTTGGAATAAAATTTACCTCCCCGATTGGTGTTCAAAATGCTCGGAAAAAAGATGTTGCTCGTCACTTACTAGAAGAGAACAATTTAGAGTCAGCCAAATACGCAAAAGTTTTCAGCTTAGAAGATGCTATTAGTTCAGCGCAAAAGATTGGATATCCTGTTGTAGTTAAGCCAACAAGTGGATTTAACAGTTGGATAGCAGAGACCGTTCATACGCAAGCACAATTAGAAAGCTACTTTGAGAATGCGCTCGCTCAGTGTGACTCAGTACCTGAGGCTTATAAAGAGCAATTTAATCGTGGGATTTTAGTTGAAGAATGTCTCATTGGTACTCTGTTATCAGTAGAAATTGGCTTTGATATCAATGGGAAACGGCAAGATATCATAATTAGTGGAAGAGCGCAGTCAAGAGAAAATGAGTGTATTGAATTAGGCTCATTGATCCCTGGAAATGTTACAAAAGAGCAAGAGGCCGCATGCTATGAATATGCTGAAAAAGTGTGTAATGCGCTAAACTTAGACTTTGGTATTTTCCATATTGAAATCATGCTAACAGACCGAGGGCCTGTGTTGGTAGAAGCAAACCCAAGGTTGATGGGTGGAGTGATGCCAACAATATACGAATATGCGATAGGTAAGCCAGTATTTGATTATGTGTTCGATTTGTATGGTTGTAAGGCTTGCGATAACAACTATCCTTCAGCACAGCAGACTGTAACAGTGCGAAAAATAATACCACTAGAAGATGGCAAAATAAATCAAGATATTAATCTCGAATGGTTGCATCATCATGATAATATTTCCATTTTTTATAGAGATAATATTCAATCATGCCAGCAAGTTACCGCAGGCCAGTTACTAGGAAGAATTCTAGTAAAAGGTGAAACTTTTGATGCTGCTAAAAATACCGCTGATCAATTGTTATTGAACATTGAAAATCAGATTGGATTTAAACTTCATCACGATATTTAGAGTTATTATGAAGATTAAAATTGATGGCTTTGAATTAGTTCAAAGTTTCGAAGAGCATTATGAGTATTTAGTTAAGTTTGGCGAAGAAGTAAAAAAATATATTGATTCCAATAATAGTTTAGCGGCTGAATTAAGCCAATCACTCAATGCCAATAATAGCCTGGAACTGTTGAAAACATTGCTGAACTCACCAAGTGATTTGCCAGAGTTGGCTGGTACGCTCTGTGAGGTTGAGCAAAATTTTCTTATAAATAACATAATTCCTTCTTATATCTACATACCAGATATATTTGCGCATTTATCAACTCCCCAATATGCTAACCAGGTTTGGAGTTGCTATCTTCATGGTGTTTATATGCATCTTTCAGAGGGACTCAATAGCTCGGAATTGAGTAATAAAGTGAGAGAGCTAATAAAAACCAAGGATATTGAGTACGTAGATGTTCGAAACTTCGCGTTGGTGATCCCATCATTATTATCAGGTATGAGTTTTAGCAAAAGCTTAAACCCACTTAACTTAATAGGATTTTGTGTTTACTTATTAAAAAGCCACAACAGCAATGAGCAAAGCTTTTTCATGCCTAGTATGACTAACTTGCTCGGGCAGCATCGCTACAAACTGGTTTTGCAAAATATATCAAGTGCTATTGATTTTTTGGAGAGTGAAAATCAAGATTTAGATGTTAAGTTTGAGCTGGCTAAAGGGTACGTGTCTGCAAAAACACTTTTTCATGAACTACTTAATAACTTGAGAGGTGTTTTCAATTTAAGGGGCAGTGTACATGAGTTACGCATGCTTGACGTTCTTAAAAAAACACATAAATTCGGTGCACCTTATCATCAAAACGTGAAAACTAAAGAGTGTCCTCTGAGCCAAATAATGGAAGAAGGACCAGAGAGCTTTATCCAATTTTTAGAAAGCAGTGCGTACATTCGCAAGGGAAAACCAGAAAAAAGCCCGCTAACTAATAAGTTGGTTGCTTTCAAAGGGCCCATGTTTAGAGTTTTCTGCAAAACAGAGCTTGAAATTATAAATACATGGATTACAAAAACACCTGAATTTTCTAATTCAGAGCATGTGGATTTTACCATTGAAACATCTTTCCCCATATCCTTTGAATTTGCACCGACTAATGAAAAAAGGGCATTCAAAGAGATTGAATTTAGAAGGCTTTTTAATTCGCTCGTTAACAATAGATATGAAGATAATTATGATGAGGTGCTATTCTTTGTTGATAAGTGGTTTAGGCTATCGGAACTTCAGCTGAGGGGAAATACAAACCTACCGAGCTTTAGTTACGATAGATATAGTATTGATAAGTGGTATGAGACACACGTCAATAACGAACTATTGTCCTATGTTCCTGTAGATAGTTTAGAAGAAATTCCTACAAGACAAGACGTGGTAGACGATGCCGTAGCAATTCTTCCCATGATCTTAGCAGACGGTGGCTGGATTTATAACTGGCTTCGTGAAGGTTTCAGCGGCTTGTCTTTTACCAATACTATACGCGCTATTTACTCGGATGAAATTGGTAACGGAGAATTTGAGCTAAATCATCACAACATATATAAAGATCTTATTAATGAAATGGGGTATCAATTTGATGACTTTAAATCAATTGAATTCGCAAATGATTGCCGCTTTGATGAAGGCTCTTTTTACATTCCCTGCCTCTGGCTAGGAATGGCCATGTATCCAAGACGATATTTACCAGAAACACTAGGTCTTAACCTCGCTATGGAGTTGTCTGGTGTGGGAAGTACCTACAGAACAGCAAAGGAGTTAATGGAGAGGTATGGGTTTAGCACATTGTTCGTAGACCTGCATAACACCATAGATAATACAGCTTCAGGCCATGCAGCTATGGCCTATGAAGCAATTGTAAAATTTATGGAAGAAACAAAAACAAATAATTCAATGAAAGTGGATGAAACGTGGAAGAGAATATTAATAGGTTTTAATGCTCTCTCTGCGGAGGTGTGGAATAGAAAGACAATCAAAAAACTCCAACATAGAAAACCTCTTTCATTTGTTCAAAAATACCTAGGAGTATATTCATAATGTCGTACATATTAGGCCTCTCTTGTTATTTTCATGATAGTGCTGCGGTGATAATTCATAATGGAGAAATCATTGCCGCTGCACAAGAAGAGCGGTTTTCAAGAAAGAAGCAAGATAATCGTTTTCCTGTAAATGCTATTAAATTTTGCTTGGAATCTGCAAATATCAAAATGAGTGATGTGGATGATATCGCTTTTTACGAAAACCCTAGATTGAAATTTAAAAGAATTTTACTGACTCACTTGAGAAATGCACCAAAAGGAGCCAGCGTTTTTGCTAGCTCAATGAAAGAGCGTTTAAGCGACGCATGGAAAGTTAATAAAAAACTCATTAACGATTTTAAAGAGCATGATCTGTATTGTAATTATTTTCCAGAGATAAGCTATGCAGAACATCATCAGTCACATGCCGCTTCTGCTTTTTACCCTAGTCCCTACGAAGAGGCGGCTGTGTTGTGTTTAGATGGAGTTGGCGAGTTTGCTACAACATCGCTTTGGTTAGGCAAACAAAACCAGTTGATCCGCAAGTGGGAGATTGAATTCCCTCACTCTCTTGGATTACTTTACTCTGCATTTACCCAATATTGTGGTTTTAAAGTAGATTCAGGTGAATATAAAGTGATGGGGTTAGCGCCATATGGTCAGCCAGTATATAAAGATCTTATTTATAAGAAACTTATTAACGTGGCAGATGATGGTAAGTTCACTCTAAATACCAGATATTTTGACTATGAAGTTGGTCATAGTATGGTAAATGAAAAGTTTGAAGATCTATTTGGTGGGCCTTGCAGAGAACCTGAGTCTGAACTGACTGAAAAAGAGTTCAACCTTGCAGCATCTATTCAAGCTGTCACAGAAGAGGTAGTTTTAAAGCTTGTTAAATCTATCAAAGAAACAACAGGCGTAAATCATTTATGTTTGGCAGGTGGAGTCGCGCTGAATTGCGTTTCAAACGGTAACCTTGTCCGCAGTGAAGTGTTTGATGATGTATGGGTTCAACCTGCTTCAGGAGACGCAGGCTGTGCACTTGGCGCTGCTTTACTGCTGCATTATCAGAGTAATCGAGTCACACGTTTTGTAAATCCAAAGGATAGCATGAAAGGCAGTTATCTTGGCACGTCATATACGAATGATGAGATTAAAGAATTTTTAGAAAGTAAAAATGCTAATTTCACATTTTATGATGAAGGTGAAATATACAAAAAAGTTTCTCAAATTATATCTGAAGGAAATGTCATTGGTTGGTTTAGAGGCTCGATGGAATTTGGACCTAGGGCATTAGGTAGTCGTTCTATTTTAGGTGATCCTAGAAATGAAAAAATGCAAAAAAATCTTAATTTAAAAATTAAGTTTAGAGAGTCATTTAGACCATTCGCGCCAATTGTATTAAAAGATGAAGTTAGCAAGTGGTTTAACATGAAAGGGGTTAGCCCTTACATGCTGCAAGTCACTAATATTTTGGAGCATGTAAAATTACCTATCAGTGACGATAAACAAAACTTGTTTGGGATAGACAAACTTAATGTGAAACGTTCTTCAATTCCGGCTGTAACTCATGTCGATTACTCAGCTCGAATTCAAACAGTGGATGGTGACTTCAACAAGCCTCTACACACACTATTAACCGAATTTAACGAATTAACTGGCTGTCCGATATTGGTTAATACTTCATTTAATGTAAGAGGAGAACCTATCGTAGAAAGCCCAGAAAATGCATTTAAGTGTTTTCAAAGAACTAACATGGACTATCTAGTATTAGGTAACTATGTATTAAGTAAAGAAAACAATGAATCTGAGCTAGATGATCAGTCATGGATGAGTGAGTTTGAATTAGATTAAGGATTAGTTATGAAAATTATATATATATTGTTTTTTTATGTGCTTATTTTTCCACTGGCCATTTTGGCTAAAATACTTTCAGTAAAGAAAATTAATAATTCATGTTCCTTTTTTAACAAAGAAGTTGAAATGAAAAAATATAACTAGAATAGAGGGAAAGCTATGAAAGAACTCAGTCATGATGAAGCGGTTAAACTTGTATATAAATTAACGCCTCAAATAAAAGAATATGATGATTTTATGTACATGGGAGTACGTTGGCTACCATACACTATGTTTTTCCAGCACCCTGATTACAAGTCTGATGTTATTAATACTGATGCACTGGGATTTCGAGTGTCTCACAATGGAAAGCGAGAAATTAAAGTATCATCCCATAATAAAATTAATACCACCAACTTGATTGTTGGTGGCTCAACGGTTATGGGAACCGGCGCTTCGAGTGATCAATATACGTTGTCATCTCAGCTAAGTAAAATCAGAGGTGAGGACTGGTTGAACTTTAGTTGTAGAGGCTACAATGCCCGGCAAGAGATGCTGTTGTTTTTAATGCATAAAGAACGTTTTGAATCTATTGATAAAGTAATTATATTTAGTGGTATGAATACACTTTCTCTTGAAGGTTTACCAAGTGAGTATGCATCAGACAATGGAAGGTACTATTATTCTTTCGAGTTCGAACATTATATGAATAAATATAATGAAGATTTAACAAATAGAAAAAATGGTTATTCTGACGAAGTAACGGGTAGGAATATTTTCTCTAAAGTTAAGCAAAGAATCAAAGATGCATTCGAAGAAGAAAACCCAGTGGATAAAAAAATATTCGATTCTGGAGAGAATGTAATAGAAAGGGTTGAAAGAGCTGCGGATGAAACACTTAAAAACTTAAGAGTATGGAAAAGTTTATTAGTTGAGCATGGCTCTAAACTTATATTCATACAACAGCCACTCGCCTCTTGGACTAAAGATATTTTTACTCAAGAAGAAAAAGAAGTCTTCCACGCAATAGATAGCTGCCCAAATAATTTTTGGAGATTATTTGGGCATATATTAGGTAAAGAAATGCATATGGTATTTTCAGATAGAGTTAGAGAGGGTTGTCGTAAGTTAGAAATCCCGTATTTTGATATGAATGAAGAGATTGCTACAAGCAGTTATTGTGATGATTATATTTTCGTCGACAGAGTTCATTTTAATGATTATGGGCATGAGAAAGTTTCAGAAACTATTAGTAGTCTAATAGACAAGATAGATTTTTAGCTTAAAGTAGTTTTATTCAATATAATCGGATGGCTTGCAGCATAAGGCGGCATAGTTGACTAAACCCGTTAAACTGTTCCTAAATCCTGTGCCTAGCTCCTATGTATTAGAAGCATAGTGATGTTCTGGGGTAAGTTAAAAATAAGCTTGTTAATTGAAGAAAATATAATGAATTCTAGTGAAAACTAGCCTTTTAGCATTTGTGGTTGACCGCTTAGCCGTTTAAGGATTGCTGTGCAATAATCATTATGGAAAACGTGTTTGAGGCTTTCAATTTTCTTCGATGACTAAAGGAATACTTTTTTATACTGCGTTCGCTCAAGGCTTATGCTATATTGTATTTTCATTAACAGATGCCTTCTTGTTCGCGACTACATCAGTACTAGCGAGTGCTGGATCGCTACACCGCTATATAGCAAAACTAAGGCCTCGCGTGTGTGAGGCCTTTTGAGTGCTAGGCAATGGCTATAGAGCAATCCCGAATAAACGGTTTACGATTTGGTTTCTTTCTCGAAAAATACGCGAACACAATCAGGATCAGACTCCTTACGAAAAATCGTCCATCTATTTTTAAGGTAAAAGTTCATTGCTTGAGTATTGGCCTAAAAGGTTTTAAGTGTTGGCTTGAGGTTACTACTTAGTATAGCCTCCCCAGCAAACAACAGCAAAATAGCACCAATGCCTTTAAACAGCTGTGCTGGCCGATACCATCATACTGTGGATTAGGTCATCAATAACTACGACGTTACCAATAACAGATTCGCTATAGTCCTCGGCTACAAAGGTATTGCCAATATGCTTGTCAATTTCATCTCACTAGTACCACTTGATAGGTAGCCATTGACCATTTCCTTACCCATGAAACTTGTGTAGTCCGCGCTGGCAGCATGCTTGGATAGAACTTTCAATGAGTGAACATCACTCAAATTTGCTTGTCTAGTTTTCATCTTTCATAACCCGCTAGTAACTATAAGGCTAATCTACCCTTAGTGGTTTTGTAAAAATTTAACAATAACATGACTAAAGTCACCATATAGATCAATAGAAAGATGCTTCTCGCTTAAGTAACGTTTGGGTGTAACGCCAATTACTTTCTTTAACTGTCGTTCCAATGTGCGTCTAGACATCGGCAACAAATCGAGGCTTTTGCCTTCGTTGATGTGCAAGCGAGCCTCATGAACACTTTTCCATATTCTTTGATCATCAATGGAGGGAAAAGATCGCAGCTGTGACTCTATAATCTGGACTGTTGTTTCCGGACAATTGCTTTCATCTTGCTATTGAAAACAGGAAGGGAGAGGTTGAATGAGCTTCTGATTCACGCTCTCCGCTCGCATCAAACCTTATCCCAAAACACCATCAGTAAAAAACTTCACTCCTAATCGTCGGCCCGGATGCACATCATCAACATAAAGCTCTTCAGTGTATGCAGAGAACCAATGTCCAACTAGAACCTCAAATTCGAATCCGTTCTTTCGACAAACATGCTTGTCTTCCGAAGGAGACAGAATGGCATTGGCAGAGAGATTAGGAAGCAGCAAAGCAAACTGTTGGCTCGGCTCAGTTAGTTGCAAGTCCCAGATATACTCAACATATGGCGTGAGAAGATCTGATGTGGGTTTGATTTTCGAAGTATCCATTCGTTGATTATTTCGGCTGGTGGCCTATCTTATTCGCAAGCTCTTGCATAGCCTCGGCAAAGGTTGTTGTCTTGCTTTTCCCACCTTATACCCTTGGCATTTCCAATGCTTGGCGCTTTGCTAAAATCGCTTTATCGTCTGGCAGGCTAACCTTTACAGGCTGATGAATGTAACACCCTTCTAGTTGACCATCTTCGACCAGTTGATGGTGTTTCAGTGCGTTAATATCAAAATTCATAGTCAGTCTTTTCGTTTAAATGGAGAGTCACTGTGGCAAAGGCCGCAAGTATTTATAATTTGATTGTTTTTACCATGCGGCATTTTAATCATAAGAAACTAGTGTGAATACAGTAATCAAATACCTAAAAGCCAATCTCAATAGTATTACTTAACCGAATTACGATGGCATTGGGACGGAGTCATTCCAAATCTTTTTCGGAAAATCTTGCATAAGTAGCTGGTTTCTTTTACGCCGATCTCATCCGTCAGTTGTATCAAGCAATGTTTGGAATGGATTAATCGCCATTGAACGTGTTGTAGGCGTATCACCTGCCAATACTAGTGAACAGAAAGCTTAAACTGTTGTTGAAAGAGGCACTCTATGAGGCGGGAATCAAGCCAACGACGGTGCGTATCTCGGTTGGTTTAGAAGATCCTCGCATGTGCATTGCACACATAATCGAAGCCGCTAAGTTATCGATTGACCGCAAACATTTTGATTTCTCATCGAGCTTCCCAAGTAACGAGCACATCGACGAGATCTATATGCAAACTTATATGGACGTGCACCAAAGGTTTGTGAAGAGTCTGCCTAAGTTCAGTCAGCTGAGTCAGTAAAGGCGGTTAGAATTCCGCGAAAGCGACTCAAAATGATGAGAAAGCGCCCTCTTTATTTAATAAAATGAGGGCGCTTTAGATTTATCAAATATTTATATCAGTAATCTAGTTTTTCCGTGTAGCAATCTCTTGAATTACACGCTCTGCCGCTTCTAAGGCACCTTCGATAAATCCTCCAAACTCTTTTGCAGATTCAGTACCTGCAAAATAAATGCCCTGTTTTTCTAGTCGTTCTAAAGAAGCATGCAACCCATATTGAGGATGAGTGGAAGGGGGCAATTGATCCTCTTCAACGGCTGTGTAAATTTCTTTTGACCAGTCTAACAGCTTCACTTCGGTGGTGTTGTAAGCTTCTGGACCATAGATCCTTGAAAGCTGTTCAACCGCCATGGTTTTTAATTGTGCAGTACCTAGCTTCATTCGTGTTTCGGCATTGAAACCTATAAACCCGAATAGAGCAGCATGCCCATTTTCAGCACTCGCATCATGAATTTCCACCAGTGGGCCAATTTGACTATTTGCGTACCCTGATAATCCATTCTTCCGCCAGAACGGTTTATCATAAAGTGCGAAGAATTTCGCATGGGCGGCCATCCATGTGGGTGCTCTTTTCAGAGCTTCGAGTGCTTTTGTTGGAAGTGCAGGGGAAAAGCGAATGTTATTTGCAATTAAACGGTGAGGAAGCGCAAGAATAATGTTTTCACTTTCTAAGCGTATGGCCTTTTTTTGGTGGAGAACATCTAGTGCAAATCCTTGGCTCTCAGTATGATTAACTCCTTGTAATTGATGCCCACACTTAATGTTATCTTGGTTAAGAAGTGCAGCAACGCCCATGGTTAATTGTGCTATACCCCCAGAAACTCTCATGGACTGAGGTGCGGAAAAGAATTGATTAGGTACTTTGCGAACCCCCTTACCTCCCGCCTGCTCTAGCATCATGTCGCCCGTTTCGTATTGTTCTATGATTGGTAGTGATAGGCTATCGACAAGTCTCATAACTCGCTGATTTATTTGGGGCCAAAACCAAGAAGGGCCAAGATCAAATTGGTCACTTGGACTTGTTGCAGTCAAGCTCGAAGATGATAGGACTCTACCGCCGAGCCTTTCTCTAGCTTCTAGTAATAAGTAGCTATAACCAGTTTTTTCTAGGTATGCTGCTGTGTAGAGGCCGCTTAATCCGCCTCCTATTATAATAAAATCGTATTTCATTGCTTGCCTTGTATTTACCTATCTATCGGTAGGTAGTTTAGGCTTTTTTAAATTCGATGGCAATACCTATCAGTAGGTAGGTAAAAGTGAAGTTTTCTATTTGAAATATTCTTGATATGAACTTCTTATGAAAGGACACATTTCGACGGCTTTAAAGTGTCGAAATGAGATTCTATGTAGCTTATGCGCTAGCTATTGCAAAAGCTAACGAGCGTTAATAATTACGTTTAAGCTAGCTTGTTCTTATAAGGATTGTTGGAAGCTTTAAGGCAGCAGAAAGTGATTCTGCTGCTTTTGTCTTTGTTGCATCTGAGGGAATTTATAAAGAAAATTGGGGGGCATCACTATCCATTGATAACACTGAGTGATTGAGCAGGCGTTCATCCCAATCATCTTGTGACTCGTACTGCCACTGTCCGTTGGTATAGACAAATGACCAACCAGAACCAAGTCCTCCAGTTAAAGGGTCCGTTATAACGAGTGCGACGGGCCTGCCATTTAGATCAAAAAACATCTGACCAGCGTATCTAATTGTGTGCCAGTTAGTGCCCGCGAGAGTGGTAAAATTATCACTCCTGGTACCGTTGTTTATGTCTCTTCCTACGACGCCAATGGAAAATGAACCATCGTTAAATCGAATTCCATATGGATTGTAGATGTCATTACCCTGAGCTTGTTCCTGACCGTATCCATACAAACCAAATCCCAATAGATGCTTCCAAGCGGACGCTTTATACCACGACTTCCAGGACGCCCAGTCTTTATTGTAAAAGCCGCCGCCATTTTTAGCTCTTAAAAATGCAAGTTTTGCGACAGACAAGTTCAGGTTGATCAGATCCCTCTTAATAAGAGACTGTCCTCCTTCAAAGTGAATAGAATCACTTATCGGTTTAGCTCGATCCTTCACATCAAAACTGCATTGGCCTGAGTTACTTGCGCTAGCGCCTGTAAAGAAAGCAGCCCCCATACTAAAGTCGTCGTCATCAAAGTTAGGGCGATCGGGTAAGTCGACATTCATTGATGAGCAGAACGAAGTGAGTAAACTAAAACTCGTAGAAGCCTTTGAGCCTCTTGCGATAATCGATATTCTTTGCAGTAATGCAGATGCCTCTGAAGGGTGTCTATTAATGGTTTGAATTAAAGCCGAAAAGTTTCTTTCTTTTAATGCTTGTATTCTGGAGGGATCTCCATATCCTGAGAAAGTGGGGATTGGCCAATTAAGCTCATTTGCCACATTTTGAGCTAAAATCTCGGTAGGACCATGTCTGCTCAGACTATCGGTGTCAGATGAACCTGTAATATGATGAATTACCTCATGAATTAATGCTTCTTGCCACCATGGGTAGTCGCTTGAATGGATGCTAGGTGCGACGCCTATATTCACGACAGGTGTACCATAGTCGTTCTCGCGAGCTTCATGGCTTGCAATAATTGGCACTTGGTCAGCATCAGAATCTTCGATATCGTCAATTTCTACTTCATCAATATCGGAAAAATCTCCTTCGCGCTCTTCATTAACCTCGTATTCATTGGTGAAGAGAATTTGCCCTACATTTTCTTCGTTATTATGAAGACCAAAAGAAATAGCATGTTGAAATGTTGGCGAATTAAATAGCGCATCTATTAATGTGTATTCTATTGAAGCTGCTGTATGGCGATCGATAATACTTCCATAGCTAGAAACGACCGATTGTGTTATTGCTGAAGAAATAGCTGCTCTTTGAGTGCGTGTTAGAGGTTGCTGCATACCAGTGATGACGACATAGTTAGCATAATCATCACTGTCACGCTCGGGCTTTTCACTTTCAGCAAATGCATCTCTTGGGGTAACAACAGTTAATATCAGGGTTGCAAGTAATACTGGATACTTAAGCATGTTAAACTCAACGCATATTGGGTGGAGTTATATTATTTACTTATCGAAAGCTAAATCAAGTGTTGAAGTGCAAAAATGGGCTTACACTACGAGTCAATCGAACTTAAAAGATTGTAAAGGAATATTCACTTAATTCTCGTATATTCCGTAAAGGGAAATGTTCGGTTGAGCACAAACACGCAGAGTTCTCATTGATCTTTCCGAATGGTTGCGGTATCGCCGAAATCTATATTTCGGCTAGACATGCCAGGCGACTCTAAAGGGAGCCATTGATTGCAGCGCTTGCAAGTAAAGCAACTCAGGAGCCAAAGGTAACTAAAAAAGTTAACCCACTGATAAGTAGCAGAGAGCTGACAGCTTGAGTTAAACCCCATGTGGTCGCGGCAATAGCAAAACGAGTTCAATGCTTTGGGTTCGAAGAGTCAAGTCTAAAGATTAAAGCGGCTGACATTGTCATCAGTACGGTAATTACAGCAGTTGTTTGATTAAATAAAACTACTAAACCAAGAAACAACACAATGCCGCTAGTGGTACAAAGTAGAAGGTTGATCGTAGGGGAATACCAACTTTTACTCATAAATCCAATTATTTAGCGGCACTCTACAACTATAGGGTGCCACGAATAAAATTTGAAGATATCAAGATGCTTGGAATTGACCTACTAGTTGGCTCTCTGGTCTGGTCGGTATATGTTGGCTCGACAAAAACTACATTGATTCAGTTTCTATAATTTCATTCATTAAACGATCAATTTGGAACACGACTTGGATACTCGCCTCTTCCATTGCTTGAACCGCTGTGATTACGCCTTTTGTATCCCCCGAGGCTGCTTGACTCATGGCTTTTCGACCATTGTCATGTACCTGTTTGTGTGGCTCTTCAAGCAATTGATAGCTTCTCAAATGATTGTAAGCTTTACCATCACCGCGATAATACCATTGTCCTAAGCGACACTCTGAGTGAGTATTGATGGTTTCAGTGAATGAACCACTTTGGAGTAGACGGTAGGTGTTATTTTTCCAGATAGCGTGGTCGAGTTTGACCGAATCCAAGAATGCACGAGTAGAAGCAATATGAATCACTTGCTTCATGTTTTCCGACTTCACAACCACTTCGTTAACAATAGAGCTTATTTGCGCGGAAGATGCTGACACTTCTTCAGCGCAAACTTGGTTCTCCCCAATTGAAGTCTTTATCGCGTTTACTTGCCCCAAAACTTGCTTGACTAATGAGTCAATTTTTTCGCTAGCTTCACTGGCCTTACCCGCAAGGGTTCTTACTTCGTCAGCGACGACTGCAAATCCGCGTCCAGCCTCACCTGCGCGCGCAGCTTCAATAGCAGCGTTTAATGCTAAGAGGTTAGTTTGGTCTGAAATCTCTTGGATAGTCGATACAAGGTTAGAAATAGCGCCAGCGGTATGATCCAATATATCGACAGATTGAATGCTTTGAGACGCCTGATCGCTGATCTTAATTGCTCGGTTGTCTAGGCGCACCAATGCTTGATGTGTTTGTTTAAACATATCATCCAGCTGTTGAAGCTCTTGGTTTTCATGAGCCATCGATTTCGCACTTTCAACCATCTCTTTTTGAATGGTTTTGAGCATATCTCCACCTTTCAAGCAATTGGACATCATCTCACTGCTGTTGTGATGTTGTTGATGTGTCAATTGAGCAAGGTCTTGTGACTTATTTAGTTTCATTTCTAGAGCATTAATATCAGATTGATGCTTCTTTTTTAGTTCGGCGAGTTGTTTTTTAAGTGATTGGTTTTCTAGTTTTATTGTTTTTATTCCAAACATAAAATACCTGTATGTATAAATTTAAAATTTATTGTCGATGCTGATAATATTGATTTTGTTGATAACTTACTGTTTTTAAAGATAATAAAAATCTGCGAGATTGTAACAAAATAATACAATGTTGTTAGTCTAAATAGCTTGATTAGGTGATCTGATTAGTAGAAATTATTTACAGTCACTTGTACTAATATTGATCCCGATTTACTTGGAATCCAACTTAAAGACTTAGACTTCATACTAGTTACCATTAGGGCTTCCGCTCTGCGAGTTGTTATTTTACGATAACTTGCTCAAAGACATGAGCATACATAGAGTTAAGTTTTCACTTTGACTCAATGCTTATTTTGAAAGCTTAATAGTGAGCAGATTGATAGAGAACAGCTTTGTTCGTTTCTTGGAATAAAAGGAGTGTTGAGCATTCTTTCTCCCTTGATGTTAATCATATCTGTTTATTATCATGACAACGGTTTTGTTGTTTGAGTGTGATACAAAACATCCAATACAGTTGGAGATCGCCTCCCATGGCCAGGTGGGACACAATGAAGCCTTTAAATCGATGAAAGTACTGTGCTATTTCTATTGTATTTTGGTTAGTGTTGGCTTTTTTGTACTTCTAGTGCTTGTATAAAGAAAGTCGCATATTCGAAGGAACAATGCGACTTTCAAGGACAAAAGGGCGCTATTGACTATCGTGGAGCGTCAATATGTAAAGGTCTGCTCGTTTGGTGAAATAACGCGTCTTATAGGATCGGTTCCATCGTAAAACCAAATTTCAACCAGTAAACTCTTCTGGCTATCAGACATGTTAAAGTCAAACTTCGCCTTACCACTATCTAGAGGAACAGAGACCACTTTGCTTTGATAATCCGCTTTATAGTGTCCCGAACTTTCTTCTTGGTATTGCTTATACAAGCTTAAATGCGCGCGTTGTGAAGAAAAATCACTAATATCGACATCCAGTGAACCAGTCTTTACTGGATCATAGTTAAACCCATCCGGAATCACTAAATCCTGCATTGTTGGATTGTGTTCTTGTGATGCTAATATCGGCTCAGCTGTTGGGGGGGGACTAACATCACTGCTCGCATCTGGAGTGTTAGCGCCAGAGCTATCACCTCCAGAACCACCCCCACATGCAGTAAGCAAAACTCCTGTCAGAACTATTAATAAGTATTTCATAATATTTTCTCTCTATGGAAGATTATAGGTTTTGCCGGCTGCTGGTGATTGGTGCCAATTCTCATCTGTGACACCCCCTGATTCAGCCCAAGCTTGGAACTCTGGATAAGCGTCAACGATATCAATGTATTCAAGTGGCCACTCCCAATCTTCCATTATTAGTAGCGCCCACGGAAGGTATGTTGCAGTTTTAAAGTAGTTGTTTGAACCGTTTAAGCTGGCATCGACACCAATACCATACAAGCTTGTATCAAATTGCTCTGTAGGTGCTTGTCCTGGGAGGTGAACCTCCCAAGTTCTGCCTGGGTGGAATGGGAGCCCTTCGCCGTGATAAGTGTTTGGTGTCGCAAATATGAATGGGTCGTACGGCATGTCGGTAATTGATGAGCGATCAGAGCCTTCGGTAAAATAGACCTCTAAGGTAAAGCTAAACAAAGAGGCACTCGTATCACAGCCCGTTTCGGTTCTAAAGAAAGTACAGCCGCTACTATTGTTTGCGTGCACACTCATGTCTTCACCGATGATAAATATTGCTTCATCGGATATGCTTTCTAAGCCGTTAGAGGGTTGTTCAACACCATCAAACTTCAACGTAGTCAACGTTGATTCAATGCTGCTTCGTGTTATGCCTGGCAGTCGAATAGCAAAGCCATTTTGATACGTTGCCCCATAGGACACTAGCTTCCCTGAAATTTTTATAATTTCAACATGAGTGGCCAATGTGGTTTCAGTAATTTGGAGATCAACTATGACGTCGTTCATGTCATAATCTGCCGTGTACGGCCAGTTGTCCTCAAAGGCGACGGAAGCATAGTCGTCAACACTTGGGAAATACTCAACGGCGTAGCCATTTGCAGTGATGGTAATGGGGTGGTCTTCTACCTCACCAGACGTTGAACCACCGTTGTAGCTAAGCCCTGTTTGCTGACTGAAACGAAAACGGCTCCAGCTTGTCCCTGCTGTAGCAGACTGAGAGACGATGAATGGTAGAGAGTTGCTACCAGCATTGAGCAGCGTGTCAGTGAAGACTTGCTCTCCCGCATCCTCAAAGTCACCGTCTCGGTTCCAATCAAACCAAGCAGATAAGTAACCAGATGAGGACGCCGTTACCTCAATAACTGAACTTAATCCAGGATCTAGGGCTGCGACGAAACCGATGCCATCTTCATCGGCTGTACCAACGGCATTATCGTCTGTAAGAGCCCCAGAATCACCATCAGGAGAGATGCTACCCAGATAAGTCACGCCATCTATGTCATGTCGGGGACCATTTGACGCCAACGTAGTACTGTAAGTGTCAGGGGCATCACCAAAATCAATGTTAGAGTTAGTTGGAACCGCGTCTGCACTAGCGCATCGTGCACCATCATTTGAACCGGATGCCGGACCATTTGCAAAAAAAACACCGTTAACATTCGTTATGTTTGTCGGGTCAGTTAAGTCGACTCTGTAGATATTACCGGAACTATTACTGGCGGCGTAAAGGTAGCCGGCGCCGTCAAAATAAAGTGCACCAAAGCTATTTCCTCCCAACCCGGTATCACCTAAATTCGTTCTAGTTCCGTCCGAACGAAGGTATTCGAACAAATCACCGGTATTATTGTCGATACCGTAAATTTTTCCGTTATTTGGGTGGATTGCGATATCTGCGTGGTTGGCTTTGGTGCTGTTGTAAGTTTTGACTGTTTGCATGGTTAAGCTTGCAGAGGAGTTCGACGCTAAGGGGGCTAAGTTAATTTTGAAGATACCTTTGGTTTTGTTGTAGAAATAGAGATAGTCGTCATAGACATCACCGGCGATGAAACTGTAATTAGGCAAATTTGAGACAGTTACCTCTGATGCTAGAAAATCACTGCCCATCCTCAAAACCCTAGAGCCAGTGCTGTCGTAGCCATATAGGTATCCGTCGTTCTCACTGAAACCTGCCGCATTAAAACCAGACTGTCCCAAGCCAATACTTGCTGTCTCTAAGTTGTTGTTACCTGTCACTAAGTCAACGGAATACACTGAGGCTGGCTTACCTTGTATTAGGTAAGCATCACTTGGGCAAGACGTAAATGGTCCTGCCATACTCACTGAACTTGCTGTCAGTCCTGCTGCTATAACCAATAGTCGTTTCATGCTAGGTCCCTTTTATTTGTCTAAGCATCTATGGGGTTGTCTAAGTGAGTATGAAACTTCTATGCCAGTTATTACTTCATGTTTTATATACTGTATTTTTTAGGGGTATCGCAATTGTCATAATGATAGTCAAAAAAGGAGTGGATTAACGCATGCTACGTTTCCACAACTCTTGAGCCAAAGCCCATGTTCGCTCATTGGTAACGGTTGTTAGATTAGTAAAGGATAAATGTTATCTTTTTTAGAATCATTCAACTGTTCCGTTTTATTATTAAATTAGATAGACCCAAAAACTAAAAGTATTATTCATATATACATGCTTTAACTGTAAGAC
>NZ_LWEH01000257.1 GCF_001635455.1 Vibrio sp. HI00D65
GTTGGTATAGGAAAGAGCCAAGTTGGCTGCGAGTTTCTACTGTACCAGGAGCCGTAAGCTGAGGAATTGGCATTACCTCAACGCGTGCATCTTCATTGGTTGTGTCGATGTAAGACAAAACACAGTGTGTAGTACCCAAATCGATACCAACGCTGAACTTAGATGCTTGATCTTGAGTAGGTAGCTCTTGCGATGATGCCTGAGTTTGGTGTTCCATTATAGCTCTACCTCTGCCGGTGCAATTACAGATGCATCGTAGTTTT
>NZ_LWEH01000258.1 GCF_001635455.1 Vibrio sp. HI00D65
ACACCAAGCGTGAAAGACGTTAGGCTGTCGACATTCACTACCACACCATCAAAGTAATGCAGCAGACGTTCACTCAGTAGAACCGCAGATGGCACATCACATGAGAACAACACCTTCAAGCCATTCAAACCACGAGGCAAACCTTGCTCTGCAAGTAAATCGATAATCTTAGCCGCATCGCTTAATGCACGAACATAAGGAACTACCACTTC
>NZ_LWEH01000259.1 GCF_001635455.1 Vibrio sp. HI00D65
ACGCGGCACGATTAACCCACGTTCTTGCGTGCGTTTTGGAACATACGCATCCAAGCACCATTCTCGCCCCAACCTTCTGGAGACCAAGAGTTAGCGACTGTGCGGAATACACGCTCTGGGTGAGGCATCATGATAGTCACGCGGCCATCCGTCGTTGTTAAACCTGTGATAGCGTTTGGCGAACCGTTCGGGTTATTCGGGTATTGCTGCGTTGGGTTAC
>NZ_LWEH01000260.1 GCF_001635455.1 Vibrio sp. HI00D65
CTTTCTTAGCAGACTTTGACGAAAGTTTAAGCCATGCCTATTCTGGTGTAAGACATGATAGTGGCTGCCCTTTTGAATGGGGCGAGAAAGTAATTAAACATTATCAATCACATGGCATCGATCCAATGAGTAAAACATTAGTTTTCACTGATGGACTAAACTTTGAGCAAGCATTAGATATTTGCGAACACTTTCAACAACGAGTTCAAGTTAACTTTGG
>NZ_LWEH01000261.1 GCF_001635455.1 Vibrio sp. HI00D65
TAGTTGGTCGATCATTCGCTGGCTCTGCTTCATTGAGCCATAGGCAGTATCAAAGGCGGCAACACTGTCTTGAACCAGTTGTAAGCTTGTTAGGCTATTGGTATTAGTAGTGTTTTCGATTAAGTTATTGAGCAGATCATCGATCGCCAATTTGCTCGATTGATAATTCGCTTCATATTGCTCATTCAATGACTCTAAGTAACGTTCAGAGGCTAAACGC
>NZ_LWEH01000262.1 GCF_001635455.1 Vibrio sp. HI00D65
CCAAGATAAAGCGGCGAAGTGGGCCAAACAGACGAAGTTTTAGAAAGAATATTTTGAGCCGCGGTCACGGCATGATGGCTGACAGCGATGATGATATCGCTGTTATTAAGTTGGACGCTTAAGTTCGCCGAATCTGGATTGTCGATGATACGGATAAGCGGATGATGGATTGCTTGAACCCCTTCATCCGCTAGTTGTTGGCAAAGCGATTGTCCCTCTACACCGGGACGAGTTACCAACACTGTCATGATTATTCTTGGTCTGCGTATAGCTTGGTTAGGATTTCTCTCGCACCATCATCTAGCAGTTGATTAGCCAGAGTCACACCCAGCGCTTCTGCTTCTTCGCGAGGGCCAGATATCTCACCACGAATCATTTTAGAACCGTCTGGCTCACCAACCAATGCACGTAGCCAGATG
>NZ_LWEH01000263.1 GCF_001635455.1 Vibrio sp. HI00D65
GTGACCCGAATGTGAATCGTCACCTTTGGTCGCCATCCAGGCGTTTAAACCTGAAGGCAGTCGGAACTCAAATAAACCCAATAGGTTAATTGAGAACAGCAAGGTGATGATCAGCATGAAACCGATAAACCAAACGTTCTGGAATTGGATTCCCCAGCCTATCGCATTGCCACCTACTTTTAGAAGTGTCATGCCAAGCGCTAGCAGTGCAAATGAAGTAATCACACCTGCAGCAGAAGCCAGGAACGA
>NZ_LWEH01000264.1 GCF_001635455.1 Vibrio sp. HI00D65
ATCACATCAAAGAGATGAAAAAAGCCGTTGCGATTGATGGAGTTGATCTCATGGGCTACACCCCTTGGGGCTGTATCGATTTGGTGTCGTTCACCACAGGTGAGATGAAAAAACGTTACGGTTTCATTTATGTAGACAAACACAACGACCAGTCAGGAACACTAGAGCGTAAGCGCAAGAAGTCTTTTGAGTGGTACAAAGGCGTGATTGCATCTAATGG
>NZ_LWEH01000265.1 GCF_001635455.1 Vibrio sp. HI00D65
GGTCTAACGGGTACTGTTCTTTCAACGCCGCTAAATCACTCTGCAATGAGTGATGTAAGGTATGACAATACAGTACAAAGTCGCTCTCTTTGATCTCTTTATTTAGCGACGATATCGATCCCACCACCTTGGGTTTTATATTGAGGCGCTCACACTCTTTGACTAGTTGATCGAGATAGTTAAAAGAGTTGGAAATGATCGTCGCACGATTTAAATTTTC
>NZ_LWEH01000266.1 GCF_001635455.1 Vibrio sp. HI00D65
ACCTGATTCCATGCCGAACTCAGAAGTGAAACACAATAGCGCCGATGGTAGTGTGGGGCTTCCCCATGTGAGAGTAGGACATCGCCAGGCTCCAAATTTATTTTCACTTTTCAAAAGTGAAGACAAAAGTGTTATGAACGACTTGTCAGCGACGACAAGTAGTCCACTGCGGAGTGGTAGTTCAGTTGGTTAGAATACCGGCCTGTCACGCCGGGGGTCGCGGGTTCGAGTCCCGTCCACTCCGCCACTTATTATAAAAGCCCTGCTAGAAATAGCAGGGCTTTTTTACATCTATCAAAAATGTATGCTGTATCTGGCTATATTTAGTAACCGATTGGTAAATAGGTAGAATGATAACTCAACTACATCACACCTTTTAGAAAGCCTAGTCTTACGACTAGGCTTTCGTCGTTTCTAGGGTTCGATAATTTGATCTTCTAGCAATCGGCACCGCTTGTCTGCGAGTCAGATGGTATACCAGTTCAGACATTTATACTCAGCCCAAGCATAACTGCTGGGCTCTTTTTACATTTGAATCTCTGTATTCGCATTTGGTAGAGAGAGCCTCTTAAACGTTTGCCCATTATCGAGCTACCGAACTAGGTGTGCCAGCCTTTCGTCATTATCAGAAGGTCTAGTCTTACTACTAGGCGTTCGCCGTTTCTCGGTAATGGTCTTTTATTCGTTAATTAACAAGTTTCACCCTATTTGGTTCAAGTTACCCCTGAACTATAGGTGCATCGTTATTTATCCAAATCGTTCTCTTGTTTAAAGCTAGGATTTGTTCGTCAATGTGGTCGATAGAACCGCTTTGTTTCTTATTGTGAAGCCTAACCTACGACTTGGCAGGGTTAGGTTCATTACTATTACTGAGACCTATCTGGGGTGGTACGCCGCTAGTTTTTGTCCGATAAAAAAGCAGTACGGAATCTTGATGCTTTCCTACCGAAGTCATGTGTAACTTAAGCTCTTCGGTGGTATTCAACAGACGCGAAATCCTTAATTACATGTGTGAGTATTGAATGAGCTATTTAGCCACTATGTTTGAGAGTACTGACATCGAAGTGATTTATGTTAAGAGTATGTTGTCCATAGTCCCGGTCTGACCGAATACGACTATAGCTCTGCTGTCCCCAACACTTATTTCCCCCTTAGACAGAAGATAGAGGGCCTGTTGAAGCCTCACTTATAACTACTTAGTGGCTTCAATGGATAATCTAGTACTTATAAATACAAAAACGCCTAGCGTTTGCTAGGCGTTGGTAAATCATATCTTGAGTATGTTCACTAGAGTATTTGTTTAAGAACTCTGTCAGCTTTCACTCGCGTGATCTTGCGAATAAGCTTTTGAACTTCTTCTGGGTAGCTATCTACCTTGTCTAACTGCTTATAAGTACAAATAAGCTGAGTGTGTTGAAGAATGTTATCTACTTCAGCTTGGAACTTGTCAGTTAGGTGGTGATAGTTGTCTTGGATAAAGATGCCGTTCTCTAGGTCTAATTTCCAGGCTCTTGGGTTTAGGTTATTACCGGTAAGTAGCATGTAGCGTTTATCGATCCAAATGCCTTTCAGGTGGAAGCTGTTAGAGTCGTGTCGCCAAAGTTGAATCGATAGATTACGGCTGGCTATATGAGCTTCATTCGCTTTAGCGAAGCGACGTAAGTTCATCTCATAAAGATATGGCAAGCCACCAATCGTTTTAAACTCTTCTTCTGGAGAGATGAAGAAGTCGTTAGCCGTTTTGTCACCAACAATAATGCTGACCTTTACACCACGCTTAAGCGCCTTCTTTACTTCTTTAGCTAGGCTAGGAGGGAAGTTAAAGTAAGGGGTACAAATGAAGATTTCGTCTTTAGCCTGAGCGACCAGTTGATTAATGCCTTGGTTAAGACGATTACGTCGTTTGCCAATGCCTACTAGCGGTGTTACGGCAACTTGCTCTGGTGAAACTTCCTGACCATCAAATTGGTACTGAGATCTGGCTAGAGATGCACGGAACTGGCGGATTGCTGGCTTTAGCTCTTTAGTTGCTGGCTTATTCTTGTCTGCTAAGTCGTACACAGCACTGTCAGAGATCATTTGCTCATGAACGTAGGCAAACATTGAGTCTGCCAGTGCTGCGTTGTTTAAAACATGGTAGCGGTCAAAACGGTAACGGTCGTGATAGTTCAGGTAGATGTTGTTAAGGCTTGCACCACTGTAGATCACGCTGTCATCAACGATAAAGCCCTTTAAGTGCAACACACCGAAGACTTCTTTACCGCGAACAGGAATGCCATAGACAGGGACTGAGTGCTTATATTTTTCAGCAAACTCTTTGTACATGGCTGCATTGCCTTCAGAAGACTCTGCACCAATCAATCCGCGTTGAGCTCTATGCCAATCAACACAAACGCTCACATCTAGATCTGGATTCTTTTGTTTTGCGTCATATAAGGCAGTTAGGATCTCACGGCCAGCCTCATCATCTTCAAGATATAAAGCAACTAAGCTAATGCGGGTCGTTGCACGAGATATCTCATCAAGAAGGCGAATTCGAAACTCTTGCGCTGATAGTAGTACTTCAAACTTGTCAGGATTCTGCGCTATGGTTGGCAATTGTATGAATGGATTCCTACTGGCAATCATATTGACTGTTTTACCTTAAAAATATGCAAAATTGCGAGCCTTTAATTTTACCAAAGGCACAGCCCCAAATACTAGATAATCGAGGCATTCTCTAACAATTTTGCTGATATTGCATAGGAATGAGATCTTTCCCGCTATTTGAATAACGCTCATATAAACCCCGTAAGGCGTTCGGTAGCTGTTTCGGATCGATCTGGATAAATTGGTGTCGACCGTAAAAGCTCGAGAGGTGCGCATAGGCAAAGCAGTAATCGTTCTCTGTGAGTGTATGTCTTGCACAGTAGTCCATTAGTTGGGAACCTAACTGTTTACCGCGATGTTGCTTCGAGATCGCCATGCCTGTCAGTAAGCGCGAGTCTTCTATAGTACGGAAACGGACGACACCACAAAGTTCGTCATCAACTAAGAGAGAATAAATTAGCTCACTTTTATTAGCTTTCCCTGTTGGGTAATGTTCTTTATAGAAGCGTTTAACAAGGGGAACCTTTACTGGGTCTAATTGAGTAATGATGACATTGTTCATTCAGTCACTGCGCCACTGGTTTATCTGCTGTAGAATGAACGCAGTGTAAGTTAATTGAATATCGCCATGCAATTCCATCTCAATGCTAGTTTAAAAAACGTTCATACCTTTTCTATTGATCAAAGCTGTGATGCTTTGGTTGAAGTGACCACGATTGACGAGTTGGTCTCGGTTTATCAGGACCCTAAATGGCAATCTACACCTAAGCTGATGCTAGGGAAGGGCAGTAACATGCTTTTCACTGAGCATTTTGCAGGCCTTGTCATTATCAACCAGTTGTCTGGTATTACTTTAACGGAGTCGGATAGTCATCAATTACTTCATGTTAATGGTGGTGAGGATTGGCCAAGCTTAGTTAAGTGGGCTGTTGAGCAAGGTCTCGGTGGTTTAGAAAACTTAGCAATGATTCCAGGTTGTTCCGGCTCTGCTCCAATTCAAAACATCGGTGCTTATGGTGTTGAGTTACAGGACGTGTGTGAATACGTCGATATTCTTTGTCTGGATTCTTATACAGTTAAGCGATTAAGCAAAGAGGAGTGTCTCTTTGGTTATCGAGATTCGATTTTTAAGCACGCCCTTTACGGCAAAGCTATTGTGGTCGCGATTGGCTTAACTTTACCGAAAGTATGGCAGCCATGTAATCATTATGGTCCCTTGAAAAGCCTGCCTGAAGAGACACTTTCTCCTCAAACGATATTTAATGAAGTATGTGCTATCCGCTCGAGCAAACTGCCAGACCCTGCTGTTCAAGGTAATGCTGGTAGCTTCTTCAAAAACCCGGTGATCAGCAAGGATCACTTTGATCGCTTGCAGGCAGAATATCCGACGATTGTAGGTTACGAGAGTAACGATATGATCAAAGTCGCTGCTGGTTGGCTGATCGATCAATGTCAGTTTAAAGGTGTTAATCAAGGTGGTGCTCAAGTTCATCCGAATCAAGCACTTGTGATCATCAACTATGATGAGGCGACGGCAGTGGATGTGCTCAAGCTAGCAGACCGAGTTCGTCAGGCTGTGTTAGATAAGTTCGATATTCGCCTAGAACATGAGGTTCGCTTTATGGGAAGAGACGGCGAGACAAATCTCGATAAGGCTTTGGAGGCGCTAGTATGAGAGAGCACAGCACCAAGCTAGCACTGTTAAAATGCCTTGCTGATGGTGAGTTTCATTCTGGCGAAGACCTCGGTGAAGTGATTGGCGTATCTCGAGCCGCTATAAGCAAGCACATCAAGGGTATTCAAGAGTGGGGTTTGGATATCTATCGTGTACAAGGTAAAGGCTACAAGCTAGCGAATCGATTAGACATGTTAGATCATGAGCGACTATCTGCTGCCAACAGCAACGCCTCTCTTGAGCTTATCTCTATTATAGGTTCAACCAACCAACACTTATTGGAGCGCACCAATGAGTTAGAATCTGGCTCGGTTTGTGTTGCTGAATACCAAGCCTCTGGTCGCGGTCGTCGTGGCAGGGAGTGGGTGTCACCATTTGGAGCCAACCTATACCTTTCTATGTACTGGAGACTCGATGCTGGGATGGCAGCTGCGATGGGCCTAAGCCTTGTTGTCGGCGTTGCGGTTGTTGAGGCTCTGGAAGAGATGGGCGTTGAAGGCGTGAAGCTCAAATGGCCTAATGACCTTTACCATAACGATAAGAAACTTGCGGGTATCTTAGTTGAACTGTCTGGGCAATCAGGTGGTGCCGCCCATATTGTCATTGGTTTAGGGCTTAATCTTTCAATGGACCCTTCAACTTCTGGTATTGGTCAACCATGGACCTCACTTAAAGAAGTGTGTGATGGTCAGGTGCCTGATCGTAATCAGCTTGCACAATCTCTGATTAACGCTTGGGACAAAGCACTGGTTGATTATGAAATGAAAGGGATGTCGAACTTTGTTGAGCGTTGGAATCGCTTGGATAATTTCTTAGGTCGCAATGTGAAGCTGATTATTGGACCTAGAGAAATTGAAGGGGTCGTGCAAGGTATTGATGAGCAGGGGGCTGTATTACTCAAAACTGATAATGGTATCGAAAGTTATATCGGCGGTGAAATCTCACTTAGGAAGGGTAGTTAAGACCTTCCTATTTTCTTAGTAATACTTCTTCAACCATGTGATCTGCACCTTTTCGTAGGATTAGGTGCGCTCGCTCTCTGGTTGGAAGGATGTTCTTCTCTAGGTTCAACCCATTGATTGAACTCCAGATCCCTTCTGCTTTATCCAATGCCGCTTGGTTCGATAATTTAGTGTAATGACTAAAGTAAGAACCTGGCTTGGTAAATGCCCCTTCTCTAAACTTCATAAAGCGGTTGATATACCACTCTTTGATTTGCTGGCTGTCTGCATCCACATAGAGTGAAAAGTCCAGGAAGTCAGAAATGAACACACGGTGTGGCTCGTGTGGGTAGTTCATTCCACTCTGCAAGACGTTTAGGCCTTCAATGATCAACACGTCAGGTAGGTCAACACACTTAACATCATCAGTAATGTTGTAGGTTAGATGCGAGTAAACTGGCGCAGTGACGTTTCTCTTACACGCTTTAACGTCAGAGACAAATTTCACCAAACGCTTGATATCGTAAGACTCAGGGAAGCCTTTCTTACTCATCAAGCCTTTCTCTTCCAATACTTCATTTGGATATAAGAAACCGTCAGTGGTGACGAGCTCAACTTTTGGGTGGTTTTCCCAACGAGAGAGCAGGGCCTTAAGTAGACGCGCAGTTGTACTTTTTCCCACTGCAACACTGCCAGCAATACCAATAATGAATGGTGGCGCTTTCTCTTTTTTATCAAGAAATTGATGAAGTACTGAATTGCGGTTCTGTCTGGCTGCCACATAGAGGTTCAATAGACGAGAAAGCGGCAGGTAGATCTCTACAGCTTCTTCCATGGTGAGCTTTTCATTGATGCCTTGAAGCTCTTTTAAGTCGCTTTCAGAAAGTGTCATCGGAACTAAATTCCTTAGTTCAGACCAATGTGTACGGTCAAATGACATGAATGGGCTCATACAAAACTCTATAGTGGATAACAAAACAAGTGCATGGAAAATACATCAAGCGATAGATAAATAAAATATCTTCCTGTACTAGATGCGGGTTAAAGACGGAAACCTTGAGCGAAATAGTCGTATGTCGGAGTTTGGGCAGAGAATTTTGCACTTTTTTTCAATTTGCTATTGCAAGGTGGAAAATCATTCAATAAAATGCGCCCCACTTGTGCCGACTTAGCTCAGTAGGTAGAGCAACTGACTTGTAATCAGTAGGTCACCAGTTCGATTCCGGTAGTCGGCACCACTTTCTCCCTTCCTTTAAGGCAAGTGAGAGAAAGCTCAAAAATTTGGAGAGGTTCCCGAGTGGCCAAAGGGAGCAGACTGTAAATCTGTTGGCACTGCCTTCGATGGTTCGAATCCGTCCCTCTCCACCATATTCTAAAGGTTAAATAGCTCAAACAGAGTTACGTGTTGCGTGCATCGTATAATGGCTATTACCTCAGCCTTCCAAGCTGATGATGCGGGTTCGATTCCCGCTGCACGCTCCAACTCATTTTGTGTGCTGATATAGCTCAGTCGGTAGAGCGCACCCTTGGTAAGGGTGAGGTCCCCAGTTCGACTCTGGGTATTAGCACCAGTCTAAAGCTTCTTCTCCTTTAATAAAGAAAACCATTTTTTTGGTTGCGTGGTCTTATTTTAAGCCACCTAATCCGTACCTAGAGGGACACCCCATGTCTAAAGAAAAATTTGAACGTACGAAACCGCACGTAAACGTTGGTACTATCGGCCACGTTGACCACGGTAAAACAACTCTAACTGCTGCTATCTGTACTACACTTTCTAAAGTGTACGGTGGTGAAGCGAAAGACTTCGCATCTATCGATAACGCTCCAGAAGAGCGTGAGCGCGGTATCACAATCGCAACTTCTCACGTTGAGTACGACACTCCAACTCGTCACTACGCACACGTAGACTGTCCAGGACACGCGGATTATGTTAAAAACATGATCACTGGTGCTGCACAAATGGACGGTGGTATCCTAGTTGTTGCTGCGACTGACGGCCCAATGCCTCAAACTCGTGAGCACATCCTACTTGGTCGTCAAGTTGGTATCCCTTACATCATCGTATTCATGAACAAATGTGACATGGTTGATGACGAAGAGCTACTTGAGCTAGTAGAAATGGAAGTTCGTGAACTTCTTTCTGAGTACGACTTCCCAGGTGATGACCTACCAGTTATCCAAGGTTCTGCACTTGGCGCACTAAACGGCGAGAAGCAGTGGGAAGATAAGATCGTCGAGCTTGCAGAAGCACTAGATTCTTACATCCCTGAGCCAGAGCGTGCAGTTGACCAACCGTTCCTACTACCAATCGAAGACGTGTTCTCGATCCAAGGTCGTGGTACTGTTGTAACTGGTCGTATCGAGCGTGGTATCCTACGTGTAGGTGACGAAGTAGAAATCGTTGGTATCAAAGAGACTACTCTTACTACTTGTACTGGTGTTGAAATGTTCCGTAAGCTGCTTGATGAAGGTCGTGCAGGTGAGAACGTTGGTGCACTTCTACGTGGTACTAAGCGTGACGAAGTTGAACGTGGCCAAGTATTATCTGCTAAAGGTTCTATCAACCCACACACTAAGTTCGAGTCTGAAGTATACGTACTTTCTAAAGACGAAGGCGGCCGTCACACTCCTTTCTTCAAAGGTTACCGTCCACAGTTCTACTTCCGTACAACTGACGTAACAGGCGATATCACTCTACCAGAAGGCGTAGAAATGGTAATGCCAGGTGACAACGTTCAAATGACTGTTGAGCTAATCGCTCCAATCGCAATGGACGAAGGCCTACGTTTCGCTATCCGTGAAGGTGGTCGTACTGTAGGTGCTGGTGTTGTAGCTAAAATCTTTGCATAAGATTTGACGAACCACTAGTAAAAAGGGCATCATTTGATGCCCTTTTTCTGCGCTAAAAAAAGAGTTGAGCGAATTGGCATCAATTTCAGCTCTTAGCAAAGAATTAAACAGTCTTTTTGACTAAAATGACTGTTAGATGTGTTGTTCTGCAACGCAAAGGAATGTGCCCTGCAACAGCGGGGTTATTGTCGTCTATATTTAAGACTTATCACAGGTTGGTTTTATGAAAGCAAACGCTGAAACTCCTGATAGCTCAAGTGCAGCAGATACAATGAAGTGGGTAGTCGCTTTTGTACTGTTAGCCGCTGCTGTTGTGGGTAATTACCTGTATGGTGAATTGTCTGTTGTAATTCGCGCTGCAGGTGTAGTTGTGCTGATTGCTGCCGCACTAGGCGTTGCAGCAACAACAACTAAAGGTAAAGCTGCGATCGATTTTGCAAAAGAATCTCGCATGGAGATTCGTAAAGTGGTTTGGCCTACTCGCCAAGAAACTATGCAAACTACATTGATCGTTTTAGCTGTATGTATTGTTATGTCTCTAGTGCTTTGGGGAATTGACGGCATTATGGTCCGTTTAGTTTCTCTAGCGACTGGGGTGTAGAGGGTTCTGATTCATGAGTGAAGCTCCAAAAAAACGTTGGTATGTAGTTCAAGCCTTTTCTGGTTTTGAAGGTCGTGTTGCACAATCGCTACGCGAGCATATTAAAATGCACAACATGGAAGAACTATTTGGCGATGTGCTAGTACCTACTGAAGAAGTAGTGGAAATGCGTGCTGGACAACGTCGTAAAAGTGAACGTAAATTCTTCCCTGGCTACGTATTAGTTCAAATGATCATGAATGATGAATCATGGCACTTAGTACGCAGCATTCCGCGTGTTATGGGCTTCATTGGTGGTACCTCTGATCGTCCAGCACCAATCACTGATAAAGAAGCTGATGCTATCTTGAACCGTCTAGAGAAAGCGAGCGAAGCTCCACGTCCTAAGACGATGTTCGAAGCCGGTGAAGTGGTTCGTGTTAACGATGGTCCATTTGCTGACTTCAACGGTACTGTTGAAGAAGTAGATTACGAGAAGAGCCGCATTAAGGTATCTGTATCGATCTTTGGTCGTGCAACACCGGTTGAGCTTGAATTTGGTCAGGTTGAAAAACTGGACTAAGACTCGATTAATTGAACTAAGTTGTGGATAACTTATTAGCAACTTGTTCAAAATAAAAGAGTATAAAAAATCACCTTTTTAGGGTTGTTAAAGGCGCGAATTATGATTATAATTTCGCGCCTTTTTGCTTCTATGGAAGTAAAAAGCGTTAATTGAATTTATGGGGAGCTTGCCTTACGGCTAGCGTATGTACCCAAATATTAGGAAATATCATGGCTAAGAAAGTTGAAGCTTATATCAAACTGCAAGTTGCAGCTGGTATGGCAAACCCGTCGCCACCGGTTGGTCCTGCTCTAGGTCAACATGGTGTTAACATCATGGAATTCTGTAAAGCGTTCAACGCAAAAACAGAATCTGTTGAGAAAGGTCTACCGACTCCAGTAGTTATTACTGTATACAACGACCGTTCTTTCACGTTCGTAACTAAGACTCCACCTGCTGCTGTTCTTCTTAAGAAAGCTGCTGGCGTTAAGTCTGGTTCTGGTCGTCCAAACACTGAAAAAGTGGGTACTGTAACTGACGCTCAAATCCAAGAAATCGCAGAAACTAAAGCTGCTGATATGACTGGTGCTGACATCGAAGCAATGAAGCGTTCAATCGCTGGTACTGCTCGTTCAATGGGCCTAGTGGTAGAGGGTTAATAAGATGGCAAAACTTACTAAGCGTATGCGCGTAATCCGCGACAAAGTTGACGCGACTAAAGAATACGAAATCAACGAAGCTGTTGCACTTCTTAAAGAACTAGCTACTGCTAAATTCGTTGAGTCTGTAGACGTTGCTGTTAACCTAGGCATCGATGCTCGTAAATCTGACCAAAACGTACGTGGCGCAACTGTGCTACCTCACGGTACTGGCCGTGAAATCCGCGTTGCTGTGTTCACTCAAGGTGCAAACGCAGAAGCAGCTAAAGAAGCTGGCGCAGATGTTGTTGGTATGGAAGATCTTGCTGAGCAAGTGAAGAAAGGCGAAATGAACTTCGACGTAGTTGTTGCTTCTCCAGATGCAATGCGTGTTGTTGGTCAACTAGGTACTATCCTAGGTCCACGCGGCCTTATGCCAAACCCTAAAGTTGGTACTGTAACTCCTAACGTTGTTGAAGCTGTTAAGAACGCTAAAGCTGGTCAGGTTCGTTACCGTAACGACAAGAACGGCATCATCCACACTACTATCGGCAAAGCATCTTTCGAAGCTAACCAGCTTCAAGAGAACCTAGAAGCTCTTCTAGTTGCTCTTAAGAAAGCTAAGCCTTCTTCAGCGAAAGGTACTTTCCTGAAGAAAGTAAGCATCTCTACTACTATGGGTGCTGGTGTTGCTGTTGATCAGGCTAGCCTGAACACTCAAGCAAACTAATTTGCTTAGGCGCAGATTTAGTGTATACTTCTGCGCCTAATATTTGTGGTTGGGTGATTTGAAGCAATTCAAATTATCTATCCCAAGACCGTAGGCGCTGTACTTTTCGGAGCTACAGCTTAATAAAACCTACGTAGGCGGTGCCTAATTTAAATGAAGTTATACATATCTATTAGCATCGTAAACGCTCATTACACACTGTGATGGGTGCTGTAATCACAACCAGAGGTTAATCCAAATGGCTTTAAATCTTCAAGACAAAAAAGCAATTGTTGCTGAAGTCAACGAAGCAGCTAATGGTGCACTTTCTGCAGTTGTAGCTGATTCTCGTGGCGTTGAAGTTGGCGCAATGACTTCTCTACGTAAACAAGCTCGCGAAGCGGGTGTTTACATGAAAGTTGTTCGTAACACACTAGCACGCCGTGCGGTTCAGGGTACAGACTACGAGTGTCTAACTGACACTTTCACTGGTCCAACTCTGATCGCGTTCTCTAACGAGCACCCAGGTGCTGCAGCGCGTCTTTTCAAAGACTTCGCTAAAGAGAACAAAGATTTCGAGATCAAAGCTGCTGCATTTGAAGGCGCAGTTACTGATGCTGAAGTACTAGCGACACTACCAACTTACGACGAAGCTATCGCACGCCTAATGATGTGCATGAAAGAAGCTTCTGCTGGCAAGCTGGTTCGTACTATCGCTGCACTACGTGACCAAAAAGAAGAAGCAGCGGCTTAAGCCTTGCTTTTCACTGGTTGCAAATTAAACTTATTGTTGACTTAAAAGAGAATTGTTATGTCTATTACTAACGAGCAAATCCTAGACGCAGTTGCAGAAATGTCTGTAATGCAAGTTGTTGAGCTTATCGAAGCTATGGAAGAGAAATTCGGCGTATCAGCTGCTGCTGCAGTTGTAGCTGGTGGCGCTGCTGGCGGCGAAGCTGCTGCTGAGCAAACTGAATTCGACGTTATCCTAACTTCTGCTGGTTCTAACAAAGTACAAGTTATCAAAGCTGTACGTGGCGCAACTGGCCTAGGTCTTAAAGAAGCTAAAGGTCTTGTAGACTCAGCTCCAGCACCTCTAAAAGAAGGCGTTGACAAAGCTGAAGCTGAAGCTCTTAAAGCACAGCTAGAAGAAGCTGGCGCTTCTGTTGAAGTTAAGTAATTATTACTTAATTTCTTAGCCGTAAGGCTAATGGCTGGTGGTTATTTGACCACCGGCCTTTTTGCGCTGTAGGGCTATGACGAATTTTCCGCTGTTTAAGCGTCATAACCTGAGCAAAAAAACAGTCATGTTTTCGATATGATTGTTCACTACATTAAACAGCTGTTAGTCACTACCCCCTCCGAGGAGTGTTTTGGGTAGTTTGGGTCACTTATCAGCGAGCTGAGGAACCCCATGGTTTACTCTTATACCGAGAAAAAGCGCATCCGTAAGGACTTTGGTACTCGTCCACAAGTTTTGGACATTCCATACCTGTTATCGATCCAGCTTGATTCCTTCGATAAATTCATCGAACAGGATCCAGAAGGTCAATACGGTCTTGAGGCTGCTTTTCGTTCTGTATTCCCAATTCAGAGCTACAACGGCAATTCTGAGCTGCAATACGTTAGCTACCGTCTTGGTGAGCCAGTTTTTGATGTTAAAGAATGTCAAATCCGTGGTGTAACTTACTCAAAGCCACTACGCGTTAAACTACGTCTAGTTATCTTTGATCGAGATGCGCCAGCAGGTACTGTAAAAGACATTAAAGAACAAGAAGTCTACATGGGCGAAATTCCGCTTATGACTGACAATGGTACTTTCGTAATTAATGGTACCGAGAGGGTTATCGTATCCCAGCTGCACCGAAGCCCAGGCGTGTTCTTCGACAGTGATAAGGGTAAGACCCACTCATCTGGTAAAGTTCTTTATAACGCACGTGTAATTCCTTACCGTGGCTCATGGTTAGACTTTGAGTTCGATCCTAAGGATAACTTATTCGTACGTATCGACCGTCGTCGTAAGCTACCAGCTTCAATCATCCTTCGTGCACTAGGTAAGTCAACTGAAGAGATCCTAGATCTGTTCTTCGACAAGGTGAACTTCGAAGTGAAAGACCAAACTCTTCTTATGGAGTTGGTTCCTGATCGTCTACGTGGTGAAACTGCGTCATTCGACATCGAAGCAAACGGTAAAGTTTACGTTGAGACTGGTCGTCGTGTTACTGCTCGCCACATCCGTCAACTTGAGAAAGATGGCGTTGAGCACATCGAAGTACCTGTAGAGTACATCGTTGGTAAAGTTGCATCTAAAGATTACATCAACGAAGCAACTGGCGAGATCATCGTTGGCGCGAACCAAGAGATCAGCCTAGAGGCACTTGCTAACCTATCTCAAGCAGGTCACAAAGCTCTAGAAGTACTGTTCACGAATGACCTAGACCATGGTCCATTCATGTCAGACACTCTACGTGCAGATAGCACAGTAGATCGCATCTCTGCATTGGTAGAAATCTACCGTATGATGCGTCCTGGCGAGCCACCAACGAAAGAAGCTGCAGAGTCTCTATTCGAAAGCCTATTCTTCTCAGAAGAACGCTACGACCTATCAACTGTTGGCCGTATGAAGTTCAACAGTTCTATCGAGCGTGAAGAAGAAGAAGAGCGTGGTACTCTGGATGAATCAGACATCATTGAAGTGATGAAGAAACTGATCGGCATCCGTAACGGTAAAGGCGAAGTGGACGATATCGACCACCTTGGCAACCGTCGTATCCGTTCTGTAGGTGAAATGGCAGAAAACCAATTCCGTGTTGGTCTAGTTCGTGTAGAACGTGCCGTTAAAGAGCGTCTAAGCCTTGGTGACCTTGATGCAATCATGCCTCAAGATCTAATCAACGCTAAGCCTATCTCTGCTGCAGTTAAAGAATTCTTTGGCTCTTCACAGCTTTCACAGTTCATGGACCAAAACAACCCATTGTCAGAAGTTACGCACAAGCGTCGTATCTCTGCTTTAGGTCCTGGTGGTCTTACTCGTGAGCGCGCAGGCTTCGAAGTACGTGACGTTCACGTAACTCACTACGGTCGTCTATGTCCGATCGAAACGCCTGAAGGTCCAAACATCGGTCTAATTAACTCACTATCTGCATTTGCACGTTGTAACGATTACGGTTTCCTAGAAACTCCGTACCGTCGTGTAGTAGATGGCGTAGTAACAGACGAAGTTGATTACCTGTCTGCAATCCAAGAAGGTCAATTTGTAATCGCGCAGGCGAACACCGTTCTTACTGAAGAAGGTACGTTCGCAGATGAGCTAATCACTGCTCGTCAAAAAGGTGAATCTGGTCTTCACCCGCGCGACCACGTTGACTACATGGACGTTGCGACAAACCAAGTAGTATCTATCGCTGCATCGCTTATCCCGTTCCTAGAACACGATGATGCGAACCGTGCATTGATGGGGGCGAACATGCAACGTCAAGCGGTACCAACACTTAAGGCTGATAAGCCTCTAGTAGGTACTGGTATTGAACGTAACATCGCAGTTGACTCTGGTGTTACAGCGGTTGCTAAACGTGGCGGTATGATTCAGTCTGTTGACGCTTCTCGTATCGTAGTTAAGGTTAACGAAGATGAGCTAGTACCTGGCGAAGCTGGTATCGACATCTACAACCTAACTAAGTACACGCGTTCAAACCAGAACACATGTATCAACCAACGTCCTACAGTGCTACCGGGTGAACCTGTATCACGTGGCGACGTACTAGCTGACGGTCCTTCAACAGACCTTGGTGAGCTAGCACTTGGTCAAAACATGCGTATCGCGTTCATGCCTTGGAACGGTTACAACTTCGAAGACTCGATCTTAGTATCTGAGCGCGTAGTTCAAGAAGACCGTTTCACGACTATCCACATCCAAGAACTATCTTGTGTGGCTCGTGATACTAAGCTGGGCTCTGAAGAGATCACAGCGGATATTCCAAACGTAGGCGAGTCTGCTCTGTCTAAACTAGACGAGTCAGGTATCGTTTACATTGGTGCTGAAGTTAAGGGTGGTGACATCCTAGTTGGTAAAGTAACACCTAAAGGTGAAACTCAACTGACTCCTGAGGAGAAGCTACTACGTGCAATCTTCGGTGAGAAAGCATCTGATGTTAAAGATACTTCTCTACGTGTACCAAACTCTGTTTCGGGTACTATCATCGATGTACAAGTCTTCACTCGCGATGGCGTAGAGAAAGACAAGCGTGCACTTGAAATCGAGCAGATGCAGCTTAAAGAAGCTAAGAAAGACCTAACTGAAGAGTTCCAAATTCTTGAGGGTGGCCTTCTTAATCGAGTTAAAGCTGTACTTCTGTCTGGTGGTTACTCTGAAGCTAAGCTTGATACGATCGGTCGTAAGCAATGGCTAGAGCAAGTTCTAGAAGACGATGCGCTACAAACACAGCTTGAGCAACTTGCTGAGCAGTGGGACGAGCTAAAAGCAGACTTCGATAAGAAGTTTGAAACTAAGCGTCGTAAGATCACTCAAGGTGATGATCTAGCGCCTGGCGTTCTTAAGATTGTTAAAGTTTACCTAGCGGTTAAACGTCGTATCCAGCCTGGTGATAAGATGGCGGGTCGTCACGGTAACAAAGGTGTAATCTCTAAGATTAACCCTGTTGAAGACATGCCATACGATGAGAAAGGTCAGCCTGTAGACATCGTACTTAACCCACTGGGTGTACCATCGCGTATGAACATCGGTCAGATCCTAGAAGTACACTTAGGTCTGGCAGCGAAAGGTATCGGTGACAAGATCAACCAAATGGTTAAGGAACAGCAAGAACTTCATAAGTTCCGTGAGTTCCTACAGAAGGTTTATGATCTTGGTGATACTCGTCAGAAAGTTGATATTGCTGAACTGTCTGATGATCAAGTTCGTACACTGATCAAGAACCTACGTGGCGGTCTACCGATTGCTACTCCTGTGTTCGATGGTGCTTCTGAAACGTTAATCAAAGAACTACTTAAACTGGGTGATCTGCCAGAATCTGGTCAGCTTAAACTGTTTGATGGTCGTACTGGTGACTCGTTTGAGCGTCCTGTAACTGTAGGTTACATGTACATGCTGAAACTGAACCACCTTGTTGATGACAAGATGCACGCTCGTTCTACTGGTTCGTACAGCCTAGTAACTCAGCAACCACTTGGTGGTAAAGCTCAGTTCGGTGGTCAGCGTTTCGGTGAGATGGAAGTATGGGCACTAGAAGCATACGGTGCTGCTTACACGCTTCAAGAAATGCTAACAGTTAAGTCGGATGACGTTAACGGCCGTACTAAGATGTACAAGAACATCGTAGATGGCAACCACAGCATGGAACCTGGCATGCCAGAGTCGTTCAACGTACTGTTGAAAGAGATTCGCTCGCTAGGTATCAACATCGAGCTAGAAGACGAAGAGTAATCCCTTCTTTCTTTCTAGAGAAAAGAGATTATTTGGTTGAAGGTGCTCACTTTTGCGGGTGAGCCCCTTTTAACTCCTTACAGGAGCTGATTGTGAAAGACTTATTAAACTTTCTAAAAGCGCAGCATAAGACCGAAGAATTTGATGCAATCAAAATCGGTCTGTCTTCACCGGACATGATCCGTTCATGGTCTTTCGGTGAAGTTAAAAAACCTGAAACGATCAACTATCGTACGTTCAAACCTGAACGCGATGGTCTGTTCTGTGCGCGTATTTTTGGTCCAGTTAAAGACTACGAGTGTCTTTGTGGTAAATACAAGCGTCTGAAACACCGTGGTGTTATCTGTGAGAAGTGTGGCGTAGAAGTTACACAAACTAAAGTTCGTCGTGACCGTATGGGCCACATCGAGCTTGCTTCACCAGTTGCTCACATCTGGTTCCTAAAATCGCTACCGTCTCGTATCGGTCTACTAATGGATATCCCTCTACGTGATATCGAGCGTGTTCTTTACTTCGAAATGTACGTAGTAACTGAACCAGGTATGACTGATCTGGAGAAATCTCAGATGCTTACTGAAGAAGAGTATCTGGATCGTCTAGAAGAGTGGGGTGATGAATTCACTGCTAAGATGGGTGCAGAAGCGATCAAAGATTTGCTTGCAACAATGGACCTTCATCAAGAAGTGGAAGAAATGCGCGAAGAGTTGGAAACAACCAACTCTGAAACTAAGCGTAAGAAGATCACTAAGCGCCTGAAACTAGTTGAAGCGTTCATTGCATCGGGTAACGATCCGCAATGGATGATTCTGACTGTACTTCCGGTTCTTCCGCCAGATCTACGTCCTCTAGTACCTCTAGATGGCGGTCGTTTTGCGACTTCAGATCTGAACGACCTTTACCGTCGTGTTATCAACCGTAACAACCGTTTGAAGCGTCTTCTAGAGCTAGCTGCTCCGGACATCATCGTACGTAACGAAAAGCGTATGCTGCAAGAGTCTGTTGATGCCCTTCTAGATAATGGTCGTCGCGGTCGTGCAATCACAGGTTCGAACAAGCGTCCTCTGAAATCTCTTGCTGATATGATCAAGGGTAAGCAAGGTCGTTTCCGTCAGAACCTTCTAGGTAAACGTGTAGACTACTCTGGCCGTTCTGTAATCACAGTAGGTCCATACCTTCGTCTACATCAGTGTGGTCTTCCTAAGAAGATGGCACTTGAGCTATTTAAGCCGTTCATCTACAGCAAGCTAGAGACTCGTGGCATGGCTACGACAATCAAAGCTGCTAAGAAGATGGTAGAGCGCGAAGAAGCTATCGTTTGGGATATCCTAGACGAAGTAATTCGCGAACACCCAGTACTGCTTAACCGTGCACCTACACTTCACCGTCTAGGTATCCAAGCGTTTGAACCAGTACTAATCGAAGGTAAAGCGATTCAGCTTCACCCACTAGTGTGTGCGGCATACAACGCCGACTTCGATGGTGACCAAATGGCGGTACACGTGCCTCTAACTCTAGAAGCACAGCTTGAAGCACGTACTCTGATGATGTCGACAAACAACATTCTGTCGCCAGCGTCAGGTGATCCGATCATCGTACCTTCTCAGGACGTTGTATTGGGTCTTTACTACATGACTCGTGAAAAGATCAACGTGAAAGGCGAAGGTATGTATCTTGCTGGCCCTGAAGAGGCTGAGAAGGCATACCGTACTAATACTGCTGAGCTACACGCTCGCGTTAAAGTTCGTATCACTGAGACCGTAGTAGACGAAGATGGTAACAGCACTACTGAAACGAAGCTGGTTGATACAACAGTTGGCCGTGCAATGCTATGGCAAATCGTTCCAGCTGGCCTACCGTACAGCATCGTTAACCAAAAGCTAGGTAAGAAGCAAATTTCTACCCTACTTAACGAAGCGTACCGTAAGCTTGGTCTTAAGGACACAGTAGTATTCGCTGACCAAATCATGTACGCAGGTTTTGCATACGCTGCACTTTCAGGTGTTTCTGTAGGTATCGACGATATGGTTGTACCTCAAGCGAAATACGATGAAATTGAATCTGCTGAAGAAGAAGTTCGTGAAATCCAAGAGCAATTCCAATCTGGTCTTGTTACTGCGGGTGAGCGTTACAACAAAGTTATCGATATCTGGGCATCTACGAATGACCGCGTTGCGAAAGCGATGATGGATAACCTATCTTCTGAAACAGTTATCAACCGTGACGGCGAAGAAGAACAGCAAGAATCATTCAACAGCATCTACATGATGGCCGACTCGGGCGCTCGTGGTTCTGCAGCTCAGATTCGTCAGCTAGCAGGTATGCGTGGTCTGATGGCGCGTCCAGATGGTTCAATCATCGAAACGCCGATCACAGCGAACTTTAAAGAAGGTCTAAACGTCCTTCAGTACTTTATCTCAACGCACGGTGCTCGTAAGGGTCTTGCGGATACAGCACTGAAAACAGCGAACTCGGGTTACCTAACTCGTCGTCTAGTTGACGTTGCTCAAGACGTTGTAGTTCACGAACATGACTGTGGCACGCACGAAGGTATCGACATGATGCCTCACATCGAAGGTGGTGACGTTAAAGTTGCACTTTCTGAGCTTGCTCTAGGTCGTGTAGTAGCTGAAGACGTTCTTAAGCCTGGTACTGAAGATGTACTGATCCCACGTAACACTCTGATTGATGAGAAGTGGTGTCAGATCATGGAAGACAACTCTGTAGACCGCATGAAAGTGCGTTCTGTTGTTACCTGTGATGCAGACTTCGGTTGTTGTGCACAGTGTTACGGTCGTGACCTAGCACGTGGTCACCTAGTGAACCAAGGTGAAGCAGTTGGTGTTATCGCTGCACAATCTATCGGTGAGCCGGGTACACAGCTAACGATGCGTACGTTCCACATCGGTGGTGCGGCATCTACTGCAGCAGCAGAGAACAGCATCCAAGCTAAGACAACTGGTACTGTTAAACTTCACAACGCTAAGTTCGTAATCAACAAAGATAAGAAGCTGGTTATCACCTCTCGTGCATCTGAGATGACGATTGTTGATGAGTTCGGTCGTACTAAAGAGAAGCACAAACTTCCTTACGGTTCTGTACTGAGCAAAGCGGACAACGACGCAGTAGAAGCCGGCGAAGTTGTTGCTAACTGGGAAGCGCACACTATGCCAATCATCACTGAAGTGGCAGGTCGCATCCAGTTCGTTGATATGATCGATGGCGTAACTGTTTCCCGTCAAACGGATGATCTAACTGGTCTTTCTTCTTCTGAAGTTACAGACGCAGCGGCTCGTCCAGCAGCAGGTAAAGATATGCGTCCAGCTATCAAACTTGTTGACGAGCAAGGTAACGATGTAATGATCCCTGGTACTGAAATGCCAGCTCACTACTTCCTACCTGGTAAAGCGATTGTGAACATTGAAGATGGCGCTGAAGTTGGTATTGGTGACACACTATCTCGTATCCCTCAGAAATCTGGCGGTAACAAAGATATCACCGGTGGTCTACCACGCGTAGCAGACCTATTCGAAGCTCGTAAGCCTAAAGAGCCTGCGATCCTTGCTGAGCACACAGGTACTGTGTCGTTTGGTAAAGAAACGAAAGGTAAGCGTCGTCTAGTAATCACTCGTGAAGGTGGTGACACTTACGAGGAGATGATTCCTAAGCATCGTCAATTGAACGTGTTCGAAGGTGAGAAGATTGAACGTGGTGATGTAATCGCCGACGGTCCTGAAACTCCACACGATATCCTGCGTCTACGTGGTATCCACGCAGTAACTCAGTACATCGCGAACGAAGTTCAAGAAGTTTACCGCTTACAAGGCGTTAAGATTAACGATAAGCACATTGAGACTATCGTTCGTCAAATGCTACGTAAGTGTACAATCACACATTCTGGTGACTCTCAGTTCCTACCTGGTGAACAAGTTGAGTACCACAACGTGAAGATTGCTAACCGTAAGCTAGAAGCTGAAGGTAAAGAACTAGTACGTTTCGAGCGTGATCTACTAGGTATTACTAAAGCATCTCTTGCAACTGAGTCATTCATCTCAGCTGCATCGTTCCAAGAAACGACTCGCGTACTAACAGAAGCTGCGGTTTCTGGTAAGCGTGATGACCTTCGCGGTCTGAAAGAGAACGTAATTGTTGGTCGTCTGATCCCAGCTGGTACTGGCTTCGCATACCATCAAGAGCGTCAAGCTAAGCGTGAAGAAGAGCAGGAAGGTCCATCAGCTGAACAAGCTACTGACAACCTTGCAGCACTTCTAAATGCAGGTTTCTCTTCAGAAGAGTAATCTCTTAGAGATAAGAAAAAGGCACCTTTGGGTGCCTTTTTTGTATCTGGCGTTTAGGTTATTGGTATGTGGATTCCTGCGTGCTTTACTTATGCTAGCCGGTGAATCACGAGCATTGGTGGCGAGAGGGTAATCGTGGAGGTGTCGTGGATACTGATTGGTGGTGTTACTTGGGCTTCAACAGAGTTGAGTGGGTAGGGGAGCTTTAGGCAAAACAAAAAGCTTGCACAGAGGCAAGCTTATTAAGGGTTAAGTTAACTAAGCGCCTGGTGGAATCGCTAAACTATCTGCAATAAGCTGAATAAGAGTATCTTCTACTTCAAAACGTACTTCGAGTAGTTCACCTACTTTCGACATATCTCCCTCGAAGTTAGGCAATTCATCGTTTGCACTGACTTTAACGTACTTATCATTAAACTCTATAAGTGGCTCGGTTGTGAGTACGATCTTCGCGTAAGTTGCATCAATCTCGTCATTGGTTTTAAAGCCTGTTGCTTGCCATTTCTTCATGACCATATCGTAGATCTTAAAATGGCCTTCTGAGATATAATCGACAACATGATCGCAGAATGAGCTGATTTCTTTAGGAGAAGGGAGTTCAACAACGTTTGATTGCCCGTTGCTAGCTGGCTGCAAGGCACCTAGCTTGCAATATTCGACGATGAGAGCTTGTCGAGTTTCGAGCCAATGATCGATGACGTCGCTTGAGCCACCCCATTGTTCTTGTATTTGTTTAAATTTATTTAGCATGACCATGTCCTCATGATCTGATCACAACCTTGTGATCATTGAAATTGCCTAAGCAGGATCCATTTAACGATATCTACTAAAAGTAATAGCTTGAAATATTCTCTGCCACAACTCTAGTATGAAATTAGATTGCCAGTAAAATGAACGAACTGCAAGCAATGAGGCATAGGGATGTTAAAAAAAAGTGATAAGAAAATGACAGAGCAAGCTTACTGGTGCGTCGTTTCCGGTAGTGATATTTGGGTTAATAATGATCAGTTTCCTTTCGGCTCTGCCGACGAGCTAGGACTGAGTGTTGAGCATGCAATCTGTATTAATCAGCATCAAGGCCGCAAAGTTTATTGGTTGAACTACTGTGACGTTGAGGCAGAGCTGACGATGGTCAACCTAAGAGAGTTATTACACTGGCCAGAATCGAGTTTTCTTACTGCAAGTAAAGCCATCCAATATGGTCATATGACACAGAGCATGCGTTTCTGCCCGCAGTGCGGTGGCCGCAATCACCTAAATCACAATCAAGTGGCTATGCAGTGTGGAGACTGTCGTACTCTGCATTACCCGCGTATTTTCCCATGCATCATTGTCGCTGTTCGCAACGACAACAAGATATTACTCGCGCAGCATCCAAGGCATAAAACTGGCATGTATACCGTTATAGCGGGCTTCTTAGAGGTCGGAGAGACCTTAGAACAGTGTGTAGCACGCGAAGTCAAAGAAGAGACAGGGATTGATGTGGGCAACATTCGCTATTTTGGCAGCCAACCTTGGGCATTCCCGTCGAGCATGATGATGGGCTTTCTTGCTGACTATGCTGGTGGTACGCTCAAGCCAGATTATAGCGAGCTATCCGACGCGCAATGGTTTGATGTGACGACTCTGCCAGATGTGGCTCCAGTGGGCACCATTGCGAGACAGCTGATAGAGAAAACCGTTGATGACGTGGTTAAAGCGGGGGCCGCTGAACAAGCGTTGGAGCACTAAGTCGCCTGTAATAGTATTTGGCCTATGGGGGGGGGGGCAAAAGCTAAAAAAAACCTCCACAAGTGGAGGGGGTAAGTAAGATGTCGTTATGAGATGCTGAGTAGTGACTACTCAGGTGTTATAATTGTAATTTTCGCTAGCGAACAAATTTTTAACATGCTCCCTTAATTGGGTGCAAATTAAGCATTGATTTAAAAGTTAATAACTTGATCTAGGTTGCAAAGCACACAGCTTTTACCCCTCAATCAGTGTTAGAATACTTGCCATCAAAACTAGACAAGATTGAATTGGAATTTAACGGAATGACCGAATTAAAGAACGATCGCTATTTACGCGCACTTTTAAAGCAGCCTGTTGATTACACACCGGTATGGATGATGCGCCAAGCTGGCCGCTATCTTCCAGAGTACAAAGCTACCCGTGCAGAAGCAGGCGACTTCATGTCTTTGTGCAAAAACGCGGAACTTGCATCAGAAGTAACCCTTCAACCTTTACGTCGTTTCCCGCTTGATGCGGCAATCTTGTTCTCTGACATCCTAACGATCCCTGATGCTATGGGCCTAGGTTTGTACTTTGAGACAGGTGAAGGTCCTAAGTTTGAGCGTCCTATCACGTGTAAAGCTGACGTAGAAAAAATTGGCCTGCCAGATCCAGAAGGTGAGCTGCAATACGTAATGAACGCAGTACGTCAGATCCGCAAAGATTTGAACGGCGACGTTCCATTGATTGGTTTCTCTGGTAGTCCATGGACTCTAGCGACTTACATGGTTGAAGGTGGAAGCTCTAAAGCATTCACTAAGATCAAGAAGATGATGTACGCAGAACCACAAACGCTGCACTTACTTCTAGATAAGCTAGCAGACAGCGTTATCGAATACCTAAACGCGCAAATCAAAGCGGGTGCTCAATCGGTAATGGTATTTGATACATGGGGTGGTGTACTGACTCCTCGTGATTACAACCTATTCTCACTGCAATACATGCACAAAATCGTTGATGGTCTAATCCGTGAAAACGATGGTCGTCGTGTACCAGTAACACTATTCACTAAGAACGGTGGCATGTGGCTAGAGCAGATCGCAGCAACGGGCTGTGATGCAGTTGGCCTAGACTGGACTATCAACATCCAAGACGCAGTTAAGCGCGTGGGTGATAAGGTTGCTCTGCAAGGTAACATGGATCCTTCAATGCTTTACGCTTCTCCAGAGCGTATCCGTGAAGAGGTATCGATTATCCTTGAAGGCTTTGGTGATGCTGGTACTGGCCACGTATTTAACCTAGGCCACGGTATTCACTTAGATGTGCCGCCAGAAAACGCTGGTGTGTTCGTTGACGCTGTTCACGAACTGTCTAAGCCTTACCATAAGTAATTCTGAGTAAGATAATTGAAAGCGCTGCTGGGTAACTGGTAGCGCTTTTTTATTGCCTTCAGATTGGTAATTCTATACTCGTTTAATTTCGGCTGTGTGCAGCTCATTAGGCATTTGGATCATGGTAGGCCAAATGCTCTGAGATGTGCTTGCGTATGTAAGGAATAACCTCACTTTCAAACCATGAGTTCTTCTTGAGCCAAATATTATTGCGTGGTGAAGGGTGGGGAAGTGGTAAAAACTCTGGTGCCCAAACCTGCCAGTTTTTGACAGTCTCTGTCAGTGTCTTGGTGGCTTTTTCTTTCAAGTAATAGTTTTGCGCATACTGCCCAATCAAAAGTGTCATTTGAACATTTGGCAGTGACTGCAATACTTTCTTATGCCAGAGCTCTGCACACTCCTTGCGTGGTGGCAGATCACCACTCTTCCCTTTACCTGGGTAGCAGAAACCCATAGGTACAATCGCGACCTTTTGTTCGTCATAAAAGGTATCGCTGTCTATCCCTAGCCATTCTCTTAATCGCTCGCCACTGGCGTCATTCCACGGGATGGAGGATTTATGCACTTTGATACCTGGCGCTTGCCCAATGATTAGCAAGCGTGCATTTGGGTGGGCTTGGATAACCGGGTTAGCACCATGTGAAAGGTGGGGTTCACAAGCTCGGCACTTTCTTATCTCGGTGAGTAATGGTGAGCTCATCAGTAACCTTTATCAAAGTCGATGACATGGTTTAGGGTAAATCCATCTCGCCACTGCTTGTAGTTCTCTGCGAAGATCTCGACCACCTGTCTCGGTTCACTGAGTGCGGCAATGTGCGGTGTAATAGTGACTTGTGGCAGTTTCCAGAAAGGGTGATCTTGAGAAAGAGGCTCATGTTCAAACACATCAAGGAATGCATGCTCAACCCAACGGTTTTTAATCGCCAATAACAGCGCTTTGTGATCGATGCTTTCGCCTCGCCCAACATTGAACAGCAGTACGTTAGAGCAGTAGCCAAGGGTCGTTTGGTTGAGTAGTTGATAGGTTTCAGCGGTTGAAGGTAACGTGTTGACCACAATGTCCGCTTGCTTGAGAGCCGCCTCTAGTTCATTGATGTGGAAAGTATCTTTAAAGGCTTCGTGCTTTGGGGGAATGCCTGTGCGATTGACTCCTATGGTGTGAATACCAAAGGCTGATGCGGCTTGCGCTAGATGACTGCCAATTGAACCCGTACCTAAAACCACCATGGTTTTATCGGTAAGGCTAGTATAAAGCTGAGGTTGCCAATTTTGTTGCTGTTGTTGCTGGTGGTAGTGGAAAAAGTGTCTGAAGTGACTAATGGTATAACCTAGTACGTACTCTGCGATCGCTGGCCCGAAGATACCTTTCACGTTAGTTAGGGTGTAATCATGGCGCAGGTTGGGCTGAGTGAGTTTATTGATACCAGCGTAGGTACTTTGTAGCCAATCTAACTGCGTAAATTCATTCAGACGATCAGCGATGAGGGG
>NZ_LWEH01000267.1 GCF_001635455.1 Vibrio sp. HI00D65
GTTATGAAAAAGGCTACAACCTTATCTTGTGTAACACCGAAGGCGATAGCGAACGTATGAAATCGTCTATCGATACACTACTACAAAAGCGTGTCGATGGCTTAATGCTGATGTGCTCTACCCTTGAAGGCGAGCATATCGACGTATTCGAGCGTTACCCAGAACTGCCTGTTGTAGTGATGGATTGGGGCCCAATGCTGTTTGCGAGCGACAAGATTCA
>NZ_LWEH01000268.1 GCF_001635455.1 Vibrio sp. HI00D65
CCTAGCGTTTGTGCTGCCGTTCTTATTGATCTGTATTTAGATATGGCTGATTGATCACTGTCATCCTCGATCGTAAAGACCGTGCCGACTTCTAGTTCTTTTATTCTCTGTTGCCATTTGCCTCTGCCTCTAGATTTTTTGGGAGGCAAATCCTCTATAGTTTCTATTTTTATATCAGTGGCCACAGGTTAAATCTCCATCAGTTTTCAGCCATGTTACGCCAAACTCATGGGAAACAAAAACATTTTATGAAAAAAATTATGAAATGAGTTGCGCTTTTGTTTCGTATGTGGCAAATTCCGTTTTGTTGAGAGAAGAGAGATTGAGATATGGAAGAAGCAGTGTCTTTGGCGTACCAACTCGAAGGTGCGAAACAGAAGAAGAGAGAACTTGATACACACATCAAGAAACTCGAGCAACAACTTCTAAATACAGAAGAGCTTGCACAACAAAAACTCCTATTGAGCAACGAAGGTGGACAGAAAACCATCAGCGGCATAAGCGTTGAGATCAAGCGTGATCACGTTTGGGATCAGGACTTACTC
>NZ_LWEH01000269.1 GCF_001635455.1 Vibrio sp. HI00D65
CTTGGTGATCGAACACAACAGTGTATACACGACGCGTTATCTTCACTTGAGCCGATTCTTAGTTAAGAAAGGGCAACAAATTAAGCGAGGCCAAAAAATTGCGCTATCGGGTGCGACTGGCCGTATTACTGGCCCACACTTGCATTTTGAGGTGTTGGTTCGTGGTCGAGCTGTTGATGCGATGAAGGCCAACTTACCGATGGCGAGCTCGATTATGCCTAAAGATAGAAAAGAGTTTTTGGCTCGAATCGCATCTTTTGATGCCATGATCTCTGAGCCCGCAGAGCGTGCAAGTTAAAGATATTCAAACCTAACTTGGCAATGCATACAAAAATGCCCCTTAGCTATCGATTTGGCCAGGGGCTTTTATAGAGAATCACATTATTGGCTTCCAGGCTGCAAGGC
>NZ_LWEH01000270.1 GCF_001635455.1 Vibrio sp. HI00D65
GTATTGAGTGTAGGCTCAATTTGTATGAATAAATAGCTTTACTATAAAATGACCGTCCACCGTGGCGGTCTCTTTATGCACTCTAAAGGTACTTTATGAAGAATCTTTCAATACTTTTTTAATTCAAACGGCCATTTATTTTACTCGGTTTGTTCGGTTGATGATACGAGCGGTAATAGAGCTCCAGTTTTGAAAACGTATAAATCCGATATCTTGGAGT
>NZ_LWEH01000271.1 GCF_001635455.1 Vibrio sp. HI00D65
TTGATGCGATGCACTCATATCAATAAGGGACTTACTTTTAGAGATCGATTCAGACGTTACATCATTAAAAAACAGTTGGTTATTGGTTGGGTTGATCAACTGGTAGCTGATGAATTGATCGCTTTGCTGTGTAGTCCAAAACGGCATCTTTAAGTCTTGAGTGGTGTTGCTTCCGGAGTGGTTATTGGCGAGATAGTTGGTCCATAGTTTATGGTCGGT
>NZ_LWEH01000272.1 GCF_001635455.1 Vibrio sp. HI00D65
CAAACATTATCCTTGTTCCAATTGTTCTCGGTTATTTTTCTAGTTCTCAAAACCTTGTTGCCTTTAACACCTCTAATTCTATCCTGAGTGTGATTAGTATGACACTTGGGACCATGACACCATTGATAAGCCATTATCTTATTCTCCAAGATGTAGTTGCAGTTCTATAACCCTGACTATCTAAGTCGTAATAAGTTATGCAAGGTACACCACTTTTAGAAAAAAATTGTCTACAAAGTTCTGTCCATTTTGCATTTCTTGTAATATGCTTTTTGTGTTTCTTAGCCCAAAAAGTGATTTTAAATTGTTCGTTGTTTTTCATTTTGTCCTTTCTGTTTAATGGGACTATCCTATATTAAGATAGTCCCATTGTCAATCACTAATTTACAGAAACTTGTTGTTGGTTTCTNAACATAGCGATTTTTTCTTCTCTAGTCATTTCAACCTTATCTTCTAAAAGACTAGCCAAGTTCTCAGGACTATAAACTGATAATGCAAGACTACTNCTTTCATTTAGTACACTTTCATTTAAAGCTANNCCTAACTTATCAGCAAGAGATTTAGCTTGGTCAAAATATCTATAAGA
>NZ_LWEH01000273.1 GCF_001635455.1 Vibrio sp. HI00D65
GTGAAGTAATGGGCGTACTGTTTTCCACTTTTACATCACCGCTTAGCCCAACTCAGCAACAAGAGGTCATCAAACATCATCAGCTATTCGCCGATATCATTATCTATACACTAAGGGAGATGTGGTTCAACGACCGTTCTGAGCAACTGGTTAACCAGCTCAGTTATGAAGTTTCACACGACAGCTTAACAGGCTTACTCAACCGTAGCTGCTTGTCAGA
>NZ_LWEH01000274.1 GCF_001635455.1 Vibrio sp. HI00D65
TTTGAAACTCGGTGGTAGATGACCTTTGACTTGCTCAATAGCCCCATCATTGAATTTTATTTTTAGCACTGGCCTATCAACAGCAACCAGCCAAAATATCAACACTGCACCAATTAAGATTACATACATCATAACGTCACCACAAATATTGATGGTTACTTATCGTCAGAAAGAAGCTTGCTTAAATCTTCTTTAAGACTCGTTACCGTTTTACTCGCC
>NZ_LWEH01000275.1 GCF_001635455.1 Vibrio sp. HI00D65
TAAAAGTAGGAAATAAATCTTACGCAAAATATTATTCTAATCCTGGTTTTAGGATGCCAAAAATATCATGATTGCAAGAAGTCAAATGCCAAGAGAATTATACAACAAAGGCACCATGCCTTCGAGAAATAAAAAAAATTTCAGATCTACAAAATCTGGAGCTGGTATGACACGAGCCGGTGTCAAAGCATACCGAAGATTAAATCCCGGTTCTAAATTAAAAACAGCCGTGACTGGAAAAGTGAAGCCAGGATCNAAAGCTGCNAAACGTAGAAAATCATTCTGCGCAAGATCACTAGGACAAATGAAAAAATTTCCTAAAGCAGCAAAAGATCCGAACTCAAGACTTAGACAGGCACGCAGAAGATGGAAGTGCTAAATGAGAAAAAAAAGAGACCCCAAAGTAGGAACAGGTAAAAAACCAAAAGGTTCTGG
>NZ_LWEH01000276.1 GCF_001635455.1 Vibrio sp. HI00D65
AGACATTTAAGATATATCTTTTCTTGGCAGTCCAGATACCACGGTCAGCAATGTTNTCACGTTTCATAAACATCTTCTGCTCGTAAGCGTTGACGTAGTTGGCCAACGCTTCNTAAGAACTCGAAATATACTTTTCAAATTCCATCTCACAGATCTTGTTAAGGAACCCAACAACACCTTCAGTAGTCTTCTCTCGTTCTTTGTATATAACCTCGACCAGAGGGCCCAGATGCAAATAGATAGAATCGGTATCAACAGCAATAACATAATCTTCATTCTCCGTTTTTAAAATTTTGTTTAGATAGTTGTTCATGCGGTCTTCAATCCAACGGATTGAAACCTGACCA
>NZ_LWEH01000277.1 GCF_001635455.1 Vibrio sp. HI00D65
CGCCCCCCCGCNTGCGCAGCTTGATTCAATTGCTTTATTGACTGCATCGACAAATCGAGCGCCTACAACTGATCCCATTGACCCTGCCATAAAAGCAAACTCGAAAGCACATGCGACAACTGGCATGCCAAGTAGCTCGCCCTTCATCACGACCAGTGCATCTTCCTCACCTGTACTTTTTTGTGCAGAGACCAGTCGTTCGGTATAGCGTTTGTTGTCTTTAAAGTTGAGCAAATCTATTGGTAGATATTCAGTACCTAACTCCGCTCGCTCGCTGTTATCTAGAAATGTGTCTAAACGAAGACGTGCTGTCATGCGCATGTGGTGCCCACATTTTGGACATACCTGTAGGTTTTCCTTGAGTGCGATATGGTACAAGGTTTGGGTACAAGAAGGGCAGCTGATCCAGACACCTTCTGGAATTGATGCTTTACGATTACGTTTTATGTTGTTCTTATTCAAAAGTTTTTCTAGCCAGCTCATGGATAACCTTTATTCCCATCGTTCGAGTGATGAATATTGTATAAGCCTGTTTTTGGTAATAAAGTGTCAATATTTGGTTTAATAATCCAATAATATGGGATTGTTTGGAGGGGATATGCTGAATAAAATTGATCAGCAATGGCTAAAGAGTTTTCATTGTGTCTATGAGAACAATAGCTTCAAAAGAGCGGCAGAGTTTCTGTGTTTACCGACTTCAAATGTTAGCCGACATATCGCGTTGTTAGAGCAACAACTAGATGTAAGACTGTTTTTGAGAAGCACGCGTCGTATCGTTCCAACAGAAGCTGGCGAGCATCTTTATCAGCGTACGCAGCCTTTGTTGGATAAACTCAATCAGGCGATAGAAGAGGTCACACAACACTCTCAAGATGTGCAGGGGCAATTAAACATCTTAATGCCGGACTCTGCCGAATTAGCTCAAGCTGTTATTGCCTTTTGCAACCAGTACCCTTCGATATCACTGTGTTGTGATACCAGCATTAGTCCAAAAGAGGACTTGATCGATGGCTTTGACGTTATTGTCAGTTTTCATCGAGGAAAGTTAGAAGACAACAGCTGGATCGCTAAAGAAATCCAACGTTGGCCGAGTGTTGTCGTTGCTTCACCTAAACTACTTCAAAGCTGCTCAAAACCGTTTCAGATTACAGATTTAAAACATGTACCTTGTATCAGTAGCTTTACCGCACTGAACGGTACACCTTGGATATTTACAGACGATCATGGTGAATGGGTAACGCAACGAGTCAAGTCAGGGTTTAAGGTTAACAGTGGTCAGCTTGCTAAGGCTGGAGCCTTGGCCGGCTTAGGCTTTGCGATCCTGCCAGCTGAACTCTGTTCTGAAGAAGTTGAAGCTGGTGAACTAGAAATCGTAGAACTCGAATATCAGCCTGCAGACTTAGTTCTATATGCATTTTATGCTTCCCGAAAACATATAGCGAAAAAGGTTCCCGCCTTTATAAAGCATTTGCAGCAGTGTGCGAAAACAAAGCAGTAGGCCATTCGAACCTTACTCTTGCCTAGAAGGCGTATAGCGGGTACCGAAAAACTACCCCCCAGTATCGCTAAAGTGCTACATTACAGGTTAACCGCTTGTTTTTAATTCCCTTGAGTACCTACGTTATGTCACATACCGCCAAAGATCAGAAAAAACTAAAGGCCCGAGTTAGTAAAATACAAGGCCAGGTCAATGGTTTAAAAAAGATGCTCGATAACGACGAGCAACAGTGCCAAGACGTACTGCAGCAAATCGCAGCGATTCGTGGCGCAGTCAATGGCTTGATGAGGGAGGTCATTAAAGGTCATCTTCTAGAACATGTGGTACTAGAAGATGACAAAGTTCAGCGTGAAGAAGATATGGAAGTGGTACTGAAAGTATTGGATTCATACATCAAATAGCGCTTGGTTTAGCGGTTCATTTGAGCCTTTCTTTTTACTAGCTCTTTCTTGAGAACATTAACAGCGTAAGGCTTCATTGATTTCCAAGCCTTACACTCTTCTCGTGTTCTACCGCAGCCTAAACACCACCCTTTACTGTGTGAAAAATCGCACATATCAATACAAGGGCTTTTCTGTTTTTTCATATTAGAGCCTATCTAGTACTTTCTCTACACTGGCTTCAAGTGAGCGCAGCCGGTTGAATTCCTCGAACAAGCGCTGTTCTAGGTTTTTGAAGTTTAGGGGTAAGGTTCTCTGGCAAATCCCGTAACTGTTGTCTTGGGTTTTATAGCCTTTCCAACTTTCAATGCGATCTTTTTCTAGTGCTTTAAACTGGCGTATAAATTCTGCTTGGGAAGGACAGTCTTCTTCCGCATGCATGCAAACAGGAAAGGCCTTTTGCTTAATTTGGGGCCCTTCGATAAAGGTCTCAAAGTGGATACCGCCCTGTTTTTGGTTGAACCAAGTCTCTTTATATAACTGAAGGTACTCTCCACGGTTATAGATCTCCCAACCATCCTCAAACCAGTTTGCTTTTCTCAGCATCTTCTCTAGGTTGCGGAAAACACCTTTAACATCTTTCATATGGAAACTCTTAAGCCTTGGTTTGTGAGATAATGTATGAAAAAAACTATACTCCCCCTGAGTATAAAATACTACCCCCTAGTATATGTGGTTATTACACATCATCGTGCCGTAGAGCCTATTTCAGTGTGTCAGAATAAAGGGGGCTGGTTTGAAAGGGCACTAGTTAAACCTTATCTAACAGTATTACCCCATGTGATTCTTGCACCTGATATGTGGGTCATTTACGCGGAAACACTGACAAGTTGATGTTTAGCTAGGGGGCATTTCAGTTATGTAGGCCGCATAAAACAAGGGAAGCGAAATTAATCGGTTCTATCCTCGTTAATTTTCAGGAAAATAGCGGCCCGATGATTAATGTTGATAGTGAACATGGTTTTTAAGGTATGGCTAAGAAAATAATATTCATCCACGGTCGGGGGCAAAAGCCTGATAGGGAATCTCTTCAATCACTCTGGTACGATGCCATCGAACATGGGTTACAGCGTGACTGTAACGGCTCTGATTCACTCCAAGCTTTCCAGAATATCGAGAAGCGCTTCGTGTATTTTGGCGACTTATCAAACGCCTTATTGAACAAGCCAGCTGAAGACCCGATCTATCGGCAACAGGCTTTAATCGACCTCAAAGGCTACAAGTCCCATCAGTTTAATAAGAAAACGTATGGTGAAGTTTCCAAGGCAGGGTTTCTGCAAGAGGCGCTTGCAGATACTTTTTCTTCTGTGCTTAGTCGTTTGAAAGTGGCAGAGCCACTTATAGCATTAGTTGCTCCCGATATGACTCATTATTGGTATGAAGACTCCTACTTTGGCAGCGATGTAAGATATCGATTAATGGCGGAGCTGAGAGGAGCGCTTGATAACCAAGATGAGGTGATGATCGTAGCACATAGTCTTGGCACAATGATCAGCTATGACGTGTTATGGAAACTCTCCCATTACAGTGAGTACCGAAATGCTTACGGCGCTAAAAAGAAGATCGATCTTCTGGTTACGTTAGGTTCACCATTAGGCGATGAGAGTGTAAAAGAGCGCTTGAAAGGGAGCCGTTTAGAGGGCATGAAAAAGTACCCTTTGAATATTCATAGGTGGGTGAACTTGTCAGCTGAAGATGACTTTATCTCTCATGACAGCAAAATCAAAAATGACTTTCAAGAGATGCTCAGACTGGGTTTGATTGCTGGTGGCATGAAAGACATTTATCCAATTTACAATCTCAATGTGTGTGACGGGCAAAGTAACCCGCACGCTTCTAGTGGTTATCTTATAAACCCCCAATTCATCTCCGTGTTAGATGAATGGCTTACCCGTTAGTTGTAGCGCGTAAGTTAAAATACATATATTCAAAGGTATATCGCTAGATAATCAAATGAGTGTTGTGATACGCAGATCTTGCTTAATCCAATCTTATCACTGCGATTGTACTCCTCAATCGAGTGGTCGAACCCATAAGCTGTAGAAGGTGCCATATACTGGTTCATGCCGTGTTGTGTCGTTGTTATTTGAGCATGACCGTGACCACAAATGACTTCTCGTACTCCGTATTTCAGAAGCACCCTCATCACGTGAAAATCGTTTTCAATACGGATTGCTTGCATCCAATCGGCACCGACAGGAATGATAGGGTGGTGAACAACAACGACAGGGTTACTGGCTTTCCTCAGCTGTTTTTTCAATTGGGCTAGCCCTCGATTATCGAGCCGTCCTGAACCGAGTGGGTGAACGCTGTCTTTGGGTTTGAAACTCGAATCGAGAAATAGAAATTCACGCCCACAAACGATGGCTCTATCGGTCACGCAGATCGTCGAACCTTTAAGTTCTGCACGCATTAAGTGAGAGTCATCATGGTTGCCTGCAATCGCATAAATAGATTTGTCGGTAAGGTTTCGAACGAACGTTTCTAAGTGAACATAGTCACCGGGTTGGGGGTTACAGCAAATGTCACCTGTTAGCAAAATAGCTTCGCATTCTTGATCGTTACTGACGAATTCAAGCGCTCGACGTAGGTTCTCATAGCTGGATTCATCAGAGAGGTGGCAATCACTGATTTGGTAAATAGTGTTCATTATTGGCGTCCGGTTATTTCAATTCTTGAGTGAGATAATCAAGTAGGGCTTTAACCTTGGATATGCGCGTCTATGGTGTAGATAGAGCGCGTGTAGATCCGAAGGTTTAAATGCTCAATCATACAAGATACTGATTAGCATACCATTTTCTACAAATTGGTTCAGCTATGTTATCCGGCTGCTCTTTACTCCCAAGCTCCAGAATCGCCATACGTGCGTTAGTTTTAATTCATACAAAAATGCCTGCTGTATGAGCAGGCATTACATGATGTAGGTTTAGATCACCGCTCCAACTCACTAAAGGAAGAGGGAATTAAACCTTAATGACTCAAAGAAGCGAACCCCGTTGGAGAGATAAAGCCATCATTCGTTCTTTGCTCAACCTGCTTTGAAAATGGGTTGATGTAAAATTCTACAACTTCATTGCTATTTTTTCGATTCATGTACAGCATGACGGTCTCGTCAGATTGTACCACAACGCCATTGTCAGCGGTTAATTTACCAACGTCTGGCGCGTAAAAATATTTGTTAAGCTCTATGCCGGTATCAAAATCATAGAATGTTTGAGTTTCAGTATCGAATGCCGATACTTTGACTGTCACATTTTTCTCCTGCCAAGATTGTATGTAATCAACGCAAAACAATGTATGTTGCGAGGTTCTCAACGCATCGAATGAAGCGAAGGGGCGATTGACATCTATGAGCGAACTATACCCAATATAGTCGTAACTATTTTCATTTAACTGATTTACGATGCATTGCGTATTCATATCATAACCATTAATTTGTGGGCTACGCTTACTTATACGGGTAATGCTGCCTACAGAATTAGTAATGTCGTATTGGCTTTGCGTCGAGACTAGCTTGTCTCCGACTGGTGTAACAAATGAAAAGTAGCTTGGATTGTTAATATCGATCCCTGCTAGTTTTCCATCAATCACTCTCAAAGATCTATAACGACCATCTGTATCCGAATAATCGAGTTCCTGAAATTCGTCTGTGTTTTTAATGTAGGCAAAGTGATTATAATCTATTACTTGGGTTGTAAGTGTAGGTTGATCTTGATAGTAGACAAGAATATTACCTTGTGCGTCAATCTGTATGCCTCGCTCATCTGCAAGTACATGGCTTTTTAACGTCTTGAATACAAAGGCATTATTCTCTAGTTCCGCCTTGAAGATTCCATGTGTATGCCAATGAACGTTGTCTGTAATGTCAAAGCTATACAGTGTCGTATTTGGTATTAAATCACCTTGATTCTGTTGGCTAAGAAATGGACTCTCATTTTGTAACTCGGCATCAAATTCTGATACCTTGCCGTCTATTACGATGGGATAGAGCTGACCACTTTCTTTGTCCATGATGACAGGGTAATTGCCATGATATGTTTGACCTTTCCAAGCGACCGTTGAGTTGTTCATATTAAACATGGTGTACTTTTGGTTGATATCGAATACACGTGTCACTGTAGGCATAACCTGTTCGTCACATTGTTCACATGGCTGGAAGGCCACTTCGAATATGCGCTTGTCACCTTGTAAATTGTTGTATGCCATCGCGTTTAATGGCGTGTTACTTGCTTGCTCAATGTCAAAATTAGAGGGCTTAATTGTCTGAAAATTGGTTTGGGGAATACTCAGAGACTTGAGGGCAGGAAGCCTAACGAGTGGTGCCGGATCAATTGGACCATTACCGTTTGAACCTCCGCTGCTTGAGCCGCCGCCACACCCGGTAAGGGCCA
>NZ_LWEH01000278.1 GCF_001635455.1 Vibrio sp. HI00D65
TATCAACTTGAATTTCTTCCCTGCCGGTCCGATTTTCCGTCACGGTGGTGCGTTCTTCATTCGTCGTAGCTTTAAAGGTAATAAGCTGTACTCAACGATCTTCCGTGAGTACCTAGCTGAGCTGTTCGCTAAAGGCTACTCGGTAGAATACTTTAGTGAAGGTGGCCGTTCTCGTACCGGTCGTCTGCTACAAGCGAAAACCGGCATGCTAGCGATGACGATTCAGGCAATGCTGCGTGGCATGAACCGCCCAGTAACGTTAGTGCCTGTTTACATCGGCTACGAGCACGTAATGGAAGTAGCGACTTACGCAAAAGAACTACGTGGTAAGCGTAAAGAGAAAGAAAACGCGAGCCTAGTAATTCGTACTATCCGTAAGCTACGTAACTTTGGTAAGGGCTACGTGAACTTCGGTGAGCCGATTCAGCTTAACCAATACCTGAATGAACACTCTCCAGAGTGGACGAAAGACATCGATCCAATGGGCACCAGCAAGCCACAATGGATGACGCCTGTGGTCAATGACTTGGCAACCAAGATGATGACACATATCAACGACGCGGCAGCGACCAACGCACTGACATTATGTGCAACCGCTCTACTTGCGTCACGTCAGCGTGCATTGTCCCGTGACTCTTTGGTTTCTCAAATCAACTGCTACCTGTCTCTACTTAACAATGTGCCTTACTCAGACACATTTACAGTACCGAAAGACAGCGCGGAAGAATTGGTGAAACATGCAGAGTCTCTGAACAAATTCCTGATTGAGTCAGACTCAATGGGTGACATTATTTCACTAGATCGCCACCAATCGATTCTGATGACCTACTACCGTAACAACATCATTCACTTATTCGCACTGCCATCGTTAATTGCTCAGATGACCATTCGTCAGCACGGCCTAACGATCGATGCAATTCAAAAGAATGTTTCGGCAATCTACCCATTCTTGAAGAAAGAGCTATTCCTGAGCTA
>NZ_LWEH01000279.1 GCF_001635455.1 Vibrio sp. HI00D65
AGAAGTGGGTAGTTTAACCTTCGGGAGGACGCTCACCACTTTGTGGTTCATGACTGGGGTGAAGTCGTAACAAGGTAGCCCTAGGGGAACCTGGGGCTGGATCACCTCCTTATACGAAGATATTCACGATAAGTGTCCACACAGATTGATACGGTTTAGAAAGTAAAGAGATGAAGAACTCCCAAGTTCTTCGAAGTTTGTTTCTACTTTTTAAAGTGGAGACAAATTAGCAGTGTCCCGTTCGTCTAGAGGCCTAGGACACCGCCCTTTCACGGCGGTAACAGGGGTTCGACTCCCCTACGGGATACCATCTTTAAGTGCATTTTTAATAGTGCTTTTAAAAATGGTTACTTCATTACGAAGTGATTAGCTCTTTAACAATTTGGAAAGCTGACTGATTAACTCTAAGAGTTAATCAAATTAAAAGTTCTCAATGTTTATCCTTTGGATAAACACAACACAAACACATTCAAGTGTCTTGTATTCGATTCAAATCTAATTTGAATCACATTGAGTCCGGCAAACACGTAATAAGAATTAACCCTTCTTATTACAACCAAAAACCTTGGTTAGTTGCCATACACTAAGACCCTTTCGGGTTGTATGGTTAAGTGACTAAGCGTACACGGTGGATGCC
>NZ_LWEH01000280.1 GCF_001635455.1 Vibrio sp. HI00D65
GCTTCTCGAGTCAGAGGCTTTTCACTAAGCAAGTTTAAAACGTTGTGTGCGTGAATTTCGGTAGTCATAACTCAATCTCATGTTTAATGAATTACACGTAGAGTACCGAGTTTGAGCAAAGCTGCCTTGATATAGCTCAGGCTAGGAGACGCTCTACCCTAAATGGTCAGAGAGGCGACGATAAGCGCATGGGCGAGAAAGTAACTGCCCGTTACCCAAAAGTACGCACTTTTGATCGGGCTGCGGTAACAGTTAAGTGCATACGCCAGTGCCGAGAGCAGCAATACGCTACAACCTGCAAATCCAACCGCGTGCGATAACTTAGGGTCAAGTAACCAAACCTCACCAGAAGCCCAAGTTAGCTGAATAAGCACAATCCCCATAATCACAACAGGAAAGACAAGTTTATCTAAACGTGGTAGCAGCAAGAAGAAAGCCACCACACAAGCAGCTAAGAGTAAGGC
>NZ_LWEH01000281.1 GCF_001635455.1 Vibrio sp. HI00D65
CGTGGCTCCGAAACGGAATGCCGATCGCTCACCCCTCTTTTCGTAGCCGAAGGTCATCTGCGGAGCGATGCTACCCCGCATGTTAACCTCGCGCTGAGCATAGGTCAGACCCCGGCTTTCGTAATCGTAGCCTTTGCCGACAGTGAAGGTCGCATTGCCTGAAAGCGATACCAGCTGCTGAGCAACGCCGAAGCTCACGAGACCACCCAAAGCAGGACGGCTTGCAGTCACGCCAAAGCGACCGCTCGTGACGATATCCATGTCCGTAAGGAGCATGTCATCGGCAAGCTTCAGGCGCGTAGCACCAAGGCTTGCATAGCCATCGACCTGCC
>NZ_LWEH01000282.1 GCF_001635455.1 Vibrio sp. HI00D65
AAACGATAAAGTTAAATTTTCACCTCAGGTAAAATGGAAGATAATTTCATTTATATCAGGTCATTAAATACTGTTATGACTTTATATTTTATGATTTATATCGTATCTCCATGCTATCTATGTTGTGTCATTATTCAAAGATTCAAAGATTCAAAGATTCAAAGATTCAAAGATTCAAAGATTCAAAGCTGTTGTTGAAAGTGTTTATAGATAAAATTAAATTTAATTTCTTTGATTTACGGGCGGATAACTCCATTTTAGTGATTTGTTTTAATTATCTATTGAAT
>NZ_LWEH01000283.1 GCF_001635455.1 Vibrio sp. HI00D65
AAGTGCCACAAAAATCATACTCAGGATAGAATTAGAGGCAACAAGGGCAACAAGGTTTTGAGGACTAGAAAGATAACCGAGAACAATTGGAACAGAGATAATGTTTGGTCTGTGTTTTGTAGTCAGGGTTGTTATACTGATTTCTTTTATAAGTATTGGCAACAAGTCATTGCNATTGCACCAAGGACCGAGCCTTTAGAAACTCCGATAGATGTACGTGTAGAAGATAGGACAGACTATTACGGACATCATTACAAAACAAAAGTAATAGTTGACAGACCTACCGATGATGTAGTAGGATAATCCCATATGAAAACAAATATAGAAAGAACAGAAGAAAGACGTAATAGGTTTAATGGTGAATCTATTATGTTAACAAAAGAAGAAGCTAAAAGACATGACTACATTTTCTTACATGAAATGACAGCAACTCTACAAGATAGGGAAATGGGCCATGGTATGTCCCCACACTGGGAACATATGCGTAAACAATTAGATTGGTTTCGCAAAAACAATGCCAAAGCCTACATGGTATTATTAGATTAATACTCCTGGTCCCTGGCCC
>NZ_LWEH01000284.1 GCF_001635455.1 Vibrio sp. HI00D65
ATATCGTCTACCCGATTGCCAACGGTGGTCTAGTACTATTTGAAGCAAAGCCTGTACAAGCGCAAGCTAACACGGTTGATCTAACGGCGAAGCAAGTGAACTCCAGTGATCAATTTGATCCAAAAGTAGACCAAGCAATCCGCGAATATTTTAAGATCAACAACAGCTCGCCTGATGATACAAAATACCGCTGGCTGACCTACGACCTCAACGGTGACGGTAAAGAAGAGTTGTTCGCTCAACTCGATTGGTGTGGCTCAGGTGGTTGTACACTGCTGATTTTCGAGAACCATCAAGATAAGTGGCGCTTCAATAGCCGAGTAACACTAGTAAAAGGCGATATTCGTGTGGGTAAGTCTAAAAATCACGGTTGGCACGATCTGATCTTCAATGTCAGCGGCGGTGGCGCAATAGCGGCCAAACACGCACTCTCATACACAGGTGTCAGCTACCCACTCAACCCAAGTGTTGCACCGGTAACCGATGATGCTGATATCAGCGAGGTGGTTTTGTTTGCTAACGACATCTCACCAGTACAAAGCGGAGTTAAGCTATAACCATGAGCGATCAGCAAGCTTGCATTGGGTGTGGTTTCACTCATCAATGTATTTGTCATCGAATACCGAATACAGAAAGCCAAACCCAGTTAGTGCTACTCACTCACGAGAATGAACTAACACGAGACACCAATACTGGAAAGCTACTGCAACAGTCACTCAAGCAGTGTCAGTCTTTTATTTGGCAGCGCAAGACGCCTCCAGCCGAACTACTGGCTTTGCTTGAAGGTGAAACTCATCAGCCTTTGCTGTTGTTTCCAAGTAATGAAAGTATTGAGTGTTTGCAAGCCGTTTCTGGAACAGGGAGTGAACGAACGCCATTATTCATTATCTTGGATGGTACGTGGCAAGAAGCGAAAAAGATGCTCAACAAAAGCCCTTGGCTAC
>NZ_LWEH01000285.1 GCF_001635455.1 Vibrio sp. HI00D65
TGGATCAGTTCATGATCGGCGGCGCCGTGGGTGCGGCGACCTCCGGCAGCGTGTAGCCGACCGGCGCATCCGGGCCGAGCGGGATCCCGAGATAGAACCACAATACGATCAGCACTGTGCCCGAGATCAGCAGCCAGACCGAATAGGGAATCATCATCGCGGTCAGGCTGCCCAGGCCGAAGTCCTTCTGCCAGCGTTGTGCGAAGACCAGGATCAGCGGGAAATAGACCATCAGCGGCGTGATGATATTGGTTGCGCTGTCTCCGACGCGGTATGCGGCGGTCGCGCCCTCCGGGCTGATACCCAGCAGCATGAGCATGGGCACGAGGATCGGCGCCAGCAAAGCCCAC
>NZ_LWEH01000286.1 GCF_001635455.1 Vibrio sp. HI00D65
TTCACGGGTTGGCAAAATAGCGGGCGCTATTTCGCTTTTGGGCAGCCGGTTAAGGGGGCTGAAGAGAGGGTGAGATAAATGAGTAACATGTACCGCGAACGCGGGCATTTGTCTGGAAATAGAAGGAGGAAGGTGCGGGCGTTAATCGTCCCGCTGGCGCTCTTTCCAGAGTCCTATCTGAATATTGGGTAGTTTATAGTTCTTACTGTCGCTAGGGCAACGAAAAGCCCAGACCATCCCCCGGCAAGCGACGAGGAATACGGCAAGGGCAACAATGACTTGGGCTACATCGTTCACTTCAGCCTCAAAAAGGAATGTCATCATCAAGATCGTCGTAATTTGGACGCTTGCGACTCCAGCTTGGTAGATTTTCTTCCGCAAGCTCCTCAGCTGCCACCGCCTT
>NZ_LWEH01000287.1 GCF_001635455.1 Vibrio sp. HI00D65
TGCCGATAATAAATTATCGATTGGTCACTCAGTTCATTGAAATCAATGTGATTCCTAAGAATCAATTTTGATATTCATCAACGAGTGCCCACACAGATTGATAGGTTTAAATTGTTAAAGAGCTTTCCCTTTGAGCTTCGCTCAAATCGGACGGCCATTTTAGCGATTTAAGTTTTAGTGTCAACCACTATTTTCAAAACTTTTTTCAAGCGCTTGGCTTGGCTAATTTGGCTTTCTGATTCGTTTTGGTTTCCTAAGAAGCCATCCCGTGTCAGCGAGGTGGCATTATAGAGATCAGCATCACGTTGGCAAGGCCTTTTTTAAGTTTTTCTTACTTTTTTGATTGTTCGAGCGTTTTTTGTTCAAAACGTGCCATTTTCACTAGTATTCTCGACAATTAAAGGCTTAAGGTGCCTATGTAAAGGAGGATTTATGAGTTCAATACGTAGTTACAAAGGTATATCACCTCAGATCGGACATGGTGTCTATATAGATACAAGCTCAGTACTTGTTGGTGATATCAAAATCGGTGATGACTCTAGTGTATGGCCTTTAGTCGCAGTTCGGGGAGATGTGAACCATATCCATATTGGCGATAGAACCAATATCCAGGACGGCAGTGTTCTCCATGTTACCCATAAGAATGCTGAGAACCCTGAAGGTTACCCTCTATTAATAGGTAATGATGTCACTATCGGCCATAAAGTGATGCTGCATGGCTGCACGATTAAAGATCGTGTACTCGTGGGTATGGGCGCTATCGTATTAGATGGTGTGGTCGTCGAACAAGACGTGATGATTGGTGCAGGAAGTTTGGTTCCACCTAACAAGGTACTTGAAAGTGGTTATCTATATGTAGGAAGCCCAGTTAAACAAGCACGCCCACTGAATGATAAGGAACGTGCTTTCTTACAGAAATCAGCTGACAACTATGTTCAGAATAAAAACGACTACCTAGACTCTGTGCTTCCCGTTTAAAGCGCTTTGATCTGAATTCTATTAGAGGAGTCATACTCCTCTTCTTCTATTAGCTTTTCTGCTAACTCTTCAATATCAAAACGAAGCTCTGCAAAGATAGCCAACGCTTGTCCACCTTCTTCGATGTCTTTGCCTGATAATCGTGACAATTCTTCAATCGACACTACGCACTCAATAAGCGCGCCTGACTGCTGAGCTGAAAAAATTATAGATTGACTCTCTTCATGCCAGTCTTGGGTATCTGGAAATAGGATTGATTGATTCATTGTTATAAATACCTTGTTATACCTCTAGGTTCTTACGTAATTCTCTTAGAATCTGTTTTGTTCCCGGGCGAAGACCACGCCACAACATAAAACTCTCAGCCGCTTGTCCTACTAACATCCCCAAGCCGTCATAAGCAGCATGAACACCATTATCTAATGCCCATTGGTTGAATACCGTGTTGCCCGAACCATAAACCATGTCGTATACGACACTATTGCTGTTGAAGATAGTTGGAGAAACATCTGGTAATTGACCACTTAGGCCTGATGACGTTGAGTTAATAATGACATCAAAGCTTTCATTCACATCACTAAGCCCCATCCCTTTTATGTTTCCATGCGCAGCAAACATATCAGCTAACAGTTCAGCCTTTGAACTGGTGCGGTTAGCCACCACTAATTGCTGCGGCTTTTGATCAAGCAGAGGTTGAATCACTCCTCTTGCAGCACCACCAGCTCCAAGCAGGAGAACTCGGGTCCCCTCTAATACCACTTGGTGTTGAAGTAAATCTTGAACAAGCCCCTCACCATCGGTGTTATCACCAATGATTTCTCCGTCATCTAACTTCTTAAGGGTATTTACGGCACCAGCTAGTTGAGCTCTTTCAGTCAATCGATTAGCAAACTGATAAGCATCTTCTTTAAATGGTGCAGTGACGTTACACCCTCTCCCACCTTCACTAAAAAAGGCTTTAGCCGAGGTAATGAACTGGCCATGTGCTGGCTGTAGTGCTGTATAGGTAAGTTGTTGGTTAGTTTGGCGAGCAAATAACGTATGGATGAATGGCGATTTGCTTTGCCCAATAGGGTTACCGAAAACGGCATAACGATCTACTTGCTGTGTCATATCCTTGCCTAACAGAAATAATAAAAAGGGTCATCTATATAGATGACCCTATCACTATCCCTATAAGGAGGGAAGAACTACCAAGCTTGAGGTTTTAGGTAGTCGCTATAAAGCAACGCTTCTGGTGACCCAGCTTGAGGTTCGTAACGGTATTCCCAGCGAGCCAATGGCGGCATAGACATCAAGATAGACTCTGTGCGCCCGCCACTTTGTAGGCCAAACAAGGTGCCACGGTCATAGACTAGGTTGAATTCAACGTAGCGACCGCGACGGTATAGCTGGAAGTCACGCTCACGTTCACCATAAGGTGTTTCTTTACGACGCTCAACAATAGGTAGGTACGCCACAGCATAGCCTTCACCAACAGCCTGCATGTAAGCAAAACTCTTTTCAAAGCCCCACTCGTTTAAGTCATCAAAAAACAAGCCACCAACACCACGCGTTTCATCACGGTGAGGTAGATAGAAGTACTTATCGCACCACTCTTTGTGTTCTTGATACACGTTATCACCAAATGGCGCACACAGATCTTTAGCAGTTTGATGCCAAGACTGACAATCTTCATCGAAAGGATAGAATGGCGTTAAGTCGAAACCACCACCGAACCACCAAATAGGGTCTTCGCCTTCTTTTTCGGCAATAAAAAATCGAACGTTAGCATGAGAGGTTGGGATATAAGGGTTTTTAGGATGGATAACTAACGACACCCCCATTGCCTCAAATTTACGTCCGGCTAATTCAGGGCGATGTGCCGTTGCTGAAGCGGGCATTGCCTTACCTGCAACGTGAGAAAAGTTTACACCACCTTGTTCAAAGACCGCACCGTCAGTCATGACACGAGTACGACCACCGCCACCAAGGCGATCGCCAGGTTCGCGTTCCCATGCATCTTCTTTGAATAGTGCACCACCATCAGCTTGTTCAAGCTGTTGGCAAATCGAATCTTGTAGGCTCAGTAAAAACTGCTTTACTGCTTCTTTATCAATTGCTGACATTTTACTTTCCTTTGCAAGGTTTAACCCTGTCTTAATATTTTCGATGTTTTTGCATCTCTGATCTCGCTCGGCTTGTCACGACCACCCGTTTTCCCTTCAAGAATCGCAACCAAGTGTTGGCCAAGTTGCTGTTGTACTTCTTCAGTCGTCATACAAGGTGGTTCGCCCGTCAGGTTAGCACTGGTAGAGGTTAACGGCTTGCCGAATTCATTACATATTCTTTGAACCAAAGGGTGATCCGTCACTCGTACAGCGATTGAATCAAACTGACCACTCACCCAATCTGTCACTTTAGCACTGGCTGGCATGATCCAAGTGACCGGCCCTGGCCATGTTGCTTTAACCGTCGCAAGTTGCTCACCGGTCAGTTGGCTTTCATCAATATAAGGAAGCAGCTGCTCGTAACTTGCAGCAATCAAGATCAAGCCCTTTTCAACTGGACGCTGTTTTAACTCGAGTAATTTCTTGATGGCATGTGGATTATCAGGATCACAACCAACCCCAAAAACGCCTTCGGTCGGGTAAGCAATGACTTCGCCCTGTTGTAATGCCTGCAATGTATGTTGAAAGTTATCCACGGGTTGCCTCATTAAGTCAGTTATCGAACTCGCTAAGTGTACAAATTATCATTCACTGTGACTAAAGCTATTTGTTTATAAATTGTATCAATTGGCAATTTAGACCTACGCAAACGTTTTCCTTAGGCAATTTTACCCGTATAATGCGCGCAAAATATCTAATCACTAATTAAATCGTACCTGAAGGAGTTTGAGATGACTGTCGGTATTATCATGGGTTCTAAATCTGATTGGCCAACAATGAAGCTAGCTGCGGACATGTTGGATCAGTTTGGCGTAGCGTACGAAACAAAAGTGGTTTCAGCTCACCGCACACCTCAGTTGCTTGCAGACTACGCAACCAGTGCGAAAGAGCGCGGTATTAAAGTCATTATTGCTGGTGCTGGCGGTGCTGCCCACCTACCAGGCATGGCGGCGGCTTTCACAAGCGTACCTGTACTTGGTGTTCCAGTTCAGTCTAAAGCGCTGAAAGGCATGGATTCCCTACTGTCTATCGTGCAAATGCCAAAAGGCATCGCGGTAGGTACTCTGGCTATCGGTGAAGCAGGTGCAGCGAACGCTGGCATCCTAGCTGCTCAAATCATTGGTACACACAATGAAGAAGTAATGGCAAAAGTAGAAGCATTCCGCTCTGAGCAAACAGAAACGGTACTTGCTAATCCAAACCCTGCAGAGGACTAAATCCCATGCATGTTCTTGTGTTAGGCGCGGGCCAACTTGCTCGCATGATGTCCCTAGCTGGGGCACCGCTGAATATTGAAATTTCTGCTTTTGATGTTGGCAGCAAAAATATTGTTCATCCATTAACGCAAGCAATTCTAGGCAAAGGCTTAGAAAATGCAATTGAGCGCGCGGACGTCATTACTGCTGAGTTCGAACACATCCCTCATGATGTGCTTGAAGTATGTGAGCGCAGCGGTAAGTTTTTACCGACCACAGAAGCGATCAAAGCTGGCGGTGACCGTCGCCTTGAAAAAGCGCTGTTAGACAAAGCGAACGTGAAAAACGCAAAGTACTACGTGATTAATTCTCGTGAAGACTTTGACGCTGCAATTGCTCATGTTGGCCTACCGATGGTGTTGAAGAGCACACTTGGCGGCTACGATGGCAAAGGCCAGTGGCGCTTAAAAACATTAGACAAAGTTGAAGCAACTTGGACAGAAATGGCCGAATGCATTGCTGCAACCGACAATCAAGCAATTGTGGCAGAAGAATTTGTTCCGTTCGACCGTGAAGTATCACTAGTTGGTGCTCGTGGAACTAGTGGAGAGGTTCAAGTTTACCCATTGGCAGAAAACGTTCACACCGATGGCGTATTAAGCCTATCGACTGCAATTGATGATATTGAGCTGCAAGAACAAGCGAAGGCCATGTTTACCGCGGTTGCTGAGCGCTTAGATTATGTTGGCGTGCTAGCACTTGAGTTCTTTGAGGTTCAAGGTTCACTGTTGGTTAACGAGATTGCACCACGTGTTCATAACTCAGGCCACTGGACACAGCAAGGTGCAGATACTTGTCAGTTTGAGAATCACCTTCGTGCGGTCTGTAGAATGCCACTAGGCAGTACCAAGCTGATTCGTCCAACCGCAATGATCAACATCCTTGGTGAAGATACTCTACCTGACGCTATTTTGGCTCAAGGCGGTTGTCATGTGCATTGGTATGGTAAAGAGAAACGAGCAGGCCGTAAGATGGGCCACATTAACGTGAGCGCAGACTACAACGCCGAACTGCAAAGAACATTATGTTCTCTGGCTGATATCCTCGACAAAAAAGCATATCCAGCTATTCATGAATTTGCTGAGCAGATGAAATAAGCCAGCATGGCTTTGTTAGTTTAGATACAAAAAATGGCGCTCAGTGAGCGCCATTTTTATTTCTATAACCTGAGGCTATTCAGATTGAATGTGATGACATTTGCGGTCCGCACATTGCTTTTTCATCCCGTGAGCTGTTTTCTTCTCAAGTAACAGGGGGAACTGACACGCTTCACAACGACCGATAATAGGTGGCTGGTTTACTGCAAACTTACACTTAGGGTAGTTATCACACGCGTAGAAAGTTTTGCCGTAGCGAGATTTACGCTCGACCAAATGGCCTTTGCCACATTCAGGACAACCAACCAAAGGCTGCTCTTCAGGTTGTTCTGTAGGCTGGTCTAAAGATTCGATGTGATTACACGCAGGGTAGCTGCTACAACCGATAAACATGCCGTAGCGACCTTGCCTCAACACCAACTCATTTTGGCATTTAGGGCACGGTACACCCAGCTCTTTCACTACATGGCCATCGTTTTGGTGCAAAGGCTTGATGTAATCGCAACTCGGATATTGCTTACAGCCTAAAAATGGGCCGTGCTTACCGTGGCGAAGCTGAAGCTCTCCGCCACACTGCGGACACGGTTCATGCTTTAGTGCATGTTCATGTGCTGAAAAAAGCTGATTATCAATCTTACTACTCATGATAAGCCTGTATTAATGCAAGATACCTTGCTCTTTGGTGTACAACAGCTCTTCCATTTGCGTGTAAGCACTTTCATTACCCGGTACATTGAACAGTACCATCAAGATAATCCACTTCAGATCATCCAACTCAAATTCATTGGTCTCTAACCCCATCACACGATCAATCACCATTTCACGAATCTCTGTCGTGAGGACGTTGATCTGCTCGAGGAACAACAAGAAACCGCGACACTCCATATTAATACGTGATACCTCTTTACTTGTGTAAACACGCATCGAGGTATTAGAGCACATAGTAATAGCCGCTTGGTTATCGGTGTCTTGCAGTGCAGCAAGATCTTCTAACCAATGGAGAGCCTTATAAATATCATCTTGGTGAAACCCTGCTCGAAGAAGTTCATCTTCAAGTTCGTCTTGATCCACCTGCAATTCAGAATCGCTATGGATGTAGGTTTCAAACAAGTACATCAGTATGTCCATCATCATAGCTAGCCTCTCCCCTTTCGAATATAGCCACCGGAAACTGCAACAACATGCCCTGAGAGCTCAAGCTCTAAAAGCTGCATCATGACTTCATGCACAGATATATGGGTTCTCTGTGCCAAAATATCAACGGGTGTCACCTCTAATCCTACGTTAGCTAACAGATGTGGAAATGGCAATTGTTCATTTTCTTCCAAGCTTGGCGCAGGTTCGAATAAATTAGGCTGTTGATCTATAGACCAGTCTAACAGACTCTTTATTTCAACCAATACATCTTGAGCACTCTGTACCAAGCAAGCACCAGCTTTAATTAAGCTATTACCTCCGCGGCTCATTGGGCTATGAATAGAGCCTGGAAGCGCGAATACTTCACGTCCTTGCTCCAAAGCGTAGCGAGCAGTAATTAGTGAACCACTCTTCTCTGCAGCCTCGATCACCAAGGTTCCTAACGATAAGCCACTAATAATACGATTGCGACGCGGGAAATGTTCAGGTCGCGGTTTAGCACTTGGACGAAACTCTGAAATTAGCGCCCCGCTTTCACATATCCGAGCCGCGAGGTTTCTGTGCCGCGCAGGATAAATAGAGTCCAAGCCAGACCCCAGCACAGCAAAGGTTTCTCCTCCTTTTTCTAGCGCACCATCATGAGCATAACCATCAATACCCAACGCTAAACCGCTGGTGACAATCAAGCCATTTTGTACAAACTCTTTAGCAAATGATTTCGCAGTCTGTAAGCCTTCAATGCTGGCATTACGGCTGCCGACCATAGCGATTTGAGGTTCTATCAGTTTTTCAACGTTGCCCTTAACGAAAAGAACTGTGGGCGCCGAGGCAATCTCACCAAGTAATTTAGGGTAGTGTGGGCAACTTGGAGTCAGGATGTAATGGTTGGGTTGTTTAGCCTGCCAAGCAAGACAGGCTTCCACCTCTCTTGGGACTTGATCTCGTAGATAGGAGATTTGTTTGGTTGATAAACCTAGTGCTTGTAGCTGTTGCCCTGAGTAACCAACAATGTTTAAAGGAGAATCAACACTCAGTAAGCGAGCAAGACGCTTTACACCCAGTTGCGGAATAAAGCTTAACGTTAACCAAGCGATCAATTGCTGTTCGTTCACTCGCTTCCCTCTTCCGTCACAGCTAGATCCAAAGGAGATACCGCTAGAATGTCATTGCTCACTGGCTTTGAACTTTGAGTGATCAGGGCTAGGCTAAAATACTCATCAGGCCGAATGACCATAAGGCTGCCCAGCGAGGTACTTGGTAGCTGAATCTTATTACTCGCTGCAGACTCTTTGTAGCTGTATTCACCTTGTTTGCCAAACACGACAGCACCACTTTCACTGAGAGTAAACATAGAGCCTTGGCGAAGGTTATCCTGCAAGCCTTTATTGATTACCACCACCTGATTTTTCGCGCTGTACTGATTACCCTCAAGAGAGCCTAAAATATTGGCAAACTGCCCCGCAGCACTGGGGGTAGGATAAAACGTAGTAGAAAGATTTACTTGGTCGACGCCCAGTTCGGGGAGTACTAGGTCATTAAGTAGAACTTCTTGCAGCTGAGTGTCTATCTGTAGGCTGCTGAACTCATCATCGACTTCTTTTAAGCGCGCAGTGGCAACCAAGCGCAAAGAAGTGATACTCGCTTGAGGGTGCTGCCTTTGATAAGTCTCAACGGCGCGGTAGATACCCCATTTAGGATGCTGCTGGTTTCCAGATATGAATAATCGGTCTTCCCCAGACAAGAAGCGTTTTCCATCGCTTGTTCCCAACACTCGTTGCGCTGATTCAATATCTTGCTGCTTAACTAAGCGATCAGACTGCAAATAAGGCAACACCAACCCCTCATTCACAGTAGGCACTGCTTTCTTCTCCGAGACATGAATCTTAGGGCTGAGTTTGATAACAGGCTTGAAGCTCAACACAGGTTCACCATTAATCCAAACCAACGACAACTTGTCTCCGGGATAAATAAGGTGAGGATTTTCTATCTCTGGATTCACCTGCCATAACCTTGGCCACAACCAAGGGCTATCGAGATACATTGCTGAGATATCCCACAACGTGTCGCCCTTAACCACCACATAGGCTTCAGGCGCACCTCGCTTAATGGTTAAAAGTTGCTCACTATTTTCTGCCACCACGACAAAAGAAATTGAGGAAAAAACAAGCGATAAAGTGGAGTAAATATGACGCATGACCTAGCTTCCTTGGTCTGTATATTTGGAGAATTACCATCAGGATGCTGTCATTTGACCTCTAAAATGTCTAGAATTGAGCCAACAAGGTTAAAGCTGTTTCGGCACAGTTCAATATTTCGAGTGTATATGTCTGTATTACAAGTATTAACATTACCAGATGATCGTCTACGTACCGTGGCGAAACCGGTAAAAGAAGTTACCCCAGAGATTCAAAAGTTCGTTGATGACATGATTGAAACCATGTACGACGAAGAAGGTATCGGCCTTGCGGCAACGCAGGTAGATTTCCACCAGCGTATCGTAGTAATTGATATTTCAGAAACGCGTGATGAGCCAATGGTTCTTATCAACCCTGAGATTATCGAGAAGCGCGGCGAAGATGGTATCGAAGAAGGTTGTCTATCTGTACCTGGCGCTCGAGCTCTAGTACCTCGCGCTGCAGAAGTAACGGTTAAAGCACTAGACCGTGACGGCAACGAATTCACCTTCGACGCTGATGATCTTCTGGCTATCTGTGTTCAGCACGAACTTGACCACCTAGAAGGCAAGTTATTTGTTGATTACCTATCTCCACTTAAGCGTAAACGTATTCAAGATAAGCTGGCGAAAATCAAACGCTTCAATGAGAAGCAAGGCAAATAATCGCAGCTATTAGTAAATTAAGAAGGAAGCCTACCTTGAGTCAGTCTTTAAGAATTGTCTTCGCAGGTACTCCGGATTTCGCCGCCCGTCACTTGGCGGCGTTGTTGTCTTCGGAGCATGAAGTAATTGCGGTTTATACTAATCCAGATCGCCCTGCAGGCCGCGGAAAAAAACTATCTGCGCCACCAGTAAAACAACTCGCACTTGAGCACGAAATTCCGGTTTATCAACCAGAGAACTTCAAGTCAGATGAGGCTAAGCAAGAATTGGCAGCCCTTAATGCCGATATTATGGTAGTGGTCGCTTATGGTATGTTGCTACCACAGGTGGTACTTGATACACCTCGCTTAGGTTGTATCAATGTACATGGCTCTATCCTACCGCGCTGGCGTGGTGCTGCTCCGATCCAACGCTCTATCTGGGCAGGTGATAAAGAAACTGGTGTTACGATCATGCAGATGGATATCGGCCTAGACACAGGTGACATGCTGAGTATCGCTACGTTACCAATCGAAGCAACAGATACTAGCGCATCTATGTACGAGAAGTTAGCGGGCCTTGGCCCTGACGCTCTTGTTGAGTGTTTAGCTGACATTGCTTCTGGCAAAGCGGTCGCTGAAAAGCAAGACGACGAACTTGCGAACTATGCGAAGAAGCTAAGCAAAGAAGAAGCGCGTATCAACTGGAGTGACGACGCGGCTCATATTGAACGCTGCGTTCGCGCTTTTAACCCATGGCCAATGAGCCACTTTGAAGCTGCAGAAAACAGCATTAAGGTATGGCAAAGCCGTGTATCAGAGCAAACCTCTGATCAGCCTGCAGGTACTATTCTGCAAGCCGATAAAACTGGTATCTTTGTAGCAACCGGGCAAGGTGTACTTGTTCTTGAGCAGCTACAAGTTCCAGGTAAGAAAGCCATGTCAGTTCAGGATATCTTGAACTCTCGTGCAAGCTGGTTTGAAGTTGGAACTCAACTTTCTTAACCGCTTAAAAGCTGCCATCACGCAGTTTAGAAAACCTTTACGAGGGCAGAGATGCCCTCACGTATTCAAATAAATATTCGGTACCCCTCATGAATGTTCGCGCTGCTGCTGCAAATGTCCTATTTCAAGTTGTCGATAAAGGCCACTCTCTTTCACACGCTCTCCCTGCGGCTCAAAAAACAATCCGCCCGCGAGACCATGCTCTATTGCAAGAGATTTGCTACGGCGCACTTCGTTACCTGCCTCGCCTAGAGTCAATCGCTAACGAACTGATGGAAAACCCGCTTAAAGGTAAAAAGCGAGTATTCCACCACCTAATTTTGGTGGGCATTTACCAACTGAGCTTCATGCGCATCCCTTCGCATGCAGCTGTTGCGGAAACGGTTGAGGGCACAAAAACACTGCGTGGTCCAAGCCTAAGTGGTTTGATCAACGCAGTATTACGTAGCTATCTACGTGACCAAGAAGAACTGGATGAAAAAGCTGTTAGCCATAACGCGGGCAAATACGGCCACCCAAGCTGGATTCTAAAAATGCTTCAAGAGAGCTACCCAGATCAATGGGAGCAACTGATTGAAGCCAACAACAGCAAGGCACCAATGTGGCTGCGCGTAAACCGCCAACACCACACTCGTGACGAGTATGTTGAACTGCTTAAAAACGAAAACATTGAATACACCCTGCACTCAGAAGCAGCGGATGCAATAAAATTAGCTTCACCTTGTGATGTAACTTTATTGCCAGGCTTCGACAAAGGTTGGGTTTCAGTACAGGACGCCGCGGCTCAGCTTTCGGTTGATTACCTAACACCAAAAAACGGTGAGCTAATCCTAGACTGTTGTGCAGCGCCAGGCGGCAAGACCGCACACATTCTTGAGCACACTAACGACACAGAGGTGGTTGCGATTGACTGTGATCTTAAACGCTTAGACCGCGTTTACGATAACCTTGAGCGCCTACAACTGCGTGCCGACGTAATTTGTGGCGATGCTCGCTACCCTGAAGAGTGGTGGATGGGCGATAAGTTCGATCGTATCCTACTTGATGCACCTTGTTCTGCGACTGGTGTAATCCGTCGTCACCCAGACATCAAATGGCTGCGTCGTGCATCTGATATAGAAGCGCTAGCGGAATTACAAAGTGAGATTATGGATGCAATGTGGCGCCAGCTGAAAGAAGGCGGCACCATGGTTTACGCAACATGTTCTATCACGCCACAAGAGAACGTTCTGCAGGTGAAAGCATTCCTAGAACGTACTGAGAACGCAACGCTAGTTGGGTCTGATATCGAAAATCCGGGTCGTCAAATACTGCCTGGTGAAGAAGATATGGATGGCTTCTACTACGCAGTTCTAGTAAAACAGGCATAACAATTAACAGCGGCTAAGAATTTTATTTCTTAGCCGCTGTTTCTTTCTAGTGCATTATCAAAGCAAAATGAGAACACTAGAATTACAACGGCAAAAATAAGAGAAAGGCTATGAAGATCATTATCCTAGGTGCTGGACAAGTAGGCGGTACCCTTGCTGAAAACCTAGTGGGTGAAAACAATGACATCACGATCGTCGACCGTAATGCCGACCGACTGCGTGAACTTCAAGATAAATATGACCTTAGGGTTGTAAACGGCTATGCCAGCCACCCAAATACACTACGTGAAGCGGGTGCACAAGATGCCGACATGTTGGTTGCAGTAACCAACATGGATGAAACTAACATGGCCGCGTGTCAGGTTGCCTTCTCTCTTTTTAATACGCCAAACCGAATTGCACGTATTCGTTCTCCAGAATATCTAGAAGAGAAAGAAGCGCTGTTCAAATCAGGTGCAATCCCTGTCGATCACCTGATCGCGCCGGAAGAGCTGGTTACCAGCTACATTGAGCGTTTGATTCAATACCCAGGCGCACTACAAGTGGTGAGCTTCGCAGAACAGAAAGTCAGCCTAGTGGCGGTAAAAGCCTACTACGGTGGTCCACTGGTTGGTAATGCCCTATCTGCTTTACGTGAGCACATGCCACACATCGATACACGTGTGGCGGCAATCTTCCGTCAAGGTCGCCCTATTCGCCCACAAGGCACCACCATCATTGAAGCCGATGATGAAGTGTTCTTTGTCGCGGCAAGTAACCATATCCGCTCAGTAATGAGTGAGCTACAGCGCCTAGAAAAACCGTACCGCCGCATCATGATTGTTGGTGGTGGTAACATCGGTGCAAGCCTAGCGAAACGCCTTGAGCAGAGCTACAGCATCAAGCTTATCGAGCGTAGCTACACACGTGCAGAGAAGCTATCTGAAGAATTAGAAAACACCATCGTATTCTGTGGTGATGCAGCAGACCAAGAGCTACTCACCGAAGAGAACATCGATCAGGTTGATGTATTCATTGCCCTAACCAATGAAGATGAAACCAACATCATGTCTGCAATGCTGGCCAAGCGAATGGGTGCTAAGAAGGTAATGGTACTGATTCAGCGCGGTGCCTATGTAGACCTTGTACAAGGTGGTGTGATTGACATTGCAATCTCCCCACAACAAGCGACCATTTCTGCCCTACTTACTCACGTTCGCCGTGCTGATATTGTTAACGTATCTTCTCTTCGTCGCGGTGCTGCTGAGGCTATCGAAGCGATTGCCCACGGTGACGAAACCACATCTAAAGTCGTTGGCCGAGCAATTGGCGATATCAAGCTACCACCGGGTACCACCATTGGTGCCATTGTTCGCGGAGAAGAGGTGCTTATCGCGCACGATAGAACCGTGATCGAACAAGATGACCACGTAGTAATGTTCCTAGTAGACAAGAAATACGTACCTGATGTTGAGTCTCTTTTCCAACCGAGTCCGTTCTTCTTGTAGCCTTGTTCTCATAAGTCTTCACGTAACAACGCGCTTAGGCATTAAGCTATGGTCAATTTTCGTCCTATATTATTAGTGATAGGGTTAGTGTTATCAAAACTGGCCCTTTTCATGTACATCCCAACACTAGTGGCCTTCTTTACTGGCACAGGTGGTTTTCTCGAATTCGGTCAATCAGTAGTGATCACGCACATCGTGGCGTTCATCTGCTTGAGTTTAGGCCGCTCTGCTAAGTTCAGACTTGGGGTGCGGGATATGTTCCTGATCACCTCTCTGGTATGGACAATAGCCAGTGCCTTCGCCGCGCTGCCGTTCGTATTCATCAACCACATCAGCTTTACTGACGCTTACTTTGAAACCATGTCGGGGATTACCACAACCGGTTCAACAGTACTGAGTGGCTTAGACAGCATGGCACCAAGTATTCTGCTGTGGCGCTCAATACTGCAATGGCTTGGTGGCATTGGTTTCATCGTAATGGCGGTGGCAGTACTGCCGATGCTCAACGTCGGTGGTATGCGCCTATTCCAAACTGAGTCTTCCGATTGGTCCGATAAAAGTAGCCCTCGAGCAAAAACAGTCGCCAAGAACATCGTAGCGGTTTATCTCGT
>NZ_LWEH01000288.1 GCF_001635455.1 Vibrio sp. HI00D65
ATCACTTCGTAATGAAGTAACCATTTTTAAAAGCACTATTAAAAATGCACTTAAAGATGGTATCCCGTAGGGGAGTCGAACCCCTGTTACCGCCGTGAAAGGGCGGTGTCCTAGGCCTCTAGACGAACGGGACACTGCTAATTTGTCTCCACTTTAAAAAGTAGAAACAAACTTCGAAGAACTTGGGAGTTCTTCATCTCTTTACTTTCTAAACCGTATCAATCTGTGTGGACACTTATCGTGAATATCTTCGTATAAGGAGGTGATCCAGCCCCAGGTTCCCCTAGGGCTACCTTGTTACGACTTCACCCCAGTCATGAACCACAAAGTGGTGAGCGTCCTCCCGAAGGTTAAACTACCCACTTCTTTTGCAGCCCACTCCCATGGTGTGACGGGCGGTGTGTACAAGGCCCGGGAACGTATTCACCGTAGCATTCTGATCTACGATTACTAGCGATTCCGACTTCATGGAGTCGAGTTGCAGACTCCAATCCGGACTACGACGCACTTTTTGGGATTCGCTCACTCTCGCAAGTTCGCCGCCCTCTGTATGCGCCATTGTAGCACGTGTGTAGCCCTACTCGTAAGGGCCATGATGACTTGACGTCGTCCCCACCTTCCTCCGGTTTATCACCGGCAGTCTCCCTGGAGTTCCCGACATTACTCGCTGGCAAACAAGGATAAGGGTTGCGCTCGTTGCGGGACTTAACCCAACATTTCACAACACGAGCTGACGACAGCCATGCAGCACCTGTCTCAGAGCTCCCGAAGGCACACCTGCGTCTCCGCTGGCTTCTCTGGATGTCAAGAGTAGGTAAGGTTCTTCGCGTTGCATCGAATTAAACCACATGCTCCACCGCTTGTGCGGGCCCCCGTCAATTCATTTGAGTTTTAATCTTGCGACCGTACTCCCCAGGCGGTCTACTTAACGCGTTAGCTCCGAAAGCCACGGCTCAAGGCCACAACCTCCAAGTAGACATCGTTTACGGCGTGGACTACCAGGGTATCTAATCCTGTTTGCTCCCCACGCTTTCGCATCTGAGTGTCAGTATCTGTCCAGGGGGCCGCCTTCGCCACTGGTATTCCTTCAGATCTCTACGCATTTCACCGCTACACCTGAAATTCTACCCCCCTCTACAGTACTCTAGTTCATCAGTTTCAAATGCAGTTCCGAGGTTGAGCCCCGGGCTTTCACATCTGACTTAATGAACCACCTGCATGCGCTTTACGCCCAGTAATTCCGATTAACGCTCGCACCCTCCGTATTACCGCGGCTGCTGGCACGGAGTTAGCCGGTGCTTCTTCTGTTGCTAACGTCAAGAGATGCCGCTATTAACGACACCCCCTTCCTCACAAATGAAAGTACTTTACAACCCGAAGGCCTTCTTCATACACGCGGCATGGCTGCATCAGGCTTTCGCCCATTGTGCAATATTCCCCACTGCTGCCTCCCGTAGGAGTCTGGACCGTGTCTCAGTTCCAGTGTGGCTGATCATCCTCTCAGACCAGCTAGGGATCGTCGCCTTGGTGAGCCATTACCTCACCAACTAGCTAATCCCACCTAGGCATATCTTGACGCGAGAGGCCCGAAGGTCCCCCTCTTTGGCCCGTAGGCATTATGCGGTATTAGCCATCGTTTCCAATGGTTATCCCCCACATCAAGGCAATTTCCTAGGCATTACTCACCCGTCCGCCGCTCGACGCCGTTATCGTTCCCCGAAGGTTCAGATAACTCGTTTCCGCTCGACTTGCATGTGTTAGGCCTGCCGCCAGCGTTCAATCTGAGCCATGATCAAACTCTTCAATTTAAGATTTTGGTGACTCAATGAATACTGACTTCAAAACTACAAAAAGTAATTTTAAAGCTATTACCATTCCAACAGAATGATAATGAATTGACTGTGCCGATAATAAATTATCGATTGGTCACTCAGTTCATTGAAATCAATGTGATTCCTAAGAATCAATTTTGATATTCATCAACGAGTGCCCACACAGATTGATAGGTTTAAATTGTTAAAGAGCTTTGCTATCAACGCTTTAGCGTCAAAGCGGATGCGTATAATACGCGACTGACTGTTGAAGTCAACATAAAACTCTAAGTTTATTTAGAACTTTATGGTGACTTGCTTAATTACTAAGCAAAGTCGAAATTAAAGCCTGGCGATGTCCTACTCTCACATGGGGAAGCCCCACACTACCATCGGCGCTATTGTGTTTCACTTCTGAGTTCGGCATGGAATCAGGTGGGTCCACAATGCTATGGTCGCCAAGCAAATTTTGCTTTTACTTTCAGCTTTTTTAAAAACTGAGGCAAAATAATCTGGAAAGCTTATTAAAAGTCTTGTCTCTTCAAACTCATTCAAGCGTTTGTATTTTTGAGTCCATCAAAACCCCTTGGGTGTTGTATGGTTAAGCCTCACGGGCAATTAGTACAGGTTAGCTCAACGCCTCACAGCGCTTACACACCCTGCCTATCAACGTTCTAGTCTTGAACAACCCTTTAGGACGCTTAAAGCGCCAGGGAAAACTCATCTCAGGGCTCGCTTCCCGCTTAGATGCTTTCAGCGGTTATCGATTCCGAACTTAGCTACCGGGCAATGCCATTGGCATGACAACCCGAACACCAGAGGTTCGTCCACTCCGGTCCTCTCGTACTAGGAGCAGCCCCCTTCAATTTTCCAACGCCCACGGCAGATAGGGACCGAACTGTCTCACGACGTTCTAAACCCAGCTCGCGTACCACTTTAAATGGCGAACAGCCATACCCTTGGGACCGACTTCAGCCCCAGGATGTGATGAGCCGACATCGAGGTGCCAAACACCGCCGTCGATATGAACTCTTGGGCGGTATCAGCCTGTTATCCCCGGAGTACCTTTTATCCGTTGAGCGATGGCCCTTCCATTCAGAACCACCGGATCACTATGACCTGCTTTCGCACCTGCTCGAATTGTCATTCTCGCAGTCAAGCGGGCTTATGCCATTGCACTAACCTCACGATGTCCAACCGTGATTAGCCCACCTTCGTGCTCCTCCGTTACTCTTTGGGAGGAGACCGCCCCAGTCAAACTACCCACCAGGCACTGTCCGTAACCCCGATTCAGGGGCCAACGTTAGAACATCAACACTACAAGGGTGGTATTTCAAGGACGACTCCACCACATCTGGCGACGCGGTTTCAAAGTCTCCCACCTATCCTACACATGTAGGGTCAATGTTCAGTGCCAAGCTGTAGTAAAGGTTCACGGGGTCTTTCCGTCTAGCCGCGGGTACACTGCATCTTCACAGCGATTTCAATTTCACTGAGTCTCGGGTGGAGACAGCGTGGCCATCATTACGCCATTCGTGCAGGTCGGAACTTACCCGACAAGGAATTTCGCTACCTTAGGACCGTTATAGTTACGGCCGCCGTTTACCGGGGCTTCGATCAAGAGCTTCGACCGAAGTCTAACCCCATCAATTAACCTTCCGGCACCGGGCAGGCGTCACACCGTATACGTCATCTTACGATTTTGCACAGTGCTGTGTTTTTAATAAACAGTTGCAGCCACCTGGTATCTGCGACTCTCGTCTGCTCCATCCGCAAGGGACTTCACTGATAAGAGCGTACCTTCTCCCGAAGTTACGGTACCATTTTGCCTAGTTCCTTCACCCGAGTTCTCTCAAGCGCCTTGGTATTCTCTACCCGACCACCTGTGTCGGTTTGGGGTACGATTCCTTACAATCTGAAGCTTAGAGGCTTTTCCTGGAAGCATGGCATCAATGACTTCACTACCGTAGTAGCTCGACATCGTATCTCAGCGTTATGAAGAACCGGATTTACCTAATTCTTCCGCCTACGTACTTGAACCTGGACAACCGTCGCCAGGCCCACCTAGCCTTCTCCGTCCCCCCATCGCAATTGTAAGAAGTACGGGAATATTAACCCGTTTCCCATCGACTACGCCTTTCGGCCTCGCCTTAGGGGTCGACTTACCCTGCCCCGATTAACGTTGGACAGGAACCCTTGGTCTTCCGGCGAGGGAGTTTTTCACTCCCTTTATCGTTACTCATGTCAGCATTCGCACTTCTGATACCTCCAGCAGCCCTTACAGACCACCTTCAACGGCTTACAGAACGCTCCCCTACCCCACGCACATAAGTACGTAGCCGCAGCTTCGGTGTATAGCTTAGCCCCGTTACATCTTCCGCGCAGGCCGACTCGACCAGTGAGCTATTACGCTTTCTTTAAATGATGGCTGCTTCTAAGCCAACATCCTGGCTGTCTGAGCCTTCCCACATCGTTTCCCACTTAGCTATACTTTGGGNCCTTAGCTGGCGGTCTGGGTTGTTTCCCTCTCCACGACGGACGTTAGCACCCGCCGTGTGTCTCCCGGATAGTACTTACTGGTATTCGGAGTTTGCAAAGGGTTGGTAAGTCGGGATGACCCCCTAGCCTTAACAGTGCTCTACCCCCAGTAGTATTCGTCCGAGGCGCTACCTAAATAGCTTTCGGGGAGAACCAGCTATCTCCAGGTTTGATTGGCCTTTCACCCCTAGCCACAAGTCATCCGCTAATTTTTCAACATTAGTCGGTTCGGTCCTCCAGTTGATGTTACTCAACCTTCAACCTGCCCATGGCTAGATCACCTGGTTTCGGGTCTAATCCTAGCAACTGTACGCCCAGTTAAGACTCGGTTTCCCTACGGCTCCCCTAAACGGTTAACCTTGCTACTAAAATTAAGTCGCTGACCCATTATACAAAAGGTACGCAGTCACACCACGAAGGTGCTCCTACTGCTTGTACGTACACGGTTTCAGGTTCTATTTCACTCCCCTCACAGGGGTTCTTTTCGCCTTTCCCTCACGGTACTGGTTCACTATCGGTCAGTCAGTAGTATTTAGCCTTGGAGGATGGTCCCCCCATATTCAGACAGGATATCACGTGTCCCGCCCTACTCGTTTTCACTGATGATGAGATGTCGACTACGGGGCTATCACCCTTTATTGCGGCACTTTCCAGAGCCTTCGTCTGTCTCATTAAAAGCTTAAGGGCTAATCCAATTTCGCTCGCCGCTACTTTCGGAATCTCGGTTGATTTCTCTTCCTCGGGGTACTTAGATGTTTCAGTTCCCCCGGTTTGCCTCTTGTTGCTATGTATTCACAACAAGATACTTACTTATGTAAGTGGGTTTCCCCATTCGGAAATCCCAGACTCAAATGACTTTTACTGTCTAATCTGGGCTTATCGCAAGTTAATACGTCCTTCATCGCCTCTGACTGCCAAGGCATCCACCGTGTACGCTTAGTCACTTAACCATACAACCCGAAAGGGTCTTAGTGTATGACTGTTTGCTTTCACTTTTCAAAGTGAAGACAAAATAGCAACCAAGGTTTTTGGTTGTAATAAGAAGGGTTAGTTCTTATTACGTGTTTGCCGGACTCAATTTTGAATACAAGACACTTGAATGTGTTTGTGTTGTGTTTATCCAAAGGATAAACATTGAGAACTTTTAATTTGATTAACTCTTAGAGTTAATCAGTCAGCTTTCCAAATTGTTAAAGAGCTTGCTTTCGTTAGCAATAAAGCTTTCGAAACCATTTTTAAACACACTCGTAAGAATGCTTAAAGATGGTGGGCGATACCGGGCTCGAACCAGTGACCCCCTGCTTGTAAGGCAGGTGCTCTCCCAACTGAGCTAATCGCCCATAAAGTTTTAATTCCTTATGGAAGGAATGGTGGAGCTATGCGGGATCGAACCGCAGACCTCCTGCGTGCAAGGCAGGCGCTCTCCCAGCTGAGCTATAGCCCCACATTTTATTTCCTTGGGAGGAAATGGTGGGCGATACCGGGCTCGAACCAGTGACCCCCTGCTTGTAAGGCAGGTGCTCTCCCAACTGAGCTAATCGCCCACTAAAAGTTTTAATTCCTTCGTGGAGAAAGAATGGTGGGTCGTGCAGGATTCGAACCTGCGACCAATTGATTAAAAGTCAACTGCTCTACCAACTGAGCTAACGACCCAATGGTATCCCGTAGGGGAGTCGAACCCCTGTTACCGCCGTGAAAGGGCGGTGTCCTAGGCCTCTAGACGAACGGGACACTGGATTGAAGAACTTGGGAGTTCTTCGTCTCTTTACTTTCTAAACCGTATCAATCTGTGTGGACACTTATCGTGAATATCTTCGTATAAGGAGGTGATCCAGCCCCAGGTTCCCCTAGGGCTACCTTGTTACGACTTCACCCCAGTCATGAACCACAAAGTGGTGAGCGTCCTCCCCGAAAGGTTAAACTACCCACTTCTTTTGCAGCCCACTCCCATGGTGTGACGGGCGGTGTGTACAAGGCCCGGGAACGTATTCACCGTAGCATTCTGATCTACGATTACTAGCGATTCCGACTTCATGGAGTCGAGTTGCAGACTCCAATCCGGACTACGACGCACTTTTTGGGATTCGCTCACTCTCGCAAGTTCGCTGCCCTCTGTATGCGCCATTGTAGCACGTGTGTAGCCCTACTCGTAAGGGCCATGATGACTTGACGTCGTCCCCACCTTCCTCCGGTTTATCACCGGCAGTCTCCCTGGAGTTCCCGACATTACTCGCTGGCAAACAAGGATAAGGGTTGCGCTCGTTGCGGGACTTAACCCAACATTTCACAACACGAGCTGACGACAGCCATGCAGCACCTGTCTCAGAGCTCCCGAAGGCACGCCTGCGTCTCCGCTGGCTTCTCTGGATGTCAAGAGTAGGTAAGGTTCTTCGCGTTGCATCGAATTAAACCACATGCTCCACCGCTTGTGCGGGCCCCCGTCAATTCATTTGAGTTTTAATCTTGCGACCGTACTCCCCAGGCGGTCTACTTAACGCGTTAGCTCCGAAAGCCACGGCTCAAGGCCACAACCTCCAAGTAGACATCGTTTACGGCGTGGA
>NZ_LWEH01000289.1 GCF_001635455.1 Vibrio sp. HI00D65
CGATGGGGTGGCAGAGGCAGCGTTCAATGAAAACGACGCTGCGGTAGATACCGTGGTGGCGACGTTCACGGCGTCGGATGAAGAAGACGGCACGCCAAGTGTGGCCTTCACGCCGGGCACAAACATCTAGGGGGAAGCCGCGATTGGGTATAACGGAGAGGTACTGACGCAAGCGGGTGTTGACGCGGTGAATGCAGGCGAGACACTGCCAGCGGTGAGCCTAACGGCGACCGATAGCGACAATGCGACGGCGGTTGACAGCGATACACCAACTTATAACGCTCAAAATGACGGCCCAACCATCGATGTGGTGGCAGAGGCAGCGTTCAATGAAAACGACGCGGCGGTAGATACCGTGGTGGCGACGTTCACGGCGTCGGATGAAGAAGACGGCACACCAAGTGTGGCCTTCACGCCGGGCACAAACACCGATGGTTACTACGCGATCAGCGGCACCGATGTGGTACTGACGCAAGCGGGTGTTGACGCGGTGAATGCAGGCGAGACACTGCCAGCGGTGAGCCTAACGGCGACCGATAGCGACAATGCGACGGCGGTTGACAGCGATACACCAACTTATAACGCTCAAAATGACGGCCCAACCATCGATGTGGTGGCAGAGGCAGCGTTCAATGAAAACGACGCGGCGGTAGATACCGTGGTGGCGACGTTCACGGCGTCGGATGAAGAAGACGGCACACCAAGTGTGGCCTTCACGCCGGGCACAAACACCGATGGTTACTACGCGATCAGCGGCACCGATGTGGTACTGACGCAAGCGGGTGTTGACGCGGTGAATGCAGGCGAGACACTGCCAGCGGTGAGCCTAACGGCGACCGATAGCGACAATGCGACGGCGGTTGACAGCGATACACCAACTTATAACGCTCAAAATGACGGCCCAACCATCGATGTGGTGGCAGAGGCAGCGTTCAATGAAAACGACGCGGCGGTAGATACCGTGGTGGCGACGTTCACGGCGTCGGATGAAGAAGACGGCACACCAAGTGTGGCCTTCACGCCGGGCACAAACACCGATGGTTACTACGCGATCAGCGGCACCGATGTGGTACTGACGCAAGCGGGTGTTGACGCGGTGAATGCAGGCGAGACACTGCCAGCGGTGAGCCTAACGGCGACCGATAGCGACAATGCGACGGCGGTTGACAGCGATACACCAACTTATAACGCTCAAAATGACGGCCCAACCATCGATGTGGTGGCAGAGGCAGCGTTCAATGAAAACGACGCGGCGGTAGATACCGTGGTGGCGACGTTCATGGCGTCGGATGAAGAAGACGGCACACCAAGTGTGGCCTTCACGCCGGGCACAAACACCGATGGTTACTACGCGATCAGCGGCACCGATGTGGTACTGACGCAAGCGGGTGTTGACGCGGTGAATGCAGGCGAGACACTGCCAGCGGTGAGCCTAACGGCGACCGATAGCGACAATGCGACGGCGGTTGACAGCGATACACCAACTTATAACGCTCAAAATGACGGCCCAATCATCGATGTGGTGGCAGAGGCAGCGTTCAATGAAAACGACGCGGCGGTAGATACCGTGGTGGCGACGTTCACGGCGTCGGATGAAGAAGACGGCACACCAAGTGTGGCCTTCACGCCGGGCACAAACACCGATGGTTACTACGCGATCAGCGGCACCGATGTGGTACTGACGCAAGCGGGTGTTGACGCGGTGAATGCAGGCGAGACACTGCCAGCGGTTAGCCTAACGGCGACCGATAGCGACAATGCGACGGCGGTTGACAGCGATACACCAACTTATAACGCTCAAAATGACGGCCCAACCATCGATGTGGTGGCAGAGGCAGCGTTCAATGAAAACGACGCGGCGGTAGATACCGTGGTGGCGACGTTCACGGCGTCGGATGAAGAAGACGGCACACCAAGTGTGGCCTTCACGCTGGGCACAAACACCGATGGTTACTACGCGATCAGCGGCACCGATGTGGTACTGACGCAAGCGGGTATTGACGCGGTGAATGCAGGCGAGACACTGCCAGCGGTGAGCCTAACGGCGACCGATAGCGACAATGCGACGGCGGTTGACAGCGATACACCAACTTATAACGCTCAAAATGACGGCCCAACCATCGATGTGGTGGCAGAGGCAGCGTTCAATGAAAACGACGCGGCGGTAGATACCGTGGTGGCGACGTTCACGGCGNCGGATGAAGAAGACGGCACACCAAGTGTGGCCTTCACGCCGGGCACAAACACCGATGGTTACTACGCGATCAGCGGCACCGATGTGGTACTGACGCAAGCGGGTATTGACGCGGTGAATGCAGGCGAGACACTGCCAGCGGTGAGCCTAACGGCGACCGATAGCGACAATGCGACGGCGGTTGACAGCGATACACCAACTTATAACGCTCAAAATGACGGCCCAANGCAGATAACTTCACG
>NZ_LWEH01000290.1 GCF_001635455.1 Vibrio sp. HI00D65
CGCTCAAACATCGAAAGGGTTTTTAAGTCTCTCGATGCTGCTGTATCGCTAGTCCAAAAGGTTGGCTTCAAGAAAAACATAGAGGTACAGCTATGAGTGAGAACACAGAGAAAAAGCCACCTAGTGTGTTCTCTCCTTACAACACAAACACACGAATTAGAGCAATAAACTGTGTCAAAGAGCTGCCAGAGCTAGATAAGGTGTTTTCTAGTGTGCTTGCTGGTTCGGTTGCCTCTATTGTTGCGCCCGGTTCAACTGGTAAAGGCTTTTTTAGTCTTGGTGTATGTTTCGACCTGTTTACAGGGAAAGACCTTCTAGGGCTTGATATAAAGCCGCTAGAGGCATCTCAAAAAGTTGCCTTTGTGACAGCAGAAGATCAGGCAGATGTAGTAGCGCATCGAGTTCATTCTTTGATTAAGCATTACAACATGACACCAGATGACGTCTGCTTGATGGATGAACAGATCAGCTTTATCTCAATTGTGGGCGAAAGAATGCTTGATTTAGTGCGCCCAGATGGTTCGCCAAACCTTGCTTTAGCAGATGAGATGATCGAGCAATACAGGGGCTACCGCTTGGTCTTCCTTGATACCTTGGCTAGAGCGCACCAGTCGAACGAAAACGACAACGGCAACATGACAGTGTTAATCAGTGTTTTTGAGTACATTGCTAAACACACAGGGGCGGCGTTCGTGTTCCTGCATCACACAAATAAGGGTGCGACACTAAACAATCAAGGTGATGCGGCAGGAGCTGCACGAGGCGCAGCTGCAATAACTGACAACATTCGATGTCAGCTCAATTTATCAAAAATTACGGAAGAGGATGCCGCTGACATTGGTCGCACGGTGGAGCGTCATAATTACATTTGGCTGCATAGCTCAAAGGTCAATTATTCCAAAAGTAACCCTGATATGTTGCTAGAACGAAGCGAAAGTGGTTGTTTGACTGCTGTAAAAAATTCTCGCTCTTTTGATTTCAATGACGCGGGAGAATACGGCAATGGGTGATCGCATGACTATCAGGCATATAGCTGCGAGACAGCACCCACGCTTATTCTACTCTGATATATTCACACCGATCTCAGCAGGACGCAGAAAAAAAGCGGTTGAGTGGGTTAGAGAATTTGAAGACGTCACAGTGACAATCAGAATGTTCAATCAACTCGACGTTGCTGATCAAGATTTGATGCTGTGTATTCTTTCGATTGCTCGCAGTCATGTAAACACTATGGAGCAAAAGGAATATCTAGTTAACCCCGCACGTACACCCGAGGGCTTAAAGTCTGAGTTAAAGGGCTACAAGCCATCTCAAAGAGCAGAATTGAGCATTGAAAGGCTTCCCACACTGAACATCAAGACAACTTGCAATGAGCTGTTAACTGATATTGGGCGCAGCACAGGTGGGAGTGATTACAAGTGGTTAATTTCATCGCTTAAACGTCTATCATCAACCTCTTTCTTTTTGGAAAACAAAAAGGAAATATTTGGAGGTTCTAACATGTTGTCTTTCAACATGGATAAGGACACAAACGAGGTTTCGATACATATAAACGCATTATCAGCGCACTCTATCTGGGCACCGTTTGGGGACTACATATACTCAGACAGAAGAGAGAGACACACGCTAGATTCTGATCTTGCTAGAGCGTTGCATGACAAACTTTGCGCTCGCGTACGTGCAGGGGAGAAGAATAGACGCTTAAAAGCCGATGAGCTGTTAAGTCTTATTTACAACGACAGCCGAGACGTAAAAAAGGCAGAAAGCGAAGATAAAGATACAGTTAAAAAGAGGTTGTCAAAGCGGCGAGGTCAACTGATGGTAGCTATAAAACAAGTCAATAAGCTGCCACTCTGGAACATAGAGACAGATGGGAGAGGGGCAAAGCTAGCACTTGTTGTTTCAAGAAAGAAAACCAGAACAGCTAAATCCTAATAAAACAAATATTTAGGGTCGGGATAGCGGTAGACTTTTAAAGTCGCCGCTATTTTTTTTACTGGTTATATAAACAGTCGGGATAGCGGTAGACTTTGATCGGGATAGCGGTAGACTTTGATCGGGATAGCGGTAGACTTTTTTCTTTATCAAACACCCCTTGAAGCCTTACTGCATAAGGCTTACAGCGTTTTGCCAAAAATCTCTCTATTAATCTCTATTAATCTCTATTAATAGAGATTAAAAATCTCTATTAAATAACGGAATCAAAGATTCCTAAAGAAGGGCAACCTACGGTTGCACACAGACGCCCCCCAAGGGGCGAGAAAGATAAAACGCCTTCGCGTTTTAAAGAGCCTAGTGAAGCGGAGCGAAACGTAGCCTTATTAGCGCGCTGAAAGCGCAAGACAAGGAGTTTAGCGCAAAGACGGGGCTTTGCTTACATTTTTGAATTGCTCGCCTCTGACAGCGTCTAGGAGCGTTTTTGTGAATTGATTTGTTTCTAGGCTTGTTGCGTATTCATCTAGATCGTAAATGTGGCGGCTTAATGTTCTTAGCATGAAGCCGTCTGCGACCCCCTCGATCGGTGTTGTTCGTCCCGCTAGAGAGCTTTGAGACAATGCGAAGATTACGCCCAGCATTCCTCTGACCTCATCCATTGCGTGAAGCATAATTGCTGACACCTCATCTGTGTCACCCTTGGGTGATTGTATCTCTCTGATTACTTCGTCTAACTCTGCAAGAGCTTTGAAGTAACCTTCTTTTGCCATTTTGATTTGAAAGACTGTCGCAGTTGGATCGTTCAGTGTTGACTCTAGCTTGATGTATCTAGATGCCAGTCTTCTAAGTGCTGCTTTGAGTGCAATTGTGAAATTCATAGCTTTATTGAAATAATAGTCATTAAATGTGACAGTGTCACTTATCACGTAAATGATGATGGATTGAAGAGGACTTCTTTGTTGATCCAACAAATCCCTCAAAAACCACCCAAAACCACCAAGTATCACCAAAAACCACCAAAAACTGATTTTCAGATCATTTTTTTTCGTGCCCTTTCCAAACTTTCATGAAATTAAAAATCCAGTGGGGGGGTACTCATTTAGAAAAACTTTTCAAACTGGTGTCATTTTTGATAGAAAATCTGACACCATAGTTTCAAGCAAAAGTCAAATAAATAAAACCATGGTTTCACATTTGCAAAAATAATTGACACCATATTATACACTTAAATTTGACACCATGGTTTCGTAAAAATAATTAAAAATAACACCATGGTTTCACTTGACATGGTTTATTTGAAACCATATATTTATAGAAAAGGTAACCACAGGACTATGAGTATGATTTTTAAAACCACTGGGCGCACAGGTCATGAAATGATCAAGATGATCCGCTCGTTCTATTGTAAAGAGACAAAGAAACCGCAAAAGATTCAGCTCGGAAAGTTCCGAAAATCGGACATTCCAAGCATCGCTTACGATAAGAAATTTGTTCCAAAAGTTATTGAGGAACTGAAAGAGAAAGGCGCAACGAATGAAGAGATTGCAGAGGTCGAAGACTACATCAATGTTCTGTTTGAAGCAGAGCAAGAGAAAGCAGTTTTAAGAGAGAAAGGTGCATTCTTATCTCATGTAAAATTAGCGGCATCAGCACACGAATCACACTTAGAATTGCTGACTGAAACAGAAAGGGNGGAGCTTTGGGAGTCAATGAAAACTATTGAGTCAAAGTTAAGAGCTGTCGGCATCACCAAGCCACGCAAACCACGCGCTAAGTCGTGATTATCGGCAGGGAGCAAGGTATGACTTGCCTCCGGCAGTCCTGCACCCCAAGTCGCTGCGCTGGGTTTGCCTTGCACTTGCAGTGGGCTTCATCAAAAGCCACGGGCTTTTGTATTTTCCGCCATGGCGGAGCGTAGCGTAGTGGGGCGGCGGCTGTGTGCTTTAGCCCCAACACAGAAAGAGATTAAACAAATGAAATAACATGACAGAAAAACGAAATATTAGACTAAGTGTCTATCTTACTCAGAGTGAGCAAAGACAGCTTGCCGACAACTTTAAAATCGACCTGCCGATTGCAGATCAAGCAAAGCAAAAGCAGCTTGCCGACAATGTTAGAAATGCAGCATTGGGCAAAAAATTAGAGTACAAGAAAGTTAATCCAATTGCCCAAAGTCAGTTTGAACAATTAGCGAGATTAAGCTCAAACTTGAATCAACTTGCTCATGCTTACAATCTTAAAAACGAGCCGTCTACAGCATCAGTTTTTAACTTAGTTAACGAGATTAGACTCGCACTTTTAAACATAACTATAAGTCATGAAAGCTAGTGTTAATCGCGGGGATGGGTTTAGAGGGGTTTTAAACTATGTCTTTGATGAGGGTAAAGATCGAACTGGAGATAAAAAGCCAGAGGTTGTCGCAGGAAATGTAAGCGGGAGAGGTGCGCGAGATTTAGCGAGAGAGTTTTCAGTTTCCAGAGCGTTACGTGATAACGTCAAAAGCCCTGTCTGGCATACATCTCTATCACTTCCAGAGGGTGAAAAGTTAGATTCTGGAAGATGGGATCGGGCTGTGAACTTGTTCTTAAAGGAGATGAGTTTAGATACTTCTAAGCATCAATTTGTTGCAGTTAGGCACAATGATACAGATAAAGACCATGTTCATATAATAGCTTCAAGAATAGGTCTGGACGGCTCATTGTGGCACGGTCGAAAAGACGTCTTTAACGCAATAGAAGCAACGCAGGTGATCGAGAGAGAGTTAGATTTGACGCTTACAGCGGGCTACTTTGAGCTAGATAAAAACGGAAACAAAACCAAGCGTAAGACACCAAGAAAACAAGCAAAGCAAAAGGAAATACAAATGTCAGCTAGAACGGGTGAAGCACCGCAGCGTCTAATCTTGCAGAAGATTATAGATGAAGCCATCAAAGCGAAAGTGAGTGTTTTTGATTTTATTCAACAGCTTGAGGTTGCAGGCGTAACAGTGCGCCCAAACGTTGCAAAAACTGGTAGGTTAAACGGTTTCTCTTTTGTTCTCGGTGGCATCCCATTCAAAGGTTCAGATCTTGGAGATAACTATAAGTGGAGTAAAGACAGCAAATTAAAACAAAATATTATTTATGAGCAAGACAAAGACGGCGGAAAACTTATCGCGGAGTCAGAGCGAATCAAACAGGCAATTAGTGCAGAAAGCAGCAAGGAAGCAACAGCAGATCAAGAGCGGAAGCCAACAAGTCAATCAATCACTAATGAAGATAGCAACAAATCTATCGATACTAGCGGAAGACCATCACAAGGCAGCAAGCAAAATGACAGCGGCAACAGTGGAGTCACGAGAGCAAATGGAGAGGACAGCACAAGTGATTCAAGCAGCGACAAACATGATCGAATCCGAAGCAACGAAAACGGCAGAAACGTTAGCGGAAGCAATGCAGGAGCTAGACAGAAGCAAGCGCAAAAGCAACTTGAAAAGCAGTATTCTGTTGCTCGTTCTGGGTTTAACAAGTGGTCTGATACTGACAACCACATTTCTGATCTCGCAGCCCCAAGCTCTAGCAATAGTAATTCAGCTAAACAGAGTCCTGACCAACTGAAAAAGATCGAGGCTTGGAGACGTCAACACGAAATATTGGGAGCTGATAGTTATAGAATCACTGTAGTTTCTCGAAGTGGCAGCAAGCCTTGGAACATTGGAAAGAATCAAGGAGAAAAAGGCAAAGAACGTTTCTACACTGCGGAAGAGGTCGAGGCTAAGATCCCATTTCTGCGTCAGAAAAACGCGCGAGGGGGCGACATCTATATAACCCCGATTAGCTCAAAATATCATTTTGCAGTAATTGATGATGTTCGAGAAAAAACGCACATGATGTTGGTTAGTGATGGCTTTAAGCCGACATTGGTGCAGGAGTCATCAAAAGACAATAGACAGCTTATTTTTAAGCTACCGAAGGAGGCAGGGGCGCAAGAGGCAGCTGCAGCAAATAAGGTTGTTTTTGATCTCAACAAGAAATATGGAGACCCTAAATTTTCGGGCGCAGTGCATCCGTTTAGAATGGCAGGCTTTAGCAACAAAAAAGCAGGGCGAAACAATGCTTTTACTAAAATTATAAGCAGAGCAAAAGAAGCCTGTAGTCGTGTTTCTGAGCTGCTTGATGAAGCTCGGGGAGAACTAGCAAAGCAGGCAAAAATCAGAGAAGTAAAAGATTTCCCACAGTTTGCGGGAGATGCCGACACGAACTTTAGAAGGGAGTGGGCGAAGCAACACGGTTTGGCTGAGACGATGGTTAAACGAGGGCAATGGCAGACAGTTGATTTGTCAGCGATAGATTATAGAGCGACAGAGCATCTTGTTTTAAGCGGGTTAAGTGTTGATAGAGCAATAGAGATAATGAGTAAAAACTCGCCAGAGCTAGCATCTCGAAAGCATGATGTTAATGATTACTGTGCTAGAACGAGTGAAAAGCTAAAAGCGAAGTACGGCGAGAAGATCGAGCGAGAGCCAATGATTGGCGGTGTGAAACTGCCAAAGTCAGGCGGTGACAGCAAAGTAAAGCCGCAATCACCACGCATCAAAAAAGGGCTGTAAGCCCTTTTTTCTATAAGAATAACAGCGCCACATTTAAAACGATGCTTTCAACAACCGCCCCAACTGTTGAGTCGTATAAATACTCGACTTTGTCCCAGAACGTTGGTGGTGGTATCAAGTCCTCAATCATATCGAATATGTCACTCGCTAGATCACTCAGACTGTATGATTCCCTTATCGGCGTCTCAAATTTTGTATCTGGCATACTTTTCCAAGTTGGTCGTTCAAAGTTGTCACCAATACTAAATATCTGATCGAACGTGTACCAGATAGCCCCGACATTAAGTAGAGCACCTACGTGATATAAAACACTCATTTCTTTATTGTAAACATACTATTTTAAGCGTACTGATGCGATTTATTGACGAATGTATTTTTTTTAAATGTGTGCTCATATTTGAAAAAGTTACATCTGATTTTTTCGGGAGTATTTCTGCACTTTAGATGTAAAAAAAGAGCTTTGAGGCCCTTTTTAAAGTGAAGTCTGATCGAGTGGTGCGTAATAGGTACTATATGTTAAATAGACCCCTTTTCCTGCAATTCTTCCCACTCGCTGCGGTACTTTCTGCAAGTGCCACGGCTTATATCTGCTTCAATCGCTAAATCTTTTGTAGATGGGTATCCCTGCCCTTTTTCCTTGTAGGCATCAAGGATGGGGAATAGCTTGTCTCTTACTGCTTGCTTTCTTTGTTCGTAATTGCCGTTGTAACTTTTCTGTGTAACCTTTTGTGTATCGATTTGTGTAACCTTTGGTGTAACTGTTACGCCTTCCTTTTGGGTTAATAGGTGTGTCAATTTTGTAACGGTTACATGTAGGCTCTTTACCTCTTCTTTGAGTTCCTTGAGCTCTTTCAATACGCTTTCATCATTGTTTCTATTTCTTTTATTGTTTGGCTTTATGAGCTTTAAGTCTTTAGCCTTGATGAATCTAACGCCGTCTAATTCTGTGTAAGGTAGTGTATCGTTTCTCATATATCGATACAGTGTATTTCTGCTTATTTGTGTAACCTGTGACACCTCATTGATGCGTAGCATTTTTTCTTTTTTCATTGTGGCGACTTACCATGTAACGGGGTTATGTAACTCGATACTTTAGCACAGGGGAAACCCCCTGAGAAATTTGTTGTGTTTTTCCTTGTTTGGGGGTTGCTGAAGCTAAAAATAATTATTAACCTATGTGTATAAATTTAAAAAACAAACAAATAAATATGAATTTAGAACAAGATAGAATTAGGTTGTTGTTTGACCAAGGAGCACTAAAAAAAGCAGTGATTACATCAGTACCAATGAAGGGTAATGAATTTCACGTGCATTTCGTATCAAAGCAGGGAGACAACATTGTTTGTGTCAAAGCTCGCTCAAACATTGAAAGGGTTTTTAAGTCTCTCGATGCTGCTGTATCGCTAGTCCAAAAGGTTGGCTTCAAGAAAAACATAGAGGTACAGCTATGAGTGAGAACACAGAGAAAAAGCCACCTAGTGTGTTCTCTCCTTACAACACAAACACACGAATTAGAGCAATAAACTGTGTCAAAGAGCTGCCAGAGCTAGATAAGGTGTTTTCTAGTGTGCTTGCTGGTTCGGTTGCCTCTATTGTTGCGCCCGGTTCAACTGGTAAAGGCTTTTTTAGTCTTGGTGTATGTTTCGACCTGTTTACAGGGAAAGACCTTCTAGGGCTTGATATAAAGCCGCTAGAGGCATCTCAAAAAGTTGCCTTTGTGACAGCAGAAGATCAGGCAGATGTAGTAGCGCATCGAGTTCATTCTTTGATTAAGCATTACAACATGACACCAGATGACGTCTGCTTGATGGATGAACAGATCAGCTTTATCTCAATTGTGGGCGAAAGAATGCTTGATTTAGTGCGCCCAGATGGTTCGCCAAACCTTGCTTTAGCAGATGAGATGATCGAGCAATACAGGGGCTACCGCTTGGTCTTCCTTGATACCTTGGCTAGAGCGCACCAGACGAACGAAAACGACAACGGCAACATGACAGTGTTAATCAGTGTTTTTGAGTACATTGCTAAACACACAGGGGCGGCGTTCGTGTTCCTGCATCACACAAATAAGGGTGCGACACTAAACAATCAAGGTGATGCGGCAGGAGCTG
>NZ_LWEH01000291.1 GCF_001635455.1 Vibrio sp. HI00D65
GTCGGTCCCAAGGGTATGGCTGTTCGCCATTTAAAGTGGTACGCGAGCTGGGTTTAGAACGTCGTGAGACAGTTCGGTCCCTATCTGCCGTGGGCGTTGGAAAATTGAAGGGGGCTGCTCCTAGTACGAGAGGACCGGAGTGGACGAACCTCTGGTGTTCGGGTTGTCATGCCAATGGCATTGCCCGGTAGCTAAGTTCGGAATCGATAACCGCTGAAAGCATCTAAGCGGGAAGCGAGCCCTGAGATGAGTTTTCCCTGACGCTTTAAGCGTCCTAAAGGGTTGTTCAAGACTAGAACGTTGATAGGCAGGGTGTGTAAGCGCTGTGAGGCGTTGAGCTAACCTGTACTAATTGCCCGTGAGGCTTAACCATACAACACCCAAGGGGTTTTGATGGACTCAAAGATACAAACGCTTGAATGAGTTTGAAGAGATAAGACTTTTAATAAGCTTTCCAGATTATTTTGCCTTCAGTTTTTAAAAAAGCTGAAAGTAAAAGCAAAATTCGCTTGGCGACCATAGCATTGTGGACCCACCTGATTCCATGCCGAACTCAGAAGTGAAACACAATAGCGCCGATGGTAGTGTGGGGCTTCCCCATGTGAGAGTAGGACATCGCCAGGCTTTAATTTCGACTTTGCTTAGTAATTAAGCAAGTCACCATAAAGTTCTAAATAAACTTAGAGTTTTATGTTGACTTCAACAGTCAGTCGCGTATTATACGCATCCGCTTTGACGCTAAAGCGTTGATAGCAAAGCTCTTTAACAATTTAAACCTATCAATCTGTGTGGGCACTCATTGATGAATATCAAAATTGATTCTTAGGAATCACATTGATTTCAATGAACTGAGTGACCAATCGATAATTTATTATCGGCACAGTCAATTCATTATCATTCTGTTGGAATGGTAATAGCTTTAGAATTACTTTTTGTAGTTTTGAAGTCAGTATTCGTTGAGTCACCAAAATCTTAAATTGAAGAGTTTGATCATGGCTCAGATTGAACGCTGGCGGCAGGCCTAACACATGCAAGTCGAGCGGAAACGAGTTATCTGAACCTTCGGGGAACGATAACGGCGTCGAGCGGCGGACGGGTGAGTAATGCCTAGGAAATTGCCTTGATGTGGGGGATAACCATTGGAAACGATGGCTAATACCGCATAATGCCTATGGGCCAAAGAGGGGGACCTTCGGGCCTCTCGCGTCAAGATATGCCTAGGTGGGATTAGCTAGTTGGTGAGGTAATGGCTCACCAAGGCGACGATCCCTAGCTGGTCTGAGAGGATGATCAGCCACACTGGAACTGAGACACGGTCCAGACTCCTACGGGAGGCAGCAGTGGGGAATATTGCACAATGGGCGAAAGCCTGATGCAGCCATGCCGCGTGTATGAAGAAGGCCTTCGGGTTGTAAAGTACTTTCAGTTGTGAGGAAGGGGGTGTCGTTAATAGCGGCATCTCTTGACGTTAGCAACAGAAGAAGCACCGGCTAACTCCGTGCCAGCAGCCGCGGTAATACGGAGGGTGCGAGCGTTAATCGGAATTACTGGGCGTAAAGCGCATGCAGGTGGTTCATTAAGTCAGATGTGAAAGCCCGGGGCTCAACCTCGGAACTGCATTTGAAACTGGTGAACTAGAGTACTGTAGAGGGGGGTAGAATTTCAGGTGTAGCGGTGAAATGCGTAGAGATCTGAAGGAATACCAGTGGCGAAGGCGGCCCCCTGGACAGATACTGACACTCAGATGCGAAAGCGTGGGGAGCAAACAGGATTAGATACCCTGGTAGTCCACGCCGTAAACGATGTCTACTTGGAGGTTGTGGCCTTGAGCCGTGGCTTTCGGAGCTAACGCGTTAAGTAGACCGCCTGGGGAGTACGGTCGCAAGATTAAAACTCAAATGAATTGACGGGGGCCCGCACAAGCGGTGGAGCATGTGGTTTAATTCGATGCAACGCGAAGAACCTTACCTACTCTTGACATCCAGAGAAGCCAGCGGAGACGCAGGCGTGCCTTCGGGAGCTCTGAGACAGGTGCTGCATGGCTGTCGTCAGCTCGTGTTGTGAAATGTTGGGTTAAGTCCCGCAACGAGCGCAACCCTTATCCTTGTTTGCCAGCGAGTAATGTCGGGAACTCCAGGGAGACTGCCGGTGATAAACCGGAGGAAGGTGGGGACGACGTCAAGTCATCATGGCCCTTACGAGTAGGGCTACACACGTGCTACAATGGCGCATACAGAGGGCAGCGAACTTGCGAGAGTGAGCGAATCCCAAAAAGTGCGTCGTAGTCCGGATTGGAGTCTGCAACTCGACTCCATGAAGTCGGAATCGCTAGTAATCGTAGATCAGAATGCTACGGTGAATACGTTCCCGGGCCTTGTACACACCGCCCGTCACACCATGGGAGTGGGCTGCAAAAGAAGTGGGTAGTTTAACCTTTCGGGGAGGACGCTCACCACTTTGTGGTTCATGACTGGGGTGAAGTCGTAACAAGGTAGCCCTAGGGGAACCTGGGGCTGGATCACCTCCTTATACGAAGATACTCACGATAAGTGTCCACACAGATTGATACGGTTTAGAAAGTAAAGAGACGATATTGGGTCTGTAGCTCAGCTGGTTAGAGCGCTCGCCTGATAAGCGGGAGGTCGGTGGTTCAAGTCCACTCAGACCCACCAATATCGACTTAGATGGGGCTATAGCTCAGCTGGGAGAGCGCCTGCCTTGCACGCAGGAGGTCTGCGGTTCGATCCCGCATAGCTCCACCATCTTTAAGTGTTCTTCCTTAAGAATCTTTAAAAATGGTTATTTCTTTTGAAATATCTAGCTCTTTAACAATTTGGAAAGCTGACTGATTAACTCTAAGAGTTAATCAAATTAAAAGTTCTCAATGTTTATCTTTTGGATAAACACAACACAAACACATTCAAGTGTCTTGTATTCGATTCAAATCTAATTTGAATCACATTGAGTCCGGCAAACACGTAATAAGAACTAACCCTTCTTATTACAACCAAAAACCTTGGTTAGTTGCCATACATAAGACCCTTTCGGGTTGTATGGTTAAGTGACTAAGCGTACACGGTGGATGCCTTGGCAGTCAGAGGCGATGAAGGACGTATTAACTTGCGATAAGCCCAGATTAGACAGTAAAAGTCATTTGAGTCTGGGATTTCCGAATGGGGAAACCCACTTACATAAGTAAGTATCTTGTTGTGAATACATAGCAACAAGAAGCAAACCGGGGGAACTGAAACATCTAAGTACCCCGAGGAAGAGAAATCAACCGAGATTCCGAAAGTAGCGGCGAGCGAAATTGGATTAGCCCTTAAGCTTTTAATGAGACAGACGAAGGCTCTGGAAAGTGCCGCAATAAAGGGTGATAGCCCCGTAGTCGACATCTCATCATCAGTGAAAACGAGTAGGGCGGGACACGTGATATCCTGTCTGAATATGGGGGGACCATCCTCCAAGGCTAAATACTACTGACTGACCGATAGTGAACCAGTACCGTGAGGGAAAGGCGAAAAGAACCCCTGTGAGGGGAGTGAAATAGAACCTGAAACCGTGTACGTACAAGCAGTAGGAGCACCTTCGTGGTGTGACTGCGTACCTTTTGTATAATGGGTCAGCGACTTAATTTTAGTAGCAAGGTTAACCGTTTAGGGGAGCCGTAGGGAAACCGAGTCTTAACTGGGCGTATAGTTGCTAGGATTAGACCCGAAACCAGGTGATCTAGCCATGGGCAGGTTGAAGGTTGAGTAACATCAACTGGAGGACCGAACCGACTAATGTTGAAAAATTAGCGGATGACTTGTGGCTAGGGGTGAAAGGCCAATCAAACCTGGAGATAGCTGGTTCTCCCCGAAAGCTATTTAGGTAGCGCCTCGGACGAATACTACTGGGGGTAGAGCACTGTT
>NZ_LWEH01000292.1 GCF_001635455.1 Vibrio sp. HI00D65
ACTTAGATGGGGCTATAGCTCAGCTGGGAGAGCGCCTGCCTTGCACGCAGGAGGTCTGCGGTTCGATCCCGCATAGCTCCACCATCTTTAAGTGTTCTTCCTTAAGAATCTTTAAAAATGGTTATTTCTTTTGAAATATCTAGCTCTTTAACAATTTGGAAAGCTGACTGATTAACTCTAAGAGTTAATCAAATTAAAAGTTCTCAATGTTTATCCTTTGGATAAACACAACACAAACACATTCAAGTGTCTTGTATTCGATTCAAATCTAATTTGAATCACATTGAGTCCGGCAAACACGTAATAAGAATTAACCCTTCTTATTACAACCAAAAACCTTGGTTAGTTGCCATACACTAAGACCCTTTCGGGTTGTATGGTTAAGTGACTAAGCGTACACGGTGGATGCCTTGGCAGTCAGAGGCGATGAAGGACGTATTAACTTGCGATAAGCCCAGATTAGACAGTAAAAGTCATTTGAGTCTGGGATTTCCGAATGGGGAAACCCACTTACATAAGTAAGTATCTTGTTGTGAATACATAGCAGCAAGAGGCAAACCGGGGGAACTGAAACATCTAAGTACCCCGAGGAAAAGAAATCAACCGAGATTCCGAAAGTAGCGGCGAGCGAAATTGGATTAGCCCTTAAGCTTTTAATGAGACAGACGAAGGCTCTGGAAAGTGCCGCAATAAAGGGTGATAGCCCCGTAGTCGACATCTCATCATCAGTGAAAACGAGTAGGGCGGGACACGTGATATCCTGTCTGAATATGGGGGGACCATCCTCCAAGGCTAAATACTACTGACTGAC
>NZ_LWEH01000293.1 GCF_001635455.1 Vibrio sp. HI00D65
GAATCAGCCAATATCGCTGTATCTTAATTCTTTAATGAATGTAGATTGGCAAAGTACAGAAACATTTGATTTTCCTAATGAAACCACCAGGGAGTGGCTGATGGAGCAAGGTTCTCTTTCCCGTAAGTTGGGTAAGTGTTGCCAACACCTGTCTGTGGAGTTGCTTCACAATCAAGTTGTAGAACGCTCAATTGTGCAACAAGATGAGCAATACCTTTTATCATCGTCTGATTGCTTACTTCGCAAAGTAATTTTGAATGGAGATGATGAACCATGGGTATTAGGCCGAACCTTAATTCCTCGAGTGACATTAGAAGATAAGCACTCAGACCTTTCTCAACAAGGTAATGTCCCGTTAGGGTTGACCGTTTTTAGCGCGGAGAACGTCGAGCGAGACGCGCTACAAGTCGGTTGGGTTATCGCTGGCGACGAACGATTACTCGCACGCCGCTCTCGATTATGGATGAACCATAAACCGATGCTTGTAGCAGAACTGTTTTTACCCACATCACCCATTTACTCTAAGGAGAGTGTGTAAATGCTTGCCACCAAAGCGAAAGCGTACTGGCAATTAACGCGAATGAATCGCCCGATTGGTACCTTGTTACTCCTTTGGCCTACATTATGGTCGCTGATTATCGCCGCACAAGGTATGCCAGACTTTGATGTTTTGGTTGTATTTGTATTAGGTGTAGTGCTAATGCGCTCAGCAGGCTGCGTGATAAATGATTTTGCTGACCGCAAGGTGGATGGCCATGTAAAGCGCACCAAGCAGCGCCCACTGCCGTCAGGTCTGGTGTCGAGTAAAGAGGCCGTTATCCTTTTTTTAGTGCTAGCCGTGATTTCATTCTTGCTAGTGCTGACCATGAATCCGCTGACCATTAAGCTCTCTTTTATTGGGGTTGGTCTAGCGTTTATTTATCCTTTCATGAAGCGTTTTACGCATCTTCCACAGTTGTTCCTTGGTTTAGCGTTTAGCTGGGCTATTCCAATGGCATGGGCTGCACAAACCAATGAGCTACCAAGTATCGTTTGGTTTATTTTCATGATCAATGCGCTGTGGACAATCGCTTACGACACTCAATATGCGATGGTTGACCGAGATGATGATCTTAAGATTGGTATCAAGTCGACAGCGATTTTGTTTGGCCGTTTCGATAAGTTGATTGTTGGCTCACTGCAGTTAGTGACTTTAGCGATGTTGATTGCGTTAGGCATGCATTACCACCTAGGTGATACTTTCTACTGGGCACTGTTGGTAGCAGGTGGTTTGTTTGTTTATCAACAACACCTGATGCGTCATCGCGATCGAGATTTATGTTTTCAAGCCTTCCTCAATAACAACTATGTAGGAATGGCCGTCACCATAGGTTTGTTCATTACCTTCTGGTAAGCGATGGTTTGATAACAAGAGCACATAGAAAAAGGCACCCACAATGGGTGCTTTTTTGATCGTATTCAGCGTAGCGCTTAAAGCTAGCGAACCAACAAATTACTCTGCTTGGTGGATGCTCTCTTGAATCGTCAAGCGAACTTCTGGGTAAAGCATTGAGTAAAGAAGCTTGGCGAACTGCTGAGTCTTCTCTAAGTCGCAATTACCGTTGTTATCCAGGTATTGCTGCTGTTTGAGCGTAGCAAACATTGAAGCGAACACACCTTTATCAAAAAACTCAGGTGCATTGATACCTTGCAGGCGACCAAGACGTTGCGCGATGTCTTGACTCTTCTGTTCAAGGTCAGATTTATCCAGTTCCGGATTCTCTGCCAAGAGGTTAAGAGCAATAGAGTAACGCTGAAGTGTCTCTGAAATCGTACGACCTAGCAGCATTAGCGCTTGGCTGTTCGATTGGTTGATGGTGACTTGATTATTAGACACAACTAACATGCCCTGGCTAACCAATTCATCGATGATGTTCGAAACCACACCTTCAAGCTGCTCTTCGTCGTAGCTCAGGAATAGCTCTTTCTTCAAGAATGGGTAGATTGCCGAAACATTCTTTTGAATTGCATCGATCGTTAGGCCGTGCTGACGAATGGTCATCTGAGCAATTAACGATGGCAGTGCGAATAAGTGAATGATGTTGTTACGGTAGTAGGTCATCAGAATCGATTGGTGGCGATCTAGTGAAATAATGTCACCCATTGAGTCTGACTCAATCAGGAATTTGTTCAGAGACTCTGCATGTTTCACCAATTCTTCCGCGCTGTCTTTCGGTACTGTAAATGTGTCTGAGTAAGGCACATTGTTAAGTAGAGACAGGTAGCAGTTGATTTGAGAAACCAAAGAGTCACGGGACAATGCACGCTGACGTGACGCAAGTAGAGCGGTTGCACATAATGTCAGTGCGTTGGTCGCTGCCGCGTCGTTGATATGTGTCATCATCTTGGTTGCCAAGTCATTGACCACAGGCGTCATCCATTGTGGCTTGCTGGTGCCCATTGGATCGATGTCTTTCGTCCACTCTGGAGAGTGTTCATTCAGGTATTGGTTAAGCTGAATCGGCTCACCGAAGTTCACGTAGCCCTTACCAAAGTTACGTAGCTTACGGATAGTACGAATTACTAGGCTCGCGTTTTCTTTCTCTTTACGCTTACCACGTAGTTCTTTTGCGTAAGTCGCTACTTCCATTACGTGCTCGTAGCCGATGTAAACAGGCACTAACGTTACTGGGCGGTTCATGCCACGCAGCATTGCCTGAATCGTCATCGCTAGCATGCCGGTTTTCGCTTGTAGCAGACGACCGGTACGAGAACGGCCACCTTCACTAAAGTATTCTACCGAGTAGCCTTTAGCGAACAGCTCAGCTAGGTACTCACGGAAGATCGTTGAGTACAGCTTATTACCTTTAAAGCTACGACGAATGAAGAACGCACCACCGTGACGGAAAATCGGACCGGCAGGGAAGAAATTCAAGTTGATACCTGCAGCGATATGCGGAGGCACCATGCCTTCATGGTAAAGCACGTAAGACAACAGTAAGTAGTCCATATGGCTGCGGTGACAAGGGACATAAACAATCTCGTGACCATCTTGTGCCAGCTTACGAACGGTTGAAGCGTTGTTGATATG
>NZ_LWEH01000294.1 GCF_001635455.1 Vibrio sp. HI00D65
CATCATGCTTTCGAGATGCTAGCTCTGGCGAGTTTTTACTCATTATCTCTATTGCTCTATCAACACTTAACCCGCTTAAAACAAGATGCTCTGTCGCTCTATAATCTATCGCTGACAAATCAACTGTCTGCCATTGCCCTCGTTTAACCATCGTCTCAGCCAAACCGTGTTGCTTCGCCCACTCCCTTCTAAAGTTCGTGTCGGCATCTCCCGCAAACTGTGGGAAATCTTTTACTTCTCTGATTTTTGCCTGCTTTGCTAGTTCTCCCCGAGCTTCATCAAGCAGCTCAGAAACACGACTACAGGCTTCTTTTGCTCTGCTTATAATTTTAGTAAAAGCATTGTTTCGCCCTGCTTTTTTGTTGCTAAAGCCTGCCATTCTAAACGGATGCACTGCGCCCGAAAATTTAGGGTCTCCATATTTCTTGTTGAGATCAAAAACAACCTTATTTGCTGCAGCTGCCTCTTGCGCCCCTGCCTCCTTCGGTAGCTTAAAAATAAGCTGTCTATTGTCTTTTGATGACTCCTGCACCAATGTCGGCTTAAAGCCATCACTAACCAACATCATGTGCGTTTTTTCTCGAACATCATCAATTACTGCAAAATGATATTTTGAGCTAATCGGGGTTATATAGATGTCGCCCCCTCGCGCGTTTTTCTGACGCAGAAATGGGATCTTAGCCTCGACCTCTTCCGCAGTGTAGAAACGTTCTTTGCCTTTTTCTCCTTGATTCTTTCCAATGTTCCAAGGCTTGCTGCCACTTCGAGGAACTACAGTGATTCTATAACTATCAGCTCCCAATATTTCGTGTTGACGTCTCCAAGCCTCGATCTTTTTCAGTTGGTCAGGACTCTGTTTAGCTGAATTACTATTGCTAGAGCTTGGGGCTGCGAGATCAGAAATGTGGTTGTCAGTATCAGACCNCTTGTTAAGCCCAGAACGAGCAACAGAATACTGCTTTTCAAGTTGCTTTTGCGCTTGCTTCTGTCTAGCTCCTGCATTGCTTCCGCTAACGTTTCTGCCGTTTTCGTTGCTTCGGATTCGATCATGTTTGTCGCTGCTTGAATCACTTGTGCTGTCCTCTCCATTTGCTCTCGTGACTCCACTGTTGCCGCTGTCATTTTGCTTGCTGCCTTGTGATGGTCTTCCGCTAGTATCGATAGATTTGTTGCTATCTTCATTAGTGATTGATTGACTTGTTGGCTTCCGCTCTTGATCTGCTGTTGCTTCCTTGCTGCTTTCTGCACTAATTGCCTGTTTGATTCGCTCTGACTCCGCGATAAGTTTTCCGCCGTCTTTGTCTTGCTCATAAATAATATTTTGTTTTAATTTGCTGTCTTTACTCCACTTATAGTTATCTCCAAGATCTGAACCTTTGAATGGGATGCCACCGAGAACAAAAGAGAAACCGTTTAACCTACCAGTTTTTGCAACGTTTGGGCGCACTGTTACGCCTGCAACCTCAAGCTGTTGAATAAAATCAAAAACACTCACTTTCGCTT